>JAZGFN010000012.1:0-117195 GCA_036479695.1 Paracoccaceae bacterium
AACAAATTTCGTTAGAGACGATCGAATTGGTGTCTAATATACGTGATATCATGGCAGAATATAAATCTGGCATTAGAGATAAATACCGCTTTTATTCTCAAGATTTGCTAAACAATCTTTTCCACCATCCATATACGCGAATCGAGTATGTAATGAACGAACTTGGTGTTAGCCGGCCAACAGCTTCTCGATACCTGGAGGAGTTGGCACGGGGTGGTTTTTTGGAAAGAATAGAGAGCGGGCGTAATGTATATTACGTCAATACGCCACTGGTTTCGTTATTTTCTAAGAGCTTTGGCCCATAGGCTAAACCCCCAAATCCATTAGGGCCATGATATCTGCCTGCCGGGTTCCGGCGACTATGCGGCCTAGCTCGGCGTCGCCGCGCAGTACCAGAAGGGTGGAGCGGCGGGGGATTTTGCGGCTGGTGGTGACAGCGTGGCGCCCGTACTCATCCCAGTCCACGCGCACATAGCTCATGGCTTCGTAGGCGTCGCTATCGGCGCGGATTGCGGTGATCGCGCGTTCCTGCGCTTTGCAGGTGGAACACCAGCTGGCGGAATAATCGACAAACACGGTTTTGCCCTCGGCCAGCAGAGATTCGATCATACCGGGTTGATAATCCTGCCAACCCTCGGGGGCCATTTGGGCGCTGGTGGTGATTGGTAATGTGGCCATTGCGCTGGCGGTGATCAGAAAATGACGACGGTTCATGGGTGTTTTCCTTTTATAAAACGACAGATAGGTCTTGCAGCCAGACGGGCATGATTTCTAGCAACCAGGCCTCAATTACGTGGTGAAATTTGGTCAGGATCATCAGGCCGACAGCGACAAATATGATCCCCATGATGGGTTTTGATTTATGTGCAAGCGCGCGCATAGCCGTCTGTCGGGACATGATGACCTCACGTGCGCCGTAACCCAGCGCCAAAATAATCGTGGATATACCCAGCGCAAAAGCGATCATGATACCGGTGGCGCGCAACAGGTTCTCACCTTGGTAAGCCAGCGCGATCGCACCGCCCAATGTGGGACCAACGCAAGGGCTCCAGACTGCGCCAAGCAAGGCGCCGCCCAGAAACTGCCCACGTAAACCCGATTGATCAAGCTGATCAACGCCACTGTCTGCGCGCGCGGCAACACCCGCAGTTGCCAGCGAAAACCCCGCGTTTAGCTTTGGCACCAGCAGGATAAGCCCGAAACCCAGCATCATAAACGCTCCGATTTGACTGACACGATCCGCATCAAGACCAATCCGGCTGCCCAAGGTGGCTACGCCCACCCCCAGCAGCACAAAGGTCAACGACATCCCCGCCGCCAGCGCCAATGGCCCGTGCCGGTGGTTCTGCACAGCCGAGGCCAGCACGATAGGCAACACCGGCAATACGCAGGGGTTAATCAAGGTTAACAGCCCCGCACCATATCCAAGTATAAATTCCATATAGGCAACATATGGGGTGTTGCGCACACAGTCACATAAAATTTCTGTCAGGTAATGTTACGAAAAGCGGCGCCGTTGGCTAAACTGAACGGCAACAATACCGGCGGTGATAATGGCCACGCCAAAAATATCACGCAGCGTCAGGGTCTCATGGATCACAAGGGCGGCGATAGCGATGCCAAGAAACGGGTTAAGAAAATGAAAACTGGCGGCGCGGGTCGGGCCGATGCGTTCAACCAGTAAAAACCAAATAACCGTGCCCGCCAGCCCTGGCACGAGCGTGGTATAACTGAACGCCAATATCAGCGGCCAGCTCCATGTGACGTGCCAGGTTTCAAACATCAAAGATGCAGGGAACAGCACGATGCTGCCGACCAACATTTGCAAACCGACCACCATCATCACATTGCGGGTGCTGCTAAAGCTGCGTAACGATAATGTGGCTATACTCAGCCCCAGCACAGCAATGATGCACAGCCCGATACCGGTCAGATCCGCGCCACCTGACAGGCGCGCGCTCATGATAATGGCGACACCGATGACGCCGGCGGCCAGTCCGATCACCCCAAGGTGTGACAGGCGCTCTTTGAATATCACCCAACTGGCGGCGGCGACTAACAGGGGCAGCAAGCTGGCAATAATCGCGGATAACCCGGCCTCTATTGTTTGCATTGCCATGAAGTTAAGACCGAGATAAATCGCGTTTTGGCAGATGCCAAACAGGATAATAGCAATCCATTGTTTTTTGTAAAACCGCGCGTTCTGCCCCATCATGCGGGCGATAAACACCGCCAAAAGCCCTGAAATCAGGAACCGGATCGATAGCATTGCCAGCGGTGAGGCATAGGCTACGGCAATACGGGCGGATGTAAATGCGCTGCTCCAGATCACGGCGAAAGACAGCCCCATAAGTACCGCGCGAAAATCCATCTGTATCCTTTAGGCAAAAAAAGGGCCGCCAAATGGCGACCCTAAAAATCGCATGTGCGCGCGTTTAGGCGTTTACAGCGTCTTTCAAAGCTTTGGCAATCGTCACTTTGGCAACACGATCAGCATCTTTGTGCATTTGTTCGCCAGTGGCAGGGTTGCGTACCATACGGTCTGGGCGATTGCGGCAGATAAATTTGCCCAAACCCGGCAGCGTAACAGCACCGCCTGCGGAAATCTCTTTGGTAACAATATCAGCAACAGCCTGAAGCGTATTGTTGGCGGTAACTTTGTCAGAACCGGTTGCATCAGCAAGGGCGGCGACAAGTTCTGTTTTAGTCATTGGTTTCTGGGTCATAATTTTCAATCCCTGTATATATTAGGTTGCGTTTCTTTTTCGAACCGCTTTGGTCCATATTAAAGACTTAAGCGCTTTTAGCAGGTAAACTCAATCAAAGAATTGCATATAATACCAATTATTCATGGGTTTTATGCTGTTTTTTAACATTTTCCCGAAATATTTTGGGAAATTTTCGGATCAGGTAAATATATTTGCCAATATTTTCTGTAAGTACTCGGCATCGTTTTTGTTAAAAGCGTCGGCTTGGTTGCTGTCGATATCAAGTACGGCGATCAATTCGGTTGCGCGAAATACCGGCAGCACAATTTCTGAGCGCGTACTGGCAGCGCAAGCGATATGCCCGGCGAATGCGTTTACGTCCTTGACAATCTGGGTCTTGCCACTGCGCGCTACGGCCCCGCAAACCCCGCGGGAAAACGGGATGGTCAGGCATCCGTGGCCGCCCTGGTAAGGGCCGATTTTCAGAACTTCGGGGGCTGTGACGCGGTAAAATCCGACCCAGTCAAAACGCATATCACTGTGAAACAGCTCACAGGCAATCGTCGCCATTTTGGCAATCTCGTCGCTCTCGCTTGCGCAAAGCGCCACTATGCGTTTGTGTAAAGACGGGTAATCCACGTTCATATTTTCCCCTGCAAAATGTTGATAGTTGTAGCGCCATAGCGACGAGAGTCGCGCAATACAAACCCGCCCGGGGGGGTGATTGCAGCGCTTTCCTCCCAGATCAGCAGGGCACCCACGCCAATCCAACCCCCTGCGACGCAGGATTCCAACGCCTTTTCCCCCAGATTTCTGGCATAAGGCGGATCGAGGAATATCAGGTTGAACGGCGCATCACGGTTTTTGCCAAGCTTCACCGCGTTACGACGATAAACCTTCGTCTGGCTCTTAACGCCAAGAATTTCAATATTTTCACGCAATATGCTGGCGGCTTTTGCGCCGTCATCAACGAATTGCACATGTGCAGCACCCCGGCTGAGGGCCTCCAGACCCAAGGCGCCCGTTCCCGCAAAAAGATCCAGCACGCGGGTATCTTTGATATCGGGATAATCGCCGTGGGCAAGCAGGTTAAACAGGTTTTCACGCACACGATCCGTGGTTGGGCGAAGATGCGCGCCCACGTCGCCCTGGCCAATATCAGCCAGTTTCCGGCCACGATATTTCCCGCTGATGATCCTCATTGCAGCAAGGATTTCAGGTCAGTTTCAGGGTCGGATATAGCCGCCGCATCAGGGGATTTCCCCGCCTCTATCAGACGTTTTGCGACCATATAGGCGCGCGGGTCATTCATCGCATCTACGGCCAGCAATGTGTTGCCGTTGAAATACCAAAATGACGTGGCATTGCCCGATTGGCGGGTGATAACGCGGTCGTACCCGGTATTCAGCCCCGCGATTTGCAATTTCACATCGTATTGATCCGACCAGAACCACGGTTTTGCATGGTATTTTACCCCCTCTCCCAGCATGGCGGACGCAGTGGCTTCGGCCTGCGCAATCGCGTTCGGGACACTTTCAAGACGGATACGGTGATCCTTATAAGGAAAGCTGGTGCAATCGCCGGCTGCAAAAATATCAGGGTCCGAGGTGCGCCCGAAACCATCCACCTTGATGCCGTTATCAATTTCCAGCCCGATATCTGCGGCCAATTGGGTGGCAGGCATAATGCCAACGCCGACAATAGCAAAATCGATATCGAGCACCGTGCCATCGCTCAACATGGCCGAGGTCACCCGCCCGTCCTGCCCGTTCAGCAGGCTAAGCCCGACACTTTCGCGAATATCAACGCCGCGCATAGTATGGAGCGTGCGAAAATAGTCCGACGTTGCGGGCGCGGCCACCCTTTGCAGGATACGATCTGCCATTTCTACCAGAACCACCTCAACATCGCGTGTGCGCGCAACTGCCGCGGCTTCTAGCCCGATATACCCCCCCCCGATGATCAAAGCGCGGCGATCAGGGGTGAAATTGGCGGCCATTAAATCGGCGTCAGCAAGCGTGCGCACGCTATATACCCCCTTAAGATCCCCACCGATCGATGCAGGTAATTTTAGCGGCTGCGATCCGGTGGTCAGGGCCAGTTGATCGTATTCCAGCACCGCACCGGAACCAAGCGTAACGGTTTTGGCCCCCCGATCAATCGCGGTTACCTCAACGCCCAGCATCAGGGTGATCCGTTGTTCAGCATAAAAAGCCGCGGGGCGCAGGAACAAGCGTTCAACTGCCATTTCGCCCAGCATATATTTTTTGGATAAGGGCGGGCGTTGGTAAGGCGGCACGGGTTCAGCGCCGATCAGCGTGATATCGCCGTCAAACCCAAGCGCGCGCAGTTTTATCACCAGCGATGATCCTGCCTGCCCGGCCCCGATTACGATGATTTTTGACATGCCCCTATCCCGCCAACTTGTCCATTTTACGTGCCATCTTGATATCCCGCATTGATAACCCGTCTGCGTCATGGCTGGTTAGCAGAACCTCGACAGTGCGGTAAACATTAAACCATTCAGGGTGATGGTTCATTTTCTCGGCCCAGATCGCCATGCGGGACATCCAGCCAAAAGCCTCAATGAAATTGGCAAACTCAAAGGTTTTTTTCAACGCATCCCGGTCGGTTTGCAAAATCCATCCCGCAGCCTGCAATTCTGGCAGAAATTCCGTGCGTTCTGTGGGGGTGAGGGCTGGTGACAGCATGTTAATCTCCTGATTTTTTGAACGGGCCGATCGTGCTGAGGAACTCGATATCCTCATCCACCGCCGCGCGTTCATCGGTTAAAAATTGTGAAACGGCCTCTTTGAAACCGGCATCTGCAATCCAGTGTAAAGAATAAACCGGGCTGGGCATATAGCCGCGTGCCAGTTTGTGTTCGCCCTGCGCGCCAGCCTCAACCCGTTTCAGGCCACGCTCTATCGCAAAATCAATCGCGCGGTAGTAGCACAGCTCAAAATGCAGGCAAGCGTGATCCTCAATACAGCCCCAATAGCGCCCAAACAATGTATCCCCGCCAATGAAATTAAGGGCGCCAGCGATGTACCTGCCATCGCGTTCAGCCAGAACCAGCAGGATATTATCGCGCATGGTTTCCTGTGCAATATGGAAAAAATCCCGGGTCAGATAGGGTGTACCCCATTTTCGCGCGCCGGTATCTTGATAAAATCGCCAGAATGCATCCCAGTGATGCGGTTTAATCTGATCGCCGCTAAGGCTTAGAATTTGTCCGCCAAAAGCCTGCGCCACACGGCGTTCCTTGCGGATCATCTTGCGTTTACGGCTGGAAAGCGCGTGCAAAAAGCCGTCAAAATCGGTAAAACCGTTATTTTCCCAATGGAATTGCTGACCTATGCGCTGCATCAATCCAAGGGGCGCGCCAAGAGCATATTCATCCCTTGTGCAAAAATTTATGTGAAAAGACGAAAGACCGTTGTCTCGCGTCAGCTGAATGGCCCCCTTGATCAGAGCGGTTTTAACCATATCCGTTTTAGCCAGCAGACGGTGGCCAGTTGCGGGCGTAAAGGGCACGGCGTTTAACAGTTTGGGGTAATATTGCCCGCCAGCCTGCGCATAAGCGCCCGCCCAGGCGTGATCAAAAATATATTCACCTTGCGAATGGCCCTTGGCATAAAGCGGCATAACCCCAAGCGTTTCGCCATTCTGCTCAGCAACCAAATGATAGGGCTGCCAGCCGGTGCCACCTCCGACAGATTTGCTTTGTTCTAATGCCAGCAGAAAACCGTGCGCCGTAAAGGGATCAAACGGGCCTTGCGCGCTGGCACAAGCATCCCAATTAAGCGCCGGTATTGTGGCGATATCTTGGACAATATTGATCTGAATTTCCGACATATAGCACCTTAACAAATCCTTACCGACTAAACTACTAAACCGGTTTAGTAGTTTCAATAAACAGGCCTATTGTTGTTTGTTAACTATTTTGTATACTGCCCAAAAAATGGGGGTATGAAAAATGTGGGATTTCAGCGTATCAAAGGCGATGGGCCTGATGTTTAAGACGGCTCCATTTGTGATAATGCGCATCGTTGTGTATTTTGGCATCGCTGTCGGGTTTATTCTGACAACAGGCGTCGGGGCGGGTATCGGCTGGGGCATTGGTGCCTTTGGCGAACAAGATTTCCAAGCAACAACAACCGCTTATGGTGGTGTTTTTGGCTTTGCCGGTGCGGGTGCGGTGCTTTATTTTCTACGTGAGTACATTCTTTATATGGTCAAGGCCGGCCATATCGCCGTGCTGGTTGAATTGATGGAGGGCAAAGACGTGCCCATGGGTCGCCCGCAGATTGAGCATGCGCAAAAAATCGTTAGCGAACGGTTTGTCGAAGCCAATGTCCTGTTTGCCATCGATCAGCTTATCAAAGGTGTGATCCGCGCGATTACCGGCCTTATGCAAGGGCTGGCCTCGCTTATCCCCATTCCGGCGTTGCAAAATCTGGTAGGAATTTTCAAGGCGTTCTTGAAAATCGCGCTGGGCTTTCTTGATGAAATCATCCTCGCCCATGCGATCCGTAAAAAGGCCGATAACCCGTGGGAATCGGCGCAGGAAGCCTTGGTTTATTATGCGCAAAACTCCAAACACATTATGAAAAACGCGGCGTTTCTGGCCGTGATTGTTTATGTGTTGTCGTTTGTGGTGTTCCTGATCATGCTCGCTCCAGCGGCGCTTGTCGTTTATATATTACCTGGCGCCTGGTCGGCTGGTGGTATTGTTTTTGCCCTGCTTTTTGCCTGGGCGATCAAACAGGCTCTGCTGGAACCCTTCGCGATTGCCTGCATGATGCAGGTGTATTTCGAAGTAACCAAGGGTCAGGAACCGGATCCTGAATGGGATGCGCGTTTAACCGGCGCTTCGAAAAAGTTCAAGAAAATGAAAGATAAAGCGGTTGGCTGGGCACGCCCCAAGGGTGACGATGTCGATTTTGGCCGCGCTAATTCTTGAGCATCGCATGCAGCTCGTAAATTAAGGTTAATGCCTCGCGGGCTGACAGCTCGTCGGGCATTACCTGTTTCAGATGTTCCTCAATCTCGGATATTTTGCGCACTACAGGTGCCGGAGTGGCACTGAATAACGGCAAATCGTCGATCAGGGTTTCAGCCTTGCCGCTGCCCTCACGATCGCCTTTTTCCAAGGCCTCAAGAACCAGTTTTGCCCGTTCAACAACGGCGCTGGGCAGACCGGCCAGTTTGGCCACTTGCACGCCGTAAGAGCGATCCGCGGCCCCCTCATGGACCTCATGAAGGAAAATCACATCCCCCTCCCATTCGCGCACGCTTACGGTGGCATTGCGCAGACCGTTCAACTTTTTCGATAGCGCCGTCAGCTCATGATAATGGGTGGCAAACAGGGTGCGGCAATGGTTCACATCATGCAGATGTTCCAGCGTCGCCCAGGCGATTGACAGCCCGTCATAGGTGGCCGTGCCGCGCCCAATTTCATCCAGAATTACCAGCGCGCGATCCCCCGCCTGATTAAGAATTGCCGCCGTTTCCACCATTTCAACCATAAAGGTTGAGCGCCCGCGCGCCAGATCATCCGCTGCCCCGACCCGTGAAAAAAGCTGATCAATAACGCCGATATGTGCGCGGCTTGCCGGTACAAAAGCCCCCATTTGCGCCAGCAGCGCGATCAGGGCATTCTGGCGCAGGAACGTCGATTTACCCGCCATATTCGGCCCCGTCAGCAGCCACACAGGGCGCCCGGAATCCGGGCCAAGATCACAATCATTGGCGACAAACGGACCATCCCCTGCCCGGCGCAGAGCCTGTTCAACCACCGGATGGCGCCCACCCTCAATGGTAAACGCCCTAGAAGCATCCATTTGCGGGCGCACCCAGTTTTCCCCCACGGCGATATCGGCCAGTGCAGCGGCCAGATCAATTTCCGCCAGTGCTTTGGCGGTTTGGGCGATTTTGGCCGCATTATCCATGATATCTGTACGCAGGCGCGCAAAAATACCTTTCTCGACCTCCAATGCCTGCCCGCTGGCATTCAGGATTTTGGTCTCCATTTCGGACAATGGGACGGTGGTAAAACGCACCTGATTTGCCGTGGTTTGGCGATGAATAAAGGTTTCACTCAACGGTTCGGCAAGCATTTTAACGGCGTGGCTAGCCGGGGTTTCAACGAAATACCCCAGAACATTATTATGTTTGATTTTCAGCGCAGTGATACCCGTAATATCCGCATATTCGGCCTGCATACCCGCGATAACGCTGCGCCCTTCGTCACGTAGTTTGCGCGCTTCATCAAGCGTTGCATCAAAACCTTTGGCAACAAAACCACCATCACGTGCCAGCAGCGGCGGGTCGGTGGCCAAAGCGTTTTCAAGCAAATCAACCAACGTATCATGGCCCTGCATGTCATTAGTGGCGTGCTGCAACAGTGCAGGCAGGTTTTTTGCCAGGGATTTTGCCATGGTCGCGGCTTGGGCAAGGCCATCGCGCAGGGCTGTCATATCACGCGGACCGCCACGATCAAGCGCCAGTCTGGATAATGCGCGCTCCATATCCGGTACGCGGCGCAAAACCTCGCGTGTGATGTCGGCCAGAATGCGATCATCGACAAAATGTTGAACGGCATCATGGCGCGCGGTGATGATTTCAAGATCGGTTGAGGGGCTGGTCAGGCGGATATTCAACAGACGCGCCCCGCCACCTGTTAATGTTCTATCAATCGTTGTCAGCAACGCGCCTTGCCGCTCCCCCGACAGGCTGCGGATCAGTTCCAGATTGCGGCGGGTTGCGGCATCGATTTGCACGACACTACTGCGGTTTTCCTTAACGGGCGCGCGCAAAAGCGGCAATTTTCCGCGCTGCGTGATATCTAGATAATCAACGATCGCCCCCATCGCGGCAACTTCCGAGCGCGTGAAATTCCCGAATGCATCGAGGGATTTGATTTTGAATAGCCCTTTCAGGCGCGCGGAAGCAGCCGTAGAATCAAAACTGGCCGCAGCAAGCGGGGTTAGGGCCGCCCCTGCTTCTTCAACTATTTCGCGAAGGTTTTCGGCAATGCTATCGGGGGCCAGCACCTCACGCGGGGCGAGACGGGCCAAAATCGGCCCCAAAGTTACACGGCTGATCGGGGCCACATGAAAGTCCCCCGTCGAGACATCCGCCCAGCTTATCGCCATATCATCGCGCACGTCAGAAATGGCTACGAGATAGTTGTTTTGGCGCGCGTTCAGCAAGGAATCCTCGGTCAATGTGCCTGGGGTCACAAGACGCACAACATCGCGTTTGACCACGGCCTTATAACCGCGCTTTTTGGCCTCGGCAGGGTTTTCCATCTGCTCGGTTACGGCCACGCGAAAACCCTTGCGGATCAGGGTCAAAAGATAGCCCTCGGCAGCGTGATGGGGCACACCGCACATGGCAATATCCTTGCCCAGATGCTTGCCCCGTTTGGTCAGCGCAATATCGAGCGCCGCGGCTGCGGCCACCGCGTCCTCAAAGAACATCTCATAGAAATCGCCCATGCGGTAAAACATCAGAGCATCGGGATAGCGATCCTTGATCTCCAGATATTGCGCCATCATCGGCGTTACAGCGTTTGGGTCTTTGACAGCCATTATCGCTGTGATCCTTCTTGGGTTAAGCTGTAAGCCCGACAGGCTCATCCAAGCCGTTTGTACGGCAGCACGCCGTAAGCGTATTGGCCAGCAAACAGGCGATAGTCATTGGCCCGACACCGCCCGGCACCGGGGTAATCGCACCGGCAACCTTTGCAACACTGGCGAAATCTACGTCACCGACCAGCCGCATTTTCCCAACGCCCTTTTCGGGTGCCGCGATGCGGTTAATGCCCACATCAATCACCGTTGCGCCGGGTTTCACCCAATCGGCCGTGATCATCTGTGCGCGCCCAACGGCGGCGATCAGAATATCGGCGCGGCGGCAAATTTCCTGAATATCTTTGGTGCGCGAATGGGCAATTGTTACCGTGCAGCTGTCATTCAGCAATAGTTGCGCCATCGGTTTCCCAACGATATTAGAGCGCCCGACAACCACCGCGTTTAACCCTGACAGGCTGCCATGACGGTCCCGCAGTAGCATCAAACAGCCAAGCGGCGTGCAGGGCACCATGGATTTTTGCCCTGTTGCCAGCCGTCCGACATTAAAGATGTGAAAGCCGTCCACGTCCTTTTCAGGGGCAACGGCATTGATCACTTTGCCCTCGTCAATGTGATCTGGTAACGGCAGTTGGCACAGAATCCCATGCACGCCAGGGTCATTGTTAAGGGTATCAATCAGTGCCAGAACCGTAGCTTCCGGCGTATCAGCAGGCAGTTTATGTTCAAATGAGCGCATGCCGCATTCCAACGTCTGCTTGCCTTTGTTGCGCACATATACCTCGCTTGCGGGGTCTTCACCAACCAGCACCACCGCCAGACCCGGGATGATGTTATGGTCAGCCTTAAGACGGGCCACATGGGTGGTAACTTTGGCGCGAACGCTGGCGGCAAAAGCTTTTCCGTCGATGATATCTGCGGTCATGATAATCCTCCTGCCTACCCTTTTAGAACAAACCTTCAATCTGTCCAGCATCATTCAGCCGAATGTCTTCAGCCGCAGGTTTTCGCGGCAGGCCCGGCATGGTCATGATCTCGCCGCACACGACCACGACAAAGCCCGCGCCAGCCGAAAGCCGCACTTCGCGTATCGGCACCGAGTGGCCTGTAGGTGCGCCGCGCAGGTCCGGGTCGGTGGAGAAACTGTATTGGGTTTTGGCCATGCAAACCGGTAAATTACCGAACCCCGCTTCCTCCCACTGGCGTAATTGCGCGCGGATTTTCTTGTCGGCCAGAACCTCATCGGCGCGGTAAATGCGTTTTGCGATGGTTTCAATTTTTTCAAACAAGGGCATATCATCGGGATAAAGCGGCGCAAATTGTGCGACATTGCTTTCAGCGATCTCGGCCACCCGTTTGGCCAGCTCAACCGCCCCCGCCGAGCCATGTTCCCAATGTTTGCTAAGAATTGCCTCGGAACCGTGGGAATTCACATATTCCGCCACGGCGGCGATTTCGGCGTCTGTGTCGGTGACAAAATGGTTAATTGCCACAACCACCGGCACGCCGAAAGATTTCAGGTTTTCGATATGGCGCCCAAGGTTTGGCGCACCATCGCGCACGGCCTGCACATCCTCTGCCCCCAAATCTTTGCGTGCCACACCACCGTTCATTTTCATGGCCCGCACGGTCGCAACCAGCACCACGGCATCCGGGGCGATATCGGCTTTGCGGCATTTGATATTCATGAATTTCTCGGCCCCGAGATCAGCGCCAAATCCGGCCTCAGTTACAACGTAATCCGCCAGCTTCAGCGCCGTTTTCGTGGCAACCACAGAATTACAGCCATGGGCAATATTGGCAAACGGGCCGCCATGTACAAACGCGGGGTTGTTTTCCAGTGTTTGCACCAGATTTGGCTGCATCGCTTGTTGCAACAACACGGTCATCGCGCCGTCGGCTTTGATATCGCGGCAATAAATCGGCGTGCGATCGCGTCGGTAGGCTACGATGATATCGCCAAGGCGTTGCTCCAAGTCCTTCAGATCATTGGACAGACATAAGATCGCCATGACCTCGGAGGCAACGGTGATATCAAACCCGGTTTGGCGCGGGAAACCATTTGCCACGCCGCCAAGGGATGTCACAGTGTCGCGCAAGGCCCGGTCGTTCATGTCGAGCACCCGTTTCCAGACAACCCGACGTTCATCGATCTCCAACGCGTTTCCCCAATAGATATGGTTGTCGATCATCGCAGACAGCAGGTTATGGGCGCTGGTAATGGCGTGGAAATCGCCGGTGAAATGCAGGTTCATTTCCTCCATCGGCACAACCTGTGCATAGCCCCCGCCAGCGGCCCCGCCTTTCATGCCAAAGCACGGCCCAAGACTGGCCTCGCGGATACAGATCGCTGTTTTTTTGCCAATTGCATTCAGCGCATCGCCCAAACCGACGGTCGTTGTGGTCTTGCCCTCACCTGCTGGCGTGGGGTTGATCGCCGTCACCAAGATCAGCTTACCGTCTTTTTTACCCGCCTGTGCGGCAATAAATTCGGCAGAAACCTTGGCTTTGTCATGGCCAAAGGGCAACAGATCATCGCTTGGGATACCAAGGATTGCACCAATATCCTGAATGGGTTTCTTGTCTGCGGCGCGCGCAATTTCAATATCGGTTTTATATGTCATTATCTGTATCCCTCGCAGTTATATGGCGTGACTTTCTGTCATGCACTTTGCAGAGTCCAGCATTATTCGATATGAGTAAATCCGACGTATTTCCCAGCAAAAGCGCCGTTTATATCCCGCGCGCGCTATCCAGATGCGGCCAGACGGGTTGATCGGGGATGTGCAATGTCATCGTGTCACCAATGCGCAGCATCCCCTCACGTTCAACCCATGCCGTCACGCCGCGCAGCCCGTTCGCAGCGGTTTTGAATGCGCGCCCCATGCCTGGTGCATCCTCATCGATAACGCGGGCGGGCAGGTGGCAGGGGCGGTTTTCCATGTCGATACACAGCGTAGTGCCATCCTGATTTTGCAACCGCGAGGCGGGCGGGATCTGGGTGAAATCGGGAATACCCTCAATCAGGATCGAGGTGCTAAGCCATGCGGGATCAATTTCCGGAATGCCCATATTTTTGGCAATCAGGCTAAGTTCTTCAACCGATGAGATACAAAGCTGACGCGTGTTTCTGATCTCGGTGCCCAGCGGGTATTGCCGTGTAACCCGGGCGCATGACGCACGGGTCAGACCGGCGCGGCTTTCAGAGGGGTAGCCCGCGAAACTCAGGGCGATTTCATCGACCAGTGCGTTGCGCAAACTTGCGTCGCGCGCAGCATTATAGCCAAGCCAGACAATACGGCCCGTATATGTAGTTGGCAAAAGTGCGGGCATCGCTCAGCCTTGTGGTTGCGGTTCCATATTGCCGTCGCCTTTGGGCTTTTTAACCTTGGGGATGGCCGTGACACTTGGGCTGTCTTTAGATGCTGGTGCGTTGTCATCATCGGGATCATGGGGCGGTTCACCGTTCATTACCCGCATTATTTCATCACCCGTCAGCGTTTCGTATTCAAGTAATCCTTGCGCAAGGCGCTCAAATTCCTTGGCGTTGTCTTTGACGATTTTTTCCGCGACGGCATAACCTTCATCAATTATGCGTTTCACCTCTGTTTCAATCAGCTCTTTCGTGCCCGCAGAAACCGAGAAACCCCCGACACCGCTACCGGCATTATACCCTTCGGCGGCCTCGCTGTAATCGACGTTACCAACCAGATTAGACATCCCATAGCGCATAACCATGGAGCGCGCCATAGAGGTCGCCTGCTGGATATCGCCAACCGGGCCACTGGAAACAGTATCGGCACCATATTTGAAAACCTCGGCGGCCTTACCGGCCATTGCCATGGCAATGCGCTGTTCGGCCTCGTCTTTGAACAGTTGCAATTTATCCATTTCCGGCAAGCTCATCACCATGCCAAGCGCGCCGCCGCGCGGAATAATCGTGGCCTTATATACCGGATCACATTTTGGCAGTTTAATACCGACAAGCGCGTGGCCTGCCTCATGATAAGCGGTTTTTTCCTTTTGATCCTGCGTCAATACCATCGAGCGACGCTCGCTGCCCATCATCACCTTATCTTTGGCGTATTCGTAATCATCCATCGTTACAAAACGTTTGCCTGTGCGCGCTGCGGTCAGCGCCGCCTCATTCACGAGGTTGGCGAGATCGGCGCCGGAAAACCCCGGGGTGCCGCGGGCGATGATCCGCAGGTCAACATCTGGCCCAAGCGGTGTATTACGGGCGTGAATTTCCAGAATTTTCTGCCGCCCTTTGATATCGGGATTTGGCACTTGAATTCGGCGATCGAACCGGCCCGGGCGCAGCAATGCCGGATCCAGAACATCGGGGCGGTTGGTGGCTGCGATCAGGATCACGCCTTCATTGGTTTCAAAACCGTCCATCTCCACCAAAAGCTGGTTGAGGGTCTGTTCACGTTCATCATTACCACCGCCATGCCCGGCGCCACGATGGCGGCCAACGGCGTCAATCTCATCGATGAAAATTATGCAAGGTGCGTTCTTTTTGGCGGTCTCAAACATATCACGGACACGGCTGGCGCCGACCCCAACGAACATTTCCACAAAATCCGACCCTGAGATTGAGAAAAACGCAACCCCAGCTTCGCCAGCAATGGCACGGGCCAAAAGGGTTTTACCTGTCCCCGGAGGGCCAACCAGCAGCGCGCCTTTCGGGATTTTTCCGCCCAGGCGACTGAATTTTTGTGGATCGCGCAGAAATTCAACGATTTCTTCCAGCTCTTCTTTGGCCTCGTCGATACCCGCCACATCATCAAATGTGACCTTGCTTTGGCGATCCGTTAAAAGCTTGGCCTTGGATTTCCCAAAACCCATCGCCCCGCCTTTGCCGCCTTGCATGCGGTTCATAAAGAACACCCAGACGCCGATCAGCAGCAGGAACGGCAGCCACATGCCGAGAAGGGTAAGAAGCCCCGATTTTTCTTGCGGCTCGGCTTCAATATCAACACCAGCACCACGCAATTCCTCAATCACATCCAGACCTTGGGGAACCCGGGGAAAGACGGTTTTGAAAACGTCGTTGCCGCTGAATATGGTGATGTTTTCACCGTCAAAATCAACGGAATCCACCTGACCTGCGTCAACTTTGTTCAAAAACTCCGAATAGGTGATTTCGGTGGAGCCTGAACTGCTGCCAACGCCATTAAAGATATTGAACAGGGTAACCATCAGTAAAACCAAGATGACCCAAAATGCGATACTTTTGTTGTTGCCCACGGCAATCTCTCCTAATTCGGTATTCTATTTCGCGCCCGACCGACTCAGTCGGCGCGGTTGAGTGTAACATAAGCACTGTGGCACAGCTTTCAATGTGTGATTAACACCTTGTGAAGACCATTTTTTGCGTCGTTCAGGCGGCAATACCATCCATTTGCCATGCCCGCCAGTGGGGCCGCGATCAATTTTGTGCCTTTCCACAGGGCCGGAGTTGTCAATAATACCTCACGTGCATGGCCGGTTTCGCGCCAGTTCTTGCATTGCAACAAACCCTTATCGCCCAATGCCGCGATGGTATCAGCAGTATCCGCGTCGTTATTTCTGCCAATCTCCCATCTGTTGTCCCAAACCTTTTCACCCACAATACAGGCGCCATTTGCCTTTGAGGGTTCTCTTCGCACAATAAGGTTTCCCGATTGTGAACGAATGACGCACCCGTGCAAAGTTTGGCCATTTTCCTGCGCGGCATTTTCCAGCACTTTGCGCAGACTTTCAAAGCGCGGTCGATAGGGCGCGCCGGATATCCATTGCAATACCCCGGCCAGCAGGCGGTATTGCAGATCCTGAAGGGCTGCATCAAATACCTGCAAATCAAGGCGCACCTCTCCGGCTTTGGTGATTGTAACGCATTGATCCGCCAGATCCCGCGTGGCGTTTTCCAGTACATGGCGGGCGCGGCGCAGGGTGTTGGCGGTGGTGCTTAACCCTTTGGCATCAATGCCAATATCCGCCAGCACCGCCAGCGCACGGCGCGCCTTTACACGGTCATATTTTATGTCCTCGTTTGACGGATCATCAGCCCAGGCGATCCCTTGAGATTGCAAATAGATGCGCAGGTCAGCGCGGCGGGCATGCAGCAAGGGCCGCACCCAGATCAGCTGGCCGTCATTGCGCAAATCGGCCATGCCTGACAGCCCGTCAACGCCAGATCCACGCGCCAGACGCAACAGCACGGTTTCGGCCTGATCATCCAGCGTGTGACCCAATGCCACATGGGTGATTCCGGCTTTTTGCGCCCAGTCCTTGATCAAAGACTGGCGGGCATGGCGCGCGGCGGCTTGCAGGTTCCCCGCCCCGTCCCAATCTTGCCATGTAGCGATGGTATGGGGGACCGAAAGCGCGGCACAAAGCTGCGCGACATGTTGCATTTCATCGCCGCTTTCAGGGCGCAAACCGTGATCAATCGATATGGCCCGCAGCCCGGTGCCACGCGCCGCCAGCAGGTGCAGCAAGGCCACAGAGTCGCTGCCGCCAGATACGGCTACCCCCAGATTTTCGTTGGAAATACCGGCAAGCGTTGCCTCCAGCCCGGCGGTGATATCGTTTACGGACAAGACATAGCTTGCCGCTGCGCAGCAATTTTTGCCCCCATATCGGCCATGCGGTCAGGATAACGCGTCCCGATTTCATTAAGGGTCAGACAGGCTTGTTCGCCTTGCTCAAGGGCACCGAGGCTGACGGAAAGTTCAAACAACGCGTCTGCGGCGAGCGGGCCATCGGGGGCGCCGCTGAAACTGTCGAGATAAAGGCGTGCGGCCCCGCCCCAATCCTGTAAACCTGCCAAAGACTGGCCATGGCGGAACTGCGCCTCGCTGGTCAGGGGGCCGCCGGGATATGTGGCGGTAAAGACGCCAAACATCTCGGCCGCCGCCTGATATTCGCCGCTGTCATAGGCGGTAACGCCCTTGTCAAAACTGCGTTGTTCATCGGATGCCAGCTCCAGCCCTGCGCTGCCATTACCAGCATTATCAGCCCCACCAAGAGGTGGCGTTATGCCTTGTGCACTGGTGTCGCCGCCTTCAATTTCGGTCAAACGAAACTCCAGATCACCGACGCGGCGGGTGCCATCCTCGGCGATTTGATTGATGCGAAATTGCAGGGTTTCGATCTGGCCCATGGCCGCACGCAGCTCAGCCTCAAGGTTGTTCAGACGTTGCAGAATCGGGCCGATGGAATCCTGGGAAACGCCGGAATTTCCGGTGCTTAACAGCTCGGCGCGCAGCTCTTGCATCAGGGTGCTGAGGCTGATGATATCCTTGCGCACATCCTCAACCGTTTGAGCCTGCGCCAGTGTTTGCACCGGCAGGCCCAGTGAAACCACCAACAGAATTGCCCCAAGAACTTTCAACATACGCACCTCTTTCACCTGTTACACACCACCAGCATTTTTGACGATCGTTACTGCCCGGCGATTTTTGGACCAGCAGGATTCAGACGAACAGATCGCCAGCGGACGCTCTTTGCCAAAGCTGACCACACTGATCCGCGCATCGGCAACACCCTGGCTGACCAGATAGTCGCGCACCGAGCTAGCACGTTTAGAACCAAGCGCGATATTGTATTCGCGTGTGCCTTGCTCATCCGCGTGACCCTCGATCAGGATATGTGCGACCGGATTTGCATTTAGCCATTGCGCCTGTTGGTTAAGGATGGAAATGGCTCCGCCAGCAAGCGTCGATTGATCAACCTCAAACAACACCGTATCGCCAATGGTTTGCTGGAAATAGGCCAGCGAGGTCTGCTCGACGGTGCCAATACCTGCGCCGTTCACACCGTTGCCGTTACCATCACCGCCACCAAAAAGCCCGCCCTGATCAGAACAGGCGCCGGTGGCCAGAATCGCCAGAATCGCGGCTGATTTTAGAAAAATATTCATGCTACTCACCTCATTTTATGGGTATTACCCCAGATTATCATGTTTTTTACCCCAGTTAAACGGGGTTTTATTGTAATAGGCCGGACCACGCCGGATCGGATGAAAAGCTGGGGGTTGGAACGACGTGCAAATTGCGCCCGGTTATATCGACCGAGTATATCTGCGGCGCGCCGTTTTCCCCCGAAGTTTCGCGGAAAAACATCAACACACGCCCGTTTGGCGCCCATGTGGGGGCTTCATCCAGAAAACTGCGGGTCAGCAGACGTTCATTGGAACCATCAAGCCGCATAACGCCGATATGGAACTGCCCGCCGGTGATTTTTGTGAATGCCACCAGATCACCGCGCGGTGACCAGACCGGTGTGCCGTAACGCCCTTGCCCAAAACTGATGCGTTTTGCATCGCCGCCATTTGCCGACATCACATAAAGCTGTTGTGAGCCGCCGCGATCGGATTCAAACACGATTTGTGTGCCATCGGGCGAATAGCTGGGGGCGGTATCAATCGCCGGGCCGGTGGTTAGCTGGGTTTGCTGGCCCGTGCGCAGATCAAGCGCGTAAATATCGGTGTTTCCACGCGCCGAAAGTGACAGGGCAATCTTCGTGCCGTCTGGGGCAAACCGCGCCCCGAACCCCATGCCGGGCAGGTTGTTAAACATGCGCCGCTCAAGCGTATCTACGTTCATCAGCACGGCGCGAGGTGTGTCGCCTTCATAGCTTGTATAAAGAACCTGGCGGTTATCGGGGGAAAACCGTGGCGACAAAACGATTGTGCTGTCATCGGTCAGATAGCTAAGGCTCGCGCCGTCATGATCCATAATCGCCAGCCGTTTGCGCCGGGCATTTTTTGGCCCGGTTTCCGAAACAAAGACAATCTTGGTGTCAAAATATCCGCTCTCGCCGGTCAGGCGGGTATAAACGGCATCGGCGACCTTATGGGCAATGCGCCGCCAACTGTCAGCAGAACCGGCAAACTGTACGCCTTGCCCCATCGGAGCCTGTGCAAACACGTCAAATAGGCGGAATTTTACCGTTAACTTGCCGCCACTTTCCCCAACCGCGCCGATAATCAGGGCCTGGGCATTAATTACGCGCCAATCGGCGAATTGTACGGGCGCGTTGAAATTCGCAACCCCCGAGATATGCGCCGTTTTTGGGATTTCGCGAAACAGCCCGGTGCTTAGCAGATCCGCAGCAATCACCGCCGAGATATTCTGCGCAAGCTGCTCGGCGCCGCCGCTTTCAGCGATGAACACCGGAATGGCAAAAGGTACGGGTTCGATTACCCCGCCGGTTACGTCAATTTCCAATGTGGGTTGCTGCGCGCACGTGGGGAGCGCAGTTGCGATAAGCGCGCCTGCGACCACAAATGCTGCGCCCAGTTTCTTGTATATGCCTGCCATTTTCGCCTCAATTCTTATTATATCTGACGTTTCCCGCCATTTAATTCAAGCCGATCCCCAAAACCGGATCAAACCGTAGTATCAGCCGCACCCCCTCGGGGAATTGCCCGGCGGGTAGCGGAATCACACCGGCGCGCAACACGGCGCGTCGGGCTGCATCATAGGCTATTTTGAAATTACCTGTAGGGTTGGCTGGATCAATGGGCTGAACATCGCCGATAATCGCCCCGTCAGGGCCGACGATCACGGCGATTTTCACAACCAGAGTTTCATAATTTTCTTTGCCCAGAACGATGGATTTATTCCAGTTTTGCGAGACAGCCTCGCCAATGCCCTGACTTTGCGCCGCACTTAACTGTGCAGTTGGCGGGCTGGCGGTGGTGGCGGGTTCCTCAACCTCTGCGGTTGCTTGTGATACGGCCTGATCCAGTAATGCACGGATGTCGGCCTCTTCCTGCTCGCGGATCTGTTGGGCGATGTCGGCGGCGTTTGCTTCGGCATTTGCAGACCGGCGCACCGGAATGCGTTCTGGTGGTGGCGCGTCAGAAGGCGGCGCATCGGGCTGGGCCTCGGGGACAACTTCGGTGACGGCCTCGGGGGTTGCTTCGGCGGGTTGTTCCTCAACAGGATCGGGGGCGGTTTCATCAGGTGTCGTGGCCGCGGTGTTCACGTCACTTTGGCGTGCATCATCGGGCACCGGCGGGGCGGCGACATCTGAAATACGTGGTGCAGCACGCGGAACCGGCGGGGCAGATAGCGTAACCCCGACCGAATTTCCCGCCGTGCCGCTGCCAATGGATGGTGCGATTTGTGGCGAAAGTTCCGGTGCGACGGGTTGGAAAGCTGTCACGGCAACCTCGGGCTGTGCCAGACGCTCAACAGCCGTTAAATCCGGGTCTGCGTCGCGCGCGCTTGGAGCCTCGGTGATGTCAATTTCGGTTTCTTCGGGGTTTGTATCATCCTCGGGGCGGGCCGCGTCATTCACATCGGTTTGCGGCTGGCTCATGCTTAGCATATCCATATCCGGCATATCTGGCGCCTGGGAAACCGCAGCCGCATATTGGGATTCGTTTAGCATGGTCACATTTGTAACCCGCAAAAAATCATCCTCGTCAGCACCACCCCATGGCAGCCTGAGCAAGATCAGCAACAGTATAATGCCGTGCAATACACCCGATATGATGAGGCCGGTTTTCATGCCAGCCTACCCGTCCGTTTCCGGCACATCCGGCTCGCTGGAATCTGTGACCAGCCCGATGCTGTGAAATCCGCCAGCGTTCAGAGCCGCCATGATTTGCATCACGGCCTCATAGGAAATCGCACCGTCAGCCCGCAGGAAAACCTTGTCAGAGGTGCGCTCTGCCGCAATCGCCCGTAATTTCGGGATCAGGGTTTCAAGCGCCACTTCGGTTTGCTGCAACATCACTTTGCCATCCGCAGTCAGGGAAATCGTCAGCGGTTGTTCATCCTCGGCCGGCAGTGCGGCGGCGGCGGCTTTGGGCAGCTCAACCGGAACGCCAGTGGTTAATAATGGGGCAGCGATCATGAATATAATCAGCAAAACCAACATCACATCGACAAATGGCGTAACGTTAATTTCGGCCATCGGTTTGTGACCACCACGGCGGCCACGGCGTTTGCGCACGCCGCCACGATCTATAGTTCCCGCGCCCATCTTATGCGTCCGGTCCGTCAATTTGGCGTGACAGGATCAGGGAAAATTCATCGGCAAATGCATCCCATTCCCCAGAGACCTTATCAGCGTCCCCTGACAGTTTATTATAGAAAATCACGGCTGGAATGGCCGCCAAAAGGCCCATGGCTGTGGCCAGCAAGGCCTCGGCAATACCGGGTGCCACGACGGCCAGACTGGTGCTTTGCTGCGCAGCGATTTGTTCAAACGAGTTTTTAATCCCCCAAACCGTGCCAAACAGCCCGACAAAAGGTGAAATCGCGCCAACGGTCGCCAGAAATGTCAGACCGCTATTCAGACGTTCTGCGGCTTTATCAAGTGCCACGTTCATTGCCCTTTCAACCCGCGCGCTGGCCCCGGCCATCATCCCGCCGTCCGAGCGGTGGGATTTTCGCCATTCTGCCATTCCCGCAGTGAATATCTTTTCCGAGGCGCTCTGGGGATTGTCGCTGAGACGTTCATATAGCTGGTCCAGCGGCTTTCCCGACCAGAAAGCATCTTCAAACATGCGCGTTTCACGTTTTGCCACGCGATAGGCTACAAATTTGCTGAAAATTATCGCCCAGGACCAAAATGAGGCCGCGATAAGTGATAACATCACGATTTTTACGGTAAATGTTGCGCGCAAAAATTGCGCCAGCAAGGAAAAATCCATCTGCTGCGTTGCCGCGAGGGTCACGTCTTCCATAATTCTGCTCTTTCTTGAACGATTTATATCGTTTCATTTATGCCTGTAACGGTTAACATAATAGACTGTTTTTTGAGGAACTGCAAAGCTTTGTGTTAATTTGCACTTTATGCCTGTAATTTCTGCAATTTTTCATGGATTTCTGCCGGATATCGCGTGACATTTCCCGCTGTATTCATACACGCGACACGGACATCGGCTGTAAAAATAACGTCCTCGCCGCGCCTAACGGTTTGAAACATCTGCATGCTGGCCGCCTTCAACACTGTAGTTTTTGTTTCAATCGTTAACATATCGTCAAATCTGGCCGGCATCAGATAATCCGCCACAACCCGGCGCACTACAAACACCACACCGGCGCGCTGCATGGCCAGTTGATCGACACCGACATCGCGCACCGCCTCACTGCGCGCGCGCTCAATATAGCGCAGGTAATTGGCGTAATAAACTATCCCGGCCATGTCGGTATCTTCATAATAAACGCGCAAGCTGAAACTGTGGGGCATGTGATTAATCCAAAGTGTTCTACCCTACAAAGGCTAGAACACTTTGAAAGACATTGCCATACCGGGGGCCATACCGGGGGCGAGATACTCCCGCGCCCGGATTTATATCACAAACCGATACGGTAAAGCGCGAAACCATCCGCGCCGTCGCCTGCGGGTTCGATGTTTACGCCCTCGACGCTGTCGGCATAACCAACGCCTGCCGGGCCGGTTTCAAAGATCACACTGGTGTCAGCGACCGGGGCAAAACGCCAATTGGCGTCGGCTTGTGGGTTGATGGTGCCCTGATCGACAATATAACGCACGATCACGTCGCGATTAGTGTCTGGCCCTTCAAAGATGATCGTGTCGCCCGTGCCTGGGAAATTGCCGCCACCGCTAGCGCGGTAATTGTTGGTTGCAACCACAAACATCGCCGCCGCGTCAATCGGTGCGCCGTTAAATTGCAAGTTAACAATCCGGTTGGCGCCTGCGTTTATCGTCTCGCCGCCGCGATTGTATTTTGGCGACTCGGTCAGGTCGATTTCATAGGTCACACCGTCCATGACGTCAAAATTATAGCTGGGCATCTCGGGGTTCAATAAAATCTGATCCTGCCCGCCCGCTTCTATCTGGTTAAAGATAGACGCCGACCTTTCCAGCCATTCCTTCACCTGCGCACCCGTTATCAGCACGGCGCGCACGGTGTTGGGGTAAAGATATAGGTCGGAGACATTCTTGATCGCCACCGGCCCTACCTTAACATCCGTATAATATTCCGCGCCCCCACGGCCCCCGGCCTTGAACGGAGCTGCGGCGGACAGGATCGGGATGCCCTCCCATTCCGTACCTTCCATCATCTGTTTTATATACCAGGTTTGCGCCTGAGAAACGATTTGCACCGACGGATCATCGGCGACCAGCGCAAAATACGAATGCAACGGTGCATCTGTCATGCCCACGGCGCGGCGGATATATTCCAGCGTTTCCTCGTGAACCTGCTGCGTGGCATCCAGTACCTTTTGCACATCCCCGACAAGCGGGATTTTCTTGCGATCAACGCGCTCATAAATCGGCCGTGTCGAGGATTCAGTTGTCACCACACGCCAGGCATCGCCATCCCTTTCCAGCATCAGATCGATCAGCCCCATATGGCTGCCCCAAAATCCGCCCATCGTTGCCGGTTTGCCCTGCAAGGTGCCCGCAGTCACATCAACCCCGTCAATGCCCGCGTAATCCTCATGCGGGAAAACCAGATGCGAGTGCCCGGTGACCAGCGCGTCAATCCCATCGACCCCGGCGAGATAAAGCGCGGCATTGCCCTGCCCCTCATAACTTGGTTCCGATGAAATCCCCGAATGGGACAGCGCCACGATGATATCGGCCCCTGCCTCTTGCATTTCAGGCACCCAGGCCCGCGCGGCCTGCAAAATATCGCGGGCGTTGAATTTACCCTCAAGATGGCGTTTGTCCCAGTTCATGATTTGCGGCGGCAAAAACCCGATCAAGCCGATCTTGATGGCATGTTTTTCACCCGCGCCGTCAGTGATCTCGCGATCCAAAATCGTGTAGGGTTTCAGGAACAGATCATCGGCCCGCCCGTCTGCGCCCAGCTTGTTAACGAAATTCGCACAGACCATCGGAAAATCCGCGCCCTGCACGACCTTATCCATGAATTCCACGCCGTAATTAAATTCGTGATTGCCAAGCGTGCCGCAGTCATAGCCGAGCACATTCATCGCCTGCATCACCGGGTGCAGGTCGCCATCGGCCATGCCGCGCTCATAGGCAATGTAATCCCCCATCGGGTTGCCTTGCAGAAAATCACCGTTATCAACAAGGATCGAGTTGGTGGATTCTGCCCGCACATCTTCAATGATGGAGGCCGTGCGCGACAGGCCAACCGTATCAATCGGTTTGTCGGCGTAATAATCATAAGGATGCACATGGACATGCAGATCAGTGGTGGACAGGATGCGCAGATGCGCCTGATTGGGCGAAGCCATGGCGGAAAACGGATGCAGGGACACGATAGCACCGGTCGCAGCGGTGCTGGCAAGAAATGCGCGACGGGAAAGACGGATGTTCATGGTGATCCTCTCTGAATGCATTGGATTTAGGTTGATAAAGCCGCACTCATTACAGATTAGATACAGCGCAAACGTGTACGCAAAAGCACACAGAATCGCACAAGCAGAGCTTACGCCAGATTGCAGCGTTTACCAAATGGTCAGTTTTTGCGCGGGCTGGCGGGCGTTAATTCACCTTGCGGTCCTGCCACGGCAGGGGGGCGATTTTGATGCCTTCGTCGATCAGCGCTTTGGCGTCTTCGACCTTGGCCTCACCAATTATCGCGCGTTCCGGGGCGTCGCCGTGGTGAATGCGCCGGGCCTCACTGGCGAAATTTTTACCGACGTTATCGGCACCTGCCTCGATCTTTTTGCGCAATTCACGCACCGCCTGTTCAGCAGGTGAAGCCGGGGCGCTAAGGGGGTGATTACCGTGGGTTTTCACCCTTGGGGCCATGATCGCCTTGCTGATATCACTGCCACCGCATATGGCGCAGGATATCATGGCGGCGTCCATCAACTTGTCAAAATCCGCGCTGGAGCCGAACCACGAATCAAATTCATGCCCTTTTGCACATTTTAAATCATAGCGGATCACACGCGGCTCCTTTGAACAGTTATACCGGATACATATACATCATGATTATGAATGCAATCCTACTTCTTGTTTTACGCAGCACCTGATAAGAGGTGCTTAGATTCGGCAATCTGGGGCGATAGATGTATAATCGGTTGTGGCCATTCATCATATTGGGCGCCTGCGTCGCGATTGTGGCGGCTATTTTGGCCTATCTGGTGAAATCTCCCTGGATCATTCTGGCCAGTGTTTTCACGATTATTGTGGTCTTTGCGCTTATCCGCGAAGCATTGCGTGATCCCGTTGAAACCGATGAGCTGGCGCCGGAAATTCCCAAACCACTGCGCACGCGGTTTGGCCGTGAAATGCTGGAGCAAATACCGCTGGCGCTGCTGATTATAACGCCAAACGGGCGGATCGTGTTTGCCAATGGCGCTGCGCAGGATTTGTTGCCACATCTGAACACGGGGGATCATTTTGCCAGCCTTTTTCGTGCCCCTATATTCGTTGCGGCTGTTAACGGTGTCATTGATAACGGTCAGAATCGCCGTGTAATGTTTACCGCCGGGCAGGCGAATGAACAGCATTACGAGGCCCGTATTGCGCCCTTGCCCATGGGCAGTGAATTCGGTGACACGATGCAGGTGATTGTCGAGGTGACCGATCGCACAAAAGATTTCCGTGTTGAACAAATGCGCAGCGATTTTATTGCCAATGCCAGCCATGAGCTGCGCACGCCGCTGGCCTCAATCATGGGGTATATCGAGACCCTGCAAGGGCACGCAAAGAGTGACCCCAAAGCCCGGGGCGAATTTCTGGAAATCATGCGTAAACAGGCGGCGCGCATGCAACGGCTGGTCGATGATCTGATGTCGCTTAGCCGGATTGAGCTGAATGCTCATCTGGCCCCCAAAGACACATGTCCGCTGAATGCATTGGTAGAAGAGGTTGTCGCGACCCTGCAACCGTTGCAGGAAAAATACGGCGCGACATTGCAGTGTGATCTGTCTGACAAGGGGCTGGATATTCTGGCCGATTATGACCAGATCAGTCAGGTGTTCGTCAATCTTATCGATAATGCAATGAAATATGGTGGCGAGGGCGAGGCTGTTGAAATCTTTGCCGCACCGCCTGATCCGGGCTATAGCGGCATGAACGGTATCGTGATCATGGATCATGGCGGCGGTATTCCGTTTGAACATCTCCACCGCCTGACCGAACGGTTCTACCGTGTGGACGCCGCCCAAAGCCGCAGCAAGGGCGGCACGGGGCTGGGTTTAGCAATTGTTAAACATATCCTCAACCGGCACGCCGGGAAATTACAGATAGACTCGACCCTCGGCGAGGGTAGCAAATTTATTGTATGGCTTCCAAAGATTAAGCAATAACAATTAGTTAGACTGTCATGATACTGTCATATAAATGCAATAAAACGTATAGAATACGCACTTAGGATATGTAATTGTTGAAACCAGAACCGGAGACATATCGTGAAACTACTGCATGTAATTACACTGGCCGCAATCGCTGTTATCCCTGCGGGGGGCGCTGTTGCCCGTGATCAGATACGCATCGTCGGCTCATCCACCGTTTTCCCGTTTTCAACTGCCGTGGCCGAGCAATTCGGCAAAACCACAGATTACGCAACTCCGGTTGTTGAATCGACCGGCTCGGGCGGTGGAATAAAGCTGTTTTGCGCCGGGATTGGAACGCGCCATCCTGATATTACCAATTCATCGCGTCGCATGAAACGCAACGAGTTTGAGATGTGCGCAGCCAATGGGGTCACCGAAATCGTCGAGGCGATCGTCGGTTTTGATGGTATTGTTATTGCCAACGCAAATTCCGGCCCGACTTTTAGCCTGACGCTTGATCATATCTGGAAAGCGCTGACCGCTGCCGGTGATTTGCCCAAAATGTGGTCCGATATCGACCCGTCCTTACCGGCGATTAAAATCGAGATTCTCGGGCCGCCGCCATCGTCCGGTACACGCGATGCGTTTGAAGAGCTGGTGATGCAAGAAGCCTGCAAAGCCGCCGGTCTGGAACACGACTATTGCAAAGGCGAAGGCGCGTATGTGCGTGAGGATGGTGTGTTCATCGAGGCGGGTGAAAACGACAATCTGATCGTCTCAAAGTTGGAGGCAAACCCGAATGCGCTGGGCATATTCGGGTTTTCGTTTCTCGATCAGAACTCTGACGTGATCAAAGGCGCCGCCGTGGACGGGGTTGAACCCACGTTTGAAAACATCGCAGCCGGGGATTACGAAATCTCACGCTCGCTCTATTTCTATATCAAGGCCGCGCATGTTGGCGTGGTGCCGGGCATAGAGGAATACGCGGCGGAATTTGTGTCTGACGCGGCCACTGGTGAAGAGGGTTATCTGACCGATAAAGGCTTGATCCCGCTGCCTGAAGAACTGTTTGCGCAAAACGCGGATCGCGTGCATTCCTTGCATCTGATGACAGATGAGGCCTGGGATTGATCCCCGTCACAAATCATAAAACCGGAGCACCCCGATGCTGCCATTAACAGCCCTGCTGATTATTGGTCTCGCTGTGGGGTTCTCCATTCTGGCGCGCGCCAAAGCTTTTTCCATTAGCAAAGGCAATCTGGCCGACCTGCATTCGCGCCCCTCATATCACGGGCTATATAGCCTGCTGTGGGTGGCAATTACCGGGTTTGTGGTTCTGCTGGCCCTCTCTATCGGTTGGAGTACATATCTGAATTCATCCCTGCTGCGCGACATCCACACAGCCAAACCGGACGCCCCGATGATCGAGGTCGAGCTGATCTTATCGGATGCCCGCGCGATTGCGGCAGGTACAGTTAGCTCCGGCACGGACGCCTTGCGAGAAACCATTGCCGAGACCTTTAAAGCGGGTGACAATTTGCGCAGATGGGCCACGCTTATTATATCCCTTAGCGCGGCGACACTGGCGGGGATTATAACGGTTAGCCAGATCACAGTTGACTGGCGCGCGCGCAACCGCTCTGAACGCATGGTGCGTGCGATATTGTGGGTCTGCGCCGCCATCGCGGTTTTGACAACCATCGGCATAGTTTTATCCCTGATCTTTGAAACATTGTCGTTTTTCAGCTCCATCGGTTGGCGCATCGACAAGTTCCTGTTTGGCACCCGTTGGAGCCCGCTATCAGGGGTTAGTTCCGGGGAATTTGACATGGATAAAGTCGGTGCATTGCCCCTGTTTGCCGGCACCTTGATGATCACGGCGATTTCCATGCTGGTTGCCGTGCCAATCGGCCTGTTTGCCGCGATTTACCTGTCGGAATTTGCCGGCCCAAAGGTGCGGGCCTGGGGCAAGCCGATGCTGGAAATTCTGGCGGGCATCCCGACCGTCGTTTACGGATTTTTTGCCGCCATAACCGTGGCCCCGTTCATTCGCACCACTGGCGAGGCGCTGGGGTTGAACGTTGCCTCCGAAAGCGCGCTGGCGGCGGGGGTTGTGATGGGGATTATGATTATCCCGTTCATTTCCTCGCTCTCTGATGACGTGATTAATGCGGTGCCACAAAGCCTGCGCGATGGATCTTACGGGCTGGGGGCAACGCAGGCCGAAACCATCCGCCAAGTGGTGCTGCCCGCGGCGTTGCCGGGTATTGTTTCAGCCGTACTGCTGGGGGTTTCGCGCGCCGTTGGCGAAACGATGATCGTGGTGATGGCCGCAGGTGTAGGCGCCAATCTCACGGCCAATCCGCTGGCCGCTGTTACCACCGTTACCGTGCAAATCGTCATGCTGATCACCGGCGACACCGAGGCCGCTACAGCCGCTGGCCCGGCCTTTACGCTTGGGTTCACGTTGTTTTGCATAACCTTGGCATTGAACGTATTTGCCCTGCGCGTTGTGCGTAAATATCGGGAGCTTTATGACTGATGGTTAGCATGGCGAAACTCTCGAAAATGCACGGCTCGGCAGAATCGGCGCAGCGTTTGAAGAAACGTAAAGCCGCGCAAATGCGTCTGCAAGCCTACGGAATCGCGGCGATTATGTTGGCCGGGGCGGCGCTTATTGTGTTGATGTGGTCGGTTATTTCAAAGGCTTCGGGGGCGTTCACTGAAACCTATATAACCCTGCCTGTCACGCTGCAAACCGCTGATATTGATCCGGGTAACACCGGCGACCCCTCGATCATTGGGCGCGCGAATTTCGGTGGCATTGCCAAAGATGCCCTAAAGGCGGCATTTCCATATGTCCGCGCGCGTAAAGATAAACGTCAAATGTATGACATAATTAGCGCCGGGGCCGCGTTTGAATTACGTGCCATGGTGCTGGCTAAGCCATCCTTGATCGGGCAGACGATCGATTTTCGGTTTCTTGCCTCTGACATCGCGGACCTTTATCGCAAAGGGTCTTATGGCAAGTTGACCTTGCATCCACATCAAGGATCCCTGACGATCACGCCGGATGGAAAATCGGTTAACATTGCCTCAAACGCATCCGATTTTGCCTTTGTGCTGGCGCGCGTAAAGGCTGATTTACTGGGTAAAGCCACGTTCAATCGTGATCAGGCCGCTTTGCAGGAAAATGGCCGCCGTGTGTTTGAGGAACGGGCTGCTGCCAGTGAGGACAGCGAAATCAAGGCGGCACATCTGACCGAGGCGACCCAACGTCAAGCTGAACGGGATCGCCTGATCGCACTTGCCACAGATTTGGAATTGCGCGCCACCCAAGGCGGGGCTGAAACCTTGGATAAATCCGCCCCGTCCGTGCTGCTGCGTGTGGGGGGCGCATGGGTAAAATTCACCGAGATTTCCGCGCAAGGCGGGGTGGGCAAGGTTATTGGTACGCTTGATCCGGCGCAGCTGGCTGATTGGCAATTATATGTGCATGACACCCCTGAAGCCTTGCGAAAAGTCTCGGATTTACAGGCGATTTTGATCGAAAACCTGCAAATATCTGGCGGGGTCGAGACCAGCTTTAACACACGTTTTTTCACCGCTGGTGACAGTCGTGAGCCAGAGTTGGCCGGTATTTGGGGCGCGGCTGCCGGGTCTTTCTGGACCATGCTGGTGACCATTTTGCTGGCCTTTCCGATCGGGGTTATGGCGGCCGTATATCTAGAAGAATTCGCCAAGAAAAACATCTGGAATAGCTTTATCGAGGTCAATATTAACAATCTTGCGGCGGTGCCCTCGATTGTCTTTGGCCTGCTTGGCCTGTCGATATTTCTGGGGTTCTTTGGCGTACCGCGCTCGGCCCCGCTGGCGGGTGGTATCGTGTTGGCGGTTATGACATTGCCGACGATTATTATCGCGGCGCGCGCCTCTATGGCGGCCGTGCCCCCCTCTATTCGCGATGCGGCGTTGGGGATCGGGGCGTCAAAATTGCAAACGGCGTTTCACCATGTTTTGCCTCTATCGATGCCCGGAATTTTAACCGGCACCATCATCGGTATGGCGCGTGCACTGGGCGAAACCGCGCCGCTGATTATGATCGGGATGGTCGCCTTTATTGTCGATGTTCCCAAAGGCATCATGGATAGCGCCACGGTATTGCCGGTGCAAATATACCGTTGGTCGGATTTCCCTGAACGGGCGTTTGAAGCGCGTACATCGGCGGCAATTCTTGTATTGCTGGTATTTTTGATCATCATGAACGGCCTCGCGGTATTCTTGAGAAAACGCTTTGAGCGGCGCTGGTAAAAGGGCAGTATATAAAGATGAAAACCACGGAAGAAATGCGCACTGGTGTAAAAATCTCCACCCAAAACGTGGATGTGTTTTATGGCGATAACCACGCGATTAAAGATGTCACAGTGGATATTCTGGATAACACGGTGACAGCGTTCATCGGCCCCTCGGGGTGCGGAAAATCGACGTTTCTGCGCTGTTTGAACCGGATGAACGACACGATCGATATCTGCCGGGTCAGCGGTGATATCATCATGGACGGTCAGGATATTTACAACAGCAAAATCGACCCCGTGCAGTTGCGTGCCAAGGTCGGGATGGTGTTTCAAAAACCCAACCCCTTCCCCAAATCCATTTTCGATAATGTCGCCTATGGGCCGCGTATTCACGGGCTTGTCGCCAATAAATCGGACCTTGAAGAGGTGGTGCGCAAATCGCTTCGCCGCGCCGCGTTATGGAAAGAGGTCAAGGATCGCCTTGATGAACCGGGTACCAGCCTGTCAGGCGGGCAGCAGCAACGTCTGTGCATCGCGCGCGCCATCGCCACGGCGCCAGAGGTCTTGCTGATGGACGAACCCGCCTCGGCGCTGGATCCGATTGCTTCGGCCCAGATCGAAGAGCTGATTGACGAGCTGCGCAAAAACTATTCGGTGGTGATTGTCACCCACTCGATGCAGCAGGCGGCGCGGGTATCCCAACGCACTGCGTTTTTTCATCTGGGGGATATGGTTGAATACGGCGAGACCTCGAATATATTCACCAACCCCGAGGATCAGCGCACCCAGGATTACATCACCGGACGTTTTGGATAGGAGAGAATTATGACCGAAGGCAGGCATATCGTATCGGCATTTGACGATGATTTGATCAACGTTCAGGCCAAAATTTCTGAAATGGGCGGCGTGGTTGAAGAGCTGTTGCGCGATGCGCTGGTGGCCTTCAAAAACCGCGATGCGGAACTGGCGCAGGCGGTGATCGAAAAAGACAAGGTGCTGGACGCGATGGAGCTGGGGCTGGAAGAATTGGCCACGCAAATTATCGCGCTGCGCCAGCCTATGGCCCAGGATTTGCGGGTGTTATTATCGGCGATCAAGATTGCCTCAACGCTGGAACGCATTGGCGATCTGGCCAAAAATATCTCACGGCGTGCGATCTATCTGTCGGAATCCAAACCCGTGAAAATCTCGCATTCGATCGTGCATATGGGTCAGGAAACCCTGCGGCAATTATCGGAAATTCTGGATGCACACGGCCAGCGCAATGCGGATCTGGCCGTGGAAATCTGGAACCGGGATGTAGAAATAGACGAGATGTATAACGCCATTTTCCGCGAGGTTGTAACCTATATGATGGAAGATAGCCGGATGATCGGACTGGGCAGCCAACTGTTGTTTGTCGCTAAAAATCTGGAACGTATCGGGGATCACACCACGCATATCTCAGAGATGATTTACTATGTTGTCAAAGGGGAACCATTGGGCGATGAGCGGCCCAAAGGCGAACCCATCAGCCTGAGTGTTGAGCCATATTAAGAGAGTAAAACCATGTCGGCGAAAGTTCTGGTGATTGAGGATGAGACGGCCATCAGCCAGCTTTTGGAATACAATCTGAACGCCGAGGGTTTCACGGTTTTTATCGTCAATGACGGGGATAATGCCCTGATTTCTGCGGCGGAATTTGAACCGGATATCATCCTGCTCGACTGGATGTTACCCAATATTTCCGGTATCGAGATTTGCCGCCAATTGCGCACGCGCAAAGCCACCCAAGCCATCCCGATCATCATGTTAACGGCGCGCAGCGAAGAGGGTGACCGCCTGCGGGGGTTTGAAAAAGGGGCCGATGATTATATCACCAAACCCTTTTCCATGCAGGAACTTATTGCCCGCATCCACGCCGTTTTGCGCCGCAGTAACCCAAGTATCGCCGCAAATACCGTGCAGTTTGGCGATATCGCGCTGGATCGTGAAACCATGCGCGTGAAACGCAAGGGTCGCGCGGTGGTGCTGGGGCCTACGGAATTTCGCCTGCTCGATGTTCTGATCAGCCGCCCGGGCCGCGTCTTTAGCCGTGAACAACTGCTGGATCGTGTCTGGGGGCAGGATATCTACGTTGAGGCGCGCACCGTTGATGTCCATATCGGGCGTTTGCGCAAAGCCCTTAACCGCAAGGGCGATATCGACCCGATCCGCACCGTGCGCGCCGCGGGCTATGCGCTGGATGAGATATATGTTAAACAGATATCCTGATGTATTTGCCGCCTGACGCGGCCCGATAGCACCCGAGGTAACAATGCAGAAATCCAAAGACGAACGCGTGCAGGCATTTTTGGATGGAATGCGGGATATGGACGGCCAAAAGCATCAAATCCTGCAAGATGCCCGCGCCATTGTCTTTGCCGCAGCACCCGATACGCAGGAACGGTTTATATATGGGGGCATCATGTTCAACCATAATTCCGAGGATTTCGGCGGGGTTTTCGCCAGTAAAAAACATGTGTCATTTGAATTTGGCCAAGGGTTCCTTTTGCAAGACCCTGAGGGCTTGTTGGAAGGTGGCGGAAAATTCCGTCGTCATTTGAAATTACGTAGCGTGAAAGATGTAACGGGCAAAGCCACAGCCGGTTTTGTAAAGCAAGCCGTAGTTTTAAAAGCCTAGCGCTATACCGCACAGTTAACCCCAAAATCCATTGCCACAAAGCTGAACGATAACGTAAAAATACACCTAAGAGCAGCTATTTCACGATTTTGAATTATAGCATATATTTCAAGGAATGAACTTTTGACCATCCGTCGCATCGCTATATTTCTGTCCATTGTGGCAATCTCTTTATTTGTCTTTAATATTTACAACAAACCAAACCCCGCCGTTGCTATCTGCATCAACCGTAGCTTGCCTGCGGATAAAATCATTGCGGCCTGCACAAAGTTGGTCGAAACGCCTGATGTTTCGGCAAAAAACCTGGCCTACCTGTTGCTTAAACGCTCCCGGGCGTTTCGAAGGCTGCGCGACTATGAAAACGCGATAGCGGATTTAGACCGCGCTCTGGTGCTGAAGCCCGACTACAGTTACGCATGGATTCACAAGGCTTATAACCATATCGCCGCTGGAGATCGCGCGGCCGCAGACAGTGCTTTTGAAGCGGCCCTAGCGCTTGATCCAGATAGCATTTTCACCCTTATACAACGGGCAAAGCTTTACTACGCAAAAGGCTATTACGAGCAAGCGCAGCAGGATTATGAACGTGTTTTGAAATATGACCCTGAAAATTCAAAGGCGTGGCTGAATATAGCTAACATGATTATTAACCGAGGCAACTTTGATGTAGCGATTGAATGGCTAAATCAAGCCGCAATTGCTCTGCCAGATGAACCACAAATTTATGAGAGCTTAGGCAGCCTTTATCTGCTGCATCGCAAGGATTTAGAAAAATCCTTATGGGCATTTTCTCGACTCGAAACCTTGCGCCCCGATTACGAAGCTACCCAGCTTTGGCTTGGCGCAACACAGTTGAGGCTTGGAGAAGAAAGCTTAGGTAAAGAGCACATTGAAAGATTTACAGCATTATTTGATCAGAACTCTTCTGCCAGCGGTGGACTGATCAGTAGTGCAATAATCGATTTGGGTACCGACGTGTTATTGGGCGAAAGCACGCTGTTTATGTATCGCGGCATTGCATATGGTGCACTCGACCGGCCAGATATATCTAGGATTGAGTTTGAGAAATTCGTCGTGGAAGGCGGGGCTTTTGCGCTTAAATTACTAAAGGATATTATGGCTGAATCTGGTTATTGTGTGCGCAGGGATTGTGGGGATGATTTAGAAGGACAGTTAGGAACCGCATTGGATGAATACATAAAATCTCTCGAAGGTGGTCTTTCTTTGAAGCTAACAGGTGACTCTCAATAGGAGATAACAATGGGCTGTAACGATATTTTAACCCCGAGAACCATGAAGGTATAAACTGCATAGTTAAGGACTTTGAAGAATCAGGGGAGCTTTTTGGCGACGGAACCGGCCATGCTGATGGCTTCTCTCGGCTGTTAATATGGCAGGGCACTGATTCAGATGGCCGCACTCCACATGCTTCATGCCGGAATTTCAATCGCGATCGCGGTACCCTCACCACCACCAATGCAAATCGCGGCCACGCCTTTGGTTTTGCCGGCGCGTTCTAATGCATGCAGCAAGGTAACGATAATCCGCGCACCAGATGCGCCAATCGGATGCCCCAGCGCTGTCGCGCCACCGTTTATGTTCAGGATATCGCGCGCGATTCCCATTTCTGCCATGAATGCCATGGGGACCACGGCAAAGGCTTCATTGACCTCCCAGAGGTTCACTTCGGTTACTTTCCAGCCGATACGGTCCAGCATTTTTCGTGTGGCAGGGACAGGCGCGGTGGTGAACCAGCCGGGTTCTTGCGCGTGGCTGCCATGGCCGATAATACGCGCACGGGGTTTCAGACCGCGCGCCAATGCCTGGGATTCCCGCATCATCACCAGCGCCGCTGCCCCGTCAGAAATCGAGGATGCATTGGCCGCCGTCACCGTGCCGTCTTTCTTGAACGCTGGCCGCAGGGTGGGGATTTTTTCGGGTTGGGCCTTGCCGGGCTGCTCATCAATCTCGACCACAGTCTCACCGCGCCGGGTTTTCACCGTAATGGGTGTGATCTCATCAGCAAAAGCACCGCTTTCAATCGCCGCCACGGCGTTGGATAGGGATTGCAGCGCGTAATTATCCTGATCCTCGCGGCTAAATTGATATTTTTCGGCACAATCTTCGGCAAAACTGCCCATCAGGCGACCCTTGTCATAGGCATCTTCCAGTCCGTCAAGAAACATGTGATCAACCACCGCCCCATGTCCAATCCGCGCGCCGCTGCGCATTTTTGGCAGTAAATAAGGCGCGTTAGTCATGCTTTCCATGCCCCCCGCCACCACAATCTTGCCGTTGCCTGCCAGCAGTTGATCATGCGCAATCATCACGGTTTTCATGCCCGAGCCACACATCTTGTTCAACGTTGTCGCTGGCACGCCTTGGGGCAAGCCGCCCGCAAACCCGGCCTGTCGCGCCGGTGCCTGCCCTTGTCCTGCTGGCAGAACGCAACCCATCAGCAGCTCATCCACCTGATCAGGGGCGACATTTGCACGCTTCAGCGCGGCCTTGATGGCAGCGCCGCCGAGCTGCGCTGCACTGGACTGTGCAAAATCTCCCTGAAACCCTCCCATAGGGGTGCGGGCGGCGCCAACAATCACGATTGGGTCAGACATGGGGTTCTCCTGAATAACTGAACGGTTGATCATTTTTAACGCCAAGACGAAGGAGCGTCCAGTAAAACGTTGCGTTTTTTATGTATAAGACATCAGCATTTGAAAACTACTAAACCGGTTTAGTGGTGTGAAAAATTGTTGTATTACAATGGGATAACTCGATTTAAAAACCCTACAACTAAACTACTAAACCGGTTTAGTAGTATTATAACGCACACAAAGCCACGGCACAAAATACGTAAGGTTATTCTTAAGAATCATCTCGTGACAGGCGGACGAAACAGGCTTTGCAGGCTTTCAGTTTCTTCATATCCGACGCTTTGATAAATCGTGCGCGCGACCTCATCAGCATCTGCGTGTAGCATCAGGGTTATACCCGGATGCGCAGCAAATGCGGCATTTGAAACATGGTGCACAAGCGCGCGGCAAATACCTTGGCGACGGTGGGCGCGCAGGGTTTCGACTGATTGAAATCGCCCAATACCACGTCCGAAAAACAGGCCCAGATCTGCGACCAGTTCCACCCCTTTGAACGCGCCCCACCATGCGCCACGACCTGCTTCTGACATGGCGCGGTAATTGGCAAAAGTTGCTTCTTTATAGGCGCGATACGCGGGCATGGGGATGCTTGGAAAGCCTTCGGATGTTTGGGCATCTATTACGCTTACCCACTCAAAATCGGTTTTTATCGACCGAAAATCTACACCCGGTGGCGCGGGTTTTTCCGTATGCACAGATGTGGCCGTCAAAACGGATGTCGTGTCAAACATGAACCCGACATTTTGGAATTCGGCGATGGTTTGCCGATTGGCAGGGGCTGATGGTTTCCACGCGAAACAGTGGTGTAAAACACCGGGATATTGCTTGAAAACCTGATCAAACCGTGACCGCCACCGCCCAAAATCACCCTTTTTTGGCGGGGCTGGAAAAATCAGGTAGTTGCCATAGAAATAGCTGGGATTTGAGGGAGTGCGAACGGCAATGCAATCACCCAGATCAGTAACTTCGCCGACAAAATCGTGAAAGATAAAATCTGACAGGATACCCGGGGAATTTATCTGCATGATTTGCCCTTTTAGTGCAGGCTACACTTGAATGCGCGCCGTAGGAAGCGTATTCCAAAGAAAATGGAGGCCGCATGCAGAATGATCCACAAACGCTCGTTTCGACCCAATGGCTGGCCGATCACCTGAATGCACCTGATGTGCGTATTCTCGATGCGACATATTTTATGCCCGATGATATCCGCGACGCGAGGGTGGAATATGGGGCCGCGCATATCCCCGGCGCGCGGTATTTTGATATTGACGACATTGCCGACAGCCGTTCTGAATTACCCCATACGGTGCCCCCCGTTGAGAAATTTATCAGCCGGATGCGGGCCATGGGTATCGGCGACGGGCATCGGGTGATTGTCTATGACACATACGGAATTTTCTCGTCGCCCCGCGTGTGGTGGATGTTCCGGCTGTTTGGCAAACACGACGTGGCGGTACTAGATGGCGGTATGAAAAAATGGCTCGCCGAGGGGCGGGCGGTTAATGATGTGGCACCCTTGTTGCGCGACCGGCATTTCACGGCGCGCCGGAATGCCGCGCTGATCAAGGATGTCACACAAGTGGCCGCGAGCGCGAAATTACGCGATGCGCAAATCATCGATGCCCGCGCGCCGGAACGCTTTAAGGGTAAGGTTCCAGAGGCGCGGGTCGAGCTGCGTTCAGGGCGTATACCCGGGTCGATAAATGTATATTATCAGGATGTGCTGAATGCAGATGGCACGATGAAAGACCCCAAAAAACTGCAAGAAATTTTTGATGCTGCCAAGGTTGACCTGACGGCGCCGACAATCACAACCTGCGGGTCCGGTGTAACGGCAGCGATATTATCGCTCGCGATGGAGCGGTTGGGGCATAAGCAAAATGCGGTTTATGATGGCAGCTGGTCAGAATGGGGCATGTATAATGACCTGAAAGTCGAGGTGGGATGACAGGGTTAAAAGCAGGCGAAGAGATTTCCTATACCGTCACTTTTCTGGAAATGACGGCGCGTCCAAGCTACCCTTACCCCCCCATGCCCACGGGTGGCCCGACTGTGCTGCTGGCTGCTGATGCTCCGCCTGCCTGGCATTTTTTGAACATGTATGATGCGGTTGGCACTTCACATGAATGGACGGATCAACATCAAAAACCTGTGGCCGAGGTTACGGCGTTTTTACACGACCCTGACGTTACTATGTTCACATTGATGCGTACAGGCTGGCCGGCGGGATTCTTTATTCTGGATGCGCGCCGCACGCAGGAATGTGATCTGGCGTATTTCGGACTGGTCCCCGAGGCGCTGGGTCTCGGGCTTGGGAAATACCTTCTAAACACGGCGATTCTGATGGGCTGGGAGATGCCGGATGTGCAAAAAATGACATTGAACACGAACTCGCTGGATCATCCCCGTGCGTTACCTTTATACCAAAAAGCAGGATTTACCCCTGTTCGGCGCGAAGAACACAAACGTGTGCTAAGTCGCGACCGAACCCAATCAGAGGACGTTTAGAATGTTTGAAAAGCTGAAACCGCAGCCGGAAGACAAAATCATCAAACTTATCGGCATGTATGCAGCCGATCCGCGCGCCACCAAGGTTGATCTTGGGGTTGGGGTTTATAAGGACGCCAGCGGCAATACCCCCGTGATGCGCGCCGTCAAAAAGGCCGAGACGATGTTGCTAAAGGCGCAAAGCACCAAAAAATACGTCGGCCTGTTGGGAAACCTCGATTACGTCGCAGCAATGCAGGATTTGGTGTTAAGCGATAGTGTTGATATGACACGTGTTACCGGCGCACAAACGCCCGGTGGCACCGGCGCGATCCGCCAGATATTTGAACTGATCCAGATGGCCAACCCTGATGCAACCGTTTGGATTTCTGATCCAAGCTGGCCAAATCACGCGGCAATTCTGAACTATCTGGGCATAAAAATCGCGAAATACCGCTATTTTGACGAGGCTACCTGCGGTGTGGATTTTGACGGCATGTTGGTTGATCTCGGGCGTGTTGTTGAGGGTGACGTTGTGTTGCTGCACGGCTGTTGCCACAATCCTACGGGGGCGAATATCACGCTGGCGCAATGGGATAAGGTTGCCGATCTGGTGCTGGCCAAAAAGGTCATGCCGATGATTGATATTGCCTATCAGGGCTTTGGTGACGGGTTGGATGAAGACGCCGCAGGTGTACGTTTAATGGCAGCAAAGGTGCCGGAAATGCTGATTGCTGCGTCATGTTCCAAAAACTTCGGGCTTTACCGGGATCGTGTTGGCGTAGCACTGGCGCTTTGTCAGGGCGATGTGACCTTGACCAAAGGCGCGTTTGCCGCCCTTAACCGGATGAATTTCAGTTTTCCACCCGATCACGGGGCAACTGTTGTCGCGATGATCATGGCGGACCCGGCATTGAAAGCTGACTGGCTGGCGGAGCTTGAGGAAATGCGCGCCTCGATGTTGTCCTTGCGCACAGGGCTGGCAAAAGCTTTGCGCCGTGAAACCAATTCGGATCGTTTTGATTTCGTAGAAAGCCACCGCGGCATGTTCTCTCGGCTTGGGTTGACACCTGATCAGGTGGAAAAACTGCGGGCGGATTACGGGATTTATATGGTCGGAGACAGCCGTTTTAACGTGGCCGGCCTGCCTGCCGAGGGGCTGGATGATCTGGCCAAAGCCATCGCTGCGGTGCTTTGATCCCGCCCTATATCCGCGCAAAAGATGTGGCGCATTTGCTGGACTGGAATGATCTGGCAGATGCGTTATGGGCCGGGCATCAACTGGCAGCCCCGCAGATTTCCGACCAGTTCCTGACGCGCGGTGCAGATACATTATTGTCGCGCACCGCTTGGATTGATGGGTTTGGCATAGCCGTCAAATCCGTGACCGTATGCCCTGAAAACACCGTGCAGGGTTTGCCAAGCGTGCAGGGTGCAATGCTGGTATTTGAGGATAAAACCGGCACATTAGAGGCCATAATCGATTCCGCTTTGGTGACAAAATGGAAAACGGCGGCTGATTCTGTGCTGGGCGCGCGGCTGTTGGCACGCCCTGATTCCAAACGTCTGTTGATCGTCGGGGCGGGGGTTGTCGCAACCTCGCTAATTGCCGCCTATAGTGCAGTTTTTCCCGGGCTTGAAATCACGATCTGGAACCGGAGCCGCGCAAACGCTGAAAATCTTGGGGTTAAGGTTGCCGATGATCTGGAAACGGCCGTGCGCGCAGCTGACATCATCAGTTGTGCCACCCTTACACAGGAACCTCTGATCAAGGGAGATTGGCTGCACGCCGGTCAACACCTTGATCTTATTGGCGCATTCACGCCAAATATGCGCGAGGCTGATGATTTAGCGCTGCAAAAAGCCAGAATTTTTGTGGATTGTCGCGCGACAACGATTGACCATATTGGTGAGCTGATGATCCCGATTGCCAGCGGTGCGATCAAACAAACGGACGTGCTGGCGGATCTATACGATCTGGCAGCAGGCGCCAAAGGGCGCAGGGCAGATACAGACATAACCCTGTTCAAAAACGGCGGCGGCGCACATCTGGATCTGATGACGGGGCGCAAGATTTTGCAAGCGTGGCGGCAGGTGAACCCCGCCGCCTGACGCGATTACGTGGCCTTAAAGGTCATCGCTAAACCGTTGATGCAGTGGCGTTTGCCGGTTGGTGCGGGGCCGTCGTCAAAGACATGGCCAAGGTGCCCACCACAGCGGCGGCAATGTTCTTCGGTGCGGCGTGAAAACAGGGTGTTATCCTCTTTGAAACGCACATTACCGTCGATTACGTCCCAGAAACTCGGCCAGCCGGTGCCGCTTTTGAATTTGGTCTCGGATGTGTAGACGGGCAAATCACAGCCTGCGCAATGAAAGGTGCCAGCGCGATTTTCTGTCAGCAGCGGGCTGGTTTCGCCTTTCAGGCTGTTTGAAAACGGGCGCTCGGTTTTTTCGCGGCGCAGAACGGCAAATTGCGCGGGCGTTAGCAGCGCTTTCCATTCGGCCTCGGTGCGCATGATCTCAAAGCTTTCGGTGGCGGCGTATCCTGCGCCTATCCCTCCAAGAGCTGCCAGTCCGGTGAGTGCAGCGGAACTGGCTAAAAAGTTACGGCGATTTTGCATGTGTTACCTCATTCATTAATATACGCCCTATTGTATAGCAGGGTTCTGTGTTTCACGCAGTCACATGTTGCTGAGGGGGTTGTGAACATCAAACCAAAGGTAAAGTTACGCGGAAAACGGCGCCGGGGGCGTTTTCTTCGAGGCTTAGTTCACCGTTCAGGTTGCGCATGATCTCGCGGCTGATGGGCAGGCCAAGGCCCGCGCTGCCAGCAAGGGTGATTTCAGAGAGGCGCGAGAATTTCTCAAATACTTTTTCACGATCTTCAGCGCGTATGCCCGCACCGTTGTCCGTGACACCGATCATGGCAATTTTTCCAAGCTTTTGGGTACGAATGGTGATCTGCGGGTTTTCAGCACGACCGTATTTTATGGCATTGGACAAAAGGTTGATAAACACCTGCGCGAGACGGTCAAAATCTGCCATCACCATGATATTTTTGTCCCCCTTGCGAATGATTTTAATGTCAGAAGTATCGCGCACACCTTCGCTGCTGGTCAGGGCGTGGGCGATAGCAGCATCCAAAGATACAGGTTCAAGCTGCCAGTTTATACGCCCGCTTTCCAACAGGCTGAGGTCCAGGATTTCATCCAGCAGGCGGGTAAGGCGCTGACTTTCTGTGTTGATTATCCCGACAAATCGCTGGGCTTGTTCGCTTGCAATATCACGCTCGTCGCGCAGGATTTCTGCGAAGGAACGGATCGAGGTCATAGGCGTGCGCAGCTCATGGCTGATTTGGGACAGGAACGCATCTTTTTGCGCCCCAAGCTCGGTCAACTGTGCATTTGCCTTGCGCAATTTACTGGCGGTTTTGGATAATTCCCGGGACTGGGTTTCCAATTGTTGGGAATATTCCATGATTTGTGCGGTTTCATCGGCAATTTTCAACAATTCCTCAACCGAAACCGTGCCGCCCCCGGCGATTTGGGAAACCATCGCATGGGCCGAGGCCGCGCCGACACTGCCGGTAAGTTCACGTTCCAAACGCTCAATGAATGTATCCGTTGGGTCAGGCAAGCCTGAGGTTTTGTTCTGTTCAGTCGCGGCTTGCGTAAACAGGCGGTGGGCAAAAGTGGTGCCGAGAATGCGCTGGGCAAGGGTGAATAAATCCTCGGACGTGGCTGAACGGCGGATCAGCACGCCAGTACCACCGGGGCCGGTTTGGCGAAAAACATCGACAAATTGCGCTCCTTGGATGCGTTCCAGTTGATTGGGCGTTACAATCAGGGAAAGTCCGATAAACAGGGCCGTATTAACAGAAAGTGACCAAAGCATGGAATGCACGAGCGGGTCATATCCGGTTAACCCCAACAATTCTTGCGGGCGCAGCCATGCATGGCCAAAGAGACCGTTTTCAAGTACGCCCGCACTAAGGATAAACGCCCCCTCAAAGCTTGGCAGGAACAACGTATAAGCCCAAAGGATAAACCCCGCAGCCAGCCCAGTAAGGGCGCCGGTGCGTGTGGCACCACGCCAGAATATACCCCCCAGCAGGCTGGGCAGAATCTGTGCAACTCCGGCAAATGATATCAGGCCAATAGAGGCCAGCGCCCCGGACCCCCCCGTGAGGCGAAAGTAAAAATACCCCAGCAGCAACAGCCCTGCGATGCTAAGACGACGGCTAAGCAGCAGCACACGGCGCACATCGCCACTGGTGGCAAGCCGGTCTTTGCTGCGCCCAAGCCAAAGCGGCATGACGATGTGGTTTGACACCATGGTTGAAAGGGCAATCGTGGCGATAATCACCATCGATGTTGCCGAGGAAAATCCACCAAGAAAGGCAAATAATGCCAACGCATTTTGCCCCTCGGCCAGGGGCACGGTCAGCACGAACAGATCAGGGTTTGAGCCGGGGGGCAGGATATACTGACCGGCAATGGCGATGGGCAGCACGAAGAGGCTCATCAGGAACAAATAGGCCGGAAATGCCCAGCTGGCGGTTGAAAGATGCCGCTCATCGGCGTTTTCCACGATTGTGACCTGAAACATCCGTGGCAGGGTGATAATCGCTGTGGCCGACAGGAACGTCAGCGCCACCCAGCGCGGGCTGAAAATCTGATCGCTGTGCAACATTTCAGGCGACATATGGGCGAAAATTCCGGTCGGGCCATTGCCGATGCCCCAGACCACAAATATGCCCACCGCGAGCAGGGCGAAAAGCTTTACCACGGCCTCAAGTGCAATCGCGGTGACGACGCCGTGGTGGCGCTCATTGGCGTCAACATTGCGGGTGCCAAACAGAATGGTAAACAGCGCCAGCACGGCGGCAATCCAGAGGGCTGAGGTGTTTCCATCACTTGCACCAGTGCCACTGTCAGGGGAAAACACCGAAAAACTGGTGGTAATGGATTGTAATTGCAGCGCAATATAAGGCGTAGAGCCAATGACAGCCAGCAGGGTCACCGCAACCCCGAGGGTGGCGCTTTTGCCATAACGTGAGGAAATAAGATCGGCAATTGAAGTGATCCGCTGCGTGCGCCCGATCCGCAGAAGCTTGCGCAAAATCCACCACCAACCGATGAAAACGAGGGTTGGGCCAAGGTAGATCGTCACGAATTCCAACCCGTTACGCGCAGCAGAGCCCACGGCGCCGTAAAAAGTCCAGGCAGTGCAGTAAACCGATATCGACAATGTATAAACAAGTGGTGAGCGCAGCCACCCCAATTGCCCGCGCTCTGCCCGGCGTTCAGCCCAAAAGGCGACGATAAACAGCAAAGACACATAGGCAATACTGGCAGCGATCAGTATGTTGGAGGTTAGCACATTAGCTCCTCTCTTCGCCTTTGCTTAATAGATGTGACATGCGGCGCGCCAGCAGGATCAGTAAAAACCATACGCTGAAAACATAGAGAAACGGCAGTGGCGCACCAAATAGCAATGTGTTTTTCGTGAAAATACCGAACACCGGCGAGACAAGCATGATAATGCCAAATATCGGCAAAATAAGTGCGGCATCATATCGGCGGCGGCGGCGAAACGCACGCTCGGCAAGATCAGGGGCAGGTTTGAGGGTCATGCCAGCATCTCCTTAACGGCTGCAACAATTTCAGCGTTGGCAAACGGTTTGGTCATAAAGCGGTCCACGCCAATTTCTGTCGCGGTCTCACGATCACGCGCTTGCCCTTTGGCGGTAAGCATCAATACGCGCGGGGCATTTTGCAAAGCGCCAAGGTCACGCAGAATATCAAAACCCGAGCGGTTGGGCAGCATGACATCAAGAATAATCAGATCAGGGTTCAGGCTGTGCATACGGGTCATCGCATTGGCACCATCTTGTTCGGACTCCACGTTAAACCCTGCGCGTTCCAGTAGAAACGACAGCGATTCTATTATGTTAGGCTCATCTTCGATAATAAGAATACTTTTGACCACACACCCCTCCCGTTGGCAGCTTGATACTGCTTTGTGGCGCTAGAATAGCGAAAAATACGGCCCTATAACAAGGTAAATGAAATTCGGGGACTGTTTTAGGGGAATTACTAAACCACTAAACTAGTTTAGTAGTTTAGTGATGTTTTGGTAACCAGTTGATTAATATCAATAATTAATATATTTTGAGGAAAGTAGGTGCAGATTTAACGTATCCGCGTTTCGGATCGCGCAGCACAATTTTTGCGTGTACAAATACGGCAGCTGATGCCTATTTTATGCGATTTCCGGTCTTTTGGCAGCCAGGATGCTAAAACATTGGCCTGATCCTGCGGTATGATCAGCATTGCGGATGTATAAACTGGAGGCATGTCGAACCGAGGTGTGGTGCCGGATGTGGCAAAGGTTAATGTAATGAATCGTGTAGTATTTGGCAACTCAACATAGGTGTGCAACGGCTGGTCCGGTAGGGTAAACCCTTGATATATTGGCCAGAGTGGACAGGTGTTACCGTAGCGAGGCAGAGCAAAGGTGGGCAACGGGCGGCGTATCAGGGCGTGACCAGCTGCATTAACAATGATTAATCCCATTTCAGGAATGTCGTGGCCCGAGTGGTTCAGGCTTGCCAGACGGCAAAAAACCGCGTGCAAGGACACATTGAAGCTATCTGCCAGAACCGCCGGGTTGTATTTTGCTGTTTCGGCGGCGGGTATAAACGCATCCAACGGCAAATCTTTAGCGTCATTAAGATACGTTAACAGACGGCCCTTTGCCATAATACGGGCTTGGGGCGTTTGCACATCCACCGCTTGATCAAGCAACCGATCAATATCGCTTTCATCAGCATATGGCATGTCAAGAGTGGGGAAATGATATGCATGTCCGTTCATGAATTGATCAAGCTCTTCTTCGGGCGTGGCGGCGCGCGCGGTTTTATCGATAGCTTGATCAAAATACGCGGTCAGGGCCTGTGCTACATCAGACAACCGCTTGCTTTCATCATGTATAGCTGCGTGAAATCGGGATTTCTGCGCATCCGGGATGCCTGAAGTTGATGTCAGGATGCTGGCAGTTGAACGGATCGCCGTTATGTTTGACAGCATCTGGTGCAGGCTTTCAGCCAGAAATGGGTCATGGGTCAGGCGGTCCGACAGGGCAGAAATTGTGCCCTCTTGATCGCGAACCTGACGATAGAGCGAGGCCAGCAACTGTGACCAGCCCGGATAACGCCCGACAAACTCTGCCAATACCTCCGTTTCTGGTGTTTGCGCAGGGATATATGCTGCTGCCTCTTGTATAGCGCCAATGAGCGCGGAATCAGCGCCCTCGGACAGAGAGGTCGCCGAGACATTCAGCTCACGGGAAATTGCCAGCAAGATCTTACCTGCGATTCCACGTTTATTGTGCTCAATCAAATTGAGGTATGAGGTAGATATCCCGGCGCGCGCCGCGAGGGCCGTCTGGGAAATCCCGATTCGCGTGCGATGCTCACGGATGCGTGTGCCGATAAGTGATTTGCCCATGTGGTTAATCCATAACTTTCAGATACTTGGCTTAACATGTAAAATATTTTACATATTATTGCAGATAATATTACCATTTTTTACAAAAAAACACTGCAATCGTAAATATTTATTGCATTTTTGACAATTTACCGGGAACATAAGCATCGGGCGCTAAGGCCCACCTGCCGCTCTTGGCAGATATAACTGACACGAATGGGAGGAAATTCATGTCTGATTTTAAAACAAGTCGTCGTGGTTTGATAAAGTCCAGTGCCGCAATTGGTGCTGGCTTGGCCGTGCCGACAATCTTTACGGCCAGTTCGGCCGCTGCCTACACGAATGAGCCTACGGGCGGTTCTGTTACGCTTGGCTTCAACGTTCCACAATCTGGTCCATATGCGGACGAGGGTGGCGATGAGCTGCGTGCATATGAGCTGGCTGTTGAACACCTGAACGGTGGCGGCGACGGCGGCATGATGAATACATTTTCATCTAATGCGCTAAAGGGTAACGGTATCCTTGGCAAAAAAGTCGAATACGTAACGGGTGATACCCAGACCAAATCTGATGCGGCGCGTGCTTCGGCCAAATCCATGATCGAAAAAGACGGCGCTGTGATGATCACAGGTGGCTCATCTTCGGGTGTGGCGATTGCTGTGCAGGGTCTTTGCCAAGAAGCTGGCGTGATCTTTATGGCCGGTCTGACCCACTCCAACGACACAACTGGTAAAGATAAGAAAGCCAACGGCTTCCGTCACTTCTTTAACGGGTATATGTCTGCGGCTGCTCTGGCACCAGTGCTGGAAAAAATGTATGGCGCGGATCGTAAGGCATATCACCTTACGGCTGATTATACATGGGGCTGGACACAGCAGGAATCGATTGCGGCTGCAACTGAAGCCAAAGGTTGGGAGACCGTTAATAACGTTCTTACACCGCTGGCAACGCAAGATTTCAGCTCGTATGTTGCGCCTGTTCTTAACTCCGGTGCCGATATTCTGGTTCTGAACCACTACGGCGGCAACATGATCAACTCGCTTACTGCGGCTGTTCAGTTCGGTCTGCGTGATAAGCAGGTTAACGGCAACAACTTTGAAATCGTTGTGCCGCTTTACTCACGCCTGATGGCACGTGGTGCTGGCGAAAACGTTAAAGGCATCTTTGGTTCGACAAACTGGCACTGGTCCTTGCAGGACGATGGTTCCAAAGCGTTTGTTAAATCCTTCGGTGAGAAATACGGTTTCCCACCAAGCCAGGCTGCACACACAGTTTACTGTCAGACGCTGCTTTATGCGGATGCATGTGAGCGTGCAGGCACCTTTAACCCATGTGGCGTAGGCCAAGCGCTTGAGGGCTTCAAGTTCTCAGGTTTGGGTAACGGCGATGTTGAGTATCGTGCCGAAGATCACCAGTGCTTCAAAGATGTGCTGGTTGTGAAAGGTAAAGAGAACCCAACATCCGAGTTCGATTTGCTCGAAGTGGTCGAAGTTACGCCACGTGCACAAGTTGAATATGCACCGGACAACGAGTTCTTTGCTGGCGGTGCTTTGGGTGAATGTAATCCTGGCGCCTAAGTCTTTCCCATAGGGAATACCTGCCGGTCGCGCACTCGTGTGCGGCCGGATTTTCGCTGGCGGGGCCAGCATGTAGATACGTATAAAAATTACGGGACGTAAGCGATGGACGCCATCTTTCTGCAAGTATTAAACGGGTTGGATAAGGGCAGCGCCTATGCGCTGATCGCTCTCGGTCTGACCCTCATTTTTGGCACGCTTGGCGTAGTAAATTTTGCACATGGTGCGCTGTTTATGCTGGGCGCATTTTGTGCCGTCGTCATGCGCAAAATTCTGTTGATATCCAAAATTACGCTCGATCCTGAAAAGACGAATTTTCTGGGCAAACCCCTTGAGATCAAATCCACCTATGTCGAAGCATGGTTCGGAGATTTCGGGGCCTGGATGATCGATTATTCGGTGCTTATATCAATTCTGTTCGCCATTCCGGTGATGGCCCTGATCGGCCTAATCATGGAGCGCGGTCTGATCAAACATTTTTATCACCGCCCCCACGCCGACCAGATTTTGGTGACCTTCGGGCTGGCGATTGTTTTGCAGGAAATCGTCAAGGCGTTCTTTGGTGCGAACCCGATTCCACAGACCGCCCCTGATGCAATGAGCGGTGCGATGGATATCGGCGTGCTGTTCGGGTTTGCCGAATACGCGGTGATTTACCCTTATTGGCGGTTGATTTATTTCGTTTTTGCAGCCGTGGTTATCGGCGGCGTGTTCAGTTTCTTGCGTTTTACCACCTTTGGAATGGTTGTGCGCGCCGGCATGGCAGATCGCGAAACGGTTGGGTTGCTGGGCATTGATATTGACCGCCGCTTTACCCTGATGTTTGGCCTTGCGGCAGCTGTTACAGGGGTGGCCGGGGTGATGTATTCGCCTATTCTGCCCCCGAATTATCACATGGGTATGGATTTTCTGGTGTTATGTTTCGTGGTCGTTGTTGTCGGCGGTATGGGCAGCCTGCCGGGCGCGGTGCTGGCCGGATTTCTGCTTGGTTTCCTTGAAAGCTTTTCCTCAATGAACGAGGTTAAGGCGATTCTGCCGGGGATCGACCAGGTTATCATTTATCTCGTTGCCATGGTTGTTCTTCTGGTGCGTCCGCGTGGCCTGATGGGCCGTGCCGGTATGATGGAGGAGTAAGCTATGATTAGCAAATTACGCAATAACGACAAGACGCTGATGGTGGTTTTTACGATGCTGGTCCTGTTAGGGCCAATCATTCTGGCACCGTTTGGCGCGGGGTATCCCGATCTGCTACAACGTTTTGCCATCTTTGGCATTCTTGCTGTCGGCTTTAACATTCTTTTCGGGCTGACGGGATATCTGTCCTTTGGCCATGCGGCGTTTCTGGGTGTGGGGTCGTATTCCACCGTTTGGATGTTCAAACTGCTGACGATGAATATCATTCCGGGCATAATTCTGGCAATTGTCATGTCTGGCCTGTTCGCGCTGTTGATCGGGTTTATCACCCTCAGACGATCGGGGATTTATTTCTCGATCCTGACGCTGGCCTTCGCACAAATGTCCTATAGTCTGGCTTACTCCGTGTTGACACCGATCACAAATGGAGAAACCGGCCTGCAAATCCGGCTGGCTGATCCACGTATTCTGGACGGGGTCGCAAGCAGCGGCACATTGCCATCAACCAACCTGTTTGGCCTTCAGATGAACGACACGTTTCGCACGACGCTATTTGGTATGGATTTGCAGTTTAACGTCGGGTTTTATGTGTGCGCCTTGATCCTGATCGCCGCGTTTTACCTGTCTATCCGCATTTTCCGCTCGCCTTTCGGGCTGATGCTGCGGGCGGTTAAAACCAACCAGAATCGCTTGAAATATACGGGTATCAACACACGTCCCTATACGCTGGCCGCTTTTGTGATCTCAGGCATGTATGCTGGTCTGGCCGGTGCTTTGCTGGCCTCGATGGACCCGCTGGCAGGGGCTGAACGTATGCAATGGACCGAATCCGGCTCCATCGTTTTGATGGTGGTTCTTGGCGGTGCGGGCACATTAATCGGCCCGGTTCTGGGCGCAATCTTTATCAAATATTTCGAAAACATTTTTTCGCGGATCAACGACAATGTGTTGCATGAATGGTTTGATATCCTGCCGGGATTTTTAGAAACTGTTATGGTCTGGATTGTACACCCGTTTGTTGGCAAAGGCTGGCATTTGACGCTGGGGGCGCTGTTTATGCTGGTGGTGATCTTTCTGCCCGGCGGTTTGATGGAGGGTCTGACCCGTATTTCGGGCTGGTTCGGCCGTCGCAAAAAGACTGTTGTAAAAGATGACTCTGCGCATCCTCCGGCTGAATAAGGAACAAGCTTAATGGGTATTCTCGAAGTTCAGAACGTCAACAAACATTTCGGCGGGCTGCATGCACTTAACAATGTAAATCTGGATGTCGAAGAGGGGTCGATGCACGCAATTATCGGACCGAACGGCGCCGGAAAATCGACTTTTTTGAACTGTCTGATTGGCAAATTGGAGCCTGACACGGGTTCGGTTATGTTTCAGGGCAAACCGGTATTGGGTAAAAAACCGCATGAGATCAATCAGTTGGGCATAAGTCGTGTGTTCCAAACACCCGAGATTTTCACAGATCTTACGGTATATGAAAACGTCATGATCCCGTGTTTTGCCCATCGCGACGGCAGTTTTGCCCTCAATGCTTTGAAACGGGTGCGCACCGAGGCCGATATTCGTGACCAGGCCGAACAAATGCTGATTGATGTGAATATGCAGGACAGCATTAACAAAGACGCCGCGGCACTTTCGCGCGGAGATAAACGGCGCCTTGAAATGGCGATGTGTTTGGCCCAGGACCCCAAGCTGCTGTTGCTTGATGAGCCAACGGCGGGGATGGCGCGGGCTGACACGAACGCCACGATTGATTTGCTGAAACACATCGGTGAATCTCGTGGTATTACCATGGTCATTATTGAACATGACATGCATGTGGTGTTTAGTCTGGCGACGACAATCTCGGTTTTGGCGCAGGGCGCGATTATCGCCGAAGGTCTGCCAGAGGAAATCAAAGGGCATCCAAAAGTGCGCGAAGCCTATCTTGGGGAGGCCGAGGTATGAACGACGAAACCAACACGCCCGCCTATTTTTCCCTATGGGATATCCATTCGTATTACGGCGAAAGCTACATCGTGCAAGGGGTGTCTTTTAACATCCATGAGGGCGAGATTCTGGCGCTTTTGGGGCGTAACGGGGCGGGAAAAACCTCGACTTTGCGCTCTATCGCGCAGATCGGTGACCCGCAGGTGACCCACGGCGAATGCTGGCTGGATCATCAACCCCTGCATGAAATGAAATCCTTTGAGGCCGCGCGCGCCGGTGTGGCGCTGGTACCCGAAGACCGGCGGATTATTCAGGGTCTGACAGTGCAGGAAAATCTGGAGCTGGCGCAAATTGTACCACCACACGGCTGGACGATTGAACGCATCTATGAGCTTTTTCCACGTCTGGGCGAACGCAAAAACCAAGAAGGCACTACCCTTTCGGGTGGCGAGCAACAAATGCTGGCAATTGGCCGGGCTTTGGCGCGGGATGTGAAACTGCTGCTACTGGATGAACCCTACGAGGGGCTGGCCCCGGTGATTGTGCAAGAAATTGAGAAAACTCTGCGCCAGATCAAAGAACTGGGCATCACCACGATTATTGTCGAGCAAAACGCCGTTGCTGCCCTGAAACTGGCGGATCGTGCGGTCATTCTTGACACTGGCGAGGTGGTTTTTGACGGCACCGCCCAAGAGGTTCTGGACAATGCGGCCCTGCGCGAAGAATACCTTGCCATCTAGGGGCCGTATTCAGTAGTTTTGCATAACCCAAATGGGTCTCGGCCCGCGCTTTCAGGAAAAGAGCCATGACAGATAAAACATACCCACCTTCGTACGAAACCATCAAACATGCTCTGATTAATGATGCGAAATACAGTGAAATGTATGCGGCATCTATTGCTGACCCCGATGCATTTTGGGGCGAACAGGGTAAAAATCTGGATTGGATTACACCCTATACCAAAGTGAAAAACACGACGTTTGAACACCCGGATGTATCCATCAAGTGGTTTGAGGACGGGGTGCTGAACGTTTCTGCCAATTGTATCGACCGCCATGTTGCCACGCGCGGCGATCAGGTCGCGATCATCTGGGAGGGCGACAACCCCGAGGATGACGCCCATATCACCTATAAAGAATTGCACGAGCATGTCAGTCGTCTGGCTAATGTTTACAAGAAACTGGGCGTTAAAAAAGGTGATCGGATCGTTCTTTATATGCCCATGATCCCCGAGGCGGCCTATGCAATGCTGGCCTCGGCGCGCATTGGGGCGGTACATTCGATTGTGTTCGCAGGCTTCTCACCTGAGGCTTTAGGATCGCGCATCGCCGATTGTGGCGCCAAGCTGGTGGTAACGGCGGATGAGGCCCCGCGTGGTGGTCGCAACACGCCCTTGAAAGCTAATGTTGACAAGGCACTGGAAATTTCCGGCGATGTGACGACACTGGTGGTGGAACGCACTGGCGCGGATACGGGCCTGAAAGCCGGGCGCGATCATTCGTACCGCGCAATGATGGCCGATGCTTCAACCGATTGCCCGCCCGAACCGATGAACGCCGAAGACCCGCTGTTTATCCTTTATACCTCCGGTTCAACCGGAAAACCCAAAGGGGTTGTGCATACCACGGGCGGCTATCTGCTCTATGCATCCATGACCCATAAATACGTGTTTGATTACCATGATGGCGATATCTACTGGTGCACGGCTGATGTCGGCTGGGTGACAGGGCACAGCTATATCGTTTATGGCCCGCTGGCTAACGGCGCGACGACATTGATGTTTGAAGGTGTGCCAACCTATCCCGATGCCAGCCGTTTCTGGCAGGTGTGTGACAAACACAAGGTCAACCAGTTTTACACTGCCCCTACCGCGTTGCGGGCACTGATGGGGCAGGGCGATGCGTTTGTTGAAAAATGCGACCTGTCATCCCTGCGCATCCTTGGTTCCGTCGGCGAGCCGATCAATCCAGAGGCCTGGGAATGGTATAACCGCGTGGTCGGCAAGGGCAAATGCCCGATCGTTGACACATGGTGGCAAACCGAAACCGGCGGTATTTTGATCACACCACTGCCCGGCGCCACAGTAACCAAGCCCGGATCAGCGACGCGACCGTTCTTTGGCGTGCAACCTGTGGTGCTCGACCCGCAAAGCGGCGAAGTTCTGGACGGTAACGGCGTTGAGGGTGTTTTATGCATCAAAGACAGCTGGCCGGGGCAGATGCGCACGGTTTACGGGGATCATGACCGGTTTATCTCTACGTATTTTGCTGATTACAAAGGCTATTATTTTGCCGGTGACGGCTGTCGGCGCGACGAGGATGGCTATTACTGGATCACCGGCCGCGTGGACGATGTGATCAACGTATCTGGCCACCGTATGGGCACCGCCGAAGTTGAATCCGCTCTGGTGGCCCACCCAAGCGTTTCCGAGGCCGCAGTGGTCGGCTACCCCCATGCTATCAAGGGACAAGGCATTTATGCTTATGTGACATTGATGGGCGGAGCCGTATCAACCGATGAACTGCGCAAAGAGCTGGAGCAATGGGTGCGCAAAGAAATCGGCCCCATCGCCAAGCCGGACCTGATCCAATGGGCACCGGGCCTGCCGAAAACCCGCTCGGGTAAAATCATGCGCCGCATCTTGCGTAAAATCGCCGAGAATGATTACGCCGCGTTGGGGGATACGTCCACATTGGCCGATCCCTCGGTGGTGGAAGAGTTGATCGAAAACCGGATGCACCGGGGGTAGTGGGCGGGACTACTTCAGCTATGAGATTAAAATGAGCTGTGTGGTTCTACAAACTAAAATACTCAGCATTTTTCGTAAACAGCTCAATTTCCTTCGGTTGCATCACCTCTTCTGCATCCGATGCTTGGCCGACAATGATGTTTGAAACTGCAAGTACTTTTTTCAATTCGTTACTTGAAATCCAATCGTTGGCCCAGAGTTGGGAATCCTTACCATTTACAATCTGACAAATAGCCTCATCACTCTCAAAATTCAGGCCAACTGCCTTGGGTTTTGTTATTCGTTGCATCCAGATTTCAAGATACCCATTGTGAGGAACTTTCGCCATTTTTGCATGAACACGCTTCCACAGTGCCTCCTTGCCCTCAGGCGCAGAAAGTGAAATCATATGGCTAAGAATACCCGCAATGGCTGGAAACGTTTGCGGAGATACAACGGCAATATCGGTAGCAATTGCGACCTGAACCTCAAGGTCATCAGGCTTTTCCATTTGAGCCAAGATTTTTGTATGCAGCCCGCCAACCAAACGTCGCAAAGCCCCGCTATTAGGGAAGCGTCGGCCAAAGGAATGTAATCTCAACAGCTTTTTTTGGATTGCTTTTGCATTGGCATCACCCAAATCCTGAAGATCCAGAGCAGCAAGCTTATCCGGCTTAATCGAACCTTCGACCACGTTGGAGTTTGTGCTTGTTTTAGCCACCCCAAGTTTCATGCCGACATGGCGAAGCTTATCACTAATTACTTTCAGGATCTGTTCGGCCAATTCATCACTATTTGTGAAGATCCGATAGTCATCGCGGTATCGGAGAATCTTAAAGTCTGGAAGTTCACTAATTTCTTTTGATATTTGTTCGTCTACATATCCAAGAATAAGCTCCGCTATGAAATCCATCAGGACCGAGCCTTGGCATATTCCATTTGTTTGGCCATAGCGGCTAGCTTGAATATGTGTATCTATCTTATTTCCAAGAAGCGATTTCTTGGTCTTGTTCTCTTTAGCTATTGTGATGCCATGAATCGCCCAAGGGATGCTGTGGGTGTAAATTGACCCGTAGCAGTCTGTGACGTCAGTATGAAGCACGTGGTTGAATTCTAATGAGTATTGCAGCGACTGTTGCTCAACACGTTGCCACCAGTTTTGAACTTGTGCTGCTTGATCAGACTGTTTGTCCTGCGAAATTACGGGTGAACTACAACATTCCACAACACCTGTCTCAAAGGCGACCAATCTGGCGGTTAATTGCGGCCAGTTATCAGGAGCGCATATGACATTGACCAAAGAGACATAAATAGCGGGGTGCATAAGCTCGAATGGCCGCCAAGCAAACTTGCCGTCTTTATTGCCTACAAATTGATAGTTTACGTCAGGATATAAGGCAGGGTTTTTACCGAAATGACAGTATGACTTGCCATCCAACACCTTAGCCACGCCTTTAAGCACAGGTTCAAAGTTAATATAATCAAGGAAGTCGCCATTGAAGTAACTGCTTCCTTTCAGGAAATGTGCCTTGGCCATATCGCATGAAACATCTGATATCTTTTTCAAACTAGGCCCTCATAAAAAATGTATATTTTTACACCTATAAGGGGCTTTGGCCAATATAAAAGCAAGCTATAATTGAAAGTTCGAGAAGTTTATGGCTGGTGCCCGCAATACCCGCTCGGGTAAAATCATGCGCCGCATCTTGCGTAAAATCGCCGAGAATGATTACGCCGCGTTGGGGGATACGTCCACATTGGCCGATCCCTCGGTGGTGGAAGAGCTGATCGAAAACCGGATGCACCGGGGGTAAGGCACCTCCAAAATCATGAATTATCGCGCAATAACAGCATATTACCTATGTTTAACTAAACTACTAAACTAGTTTAATAGTTTAGTACAAACACTTGGTTTGTGCCGGATTTGGTGCGTAAAACTAAATCTAGGTGGTGTCGTTTATGTCAATGCACCGGCATAAAATCCGGTGGTAATCTGAAATAGAATTTACCCTGTGAATCAAGATTTAGAGCTTATGATGCAAAAACCTAGCATATTTTGTATGTGCATGGTAAGATTAACCATGTTTAGCGCGTGGTTTGGGTTGGGCATCACATAAATAATAAAAGGGGAGAGCCTATGGAAGGCCTTATTATTAACTTGATTTCCGGCGCTGTCGGTGGCGGTGCTGCTGGTAAGTTGCTGAAAAAGTTCGATATGGGGATGGTTAAGAACGCCATTGCCGGTGTTGTTGGTGGCGGGCTTGGTGGCCAGTTGATGGGAATGCTTGGTGGTGGCGCGGCTATGGAGGCCGCAACAGGTGCAGCCGAGGCCGCTGGCGGCATGGATATGGGCAGTATCGTGGGGCAAGTGGCCTCGGGCGGTGTTGGCGGCGGTGTTTTGATGGTCGTGATCGGCCTGGTCAAAAACATGATGGCCAAAAAGGGCGAATAAGCCTACCAAAAAGGCGCGTGGGTAACCATGCGCCTTTTTCAGGCGCGTTTCAGGCGGATTACCACGTCGATTTTGGAAATAGAGGTACCCTTGGGCGCGTTTGGCATTTGCTGGAATGCAACCGTACCAACAGGTGCGTCGGTTAGGGTGTTATCATCTTCCCAGTAGTAGTGGGCGTGATCGTCCAGACGTGTGTCAAAATAGGATCCGTTGCCGTCCACCGTGACCTCTTGCATCAGGCCCGCTTCGCAAAACGCGCGCAGGGTATTATAGATGGTGGCGAGCGAGACGCTGACATCTGCTTTACTGGCCATTTCAAACAGGGTTTCGGCGGTAATATGGCGTTCTACCCCGTCGCCTACAAGCAATTCCGCCAGGGAAAGGCGTTGACGTGTCGGGCGCAGATCGGCCTTGGCGAGCCATGTGGCCGCACGTTGTTCGGGGGCGGTATTTTCGATATTCATACTTGAATTCCTACTTTACCACACCAACATACAACAAATGTACCGCGAATGGCCAGACCCGCTGTTAGCGCTATTGCGCCGTTACCTGCCAGAGTGGTAGGAATACAAAAAATACGATTGTTTGCAGGAGCATTTTTACCATGTCTGACCGCGCTACCAGTTTTGATTATGAGGCTTTGCTGACCTGTGCGCGTGGTGAAATGTTTGGCCCCGGCAATGCCCAATTACCCATGCCGCCCATGCTGATGATGGACCGTATCACCGAGATTTCGGCCGATGGTGGCGAAAACGGGCAAGGGCATGTGATCGCCGAGCAGGATATAAACCCAGACCTGTGGTTTTTCCCCTGTCATTTCGTCGGCAATCCGGTGATGCCGGGATGTCTGGGGCTGGATGCCATGTGGCAGTTGACGGGGTTTAACCTTGGCTGGCGCGGGATGCTGGGCAAAGGTATGGCGCTGGGGGTTGGTGAGGTGAAGTTCACCGGGATGGTGACGCCAAAGACCAAACTCGTGCGCTATGAAATTGATTTTACCCGGGTTATTGACCGCCGGTTGAAACTGGGTCGGGCCAATGGTAAAATGTTTGCAGATGGTGTACATGTCTACACTGCGCTCGATATGAAAGTCGGACTTTCTCAAGATTAAATCCCACAAAGGAATACACCTATGCGTCGCGTTGTTATCACCGGTCTCGGGATCGTTTCAAGCATTGGCAATAACGCGAGCGAGGTTCTGGCCTCGCTCAAGGCGGGTAAATCCGGCATCAGTTTTTCCGAAAGCTATGCAGAACACGGGTTTCGCAGCCGGATCCACGGGATGCCTGATATCACCCCCAAGGAACTGATCGACAAACGGGTGTACCGTTTTATGGGCGAGGGGGCGGCCTATAGTTATCTGGCGATGGAACAGGCGATTGCGGATGCAGGCCTGGAAGATAGCGACGTTTCAAATGAGCGCACCGGGCTGGTTGTCGGCTCTGGCGGGCCATCGACGCGCCATCTGTTTAACGCCCACCAAACCGTGATTGAAAAAGGCGCGCCCAAACGTATGGGGCCGTTTATGGTGACGCGGGGCATGTCCTCGACCACCAGCGCCTGTCTGGCCACGCCGTTCAAGATCAAGGGCGTGAATTATTCCATCACCTCGGCCTGTTCAACCTCGGCGCATTGTATTGGCAACGGGGTGGAACAAATCCAGTTTGGCAAGCAGGACATCGTGTTCGCCGGCGGTGGCGAGGAACTGGATTGGACGTTATCGTGCCTGTTTGATGCAATGGGCGCGATGTCGTCAAAATATAACGACACGCCGGAACTGGCAGCACGCGCCTTTGATAAAACCCGCGACGGGTTTGTGATTGCAGGCGGCGGTGGCATGGTGGTTCTGGAGGAACTGGAGCACGCAAAAGCCCGCGGTGCCAAAATTTACGCCGAAGTTACCGGATACGGTGCCACCTCGGATGGTTATGATATGGTTGCGCCATCTGGCGAGGGTGGCGAACGCTCAATGAAATTGGCGCTATCCACCATCGGGGAACGCAAGGTCGGTTATATCAACGCACACGGCACATCGACCCCGGTTGGCGATGTCCTTGAAATTGAGGCCATCCGCCGGGTGTTTGGCCAAGGCTCCACTCCGCCGGTTTCCTCAACCAAATCGCTAACGGGCCACAGTCTGGGCGCGACCGGGGTGCAGGAAGCGATTTACTGTCTGATGATGCTGGAAAACGATTTTATCGTCGGCTCGGCCAATGTGAGCGAACTTGATCCCGGTTTAGACCCCGCAGAAATTGCCACACAAAACGTTGAAAGCGCTGGTTTGGACACAGTTCTTTCCAACAGTTTCGGATTTGGTGGTACAAACGCAACACTAGCAATGAGTAAATATCATGGCTGATTTAATGAAGGGCAAACGCGGCCTGATAATGGGCGTTGCGAATGATCGCTCCATCGCGTGGGGGATTGCCTCTGTTCTGGCGGCAGAGGGCGCGGAAATGGCGTTCACCTATCAGGGCGAGGGTTTTGGCAAACGCCTGCGCCCCTTGGCTGAAAGCGTCGGGTCATCGCTGGTTATCCCGGCGGATGTGCAGGATGAGGCGTCTTTGGATGCGGTATTTGAAACGTTGGATAAAGAATGGGGCAACCTTGACTTTCTGGTCCACGCCATTGCCTATTCCGACAAGGAAGAGCTGGCGGGTAAGTATCTCGATACAACGCGCAAAAACTTCCTGAATTCGCTCGATATTTCCTGCTACAGTTTTGTCGATGTGGCACGCCGCGCGGCGCCCTTGATGAAAAACGGCGGCTCCATGATCACGCTCACCTATATGGGCAGCCAGCGGGTGCAGCCGAATTATAACGTGATGGGCGTGGCCAAGGCGGCGCTGGAAAGCTCGGTGCGGTATCTGGCAAATGACCTTGGGCCGGATGGTATTCGTGTGAACGCCGTCAGCCCCGGCCCAATGAAAACCCTCGCGGGTTCAGCCATTGGTGATGCGCGCAAAGTGTTCCGCACCATCGGGGAAAACGCTCCCATGCGCACCAACGCAACCCTTGAGGCCGTGGGTGGCACGGCGATGTATTTAATGTCGGATTACGGCGCTTATACCACCGGCGAAGTCATTTTTGTTGACGGCGGGTATCACGTTATGGGGATGCTGCAATCTGAAAATATTTAGCTAGGCACGCAATAAAGCGTTTCGAAATAGGGATAAAGGCCTATTCTTCGCGGTACTCCGCAGGGATAGTCACGCTGACATGGCCGGTAATTTCAACGGCTGCCTTGCCCTCTTGTGGGGTGGATTCACGAGTGTCAGGATCAACATCGTAATGTGTTAACTTACCGCGGAAATCAAACTCCACCAGGCCATTTTCATCCTCAACGAGTTCGCCGTAGAACGCAGATTGGTCGCGGGTCGATGCACTAAAATTATAATCATCCCGGAAAAATTCCGTTGCATAAGAGATATAAATCGAGCGGAACATTTCGTTTTCATGCGTGGTAATATCAACTGAAATCATCGGAAAATCCCAATGCCCGTCTTTGCCGGGGGTTATTCCAGACAGCCTAATTTTGTAAATTCCATCTTCGCGGTGCAGCTCATATTTATTGGCAAAAGACCGATCTTGTTTGGGCATCGCAATTATGGGAAACCGCCGTTCTTCACTGTCCATGACCAGATCAATATACCCCAATACTTGATATTCCGGCAGCAACTCTTGTGCCTGTAAGGGGGATGAAAAAAGTACCAGAAATACTAAAACGAAACGCATAAATTATTACCCATATTTGTTTACGGTTGAAATCTTGTATCCGGGGTAACGAACTAAAAATCAAGAAATTAGTGAACCTCAGTTCGATAGGGCAGAAAATTATCTGCATCCACATCTCGTAAATCTGAACCGTTTGCGCGAGCACGTACATATGTTTGTGGCGGTCGGGTTGTAAACTGGCTATAAGTGCGTTGGAAAATTATATTGTGGTGAACGGTTTCGTATTTAAGGTAAATCTATATGCTCGAACTTATTTTAATCGCTGTTGTATGTATTTTAACATGGCTGGTATTGCGAGGCGGTTGGCAGCAAAAGCTGGCCGTGCTCGATCTGCGTCCCAAAGGCGAGGCGTTGTTGCTGGGCATTGCCTCGGTTGCTTTGGCGGTATATTTTATTGGCCCTTACGGCGGTGTGGCGCTGATTATTTCGGTTATGGTACATGAATTTGGCCATGTGGCGGCGTTTCGGGTGGCAGGGCATCCCGATGCACGATTTCGCCTGATTCCGATGTTTGGCGGCGTGGCCATTTCCAATAAAGCCCCCAAAAGCCAGTTGCACCAGTTTTATATCTCGATCATGGGGCCGGGGATATGTCTGGCGCTGATGTTGGTGTCCTTTGTCATGGATCACGCGCTTGAGGGAATATGGCCTAACGCCTCCTATTTCTTTTGGCGCCTTGCAACTATTACTGCGGCGCTGAATTTCTTTAACATGCTGCCGCTTTGGCCGTTGGATGGTGGGAAAATCGTGCATATCCTGACCCATGCGATTTCGCCAACACTGGCGCATTTCACGATCCTCGCCATGAGCGCCGCACTGGTCGGTCTTGCCTTGCTTTGGCAGTCTGTTTTTCTGTTCATCTTTGCCGCAATCAGCGCGCAATCGGCGTTTTCGGCCTCGCATGGCGGACGCATGGGCCACAGCCTGAAACCGGGGCAGGCGATCACGGCATTTTTTGCCTATATCACCATGCTCGCGGCATTTGGCATGGGCGGCATTGATATGATTATCCGGATGTTTTTTTAAGCGCCATTTCATCCGCTTTAAACTTATGTCACTTTGGGGATCAGAAAAGGAGCGTTCATGCCGATCACCACTTGTATATTTGATGCCTACGGTACCTTGTTTGATGTGAACGCCGCTGCACGTGCGGTTGCCTCAGAACCCGAGCGGGAAGATTTTGCGCGAATCTGGCCGCAAATTGCCCGCGACTGGCGGCTGAAACAATTGCAATACACATGGTTGCGCGCGCTTGGCGATGTGCATACGGATTTTTGGTGTGTGACACAAGACGGGCTGGATTATGCGCTTGAGGCGGCGGGATTGAATGACCCGGATTTGCGCGCCCGGCTTTTGGCGCTTTATTGGGAACTGGCGGCATTTGACGAGGTGCCGGGCATGCTGCAAGCATTGAAAGACGCGGGCATGCAGACGGGTATTTTATCCAATGGCTCGCCGGATATGCTAAAAGGCGCGCTAGATAGCGCCAAAATCGGCGGCGTTCTGGACGCGGTGCTGAGTGTTGAGGATGTCGGCATTTTCAAGCCGCATAAATCGGTTTATGATCTGGTTGGTAAACGATTTTCTTGCCTACCGGCTGAGGTGTTATTTGTGTCGTCAAATGGCTGGGATGCAGCGGCGGCCTCGGGGTATGGGTTTTATTCCGTCTGGGTCAACCGCAACGCAGAACCGATGGACCGCCTGCCATGGCAACCCCATAAAGTTTTAAGCGATTTAACCGGCATTCCTGATCTGGCAAAGGCAAAACTATGAGCACCATTGAGATGATCCACGCCGCCGCAAAACGCTTGGCCCCGGTGGTGCGCCGCACACCGCTGTTATCCTCACCGTTTCTTGATGAAATCGCCGGGCGCCGGGTTTTTGTCAAAGCGGAATGTTTGCAACATACCGGCAGTTTCAAGTTTCGCGGCGGCTGGTCGGCACTGTCAGGCATGCCGGATGATCTGCGCGCCAAAGGCGTAATCGCCTATTCTTCGGGCAATCACGCCCAAGGTCTGGCCTATGCCGCGGCCAAGCACGCAGTTGATGCCGTGATCATCATGCCCAGCGATGCACCGGCCCAGAAAATCGCCAACACCCGGGCGCTCGGGGCTGAGGTTGTGGCTTATGACCGTATGAGCGAGATGCGCGAGGAGATCGGCGCGCGCCTTAGTGCGACGCGGGGCCTGACGTTGGTGAAACCTTATGATGAACCCCTGGTGATTGCCGGGCAAGGCACTGTGGGGTTGGAAATTGCGATGCAGGCAGCGGAGGCGGGGATCGGGGCGGCTGATGTTCTGGTGCCATGCGGCGGCGGTGGGCTGACCTCGGGGGTGGCGCTGGCGCTGGCGGACAGCGCCCCAAACTTGCGCGTACGTCCTTGTGAGCCGACGGGGTTTGAAGACACCGGGCGTTCGCTTTTGTCCGGTAACCGCGTGGTTAATGCAGCGATGGGTGGCTCCATTTGTGACGCGATTGTTACGCCAACCCCCGGTAAAATTACCTTTCCGATTTTGCAAAAACACTGTGGACCGGGGTTGGATGTCAGCGATGATGAGGCCCTGCGCGCCATGGCCCTCGCCTTTACCCGTTTGAAAATCGTTCTGGAACCGGGGGGCGCTGTGGCTTTGGCGGCCGCGCTGTTTCGCCCTGACCAGATCAAAGGCGATACGGTCATTGTCGTGGCCAGCGGCGGTAATGTCGATGCGCAGACGTTTCAACGTGCATTGTTGATGGCGTGATTCATGCACCGCTCTGACGTGATCATCATTGGCGGCGGTATCGCGGGGGGCAGCCTTGCGGCTAAGTTGTCCGGGCGCGCCAATGTGGTTTTATTGGAAGCTGAGGATATCTGTGGCTATCACACCACCGGCCGTTCAGCCGCGATGTTTGAGAAATATTACGGCAATGACGTGGTGCGCACTCTTGCCCGCAACAGCGAGGCAGAGCTGCGCGCTGTTGATGTTTTAACGCCGCGCGGGGTCATGTTGATTGCCGATAGTGCAGATGCACATCTGATGGATGCGATGATTGCCGAGCCTGATACCAGACGCCTAAGTATTGACGAAGCGTGCACCATGGTGCCGATCCTGCGGGCGCAAAATATTACCGACGTGGCGTTGGAAATGTCGGGGTGTGACATCGATGTTGACCTGTTGTTTCAGGGATATTTGCGGCGTGCCCGGGCAAATGGGGCGGTGATCGTTACAAAAGCAAAAGTGCAGGCGTTGCGCCATGACGACGACTGGATTGCCACAACTGCGCAAGGGGATTTCAGTGCGCCGATTGTGGTAAACGCCGCTGGGGCCTGGGCAGATAAGATTGCGGCGATGGCGGGCGTGCAGCCCCTTGGTGTGCAACCCTACCGGCGCTCGATGGCACGAATTGCGGCCCCGATGGGGTATGATATCTCAGGCTGGCCGATGCTGCTTTCGGCCTCTGAAAGCTGGTACGCAAAGCCTGACGCCGGTAAATGGCTGGTCTCTGCGGCAGAGGAAGATCCGGTTGAGCCGATGGATGCATGGGCCGATGATATGGTGCTGGCCGAAGGGCTGGCGCGCTATCAGGAATTTGTTACAGCCCCGGTGACGCGGGTTGAGAACAGCTGGGCGGGCCTGCGCAGTTTTGCCCCCGACCGCACGCCGGTAGTTGGGTTTGATCCTGCAGCGCGCGGGTTTTTCTGGCTGGCCGGGCAAGGTGGATACGGGGTGCAGACGGCACCGGCGATATCTGATCTGGCGGCCGCATTATTGCAAAATACGGCCGTGGATGCAGGCACCGCGCGCGCTTTATCCCCTGAAAGGTTTACATAATGAAAACGGTAGTAATTGGCGCTGGTCCGGCGGGGTTGATGGCCGCAAGCCAGATGGCCAAGGCGGGGATAGACGTGATCGTAGTTGATGCGAAACCCTCGGTAGGGCGAAAATTTTTGATGGCGGGGAAATCGGGGTTGAACCTGACCAAAGACCAACCGCTGGCCGATTTTTTGCAGGCGTATGGCACGCATCGCGATTGGCTGGCGCCGATGTTGCAGGATTTTGGGCCGGAAAATATGCGCGCATGGGCTGAAAACCTGGGGCAAGAGGTGTTTGTTGGAACCAGCAAACGGGTTTTTCCCAAGTCCATGAAAACTTCACCCTTGTTGCGTAATTGGCTGGCAGAGCTGCGGGCTGAGGGCGTGAAATTTCACACGCGCTGGCGTTGGACAGGTTGGCAAGGCGCAAAGCTTGCTTTTGATACGCCTGAGGGCGGGCAAACGCTGGCCGCCGATGCGGTGGTTCTGGCGCTGGGCGGGGCCAGTTGGGCGCGGCTGGGGTCTGATGGGAAATGGGCTGAAATACTGGGGGAAATGGATGTCTCATTGGCCAAATTTCAACCGAGCAACATGGGTTTTTTGTGCAACTGGTCCAAATATATGGTGCCGTATTTCGGTATGCCCGTTAAACCCGTGGTGGTGTTGAATGGCGGCACGCGCACCAAAGGTGAATTTGTGATCACAAAGCGCGGCGTGGAGGGCGGGGTAATCTACAATGTTTCGCAAACCTTACGGGTAGATGCTGTGCTTACCCTTGATTTATTGCCGGATCGAAGCATAGATGATGTGATCACACGTCTGGCCCGCCCGCAGGGTCGCAATACGTTTACCAACCATTTACGCAAAACCGTGGGGCTAAAAGGAGTAAAGGCGGCGCTGTTGCGCGAATGTGGTCCTTTGCCTGACACGCCGCAAAATCTGGCGGCGCATATCAAAAATCTACCCCTGCCCCTGACCGGCCCTGCCCCGATGGATGAGGCTATTTCAACCGCGGGCGGGGTTGAACAATCCAGCCTGACGCCGGATTTGATGCTGAAGAATATCCCGGGCGTGTTTTGCGCCGGTGAAATGCTGAACTGGGACGCGCCCACCGGCGGCTATCTGCTAACGGCCTGTCTGGCGACGGGGCGATGCGCCGGGCAGGGGGCCACGCGCTATCTCAAGACGTAAAAAACCCGGATTTTTCACGGGCGCGCTCTAGGGCCGGACGTTTCGAGAGACGTTTAAAATAGGCACCAAGCGGGCCGTCGGGCAATGCAAACCTGGCATTCAGCGTTGGAATTTTGCCTGAGGGATTGGCGGGTTTAGCCGCCTTTGAATGTGTCGGAGCGATCAGGGTTTTGTAATCCTGCCCTGTCTCCTAAAGTACCAGCATGACGCTATGCTAACAGGCATAGCGTCATGCTCATTTCATTAATAGTTCAGATCATACAAATTCAAAATCTGATACGCTCAAAGTGCCGTCTGCCACAGTCAGGCTGATCTCATGATGTTCATAGTGAATTACGGCAGATGTACTGCTATCCCAAGTAATGGATATATCTGATGGATCGATGTTATGAAAACTGATTTTATCAACACCTTCTGTGAAATCCCTTATAACATCTCGTTCTAAACCAGATTTGCTCCACGAAAAGCAAAATTTGTCAGCACCTTGGTTACCCGTTAACGTGTCATTTCCTCGATCACCCCAAAGCGTGTCATTGCCTTCGCCACCCCTCAACGTGTCGTTGTTTCCCCCACCTTTAAGAAGATCGTTTCCATTGCCACCTTTCAGTTTATCATTACCCATACCGCCATATAACCGGTCATGCCCATCCCCACTACGGAGGCAATCATTCCCGTTTCCGCCATACAACTTATCGTTGCCTGTCCCGCCATAAAGGGTGTCATTTCCAAAACCGCCATACAGCCTATCGTTGCCTGTCCCGCCATCTAAGATGTCATTGCCGGACTGGCCGAACAAACGGTCACTACCTGATCCGCCATACAATTTGTCATCTCCTGTACCGCCATACAGATTATCATTGCCGCCGTCTCCAAAAATAAAGTCATCGCCGCTATAGCCAAATATACTATCAGCACTGTTAGTGCCAAATAGTCTATCATCGCCGCTAGTTCCAGTGATGTTACTTCTGAAATAAGTCTGGGCAGTATATTGCTGCGCATCAAGCGATACTTGCAGTGCTTTTAGATGGTTCATTTCTACCTACCTTTTGGGGCTAATCAAATTAGCCAGATTGAATTATTGAGAGCCAAAATAATGACAACCCAGATGATTGAATTTCGAGAATAATACTTTTGGGGACTAATTATTGTAGCGTATTTGATAATACCTACAATGATCATACTTAACTTATTCATTCAGGCTGTCAATGCATTGAATGCCAATAACCAGAAATAAAAATATACAGGTATCTCATTGAATTCATTTGTTTAAAATACGACAGAAAGTACTAATCTGTTCGAAATTTGCCAATATGGTGGCGTGTTGCATTTCGAGAGCTATAGATGCACCAGTAAACCCGGATGGTGTGGATGTGCAGGTTACCAATGACCGTATGCATCTCAGGTTTCCTTTGGTACCAGTGAGGGTCGTGCATTACTCAATTGCCGGGATTTCACAAACGCTGGACGCGCCGCCAAGCGGGAAAAATATGCGGTTAGTGGCCCTTTTGGCACCTCAAAATGCGCTACATCGGCCCAAGTGCCGCAATGACCTAGGATGATATCGGGTATGCTTAGCTGATCGCCCATGATAAATTCCTTATCCCCCAGCCGCGCCTCAAGTGTTTTCATAGCTCGGGCAAATTCATACTGCGCAGTCTCGATAATCGCAGGTACGCGGTATTTTTCGGGCAAAACAAAGGTGTGTTTGGTTGCTGTCCACAAGATACTGTCAATCTCGTCGCAACAAAACTGCGTGAAACTATCCTGCTGCGCGCGTGCAATCGTGCCCGCCGCAAAGGTTAGTTTATCGTGCTTATCGGCCAGATACTGGATGATCGCAACCGAATCAAGCAAGGTCTCCCCCTCAACCAGCAGGCACGGCACCTTGCCCGAAGGATTGTGTTTCATCGCCTCATTTGAGCGCGGTGGGGCCGTGTTGGCCTGATATTCCAGGCCCATTTCCTCAAGTGCCCAGTAAACCCGAATTGCACGCGAACGGGCGGCTCCAATGACTGTATACATGGGTTTTCCTTTATTTATAGATCAGCTTGGCCAGCACGATGGCACCAACCATGATAACGGCAGCTATATTGGCCAGAATAAGCGGCAAGGCGAGTGTGATCAAACCGTAAACCAGCCAAAGGGCAACGGTGATCAGGATCAACAGGTTTGTCCAAAGCGACAGGCTTTTGGTCTCTTTGGTTTTCCATGTATGCACAACTTGGGGAATCCAGGCGATTGTGCCCAAAATTGCCGCGATGTATCCGATATAATCTGCCATATCGTTCCTATTTTGGGCGCATCATGGCGATGCGAATAAAGGCGCGTTCCATCATCGCCATGGCAGGAAGCGGGCGGGATGATCTAAGCGCAAGGTCCGTGTCGGTTAAAACTTTCAGAGCCATTTCCAGCCGGTTTGCCCCCCAGCCACGGGCCTGGCGGATCATGCGATCACGGCGCGGGCCAAACACCGGCGGGCGGGCGCGCGATAACGCAGCCTCGGGGCCTTGATCCGAAGAGGCTGCAGCGTGAAGTTGGCGAAAATGCCGTGTGGCACCAATGCAAAGTGTCGTCGGGTTGACGCCCTGATCGGCCAAACGGTGCATTTGCGGGGCCACGGCGGCGGCATTGCCGTCGGCTGCGAAATTCACGGCGTCATCCAGCACGGCCTCGGTGGTGGCAGGTGAGCTGAGCACGATATCTTCGGGGCTAACAGGCGTGTCATCGCCAATTTTATACAGGGAGATTTTCTCAACCGTTTGGCGGAAATCCCCGGGGTCCAGCGCGTTTGCAAGGTTTACAAAATCTGCCATGGCTTCGGGTGCAATGGCGCTTAGCCCCGCATTTTTCAACGTTTCCTCAATTTCCGCACGCGAAGGCGGATCGGTATAAATGCCAATGGCAACACAGGATCCGCTGCCCTCAAATATTTTGCGCAAGCTCGATCGCGCGTTCAACTGCCCGGCCGTGACCACCATCATTGCATCGTCTTTTTGCCAGTCTTCCAGCGCTGCCGCAAAGGTTTTGGCCAGCGCATCGGTTGCCTCCTCGACCAGAACCACCCGTTGCCCCGGGAAAAACCCCTGGGCTTTCAGGGCGTCTTGCAACATTGCCGCATCTTTGCGCAGCTCAGCGCCAGAAATACGGGTCAGACGCATTTCGCTTTCCCCTTCGGGACCAATCAGGGATTTGATGGCATCCTGTCGTTTCAGGGCAATCCGCATGGCGTCAGGACCAAATAGCAATGCGCCTGCCTTGGATATATCCGGTTTTGCCAAAAAACGGGCGCCGTCACGGGCGTTGAGCTTCACGACAGCCAGCTTTCAGCAGAAATCGCCATCGTTGTCAGGATTTTATCCGCGAGGCTCTCAACCAGTCGGCGATAGGCATCCTTTTGGGCCACGCGTGTGGCATAGGCCGAAGCGGTGGCATTATAGGCCGTGAAGGTTTGCACAGTGTCGCGCAAAACAACGGCGCCCCCGATTTTCTGAACGGTAAAACTGGCCTCACCGCTAAGATTATAGCGGGTGATCGCCCCGTCTTGCGTGATCGCCAGCCCTTTGCGATTGGTACTAAGGGAAACCTCCAACGCATGGGTGGGATTGTTGGCAGCCCCCAGACGGGTTTCCAGATATTCGCGCATCTGAAAGCCATTCAGATTGCCAACCGGGCCAAGTGTAATGCGCCCCCGCATCTGTGCCGCAGCCGAATCCTTGCCGTAAATCGGCTGAAACCCGCAGGCTGACAGGGCCAGCGGGGTGCTAATTAGCGCCAGAAATCTGCGGCGGTCAGATGACAACATTGATAATACGCCCCGGAACTACGATCAGCTTTTTGGGCGCGTTGCCCGCCAAAGCCTTGATCACAGCATTATCCGCCAGCGCCAATTTTTCAACCTCGGATTTCGGCAAATCCTTTGGAATTGTAATTTCCGAGCGCCGTTTGCCGTTAATCTGGATCGGCATCGTGATGGAATCGTCAACCAGCATCGCGGGATCAAAATCCGGCCAAGGGGCTGTTGTGACCATGCCTTTGGCACCCATAAGTGCCCAAATTTCCTCGGCGAGATGCGGGGTTATGGGGTGCATAAGCTGCGTCATGACACGCATCGCGGCCTGTTTTTCAGCCTTGCCAGCCTTGGACTTTTGCAAGGCATTGGTGAATTCATAAAGTTTGGCGATGGCCTTGTTAAAGGCGAATCCCTCAATGCCTGCGGTTACATCTGCAATCGCGCGGTGGGTGGTTTTTTCAAGTGTCAGCGCCGCATCCGAGCTGCCCTCTGCGGCACTGTCATCAGTTTCAACCGCCATACGCCAGACACGTTGCAGGTGTTTCCACGCGGCCTCGGCACCCGAAGTTGTCCATTCAATATCGCGTTCAGGCGGGCTGTCGGACAGTGTAAACCAGCGCGCAGTATCGGCCCCGTATTGTTCGATCTGTTCCAGCGGATCAACCACGTTGCGTTTGGATTTCGACATCTTGATAGACGGGCCAATGGTGATCGCTTCGCCGGTTTCACGAAGCTTATAACCATCCCCGTCTACCACTATCTCATCAGGGCTATGCCAGACGGGGCGCCCCTTATCATCAAGCGTTGAATAGGTTTCGTGGCAAACCATGCCCTGATTAAACAGCGCGTTGAACGGTTCGGAGCATTTATCAGGCAAATGGCCGGTTTTAATCATAGCGCGGGCAAAAAACCGCGAATAGAGCAGGTGCAAAATCGCGTGTTCCACCCCGCCGATATACTGGTCAACATTCATCCAGTAATCCGCGTCGGCAAGATTGGTTGGTGTGTCCGCATCCGATGAGGGGAAGCGCGCGTAATACCAGCTGGAATCAACGAAAGTATCCATCGTGTCGGTCTCACGCCGCGCATCCGTGCCGCATTTCGGGCAGGCACAATTGCGCCATGTCGGATGGCGATCCAGCGGGTTGCCCGGTTTGTCAAAGCTGACATCCTCGGGCAGAATAATTGGCAGGTTTTCCTTATTTTCAGGCACAATACCGCAAGCATCACAATGCACCACAGGGATCGGACAGCCCCAATAACGTTGCCGCGAAATGCCCCAGTCGCGCAGGCGAAACACGGTTTTACCCGCACCCATATTGGCCGCATCGATGCGTTTGATCACCTCGATCTTGGCCGCGTCAATGCTTAACCCGTTCAGGAAATCCGAGTTGATCAGCGTGCCATCGTCGGTAAATGCCTCGTTCTGAACGCTAAAATCAGCACCATCAGGCGAGACAACGGCCCTGACCTCCAGCCCGTATTTGCGGGCAAAATCGAGATCGCGTTGGTCATGCGCGGGACACCCAAAAACCGCGCCGGTGCCATAGCCCATCAGGATGAAATTAGCGATATATACCGGCAGGGTTTTGGCGGGATCAAACGGATGCACCACCGTAATGCCCGTGTCATACCCCAGCTTTTCAGCGGTCTCCAACGCCTCGGCACTGGTGCCCGTGCGACGACATTCAGCGTTGAAGGCGGCAATTTTAGGATCGGATTCCAGCGCCTTAGCCAACGGGTGATCAGCGGAAATACCGGCAAAACTGGCGCCAAACAACGTGTCGGGGCGGGTTGTATAGACCTCAAGCGCTTCAAACCCTTTGGGCGCATTTTTGGTCTCAAAGCTGAATTGCAGCCCTTGCGATTTGCCAATCCAGTTTGCCTGCATCAGGCGCACTTTGTCGGGCCAGTTTTTCAAACCATCAAGCGCGTCGAGCAATTCATCGGAATAGTCCGAGATTTTGAAAAACCATTGCGTCAGCTCTTTGCGTTCGACCACAGCACCGGATCGCCAGCCCTTGCCGTCAACCACCTGTTCATTGGCAAGAACCGTCATATCCACCGGATCCCAGTTGACGCTGGCAGATTTACGGTAGGCCAGTCCGGCGTCTAGAAAATCAAGGAAAAGCGCCTGTTGATGGCCGTAATATTCCGGATCACAGGTGGCGAATTCATGGGACCAGTCGAGCGATAACCCTAATGCAGCGAACTGTTCTTTCATTTCGGCGATGTTTTTATGCGTCCAGACCCCGGGCAGTGCATTATTGGCCATCGCCGCGTTTTCGGCGGGCATTCCAAACGCATCCCAGCCCATAGGGTGAAAGACGTTAAAACCCTGCGCTCGTTTATAACGCGCAATAATATCGCCCATCGCATAGTTGCGCACATGGCCGATATGCAGCTTGCCCGAAGGATAGGGGAACATCTCTAATACATAGTATTTAGGCCGCGAATCGTCCGGTTTTGCCTGAAAAACCTGTGCTTCATCCCAGGCTTTCTGCCATTTTGGCTCAGATACGCGCGCATTATATCGAGTCACAGTTCATAGTCCTTCTAGCTGCCCGCAGCGATGCCTGGCATGTTGCAAGTTATATATCATGCGTAAATTCATATATTTTTCAGTATGTTTCACGCCGTTTCCCGTTAAGTATCGGCTGATGTGCGCCAAAACAAGAGGTTTCGAGGGTTTTGCCCCGATGACAAAACTGTGACTTTTACGCACCACTTGGCGGTTCATTGCATGTTTTGCATATGCCCGACTTGACCCACGCGGCAGGTTGGGCAATTACTAACGCACTCCTAACTGGGCAACCGGTGATAGGTGAGATTTTAACTAACATGAGGGAAAACGATGAAAAACGTTCTTCTTACAACTACAGCACTGGTTGTTCTTGCTGGCGCAGCTGCGGCTGATGTAGGCTTTAGCGGCGATGCTAAAGTAAAATATAACGATATGACTGGTTTTGGCTACAGTGCAAATCTTGATTTGGAATATACTGCAGCGCTTAACCATGGCATCACCGCGACCCTGACATGGGGTATTAAGATTTTCGGTGATGATTTTAATGCCGCCGACAATGATAATTGGACCAAAGTTGCAGATGCTTTTCCAACACTTGTTCTGACTGATGGCACATATACATTTACCTTTGGTGGTGTGGACCTAGCTTCTGATCATTACTCTGATGTCAGTGGTATGGCTGTTGGTGCTGGTGATCGTGATGGTGCTGCAATACTGCGCCTTGACGGTGCTGTTGCCGGGTATTTCGATGCATCTGTCTCATATGTTGCAGAGGATTATACTGAAGGTGGCGATTCAACAGTTGATGAAGAAGACATCGCTGTTGGTGTTTCCGGCACATTTGGCCAGTTTTCCTTTGGTCTAGGCTATGAAACTGATAATACTTCGGCCGCTGCAGGCAATGCATTTATCGGTGCAAACGTTGGGGCAACATTCGGTGGGATCACAGTTGATCTGGCCTATGCAACAGCGGGTGCGAACTCCATCGGTGTTAGTCTTGGCTACGAAATTTCGTCTGCAATCAGTGTTGGTGCATATTATGCACAAAACTCGGCAGCGGATGATAAATTCGGTGTTTCACTTGATTACACATCTGGTCCTCTGACTGTTGGTGTAGCATATAAAGATGGCACTGGCGCTGTAACTGGCAACGCAACCATCGATGTTACATACGATCTAGGTGGCGGCATTATGACTTATGCTGGTTACAACCAAGCAGACGGTGGTTATGTTGGTGTAGAATATGACCTAGGCAGCGATGCGATGGTCTGGGCCTCTTTCTCTGAATTTGGCGACGCCGGCGATCCCGAGTTTGATGAAGGCATCACAATTGGTGTTTCTGCATCCTTCTAAACCTACCGGTTTAGCATAAATACCTAAGGGCGGGTCGTTTGATCCGCCCTTTTTCTATTGAGATAAAGGTTGCATATGTCTTTGCAGGAAATTCAGGGTCGGGTTGATATTGTTGCGCAAAAAGCTGGACATAACGTTGAACTGATCGCGGTTTCCAAGGTGCAGCCGAATGCGCGGGTTTTGGCAGTGTTGGCCAAGGGCCAGCGGGTGTTTGGCGAGAACCGTGTGCAGGAAGCCGCCGGGAAATGGCCAGGTTTTCATGCGCAGTATCCGGATACTAAGCTACATCTTATTGGACCGTTGCAAACCAACAAACTTAACCAGGCTCTTGATTTATTTGATGCAATCCACACGTTGGACCGTGAGAAACTGGCGCGCAAACTGGCGGCTGCGGTGCAGGCGCGCGGTGCATGCCCTCAGCTATTCATTCAGGTGAATACAGGCGCCGAGCCGCAAAAGGCCGGGGTTTTACCTGTGGATACCGATGTTTTTATCAAGACTTGTCGGGACATTTATGATCTGAACATATCCGGCCTGATGGTTATCCCGCCGGTACAGGATGATCCGGCACGGCATTTTATCATGCTCGCCAAAATCGCAACACAAAACGGTTTAAATGGGTTGTCCATGGGTATGAGCAGTGATTTTGAGGTCGCCATTGCCCACGGGGCCACGCATGTGCGGGTTGGTTCGGCGATTTTCGGGGCGCGAGGGCTTTAGGCGGCCTCGATTCGCACCGCAGAAAACTTGAATTCCGGGATTTTGCCGTAAGGATCAAGGGCAGCGTTGGTCAGGATATTGGCCGCAGCCTCGACATAGGCGAAGGGTAAAAAGACGTTATCCTGTGCGATTCCTCGGTCGGCGCGCGCCATCAACATCACCGACCCACGCCGCGTGGTCAGGCGGATCATATCACCGGCCTTAACCCCTAAATTGTGCAATGTGCGTGGATGTAGCGAACAGGTGGCCTCTGGCTCCATCGCGTTCAAAACATGTGTGCGCCGGGTCATGGAACCTGTGTGCCAATGTTCCAGCTGCCGACCTGTGATCAGGATGAACGGATAGTTGGCATCAGGGGCCTCGGCGGGGGCGATGATACTGGCAGAGGTGAAACGGGCGCGGCCATTTTTACGCGGGAAACCGTCTGTGAAAACAATGGCTTGGCCGGGATCATCGGGGGACAGGCTAGGGTAGGTGACGGCCTCTCGGGTAAGGCGCTCCCAGGTGATATTGTCGAGCGACGCCATGGTTTGCGTCATTTCGGCAAAGATCTCGGCGGGATCATTATACTGCCAGTCCAGCCCCAAACGTTGCGCCAGCGCGGTTGTGATTTGCCAATCTGCGCGGGCCTCGCCGGGGGTAGGCACAACGGGGCGGCCCATTTGCACCTGACGGTTAGTGTTGGTCACCGTGCCGGATTTTTCTGCCCAGGCAGCCGCGGGCAGGATAACATCGGCGAAATTGGCGGTTTCGGTCAGGAAAATATCCTGCACCACCAGATGGTCGAGTTTTGCCAATGCAGCGCGGGCATGTTGGACATCGGGGTCAGACATCGCCGGGTTTTCGCCCAGAATATACATGCCGTTGATCTGGTCGGCGTGGATGGCATCGATGATCTCGACGACCGTCAGGCCCGGGGTTGCGCTGAAATCCTCACAGCCCCAGATATCGATGAATTTTGCGCGAATCGCATCATCGGTGACAGGTTGGTAATCGGGCAAGAACATCGGGATCATCCCAGCGTCCGAGGCCCCTTGCACGTTGTTTTGCCCACGCAGCGGATGCAGCCCGGCACCCGGTTTGCCAACATTACCGGTCATCAGCGCCAGCGAGATCAGGCATCGCGCGTTATCAGTGCCATGGATATGTTGCGAAACCCCCATCCCCCAGAAAATCATCGCCGCTTTAGCGCTGGCAAATTCACGAGCAACCCTGCGCAGAGTATCCGCATCAATCCCGCAAATTGTCGCCATTTTTTCAGGACTGAAATCACGTAAATGGGTTTTCATACCCTCCCAGTTTTCTGTATATTTCTCAATATAATCAGCATCATAGAGGTGTTCATCCAGGATCACATGCATGATCGCATTTAGCAGCGCCACGTCTGTGCCCGGGCGAAATTTCAACCTGTGGCGCGCGTGGTCTCCAAGGCCGACACCGCGGGGATCCATGACGATCATATTGCCGCCGCGCTTGGCGAATTGCTTGAAATATGTCGCAGCAACGGGGTGATTTTCTACGGCATTTGCCCCGATCATGATCGCGCAATCAGCGTTTTCGATCTGGTTAAATGTCGCTGTAACCGCGCCGGACCCGACATTTTCCATCAAAGCCGCGACCGATGACGCATGGCAAAGCCGCGTGCAGTGATCAACGTTATTGTGCTGAAATCCCGCGCGGATGAATTTTTGGAAAAGATAGGCCTCTTCATTGGAACATTTGGCCGAACCAAACCCGGCAACGCTGGCCCCGCCTTTGGTGTCACGCAACGTGGCCAAACCGTTGGCCGCGACATCCAGGGCCTCCTCCCAGCTTGCCTCGCGAAAATGCGTCAGCGGGTTGGCAGGATCGACGTTCAGACCTTTGGCAGGGGCATCTGCGCGCCGAATCAAAGGTTTTGTCAGGCGGTGGGGATGGGTGATGTAATCAAACCCAAAGCGCCCTTTGACGCACAGACGATTAGCATTGGCCGGGCCGTCCAGCCCATCAACCCAGGCGATTTTATCGTCTTTTACCTTAAAGGAAAGCTGGCAACCGACACCGCAATAGGGGCAAATGGAGTGCACTTCGCGGTCATAATCCGCACTGTTACCATGCTCCATCTCATCCAGCGCACTGGCAGGCATCAAGGCGCCCGTCGGGCAGGCTTGCACGCATTCGCCACAAGCCACACAGGTAGAATCGCCCATCGGATCGTCGAAATCAAAGATGATTTTTGCATCGGCCCCGCGCCCCGACATGCCGATAACCTCGTTAACCTGCACTTCGCGACAAGCTTGCACACACAGGTTGCACTGGATGCAGGCATCAAGGTTAACGCGCATCGCAACATGGCTGGCATCCAGTAGCGGCACCGCAGGTTTGGGCGCGAATCGACTGCTGGTGACGCCTTGCGCGCCCGCCATTTCCCACAGATGTGAGGTTTTATCATGCGCTATGGCCTGCGCCGGTTGATCGGCAACCAGCAGTTCCATAACCATCTTGCGCGCATTTTTAGCCCGTTCAGACGCTGATTTTACCACCATCCCGGGGGTAGGCGTGCGAATGCAGGATGCGGCCAGCGTGCGCTCCCCGTCGATTTCGACCATGCAGGCGCGGCAATTCCCGTCACTGCGATAATCTTTTTCGCCCGAATGACACAGGTGCGGAATATCGGTGCCCAGACGCTTGGCAACCTGCCAAATACTTTCGCCGGGCAACGCGCTAACCCCTTGGCCATCAAGGGTAAAGGTGATTATCTCTGACATTGGCCCCTCCGTTCAGGCATGTGGCACGGTTGCCAGCATTGAGGGGCGCTTGGCGATTTCAGCCTCCCAGGCGGCCAACGTCGGATGCGGCGCACGCCAACCCCGATCATCATGGCGAAAATCGATATAGGCAAGGGCCGCGCCGATTGCCAAAACTGCAATATCAACCGGCCCGTTCAAATGCGCCATCCAGCGGTTTTCCAATACATGTAAGGTGCGGTCAATCTTTTGCCATTGTGCGTCAAGCCAGGGTTCGTAGACCATGTCATCCGGCCTGATCCGGCGCTCATATGTCATCAAAACTGCGGCCTCCATCAGCCCGTCGGCCGTGGCCTCAAGGGTAAGCGTATCCCACAGGGCATCGCCATCGGGGTATAGTGCAGCTTTGGGTGCAAGGCTCGCCAGATAGCGGCAAATCACCCGGCTGTCATAAAGCGCTCTGCCATTGCTGCGCTCAAGACACGGGATTTTGCCCAGCGGATTATGCGCCGGCACATCATTGCCGGGCGCCGTTGGCAAGACCGTAACCGGCACCAGCGTGACCTGTGACAACAGCGCAGTTTCATGCAAGGTAATCATGACTTTGCGCACAAATGGCGACGCGGGGGCGTGGTAGAGTTTCATGGCAACCTTCGGTTAATTATATAGCTGTTCCAGCATAGAAATCAGCGCGGCACGTTCATGGCCTATAGGCGACGTTTTCAGACCCTCAACCGCCCCCTGCATGGCCCCTTGCGTTTTATTCTGCCCCAGTTTCCACGTACTGTCCATATCGGTAATACGCATACGCACAGGGGTGATCATCCGGGCCATTTTCACCATTCACGCTTAGCGCGCCAAAGCCACGCGCACGGGCAAAATCAAGCGTGTGAGGCGCGTCAGGTTTTCTGAATATCGGGTTTGGGTGCATGAGCCGTCTTTCGATAGTATGACGAGGTGTGGGGGTGTAGAACGCCAAATAGTCTTGATATAAGAGGTAATTTTGGCACCAGTGACAATAATGATCAAGCCTGATATTTGAAGTCGGATGGACAGAAGAACAACGAAATTTGATTGGAACAGGGCGCGGGCTTTTCTGGTCACCGCAGAGGAAGGCTCTTTATCAGCAGCGGCGCGCGCGCTGGGTATGGCACAGCCAACCCTTAGCCGCCAAGTGGCCGCACTGGAAGAAGAGATCGGCGTTGTGCTTTTTGAACGCATCGCTCAAGGCCTAAGCCTTACGCCCAGCGGTGTGGAATTATTGGATCATGTCCGCGCTATGGGCGAGGCCGCAAACGGGTTTGCATTAAGCTCTTTTGGGCAATCTCAAGCTATAAGTGGACGGGTTAGTATTTCGGCCAGCGAAGTTTGTGCTGCGTATATGATGCCGCCAATACTTAAAAAACTGCGAAAATTAGAGCCGGGAATCGAGATTGTCTTGGATGCGACAGTCAGGATATCAGACCTGCGTCGGCGCGAAGCGGATATCGCAATCCGAAGTGTTCGCCCGATCGATCCCGACTTAATCGCCAAGAAGGTGACAGAAGTCGCGGCAACGTTTTACGCGACCCCTGATTATATCGAGAAAATCGGGCATCCGAAATCCCTGAAAGAGATGCAGGGCGCGGAATTCATTAACTATGAGGACAGCGACAATTTTTCAAAGTTCCTGACGTCAATGGGTGGCGATCCCGATGAGATCAGTTTTCCAATCATCGCCGAAAACAATATGATTGCGTGGGAATTGGTAAAATCTGGGCTGGGAATTTGTGTGTGGGACTGCAAGATTGCCGATGCTGAGCCTTTGGTTGTGCGGGTCTTTCGGGATGCTGAACCGTATATGTTCCCCATATGGCTGGTTGCCCGTCGAGAGCTGAAATCTAACCCACGTATTCGCGTGGTGTTTGATCTTCTGGCAGCCGAATTTTCTAAATAGCATGCAAATACGCATACTTCATATGAATATTTAGACAATGTTTCTGGAAAGCCCCATCCTTTAATCAGTTAGCCAATTCAATCAAAAGAAAGTGGAACTGATTATGGAAATCTATTCAAATCAAACAATAATTGCGGGTCTGTCGATAAAGAATTACGCCAGATTGACGGGGTTTGCGTATTTCCTGCTGATACCGCTTGGTATATTTGGCATCATGTATATTTCAACACTGGTTATTGAGGGCGATCTGGACGCAACCATTGCAAACCTTTGGGGAAATCAGGGCCTGTTCAAATTGTCCATGCTGGCGGCGTTGCTGGTCCAGATTGTCGATATCCTTCTGGCCCTCATGCTTTATCGGCTGTTTGTTTCGGTGAATCGGACTGCGGCACAATTATTGGTATTGATGGCCATGCTTGGCATCCCGATTGCCTTGCTCAATGAGATGAACCACGGGGCGATATTATTGGTTTTGAACAATACAGATTTGTCGGACTCATTGGTGGCTCTGTTTTTGGGCATCCATGAATACGGCATTGTCATTGCCGGTATTTTCTGGGGGCTTTGGCTGTTTCCGATGGGGTATCTCGTATACAAATCCAACTTTATGCCAAAGATAATCGGGATCGCTTTGATGATTGGGTGTTTTGGTTATCTGATAGATAGTTTCATCTTTATTCTTAATCCGGACTTCGGGTTTAAGTTTGCCCAGTTCATGTTCATAGGCGAAGTATTGATGGTATTTTGGTTGTTGATCATGGGGGTGAACGAAGAAAAATGGCGGGTATGGCTTGACTAGAAGGGGCAATATTGGGCAGCTGCGCGAAATCCTACCCAAACCCGCCGGGCACTTTGTAATAGGCTAAAAATCTGTCGCAACCCCGCCCTCTTCTGTGCGCTTTGCGACGAAAGCATTAAGGGCCTCGCGAATGGCAGGTTCCATTGGCGGCTCTTCATAGGTTTTTAATGCGGATTTCCAGACTTTATTGGCCCTTTCCCAGCTTTGCGGCGCACCATCTTCCGCCCAAAGCTCATAGTTTCGCCAATCCGAAATCAGTGGCGTATAAAATGCATCCCGATACCTCTCTTGGGTATGGGCTGTGCCAAAGAAATGCCCGCCGTGGCCTGCCTCGATGATGGAATCCAACCCGAGGGTCGCTTTATCAACCACCACGGGTTCAAGGTATTTTGCGACCATTTGCAGCAGATCAACATCCAGCACCAGCTTTTCAAATGAGGCAACCAGCCCCCCCTCCATCCAGCCGGCGGCGTGCATAATGATATTGCCGTGCCCCATGGTTGTCCCCCATAGCGAAAACACGCTTTCATAGGCCGCCTGCGCATCAACAGTATTGGCCGCATTTACCCCCGAGGTACGGTAGGGCACGTTGTAGCGCCGCGCCAACTGTCCACCGATCATGGCGGTTTGCATGTATTCTGGCGTGCCAAAGGCTGGTGCGCCTGATTTCATATCAACGATTGAGGTAAAGCCGCCGTAAATAAACGGCGCTCCGGGCCGCACGATTTGGGTTATCAGCAAACCGGCCAGTGCTTCGGCGTTTTGTTGCGCCAATGCGCCTGCCAAAGTCACCGGGGCCATCGCGCCTGCCAGTGTAAACGGGGTTACGCAGACGATCTGATTTTGCAGCGACATCTCGATCAAACCATCCAGCATCGCGCCGTCAAATATCAGAGGGGAATTGGTGTTAACGATTGTAAATAACGACGGTTCCCGGTCGAGTTCAGCCGCATCAACACCCCGGGCAATCCGCACCATTTCCAGACAGTCACGAATGCGCATGTTGCCAATCGCATATGCTGAAATCGCCTTATCGGTTAGGGTCAGCATATCATAAGCACACAACAGGTGGCGCGTTGATACATGACGGTCGATCGGTTCCACAGGATAGCCGCCGATCAAGTGTATGATATTGAAATATTGGGATAAACGCAAAAGGTTTTGGAAATCTTTGGTATTGCCCGGGCGGCGCCCGTGATCCATATCAGAGGCGTTCGGCGGGCTGGAAACACAGCTGTTTGTGATAAACTTCCCGCCGATTTCAAGGTTCTTTTCAGGGTTGCGCGCATGCAACGTAAAACTGGAGGGCGCCGTTTTGATAAGTTCCTCAACCAGGGCGGGATCAAAGCGTGCCAGCTCGGTTTCCTCATTCACATCGACACCGGCTTTGCGCAGGCGTGCCCGCGCATCTGCCGATTGGATTTTCATGCCGATATTTTTGAGGATATCAAGCGAGGCGGCGTGGATCAGATCAATCTGTTCAGGGTTCAGCAGTTCAACCGGCGGCGTGGAATATTCCGGCTGTTTCCAGGGCAGTTGCGCGATTTGTGGATTTACGTGCTCAATCCCTGTCCTGCGTCTGCGCCGATTGCTTCGGCCTTTGTTTTCCCGCACCATAATGCACCCCGCTTATTACAAACCAAGCCTGCACCGGAAAAACCTATGCTGCAAGAGTTTTGCCTTAAAAGAGATCCCAGTTTGCCCGGAAAACCCCGGTCATTTTTTTCTGGTCGCGGCGCATCTCGTGGATCAGCCAGTCACGGATTTCCTCAACAACCGGGCGCATAGGCGTAAGATTTGAGGCCAGAATATGATAGCGCCTGCCGGTTTTTACGATCTGTGTGCAGGCAGGGACAAGGGCACCGTTTATCACCTGATAAGAGGTGTCAGGCACCCATGCCAGCGCAATTCCCTGCCCGCGAATGGCGGCTTGAATAATGCTGGAATAATCGGAAAACTTGATAAAATCATGGTTTTTCGGGGTTGGCTGGCCCGTCGCGTGAAAAAACTCATCCAAGGTGTATCGCTGTGTGATCTCTTCGATCAATGTATGCGATTGCCCGGTCGGACGTTCAAGTGTGCCATACGTGGCCAGATATTCAGGGGAACACAGCGCCATGATCTTTTCGTCCGAAAATGGCCAGCGGTGCAGGTTGGTGTCAGCGCGCCCGGATAGGCGGACACATAAATCGGCCGATGGAAAAGCATCCTCGCCGTCGCCGGTATGAATGTGAAAATTCAGACACACATTGGGAAAAGCTTCTTTGAAGGCAGGCAGGCGCGGGATAAACCAGAAATTAACGGCCGTGGAGGACATGGAGATCGAAACAACCTCATTATCTTCTCTTTGTTGTCCGATGTCGCGCAAAGTATCCGACACAGAGCCAAACGCCGCCGAGGTTGTACGAAACAGCCGGTCACCATTATGGGTCAGTTCTATCCAGCGACCGTGTCGGTTGAATAAACTGTAGCCAAGGTGTTGTTCTAGGCCACTGATGGCATGGCTGACCGCGGGCTGGGTGACGTTGAGCTCTTTTGCCGCATCCGAAAAGCTGCCCAGACGCGCAACAACTTCAAATGTAAAGATCGAATTGGCCGAGGGTAGGTGGCGACGCAACATAATATTACCTCAAATTATAATAACTATAAGTATTATTACAGTTCCAATTTGTGCTTAACAACGCGAAACTCATGCAAACATCAAAAAAAGGGAGCGAAAATATGACAGATTTTAATAAAAACCTGCCGACAATAGCTAATTTGTCGGCCATGGATCGTGAAACGGTTAAGACCGGGATAAGCCGTGGGGCAACCCGGCGCGAGGTTATGGGTTGGCTGGTTGCCGGTGGTGCGACAATCGCTGCGGCTGGCTCAATCGTGGCGACGGCCACCAGTGCTTTGGCGGCGACACCGAAAAAAGGCGGCAAGCTGAAATTTGCCAGTGATTTGCACGGCCCGTCTGATACGTTTGATCCCGGGCTTAACACCTCTACCATCGATTATACGCGCGGGCGCTCGCATTATAATGGCCTTGTGCAAATCAATGATGATCTGACCACGCGCGGGGAATTGGCCGAAGAATATTCGTCAAATGCTGATAACTCCGAGTGGACTTTCAAGCTGCGTCAGGACGTGAAATTCCACGACGGCACGCCGATGACGGCTGACGATGTGATCTATTCCATGAGCCGCCATTACGGCGAAGAATCCACCTCGACGGCCAAAACGCTGGTCGCGGATGTTGAGGAATGGGTGAAGGTGGATAACTATACGGTACGTGCAAAAATGGCAGGGCCAAATGGCGATCTGCCGGTGATTCTCGGCACGCCGCAGTTCAAGATTATCAAGGACGGCACGACGGATTTCCAAAATCCTGTTGGGACCGGGCCTTTTAAACTGGCAGAATTTCAGCCCGGCGTGCGCTCAATCCATGTGCGCAACGAGGATTACTGGCGCGATGGCCCGAATGTGGATGAAATCGAAATTTTTGCCATCACCGACAAAGTTGCCCGCACCAGCGCGCTCTTGTCCGGTGATATTGATCTGATGCAGGCGCTTGATCCCAAAGCAATCGGGCAGGTTGAATCAACGGATGGTGTTGGCATCTGGTCGGTGGATTCCGGTGCATATTTCGGCATCTGCTGCATGACCAATCAGGCTCCCGGGAACAATCCCGATTTTGTCAAAGCCATGCAATATATCCAACGCCGCGAGAAAATCGTGAAATCGATCCTTAAGGGTCAGGGCACAGTTGGAAACGATCAGCCGATCAACGTCGCTTATGGTGTGGACCATTGTGCCGAGCTGCCGCAACGCGAACATGATCTGGATAAAGCCAAGTTCCACCTGCAAAAATCCGGTGTAACAGCGGCTGAGCTGCACGTCGCCGAGGTTGCCCCCGGCATGACAGATATCTGCCTGCTGGCACAGCGCGAGGCGCAGAAAATCGGTCTTGATCTGCAAATCAAGAAGGTACCCAATGACGGGTATTGGGGCGCTGTCTGGATGAAAACGCCGGTAAATGTGGTGACATGGAACATGCGGCCAACCGCCAATTCCATGATCAATCTGGCCTTTGCGCCTGATGCACCCTGGAATGACACCCTGTGGGCGGATGAGCGTATTGGCAAATGGTTGATGGAATCGCGCGCTGCGACGGATCCGGCGCTGCGCCATGAGATTTACTGTTCTATGCAGGCCTTGATCAACGAGGAAAGCGGTATGGTCATCCCGGCGCACCGGAATTATCTGGACGCGAAATCTGACAAGGTTGAAGGCATCGGCCGTATGCCGCTTGGTTCACTCGGCGGATATGAGTGGCCGGAATTTGCTTGGCGCACAGACGTGTAGCCATCCGTATAGCATCGTGAAATCAACGCTGGTCTGATCGTTAGGCCAGCGTTTTTCACACCCCCAAATAACATCGAGAGGCAAAAATACATGCGACGCATGGTTATTCAGCGTATTTTAATTGGTTTTGCAACACTTTGGGTCGTTTCTGTACTGGTGTTTATCGGCACATCCATTTTGCCAGGCGACGTTGCCGAGATCGTGCTTGGCCAAACCGCCACCCCTGAAACACTGGCCGCATATCGCGCGGAACGCGGTCTCGACCAGACGCTTGTGATGCAATATGTCGCTTGGGTTGGCGATATGATGAGCGGCGATCTGGGGACCTCTAAGGCGGGCGGGGCCAGCATTTCCAGCCTGATCAGCGGGCGTCTTGCCAACACGATGTTTCTGGCCGCAATTGTCGCTGTGATATCCGTGCCGTTGTCAGTGATGCTGGGCTTGCTCGCGGCCATGTACCCCGGCACATGGGTCGATCGCACGTTAACCTTTGGCACCCTCAGCCTGATATCCGTGCCCGAGTTTTTTATTGCAACATTCATGGTGCTGATACTGGCCGTCAAGCTGCACTGGCTACCGGCAATCGCCCATATCTCGCCCGATGACAGTTTTCTAAAAATGATGCGCGGGTTGGCTATGCCGTTGATTACGCTTATCATTGTTGTATCCGCCCAGATGATCAGGATGACGCGAGCGGGGATATTGAACGTGATGAATTCCCCTTATATCGAGATGGCGATCCTAAAGGGTGTGCCGCGCGGGCGCATCATTTTGCGCCATGCATTCTACAACGCCATTGGCCCAATCGTTAACGTGATTGCCTTGAATCTGGCCTATCTGGTGTCGGGCGTGGTGATCGTCGAGACGATTTTCGCCTATCCCGGTTTGGCCAAACTGATGATCGACGGGGTGCAGACCCGTGATCTGCCGTTAGTGCAGGCCTGCGGGATGATTTTTTGCGGCACCTACGTGGTGTTGATCATTCTGGCGGATGTTGCGGCGATTATGTCCAACCCGCGCCTGCGAAATCCGAAGTAGGGGAATGAAATGACAGATACCAGTGCGAACCCCGACACGGAAACCTCCATTTACGATGAGCTGCCAGACGCGCCGCCCAAACAAAAACTGCGGCTTTCCTGGATGGGAAAACTGGGGGTTACTGTTGTGGGATTTTGGCTGCTTATGGCGCTGCTCGGCCCCTATATTGCCCCGTTTCATGAGGCAGATATCATCGCGGATGACAGTTTTATGCCCGCTTTCAGCCAGACCGAGGGTGAGGGTAAACATTGGCTGGGCACCGATTATATTGAACGTGATCTGATGTCACGCATCATGTGGGGCGCGCGCACCACCATCGGGATATCGTTTAGCGCAACTTTGCTGGCGTATTTCATCGGGGTGACGCTGGGCATTGCGGCGGCCGTGGCTGGCGGCTGGATCGATATGGCTTTCAGCCGTGTGAATGACGCGGTGCTGTCACTGCCCTCGATCATGCTGGGGCTGTTAATCGTTGTGGCCCTTGGCACCTCGATTCCGATCCTGATTGGTACGGCAGCGGTGATCTATGCGGCCAGCGTTTTTCGCATTGCCCGCGCCCTTGGTCAGGACATTATGGTCATGGATTTCGTTGAAGCTGCGCGCGCCCGTGGTGAGGGGCTGTGGTGGATAATCACCCGTGAGGTTCTGCCCAATGCGGCCATGCCACTGGCGACAGATTTTGGCCTGCGGCTGGTCTTTGTGGTGCTGTTTATCTCCAGTCTCAGTTTTCTGGGTCTGGGCATTCAGCCGCCCATGGCCGATTGGGGTTCAATGGTGCGCCAAAATCTTGATGGGCTGGGTTATGGGTCTTATGCGGCCGTTTGGCCCGCGCTGGCGATTGCCAGTTTCACTATTTCCATCAATCTGATTGTTGATGATATTTCGGCCACATCGGGCGGTAGTCTTGCAAGGAAAATGATCTGATGCCCGCACTTCTTGAGGTGAAAAACCTGAAAATCGAAGCGCCCAAAGAGGATGGGCCAGCAGTTCCGATCGTCAAAGGGGTCAGTTTCAACGTGAAGGCAGGTGAGGTGGTCGCGCTGATAGGGGAATCCGGTTCCGGTAAAACGACGATCTCGCTGGGGGCGCTTGCCTATACCAAACCGGGGCTGGAATTTTCAGGCGGTCAGATTTTGCTGCACGGCGAGGATATCCTGACAATGGACCGCCCCGCGCAACGAAATTTGCGGGGCCAGCGGGTTGCCTATCTGGCGCAAAGTGCGGCCGCGACGTTTAACCCTGCGATTACCATCGGGGAACAGGTGACAGAATCGGCCGTTTTGCACGGCGTCATGACTCAAATTGAGGCCGATGTGCGGGCGCTGGAACTGTACCACGCGCTGGATTTGCCTGACCCCGAGGGGCTGGGGCGCCGTTACCCTCATCAGGTTTCCGGCGGACAGTTGCAACGTCTTATGGCGGCGATGGCGCTGGTCGGGCGCCCCGATCTTTTGGTGCTTGATGAGCCGACGACCGCCCTTGATGTGACCACGCAAATCGAGGTTATCAAAGCCTTTAAGAAGGTGATCAAAGACGAGGGTGCAGCAGCGATTTACGTGACCCATGATCTGGCGGTCGTGGCACAAATTGCCGATCATATCGTGGTGCTTTATTCTGGCGAGGTGCAGGAACAAGGCCCGGTTGACCAGATCATAAACAACCCGCAACACCCTTATACCAAACGTCTGATGGCGGCTGTGCATGCCGCGCCAAAAGCTGAGGGCAGCGATGATCACAGCCGTGATGTGGCGAATTTAGAGATCAGGGATATGACGGCGGGGTACGGGGACATTGTTAATGGTGAACCCGAAATTCCGGTTTTGCGCGATATCAACCTAACGATCAAAAACGCCCATGTTGTGGGGGTGATCGGGGAATCGGGATGCGGAAAATCGACCCTCGCGCGGGTGATGGCAGGCTTGCTGCCTGCGGCTAAGGGCGAGGTTGTTCTGGACGGGCAAATCCTTGCGCCTGCCCTGAAAAACCGTTCGCGCGAAGAACTGCAAAAAGTCCAGTTTGTCTATCAGATGGCCGATACGGCCCTTAATCCCAAACAGCTTATCGGCAATATTCTGGGCCGTCCTATTGAGTTTTACCAAGGGATAAAAGGGCATAAACGCCGGGAAAAAGTGGCTGAGCTGCTGCGCATGGTTGAACTGCCCGTAGAATTTGAATCGCGCTACCCCGGTGAACTGTCTGGCGGGCAGAAACAGCGGGTCAATCTGGCCAGATCGCTGGCGGCAAGGCCCGAGGTCATGCTGTGTGATGAGGTAACATCGGCGCTCGACAGTATTGTTGGCGCGAATGTCATCAAGCTGTTGAAACGTTTGCGGGATTTAACGGGTGTTTCCTTTGTTTTCATCAGCCATGATCTGTCAACGGTTGCGTCTTTTGCCGATGAGATCATTGTGCTTTATGCCGGGCGGATCGTTGAACAAGGCCCCGCCGCGCAGGTTTTGAAACCACCGTTTCACCCTTATACCCGCCTGCTGGTCAGCTCGGTTCCCGAGATGCGTATCGGCTGGCTCGAAGAAACGATGGCGCGGCGCGAAATGACGATGGGTATTGCGCGCGGCGTTGAAATTACGAAACATGGTTGCCCGTTTTTTAACCGCTGTCCGATGGCGATTCCGGGTACCTGTGATGTGATCATTGCCCCTGAAATCAAGCTAGGCACTGAGCATGTTATCGCTTGTCACCGCAGCATTGACGAAATATCAACCTTTGGAGATGCAGAGTAAATAGTAAATGTTGTAGTAATTAGGTGAATATGATGAAATTTGAGGATGTCTAGGGCGGTTTTGCACATTGGTTTGCATAAAACCGGCACCAGTTTTATACAAAGGCGGATTGAGGCCAGCAGGGCGTCTTTGCCTTATGGATATTCAATTATTCCCTATAAAAACAGAGCATTAGGTGATCTTGTCAAGAACACCCGAAAGATACGTTCCCTTAAACAGGCCATGGCTGAACGGGAAAATATAACTGCACGGGCGGCGCGGTTGGCATGGATATGTCGCAAACAGCAACATACCCTCATTAGCCATGAGGATATCCTTGGCCCGGTGCCGACGCGCGGGAATATCCGAGGGTTATACCCCTATGTGCAAGAAATGTTACCCGCCGTTCTGGCGGGGTTTGCGCGTGAGGGTGTGCGGGTTGAGGTGGCTGTGTACCGGCGTGAATATAATGACTGGCTCGGTTCAGTTTTTCGCTACCGTTTCCGCGACAACCCGGACCGGACCTTTCGCCCCAGACGATTTAAAGAAAATAACGCATTGCCGGAAAACTGGGATGAGTTCACGGAGCGCTTGCAGGAATCCGTCGCCGGTAATCCATTGCATATCGTGTCTTTTGAAAGAGATCGCGCCAGTGGAAATCACGGAACGGGGCTTTACTCAATCTTCGGGTTGACCAATGCAGTTCAGGCGGATTTTGTGCCCATGGCTGCGCAAAACGTTACGGATTTCGCCACAGTTGACCCAAAATGGTTTGAAAGCAGGGTCGCTTAGGGCTTGGTCTCTTTCAATGCCGCGCGAACCTCACGCTCCAGAACTTCGAGAAATTTTGATCTGTCGGCTTTGCTGAACGGGCGCCCATGGCCTTGCCTGAAGGGATCAGCTTCGCGCAAATCGGCCATCAAATCACGCATCGCCAGCTGGTTGCCGATATTGGAGGGCGTGAACGTATCGCCATTATGGCGGATCGCCCGCCCACCTGCCTCAAGACATTTTGCCGCCAGCGGGATGTCACCCGTGACACAAATGTCGCCCTTGCGTATCCGGTCTGCGATCCACATATCGGCCACATCCGGCCCGTCGGGCACCACTATGACATCCACCAGCGGATGCGGGTTTGGGCGCAAGCCGCCGTTTGAAACGATGTAGACCTGCAACTTGTGGCGATCTGCAACCCGCAAAGCCTCGGCTTTAACCGGGCAGGCATCGGCGTCGATGTAAATACTGCTCACAGGTTGTTCAGTATATCGGCATGATGCGCAATATGGTCTTCCATAAAGCTGGACACAAAGAAATATGAGTGATCATACCCTTGCAGTATTCGCAAGCTGGCAGGCTGCTGGCGCTGGCTTATTGCAGCGGCCAGTGCGGCAGGTTTTAACAGATCGTAAAATTCATCCGCGCTGCCCTGATCAACCATCACATGCCCCGGATAACCCTTTTCAGCCATAAGCAAGCTGGCGTCATGTTTGCCCCAGACGTTTTTGTCATCCCCGAGATAAGCGGTTAGCTGTTTTTGCCCCCAATCGCTGCCTGCTGGATTGCTGATGGGGGCAAAGGCGGAAACGGATTTATACTGGTCAGGCAAAGTCATCGCCATTGTCAGCGCCCCGTGCCCCCCCATGGAATGGCCGGTGATCCCTTGTGCCGCGGCATTCAGATCAAAGTTTTTAAAGACCAGTTCCGGCAGCTCTTGGGTGATATAGCTCCACATTTTGAAATGCGCGGCCCAGGGTTTTTGCGTAGCATCAACATAAAACCCGGCACCCTGACCAAGATCATAGGCCGGATCATCCCCAACCCCCTCGCCGCGCGGGGATGTATCGGGGAAAACCACCGCAATCCCGTATTCGGCGGCCCAGGCCTGCGCGCCCGCCTTTACCATGGCATTTTCATGGGTGCACGTAAGGCCGGACAGATACCAAAGCACCGGAACCGGGCCATCGGCCGCTTGGGGTGGCAGGTATAAAGCGAACGTCATCTCACAGGCGCAAGCGCTGGATTGATGCGTATAAACACCTTGCATACCGCCAAAACTGGTATTTTCGGAAAGGGTTTTCACGGGGTCTCCATATACAATAGGATCACAAAATTGCCATGCATAGGAACGCAAAAGGCGGAGGTATCTCCGCCTTTCGATATGTCAAAATTCATAGCCAAGGGATACATTATAATTGGTGTTATCTGTCGCACCATTGCGGTAAACAACGCCGGCATCCACATATGCGCCTTCCCAGAAGCCATATTTCACACCCAAACCATATCGATTTGCCCGGGTGTCCCGGTTCCAAAAGGACGCATTAAATTCGATCTGGTCATTCATGTGATAATTGGCGAAAACATGCGTTTCAGAGCTATTACTGTATGTAGCACCACCACTGAATTGATCATATCTGGTTTCAAATCCAATATGGATATTTTCATTTGAAAAGCCGTTAGAGGTTAGGAATTCAATACCACCAAAAATCTGCGTCATCCCGATTTTATGGCGTGCTGCCAGGCCATAAATGTTAAAGGCATCACCATTACTTGTTACTTTGTGGTAGGATGCGCCAAATTCAGTATTGCCAATCTGCCCGTCATATCGAATACCATAGTCAGTATTAAAATCAGGGAACCCAATATTGCCTGCATACATCGCTGAACGACGGCTATTGTTTAGCACAAAATTATCTAATGAGGAATTCGCAAAGCTTGGGCGTGAAATATAGCTGCCAATCACCGATCTTGGCAGCCCGATGGAAAATCGTCCATATGTGCCATCAATAAACAGTGACGGGTAAAGAGCAGTCCCCGAGATGAAGGACGTATCGAACACGTCGATCTCGAGGTCGAAACCAACAGCCATCGATGAGCCAAAGTTTCTGGGCGCAAAGCCCATATTCAGCTCAGCCGTGAGTATTTCACCGGAGGTGCCAGAAATTACGCCGTGCTCATAATCAACAAAACCGTTGAAATACGCCCCTTCAAACGGGGTGGATTGTGCGGCAGCGTTGCCGGATATAAGGGCGAGACCCAGAATGCTTGTTACATACGAGATGATTTTCATGTTTTCTACCTTGATATAATTACGGAATTTTCGATATTTACGCATATACTCATGATGGGTAGTACAGAAATTACAATTAGCGCAGAATATTATGAAGAATGGCCCTTGGCAAGAGTTTTGCCAATTTCCCATTTGCCAAGGCTGGCGGAATAGGAAAAGGTAAAGCCAATTCAGGAGGCAGAAACATGACCGATTTTCCAGTAACAAAAGCTAGGTTTATCCTGCCCGAGGGCTTGGTTTATCTGAACGGCAATTCCCTTGGCCCACTACCCCGTGCGGCGGTTGATCGGGTTGGCAGGGTGGTTGTGGATGAATGGGGGCAGTTGCTGATCCGTGGCTGGAACAAGGCGGGATGGATGGGGCAATCAACGCGTCTTGGTGATCGGATTGGCGAGTTGATCGGGGCTGCTAAAGGCGCGGTCATTGTCGGGGACACGCTGACGATCAAGGTCTATCAGGCCTTGTCGGCAGCACTTGAAATGCGCCCAGAGCGGCGGGTGATCCTGTCGGACAATGGTAATTTTCCGACCGATTTATATATGGCGCAGGGGCTGATTGGCACGCTTGGTGATGGCTATGAGCTAAAGGTCGTGGACCCATGCGATGTGGCCGATGCACTGGATGAAACCATCGCTGTGATGATGTTAACGGAGGTCGATTACGCCACGGGCCGCAAGCATGACATGGCCGCGCTAACCGCATTGGCGCATGACGTCGGGGCGCTGGCGCTTTGGGATTTGGCGCATTCAGCCGGGGCTGTGCCGATTGATCTAACAGCTGCCGGGGCGGACTTTGCTGTTGGGTGCACGTATAAATACCTGAACGCCGGGCCGGGTGCGCCGGCATTTGTCTATGTCGCACCGCACCTGCAAGACGATGTGCGCCCAACGCTTTCGGGTTGGCTGGGGCATGCGGCCCCCTTCGCGTTTGATCTTGATTATCGCCCTGATGCGGGCATAAACCGCATGCGTATCGGCACCCCGCCGGTGATTGCCATGGGCGCGCTGGAGGCGGCGTTGGATATCTGGGAAGGGGTGGATATGGCAAAAGTCAGGGCGAAATCCATTGAATTGTCAGAGATGTTTATAACCGAGGTTGAAACCCGCTGCCCCAGCGTAACTATCGCCTCGCCGCGCGATCCCTTGTGCAGAGGCGCCCATATCGCGCTACGTCACCCTGAAGGCTATGCCATTATGCAGGCCCTGATTGCACATAATGTCATCGGTGATTTTCGCGCGCCAGACATCATGCGCTTTGGCTTTACGCCGCTCTATCTGGATGAAAACGACGTAGAAAAAGCGGTGGATACGCTCGCAAAAATCCTGAACGAGCGGCTGTGGGATACGCCGGAATTCAGGGTGAAAACGGGAGTGACTTGAGGGTCACTTTTTAGCGCCGCTCGGCTTTCGACGGACACGGGCGGGTAGCGAACTTCGGTCGATTTCGAATTGACCAGTTGCCTCGAGCAGATCGCTGAGCTTTGAACTTGCGTAGGTGCGGTAGTCGAAGTCGGGTGTCTTGGCCAGAAGCTGAGAACCGATGGACGACAACGTGTACCAGTCATCTTCTGAAGGGATATTTTTCATTGCGGCAAGAATAAGTGGAACAGCCTTTGAGGGTGGTTCTTTCTTGACCTCCTGACCAATAGATTCCATTGTTTTTGATGTATCTACGGCTGCGGGTTTTTCTGCCTCAAGCAGGTTTTCGACAAAGATGAACCGTTTGCAGGCCATCCGAAAAGCCTCGGGTGTTTTTTTCTGACCGATACCGTAAACCGGTAGCCCCTGTTCACGAATGCGGCTTGCGAGGCGTGTAAAATCACTGTCAGACGAGACCAAACAAAACCCGTCAACCCGTTTGGAGTGCAGTAAGTCCATTCCATCGATGACCAGCGCGATATCTGAAGAGTTCTTGCCGATTGTGTGAGCGACCTGAAGATGGGGGATCAACGCAAGTGGTGCGAATTTTTCCTTCCAGCCTTTGAGCTTCTGGCCTGTAAAGTCACCGTAGATGCGCCGCACACTGGCCTCGCCCAGCGAAGCGATCTCGGTAAAGATCGCGTCGGCCCATTTGGGCGAAATGTTATCCGCGTCGATTAGTACCGCGAGAAGTAAGGGTTTTGTGCCGCTCAAAACTCCACCACTGCCCGAATGCTTTTGCCCGCATGCATCAGATCAAAGCCTTTGTTGATGTCCTTAAGCCCCATGGTGTGGGTGATCATCGGGTCGATCTCAATCTTGCCGTCCATGTACCAATCCACGATCTTGGGCACATCCGTGCGCCCGCGAGCGCCACCAAATGCCGTGCCGCGCCAACTGCGGCCGGTGACCAGCTGGAACGGGCGGGTGGTGATTTCCTGCCCCGCCCCCGCCACGCCGATAATGATGCTTTCGCCCCAGCCTTTGTGCGCGCATTCCAGTGCTGTGCGCATAACATTAACGTTGCCGGTCGCATCAAATGTGTAATCCGCCCCGCCTTTGGTAAGGTTAACAAGGTAGGGTACAATGTCGCCCTCGACCTCCATCGGGTTCACGAAATGCGTCATGCCAAACCGTTCGGCCATGGCTTTTTTGCTGTCGTTAATATCGACACCAACGATCATGTCAGCCCCCGCCAGCCGCAGGCCTTGCACCACGTTCAGGCCAATGCCGCCCAGACCGAACACAATGGCCGTAGAGCCGATTTCGACCTTGGCCGTATTGATCACCGCGCCAATGCCGGTGGTAACCCCGCAACCGATATAGCAAACCTTGTCAAAGGGCGCATCGGTGCGGATTTTGGCGAGCGCGATTTCCGGCACCACCGTGTGATTGGCAAAGGTCGAGCACCCCATGTAATGAAAAATCGGATCGCCATCCAGCGTGGAAAACCGGCTGGAGCCATCGGGCATCAGCCCCGCACCTTGCGTTTCACGGATTGCCTGGCAGAGGTTGGTCTTGGGGTTCAGACAATAATCACAGCTCCGACATTCCGGCGTATAAAGCGGGATCACGTGATCACCGGGCTTTAGCGAGGTAACACCTGCACCGATTTCCAGCACAACGCCCGCGCCCTCATGGCCAAGAATGGCGGGAAATATCCCCTCGGGGTCATCACCAGACAACGTAAATTGATCCGTGTGGCAAATGCCGGTAGCTTTGATCTCAACCAGAACCTCGCCCATACGCGGGGCTTCCAGATTTACGTCAATGATTTCCAAAGGTTTTCCGGCCTCAAAGGCAACGGCTGCACGGGTTTTCATGATCTGCTCCTGCTTTATTAGAATGGCGAGACTTGGTATTTGGCATTAGTATGGCCCAAAACACTGACGAACCCATAGGGAAAAATCATGGGTATTGTGAAAAAGTAAATGACCGCTCCCCTCTTCGTTGGGTGGGACAGGGTATGATCTTGTGGGGTAGCGAGCGGTTTGGATTTGGGCCTAGATAACTTTTACCAAATGATCGCTTCGAGCCCAAAGTGTCGGTCAGGAACGGCGCACAAACAGATAGCCGCGCTGCGACAGTTTCGTGTTCCACTTGAGGTCACGAGCAGCAATCACCGTCTCAAAGTCTTTGATGTTTGAAGCTTCATCAGCGATCAGTAGCCAGCCTTTTTCGTTCACATGGTCAAGCAATGTTTCCAGAACCGCGAGCCGCACTGGCAGAGCCAGCATATGCAATGTTCGGTCAATCAGAATGACATCGAACATTCCATCGGGCTTGTAGCTCACAATATCTGCAACGATACTTTCAATCGGCAAATTTTCCTGCGCAGCGGCATCTTTCAGGTCGCGGATGCCGTTGGCAGAGATATCCACACCTACAACACGATGCCCTTTTCTGGCAATGAAAAGCGCATCTCGCCCTTGCCCGCATCCGACATCCAAGACACGGGCGTCCTGTTGATCAAGTCGGTCAAAGAAATCGACGAAAATCGAGGTTGGTTGCCCTAAGGCATCGCGGGTCTCGCCGTAAAGTTTATCGTAATCATAAGCCATGAGATCAGCGTTAGTAGACTGGCGATCAAATGGCTATGTGAAATATTCTGTCAATGGCAGCAAGTCTGCACTGTCGGTTCTGATGGGTTAACTGTATTTGTACCAGCACTGCTGTTGTTGGCTATCGTTTCGCCTTTCTCCAAGTCCATGATGGGCAAATAGATTTGTTATCAACCATAATCTGGGTATATTGTGATGGATAAAACTTAAGGTTATCGATCATGAAATGGAGCTGGCAGCAGTCGGTTTGATACGGGTGCTTTGCAAGAGATGGTGCGTAATTTCTGGATTATGACCCGAAATAACATCAGAACTATAGGGGGAAATCATGCGTATTTTGAAAAAATCCATCCTGGTTATGTTGGGGCTTATGCTGGCGGGTCTGATCGGGTTTTGGGCCTTTGCCCCCGGCATTATCGGGGCGGATATGAATGGCGTGAAATCCCATGAACCCTATGTGGTATCCCAAAAGGCCGCGGCGTTGCATAAGACTTTGATCATTGGTGATTGGCATGCGGATAGTCTGTTGTGGAAACGTGATCTATTAAAGCGCGGTGATTTCGGGCAGGTTGATTTCCCTCGCATGGCCGAAGGAAACGCCGCCATTCAGGTGTTTACCACCGTCACCAAAAGCCCGGCGGGGTTGAATTATGAGGAAAACGCGGCCGAGGCGCGCGATAACATCACCCTGCTGGCCTTTGGCCAACTTTGGCCGATGCGCACATGGAACAGCCGTATTGAACGGGCGCTTTACCAGTCGCAAAAACTGCATGAATTTGCGACCCAAGCCCCCGATGTGTTCAAAATCATTCGCACAAAATCCGATCTGGCAGCCGTGCTGGCGGCGCGAAATACGGGTGCGCCTCTGATGGGGGCGCTGATCGGGGCCGAGGGCGGGCATGCGCTTGACGGGGATATTGCCAATCTTGCCCGCATGTATGACGCCGGTTTTCGCGTGATGGGCTTGCAGCATTTCTTTGATAACCGTCTGGGCGGCTCGCTGCACGGGGTATCGAATGCGGGGCTAACGGATTTTGGCCGTGAGGTTGTGCGGGCGATGGGCGACAGGAATATGATCATTGATCTGGCACACTCCAGCCCGCAGGTGGCGGCAGATGTGTTGGCGATGGTGGATAGGCCGGTGATTGTCAGCCATACGGGCATCCATGCGCATTGCCCCGTTAAACGTAATTTTCCCGATGCGCTGATGCAACGGATTACGGCGGCAGGTGGCCTGATCGCCATTGGGTATTGGCAAGAGGTAACCTGCGATGACAGCCCCAAAGGGGTGGCCGCCACGATCATGGCCGCGATTGATCTGCTGGGGGTGGAGCATGTGTCGCTTGGCTCGGATTATGACGGCTCGATTGAGACCTCGTTCGATATTTCCGAGCTGGCAGCGTTAACCGAGGCGTTGATGCAGGCGGGCCTGCCAAACGACGATATTGCGCTGGTTATGGGCGGTAATATGATGCAGTTTTTGGCTGAAAACCTGCCGGATTAATCATCACCAGTTTTGCTGCGCAGGTTTTTCAACTGTCCACGCTGTTTCTTGCCGTCCAGCCGGCGGCGTTTAGAGGCGAGCGTCGGGCGGGTTTTCACCCGGCGTTTGGGGCGATGCAGGGCAGCTTTGATCAGGGCTATCAGCTTTTCCTCAGCCTCGGCGCGATTGCGGGGCTGGGTGCGATGCTTTTCCGCCGTGATGATAATTGCCCCGCCCGTAGTCCAACGCCGCCCGGCCAAACGCTTCAAGCGCACCTTGACGTCAGGCGCCAGATTGGGCGAGCGCGCTGCCTCAAACCGCAGCTCTACGGCGGTCGAGACCTTGTTAACATTCTGCCCGCCCGGCCCGGAAGAGCGCACAAAACTCTCGGTCAATTCCCAATCCTCAAGGGTGATATTTTCGGTAATCTGGATCATAACCCAAAGATATATACTTGACGCGCCATGAGAAAGGCAATTCTGAATGGGGTATGGTCTGGAGAGCTGATTTCCCGGCATATGGTGATCCAGATTCCATTGTTTTGTTTGACGATATGTCTTTGGTACAATCGAGATCATCCAATGCCCGCTGGTGGATATGTATTGAGGGAAGGATTGTGTTTACAACCTGTCCAGCAACGCTTCGCTGGCAGCCTCGATCATGTCAAAAACCTCTGGGAAGTTGTTCTTGTAATAAGGATCCGGCACTTCGGTGCGGTTTAGTTTTGGCGCAAACGGCAGGAACAGTTCAACGCGGGTTCGATTGCTTTTGGGTTGGATGTACTTCAGGTCTTTCAGGTTTTGACGGTCCATCGCGATGATTAAATCGAATGTGTGAAAATCTGCCGTCGTCACCTTGCGCGAGCGGATCATGGACATGTCATAACCCCGGCGCGTGGCTTCCGCACTGGCACGAGGATCAGAGGGGTGGCCATCATGCCAACCTGACGTGCCAGCGCTATCGATGTGCAACCCACGCCCCTCAGCCATGCTGCAAAACACCGCCTCGGCAGTCGGCGAGCGGCAGATGTTGCCAAGACAGATGAACAGGACTGAGCGAAACATTTATTTTGCAGCCCCAATCGTTAGTAGTTTCCGTTCATCCAGTACGTGCTCGGGCACGATATTGCAACGTTGGATTGTGCAACCTACGTGCTATCGAAACGCCTGATTATCACTGAACACTTACCAAGAAAACGGTATCTCATTCAAAGAAAAGTGACATCTGGCAGTGCTGTCAGACGAATGCGAACTAGGATGTGAACCCAGATCAACCCATCGAAATTTAGCCCAAAGCCTGATCCAATCCCCTTTTGAAAGATTGAATCAGGCTTTGATCAATATATCAACATCTTGATTTGGGTTCAGGCCCTAGTCATAACCCATTTCTAATCAGCGATGTAGGTTACCTGTACCCGGCGGTTGTTATCACCGTGGGCCTCAGCCACACCTGCGACCTCGTCGGGGCGGGAATTAGCGCCGTCATAGCCAAAGAAATTTCCACCGATGTAGGTATTGGTATTAGGCCCCGTAATATCAACCGCAGCCCCGTTCATGGTGGTAGAAATTGTGCCCCCTGTGAATGCGTTACCGGAAATATTCATACCCGTAACGGCGATGGTATCGATAAGCTGTGGATTACTGGCATTAGTACTAAAGCCTGTTATGGCAACATCAACGGTCCCTGATCCAAAATCCACATCTACGCCGGATGTTGCATTTCCTATACCGTGATACCCGTCTGCACCCTGGTATGATCCCCTTGCTTTGCCAGTATAAGTTGCCTGGCCAGCAGTTGGAACATGTTGGGCCTGTGTTACAATGCCGCCCACACCTATGCCTGCATATGTAATGTCACCAACCTTTTGCCATAGAAAGTAAGAATAGGCGTAATCATAGCCCTCGGATACCTTTTTGGTTATCCGCACCTCGGCATTTCCCTCAAAATAAGGTCCGTCTGTGATGAGGTTATTGTCCACACCATCGGGATCAATGAGAACATCATACCCATTGCCGAAAGTGATCGTTGTTTTTCCCGTATTATGCACCAGCTCTCCGGTTGTGGTCAGAAGCTGTCTGTCGACATTGGTGGCTACAGTTCGGCGAACGAGCGTACCCCCCAAGACGCTGGTTGCATCTGCGGTGCTACTAAGCGTTTCATATTGTGGCACTGGGTCGGGAACCGGATCTGGACCAGTGCCGGGGTTAGTGGGTGTCCCACCACAAGCGGTAAGCAAAGCGAGTGCTGTGCCTGATATCAGCACGCGAGGTAAAGTGATAATTTTCATTAGTTTCCCTATCGGTAAAGTGTTGTTACATTCTATCAACATGAACCGCCCCTTGTTTGCCGGAGGCTGATTACTTCATATCATGCGACCATATCTAATGTGTTTAACTTTGCATAGCACCTCTCTTCTGCTTCTGCTGGTGGGATGTATCCGATTGGGGCAAGCAGGCGGCGATTGTTGAACCAATCGACCCATTTGAGCGTTTCCCATTCGACTGCTGCCATGGTTTTCCATGGGCCAAGCCGGTGGATGACCTCGGCTTTGTAGAGGCCGTTTATAGTTTCTGACCTGCGCCCCAAGTATCCTCCGGCGTATGGAGCGTCCTTGAGGTTAGATTGATGGCGTTATGCTGCCAGTTTGTCCAATGTTTTCTTCTCTGCGAATTCCTGAGGTGTCAGGTTTCCCAGCGATGAATGTGGTCGCTGTTGATTGTAATCATCCTTCCATTCTTTGAGCGTTTCTTTGGCTTCAGCCAATGAGCTGAACAGGGTTTCGTTCAGGCATTCGTCACGCAGTTTGCCGTTGAAGCTTTCGATGAGGCCATTCTGCTGGGGTTTACCTGGGGCAATGTAGTGCCAGTCAATCCCGGTTTTCTGGACCCATTGCAGGATTGCCATACTGGTAAATTCGGTGCCGTTGTCCGAAACGATTGTGATTGGCATTCCGCGCACGGCAATAATTTGATCCAGTTCCCGTGCAACACGTGATCCAGAAAGGGAAGTATCTGCCACCAGAGCCAGGTTCTCGCGGGTGTAATCGTCAATGACCGTCAGGATGCGAAACCGCCGCCCGTCCGTAAATGCATCATTAACGAAATCAAGGCTCCACCTCTGGTTCGGACCATCAGGCAGTACCATGGGCTTTCTGGTGCCCAGTGCGCGTTTCCTGCCACCCCTGCGGTGCACTTGCAGCTTTTCCTCGGCATAAATGCGTCTCAGCTTTTTGTGGTTCATGAATATTCCTTTTCTCTCCAGCATCACCTGAATGCGACGATAGCCGAACCGCCGCCGTTCTCGGGCGACAGCCTTGATAGCTTCGCGTAATTCAGTATCATCAGCTCGCTTAGACTGATACCGAACTGTCGAGCGGTCCACTTGCAACACATCACACGCCCCCTTTCGGGACATTGCTTCGCAATACCCTGCCGGGCAGCGGACGCTGGCTGACACCGTGCGAACCGCACAAATGCGCCACGGCTTCTCGCTTTGCGTCAGGCATTACCACTTTTTTGAGTTCACATCCTTCAACATGGCATTGTCTAGCATCTGCTCCGCCAACAGCTTCTTCAGCCTGGCGTTCTCGCTCTCCAACGCACGTAACCGCGCCGCGTCAGAGGGCTCCACTCTCGGTCATTCTAAAGAATGACCTGTCGTGCAGTGCATGCCGCCATACTTCGATTTGTGTTTGTAAAACGTCGCCTGGCTTATTCCGTAACGCCGACACAAGTCCGACGTCTTCTCGCCAACTTCCTGCTCTTTCAGCATCTGAATGATCTGTCCGTCGGTGAATCTCTTTTTCATTTTGTCCGTCCTTTAAGTTGGGCGGACTCTACATCATTCTGGAGGAGTTTAAGGGGCGCAGGTCAAGATCCGCACTCACATTAATCTCCTTTTTCAAAAATTATGTTATGCGTTGCTTTATTATATATCAGCCTCGCATATTGGGTGTCAGGGACTCGGTTGTGGAACGAGACTATTTCATAGATAATAGTTTCGGAAGATTCTAAAATTGAAGAACAATTAATACCAGCTTCAGAAGTGAATATTGGCAAACCACGGCCTATTCCTTCACTATCAATAAATACCCCAAATTCAAACAATAGACCTGATGCATTTATTGTCCCGAAGTACGTTTCTCTGGAACATGAATCGTTTCGATTATAAACAAGACCAAGACTCGAATAACTCCCTAGCTCGATAGTTCTAAGTTGTGATGATGATGTTGGTGGTGCGTTCAATACTTCTAGAAAGTATCTCTCGTTCGTTAAAAAAATTATCCGTTGATTGTAGGAAAAATTAACAAGTATCCCTTCATTTGTCTGGAAAACATCGGGAGAAATTCTATGTATCTCATCTGCATACGCAGAAGGCTGAAACGAAAATAGAACCCAAATAGCGCCAAGTAAATACTTCACGCCCCCACCCCCATCGACATCAGAAACTCCGCCTTGATTTTCTCCGCCGGCCCAAACGGCGAGATACAGTTATCCGCTCGCACCAGCGCGCCGTCGCTGCACAGAATATCGATCATCGGCACATGGCGGCCCTTGTGCGGGCCATCGCCGCACAGCGTCACGTGTCCGGGCGTCACCATCAACCCGTGCACATCGAGGATATGTGTAACCTCGTTGCGGAACAACTCAGTGACGGTTTTGGCGGTCAGCGGCGCGTCAAGCGGGGCCGTGGGGTCGTATGACATTACCTTGTCGCCAACCCGAATATCCTCAATGGGTTTGGTCGTGCCGTCGGACATCGTGATGGGAGTACTGGCGAGGAAGCAGGACTCGGGCAAAGCAGACCCAGTTGCCGCATGATAAGTTGCAGCTAGGCCAAAATCTTCACCCATTAGGGTTGTCAAATTATAGGCTAAAAGTATCATTTGCTCCTCACCTACAATTTCTAGTAGTTGAAGGACCTGAGCTTCTGTTAGTGGGTGGGTCTTAATTACTGTAAGGAATTTATTGGGGACAGGTCCATTATTATACATGACGCCAGACCCCAAAATATTCTCAGAGGGTTCTCCAGAAATCTGGAGCATTGCGGAAAATTCCATCTGAAGGATATAAAATGCGGGGGTATGAAGGTTTCCGGTACCAGCACTCATGCCTGGGTGGGTAACATGCATCAGCTCGTGTAGGACAGGCTTCGGGTGACATGCCTGGCCTTATGAAGATGGAGTACGCGTCTGAAGGACCATTTTTACTCATATACCCATTATATTTGTAACTCCCATCTGGATTTGTCATCAATTGTTCGGTTGCCGCAAGATATGCGGTTGCGTCAGTATAAAATACTACTTTTGGCCGCGAAACTGACCCAGTGGAGGAGATATAGCCTTCGGAAATTGCTTGCTGATAATACAAACTGACCCCAGCGCCCGTAAGCATTGAATCGTAACTATTATCAATACTTCCAGACGTCAGAAACGTAATATCAGAAAACCCTGCCATTTTTTGTTCCTTTAATAATTTGTAAAATATATTTCTAGATTAATCAGTTTTTTGCCAACCGCCCCACCACCGCCAGAGACACTAATCCCGTTTGAGGTATAGCTAATATGGCCAAAGTCGCCTCCAATACATGAATAAAGTGTGCTGCTTCTCATCAAAACGAAACGATTATCAAATTGCAGCTTAAGAAACCTAACGTCCATATTACGATAACCTTCTGAACAAGGCATTCCTGTCACCCAATTATCTCCATCACGTGTTTCTACTCGTATATGTTGATCCAAAATATCTATAGGTCCACGGACCATCATGCCCTCAAACTACCTATAAGCAATCGCCACTTTCTGAGAGCTCCTTTCATTCGGGGGGCTTGTTAAGAGGAATACACCGTCAAAATCTCTGAACTCGCCAATATCCCACCCCGCAAAAGCACTACATTCGACATTAATGGGTGCCGTTCCATCATAATTAAGTGCGCTCACATCGGCATTAATGCAAAACACCGATACATCAATCAGGGCACCTCTATGCAAAAAATCCAACCGAAACTGTTCGATTTCTACATTAGGGCCAAGAGTATTCTCAATATTCCGCATCTCCCATGCCATTTCATCAGCCTCCGATGACGACGCGATCGCCACCAGCGCTAACATCAATGTCAAAAAAGAATATACTGGCAGCATTTGCTTCACGCCCCCACCCCCATCGACTTTAAAAACTCTTCCTTTATCTTCTCCGCAGGTCCAAACGGCGAAATACAGTCAACCACCACCAGATGCGGCCCCGAGCGCCAGCCTTTCAGGTCCAGCTCAACCCGCCGCCCAGCCTCAAGCGCCGCCTTAACCTCGCTCGAAACCTTGGCCCAAGTCAGAAACGCAATCGGCTGCTTGCCTTTGACAAAAAGCCGGAATTGTTTCAGGAAAATTGCCGGATCAACCGCCGTAGAGCCCTCCACGCCAACTAGTGCATTCATTTTTGAGGGATCAATCATTCAGCATCCCATATTCAAATTATTTCGACGGCTTTTAAGCCGAAATTGCAACCCGATTAGTAATTATTCCGTTCGTTTATAATACGAAAAGATTGTTAATACAGAAATAGTTAACGCAAGTCCTTCTGATTGTAATACCATCCAAAATGGCTGTTAGGCAGGGTGAGGTAGTCCGGTAAATTTGGACGCGTGCTAAGATGTATCCAACCCGAACGAATGGATACGAAAATGACGAAGAGACGGAGTTTTTCAGACTAGTTTAAAGCCGCAGTAGCGCTTGAAGCGCAGCGATAGGTTTGGTTATTCAAACCGCTGCCAGGTTTGCCCGCGACAAATAAAGGCAACGCAGCCTTTGACGGTCAGCAGATTACCCTGCATTTGCATTTTGGAATTATACGTCTTGTCACGGTCAGGCGCCCAGATTTTGCCGTCTCCCCAATGCCCATCACCTTGGTCCTGCATGTCCCAGACAATCGGTTTGCCCAGATGTTCATAATCTGTATGGGCAGAATTATCAGCGTGATAGGCGCGCAAAATCGTGCCGCACGTCAGGGTCGCATCGTTGGCACAAGCGGCCATTTTCACATGCAAAAACCCGCCGCTATCTCCCGGCTGCGTTTGAAATACACCACTTACAACATCCGCACCCGCCATTCCGGGGAGCAACAGCGCCGCAATTATGATCAGTCTTTTCATGATTTCCTCCTGTTGTATGGGTACATCACACAACAAAATAATGCCTAAGGTCAACGTTTACTTTACGTATGGTTGTAGGATTACGTCAGTCAGATAGGGTGAAATCCGCTAGGGCCACTTGCATTCAGGGGGCAGTGACATCAGCACGGCCTCGGGGTTATGGCCGGTTTGCAGGCCGAACTGGGTCCCGCGGTCGTAGACCAGGTTGAATTCGGCATAGCGGCCACGTTTGATCAGCTGGACCTCGCGGTCAGCGGCGTTCCAGGGTTCGTTCACCCGTTTTTGCGTGATCGGCAGAAAGGCCTTAAGGAACGCGCGGCCCACGTCTTGGGTAAAGGCGAAATCGGCCTGCCAGTTGCCGGTGTTGAGATCGTCATAGAAAATGCCGCCCACTCCGCGGGGTTCATTCCAGTGTTTAATCATGAAATATTCATCGGCCCATTCTTTGAAACGCGGGTAATATTTCGGGTCATGCAGATCGCAGGCATCTTTCAGACGGGTGTGGAAAAATGCCGTATCTTCGGCCACCTCGACCATCGGGTTCAAGTCAGCGCCGCCACCAAACCACCAGCCATGTGGGGTCCAGAACATCCGGGTGTTCATGTGCACGGCGGGGGTTTTCGGGGACCGCATATGCGCCACCAGTGAAATACCCGCCGCCCAGAAACGCGGATCCTCTGCCAATCCGGCCAGCCCGGGGCGCGCAGACATTGAACGTTGTGCAGCCGCACCCAAAGTGCCGTAGACGGTCGAGATATTTACGCCGACTTTTTCAAAAACCCGGCCAGCGCGCAGCACTGACATCTGACCGCCGCCGGCATCTGTACCATCGCCATTGTCGCGCTTGGTCGGCTTAACGTCAAACCGGCCGGCCGGCAGATCAGCATGCGGTCCACAGGTTTGTGCATCCTCTAGCCCCTCAAAAGCGGTGCAAATCTGCCCCCGCAGGTCACGAAACCACGCCGAGGCGAGGATTTTTTCAGCCTTAAGGTCAGTGTTCATGCGTGGGTTCCTAACTATTCACTCTACCTACCTAAATCGCCGTAACATAAAATCCAAGGGGCTTCGTTATTCATGCATAATTCTTCTCTCAATAGTTGCGAATGTTTCGGAACTTACCTAAAGATATCAATATTGTAACTAATATGGAGAAAGATCGTGAAAAAACTCGCATTATTTGGAATCGCATTATTTTTTAGCAGGATATGAAACCGGCGTAGAGATTACCACCCCGCCTGTTGAGGTCAAGTTTACGGATGCAGCCGCTGATCGGTATTTATATAACGATATATCGGTAGAATTTAAATAAGAGGCAGCAGCCCTGATAAAAAGACACATGATATTGCCAATGGCCTTGCACACCAGCAGGGCCATTGGTCATTTATGGGGGAAATGTGTTGGTACAATGTTTTCAAAATAGATAATTGACCGCAGAACATTCCATGAATATGCTATGCCTACCAAACATGGTGGAGGGCGTGCAATGATGACAATCCGGATATATATTTTAGCCATTTAGGCACCGGATTTCGGGGCCTTCAATGGCCCACTGCACCCCTTATTCCCCTAAATACCAGCCCTTGGAGGGCACGCATGTTTAAATTATTTGAAAACCTTGTGAATCCGTTTGCCAAATTTCCCTCAACCACGCCGCCCTCTGGCCTGTGGCTCTATATGAAAACCCATCTGGCCCCGTTCAAAAAGTGGTTGCCGTGGATGATTGTTCTGGGCGTGCTGACGGCGGTGATAGAAAGCGGGCTGATCTTTTATTCCGGCCGTATAATTGATTTGATGAATGTTGCTGGCACAGAAAATATGTGGGAGGCCCACGGGGTTGAATTGATGCTGGCCGCCGCTTTCGTGTTATTGTTACGGCCGATAATTTTCGGCGTTAACAGCCTGTTTTTAGAACAAACGCTGGTCTCGAACCTTAACGTGCAGGCGCGTTGGCGCTCGCACAAACAACTGCTTGGCCAGTCAACCGATTTCTTTCAGAACGATTTTGCCGGGCGGCTGGCTAACCGCGTGATGCAGATGGGTCCAGCCGTTGAGGATAGCACCTATATGGCCCTGGAGGGCATCTGGTATGCGATCGTTTACGTGCTGGGCGCGATCATCGTGTTGATGAATATCGATCTGCGTCTAGCGGCCCCTATGATCATCTGGCTGGCGATCTACATCATCTTTGTCAAACGCATCGCCACCCGCGTTGCCGTGGTTTCCGAGCGCATGACCGAGACCAAATCGCTGGTGACGGGGCGGATTGTCGATGCTTATACCAACATCGAAAGCGTCAAGCTGTTCGCAGGTGACAAGCGCGAGGAGGACTATGTTCTTGGTGCTATGAAACGTCACCGCATCCGGTTCCAAAAGTTCCTGCGCCTGATGACACGCCTTACATTCAGCCTTGCCACCATGAACGGATTTCTGATGGTTGGGGTTATCGGCCCGGCGATCTGGCTGTGGACCAAAGGCGCGGTTTCGGTGGGTGAGGTCGCGGCGGCCTCGGCGTTGACCATCCGTCTGAACGGTATGACCGGCTGGATCATGTGGGTCACCATTCGCCTGTTTGAACATGCCGGCGTTATGCGCGAGGGGTTGCAATCGCTTTCCGTACCTCAAACCGTGACCGATGCGCGGGATGCGCCTGCATTGAACCTGACCAAGGGCCAGATTGATGTGCAAGGCCTGTCGCACCATTATGGTAAGGGCAAGGGGGGGCTTGATAACGTTGATCTGACCATTCAGGCCGGTGAGAAAATCGGACTGGTCGGGCGCTCGGGCTCCGGGAAATCCAGTCTTGTCAATCTGTTGATGCGGTTTCGTGATGCCGAGGCCGGGCAGATATTGATCGACGGGCAATCGGTTAGCGCGGTCACGCAAAACAGTTTGCGCAGCCAGATCGGCATGGTCACCCAAGACAGCAGCCTGCTGCACCGATCCGTGCGCGCCAATATTCTTTACGGCCAGCCCGAGGCCAGCGAGGCCGAGATGATTGAGGCCGCAAAACGCGCCGAGGCCCACGAATTCATCCTTGATCTGCAAGACCCGAATGGCCGCACAGGTTATGACGCCTATGTCGGGGAACGCGGTGTAAAACTGTCGGGGGGCCAACGCCAACGGGTGGCGATTGCGCGGGTGATCCTGAAAGACGCACCAATTCTGGTGCTGGATGAGGCGACATCGGCACTGGACAGCGAGGTTGAGGCAACCATCCAGAAAACCCTTTACGGCATGATGGAAGGCAAAACCGTGATCGCCATCGCCCACCGTCTGTCCACAATCGCGCAGATGGACCGCATCATCGTGCTCGATGCAGGGCGCGTGGCCGAACAAGGCTCGCATAAAGAATTGCTGGCGCTAAACGGCCTTTATGCCAGTTTCTGGAACCGTCAATCGGGCGGGTTTATTGATACGGAAAGCTAATGCTATGTCGATATTTAATCGTGTTGAAAATATGGTGGATCCGTTTCAGGAGTTTGACGCTGCGACGCCATCAAAAAACATTCTAACCTATATAAAATCCCATATCGGGCCGTATCGCAAGGTGATCAGCATAATTCTGTTTGTCGGTTTTGTGTCAGCTATGGCGGATACATTTCTGATTTATTACGCAGGGCGGTTGATTGACATTATTGCCGGGATCGGCCCGGAATCCATCTGGTCGCGCCACGGTATTGAATTGCTACTGGCAGGGCTGGTGATTGTGGTGCTTAAACCACTGGCCACCAGCCTGAATTACCTGCTGATGTTCAACGGATTTTCCGCCAATATGATGTCCCAGGCCCGTTGGCGTGCCCATAAACATATGCTGGGCCAATCCATGAGTTTTTTCCAAAACGATTTTGCCGGGCGGCTGTCAAACCGCGTGCTGAACATGGGTATGGCCGTTGAGGATAGCATTTTTCTGGTGTTAGAGGGGTTCTGGACCAGCATTGTTTTTCTGATCGGCATGTTGGTTGTTCTCGCGCAAATGGATATCCGCCTTGTCATCCCGCTGATGATCTGGATTACGTGCTATATTTCCTATGCGATCTGGCTGGCGCGGCGCATCGGGGTGGCCTCCAAAAAACTCAGCAATGCCAATTCGCGGGTAACCGCGCGCGTAGTGGATGCCTATGCCAATATCGAAACGGTAAAGCTGTTTTCCCATGCGGAGCGCGAAGAAAAATTCGCGCTGACGGCAATGAAACGCCACCGCTTGCGGTTTGCCAAAATTATGCGGATGTTTTCAGGGATGATTGCAGGGGTGCAATTGTTCAACGCAGCGGCGGTGCTGATATTGGTGCTACCAGCCGTTTGGCTCTGGTCTGTTGGCCAGCTTTCCATCGGTGAGGTCACGGCAATTGTCGCGCTGACCATCCGCTTGGCGGGCATGGCCGGGTGGATCATGTTTTTAACCACCAAGGTGTTTGAACGTATCGGTATGATCCATGAAGGGTTGGAAAGTATTGCCGTGCCCCATGCCATTACGGATGCGCCCGGCGCACCGGCGTTAAAGGTTTCAAACGCTGAAATCCGCATTGAGAACCTGTCGCATCATTATGGCAAAGGGTTTGGCGGGCTGGACAATATCAACCTGACAATCAAACCCGGTGAGCGGCTGGGCCTGATCGGGCGGTCTGGTTCTGGAAAATCATCTTTGGTGAACCTTTTGTTACGCTTTCAGGATGTTGAGCAAGGGCAGATGTTGATCGACGGGCAGGCCGTAAACGCGGTGACCCAAGACAGCCTGCGCGCAGAAATCGGGGTGGTCACACAAGACAACTCGCTGCTGCATCGCTCTATTCAGGATAACATTCTTTATGGCAAACCCGAGGCCACACAGACCGAAATGATCAACGCGGCCAAATCCGCTGAGGCCCATGAATTCATTCAAGATCTTAGTGATCCCAAGGGCCGCACCGGTTATCACGCCCATGTCGGTGAACGCGGCGTGAAACTGTCGGGCGGGCAACGCCAACGGGTGGCGATTGCCCGGGTGATCCTGAAAGACGCACCAATTCTGGTGCTGGACGAGGCAACATCGGCGCTCGATTCCGAGGTAGAGGCCAGCATTCAGAAAACGTTGTATGGCATCATGAAAGGTAAAACCGTGATCGCCATCGCGCACCGCCTTTCCACAATCGCGCAGATGGACCGGATTGTGGTGCTGGACGCAGGGCGCGTGGCCGAACAAGGCACGCACAATGAATTGCTGGCGCTGGATGGGCTGTATGCAGGGTTTTGGAACCGTCAATCCGGCGGGTTTATCGGCGTGGAGCCAACGAAATGAGCCTCAAAACTCTTGGATCAGGTCTTGCTGCAATACTTGAACGTCTGGTTGACCCTTATGCGGCAACGACCGCTAAACCCGAGGCACGGGTTTGGCCCTATATTCGCGCCAATATCGCGCCCATCAAACGGGTTATTCTGGCCAGCATCCTGTTCACCATCATCGCCGCTGCAATCGAGGTCTGGTTGATCGGTTATGCGGGGCGTCTTATTGACACTCTGGCCCGCATCGCCCCCGGGCAATTATGGCCCGAGATCGGGCTGGAGCTGGCGGGCGTCGCGGTGCTGCTGCTTATCTTGCGGCCAATCTCGCATTTTTTGCGCGAGGGAACGAACGACCTTGGCCTTAAACCCAATGCCGCCACACTGTTTCGCTGGCGCGCGGCATCGCATGTGGGCAAACAATCCGTTGGCTGGTTTCAAAATGACCTCGCCGGGCGCACCGCGATGCGGGTGGTTGAGATTGGCTCAAGCGCCGCGGGCGTGATTTATTCTGCCCTGAACGCCATAGCTTATGTATCGGCTTATCTGATCGGGATTATGTTCCTGATGGCCAGCACTGATCTGCGGCTGCTATGGCCGATATTACTGTGGCTGGGGTTGTATTTTGCAACAATGCGCGTGCTGATCCCCGCATTTGACCGCGCGACAGAGCAATTCCAGAATACCCGTTCGGCCTTGTCGGGTGAATTGGTGGACAGCTATGCGAATATCGACACGGTTAAACTGTTTGCCAACAGTGCTGCGCAAGAACGCGAAACCAAAGCCAGGATCGAGGCGACGCGGCAGGCTTTTTTCGCGCTCCAACGTGTGGAGGTCACGTTGAACATGACCATCACCGTGCTGGACGGCGTGATCATGGTCGGGCTGGTGGGCTATGCGATTGTGCTCTGGCAAAGCGGTGCAGGAACGGTGGGTCTCGTGGCCTCGGCATTGGCGCTGTCACTGCGCATTACCGGCATGATTGAGTGGATGATGGACGCGGTTTCGTCGATGTTTGGCCACGTAGGCGCACTGCGTGAAGAACTGAAAACGGTTGCCCAGCCGATTGCGATAAAGGATCGTTTGGGCGCGCCAGCGTTGCAATTGAAAGGCGGTGAAATCCAGATAAACGACGTCAGCCATCATTATGGTAAGGGCGAGGGCGGGTTGGATAACCTATCCATTACCATCAAGGCTGGCGAAAAAATCGGTCTGGTCGGGCGTTCTGGCGCAGGGAAATCGACGTTGGTTAATCTGCTTTTGCGGTTCCACGAGGTTGAGGACGGCGTAATTTCGATTGATGGTCAGGACATCACGTCTGTCACCCAGGACAGTTTGCGCAGCAGCATCGGAATGGTCGCGCAAGAGGCGGCATTGCTGCATCGATCGGTGCGCGACAACATCAGTTATGGCAGCTCAAATATATCCCAGAATGAGATTACAGCAGCGGCAATTCGCGCCGAGGCCCATGAATTCATTGAAACATTGCAAGATAACGCAGGCCGCAGCGGTTATGACGCCCATGTCGGGGAACGCGGCGTGAAACTGTCGGGTGGGCAACGGCAACGTATTGCTATCGCACGAGTGATCCTGAAAGACGCGCCAATTTTGGTGCTGGATGAGGCGACATCGGCACTGGATTCTGAGGTCGAGGCCGCGATCCAGCATACATTATATAGCGCCATGCAAGGCAAAACCGTGATTGCAATTGCGCACCGCCTGTCTACGATTGCACAGATGGACCGGATTGTGGTGCTTGACGCCGGGCGCGTGGCCGAACAAGGCACGCACAGCGACCTATTGGCAAAAGACGGGCTTTATGCCAGCTTTTGGAACCGTCAATCCGGCGGGTTTATCGGGACGGATGCATGAAATTTTTTGAAAACCAGTTTGATCCGTTTGCCCCCGCTGATGGGCCACCACCCAAAACTTTAATTGCCTTTGGCAAATGGCTGTTTACCGGGGCTGAGCGTGCGGTTGCCATGATGGGGGTCGTTTCGGTTCTGATTGGTCTGGCCGAGGTTATCGCCGCCTGGGTTGTGGGTATGATCATTGATCGGATTTCCACCCATGGCCGTGAGGTGTTTCTGGACGGGTTTGTGTGGCAACTGGTTGGAATCGTCGTGTTTATGATGCTGATCCGCCCGGCGTTTATCCTGTTTCAGGCGGGGTTGAATTCGCTTTCGTTCGGGCCGGGGCTGTCGGTGCTCGGCCTGTTTCGGGTGCATAAACATACACTTGGTCAAAGTCTTGATTTCTTTGAGGATGATTTTGCCGGGCGGATCAACCAAAAACAGATGCAAACCACAGCGGCGCTGGGTGAATTGCTGATGGAGCTGCTGAACGCTGTGGCTTTTGCCGGGGCAATGGTGCTGGGTGGCGCGGCGGTGATGCTGGCCTCTGATTTTCGCCTATCACTGGTCATGTTTGGCTGGCTTTTTCTCTACATTCTGGTGCTGCGCTGGGGCCTGCCACGCATCCGCGCGTTAGGTAAAAAACGGGCTGAGGCGCGCTCGGCCATTTCCGGAAATTTCGTTGATAGCATTGCCAATATCGCTACGGTAAAGCTGTTTGCCCACACGGATATGGAAACCGAAGCCGCCCATAAAACCCTTATGTGTTTTCGCACAGCCGCGCTGAATTTCGGGCGGCAGGTGTTTAAATTTCGCATTGTTATTGCGATTTTGGCGGGGCTGCTGCCAGTGGCACTGGTCGGCAGCGCGTTGGCATTGTGGCTGGTCGGAGAGACTGAGACAGGCGCCATCGTTACCGCCGGTATTCTTACCAGTCGACTGGGCGCGATGACGGGATGGTTCTCATTTATGCTAATGGGATTGTTTGCCGATATCGGTACTGCCGAGGACGGGATTGCAACGCTGGCCAAGGACTATACGCTGCTTGATCGCCCGACGGCTAAACCACCAAAAAACGTCACCGGCGCCATTCATTTTGACAAGGTGCAATTCCGGTATGGCCGCGCTGAAGGCAACGGTCTGGAGATGTTCGATCTTGATATCAAAGCCGGTGAAAAAGTGGCGCTTGTCGGGCGCTCGGGGGCGGGAAAATCGACGGTGCTGTCATTGTTGATGCGGCTGCGGGATGTTGAAGGGGGCGCCATAAATCTTGACGGGCAGGATATTCGCACCCTCACCCAAGATGGGCTGCGCCAGCAAATCGGCATGGTCACGCAGGATACGCAAATGTTCAACCGTTCGGCGCGCGATAACATCATGTATGGCCGCCCAGATGCATCCGAGGCCGATTTGATTGCCGCATGTCAGCAGGCACAAGCGCTGGAATTTATCGCCGACCTTGAAGACAATCGCGGCCGCAAGGGGTTTGACGCCCGCCTTGGCGAGCGCGGTGTGAAACTGTCAGGTGGCCAGCGCCAACGCATTGCACTGGCCCGGGTGATTTTGAAAAATGTCCCGATTTTGGCCTTGGATGAAGCAACATCCGCGCTGGATAGCGAGGTCGAGGCCGCGATTCAGAGCACGCTCGACACCCTGATGCAGGGCAAAACCGTGATCGCCATCGCGCACCGTTTAAGCACCATCGCACAGATGGACCGGATCGTTGTTGTGGATCAGGGGCGGATTTTTGAGCAAGGGGCGCACACTGACCTTTTAGCTAAAAATGGCCTGTACGCACAATTCTGGAACCGGCAATCAGGCGGGTTTATCAGAACCTTAAATATTGACAGTTAACTTAATATGTGCTTACTGCCGCAAGTATTATAAATGTATTCATCTATTTGACATTACTGCGCTTTATCGCGTTACCTTCAGGAAAATCCAATGCAAACCATCACTCTAGCCCGTATACTTATGTCTGGTACAGCGCTCGCTTTACTTACTGCTTGTGGCGGGACACCTACGCCCACTAACCCCGATACAGATCCTGTCCCGGATCCCGTCCCTATAGCATATGAAACCCTTGACAGCACCGCAGATGCAACCAGCGTCCTGGGGGGGACAATTATCCAGCGGAATGTTGTGACGAAAGCAAAGCTATTCATGAACGCCTCCGGAGAACTGGTGCATAACACTGGCCATACAACGGTTGATATAGGTGAGGGGTATTACGTACTTGTCGACCCAGACGGCATCAACCCCGATACCGATATAATCCAGGATGGTGATTTTGCTGACGGTAGCGGTGCCGAAATGTTGGGCGATACTACATTTTCCGATGGATATGAGTATGTCTACGCATTTCAGCTACGGCATAAAGTAAACGATGTTGCACATACGGCCAGGGCCGTTGGCGGCATAGTTACACATGCAGATCATATTCCCAGCGCGGGGAGCGCTACTTATACAGGAAACGCAAAAGGCACCATCTATAACGGCACCGTCTTCCAGCAATTCGGCGCCAATGCGACCTCAAGTGTAGATGTTAATTTCGAGGCGGGTTCTGTCGATGTTGAGATGACAAATTTCGAGGCTGCTCCTGATCTGGTTGATACGATTACAATTACTGGTATGAGCCTTACCGGCAACACATTCTCTGGCGGCACGGTTGGTGCCATGAATGGCGGGGTTGCGGTTGATATTACAGGGGCTAATGCCGCCACCTTTGCCGGTGGAAATCTATTCGGTTATGATTCCAGCATTTCAGGCCCGGATGAGGTTGGAGGCGTGTTCGAGACTGACGGCGATGATGGTTGGATGGTCGGGTACTTCCTGGCCGACTAAGATATCATTACCTTCTCCCATGTATCATCTGAGCTTGGGGGAAGGTTGCCAAAACATGGTTTGTGACTGCAAATAATAGTGCTTCCTTCGCTGACAATGAACCCCGCTCCTTACGTTGCCAAACATATTAAATCTTGACGAGTGTCTTAATATATGCATCTGTCTACGGCAGTTTCATACGCGTATTCGCTTAGTTGGCATTATTACATTCTATAGCAAAACGAATAAGGAATTCTCATGCAAACCTATATACTTACGTCCGGCGCACTGCTGGTTCTGCTTTCCGCTTGTGGCGCAACAGTTCCAGATGCAACCCCTGACCCCGATCCCGTTCCCGATCCTGTCACTCCACCGTCATATGAAACCCTGGACAGCACAGCAGATGCTACCAGCATTTTAGGGGGGACAATTATCGAACGGGAACGGATCACTGCTGGCCCACTTGTGAGCACGGCAGGTGAACTGGTACATAACACAGGAAGAACTACGATTAACGTTAATGAGGGCGCCCATATTATTGTCGACCCCGACGGCGTGGATGAAAATGGCCAAATCACAGATGGAACCGCTACAATAAACGTTGATTCTATGTCTTCAAACTATGATTATGCCAGAGTGTATTTCATACAGTATGGTCCAAATGAATTTTTCGCGACAGCTGTTGGCGGCATAGTCACACATGAAGATCATATGCCGACAGCCGGAACCGGCACCTATACGGGGGAGGCGGAAGCGAGAATACGATATATATCAGGCAACGATCCACGCAGAGTTTTTTTAGAGAATGGGACCTCTAGGGTGGATGTTGATTTTGCCTCTGGGTCCGTTGATGTTACAATGAACAATTTTACCTCTGATGAACCCTCACCTATTGATACTATTTTGATTTATGACATGACCCTTTCCGGCAACGCATTCGCTGGCGGAACCATCATAACCACAAATCAGGGTGAGGAAATAAATGTTACTGGCGATAACAGTGTCGCCTTCGCCGGCGGGAACTTTTTTGGCTATGATGATGCTATTTCCGGCCCCGATGAAGTTGCAGGCGTATTCGATGACAGAGGAGACAATTACCTGAAAGTAAAGGGCCATTTCATGGCCGATTAAGCTACATAAACGCCAGCCATTCAAGTCACATGGGCTTGGGTGGCTATTGAACAAGGTTGAACCGCGCCCTGTTTGCCGGAGGCTCCAAAGTAAGTATGGATGGAGCCTATGGGAAAAAGTAACAGAGCAAACAGATATTCGACTGAAGTGCACGCCCGCGCGGTTCGGATGATTTTTGAACATGAACACGAGAATGCCAATCAATCGGCAGCGATTATGCGACGCAAAGCACTGGATTCCCCGGGTTCCATTCAGGGGATGCCGAGATCGCGTTTGAAGGCATCGAGAACGTGATTGGCAGTGCTGAAAACGACACGATCACTGGAAATGCTAAGGACAACCGGATTGACGATGGCGCGGGCGCGGATGTGATTGACGGCGGGGCTGGCATTGACACGCTGCATTTCGACCCCAGCGGTGCTGGAGTGACGGTTAACCTCGAGGCTGGCACCGGCTTGGGCGGCGACGCCGAGGGGGATACTTATGCGGACATCGAGGTGGTGATTGGGACGGATAGTGATGACCATCTCTACGCCACCACCACCGGGAATACCGGCAACAGTCTGGCGGGGAGCTATCCTCCTGTGGTAGATTTTGCGCGCCCCGGTACATACGATAGTGGGCATATTGCGATGACGCGTGTATTTACGGGGAAACGGGCGGCATGAAACGGTTTTTGATAATTCTGGGGCTGGTTTTTGTGGTGCCATTCACTTATGTAGCCATGGCGCAAACACGTGTTTGCAAGCCTGACAGCATGCCCGAGGCCGATGCAGCTCGGATCATTGCGATTGCGACTAAGCATGGTGAGGAATTCCGGCGTGATATTGACAAGCTGCGTGCCAGCGGCGTTTCGATGCAGACGGATACCACACTTACGGATATTCTGGCAGACCCGGGAAAAACACTTGCGCGAGCGAGGGAACTGTATTTTCGTCGAGGAGTGGGGGGAGGCTGGATCCAATATCGTCTTGATCAAGGCAATGAGTTGGATGATATTTTGCTAGATACAAAATACCCCTTACAAAAATATAACAATAACTATTACTCGAAGCTGCTAGATGAACAATTGCAATCACTTGCCATATCTATTGGTGGTAGGCCAACGGAGGTTCCCTATCGGTTCGTGATCGAGCCAAATATGTTTGTATTTGCACTTAGCCAATTCGCAAAAAGTGCTAAGTTGCGATATGTAAATGGGGGATGGCGTCATAATCATCTACAAACACAAGAAATACAGTATTACTTTCGCGAAGCGCGGCCGCTGTTTCGAAATGAAGGTTTGATACAATCACAGGTAATTATATCGGCCAACATCACCCAAAACGAATTGACCCTACGCGGCATTTCTTATTCGGGATATGATTACGTAAATAATTTAAGCTTCAAGTTCTTTTTTGGCAAAATAAGCTGTTTAACAACATTTTCTAAAACGGAGTAAATAAAATGGCAATGCGAATTTACCTAGAGGCAAAAAGCGTGGCAGTTGGCAGCGTTAACGCATGGGGACATATGTATCTGGTTTTACGGGATGATGCGCTGCCCTATGAGCAAGCAGCAGATGAATCTCTGGTTATTCGGGGTGGTCCTAGTGCGGGAGCTCTTGATATTGAGGCCAATAACTTTCTTCTTAAAAATTCTACTGACAACTATGATGACGGCACCCCGCGCTTGTTGCGCCCCTCGATAGACATCACAGATTTAATCCCCCTAGGTGCGGCTGCGTGGGGTTCGCTTGAACAGACAGCTCTGGGGCTTGTTGGGCTATATGATTATGAAATTCTGTCGTCTGCAAATGATCGAGAACATGTTTCAAACTCCAATGCTACGATCCTTACAGTGCTTGCCTCGGTTGGTGTTGATGTCCGTGACATTAATACTCAAAGTCCCTATTGGACAGGCTACCCCGGCGCAAACACTCTGAATGGAACATTGCTTGGTGTTGATAATGATGCATGGATTGATGCTTCATCAAGTATGAATGATGACATTGTTTTATATGGTCGTGACGATTTTGACGACAAGATGAAAGGCACAAACGGCAATGATTATTTCTACGGTCGTGGTGGCGATGATGAGGTCTTCTGGGGGCAGGGCAATGATATCATTTATGGTGATGATGGAAACGATACTTATAATATCGCGCAGAGTCAGAGCGCCGTTGATATGGTTCTTACAGCGGCCCTGGATGTTGGAGAAATGCGCATTGAGGCTGGGGTGAATATCGGCAGCCAATCAATCTTGGCGTATTCGGTCGAGAAATATATACTAACTGAAAACTCGGACACCGTGTATTTTTCTGGTGATTTTAACGCGTTTTCCTCATTGTCCAATCTTTCCAGCATTGAAATAGATGCCGGTTTATCTGGAGAGAATGGCGACACACTGGATTTAAGTGACATTACCTCAACGGGTGAAATTACTATCGATCTATCCGGTGCAAATGGCGCGACAATCACGCAGGGAAATACAACCGTTTCCAACCTGAAAGGTTTCGAAAACGTGATCGGCAGTGCGCAGAATGACGTGATTACCGGGGATCTGTCGGGTAACGCTCTTTTTGGCAATGATGGTGACGACGAGATAGATGGCGGCGCGGGTCATGATGACATCCACGGCGGCAAGGGCAATGATACCATTGATGGTGGTAAAGGAGCTGATTTCATCTATGACAACGGGGCGGAACAACCGTTTCAAGCCGGTGACGACCTATCGGAATACCTCGATAACCTGCTTGCCTATGACGGCGGTCTAGATGCAGAAAACAACCCAACTGGCAATGATGTAATTAACGGTGGCGATGGTTCGGACAAGATATTTTACTCTGGCGGGCAGGATACCATTAACAGCGCTGAGTGTATGGAGCAGTTAGCGGCTTAGGCTCGGTGCGACTATACGTACTATCAGATTTAGGCTCATGCGAATGGTTAACGTCGTGATTAGGGTCAGTGTATATTATCCATTAATTCGTAAAACACTTTTTTGGGACACCATAGGAAAAGACTGGGGTCGGGAATGTTTTTGAGGTTGAGAATGGGGATGCTTGTGGCTGGAGGGGCTATTATATTTGCTTCACAAACTTTGGCGGATGAAAAATGTGTGTCCTTTATAGGCACGCCTGCATTCAATGAAACAAAGGCACAAGCGGCCGAAGGGAAATTCGGTGGTGTTGGCGAGACAATACGTCGGGAGTTTGTTGGCTTGTCATGTACCGATGATGAAATTGTCGCGATAATGACGGCAATGGATTATGAGCTAAATGCAGTATTAGATTACTCTTCTCAATCGCTGAGAGAATATAATGGAATAGACTATAACAAAACAATTAGTTTTTGTATGCCGTCGACATTTTGGCAAAGTTTTTTCCAAAAATGTCAGGGATTCACTAGTTTTCTTATCTTGGGAAAATCGACTGTGGCGATCCGGAGCTATGCACAAATTTAATAAATTTTTAAAATGTTGAGAAGGGGATAATATGCCAATATATTTGGAAGCAAGAAATGTCAGCGATTTAGGCGGTGCTGCAGGTGGACATATGTATCTTGTATATGTTCCTGTGGGTGACGAGGAAAACTATAATGCTTGGAAGACTATCGGTGCATTTCCAACTGTTTATAGTTCGACAGGGCCGTGGGGTAAACTTGATGCCAAGTATCTTGATAGTGTTTTAACGGACTCCGATGCCGGTGACGAATACGGTGTATTCTTGGAACAGTTTACGGCAGAACAACTTGCGGTAATGACGCAAGAAATAATCGATGCCATCCCAACATTATTCGAAGTCACTGAAGCCCGCGGTCGTCAGCTTATATATTCAGGCGCGGATGAAGCAGGCAAGTGGGGTGATTTGGTCGCTGCTGCCACGGATCTGGATGATATATTTTCTTACA
>JAZGFN010000013.1:0-3786 GCA_036479695.1 Paracoccaceae bacterium
ATATCTCGGGGGTTTCTTGTCCGGTGGTGGCGACGGTGGGCGAACGCTCGTTTCAAGAAGCGGCGTTGTTCACCCACAAAGGGCTGTCGGGGCCGGCAATATTGCAGGTGTCGTCCTATTGGTCGCCCGGCGATGGCGTGTCGCTGTCATTGCTACCGGATGGCGCGGAAATGCTGATGGATGCCAAGCGGCGGATGCCGCAGGTGCATATGAAAGCCGCGTTGGCTGAGGCCCTGCCCGCTCGGTTAGCGCAGGCGATGGCCACCCGGATCGGGATTGAAACGGAGCTGGGTAATGTGTCGGATCGTGCGCTTGGCCGCGCCGCAGAGTTCCTGACCGATCTGACGTTCTGGCCGACGGGCACCGAAGGGTTTGCCAAGGCGGAAGTTACCGTGGGCGGGATCAGTACCGGGGAGCTGTCGTCCAAAACGATGGAGGCGCACAAGGTGCCGGGGCTGTATGTGATTGGTGAGGCGGTTGATGTGACCGGCTGGCTGGGCGGCTATAATTTTCAGTGGGCATGGGCGTCGGGTGTTGCGGCGGGGATGGCGATTGCGGGGCGTGTGGGGTGATGGCCAGCATTGTCGCCATAGCCCCATGGGGCTATGACAATTGAATGAGTAAAATATCATCGCTTTTCGTCACCCGCCTTTACCGTGCGCATTTGTCTGAACTTGGCAAAGCGCTGGATGGGGCTGAACTTGAAAACTCTTGCTTTGCGATTGCCCAGGATGACGAGGCCGGGCAGGATTGGTGCGAGGCAAACGATTTTGCGGGCTATACCAGCTATGCCAGCCTGTCCGATCTGCCGTGGCGGTTTCCGATCTTTAAGGATTTGGTCAAGGTGTTGGACAAACACGTCGCGGCGTTTGTGGATGATCTGGGGTTTGATTTGGACGGCAAGTCGGTGACGCTGGAGGATATCTGGATCAACATCCTGCCAGAGGGCGGCGTGCATACGTCGCACATCCATCCGCATTCGGTGATCAGCGGCACCACCTATGTGGCCATGCCCCAAGGCGCGAGTGCGATCAGGTTTGAAGACCCGCGATTGGCGATGATGATGGCAGCACCGGTGCGGTTGGCGGAGGCGCGCGAAGAGATGCGCAGTTTTGTGTATGTGGCACCTGAGGTGGGTGAGGTTTTGTTGTGGGAAAGCTGGTTGAGACACGAAGTGCCGATGAATAAGGCGAAAGGCGAGCGGGTGAGTGTGAGTTTTAATTATGGTTAGTCATAGGAATCCAATTGCGTGCTCCACTTCTATGCGAACAAAGTTGCCGTTGGCCATCGAGTAAATAACTGTTCGACAAGATGCGTATTATTGGCAAGCTGCTATAATAATTTGGTGAGGAGCTAGGATTCGCAAATGGATGCAGGCGATGATTTGAATTTGATAATTCGCGAGGCATTCGGAAATCGTCGAAAACCTACTACAATATCTGATTTTCTGGATCGCCTCACAGGCTTTGATATTGAAGAGGTTCAACGTCTTTCCAATATTGATTGGGAAAACCTTACGCCATCCTCTGTGCAGAATTTTCGCGATGCTTACGCGTTTATTACACCGACAATGCGGTTGTTTATTGCACCCAAGTTGCTTATATTAGCGCTTGATTATCCAAAGCTAATCTTGGGCGATAATCTGGTGTCGTATATGTGCGATGATCTAAGTTCCAGAATCCTGAGGGACGGGTATGATATCGTAGACAGTTTTTCGGCTGCAGAAAAATCTGCTATATCAGCGTGGCAAGAATGCGTTACCATCTCACTCTCAGAAGCCGAAGATAGAGCATCTCGAGAAATTTCTAAGATATTACGTACTATCGGGTCTGCAGTTGGGTAGGTGCGAAACGCCTTCGTCGTGCTGGAAGCACGTATTTGTCGTGACGGGAAGGTCAGGCGCGGCCCGTGCAAGCACGGACCAGTTGTGGGTGGGGTAATAGCGCCTACCGATCCGGCACGCTCAGCAAAACCCAACTGCCGGATGTGGCAACTTTTCGACCACCTTCGGCGATGCGGTCTTGAATGGCGCCGGTTTCATGCAAGGGACAACCGATCAAAATAGCACTGTCACCCAAAAACTGCGATGTAGATGCGCTTTCACCAATGACCTCGCACACGTCAATCTGGGTTGGATAGGGCCGCACACCAATTAGGCCCGATGCTTCAGGCGGTGTGTAAGCAACAATGACAGGGGTTTCGTCGATGCTTTGGGTTGACGGCATTTCGTCACTGGTATTTGTCGCAGTACACGCCGCTAAGATGCTGGCCAGCACTGCGCTGATAACTAATTCACTTTTCAAGTTAATATCCTCATAAATAGAAAATCAAAATTCACTTCATTTGATAGGTTAGTCCCAAAGTGTTTTCCTGACAAGCGGCGTGCAGAATAGAAAAACCCCCGCCAGTTTCCTAGCGGGGGTGGTATTCTTGAGGGGGTGCGGCCCGCCGGAAATCTTTGATTTCCCGCTACACCGCACTTGGTGAATTTCGCTTTAGCGAAATATCACCAGTCTTCGCGTACAACCGTCCGTGTTTTAACCGGCAGTTTCATCGCAGCGAGGCGCAGGGCTTCGCGGGCGACTTCTTCGGTTACTCCGTCAAGCTCGAACATGATGCGGCCGGGTTTTACCTTGGCGGCCCAGAAATCCACGGAGCCCTTACCTTTACCCATCCGAACCTCGGTTGGTTTGCTGGTCACAGGTACGTCCGGAAAAATCCGGATCCAGACCCGGCCTTGCCGTTTCATGTGGCGCGTCATGGCGCGACGGGCGGCTTCGATCTGGCGGGCGGTCACGCGATGCGGTTCCACCGATTTCAGGCCATATGTCCCGAATGTCAGATCAGTGCCGCCTTTTGCAGAGCCGTGGATACGGCCCTTGAACATTTTGCGGTATTTTGTGCGTTTTGGCTGAAGCATTATCCAGACCCTTCCTTAACGTCGGCCGCCGGCACCGCGAGGTGCTGGGCCTTCCTGGAGTTCCTGCAGGCGACGGTCGCGCGCTGCCGGATCGTGCTCCATTATTTCACCTTTGAAAATCCAGACTTTGATGCCGATAATGCCGTAGGCTGTGACAGCTTCGACATTTGCGTAATCGATGTCTGCGCGCAGGGTGTGCAGTGGCACACGGCCTTCGCGATACCATTCGGTACGGGCAATCTCAGCGCCACCAAGACGACCGGCGACGTTAACCCGGATACCCAGGGCACCCATGCGCATGGTGTTTTGCACGCTACGCTTCATGGCGCGACGGAATGAAATCCGACGTTCCAGCTGCTGGGCGATACCATCGGCCACCAGTTGCGCATCCATTTCAGGCTTGCGCACTTCGACGATGTTCAAATGCAGCTCACTGTCAGTGATATTGGCCAGTTTCTGGCGCAGGGTTTCGATGTCTGCGCCTTTCTTGCCAATGATGACGCCGGGCCGCGCTGTGTGAACCGTAACGCGGCACTTTTTGTGTGGCCGTTCGATGATCACGCGGGAAATACCGGCCTGCTTGCATTCTTTATTGATGAATTCGCGCATCTTGATGTCTTCCAACAGCAAGTTACCGAAATCTTTGCTTTCCGCGTACCAGCGGCTGTCCCAGGTGCGGTTGATCTGCAGGCGCATCCCGATTGGATTGATTTTCTGACCCATTAGGTTTGCTCCTCTACCTGGCGCACCAGGATTGTCAGTTCCGCGAACGGTTTCAAGATTTTACCAAATCGGCCACGGGCGCGTGGGCGTCCGCGTTTCAGGGTCAGGTTCTTGCCAACCCAGGCCTCGGCGACCACCAGTTC
>JAZGFN010000014.1:0-210367 GCA_036479695.1 Paracoccaceae bacterium
CAGCCGTTATCGGAGGCGCTGAAATCACAGATCAGGACCGGCATGTCATTGCAATTGAGATGGAGCACGTGCTGACCACGATGGATGAGGCCGTAGCGCTTTATCAAGAATTCAATCACGACTAAAGTGCATTGCCATTTCGCAACCATCATCCTATTCCTGATGTAAGATATCAGGAAAGGATTTTGGATGTTTAAAGGTTTGGGCGGGCTTGGTGATATGGCCAACATCATGAAGCAGGCGCAGGAAATGCAAGGCAAAGTGCAGGCCGCGCAGGAAAAACTGGCCGAAGTAATGGTGACCGGTGAATCCGGGGCCGGTATGGTAAGCTGTACGGCCAACGCCAAGGGCGCGCTGAAAAGCCTCCATATCGATCCCTCGCTGTTCAACACGGATGACAAAGAGGTTGTTGAGGATCTGATCCTCGCTGCCATCAAAGAAGCCCAGCTTAAGGCCAGTGCAGCCGCACAGGTCGAGATGGCCAAAGCCACCGAGGGCATGCCTTTGCCAGAGGGCATGAAATTCCCGGGCATGTGATGTCTGAGAATGGCGGCAAAGAGATCGATCAATTGATCAGCCTGATGGCAAAATTACCCGGGCTTGGCCCGCGCTCGGCACGCCGCGCTGTGCTGCAACTGGTTAAAAAACGCACCATCCTGCTGGAACCTCTGGCGCGTGCCTTACAGGATGTTGCCGATACGGCTTGCGAATGCACTATTTGCGGAAATATCGCCAGCGCGGATCGATGTAACATCTGCACCAACCCAAAACGCGATGATACGGTGATTTGTGTGGTCGGTGATGTCGCAGACCTCTGGGCGATGGAGCGCGCAGCGGTGTTTAAAGGGCGTTATCATGTGTTGGGCGCGGTTTTGTCAGCGCTCGATGGTGTTGGCCCCGAGGACCTTCAAATTCCGCGTCTTGTAGAGCGTGTAAAGGGCGGTGTCACCGAGGTCATCCTCGCGCTTAGCGCTACAATTGACGGACAGACAACCGCGCATTACATCGCGGATCAGTTGGAAAATACCGGTGCGCAGGTTACCTCGCTAGCGCAAGGTGTGCCAATCGGCGGTGAGCTGGATTATCTGGACGATGGCACAATCACCGCCGCTTTGAGGGCACGCAAAAACTTTTGAAAATGTGGGTGATTACAGCTCAAAAATGAAATCATCGAACAGATTGATAGTACCGCCGCCTTGCACATGAATATGTACCGTGTGATTGCCAATCGTCAGGTCATAATCCCCACCCGTGGCCCCGACATCCGTAAGGGTTACGTCACCTTGCGACAACCCCTTAAGCTTGATCTTGTCAACACCGTCTTCAAAATCGGTGATCAAATCAACGCTGCTGGTGCCACTGAAATCGCGGTCATTGCGAAAGATAAACATATCCGCCCCGCTGCCGCCTGTTAGCGTATCCGTGCCAAGGCCACCGCGCAGAATATCATTACCGGCCCCGCCATCAAGCGTATCATCGCCTTTGTCACCACGCAGCAAATCATTGCCGTTTCCGCCGTAGAGCGTATCATCCCCCTTGGCCCCGACAAGAACATCATGACCACCATTACCCATAAGCATATTATTCGCCGAATTACCGCGGATAACATCATTGCCGCTGCCACCCTTGGCATTTTCGATGATGGTCCCTTTGGCGATCATCAGGTTGCCAACACCGCCAAACACATCGGAAATCGTTGCTGATTGCATGTTCAGTTTTTGATTGGCACTGGAGCCTGATAGATCAATCGTATCGATGCCGCCTGAGTCAAAAATCGTAAAGGTCACAGGGTTTGAGAACCCGGTAATATCATTCCAAACACCACCAGCGTTGGAGTTATAGCCATAGGTTGTATTGCCCGTGCGTATATTGCCAGGTGTGCCGTAAAGCTCCTGAATCGCGATAATATCGGCAATTTGCGGGGTCAAGACATAGGCAACACCTGCATCGGCCGGCGTGCCATTGCCATGCAGCCCGGTTTTTGAGCCAGCCATGCTGTCAAAACCTTTGACGAACGTGTTCGTACCTTGAGAAAAATATGACATGACCGTGGCCTGCCAAGAATCATTATCATAATGATTATCTACGCCAAATGTCGCACTACCATTATAATTTCCAGCGTGCCCTAACCCCAATGCATGGCCAATTTCATGGATGTAAGTTTGCATGGTGTAAGAATCAATACTGGTGTTTCCACCCTGCCAACTTGATATGATGCTAATCGTTGCAGAAGTGGTGGTACCACTACCATTCCAACCAACACTTGTAACCGCTCCAGAACCACTATGGTTGAAGGTAATTTCTGCACCCGAATTCACAGTTTCAAAAACGATTCCGGTTACATCAGTCCATGCCTGAAGAGCGGCCAAAGCAACAGTCTTTGCCCCAGAACTAAGCGCCGTTATATTAACGGTTAGTTTTCCATCAGCACCAACATTGAATTTATGCGGCGCTGACCCGCTCGCATTCCAAAACCCATCGGTTAAATAGTTGGAAATCTGTTCATATGAAAAATTGGCCACAGTTATCTCCTGGCTGCGCAAATACAAAATACGTAAGCATACTATCTATTTCCCCAACAAAAGCATACCCAAAAATTGTGCCATGTATACGGCAAGGTTTCAGATACGTTAATCAGATATTACCGTAGCATTTACTTTCAGGATATCGCGGGCGAGCTGCTCTGCCATTGAGGCCGTCAATGTGCCGTCCATCACCTGCAATGTTATCTGTTCGCCATCCTGCGCCGCATCTTTACCCCATTGATAGGCCTTATCCCAGCGCAACATGGAAACAGCCGCCGTCTTGGAGTGGATATCGGTTGTCAGTTCGATCACTATACCCCCGGCATCATGGTCTGCACCTTCCAGTTCTATAACAGTTTTTTCAGGCCATTTCACACTGACTGCTTGGATGAATACCGGACAAATCGCTGCCGCGAATTTTGGTGCCTCGGCGATCGCACCTTTGACCTTGCAGCTTATCAATATCATATTATTGTCAGGTGTGGCACCCATGGCAATCGCCTCCGAAAATTGGGTTATACATAGAAAAATACTTAAAATACCGACTTTTAGGGATGTTTGCAGTCGCATATTTTCCTCCAGTCAGGTTATTTTCGTGATTGTTTCTCGACAATGCCGGATGTCCCTTCGCGGCGTTCCAGCTCGCCCAGAACATCCTCCCATTTTACGCCGCGCGCCGAGAGCATCACCAGCAGGTGAAACAAAACATCCGCGGCCTCTTCGGTCAGGTTTTTAGGGTCATCCTTGGCCGCCGCAATGATTGCCTCAATGGCTTCTTCACCAAATTTCTCGGCGCATTTATATGGCCCCCGCGCGAATAATTTCGCGGCGTAGGAGTTTTCCTCATCCCCGCCTTTGCGTTTCTCAATCTTGCGCGCCAACCGCGTTAATACATTCGCCATTTATAATCTCACCGGCACCCCGGCCTCCTGCATATAGTGTTTTGCCTCAGCGATAGTGTAATCGCCAAAATGAAAAATGGAAGCCGCAAGTACCGCCGAGGCGTGGCCTTTTGTCACCCCATCCACCAAATGTTGCAAATTTCCCACCCCGCCCGAGGCAATGACCGGCACGGCCACCGTATCGGCAATCGCCCGGGTCAGCGGCAGGTTGAAACCTTCACGGGTGCCATCGCGATCCATCGAGGTTAACAGAATTTCCCCGGCACCCTTACTGACCATAAGGCGGGCAAATTCAACCGCATCAATCCCGGTTGGGCGCTGTCCACCGTGGGTGAAAATCTGCCATTTACCGCTGGCCACTGTTTTGGCATCAATCGCCACAACAATGCACTGGCTGCCAAATTTATTGGCGCTATCGGCAACAACCTGCGGATTTGCAACCGCCGCAGAATTGAATGAAACCTTATCGGCCCCGGCCAACAGCAGTTTGCGCACATCCTCGGGCGCGCGCACCCCGCCCCCGATGGTGAGGGGCATAAAACACTGTTCGGCCGTGCGCGACACCAGATCATACATCGTATTGCGATTTTCCAGAGTCGCGGCGATATCAAGAAAACACAGTTCATCCGCGCCTGCCGCATCATAGGCCTTGGCCGATTCAACAGGGTCGCCAGCGTCGATCAGATTAACGAAATTCACACCTTTGACGACGCGCCCGTCCTTGACGTCCAAACAGGGGATTATGCGGGTTTTGAGCATTGTATTTCCATGTATAGATTGCGCATATATCGCGTGGAGCAGCGCGAATTGCAATCCTTATAGCGCTTTGCATTTAATGTGATGCAATAGGTATTAGAATTCGCCCACACTTAGGGTGAATTCTGATCCAGGTTAAATGCAAATTGCTTTAGACCGGCATAATCCCTATTTATCACGTTGCAATCAGTTCAGCATTTATGACCTCCCGCAGACGGCGGGCAAAATTCAGACGAAAATCCGCGTCATCCTGCGTGGTTATCAGCTCAGCCGCGGTGGCATTGGCGCTCCAACCATCGCAATCGGTCAGGTAAACATCCTGACCGTCCTTGATCGCCTGTGCGCGGATACGTTGGGGGGGGAATATTATGGTCATGGGTATATCCTTATAAAATTTCAGATTGTTGATTTACATATTATGGAATATTATTCTAATATAACGCTAGATATCGCAGTAAATAAGGATTATATCCTGATATTACCGAATTTTCCGGACGTAATCCCAAACCTCTAAGGAAAGCAACATGCCTGTTCCCATTGATGATCTGGATCGGAAAATCCTCAACCTGCTGCAAGCTGATGCGGGCATACCGCTGGACGAGATTGCTCGCAAAACCGGCTCTTCCAAGACGCCGGTCTGGAACCGGATTCGCAAAATGCGCAGCGCTGGCGTGATCAAAAAGCAGACGGTTATTGTTAATGCACAAGCCGTCGGGCTTGGCGCATGTTTCTTTGTGCTGGTGCGCACCAGTGAACATGATGCCGCCTGGCAGGCACAGTTTTTGGACGCCCTGCAAACCCGCGCTGAAGTGCAAGAAGCCCACCGGTTGGCCGGCGAGATTGATTATATCCTGAAAGTGCGGGTGGCCGACGCCGCCGCTTATGATATCTTTTACCAAAGCCTGATCGCCGAGGTGAGGATTTTTAACGTAACCGCACTGTTATCGATGGAAGAGATAAAATCCACCACCACACTGGCGTTATGATTTGAGCATCAAGGCAGGTTTTTGGTGAATTGCCGCATGATATCCGGTCGCCCTTGCCATTCAAAATCACGCTTTGCCTCAGGGTTTTCAACAAACCCGCTACGCTGAAGAACTGCAAACGAGGCCGGGTTACTTTCAAGGCAACTCGCACGCAATTGTTCAAGCCCATAGGTCGTATAAGCCATGTTTTCGATGATCCCGATTGCCTGCGTGGCAACACCTTGCCCAGCCATATCCTGGGCAATACGATACCCAAGTTCGCCACTGGGCGTAGCTTTGCGCATAATATCTGTCAGATTGATCCGCCCGATCACCCGCGCATTAATATCGAAAATAAGATGCATATAGGCCGTGCCACCCAAAGCCTCGGCCACCAGATCCCCGTTGATTTTTTGCAAGCTCTCAAACGCAAAATATGCCTTGGCACGCGCCGGAACCCACCTCTCAAACCATTCACGATTATCCCGCTCAAACCCCAGAACCGCGTCGGTATCAGCAAGGGTTAAAGGACGTATGTGGATGCGAGGCGTAGTATACAGCGCGTTTTTCATATTCAAACACTACGGTACACCACCCTCAATAACAAACATGGCTTAGAATGAGTAACTGATACCAAGTTTCAGATACGGCATTATCCCGTATTTCCCCAGTTCAGAATTAATATCTGCAAGGGCATCGTCAAAATCGGTTGTAGGAATCACCGCATTATTGCTGGTAGCTTTTGCAACAAAACCACCGGTAAATATTGCGCCTGCATCTATCGAAACGCCCCAATTGCTGGCGATTTTCGTTTCGTACCCAATAGAAAGCATCGGCGCGATACTGTTTTGTGCGCTTATTTTCCCGTCGATATCAACGCCGGCATAGGCAGTACCCTCGTAGGTCACGGGTCCGTTTATAGAAAAATCAACAGCGTATAAGGGGACAATGGCACCAGCCGAGACACGCACCGCCCTCAAAGATATAGTAATCGAGCATCACCCCGACACCACCAAACGCTACGGTGCTAACAACGGGAATGCTGTCACCTACGTCTGGAGTATCGATGATATCCTTGGAAAAATCACCCGCCGCATAACCTATAATACCGCGCACGCCAAAGCTTGGTGAAATACGGTATCCACCTTCGATGGTTAATCCAAGGGTGCTGACCCCTACGTTTACACTGTATTCATCTTGCGCATATGCTGCACCAGCAATACACACAAGACAGCTTGTTAACATGATTTTTTTCATAGTTACCCCTGTTGAATTTTATGGACGTTATAACAATTGTGTTAACGCTTTATATCCAAGGGTAATCACCCAAACGGGTGAGGGCGCTCATTTTTTCAGTGGAATGCGTGTTGCGGCCGCTGCGCGGATAATGTCGCCCTGCGAAGTGCATCTGAGTTTCTGGGAAATCCCCTTTAGCTGGGTTTTCACGGTATTCAAACTAACATCGCGCCGCTCTGACACCTCATTCAGGCGATACCCCTGAACCAGCAGATCAACGATGGCGGCTTCGGCTGCGGACAAATCTCCCATCGCGGTCAGGCCATCGGCAGAAAGCACATTCTTGCGGTTAGGATCAATGATTGTAATGAAGGCACATTTCAAGCCGGTCTCCAACTCTCCCGTGCTATCAGAAAGGGTCTGTGCAGAAACAAGATATGGAAATTGCCCCGATGGTCTGCTTATAGACAGTACGTCAGGTGCTTTTTGCAGGTGATCATCCAGCGGAGCATTGGCGCGGGCAATCAACACTTCCAATGCTCGGGTTTGCTCCGAAGAACGTGCTTTCAGTTGTTTGCCCGCAGCAAGAAGCACCCCATCATCAAGATCAAGGATACGCTGTGCCTCTTTGTTATGATTAATCAGACACCCCCGCCCATCAATCAGAAAAACCCCAAGGCCGAGATTGTCAAGAACCGAAAGTGCCGCCTGATACTGCGTGCGCAGGGCAGAGATTGTCTGACCAAGGGCAATAGAATGTGCCATAATAGGCAGAATGATATCATTGCGCCGGTCTGCGATAAATCTATCCGCCTCGCCGATACGCGATGTTTGCACCATAATCGTGTCCATCCACGGACCTTGCGTATTTAAAACAGAAACTGTTCGCGTGGTAAGGCCAAAGCTTTCGGTAATATCACGCACGTTGGATTTCGGCAGATCGCTATACTTACTGACATTGAACATTTCCAGATCATTATAGAATTTACGGGCGGGACTTTGCATAATCATTTGATATGCTGGAGCGTCACCTTGATCGTTTCCGCTCTCCATCAGTTTAAGGTTTTCACCTTTAAGGTGTGCGCGATTAAACGCGCTCCAGGCAAAATTCATGCGCTGCTTGTTTGCTATATTTAGGGTGATCATGCAGGAAGCCGTTACATCAAAAACGGCGTTATAGTCATCTAATACCGTTTCCCAGCTGTCAGGCTGTGTTGCGGCGTTTAATATGCTTTTTACAATGTTTTCCATAAAATCATTACCCTTTTGGCAACCACCCTACCCCCGATGCGCCCCGTCTGCCAAGGTTTTTATAAATGCCAGGATTTCATGCACGGATTTACCCTTGGCGATTAGTTTCACGATTGCGGTGCCGACAACTGCACCGTCGGCGATGCTGGCGATGGCTTGGGCTGTTTCGGGGCTATTGATGCCAAATCCAACACAGACAGGGATATCTGTGGTGGATTTGATGCGCGCAACTTCGGGACCAACGATATCGGCTTCAGGGCTGGCGGCGCCCGTTGTGCCATTGACCGAGACGTAATAAATAAACCCCGAGGTGTTTTGCAGCACTTTGGGCAGACGTTTATCATCGGTTGTTGGGGTCATGAGGCGAATGAAATTCAGACCGGCGGCCTGGGCAGGAATGCACAGCTCTACGTCTTCTTCGGGAGGCAGATCAACGACGATCAACCCGTCCACGCCGGCGCTTTTCGCTTGCGCCAGAAACGCCGCGACGCCCATGGAATAAATCGGGTTATAATAGCCCATCAGCACGATCGGGGTGGTATCATCGCCCGCGCGAAAATCCCGCACCAGTTGCAAAGTGCGTGCCAGCGTCATACCCGACGCCAAGGCCCGTTGCCCGGCCAGCTGAATCGCCGGACCGTCAGCCATGGGGTCGGTAAAGGGCATGCCCAGCTCAATCACATCGACCCCGGCGGCAGGCAGGCCGCGGATGATCTCAAGGGATTTATCATAATCAGGGTCGCCCGCGATAATAAACGAAACAAACGCGGATTTCCCTGCGGTTTTCAGCGCGGTGAATTTGGTATCGATGCGTGTCATATGGTTCCCTCGAATTAATGCGAGTTTTGCGACAAAGGGGCGAGGAAATCAATGTTACGGGCGATTATTTTCTTTTCCCTGGGTTATTTGTCTTCAGATGGCAGCCAGAAGATCGTTTCTACGGTGCAATCAAATACCCGTGCAATTTTTAGCGCAAGTGCCAAAGACGGGAAATATCGACCGGATTCAAGTGCAATGATCGTTTGGCGCGAAACATTCACAGCGTCGCCAAGTTGCTGCTGGGTGATAGCGCCTGTTTCTCCCCGTAATAGTTTTAGTTTATTGTGTAATTTAGGTTTCTTCATATCAGCGACGCGCCATCCATATTATGCTGCCATATTGAACGGCCATTGCAAAAGTAAGCACCGTGACCAAGGCAAAAACCATGCCCACCGGCGTGCTTAGCAAATAACTGCCAGAAAATTTTTCCTGTTCAATCAACATTTGTACAATGATGATCCCAACCCCCAGATTTAAAGCGAAATACCCGTTGCTGTCGCCGCGGACTTCTTGTTGGGTTTCGCGTTCATCCAGATCACCTTGTCTGCCGTATTTTTCCCCGCCTCGACTGATAGCAGCAAGCACTATAGAAACGATAACCCAGATGACCACCCACGTGGCTAGAATCGCACCCAGATCAAATTTACCAAGGGGGATAAGCGCCCAATCACTCGATATTTTGTTATAAAACCAAATATAAATAATGATATTGAAAACAAAAACCCCGATTGAGAATTTTTCGTGTGCAGTTGCAGCTTTAAACATTTACGACTCCTGTTGTAAAGTTGGCTTTACATACGCATTCATATCGATAATGTCAAGCTTGCTTTACATGCACATCAAATATGGACCCAAATTTATATAAATACGACATTCCGGTAATTATAAACATGGGGTGCAGCTTGACATTCGACATGCCAGAGGGTTTCTACGGGGGCACTGAAAACCAGACAGAAAGCGCGCAGATATGACCATGCTTGGCACATTTATAAAACCGATGCATCCTGAGGGTATTCGGTTTGTCGCTATATTCGCTGGAATAACGCTGGTGCTTTTTCTGCTGGCGCATTTCTTTGTCTGGATGACATTTTTGGCCTGGATTGGTGTCGGGTTGACCATTTGGTGCTATTATTTCTTTCGTGATCCTGAACGCTTTACCCCAAGACGCGAAGGGCTGGTTGTTAGCCCGGCAGACGGGATTGTGTCACTGATCGAACCCGTCATCCCCCCGCGTGAGCTAGAGATGGGGCCAAAGGCCCTGACCCGTGTCAGCGTATTCATGAATGTGTTCAACTGCCATGTAAACCGCGCGCCCATCGCCGGGGAAATCACGGCCGTTACCTATCGGCACGGGAAATTTCTGAATGCCTCGCTGGATAAGGCCAGTGTTGATAATGAGCGCAACAGCCTTTGCATAACCATGGCTGATGGGCGCCAAATTGCCGTCGTGCAAATCGCCGGGCTGGTGGCGCGGCGCATTGTGTGTTTCGTTAAGCCCGGTGATAGTTTGCAAACAGGTGAACGTTTTGGGTTGATCAGGTTTGGCTCACGTCTCGATGTGTATCTGCCAGAGGGCGTGCAGCCCATGGTCAGTATCGGGCAGACCATGGTTGCTGGTGAAACCGTTCTGGCCGACCTGCAATCAAGTGAGGCCGCGCGCGAAGTAAGGGCCGACTAATCATGTCAAAATTGCCGGAAAAATCCGCCCATAAATTCTCATTGATCCAATTACTGCCCAATCTGGTGACCATATTGGCGATTTGTGCCGGGTTGACGGCGATCAGGTTTGGCTTTGAAGGGAATTATGAGCGTGCTGTGCAGCTTGTGCTGGCGGCAAGCGTGCTCGATGTGCTGGATGGTAAGCTGGCGCGTTTGCTGAAAAGTGACAGTAAAATGGGCGCGGAACTGGATTCGCTGGCGGATTTCATTAATTTCGGCGTCGCCCCGCCATTGGTGATATATTTCTGGGCCTTGCAGGATATTCGCAGTGCAGCATGGATTGCGGTGCTGATTTTCGCGATTTGCAGTGTGCTGCGTCTGGCGCGGTTCAATGTTTCCAGCAAATCCGATGCTGAGGATGACGACCACGGTTATTTCACCGGCGTGCCGTCCCCGGCGGGCGCATTGCTGGTGATGATGCCGATGTTCTTGTCCTTTTCCATTGCGGATGTGCCGCTGGTGCCTGCACAGGTAATCAGCCTTTATATGATCGCTATTGGTTTGCTGTTGATCAGCAACATTCCCACATGGTCCTTTAAGGCCGTCACAATCCCGCGCGAACGTGTGAAATTCTTGTTTATCGGGATTGTCTTTGTCGGCGCGGCCGTGCTGACCTTCCCCTGGATCACACTTGTCAGCATGTGTCTGGCATATGTAGGCGTGGTTATTTGGGCACTGCTAAGCGGCAAAGCACCGGCGCGCCAAAAATGGTTTTAGCATGGAGCTGAAATCCATTCAAAGCTCTTACGCCCGTTGGGCACCTGTCTATGATAAGGTTTTTGGCCGGATCACAAATGCAGGCAGGCAACGCGCAGTTGACTACATAAATACCCGCATCGGCAATGTGCTGGAGGTGGGCATCGGCACCGGGCTTTCGTTGCCTCAGTATGATCCTGCCATCAAAGTAACGGGCATTGATTTCAGCGAAGAAATGCTGGCAAAAGCCCAGGACAGGGTGCGTGAACTTAACTTGCATCATGTAAAAAGCCTGCGCCAGATGGATGCCAGAACCCTCGATTTTTCCGACAATTCTTTTGATACCATCGCTGCCATGCATATTATGTCTGTGGTCCCGGAACCCGAGCGCGTGATGGCTGAAATTGCCCGGGTTTGCCGGCCCGGTGGGCGGGTTGTGATCACAAATCATTTCTCCCGCGACAAAGGGTTCCTGGCCCGCATGGAAAAGCTGTCAGCCCCCTTTGCAAACACGCTCGGCTGGCACGCGGATTTCAGAATTGACCGGGTGTTGGGCGAAAAATGCCTATCTGTCGAAGACGAGACCCCCATGCCCCCGCTTGGAATGATGACATTTCTGGTGCTCAAAAAAGCAGATGCCATTTGAAAATGTATTTGCTAAGGTAACGTGATAGCGTGAAAGTATTTCTGTAAATAATCGCCTAGGTTGCGGCTATATTTATCACGTTGAAATACTGATCCCATCCAGCCCATAAAATTGACATTACATGCTTTTCGCGGTATATTAGCCCCTAAATCATGATTAAACGCATAACAATTATAATTTAGTAGGAATATAGATATGGTTCTTAGAAGTTTCTTTGCGATCGACAATGCTAACATGGTCGTTACGTCAAGTAGTAGCGGTACAATTGTTGGCAACGGGATCATTAACAACTCCGACACGCCAAATGGTACTGAATTCCTTTATAGTGCCGGTGGCGGAACAACCATTACCCTGGATGACACGGGTGGTAGTAGCAATACATTCGATGATGACGATGAAAGTAATCATGTTATCACCGATGGCGGTGGTATTGTTGGCAACGGTACCGAAGTCGAATCTGAATCTCATATCGTGATACGCGCACTTGATGGTTCCGGTAATCCAACTGGCCCAGAAATCACCATTTACGTTTTCTCAGAAGGCGGCGTAACATCAGACGTCTGGGGATTTAGTTCTAGTGAACCGTTGGTACCTGGTACAACCTATAGAAAAATCAGCGGTAATAATACGGGATCGTCTCTATATAATGATTACGTGACCTGTTTTGTGCGGGGCACAATGATCGAAACGGCTGATGGGCCGGTTATGGTTGAGGGGCTGAAAGCCGGGGATTTAATTAAAACCGCAGATCATGACCTGCAACCTATCCGCTGGGCAGGCCAGCGCAAAATTGGCGCGCAGGAACTCGAACAAAATGATAAACTACGACCCATCAGGATAACAGCCGGTGCCTTGGGTAACGGATTGCCCGCAACGGATTTGCTGGTTTCGCGCCAGCACCGTATGCTGACAAATTCACCCATCGCAGAGCGGATGTTTGGCGCTACAGGTGTCCTTGTATCAGCCATCAAGCTTACGGCTCTGCCCGGGATATTTGTCGATGAAACGGTTGAGGAAACCGAATATTTCCACCTGCTTTTTGATCGCCACGAGATTATTTTTGCCAATGATTCCCCAAGCGAAAGCCTGTTCACTGGCCCTGTGGCCCTGAAATCGATGTCACCGGAATCTCGCAAGGAAATTCTGACATTGTTTCCTGAACTGGCGCACAAGGATTATACGGCCGTATCTGCCAAACCTATTCCCGCAGGTGGACAGCAAAAACAACTTGTAGCGCGCCACAGGCAGAGCAATAAACCGATACTGTAGCTCTTTGCACGCTTGCAACCCCCCTGATTTCAGGTATCAATCCAGCATCCTATAAGCGGAGCGCTGCACATGATCCTATACTCGGCTATTGACCTCAAAGACGGCAATTGCGTGCGTCTCTATAAGGGCGAAATGGATCGCGCTACCGTGTTCAGCGATGATCCTGCAGCACAGGCTAAATCGTTTCAGGATGCGGGCTGCGCGTGGTTGCATCTGGTTGATCTCAACGGCGCTTTTGCCGGCGCACCCGTCAATGCGGCCCCTGTTGAAGCGATCCTTGAGCGTTGTGATATCCCTGCCCAGCTTGGCGGCGGTATTCGCGATATCGCAACGATTGAACGCTGGTTATCCAAGGGGCTGGCGCGGGTGATTTTGGGTACTGTTGCGGTGCGTAACCCCGATCTGGTGCGCGAAGCTGCGCGCCTCTTTCCCAATCAGGTTGCCGTTGGAATTGATGCGCGCGACGGCATGGTCGCAGTTGAAGGCTGGGCTGAAACGACCGACATAACGGCGCTTGATCTTGCCCGTGCATTTGAAGACGCAGGCGTTGCCGCCATTATTTATACCGACATAAATCGTGACGGGGCCATGCAAGGCCCCAATGTTAGCGCAACAGCCGCGCTGGCCAATGCAGTCAGCATTCCGGTCATCGCCTCGGGCGGGGTTTCCTCAATCGCGGATCTAAAGGCGCTCAAAACCTGCGGTGCACCGCTGAACGGCGCAATTTCAGGGCGCGCGTTATATGACGGAAAAATTGATATCCCTACGGCTGTGAAACTGCTGCGCGCCTGATTATTCGCCCATAGCTGCGTTTGTTAATTTATCCAACGCTCCGGCCATCATTTTCAGAACTTTGGCATCAGCTGGTATGCCCAGCGCCACCAGCTCCATCGGATCATGATAGGCGATATATACCGTGCTGTCCTCGGCCTGCCAAATCACCACGCGTAGCGGCAAATCAAGCCCCGAGACCTGTGCGGCCTGCATAGCCGGCGTTCCCAATTTCGGGTTGCCAAACATCACCATTTCCGTTGGGCGCAAGTTCATGTTGACCGAATTTGCCGCGGCCGCGTGATTGACCCGCGCAACAACTTTCGCGCCCGCCGCTTCGACGGCTGCCACCAGGTTATCTGCGGTCTCGCTTACAGAATATGGGCTGGCTTTGGTGATTAAATCAGCCTGCGCAGGCATGGCGATTGCAAGGCAAATAGCTGTGATTTTCAAAAAATTCATGTGACCTCCAATGTTAATTGGCAATTATATCAGAGCTTTGCATTCCCCCACATCACAAATAGGTTATGCGTTACCATACCCTTAATGCCCATCCTTGCACAAAGCGTGGTTCGAGAGGGATTCAATCACGTAACAATTCTCGATCTTATCGCCGTGGCATCCTTTGGTGATACGCAAAAGCTCGGCCTCCAGCCTTTGCAGTTTCGTGATCCGCGCCCGGGTTTCTGCCAGATGTTCAGCGGCAATGCGGTTGGCGTTATCACAAGGTTGGTCCGGGTGGGCAGACAATTCCAGCAATTCGCGAATGGCATCAATTTTCAGCCCAAGATCGCGGGCATGTTTAATAAAACTCAACCGCTCAAGTTCAACCGTGGAATAGCGGCGCTGGTTACCGCTGGAGCGTTCCGGCGCGCTGATCAACCCCATTTGCTCATAATAGCGTACCGTGGGTATTTTGACCCCGGTTTTGCGCGATAAATCCCCGATTGACAACATTTTGTAAAAACCTCTTGAAGCTATAGTTGCTAGAGAGATTATATATAGAGAATCTAGAAATTCAAGGAACAAAAAATCAAAGACTTGCCCGATTCAACCCTAAGCAGCACACCGTTACTGGATCTCGATAACCCGCAGATCAAGACCTTGATCACCAACCGTGGCTGGCGCGATCTACCTGCCTTTGAGCGGATTGGGGCAGCCTATAATTTTGTCCGCAACGAAATCGCTTTTGGCTATAACCGTGCTGATGATATTTCCGCGCCGCAAGTTCTGCACTGGATGAATGCCCGTGCCAACAGCATCCGAAACGGTAAAATTCCCGGAAAGCCAAAAACCGCTTGAACCTCTAGGGGCTAGAGGCGTTATTTTGATAATATTGAACAAAAAGGAATGAAAATGGCTGAATGTGGATGCTCTGGCCCGCAAAAAACCTTTGACGGGATGTCCCCGGCTTATAAACGGATTTTGTGGATCGTGATTGTGATCAATGCGGTGATGTTTCTGGTGGAAATGGCCGCCGGGCAGTTGGCTGGATCGCAGGCTTTGCAGGCGGATGCGCTGGATTTTCTGGGTGATGCGACCACCTATGGCATCTCGTTGGCTGCAATCGGTGCCAGCATCGCGGTGCGCACAAATGCGGCATTGTTTAAGGCGTTCACGCTGTTTGCCATGGGGCTGTGGGTGATGGGCGCGACGATCTGGAGGGTGGTTTATATCGGCGTGCCTGAGGCCCATATCATGGGGGTGATCGGGTTTCTGGCGCTGGCGGCCAACCTTGCCTCGGTACTGTTACTGGTGAAATACAAAGACGGAGACGCCAATGTGCGCTCGGTCTGGCTGTGTTCGCGCAACGACGCGATTGGCAACGTCGCGGTGATGATTGCCGCGCTAGGCGTCTGGGGCACCGCCACTGGCTGGCCGGATTTGATCGTGGCTGGCATCATGGCCATGTTATTCCTGACCAGCGCCACACAAATCATGCGTCAGGCCCTGGCCGAAAGGCGCGCGAGTAACCATGTACATGTGACGTAGATATCGGGGAACCGTGTTATCCCAACGCGCCAATTTGGTGCAGTTTTGCCTCTAAGCCAGCATAATCTTTGCCATCAAACCAGTGCGCGTGCCATCCACAAGCCTCGGCGGCCTCGCAATTTTTGTGCGTGTCATCGATCAACAACAACGCGTCAGGTTCAACCGATAGCGTGTCGGATATTTTGTCGAAAAACCCCTCATCCGGTTTGGCCACGCCCAAGTTTCCCGATGAAAACACCCGTTCCATACGGTCGCTAAACCCCAGATCCTCGGCGATAAACTGGGTGCGCATCGGGTCGTTGTTTGTACCCAGAACATTGCGGATATTGGCGTGCCTGCTGGCCGCCAACCATCCCATGACCTTATCATCCAAATGATAATCATTCTGAAACCAGAACTCGATCAGATTGCGCAAATCACCCTGATAACCCACCGTCGCGGCCCAATCAGACAGCGCGTCAAGCAGGCTCATCTCACCGGTTAAAATCTCATGGAATTTATCATTGAAAATCATGTCGCAAAATATTTCGATCTCATGCCCGAACGCATCCGTAAACCCGTCCTGCCACAAATAGCGCCCGTCAACAAAATTGCGGTTCAACACCCCGTCAAAATCCCAGACGATCGTGTCAATGGTGCCTAAACTATCCATGTTACCTCTGTGCTTGTAAAAGCCATATCCGTTACCCCACCCAGGGGCGCGCTTGTTTGATCACCAATTGGCGATTCTTATCGATCTTGAACTCTATGTCCATTGCAAATTCAGCGTCCTGCTGACGCATATAAAGCATTTTGAAATGCGCATGGAGTATCTCCATCAGCCCGGTTAACAGTTGCAGCTGGGTCGCATCCATAATGGTCTTATCGCGCGCAATCAAGCTGGATTTCCGTATGCGGATCACCTCATACTTAGTAGAATTTTGATTGATATCTTCCAGTATCAACAGCTCCTCGGCGCTTTCGCCTGCTTCGGGGTTCGTCACCAATGCTTCGCCCACTTGAACATTCACATAAAAACCGCCGAAATTCGGGAAATAGATGTTTTTGGTAAGGGCCACGCCATTTGCCAGCTCATCATCAAAATTGGGGTGCACCAGCACGCCCATTGCCGCGCTAAGATGGTCGATACGATAGAAATTCCGTTCCTCAAAGGCCGCGAATTTCCACAGGCTGGCCCAGACCTGCTTGATCGATTTCTCAATATGTCCCTCATCTGAGCGGTGCGTATAAGACCCATAGAGGCCCGCGCCCGTGAACCCCACCAGATCCTCATTATTCGCGCTGGAGCGACATCGAGGGGTGGTGCCCGCCGGGAAAGCCTGCTGCATCTCGCCAAGCTGGTCATGTAAATCCGCAGGCAAAACCGCCTTTTTGATCGATTTGCGGAATTTCTTCAGCGTTTTCGCCCGCAGCTCACTGTCATTCTGAAACGCCGCGTTTTCCATTTCTGTGCGAATTTCATCATAAAATCCATGGGCTTGCATGAATTTATCATAAAAGAAAAACGGAACGGCGTAACCATCGGGAACGAACTGCGGCTCAAGAATTTTGCGCAGCTCGGCGACATTCGCAGCTTTTGCACCAAACGCATGCAAATCACCATGCCCAAGCTGACCAAGAGCCGTAATCTTGTGCGCGGCAAGATCACGCCGGGGTTTTTGCGAACTCGCCGGGCGCAAAGCCTCAAGAAATGCTTCCATTTCCCAGTTTTCAGCCGCGCGTATCAAAATATTATCCGCTTTAACCTCAAGCTTCACGATTTTCCCGATCAGCGCCGCCAACAACGGGTCATTTGCCCCGTCGCGCAGATAGGCATTGGGCGTATTATTCTGTTTTGCCCGCAAATTAACATGCGACAACGGCGTTTGTGGTTCAGCACTGATAATCCCCGCGACATGGGGCAGATCACTGGGCAATGTATTTAAAATCACGATATCGGTTAACGAGGGCGGGCGCGTATTTTTACCGTCCAAAACCCGCAATCGCCCAAATCCCACCCCCAGATTTAGCGGGCTATAACTGATGTGCGAAAAAATCTCATATGACGAAACCGTGCTGATATTTCGGCGTGCATATTCTTCGGCCTCATCGATAAACATATCCTCTTGCGCGCTGCCCGAAGGGTGGTAGGACAGCGTGTCATTTGCAAAAGGCATCCCCACGCGCGCCAGATTATACGCCAATGCCGTATAGGATACGCTGACCGGATCGGTTGGCCAAAACTCCAGCGCATAAAGGCCGGGCGTGCCGTTTGGCAGCGTGAAACTGTCATGGGCGATTATCGTACCAACCAAAAATTTACGCTGATTTGTAAAATATGTCATTTGATTGAATTCAGCAGGCGACAGCCTGGCATCCAGGACATCGCGGGCGAAATAATAGTGGTACTGATGGGTTTTGGTATTCATGAAATAGATTTCAGGGTTGTCGGTATCAAGCCCGGTGATCAGGAATTTCACCTCGCGGACCCCCAGCGCGCCGGGTACATCATCGCGACTGGAAAGCGCCTCAAAGGTGGCACGATCCGGGATGGCATTCACCCCATCATTGAACGATAAATCCGCCATTGCCCACCCTTTATTTCATACACGTATAAAACCTGTTTTTGATTTTAATTCACTCTGATACACTCAGACTATCACATTAAGTCGGAGCGACAATATGCCGATCATCACCAACATTAACGATCTTAAAGCGCTTGCCAAACGGCGTGTGCCGACAATGTTTTACGATTACGTTGAAAGTGGGTCGTGGTCTGAACAAACTTTTCGCGATAATACCTCGGATTTTGCTGAAATTCGTTTGCGCCAAAAGGTGGCGGTGGACATGTCGGGGCGCTCAACGGCTGCGCAAATGGTCGGGCAGGATGTGGCGATGCCCGTGGCGCTGGCCCCCGTTGGCCTGACTGGCATGCAAAGTGCTGAGGGCGAGATAAAGGCCGCCAAAGCCGCCGAAGCTTTCGGTGTGCCTTTTACCCTTTCCACCATGTCGATTTGTTCGATCGAAGACGTTGCCGCCGCCGTTTCCAAACCCTTTTGGTTCCAGCTATACGTGATGAAAGACCGTGATTTTATTAACGATTTGATTGATAGGGCCAAAGCGGCAAAATGCTCGGCGCTGGTGCTGACACTTGATTTGCAAATCCTGGGGCAACGGCATAAGGATGTGAAAAACGGGCTGGGGGCGCCGCCTAAACTGACGTTGAAAAATATCCTGAACATGGCAACCAAACCGCGCTGGGTTTTGGGCATGCTGGGCACCAGGAAACACGAGTTTCGCAATATTGTCGGCCATGTGAAAGATGTCGATAATATGGGTACGTTGGCGGATTGGACCTCCAAACAATTTGATGAACGCCTGTCCTGGGATGATGTAAAATGGATCAAGGAGCGCTGGGGAGGGCCGTTGATTATAAAGGGTATTTTGGATGTTGAGGATGCAAAACTGGCGGTGAAAACCGGGGCCGATGCGATCATCGTGTCCAACCACGGTGGCCGCCAACTGGACGGTGCGATGCCTGCCATCCGCATGCTGCCCGACATTATTGATGCGGTTGGTGACCAGATCGAGGTGCATTTCGATAGCGGCATCCGCTCAGGTCAGGACGTACTGAAAGCGCTCGCGCTGGGGGCCAAGGGCACATATATCGGGCGGGCCTATATCTATGGACTGGGTGCCATGGGCGAGGCTGGCGTCACCCGCGCCCTTGAGATTATCCACAAAGAACTGGACACCACAATGGCGCTGGTCGGGCGCCAAAAGGTTAACGAACTGACCCGCGAAAACCTGCTGATCCCTCATGATTTCCGCGGGCGCTTTGAAAAGCCGTAGAATCCCCTTCACATCCCGCTGAAAATCGCCTATATGGCCCACTTCGTGTGGCGCTTACACCCTTGGAGGATCGCTGCGATTTTAATTTGAAGGAGAATACCAATGGCTGAGAATAAAATGCTCAACGCTACGGTACGTGCGGGAACTGGCAAGGGGGCCGCTCGCACAGCACGTCGTGAAAACCTCGTGCCCGGCGTAATTTATGGTGGCGGCGAAGAGCCTGTCACGATTAGTGTCAAGTTCAACGAACTGTTCAAGATGCTCAAGGCCGGGCAGTTTTTGTCCACGCTTTTGACCTTGAAAGTTGACGGCAAAGACCAGCGTGTTATCTGCCGCGGTGTCCAGCGCCATGTTGTCAAAGACCTGCCGATCCACGTGGATTTCCTGCGTCTGTCTGCAAAATCCCGTATTAACCTGATGATCCCTGTGAGCTTTCTGAATGAAGAAGAATGCCCGGGTCTGAAAAAAGGCGGCACATTGGTTGTTGTGCGTAACGAGGTTGAACTGAAGGTAACTGCCGGGGATATTCCCGACAATCTTGAGGTTGATCTGGAAGGGATTGAAATTGGCGATACGATCCACATGTCCGACATCACTTTGCCCGCAGGTACGCGCACGATGATCACGGACCGGGATTTCGTGATTGCTAACATTGCAGCGCCAAAAGCTGTCGAAGTTGAAGAAGACGAAATCGTTGAAGGTGAAGAAGGTGAAGAAGGCGAAGCCGTTGAGGGTGAAGCTGACGCAAGCGAAGAAAATACCGAAGCGTAATTTCCCCTTACATCGTTTTATGCTAAAAGAACGCGTCGCCATCTGGTGGCGCGTTTGTCGGTTTGGGGGATGTACATGAAACTTTTCGTAGGGCTTGGAAATCCGGGGGCTAAATACGCCCATAACCGTCATAACATCGGGTTTATGGCGCTGGACCGGATTGCCGATGACCACGCTTTTTCCCCTTGGCGCGGCAAGTTTCAAGGGCAGCTTTCAGAGGGGCGTTTGGGGCGCGAAAAAGTCATTTTGCTAAAGCCAGAGACATTCATGAACCTGTCGGGGCAATCGGTTGGAGCTGCCATGCGGTTTTTCAAACTAACGTCCGCCGACATCACGGTTTTTCATGATGAACTGGACCTTATCCCCGGAAAATGCCGTGTCAAAACCGGCGGGGGGCACGCAGGGCACAACGGTTTGCGATCCATCCACCAGCATATCGGGCCAGAATATCAGCGTGTGCGGCTGGGCATCGGACACCCCGGGCATAAGGACCGGGTGGCGGCTTATGTGTTGCAGGATTTTGCCAAGGCTGATGATACATGGCTGGGCGATGTTTTGCGTGGGGTCGCAGATGGCGCATCTGATTTGGCTAGGGATGAGGCCGCACGGTTTATGAACGCAATTGCACAGTTGACTGCCCCTGCGCGCTCGTCAAAAACCGCGGTTCCAAAGGCCAAACCCGCCCCGCCGGTTGAGGACACGCGCAACATGATGCAAAAGCTTAAGGATAAGTTCGGATGATCACAATCACGGATGCATTTAATGCCCAGGTGGATGCTTGTGAAAACCTCGGCTCACCTTTTACCGCCACTTTGCTGCGTCTGATGGCCGATAATCTTGGTGATGACCACCCTGTTGGCGCGTTTTTGCACGGCTGGCCAAGCCTTGAAACTTTCCGTTCCGGTGCGGTGGCTTTACGGTTGGCGGGGGCGCTGAATTCCTTGGTTTTGCTAGGCAAAGACCCTTCGCTAAGCGCCGTTTATCCGCCCAATTCCCCTGCTAATGCCGCCCTGTGGCAAGCCGTTGATCAGGCCATGCGCAAACATAGCACACATCTGATTGACTGGATGACCTCGGCGCCGCAAACCAATGAAATTCGACGTTCCAATGCTTTAATTCCGGCCTTTCATCTGATTGCACAAGAAACGCGCCTGCCGTTTATTCTGTCGGAAATCGGTGCGAGCGCGGGTCTGAACCTTAATTGGGATCGCTACGCAATGGAGCTGGGTGGGCAAATCTGGGGGCCAAAAGATGCCTCTGTTCGCCTGACCCCGGATTGGCGCGGCCCCTTGCCACTCAGAAGTAAAATAGAGATTTTGACGCGTGAGGGCTGTGATCTTATGCCACTTGATCCGGCGGATAAGCACGATTGCCTGCGCATGATGTCCTATATTTGGCCTGACCAAACCCAGCGGATTGAAAACACCAGACGCGCCTTGGAACTAGCGGCCGAGACTGCGCATATGGTCCATAAAGAAGACGCGCTCAACTTTCTAAAACACCGCCTTAAGGTGCAAAAGGGCGCAACCCGTGTCATTTATCACACCATTATGTGGCAGTATTTGCCCGAGGCGGATCAGGCCAAAGGTGCGGCGATGATCAGGGACGCAGGGGCGTGCGCAACGCCCGATGCGCCGCTGGCGTGGCTGCGGGTTGAGGCAGATCAGAAAAAAGCGGGCGGCGCACCAATCACGCTTAATATCTGGCCAGACGGTAAAACCCGCCACCTCGGCCGCGCTGATTTTCACGGCCGCTGGGTGCAATGGAACTAAACATTCCCAGCCTCTGTCGCGATTGTCTGACACAGTTTCAGGGCAGCGCGCGTTGTCCTAAATGCAAATCGCCACGCATTATCAGCCACCCCGAATTGTTTGACCTTTCCATTGCCCATATGGATTGCGACGCATTTTTTGCTTCGGTTGAAAAACGCGATAATCCTGATTTGCGCGACAAGGCGGTGATTGTTGGTGGCGGGCATCGCGGTGTGGTCAGCACCTGTTGCTATATCGCGCGGATCAAGGGGGTGCGCTCGGCCATGCCGATGTTCAAGGCGCGAAAGCTGTGTCCTGAGGCGGTGGTCGTGCCGGGGCGCATGGATGTTTACGTTAAGGTCAGCCGTCAAATTCGTGCGATGATGCAAGACCTGACCCCGGCCGTTGAACCGCTATCGCTCGACGAGGCATTTCTGGATTTGCGCGGCACCACAGACCTGCACGGTGAACCGCCGGTGGTGCAGATGGCGCGGCTTGTGCAACGCATGGAGGATGAGCTGGGGATATCCGGCTCGGTTGGGCTGTCGCATAACAAATTTCTGGCCAAAATTGCCTCGGATCTGGATAAACCGCGCGGTATGTCGCTGATCGGGCGGGCGGAAACGGCGGATTTTTTGCGCGCGCAGCCTGTTGGTGTGATTTGGGGTGTCGGGGCGGCGATGCGCCAAACGCTGGAACGTGATGGCATTCGCACCATCGCCGATATTTTGCAACGCGAGCGCAAAGATTTATCGGCGCGCTATGGCAGCATGGGGGAACGCCTGTATTTTCTGGCGCGCGGTGAAGATCGGCGACGTATATCGGCGCGCACACCCGTCAAAAGTATCTCACGTGAGACGACGTTTAACGTTGATACTGCCGATCTGGAGGTGCTCGACGGTTATATCTGGCGCCTATCAGAACAGGTGGCAGATCGTGCCAAAGCCTGTGATATTGCCGGGCGTGTTGTGACCCTAAAACTGCGCACCGCCAAGTTTCGCGCCCTTACCCGCCGCCTTAGCCTAACGGAACCCACCCAACTGGCTGGGGTGATCTATGACACCGCGCGCCCCTTGCTGGAAAAGGAAATTCCAAACGGCCCGTTTCGCCTGATCGGGGTTGGTATCAGCCACCTGTCGGATGCTACGGACGCCGATTTTGCCGGTGACCTGCTGGACCCGGACGCCCCGAAACGCGCTGCGGTAGAGCGGGCAACTGATAAGATACGGGCAAAATTTGGCACGGATATTATCAAAAAAGGCCGCGGGTTGCCTAAATAACACAGTTTTTCAGGAAATGTGCTTACAAGGCCACGTTATATTGACCCAACAGCAACAGTTTGTCATATTCCACCTGTGTAATGTAACAATTACTAGTCCCTGTAAGGGGCGTTTCCTCCCTGGACTTGGGCCGTGCACATGCGCGGCCTTTTTTTATCTTACTCTGCTGCCAAACAAGTGCAGGCGCACCCGATTTCTGCAAGTGCTTTTGTGATCATCGTAAACACGGCCCGCAATTCTTGATAATTTGCGCAGCGGGTCATTTTGGCCTCATCCATATATAAAGACCGGTTAATCTCAATTTGAACGGCGTGCATATTGCGCGAGGGACGGCCATATTTATGGGTGATATATCCGCCTGAAAACGGTGTATTGCGTACCACGTTAAACCCGGCCCCTTTGAATATATCCACAACAATACCCGAAATCCAGGCGCCGCAAGAGGCCCCGAACCTGTCGCCAATTACAATATCAGCGTCACGGCTTAGGGCTGCATGGGGCATGGAATGACAGTCCATCAACACAGAAATCCCGTATTTTCCCAGATGGGTTTCCATCAATTCTGCCAGACAGGTATGGTAGGGAATATACCCCTCGGCGATCCGGCGATCGACCTCAGCCATAGTGATCTTGCCACTGCGGATCACCTGCCTGTTGCCCACAACGCGCGGCACAACCCCCAGCCCGGCAGCGATGCGCGGGTTATTGGCAACAGCACTTAATCCCGTTATCAGTGCCGGGTCCAATTCATCCACCCCGCGGTTTACATCCACATAAGCCCGTGGCAGCCGCGCCGCCAATAAGGGCGCACCAAACACCGGCGCATCGGCAAATAGTTCATCAACATAAGCATCCTCGGAACTGCGCAGTGCCAGCTTATCCAATTTGCTAAGCGCTAAAAATTCTGCCGGATATTCTGCGCCACTATGTGGAGAGCTGAAAATCACGCAGGAACGCGGGTTTTGTGCGCGTGTTAATACATAGGCAGGGTTTGGCATATATTTTCCTGTTTTACCGAATATATAGCATACATAAAGACGAACATGTGCAAAAGGTCTTGAACCTCTTTGCGACTCCTTTTATAGACGTGCCACGCGGGCGTTGCATGTGCAGCGCTTGTTGCTTTTCGGGCGTATAGCTCAGTGGGAGAGCACTTCGTTGACATCGAAGGGGTCACTGGTTCAATCCCAGTTACGCCCACCATCCCCAAACTTGGGGGTGAAACCGGATTAACAGGCGCATTTGTCGCGCCGCTGATAGGAGAGAGACTATGAAAGTCAAGAATTCACTTCGCTCCCTGAAGGCGCGTCACCGCGATTGTCGTGTTGTTCGCCGCAAGGGCCGTGTGTATGTGATCAACAAAACAAACCCACGTTTCAAGGCACGTCAAGGCTGAACGCCCTGACAGATTGATAGAAAGGGCTGCACAATTATGCGGCTCAGACTGCTGACAAAGGATGATGCTCTGGGCGTATTATTCTTGGCTTTCTAGCTATTTTACTCAGATAATAACAAAGCGCCATTTGCAATGAATGCTAAACTGTTTTCCGTATCTACATCAGTCAGGCTATATTTATCCTATGAATCTAGATATCGAACAACTAATTGAAGATTCCATAACGTTATATGAACCGATTGTGATCGGAAAAGATCAACGAATTCAAAATGGGTGTAAACTTTGGCGCCAATTTCAAACTGCAGTTACTAAATGTGCTGAAGGCGTTGCGAACTGCGGGCGTCAACTTCAAGAAAAAATAAACGAACTGGCGACTGCCAAGATACTCTCTGAAGATCGGACCCTTTCCGGGGTCATTTGTTACGAACCTGATTTTCTTCCGAGTGGGAGAAAAATTGATTTCGTAGTGGAACTAGATTCCGATAATCTTTACGTTGAGGTCAAGACGGTGAAACCTGAGGCACAAGATTGTGAAAAAACTTGGGAAAGGTACCAGTCTTCAGAACAACATCACCCAAATAATGTGGACCTTATCGTTAACAAAGAATGGTCGGGTGCCATGATATATAAAAACACCTTTGCTTCTAGATCAAAATTTCTCGACTACTCACTTGCATTCGAAGAACGACTGGAGGAAGCCCAAGAGCTTAGGTCAGGACGCGGTGTGCTTGTATTCTGCGGTACCGGTTTTGAGTGGACTGAGGACAATCTGGAGGATTTCGCAGATTATTACCGGTACAAACAACACCGTGCGGATGACCCTTTTGCCTTGATGGAGCAGAACGAAGTCGAAAGAAACAATGTCAATATCCGTCGCAATATATCTGACTTTGCATTCGTCAAGCGTTTCTTCTCAACAGCAGAAGTCCAACAAGTGCATTTTCCAGTTCGAGGGCCCGAAATTGGTCGTTAAAGTCCAATGAGTAGTTTTCAGCACTGCGGTGGCGTCCAATGCCTCAAAGGTCCGCATCTGTGACAATGGCAGGCCACCGATTGCGCCCGAGGTTTTTTAAGGCTCTGTTTATTGGCTATCTCTGTGGCATCTGCTCCGAACAGCAGTTATAATGCGCGAGATTGCGGTGAATGCAGCCTATCGTTGGCTCCTTGGGTTGCAGCCTGACAGATAACGTGTTTGATACCAGCACGTTCAGCCCAGCAATAACGCCCGCACGGTCTGCGGATCAATATAGCCGGTAGCATTCAGGCCCCTACTGCGCTGAAATCCTTTGATCGCCTGGCGGGTCTTGCTGGTAAACGCCCCATCAACATTCCCGGGATCATGACCAACGGTTCTAAGTCGGTTTTCAATCAACAACCGGGTTGCAGCGTTAAGTTTAAGGCGATTTTCCTGGTCTTTGGCACTATTGGACTCTTCAACCGGAACTTCCTCCTGAGGGGTCGGATTCGGGTCAAGACGTTCAACCCGCTGCTTTGCGATCTCAGAATATATCCCGTTGGGGAAATCTGAAAGATAGTCGCGATAACTGTCTGCGGTGTTCAAAGCAACCGCATCCGTCCAGGCGTCCTCGTCATCGGCTTCGGTTTCGGCAGCCGTGAATTCGGCCAGTGCCGCTTTGGCATCGGGGGCAAAAATCCCGTCGGGGTATTTCGCAAGATAGAGTTCCAGATCATCCTTATCGCCGGTCAGGCCGGTGGCATTCCAGTAACGGCGGTCTGCAATCTCAATCTCATCCCGGCGCGCATCCGCCTGACGATTAAGGTCATTTATCTGGTCAGCCATTAGAAAGCCCGAGCCTTCCTGTTGCTGGTCTTGCTGCCAGCGGGCAATGGCGCGGCGTGAACCACGGCCAAATATACCATCGATACCACGGGTGTCATAGCCAAGGACCGTCAGGTTCTTTTGAATTTTGCGCCGCTCTGCACGGCTGAGCCTTAGGGCTGATTCCAATTCCGCGGCCGAAGGTTCAGCCGGTGCTATCAGTTTTTCCAGCCGCGTGGTTGCTGCGGGGGCGAAAATGCCATTGGGAAAGCGGCGGAGATATTCACGAAGATCGGCCTCGCGATTGCTTTTATCCGCCACAGCCCAAAGCGTTTGTTCGGCCAGCAAATCAACCCAGTCCCCATCACCGCTTTCGGGGGCAGGTGTATCTTGGGATTTGGTTAAGGATATATCGGGTGAGGCAAAGCCCATAACCTGAACGCGCCCGCCAACCCCTGACAGGGCATCCTGAAGCGAGGCGGTCGTGTCCAGCAGGTTGTTTTTCACAAGCCTGCTTATGTCTGTCTCTGGACCTTGCACCAGCAAAACTCCTTGAGGTATGTCGCCCGCGCCCAGCCCGGCCTCCAGCGGCCATTCGGTTTCACCCGCGCTGTATTTTCCTAAAAACAGCATCGAGCGGCCCGGGTTTTGCCCCAGCATCTCAAGCAGAACATTCAGCGAGGGGGCATTATAGGCCACGCCCAGCAGCGAATCAGCGGCCACATCTACCGGCAACACCCAGCTTTCATCCCCAAGGCTGACCACGCGCCCCGAGATATGCACAACAATACGGTCCTTACCATCCATGCGATCATAAAAACTTTGAATGGCCCCGCGCATCGCCTGCGCATCCATATTGCGCCCCTCGATGATCTCATACCCTTGGGCTGCATAGGCATCCTGCAATTCAACATGGGTGCGCGTAACCGCACGGGAATTGGCGCTCGCGTAATTTCCGTTGGTGATTATCAGGGCAATATCCGCTGCCTGAGCTGCGCTGAAAGAGGTGCAAAACACCAAAGATGCCGTGATTAATATGCTTTTGAAGGTATGTCGCATTATGCTCTCCTGTGCCGTTTTTTGCGCAGAATAGCAAAAGATATCGCCTTGCGCATCCCCTAGGTTACGTAAAGGCATTAACGGGCCGGAACCCGCTTATTCATATGTCCGCTTATCCTCAATCACCAGACCATCCTTTGGCAGGGTGTTTGGGGCGTGAATCTCGACCGTGCCGCGCAGTTTCAACACCGATTGCACGGTGGTGGCGATGGTGTCGGGATCAGCATTAACCGTCTCAACCTGCACGGTCATGGTATCCTGTTCACCAATACGCGTGGCAATTACGCGCGCTTTCAGAACCTCTGGATGCGCGGCCACCAATGCTGCCACCTGTTCGGGGCGCACAAACATGCCTTTGATCTTGGTGGTCTGGTCCGCACGTCCCATCCAGCCCTTGATACGCATATTGGTGCGCCCACAAGGCGAAGTGCCGGGCATCACCGCCGACAAATCACCCGTAGCAAAACGGATCAGCGGGTAATCGGGGTTAAGCGAGGTGACGATAACCTCGCCAACTTCGCCCGCCGCCACGGGGTTGCCCGTGCCCGGAGTGACAATCTCAAGGATTACACCCTCATCGACGATCATCCCCTCCATGGCCACGGATTCATACGCGATATTACCCAGATCAGCGGTTGCATAACATTGCAGACACTCTATGCCTCGATCAGTATATTCCGCCCGCAAACTTGGGAAAAGCGCCCCGCCCCCTACGGCTGCACGGGTGATGCGCGACAGATCAAGACCCATCGCCTCGCCCTTGTCCAAGATCACCTTTAGATAGTCAGGGGTGCCTGCATAAGCGGTGATGCCGATGTCCGCCGCCGCTTGTGCCTGTAGCTCCGTCTGTCCGGTGCCTGCGGGCAAAACCCGTGCACCCACCGCCGCCGCACCATTTTCAAAAATCATGCCTGCGGGTGTCAGATGGTAGGAAAAACAGTTTTGCACAATGTCGTTTTTGCCAATCCCGCAAGCGTGCAAAAAGCGCCCCATACGCCACCAGTCATGGCTGGTACCGCCCGGCTCATAGATCGGGCCGGGAGATTGGAAAACATGTGAAACACGCCCAACCGAAAATCCGCCAAAGGGCGGTTTTTCAGCTTGCCACGCGGCTAAATCCGATTTGCGCAATACCGGCAAACCCGCCAAGTCATTCATATCCTGCACGTCATATCCCGTGATGCGGCAGGCATCCGGCATCGCTGCTGCCCGGGCAATCTGTGTGCGCAAAACCTCTAACTGATCGGCAGCACGTTCATCTGCAGAACGGGTTTCCAGAGCATCAAAATAGTCAGCCATAGTATCGTCAGTCACAACATGTATCCCCTTCCTGAATCGGTGGACAAGGAAGCGTGCCATAGGAACAATAGACGCAGCAATCGCCCGGTTTTGGTTTTAACACTGTTGCACAGTTTTTGCATTCATAGAACCATTGGCAAGCATCCGTTGGCATTTGCTCAACAGATGCATGCCCACACTCAGGGCAGGTTATGGTGGAACTCAACTCAACCAACGTTTTCGCCGCCTGTAGGAGCGCACATCGCGAAAAGATTTCCGTCCCTCTTCGGACATGCCAAGGTAGAATTCCTTAACGTCGGGGTTTTCGCGCAGCTCGTTGGCAGGGCCATCCATCACCACGCGACCGGATTCCAGAATATATCCGTAATCGGCATATTTTAGTGCGATATTGGTGTTTTGTTCGGCCAGCAGAAACGAAACCCCCTCATTTTCGTTCAAACCCTTAACGATCTCAAAAATCTCGGCCACCAGTTGCGGTGCAAGCCCCATAGAGGGTTCGTCCAGCAACACGGTTTCGGGTTTGGACATCAGCGCGCGCCCAATGGCAATCATCTGTTGCTCGCCCCCCGAGGTATAGCCCGCCAGACTTTTGCGGCGCTCCTTAAGACGGGGGAAATAATTATAAACCATCTCCAGATCGGTGGCGACTGCACCACGCCCATCCGTGCGGGTATAGGCGCCGGTCAGCAGGTTATCCTCGACGTCTAGGTGTTCAAAACAATGGCGCCCCTCCATCACCTGAATGACGCCGCGTTTGACCAGAGTGGCGGGATCAAGGTCGGTGATTGACTGGCCGCGATAGGCAATTGTGCCTTTGCTAACAACGCCGCGTTCCGAATGTAGCAGGTTGGAAATCGCCTTGAGTGTGGTGCTTTTACCTGCACCATTTGCCCCCAAAAGCGCCGTAATACCACCCTTTGGAACGCTCAGTGACACACCTTTCAACACCAAAATCACGTGATTATAAATCACCTCGATATTGTTGACCTCTAGCAGGGTCTCGGTTTTGGCAGCGTCCAGCATGTGCGTCTCACGGTTTCATGAATGTCAAAACGAATAGGTCTCCGGCCCCGTTAATAAGGGCCGGAGGGTTGGCTTAGTTACAGCCTTCTTCAATGTTGTTTTCCGCCGCATAAGCCGCGGAATCCGCCTCGATCAGTGGTTGAATGACCCCCATATCCGGGGTCATGAAATCTGTGATCATGCTCCAGGATTTTGCGGCTGCATCCCATTGCTGAACGGCTCCAAGCCCCGGACCACCATGGTTTTCACACGAAACCGAGAACGTCGGACCAAAGCCGCCAAGACCAAGAGCCGTCATTTTAGCATCGGTGATTTCCAGCCCTTCCAAGCCGTCACGCATCATGCCTGCGGTGATATCAGCCGTGCCGTGGAGCGCCTGCGCGGTTTTTACAGCTTCGGCCAAAAGTGCCGCCTGATAAAGACCACGGTTATAAAGCACCTCACCGATATGATCGCCTGAACCGGCTGCTTTGCCTGCATCAACGACATATTTCTGAATATCCGCAAATACCGGGAAATCCGAACCAACGGCGTGGAATGTCAGCGCTTTGTAGCCATTGGCAGCGTCTCCGGCAGGGATCACGTCATTTTCAGAACCTGACCACCAGATACCGATGAAGTTTTCCATGGGGAAATTGATGTTAGCCGCTTCCTGAATCGCAACCTGATTCATAACGCCCCAGCCCCACATCAGCACGTAATCAGGACGTTCACGACGGATTTGCAGCCATTGCGATTTTTGTTCCTGGCCCGGGTGGTCAACCGGCAGCAATGTCAGCTTATAGCCGTGCTTGGTTGCCAGTTCTTCCAGGGTGCGGATCGGCTCTTTGCCATATGCCGAGTTGTGATACACCAGCGCAATGCTTTTACCGGAAATATCATCACCGTTCAGGTCCAGAATATGGTTGATCGCGATTGAGGCCCCTTGCCAATAGTTGGCAGGAAAGTTGAAAATATGGCTGAACACCTTGCCATTCGCCGCCGAGGTCCGCCCATACCCCATGGAATGCAGCGGAATGTCATCCGCAGTCACTTTCGGGATCAGCTGATAGGTAATGCCGGTTGAAAGCGGCGCGTAAACCAGCGCACCTTCGCCTTTGGTGGCCTCATAACATTCAACACCTTTTTCCGTGGAATAGCCGGTTTCGCATTCAATGACCTTAGTCATAACGCCACCGATACCGCCGTCACGCTCATTGAGCAGGGTGAAATAATCGGCAAATCCATCCGCCACGGGTGTGCCGTTGGCGGCATATGGGCCGGTGCGATAGCTAAGGCTGGGGAATACCAGATCAGCCATTACCGGGCTTGCGGCCGTAAGCGCCGCGACAGCGATTGCTGCCAGTTTCGTTAGTTTCATGTCGTCCTCCCTTTAGATTCGACAGGTGATGCCCCGAATTCTCGGTGGCTTATGATTTGGCCCCGCCTAATGCGGAAACGGCCAAAGACGAAGCTTTTCCTTGGTGAGCCGCCAAAGCTGTGCCAGCCCGTGCGGCTCTAGTATAAGGAAAAGGATAATGAGTGCGCCGACGATAACAAATTCGAAATGCGCAGCGATATCTGTGGCCCAGCCCAATTGCCCGACCATGATGTTTTTCAGTAAAACCGGCATCAGCACCATAAACGCCGCCCCGATGATCGACCCGAAAATTGAGCCAAGCCCGCCGATGATGATCATAAACAGCACCAGAAAGGATTTCTGAATGCCAAAGGCCTCACCAACCTCGACCGCACCAAGATAAACAGCAAAGAACAGCGCCCCGGCGACGCCCACAAAAAATGAACTGACACCAAAGGCGGTTAGTTTGGTTTTCAGGGGCGCAACCCCGATGATTTCAGCCGCAATATCCATGTCACGGATCGCCATCCAGCTGCGGCCAATACGCCCGCGCGTCAGGTTTCGGGCCAGCCAGGCAAGGGCCAATAGAATGGCCAGGCAAAAGAGGTATTTCGCCTCGGGCGTGGCTGTGGCCCCCGTGACCTCAAACCCAAAGATCGATCGCGTCGGCGCGCTGATCTGCCCCGAGGCCGAGTTGTTGTAAAACCACGGCACCTTGTTGAACAGCCAGACCAGAAAGAACTGTGCGGCCAGCGTGGCTACGGCCAGATAAAAACCTTTTATGCGCAGGCTAGGCAGGCCAAATATGATCCCGACCAGTGCCGTTATGGCACCCGAAATCAAGACGACAAACAGAATGCTGAGATCCGGGAAACTGGTCATCAATTTATAGGCAGCATAGGCCCCAACAGCCATAAACCCACCGGTGCCAAGGCTAAGCTGGCCGCAATATCCCACCAGAATATTCAAACCAATCGCCGCCACGGCCCAGATCAGAAACGGCACAAAAATCGCGTTGGCCCAGTAATCGGTGATGAAAAGCGGCACAACCAGAAAGGCAAATCCGATGATGAAATAATACCCCCAGCGATCCAACTTGATCGGAAAAGTCTGGGTGTCCGATGCGTATGTGGTCTTGTAGTCGCCTGCTTCGCGGTAGAACATTTCAGACCTCCCATGCATTTGCGTTGGCGGAAAAATCAGCGCGTTGCGGGCTGACGATGCAAAACCGGTGGCCCGTCGGAGCTTCCATCACAGTCCAGCCTTTTGCACAGTTTTCGATCACGACCGCCCCCAGCGCCTCTAGCCGTGCACATTCAACATCCCGATCATTGGTTTCAATATCCAAATGTAGACGGCTGTTATGGCTGACATGTTGCAATAGTATCCGTGGCTCGCCTTCCGGGTTTTTTCCAACGGCGTATTTTCCATCGGGATCAATGTCAAAATTAAACCCCAGCGCAGCCGACCAAAAAACAGCCGCCGCGTTCAGCTCTTCGCCCTTACAGTCAATCACGATTACCCCTAAGCGACTTTTATGCATCATACCCTCTCAATTATTTTTTCGCCGAACAGGCCTTGGGGCCGGAACACGAGGAATATCAGGGCCAGCACATAGGCGAACCAGTTTTCGGTGGCTCCGCCAATCAGCGGGCCGATTTCATATTCAAATAGTTTCTCACCCACCCCGATGATCATCCCTCCGACAATCGCCCCGGGAATAGAGGTGAATCCGCCCAACATCAGCACCGGCAGTGCCTTGAGCGCGATCAGCGACAGCGAGAATTGCACCCCGGACTTTGCGCCCCACATGATGCCGGCAACCAGTGCCACGAACCCTGCCAATGACCAGACAATTACCCAGATTGTGCGCAGGCTGATCCCGACCGACAGGGCCGCCTGATTGTCGTCAGCCACCGCACGCAGGGCGCGCCCGGTCTTGGTGTAATTGCTGAAAATCATCAGGCTGATCACCAGCACCAAGGCAATGCCCGCGGCCCAGATATCAAGGTTATCAAGGTAAAACCCGTAAAATCCATCAGCCCAGCCGGCGGTTGCGCTTTCAATCCAGATATTGGCGCCCTGCGGCAGACCGATATCCAGTTTTTTGATTTCAGAACCCCACATAAGGTCGCCGAAACCTTCCATGAAATAGGCCAGCCCGATGGTGGCCATAAACAGGATAATAGGGTCCTGACCCACCAGATGTTTCAGGATAAACCGCTCAACGATATAGGCAAACAGGATCATAACGCCGAGCGCCAGCAGGATCGCCAAAAATGCCGGAACATGCCAGCCGAACGTGTCGAGATGGGTGCCAAAAACAGCGTTAATCAGATGCGCAAACGGCACCTGCCCGTTTTGGATGCCCACCAAAGTCAGCGCCGCAAATAGCGCCATCACCCCTTGGGCATAGTTGAAAACACCTGAGGCCTTGAAGATCAGCACAAAGCCAAGCGCCACCAGCGAGTACATCACCCCGGTCATCAGACCGTTGAGGATCACCTCTATTGTGTAGAAAAATTCAGCGGACATGTGCGTTTTCCCTAGTCATGTGCGACCCCTAGATAGGCGTCAATCACGTCTTGGTTGTTGCGCACCTCATCGGGGGTGCCATCGCCAATTTTGCGGCCATAATCCAGAACCACCACGCGGTCAGAAATATCCATCACCACGCCCATATCGTGCTCGATCAGCGCAATTGTGGTGCCAAATTCATCGTTCACATCCAGAATAAAGCGGCTCATGTCCTCTTTTTCCTCGACGTTCATGCCCGCCATCGGTTCATCGAGCAGCAGCAATTTGGGTTGGGCCGCCAATGCACGCGCCAGTTCCACACGTTTTTGCAAACCATAAGGCAGACGCCCGACCGGGGTTTTGCGGATGGCCTGAATTTCCAGAAAATCGATGACATGTTCAACAATATCTCGGTTTTCGTTTTCCTCACGTTCCGCCGGACCTTTCCAGATGCCTTGCCAGAACATATTGGTTTTCATGTGGGTGAATCGCCCGGTCATGATGTTATCAAGCGTGCTCATCCCTTTGAACAACGCGATATTCTGGAATGTGCGCGCGATGCCTTGTTGGGCGATTTGATAGGGTTTCATCGGTTTGCGCCGCTTGCCGCGAAACCATATTTCACCCTCTTGGGGATGGTAAAAGCCGTTGATCACGTTCAACATTGATGATTTCCCAGCCCCGTTCGGCCCGATGATCGCGCGTATTTCGCCTTCACGAATGTCAAAGGAAATATCCGAGATCGCAGCGACACTGCCGAATTTCAGGGTGATGTTTTTCATCTCCATGATCGGCGTACCGATGGTGCGCCCATCCTCGGTCACATATGTTTGTGCGCTGGCATTCATGCGGCTTTTGCCTCTCGTGTAACCGTTTTTGCATCGCTGATTTGTACCGTAGCCTTGATTTCGCCTTTGCGCCCATCCTCATATGTCACTTCGGTTTTTGTGGAAACCGTGGTGGCATCGCTGTTAAGGGCGGTGATCAGATCGCTGTATTTTTCCTCGACAATACGGCGGCGGACCTTGCGGGTGCGGGTCATCTCACCATCATCGGCATCAAGTTCTTTGTGCAGTACAAGAAACCGATGTATCTGGCAGCCTGACAACATTGGATCCTGGGCGACTGAACGGTTGACCTCTTCAATATGCCCCTTGATCATTTCGTAAACTTGGGGATGTCCGGCCAGTTCCTGATAAGAAGCATAGGCGATATTGTTGCGTTCAGCCCAGTTGCCGACAGCGTTAAGATCAATGTTGATAAACGCAGTGCAGGTGTCGCGTTCATTACCAAAAACCACGACTTCCAGAATGTTGGGATAGAATTTCAACTTGTTTTCAACGAATTTCGGCGCAAACATCGACCCATCAGACATTTTTCCAACATCTTTGGCGCGGTCGATAATTCGCAAATGTCCGGTGTCATCCTCAAAAAATCCTGCGTCCCCTGTGGCGACCCAGCCTTCGGCATCCTTGGTGTCTGCGGTGCTTTCGGGATTTTTGTAATATTCGATAAAGGTCGAGGGTGACCGGTAGAAAATCTCACCACTATCGGCAACTTTCACCTCAACCCCCGGGCTTGGCACGCCAACCGTATCAGCGCGCACTTCGCCGTCAGGCTGTTGGGTGATGAACACGGTTGCCTCGGTCTGGCCGTAAAGCTGTTTGAGGTTGATCCCGAGCGCCCGGTAAAATTCAAAAATCTCAGGCCCGATCGCTTCACCGGCCGTATAGCCAATGCGCACACGACTTAGGCCAAGCGTATTTTTCAGCGGTCCGTAAACCAGTATATCACCCAGCATGTATTTCAAGCGATCCCCAAAACTGACAGGCTTACCATCCAGCAGCGCCGGCCCGACCTTTTTTGCGTGCGCCATAAAGATGCGAAATATACGTTGTTTCAGGCGGCTTGCGTCTTCCATACGGATCATAACGGTGGTCAGGACACCCTCAAAAAAGCGGGGCGGGGCAAAGAAATACGTTGGCCCGACCTCACGCAGATCTGCTTGCATCGTGTCAGTACTTTCGGGGCAGGCAACACAGAAACCATTCCAGAACGCCTGCCCGATCGAAAAGATAAAATCCCCGACCCAGGCCATCGGCAAATAGGCCAAAACGCTGTCGCCCGCGTTCAATGTGTCAAATTCGGACGAGGAAATCGCCGCCGAGATGATATTGAGGTTCGACAAAACCACCCCCTTGGGCCGCCCTGTCGTGCCCGAAGTATAAAGCATCACCGACGTGCTATTGGCATTCATCACATTTTGGCGTTCCATCATGATCGGTGCAAGGCGCGCATGCCCGGCCCGGCCCTCAGCCTGCACATCAACATAGGCGTTCAGGTGGGTGTGGTCGTATTTGCGCATACCGCGCTTATCCAGGTAAATAATCTCGGCAATATTGGGCAATTGGTTTTGGATTTCCAGAACCTTATCGACTTGTTCTTGATCTTCCACCACTAAAAACCGTGCGCCGCAATGATCCAGAACATAGGTCATTTCTTCGGCGTTTGCGTCGTTATAAAGCGGCACGGGAATTGCCCCGCAACACTGCGCCGCCGTCATTGCCCAATAAAGATAGGGGCGATTGCGGCCGATAACAGCGACATGATCGCCCGCGTTCAGGCCCAGCGCCAGCATGCCCATCGCCAGCGCCTCAACCTCGTCCTTTACCTCATCCCAGGTCCAGCTTTGCCATATGCCGTATTCCTTTTCCCGATACGCAGGTTTGCCACGAAACTTAACCGCATTACGGGCTAAAAGCTTTGGAAACGTGTCAATATCCGCATCAAGAACGAACGCGCTCGGCATTGCCGGTATCCTCCCATTTCAGGCCGTTTCGCCCGTATTTTTTGGCGCATTGATTCCGCCATTGTTGGAATTGAGACTAGCAAGAATATACAGCAGGTAAAGAAATAAAATTGAACTAGCGTTCAGTTACCCTGCAAAGCAGTATTGCAAAAATGCAGGATAGGAAGGGTTACCGCCGTAAAGCCGTGTAATTTTGCAGCAGTTTATATACCTGCCGGCGGTTTCGACACGCTAGAAATCGTAAAGCCAAAGCCCCGGACCTGATACTACACGCAGTTTTAGATGGTTCATCGAAATATGTGAAAATCTGTAAGCTGTGTGATACCCACTATCGGCAGCCGGTTTGCCAAATATGCGCATCATCAATTGGTATCAAAAGATTTTTGGTGACCCCGAGAGGATTCGAACCTCTGACCTGCCCCTTAGGAGGGGGCCGCTCTATCCAGCTGAGCTACGGGGCCTTATGTGGTATTGATCGTATTTTTTGGCTGTAACCTCAAGAGGGCTATCACCTGAATAGCGAAATATAATCATGGAACATGAACAGCTGGTTTCTTTTTTGTCCCGTAATTTCAATCAATACACCATGCTGCACCAGATCCGATATTAGGGCAGACGCGGTGTTGGTTGTGCCGTTGATCATGGCAGTAACCGCCTTCACATCCACCACAGGCTTAGCATAGAGATTACGCACAAGAAGTTGCGCATTATCCTGCCTGCGCGCACTAAATCTAGGTAAAACCTCATGCTCTAATTCTGCTTTTAACTTTAGAATTCCCTTGAAAACATTTGCCGATGCTTTGGCTGTTTCCACCACCCCGTGTAAAAAGAAAACTAGCCACGCATGCAGGTGGTTACCTTGTCTAACGGCCATCAGATGGTCGATATAGGCGGTTTTATTACGCTCAAAGTAATCTGACAGGTATAAGGAAGGTTTATTTAGCAACCCTTCGGAGCTCAGGAATAAGGATATCATCAGCCGCCCCAACCGGCCGTTTCCATCTAGAAATGGGTGGATGGTTTCGAACTGATAATGCCCGATTGCGATCCTTAACAAAGGGTGCACATGGCTTGTGTCGTCGTGCAGAAATTTTTCAAGGTCGCTCATAAGTTCGGGAATATGCTTATGGTGGGCGGGATAAACACTGCGTTTTTCAGATTCGCCCCATAAATTAATGATTAAATCAGAATTTTACCCATTTTCTGACATATAACTTCTTTTATATAAAAAACAGCTGACTGGTTTGCCTCTTTAAGCAGGCGGAAAAATTCTTATCTGTCGGACTGGCTGGCATACATATGATAGATTATACATTAGCTATGGCTCTTTTGGGGCAGGAATGCGAAATAAAAGCTGGAAACTGCGGTGAAATGGGAAGCCAAATGACGAATTATCTTTATCAGAATGATTTACCCGATGATCTGGATTTAGGGGCTGTTGTGGCCATTGATTCCGAAACTATGGGGTTGCAGCCGCATCGCGACCGGCTTTGTGTTGTGCAGCTTTCCTCGGGGGATGGAAACGCGCATCTGGTGCAGGTTTCCAAAGATCAGACTGCGGCGCCGAATCTTTGTCGCATGCTGGCGGACCCTGCTGTGCTGAAACTTTTCCATTTCGGGCGGTTTGATATTGCAGTGCTGCTTAACCGTTTTGGTGTAATGACCGCGCCGGTGTATTGCACAAAAATCGCCTCGAAAATGGTGCGGACCTATACGGATCGCCATGGGTTGAAAAACCTTTTACATGAACTTTTACAGGTTGATATTTCCAAACAACAGCAATCATCAGATTGGGGCACCGCCACGTTAAGCCAGGCGCAGATCGATTATGCGGCGTCGGATGTCTTGTATTTGCACCAGCTTATGGAAATCCTGAACGCGCGGTTGATCCGTGAGGGGCGCATGGATATGGCGCAGGCCTGTTTCGATTTCCTGCCTCACAGGGCGGCGCTCGATCTGGCTGGTTGGCCAGACGTTGATATTTTCTCACATTAAAACCGAGGCGCGTATGGGCAAGAATTCCAACCACATAAAAATGATTGAAACCGGTCGGCGGGCTTTCTCGGTTGAAGGTGCGGCGCTGATGAAATATGCGGACGTTCTGGATCAAAATTTCGCAGATGCTGTGGATTTGATGCTGGGCACCAAGGGGCGTATAATCGTTTGTGGCATGGGTAAATCTGGCCATGTGGCGCGCAAAATTGCTGCGACTTTGGCCTCTACCGGATCGCCCGCGCAGTTCGTGCACCCGGCTGAGGCAAGCCACGGCGATTTGGGCATGGTTACCAAGGACGACGTGGTTTTGGTGTTGTCGAATTCGGGTGAAACGCCGGAATTATCCGATATTATCGCCTATACCCGCCGCTTTTCGATCCCGATGATCGGGGTTGCCTCGAAACCCGGCAGCACATTGCTGAAACAATCTGACGTGGCGCTGGTTTTGCCCGAAGCCCCCGAGGTTTGCACCATCGGCATGGCGCCGACCACATCAACCACCCTGACCATGGCGCTGGGCGATGCGCTGGCCGTGGCGCTGATGGAGCACCGCTCTTTCGCGCCAGAAGATTACCGTGAATTTCACCCCGGCGGCCAGCTTGGGGCGCGTCTTGCCAGTGTTGGAGATTTGATGCACAGCGCCGCTGATTTGCCGGTTGTAACCCCTGACACTTTAATGAGCGATGCGCTGTTAATCATCACCAAAAAAGGCTTTGGCGTGGCGGGGGTTATGGGGGCAGATGGCGCGTTACAAGGTGTGATCACAGACGGTGACTTGCGCCGCCATATGGATGGCCTGCTGGATAAAACCGCTCGCGATGTCATGACCCCGGATCCGCTGACCATATCACCCGAGGCTTTGGCCAGCGAAGCTTTGGGCGTTATGAACACACGCAAAATCACCACGCTTTTTGTGGTTGAAGCAGGCACCAATACGCCCGTCGGGATATTGCATCTGCATGATTGTTTGCGCGCAGGGCTGGGGTAGGTTCATGCGCAGGGGCGGTTATTCGAACTTCATATATTTTCTGAAAATACTCCTGCCTCTGATCGCCATTGCATTGCTGGCGACGGTATTTTTGGCAACTAAAGAACGTGGGCTAGAGGGCGGGTTGAGTTTTTCCAAGATTGACATGATGGCACTTGAAAGCGGCATGCGGATTACCAAGCCCCGGTTTTCGGGCAGTAATGCCACGGGCGATCGCTATTATTTCTCTGCCGATCTGGTGTTGCCGGATGCGCCTAATCCAAGCCGGCTGAAGGTTGATGGCATTTCAGGGGAAATACAGTTTGCGCAAGGTAACAGCATCCAAATTACGGCGCAGAAAGCCGAGTACGGGATGGCGGCGCGCAAATTACGCATGGCTGAGGGGGTCTCGATTGTTTTTTCGGATGGTTTGAGCGTTAAGACCAGTGGTTTGGTGGCCGAACTGGGTTTGGGGCGGTTGTTAACCGATGGTGCCGTAACGGCCACCAGCCCGATGGGTGATATTGCGGCAGGATTACTGCGTATCGAGACAGAAAAACGTGATGGCGAAGAAAAGCGGATGATTTGGTTTGAAAACGGGGTTAAACTGTCGGTAATTCTGCAAGGCAGCGCACAAGATACCACATTGGATAAGGACGCAAACGAATGAGAGTTTCGATAATCAGCATAGCTTTGATGACCATTCTGATTGCAGGCAATGCATTCGCCCAGGGCGCGCAGGTGCCATTTGCCGGGCTTGAGCTGGGTAAGGACACCAAGGTTGAGGTCACCGCCGATACTTTGGGCATTGACCAGCAATCGGGCAAGGCGGTTTTTTCGGGCAATGTGGTTATCGGCATTCAGGTCATGCGGTTAACGGCTGATAAAGTCGAGGTGGTGTACAGTAATAAAAGCGCGGGCGCGGTTGGGCCAATTTCAACGCTTTATGCAACGGGAAACGTGGTTTTTACAAATGGCGCTGAGGCGGCTGAAGGCAATGAGGCAAGGATTAATCTTGAAACCAATATTATTGTCATGACCGGCGACGTTATCCTGACCCAGGGTCAAAACGCCCTGTCGGCGCAAAAATTGCGTATTGATTTAAAGGCGGGCACTGCCTTGTTAGAGGGTCGTGTCCAGACGATTTTCCAAACGGGAACCAGTGAATGAGTGCGGCGGAAAACCTTTCGGTTACAGACGCCGCCGCCGGGCTTGAGGTCGCGCATTTAGGCAAAAGCTATGGCCGCCGCCCGGTGTTGCGCGATATCTCTATGACCTTGAAACGCGGTGAGGTGGTGGCACTTTTGGGACCAAACGGCGCTGGTAAAACCACGTGCTTTTACTCTATCGCCGGGCTGGTTTTGCCAGATTCGGGCAATGTCACCATTGATGGCGCCGATGTAACGCATTTGCCAATGTACCGCCGGGCCAAGCTCGGGATTGGATATTTACCCCAAGAGGCCAGCATTTTTCGCGGGCTTTCCGTGCAAAACAATATCCGCGCCGTGCTGGAACTTTCGATCAAAGACCGCCAAAAACGCCAGCATATGTTGGATGAATTGCTGGCAGAATTCTCAATAACACATCTGCGCCGCGCCTCAGCGATGGCGCTGTCGGGGGGCGAACGCAGGCGGGTCGAGATCGCGCGCTGTCTGGCCGGGCAGCCGAAATACGTATTGCTTGATGAACCATTTGCCGGCGTTGATCCAATCGCCGTGGGTGACATCCGTGATCTCGTGGCGCACCTGAAAGACAAAGGGATCGGCGTTCTAATTACGGACCATAACGTTCGGGAAACATTGGATATTGTGGATCGGGCATATATCTTGCATGATGGGGTTGTGTTAAAAAGTGGAACACCCGCCGAGGTAGTTCAGGATAGTAATGTCCGCCGCGTTTATCTTGGGGAAACCTTTCAGTATTAACGTGGGCCGGATCTGCAAAGGTACGTTAATATGGCATTATCCCAACGGCTAGAAATCAAACAAACCCAGGGTTTGGCGATGACGCCACAACTGCGCCAGGCGATTGCACTGTTGCAGATGAGCAATGCGGAGTTAACCCAGCATCTACACGATGAGATTGAAAAAAATCCTCTGCTGGAACTAGTCGAACCAGAGGTGGAGCAGCCTGATCCAAAACCTAAAGACAATGAAATCCCTGCGGAAACCTCACGAGAGGCGATGCCTTTGCCAAGCACAGCCGCACAAAGCCGCGCGGATACCTTTGATGTGTTGAGCACGATAAAATCCGAACAAACCTTGCGCGAAAACCTGTTTGGGCAAATCAAGATGTCGGAACATAACCCGCACCGCGCTGATCTGGCCTGCCGTCTGGTCGATGAGCTGGACGAACGCGGGTTCTTATGTGCCCCCCTGTTTGAAATTTCCGAAAGATCAGGCGTGCCGCAAGCCGAAATGGAGGATGCGCTGATCCTGCTGCAAAGTTGTGAGCCAACCGGGGTCGGGGCGCGTGACCTGAAAGAATGCCTCGTTTTACAACTGGTTGAAACGGGTCGGATGGATCAGGCGATGGCCGCGTTAACGGAACATCTGGATATTCTCGCCACAGGTAATATGGAAAAACTTGCACAATTATGCGCCCTGAATTCTGATGATTTGATGCGGGCAATCGATGTGTTGAAAACCCTCAATCCACGGCCTGTATCCGGCTTTGATGTCGATATTGCACAAATGGCAGTGCCTGATGTTATCGTCAGCCCTAACCCATTGGGGGATTGGCGGGTTGAGCTGAATACAAACACTTTGCCAAAGGTTCTGGTAAATGAACAATACGCCGCAGAGGTTTCGCGCGATGGTACAAAAGCACAAGAATTCGTTAGCGAATGCCGCAGTAACGCCCGGTTTTTAATCAAGGCGATGGACCAGCGAGCGAAGACAATTCTGAAGGTGGCAACTACCATTGTGCGTCATCAAAATCGGTTTTTTGATACCGGAATATCTGGCCTTGTGCCTCTGACCCTTAAGGCTGTCGCAAGCGAGCTTGGCATTCACGAATCAACCGTTAGTCGGGTCACCAGTCGTAAATACCTGTATTCTCTGCGTGGAAATATTGAACTGCGGTTCTTTTTTGCCCAAGGCATTGCGTGTCATGATGGCAGGCCGGATGTCGCAGCGCCGATTGTGCGCGAAGAAATTCGGGCGTTGATTGCAGCTGAAAACAGCGAAAAACCGCTTTCGGATGAAAAAATAACAAAAATTGTGTACAATAGTGGCGTAGATGTTGCACGACGGACCATTGCGAAATATCGTGAGGCTATGGGCATACCATCATCGAGTCGCCGGCGGCGAAAGCACCAGAAAAATGCGCGCACATAACGTCGCGGCATCTTTTTCTGAGGCATATATTACCTATGTTGACTCTTACAGTTACAAACCCTAGGTTCCGCGCCCTGCGGTGCCGCGCATTTTAACCCATTGTCGGCCAGACTGACAAAATAAACGGGGAGAGATTATGAGAATTCAGATCAACGGAAAGCATATTGATGTGGGCCACGCCCTTAGCAACCATGTGGAAGCACGTATGATTGATGCGGTCAGCAAATACGCTGAGAACCCTGTCGATGGCAACGTGACTTTTTCCAAGGATCAACATGAATTTTTGTGCGATATCTCGGCGCATCTATCAACTGGGCTGAACGCGCAGGCCAAAGGCCGGGCGGGTGATATTTATGATAGTTTTGAGGGCGCCATCCAAAAGATGGAAACCCAGTTGCGCCGTTACAAACGCCGTCTGAAAGACCACCACAAAGATCGCAATGACCCGATCGAAACCATCGGCGCGCAATCTTATGTGCTTGCATCTGGCAATGATATTGAAGAACCGGACAGTTTGCTGCCGGTAATTGTTGCCGAAATGGAGACGAAAATCCAGACGCTCTCGGTTGGTGAGGCCGTGATGCAGATGGAGCTGGCAGATACTGAAATGCTGGTTTTTCGCAATGTAACACACGGAGGCGTGAATATTGTTCATACCCGAAGTGATGGTAATATTGGCTGGATAGACCCACGTAATATTAATAAATAATCCGTTAAGACTACTTATATAAAGAGATTTAGTATGGAACTTGTAAATATTCTGTCGGCTAAGGCTGTTATCGCACAGTTTAAGGCCACAAGTAAAAAACGTCTGGTGCAAGAAATTGCGCAGGTGGCCGAGGCCGTTTATGCCCTGCCCAGCAAAGACATCTTTAATGCGATTCAGGAACGTGAATTGTTGGGACCAACGGGTATGGGAAATGGTGTGGCCATCCCTCATGCGCGCTTGCCCAATCTTGATGTCGTAAAAGGTATTTTTATCCGGCTTGAAAGCCCACTGAACTACGGCGCGGTTGATGAACAACCCGTTGATCTGGTCTTCGCGCTTTTTGCCCCCGAAGGTGCGGGTGCTGAGCACTTGAAAGCTTTGGCGCGGGTGTCCCGGATGCTGCGCGACGAAGTGATTTGCGCAAAACTGCGTTCCTCTGAAGATCCAAATGCGCTATTTGCGATTTTGACGTCCGATAAAGCCTCTAAAGCGGCCTGAAATCATCGAACCCAAACCGGGTGTAATCCACGCCATAAGCTTTACGCGCCAGATTTTCGCTCTGGCGTGTATACACATCATTTAGCGCAAAAATATGTGCCTCACGAATGGGCGGTCCCAATTTCGGGGGTGCAAGATCGAGCAAAGATTCGACATACCGAAACCCAACATCCAGCGCGCCCTCACGGGTAATTAATGCGATTGGAACGGTTGAATTAAACCCTGCCAGAAACTGCGTTTGATACGCCCAAAGTCCATCAACACGAATGCTGGTTTGCCCCGACAGATTAGCATTGAGAAACCGTAAAAACCCATGGAACGCCGCGCGATGTTCTTTGATGCTGTACCCGGCGGCCTTTAGGGTTTTCCGATCGCAGTTTTTCATCAGTTTAGCATCCGGCAGTATGATCTTGAAATTCTCAATCAATTGCTTGCGGATCATATCATATGTGTCCGGCCCGGCTGGAAATATCTTTGACATAAAAGCGCCGTATGCGCGCACAATCGGGTGGCGCACAGCCGTAATTGTGGTCACATTCGGATTGGCATTCATCCACTCAAACAACGTGCGTTGGCTGTGGCCGGTGTGCAGAATCTCGCCGGATTTAACGGCCACGTGATAAGAGGTTGAAATATCCCCCCCCGCATCCAGCATATGCATCCAGCGCAAAACTTCGGCATTTGGGCCGCCGGGAATTGGTGCAAACAGGATCGGATTACCGATACAGCTGACCATCCGCGGAATATTCGCGCGCATGATTGGGGTTGAGCCTGCTTCAGGCGTAGTATTTTGCTGGGTTTTGGCCAGAAAGTCCTGCATCTCTTCAAAGTTTTCGACTTTTTCCAGCAAAGGTTCAGGATTTTGCTTGCGAATATTTTCTTTGACGGATTTTAAGGGGGTATTACTGCCAAGAAATCTCGCGATGCCGTTCAAAATATCGAGGCCCTTTTGCTCTGGATATCGCAACCAGAATGCCGTTTGACCAGTTTTTTGCAGATTTATACGGATGTTATCATGAAAAATGCGGTGCGCATTTTGATATTTAGTGTATTCATCGGCATCAAAATATATTTGTGCCGCCTTGCGCTGCGGGGCATCACGCAGTAACCACTGATCGGTTTTTCGGGCGATTTTCAGGGAAATATAACTCTCTAACGGGGCGCGCTGCAAAATAATCTTGGCACATTTCGGATCAACGATAGTTTTTTGGATTACGCGCGCATCATGCCCATCAAACAATCGGAACCCGGGAATATTTGTGCCAGAATCCGCGATCATGGCGTCAATAAGCGCAAGAGGCGTTTTTTCCCTTTCGGCCAGAGAAAATCCAAACGTGGTTTTATTCTTTGGCCCGCCGATGAAGGCGGGATTGAAAAGTTCGCCGTGACAAATAATGTCATCGAATTGATTCAGTGATTGCTCCAGCAAGTTGGAACCGCTGCGCATTGATCCTAGAATTGTGAAATACCGGAATTTCAGTTGGCTCACCTTATTGCTTGCACAGGGTCACTTGTCTGCGAAACAATAGAGGATGTATTAGAAAATGTTGAGTCAATATCAACACCGATGTTCTTTAATTGCTGCGCGAATGCCTCTACCCCCTCAAACGGGGCAAGCTCTGGTAGCAGCATCGGCATTGTTTGGTTCTCAATACCCGCAGCAATCAGTATATCTGACAAAATTGAAGCCGGATCATTGAACGCATCCGATAAGGTCCAACGGGTAAGTGTGCATTCAGCGGTATTGCCATGCAATCTTGCCAGAAATGCCTGTTCGCGGTTGCGTAGATATATCGCCCGGCTTTGTAATACCTCGGGGTCGCGAATATCCATATGCATCAAATCAAGAATCCAGCTGTATTCCAGATGGAAAATGCGGGCATTTGGATCTTGCGCGAGGTATTTTTCGATCTCAACAAGATCATCGGTTTCAAAGTGGAAAGCGAGGCCTGTATCACGGGTTTCCCAGACAAGATTATGTAAAAAACTGTCAGGGGATGCGTCACGTATCCTTACGATATTGGCCAAACCACCCGGTCCTGTTTGGGTTGCACCCGCGAAATGAATACATTCTTTGGCAAATAATGGGCCATGAATATGTTGAGGTGTTTTTATCTGGAACCAGTTGTTAAAATCCGGAAAAACGGCGTTTATGCCAGAAAAAACCTGATAAGGCACGGCTGTTGCCGGCTGGCTTTCATGCCATTGATTGGGCGCACGCCCCTGCATCCGCAAACCGGTGCGCCCGAATCTACGACGCTCTGTTGCCAAGGTGATAAGTTGATTCAGGTTTGCCCCGTTTGAAGAGGGTGCATTTTGATGAGGTGACAGAAATTGTGTATATAATTCATCGGCTCCGGGCCAGATTTTGCGGATGAAAAAAACATCAAGATCAAGCAAAACATCCGCATGATCATCATAGAATGTCATGGGTTTGCCCTGATGGTCAAAATGGGAGTAAAGCAGTGGTTTCGCCTCAATCTCATGCCCATGTTTGCGCACCAGTGTTTGAAAATAGGATTCATCGGGAATCCAGCATTTTTGAAAATATGCATCATATGTTGATTTTAGCGGATCATTAAGAATCGCCTGAATGGTATTGCGGCTAAGGCACCACCACTGGCTGCCCACATAGGGTTTCAGCCCAACCGGAATAGAACGTTTAACGCCCAAAACCCGTTGAAAATTTACCCAGGTGTCAAATAAACGCCGCTGTTTTTTCCAGGAAAACGGGAAGTGCATTGTGAAACGTTCAATCCCCAAACCGTCAACAATCCAGGCGTTTTCCCCAATGGCAACGCTCTCGATGAAATCGGTTTCGGGGTGCTCCGTCAGATATGCAACCATTTCGTCGATAGGTTTAAGCGGCAAGCTGTCACCGCTGATCAGTTGGATATGGCCGGTTTCGGGCCAGGCGACGAATATATCGCGGCACATCTGTAATTCAGCCTCGACCAGGGAAAATTGCCCCCATTCGCAAGCCGTGCGTTTGGAAAACCGGATATTGGCGCAATCAGATAGTGCGGCACAAAATCCGTCAAATTTCCGTAAGCTGATATTGGCATCGATATGAATGCAGATGTTAACACCGGATTTGGAAATATGGCGCGCCAACTGGGCGACACGGTCCAGATTTTTATCAGCGAGAAGCGCAATTGCCAGGGTCATGCCCAACCTCCCAGTGAAATAAGGCCGAGGTTTTCCAGCTGTTTCCAGTCTTTGAAACGGGTGGAATATTCATGTGACAACACGGTTTCAGTATCGCCGCGTACACCGTAGGCTTTATATTCCCGCCCGCCGGCGTAATGTTGTTTGCGGGTTAATTCTGTCGCGGTTTTGCGTTGAATATCGGGCAGAAATTTGGCGTGCAGTAATGTGCCGCAAATTTTCTCACCGCCCCAATCCTCAAAGGTTTTGTTTAGCCCGCGCGGCAGCAACGTATGGGTCGAGCTGACAAAAATATTGCCACGCTGCCATTTCACCAGCGGTATTTTGTTTAACGCCGGAGCCTGTTCGGGGGTATCGGAAAAAAATACCCGTTGGCGCGGGCCGCCTTGTATCCACAGGTTGCCGTATTTTTCATTGGGTTTATGGGTGTAATTGCAGCTGTCAAAATGGGTCAGAACCTCAAACGGGTCCTGGCCGCTTGTATAGGTTTGGCTTTCCAGCGCGCCTTTTGGGTACATATCCAGCAACATCGCCCCGAAAGATTTGATCGCCGAGGCGTCCAGCCAGTCGGTCAGCGCACCGATCGGGCGGGTATCGCAATGGGGATAGACAAAAAATTCGTCGGCATCGACAATCAAACACCAGTGATTGCGACCGTAGCGCCGCAAAAGGCTATTGACCCAATCCATGCCAAAATTCGCACGCTTGTAACTGGCGCCGCTGTGCCAAAGGGAAACATCAGGCTGGGCGGCCAGAAATTCGCGGGAACCGTCATCTGAGGCGTTATCGACAAAGAAAAAATGATCGATACCGAGCTTTCGATAATAATCTAGGAAATAGGGCAGCCGGTGACGTTCATTATGGATTACAGAAAACAGAAAAACATCCGTTTCGCGCCGCACGTCTGTTCGGTTTTTGATTGTGGTCAGGTCTTTTTGTTTTCGCACCGCACGCAACCGCCGCCGCCGCCGTTGCAGACGAAGATAATAGGGCTCGGCTATGCGCTTTATAATACTCATGACTACCACCTAAATCGATACTTGTTCGTGTATAGTTAAAATAGTGGCAACTTTATGAAAATGCGCGTCCCAAGTTGGAAAAACCGGTATTTTCGCGTTTATATCGGGCATTTTGCCATTCACGGTTGTTGCGTTTAATATCTTCTCTCGCCATGCGGACATGTTAGCAGGGTCAATGTATGTTGGCGAATCACCGGCGGTCTCAAAAAAACTTGGTAGGTTTGAGCAGATAACCGGAATGTTCATTTGCATGGCTTCGATCAGTGGGTAGCCAAATCCCTCGGCGAAAGAGGGAAATAACAGCGCCTGAGCACCAGCTAAAAGTGTGCCTGCCTCAACGTCGGGAATCCGGCCGCATTCATGTAGGGTTTTGCCCATAAAATCGGCGCTGTCCAATGTTGCAAAAACGTCCTCGTTTTGCCACCCGCGCGCGCCGATAATGTATAAATGTGGAATTTCTGGCAGCGGCAGAGTTGCGTGAAAGTCGGCCCAGATATCCAGCAGCAGGCGATGATTTTTGCGCGGCTCAATCGTGCCGAGGGTTACAAAATATGGGTGCCTGGCAGTTTTTGGGGCAGGGGCAGGGGCAGGCAACGGGTCTGTCCCCAGATATACCACATGAGTTTCAGGCGTGGGTATACCCCATTTATCCAGCCAGACTTGCGTGGTTTTGGCTGTGTCATGGGAATTATAGATGATTATATCGCTATGTTTCAGGGCCGCGCGCAGCTTTTTGGTGAAATTTTCGGTCGTCTCGGGGCGGCAAAACTGCGGGAAGTTCAGCGGGATAACATCGTGCACCATCAACAGGATTTCCCCAACGCCCCCCGCGCGCAGCTTTGGCCAAAATGCCGGTTTCAGCGCGCCGTGGCCGACATTGATATATGTAAATCCGGCTGGCACATGACGTTGCAGGCCGCGCTTTAACGGCAGACCCGAGATCGCCAGTTTGCGCAATGTCGCTGTAATCTTTTCGATCTCGGATTGCCGTTTCCAGCGTTGCCAAAACCCGGGTTTTTCCCAGGGGCCGTGGTTCTGGATCAGACTGAACAGTTCGCGCATGGCCCTGCGCTCCAACAGCGCCGAATACCCCCCGATTCTGGCGAGGAAAAACACTGACCCCGGCCAGTCAAGGAAATGTTTAATATATGCCAACTCAACTCGATCAATACCCGTTAGCTGTGATTGCGCTACACGCGAAATGCTTCGGGAAATGTCGAGAACAATTGCCACCATTCAAGACACATATCCATTACCAGAGTGCCAGCGGCGGGCGTCTTTTACCATCTGTGAGAGGTTGGATTTTTCCGGCTTCCAGCCCAGCACGGCACCCGCCCGCACACTGCCACTGACAAGTGCGGCACAATCGCCGGCGCGGCGTGGGCCATCCTTGGCGGGCAGCGATATTTGGGCCTCATTTTGCACGGCATCTATGACTTCTTGCACGGAAAACCCGCGCCCGGTGCCAAGATTGAAAACCGTAGATTCCTTGCCTGATTGCAGGTGTTCCAACCCACGAATATGGGCATCGACCAGATCGCTGACATGCACGTAATCGCGCACGCACGTTCCGTCAGGCGTGGGGTAATCGCGCCCGAAAACCGTAAGCGGCGGGCGATTCCCGGCTATGGCCTGAATCGCCAGCGGGATGAGGTGGGTTTCAGGGGTATGAAACTCGCCAATATCGCCCGACGCATCGGCGCCAGCCACGTTGAAATAGCGGAAAATAACATGGTTAATACCATAGCGCGTGCTGAAATTCGCAACCATCTGCTCAATCGCCAGTTTTGAGGCCCCATATGCATTTATCGGATGTTGGGGCGTGTTTTCATCCAGCATCACCCCGTCATGATCGCCGTAAGTGGCGCAGGTCGAGGATAAGATAAAATTGGACACCGCGTTATCAACGGCGGCTTGCAGCAGGTTCAGCGCGCCAAGAACGTTGGTTTTCCAGTAAAGCCCGGGGTCTTGCATGGATTGCCCAACCTCGGCGAGGGCGGCAAAATGCATGATCGCAGCGGGTTTATGTTTTTGGATAACCTCTGAAATACGCGCAGAATCCAGCAGATCGCCCTTTTCAAAAGGGCCGAATTGCACGGCGTCGCGCCAGCCGGTTATCAGGCTATCAAAGGTGACGGGTTCATGTCCCGCCGCAGCCAGCGCTTTACAAGCGTGCGAGCCGATATACCCCGCACCGCCTGTAACCAGAATTTTGGTCATGGGTTTTGGCCCTTTATTCCGCAGCCTGGCGCAGACTTATGGTATGATCAATAAATTCGCCAAGCTCTTCTTTCAGGTCATCGCGCGCCAACCCAAAGGCGATTGTGGCCTTTAAATACCCGATTTTTGAGCCGCAATCATAGCGCTGCCCCTCAAACCGATACCCGAAAACATTGCCGTTTTCGCGGGCCTCGGCGGCGATGGCGTCGGTTAGTTGGATCTCGTCGCCCGCGCCTTTTTTCAACGCGTTCAGACGTCGCAGGATGTTTGGTTCAAGGATGTAGCGCCCGATCACGGCAAGGTTGGAGGGCGCGTTATCAGCATCAGGTTTCTCGGCCATGTCTTTCACGGATATCAGCTTGCCCATATCCTCAACCGGGTTAAGAATCCCGTAGGAGGGCACATCTTTTTGCGAAACTTCCATGGCAGCAACGATATTCCCGCCGGTTTTGGCGTATTGCTCTGTCATTTGTTGTAAGCAGGGTTGTTTTGATGCAATCACATCATCGGGCAGGATCACGGCGAAAGGTTCGTTGCTGATCAGGCGGCGCGCGCACCATACTGCGTGGCCCAAACCGAGGGCCTCGCGTTGGCGAATATAAGCAATTGCGCCGCTGTCCATGTCGGTCGCGCGCAATTCTTGCAACAGATCGAGTTTACCTTTTTTGCGCAGCGTTTTTTCCAGCTCGGGGGCGGCGTCAAAATAATCCTCCAACGCGCCTTTGCCCTTGGCGGTCACAAAGATGAATTCCTTAATTCCGGCCTCGCGCGCCTCATCGATCGCGTATTGGATCAGCGGGCGGTCAACCAGCGTCATGATCTCTTTGGGGATGGATTTGGTCGCAGGCAAAAAGCGGGTGCCAAGCCCGGCGACAGGAAAGATAGCTTTTGTAACTTTGCGTTTCATAAACCTTGGTATCCACTGATAATACGGGCGTTGGCAGAATATTCTTTCTATGTTGCCCAAATACTTAGAACTCGTAACCAGTTACATCATAATGAAGAGCACGCAAAAAATACATACATTTTTATGAATTATTTCACAGCGTTTCCACTTTATACCCTGCTAAAACGGCGAGTTCGGCAGCATTTGGCTGAAATTGGCCGGGGGCATTGTATGCGATAAACTCAATATTCGCATGCTGCATGATTCGCGTCTGCTCATGTCGGAATTTTTGCGCATAGCTGCGGATCGCCAAAAGCGGCTCAGTGCGAATGGATTTTCCCCAGACGCCGCCCCTGTGTTGCCAATACCCGTCGCCAAAACGCACCTGAAAATACCGGATTGAAGGTAAAAGTTGCAGCGCTGTTACGCGCGCACCGGCATTATGCAGTTTGGTGGCCATATCAGCCAGCCAGATTTTATCATCCATACGCGCGCACAGTAAAACATGCGGGCCGGATTTGATTGGGAAAAGCAAAAACGGTGCTGGCGTGGGTTTTGAGGCGTATTTTGCCCTGCGAGGCCTGCTGTTCAACCCGTTTTCCAGCCCTTGCAAAAGATCGCTGGATTGCTGCGGAGTCAGGCGTTTTTCGCCTTGTAATTTTTCCAGCCGTTCACGTTGTTGCTGTTGAAATTCCTGCAAGGCAACCTGTGTCTCCGGCATGTGTTTTGCGCAAAAATGCGCCTTGCTGGCCCCTATTTCATACAGATCGGTCGGGATGCGCGCAGGCGTGCGCCGCGCACTGGCAGCAAAGCTGTGATGGACTTGGGCTGAGGGCACCAGCGCTGATTTCCAACCCTTCTGATCAAGACGCAGTTTTGCATCGGCATCCTCAAGAAAAAAGTGAAAAGCCTCATCAAATCCGCCGATATCGCGCAGGGCAGAGGCGCGAAACGCCATATTGGTCCCGATCAGCTTTACCGGTGTTTTGGTATCCGGTTCAAAGATTTGGAACGGCGCGCTTTCATCCATTTCAAAGGCAATATCGCACCCTGCAAGATCAAACCGCATCGCACCCCACTGGCGACTGATACCGTTGCGCCCGCGCGTAAAACCGCCGCTGGTGGCAATTTTTGGATCAGCAAAAGGCGCCAGAAGGTTTGTCAGCCAGCCCGGGTCCGGCACGCTATCATCATCGCAAAAGGCCAGAATATCGGCAGCGGCCAGATTGGTTCCCAGATTACGTGCCGCCGCGATATTGGCATCCCTAAAGGGGATATATTTGACGATTTTGCCAAAATTCGCCGGCAGATGATCCCCAACCACGATAACCTCAAAATCCCGGTGGGTCTGGTTGCGCAGGCTTTCCAGACAGGTGGCCAGATGATCGGGTCGGTCTTGACTGACGATAATCAGGCTGACCTGCGCGGTCATACCATGCCCTGATCCGACAGGATTTTCTCTAATCTTGCGACGTCAACGGGGTTGTTCAGCTCCCAAAATGCGCGACCCCTGGCGTTTACCTCAACGCAATGCACAGAGGTGCCGTTTTCCATGAAACGCAGCTGCTCCAACCCTTCCCATTTCTCCAAATGCCCCTCGGGCCAGGTCAGGTATTCCTGCAAAACCTGCGCGCGATAAGCATAGACGCCCACATGGTGGAAAACTGGAATATCCTCGCCTGCGCTGAACCGCCGCCCGGTGTATGGCAGTACTTCTTTGGAAAAATAGAGCGCTCGCCCGGCTTTATCAAACACTGCCGTTGTCCCGCCAACCCTGCCGTTTTCGCGATCCTGCTGAAATCCGTTCAGGGCATCGGCGTCACAGCGTAAAACCGGGGTTGTGACCGGAATTCCAGAGGCTTGCATGGCGTCGATCAGATCCTCAATGAACCACGGCGGAGTCAGCGGCGCATCCCCTTGCAGGTTGACGATTGTATCGTAACCATCCAGTTTTTGCGCTGCCTCAGCGCAACGTTCAGTGCCGTTACGGCAATTTGAGGAGGTCATGACGACCTCGGCCCCAAACCCCTCGGCGGCAATGCGGATACGCGCGTCATCCGTGGCGACAACGATCCGATCAACGCCTTTTACCTGCTGCGCCGCATCCCAACTGCGCGCGATCAGACTGCGGGGCGTGCCATCAACGCCGCGAAGTTCCACCAGCGGTTTTCCCGGATAACGGCTAGAGGCAAAGCGCGCCGGAATTACCAGTAAGGTTGCCATGTTTTATCCTTTCACCAGATCAATACCGGGCGCGTAGGCGATGAAAAACGGGTTCTCATATCCCTGTTTTCCATAGCCAAGAGGGGTATGATTATCAAAACGCACGACGGCCCCACCCGCCCCTTGCAAAACCGCCTGCCCGGCGGCGGTATCCCACTCCATCGTGCGGCCAAGACGCGGGTAAAGATCAGCCTCGCCGGTGGCCAGCAGACAGAATTTCAGCGAGGATCCGGCCGAGCGAAAATCCGCGACGTTATATTTGGCGATATACGCATCCGTCGCGCGGTCGCGGTGTGATTTTGAAGCCACAACCGTAAGGCCCGCCATATCAGGTTTTGAGACGTGGATTTTTTGAATTTCCCCGGGTCGATCGGGGTTGAACGCGCCGGTTTCTTCAACGGAAATGCCATCCGGCAAGGTGTAAAACAGCCGCCCCCGCGCCGGTGCGTAGACCACACCAAGCACTGGCACCCCGTTTTCAACCAGCGCAATATTAACCGTGAAATCCCCGCGCCGGTGGATGAATTCCTTGGTCCCATCGAGCGGGTCAACGATGAAAAACCGAGCGGCTTGTACGCGGTGACTGTCGCTTTGCTCCTCGGTGACAATCGGGATGTTAGGAAAGGCAGCGCGCAGCCCGGCAAATATCAGCCGATCAGCGGCCTCATCTGCGGCGGTCACGGGGCTTTCGTCAGATTTCAGACGCACATCAAAATCGGGGCCGTTATATATGCGCATGATTTCCCGCCCTGCAAGGATCGACAGGCGGCGGATTTCGGGGATAATGTCGGTATCTGGCATAGTGATAGCCTTTTGGTAATATTGTCAGCATAGTGTTATGTCTTTATGGACGTAGAAACAGCCTGCGGGCAAGACTTAAGCTTGGAGCATGCGCACAATGGTGCATAAGACCAGACGAAATAAAACAATTATGTTTGCGGCGTTCTCGTTTGCGGATCTGCTCTATCATTCTGTTGTGCGCGAAGTGCGGACCTCTAGTGGTAATGCCTCATTGGGGCTGTTGCTGGCAATTGCCCAAAGCATGATTATGCTGGCTATTTTTGCGCTTATGTACACGGTGCTTGGGCTGAAATCTTTCGCTATTCGCGGGGATTTCGTGATTTTCCTGCTGACGGGGATATTCCTGTTTCTCACCCATAACAAAGCCATCCAAAGCGTGATGAAAGCCGCTTCGCCCACAAGTGCCATGATGATGCACGCGCCGATGAATACGTTTATAAGTTTCCTTTCCGTCGCGCTTTCGGGCCTGTATTTACAGCTTCTTAGCATTGTCATTATTCTTTTTGCCGTGCATGTTTTGCGGGGGGGATTGGAATTTTATAACCCCGCGGGGCTGTTTTTCCCGTTCTTTATGGCCTGGGCCAGTGGCATCGGTATTGGGATGCTTTTTCTGGTTTTGAAACCGTTTGCCCCCAAGTTCGTGCCAATGCTTTCGATGATGTATCGCCGCGCCAATATGATCACCAGCGGCAAGATGATGCCGGCAAATTATATGACCGCAGGCATGGTCAGCTGGTTTGACTGGAACCCGCTGTTTCACGTGATTGATCAGGCCCGGGGCGCGGCGTTTGTGAATTATGTTCCGCTTCGCTCTAACATGGAATACCCGGTGTATTTCACGCTCACCGCACTTCTGATCGGTTTGATGGTGGAATTCTGGCTGCGCAAAAACATGAGCGAAAGCTGGGGCAAGAGGTCATTATTATGAATACTGAACCCAAAGGCATGCTGGTGATGCAGGCCATCGCCATGCCCGCCGATACCAACGCTAATGGCGATATTTTTGGCGGCTGGCTGATGGCGCAGATGGATCTGGGGGCCTCGGTTATCGCGCGCACGCGATCTTGCGGCAAGGTTGCGACCGTGGCGGTAAACGCGATGGCCTTTCACAAACCCGTTTTGGTCGGCGATCTGGTGACCATATATGCCGCGTTGCAAAAGACCGGCACCACATCGATGCACATAACAGTAGAGGTCTGGGTGACACGCCTGCCATCGCAAGACCGCCTGAAAGTTACGCAAGCAACATTCATATTTGTCGCAGTAGACGGCAAGGGTGAAAAACGGCATTTGCCCAAAGATATCGAACAAAATTCCCCCGATATTTGAATCCGTTAGCGTATTTCCCGAATAATTCGCGTTTTTGCCCAAAAACCACAAAAAGAGATGGCTTGGGCGGTTGCAGGGCGCAATCGTGCCTCCTATATACCACTCAAACGATCCCGTTGTTGGGATCACCTTATGGGATGAAAGCGGGGGCTGAAACAGACCCGCATTCAAAAACGCCGCAAGAAAGGAAGACAGATGTCTAAAGTTATTGGTATTGATCTCGGAACCACGAACTCCTGCGTTGCCATCATGGATGGGGCACAGGCCAAAGTAATTGAAAACGCCGAAGGCGCGCGCACGACGCCCTCTGTTGTCGGGTTTACAGATGATGAACGTCTGGTCGGTCAAGCCGCCAAGCGCCAGGCTGTGACCAACCCCGAAAACACGCTTTACGCGGTCAAACGTCTGATGGGCCGCCGGATTGATGATCCGATGGTAACAAAAGACATGGACATGGTGCCCTATAAAATCGTTGATAGCGGTTCAGGGGATGCATGGCTTGAAGCGCGCGGCGAGAAATATTCTCCATCGCAGGTTTCTGCCTTCATCTTGCAAAAAATGAAAGAAACCGCCGAGGATTATCTGGGCACTGGCGTCACACAAGCCGTGATCACCGTGCCTGCCTATTTCAACGACGCCCAGCGCCAGGCAACCAAAGACGCCGGTAAAATCGCGGGCCTTGAGGTTTTGCGTATCATAAACGAGCCAACGGCGGCGGCGCTGGCCTATGGTCTGGACAAAGAAGGCGGTAAAACCATCGCCGTCTACGACCTTGGCGGCGGCACGTTTGATGTGTCCATTCTGGAAATTGACGACGGCCTGTTTGAGGTGAAATCCACCAATGGCGACACGTTCCTTGGTGGCGAAGATTTCGACATGCGTATCGTTGAACATCTTGCCAAAGAGTTCAAAAAAGAAAATGGCGTTGATCTGAAGAAAGATAAAATCGCGTTGCAACGTCTAAGGGAAGCCGCTGAAAAAGCCAAGATTGAGCTGTCCTCGGCCACGCAAACTGAAATCAACCAGCCCTTCATCACGATGGATCCTGAAACCAAACAACCGCTGCATTTGGTTGTGAAACTAACCCGGGCCAAACTGGAAACGCTGGTAGGTGATCTGATCAAACAATCCATGAAACCTTGCGCTGGCGCACTGAAAGATGCCGGTCTTGCCAAAGGCGACATTGATGAGGTTGTTTTGGTTGGCGGCATGACCCGCATGCCCAAAGTGATCGAAGAAGTTACCAAATTTTTCGGTAAAGAGCCACATAAAGGTGTAAATCCTGACGAAGTGGTCGCCATGGGCGCGGCGATTCAGGCCGGTATTTTGCAAGGCGACGTTAAGGATGTGGTGTTGCTCGATGTGACGCCGCTAAGCCTTGGTATCGAAACTTTGGGCGGGGTATTTACGCGCCTGATTGATCGCAACACGACGATCCCGACCAAAAAGGGTCAGGTTTTCTCAACCGCTGAAGATAATCAAAACGCTGTAACGATCCGTGTGTTTCAGGGCGAACGTGAGATGGCGGCGGATAATAAGATGCTCGGCCAGTTTAACCTGGAAGAAATTCCCCCCGCACCACGCGGTGTGCCGCAAATCGAGGTGGCATTTGACATCGACGCCAACGGTATCGTTTCGGTATCGGCCAAAGACAAAGGCACCAATAAAGAGCAGAAAATCACCATTCAGGCCTCAGGCGGGCTGTCGGATGAGGATATTGAGGCAATGGTGCGCGAAGCCGAAGAAAACGCCGAGTCCGATAAAGAGAAAAAGGACATGGTAGAGGCGCGCAATTCCGCCGAGGCTCTTATCCACAGCACCGAAAAATCGGTTGAAGAACATGGGGATAAGGTGGATCCAACCACGGTTGAGGTGATCGAGATGTCTCTTGCCAACCTGAAAGAAGCTCTGGAAGGGGATGACGCTGAGGCTATCAAAACCCGTAGTCAGGATGTAACAGAATCCGCGATGAAACTGGGCGAAGCCATTTATAAAGCCGAGGCCGATAAGGCCGAAGCCGAAGCTGGTGCAGCGGATGGCCAAGACGCCGGGGACGATGTCGTTGACGCGGATTTTGAAGATCTCGACAAAGACGATAAAGCATAAGCTTAGGTAAACAATCCGGCCTGCCCGACGTTTGGGCAGGCCATTTTGTTTGAAGAGGGGGAAATCCCGAATGGCAAAACGTGACTATTATGACGTGCTTGGTGTTGCCAAGGGTGCGACAGATGTCGAGTTAAAAAAAGCATACCGTGGTAAGGTAAAATCTCTGCACCCGGATCAAAATCAAGATAATCCAAACGCTGAAGAACAGTTCAAAGAGGTTAATGAAGCCTATGACATCTTAAAGAATGTCGAAAAAAAGGCGGCGTATGACCGTTTTGGGCACGCGGCATTTGAAGGTGGTACCGGCGCGAGTGCGGGGGGGCACCGTGGTCCCAGCGATTTTGGCAGCGCGTTTTCAGATGTTTTCGATGATTTATTCGGTGGTTTTGCCGGTGGCGGCGCGCGGCGCGATGGCCAACGGGCAAGCCGTGGTTCCGATTTACGCTATAACCTGCGCGTTTCCCTAGAGGAAGCCTTTGCAGGAAAACAGGCCGAAATTTCGGTGCCAGGCTCGGTTGCCTGCGAAACATGCACTGGCACAGGCGCCGAAGGCGGGGCCGAGCCAACTACATGCCCGACCTGTTCCGGCATGGGCAAAGTGCGTGCACAACAAGGGTTTTTCACGGTTGAACGGGCCTGCCCGGCCTGCTCGGGACGTGGCCAAATCATTAAAAACCCCTGCGGTTCCTGTGCCGGGGCCGGGCGGGTTGAGAAAAACCGTTCCTTGAACGTAAACATTCCTGCCGGCGTTGAAACCGGCACGCGTATCCGTCTTGCAGCCGAAGGCGAAGCAGGTCTGCGCGGCGGTCCTTCTGGTGATCTCTATATTTTCATTGAGGTCCGCCCGCACGCGATATTTGAACGCGAAGGCCAAAATCTTTTCTGCCGCATACCGGTTTCCATGGCAACGGCGACATTGGGTGGCGAACTGGAGGCCCCGACACTCGACGGCGGACGTTCGCGGGTTAAGGTTCCCGCAGGCGTACAATCGGGCAAGCAATTGCGTTTGCGCAGTAAAGGTATGCCAGCGTTGCGCGGCGGCGGTGCGGGGGATTTATATATCGAACTGGCCGTGGAAACGCCGGTTAACCTGACGGCGCGTCAAAAAGAACTGTTGAAAGAATTTGAAGAATTAAGTTCGGAAAATAATCCCGCCTCCAGCGATTTTTTTGGCAAGGTCAAAAGTTTTTGGGATGGTATGAAGGGCTAAAACCACCATACCATCCGAAATTTACGCGTGAATTGCTCCATCACCACATGCCAGCGCCGCCTCGCGCATAGCCTCGGAATAGGTGGGGTGCGCGTGGCAGGTGCGCGCCAAATCTTCAGCGCTCGCACCAAATTCCATGGCGACACAAATCTCGTGGATCAGCTCACCCGCCGCAGGCCCCATCAGATGACAGCCCAAAATCCGGTCAGTTGTTGCATCCGCCAGGATTTTCACAAACCCCTCACCGGCAAAATTCGCCTTGGCGCGCCCGTTGCCCATAAAGTTGAATTTCCCGACCTTATAAGCGCGCCCCTCGTCTTTTAGCTGTTCTTCGGTTTTGCCCACGGCGGCGACCTCGGGGGTCGTGTAAATCACGCCGGGGATCACATCATAGTTAACGTGTCCCGCCTGCCCGGCGATGGTTTCGGCGACGGCCATGCCCTCATCCTCGGCTTTATGGGCCAGCATCGGGCCGACAATCACATCGCCGATGGCATAAATTCCGGCCACGTTGGTGCGCCAATGGGCATCAGTATTAACCTGCCCGCGGTCCGTCATTTCAACGCCAACCTCGGCCAGTCCTAGCCCATCGGTAAACGGTTTGCGCCCGGTCGCAACCAGTACCACATCGGCATCAATCACGGTCTCGGTCTCATTTTTGAGTAACTTATAGGTGACGCGCGCCTTGTTTTTCATGGTTTCGACGGTTTGCACAGCCGCGCCCATGATGAATTTTATGCCCTGTTTTTTCAAACTCCGTTGGAAAGATTTGCAAATCTCGCCGTCCATCCCCGGGGTTACCTGATCGAGAAACTCGACAACGGTGACCTCAGAGCCAAGGCGCGCGTAAACCGAACCCATTTCCAGACCGATAACACCGGCCCCGATCACGACAAGTTTTTTGGGAACTTTCTTAAGGCTGAGCGCCCCGGTCGAGGTTACGACAATCTTTTCATCAATATTTACGCCAGGTAGGCTGGAGGGTTCGGAACCCGTTGCAATCACGATGTTTTTTGCTGAATACACCGTGCTAGCAACCGTGACTTCGCCCGCGCCGGTGATTTTGCCCCAGCCCTGAATGTAATCAACCTTATTTTTCTTGAATAAAAATTCGATGCCCGCAGTATTGCCATCAATCACGCCCTGTTTGTAATCCATCATTTTGCCAAAATCGACCGAAGGACTCTTGCCCATCAGGCCCATTTTCGTGAAATTATGCTGCGCCTCATGCAAGGAATGTGAGGCATGCAGCAAGGCTTTTGACGGGATGCAGCCGACATTCAGACAGGTGCCGCCAAGCGCGCCGCGCCCCTCAATGCAGGCAGTTTTCAGGCCAAGTTGCGCGCAACGGATGGCACAAACATAGCCGCCCGGGCCACCACCGATGATGATTACGTCGTAGTTAGGCATGGATGTCTCCTTTAGCTTTGTTAATCAAGTGCTGTTTCGCGGCCGTCTCTCTGGACCAGCGTAACGGATAATCTTGGGGTTTGCGCTGTGCGAATATCCACCGGTATTTTCTTGTGGCTTAGGGTATTTAGCAACATATTTATGCTCTCTGCATGGGGGGTCTCAAGCGTGATATTTTTGATACGCGTGCCCAAATCTACCATTTTTTCGGCAGGATGGACAGGCATTTCAGGCCATTCCATGATCATCGGGGCAGCGCCATCCAGCGGAATTGCCCCATCTTTGCGCACCGCAAACCGCCACGTCATGTCGCCGCGCGTCACGCTTAAGGCCGTCCCAAAGTCAATGCCGATATCTTTGGCAATACCAAGATCGTGGTCAAGGTCGTTTGAGCGTAAAATCCATGCATGCGGGCGCGGGACTGGAAAATCTACATTATCCAGCCCGAACCAGCGATTATGCGCAGGTTTAGGTGCGGATGGATCGATTGCGATGATTTCCAGAAAACTGTCCGAACCTGTCGCCATAAGCAAATTATGGGTGCCCATCAGCGGATGCGTACCGCCGACAGGGATTTTCAGTCCGGTTTTTTCGAACACATAAGCCGCCCCCTCGGCGAGGGTACGGCAACCGATAGCTATGTGGTCAAATTCGATCATCAGCCTGGCAGTTTACAAATCCATTAACAAGCGGCGCGGATCCTCAAGCGCTTCCTTAACCCGCACCAAAAACGTCACCGCGCCTTTGCCATCGACCACGCGGTGGTCATAGGAAAGGGCCAGATACATCATCGGGCGGATCACAATTTCACCGTTTACCACCACCGGGCGGTCCTGAATTTTATGCATCCCTAAAATGCCGGATTGCGGCGGGTTAAGGATGGGGGATGACATCAATGAGCCATAAACCCCACCGTTCGAGATCGTAAAAGTGCCGCCTTGCATTTCAGCCATGGACAGTTTGCCATCGCGCGCGAGCGCGCCAAGTTCGGCGATCTTTTTCTCAATTTCGGCGAATGACATTTGGTCCGCGTCGCGCACGACCGGCACCACGAGACCCGTTGGTGTGCCAGCGGCCACCCCCATATGAACGAAATTCTTGTAGACAACATCGGTGTCATCGATTTCGGCGTTAACTTCGGGAACTTCGCGCAAGGCGTGGCAGCAGGCCTTGGTGAAAAATGACATGAAACCCAGTTTCACGCCGTGTTTTTTCAAAAACAGGTCTTTGTACTCTGTCCGCAGTGCCATAATTGCCGACATATCAACCTCATTATATGTGGTCAGCATGGCGGCAGTATTTTGCGCTTCTTTCAGGCGGCGCGCGATGGTCTGGCGCAGGCGGGTCATTTTTACGCGCTCTTCGCGGCCCGTATCATCGCTGGTAACGGGTGCGCGGGGGGGCGTGACAGGTGCCGGAACCGGAGCATTAAGGACATCCGCTTTCATCACTCGCCCGTCGCGGCCCGTGCCGGTCACCTGGTCCGATGTCAGGCCTTTTTCTGCCATCAATTTCTTGGCCGATGGGGCATCTTCAACATCCTTGCCAGCAGATGCCGGTGCAACAGACGCCGGGATCTCTGCCTTGGTAACTGGCGCCGCTGCGGCCCCTTCTTCGACCTTGGCCAGCAGCGCGTCAACGCCAACGGTTTCCCCCTCAGCAGCGATGATTTCCTGCATAACACCGGCAATCGGCGAGGGCACCTCGACCGTTACTTTATCGGTCTCCAGTTCGCACAGCATTTCATCAACAGCGACCGCATCACCGGGCTGTTTAAACCATGTGGCGACCGTCGCCTCTGTTACGCTTTCGCCCAGTGTTGGAACACGAATTTCCGTCATTGGTTCAATCCCTTCAAAGTGTCAGCGCGTCGTTCACGAGCGCCTCTTGTTGTGCTTTATGTTGCGTTACAAGCCCCGTTGCCACAGAGGCCGAGGCCGCGCGCCCCGCATACATCGGGCGTTTGATCTTGGCGTTATTATGATCCAGAACCCATTCGATATTTGGTTCAACAAACGCCCAGGCCCCTTGATTTTTTGGTTCTTCCTGACACCAAACCACGTCAGCATTTCTGAAACGGTCCAATTCTTTGATCATAGACATGGCCGGGAACGGGTAGAATTGCTCCAGCCGCAAAATGTAGACATCATCAATTTCGCGCGCGTCCCGTTCGGCCAGAAGGTCATAATAAACCTTGCCAGAGCACAAAACCACACGTTTGATTTTGGCGTCAGGCTTAAGCACCGTATCAGATTCCCCAGATTGTGCGCTGTCCCACAACACCCGGTGAAAACTGGAGCCGGTTTGCATTTCTTTCAACGTAGACACGGCCGATTTGTGTCGCAGCAGAGATTTCGGGGTCATCAGGATCAACGGTTTGCGGAAACTTCGGTGCATTTGGCGCCGCAGAATGTGAAAATAATTCGCCGGGGTCGTGCAGTTGGCCACGATCCAGTTATCCTCGGCGGACATTTGCAAGAAACGTTCCAGACGGGCCGAGGAATGCTCTGGTCCCTGGCCTTCATAGCCGTGGGGCAGCAGCATCACGAGGCCCGACATGCGCAGCCATTTACGCTCACCCGAGCTGATAAACTGGTCGATCATGATCTGCGCACCGTTGGCAAAATCGCCAAATTGCGCTTCCCACAGGATCAGGGCGTTGGGTTCAGCCAGCGTATAGCCGTATTCATACCCCAGCACCGCATATTCCGAGAGCATGGAATCGATAACCTCATATTCCGCTTGTCCGTCTTTGATATGGTTCAGCGGCAGGTAACGTTCCTCAGAATTCTGGTCAATAATCCCGGAATGCCGGTGGCTAAATGTACCGCGCGTGCAATCCTGACCGGAAAGACGCACCGGGTAACCTTCCTGTAACAGGGTGCCAAATGCCAGCGCTTCGGCGGTCGCCCAATCGATATTTTGACCAGTGTCGATCATTTTTTTCTTGGCGTTGAGCATGCGTACTATGGTTTTATGGGGCTGGTAACCTTTGGGCAGACGGGTTAGCGCGTCGCCGACATTTTTCAAAAGATCCTTGCGCACGGGGGTTTTGCCGCGCTCATATTTATCTTTTTGCTTGTCAAGCTTGGACCAGCGGCCATCCAGCCAGTCGGCCTTGTTGGGTTCATAATCCTTGCCGGATTCAAATTCTTTGTTCAAATGGGCCTGAAATGCGGCTTTAATATCCTCAATCTCGCCCTCGGGGATCAGACCGTCTTTGATCAGGCGATCGGTGTAAAGTTGTAGCGTGGTTTTCTGTTTCTTGATGGCGCTATACATCAGCGGTTGGGTGAACATCGGTTCATCACCCTCGTTATGGCCAAAACGGCGATAGCAGAAAATATCCAGAACCACGTCTTTATGAAATTTTTGGCGAAACTCTATGGCCACTTTGGCGGCGTGGACCACGGCCTCGGGATCGTCGCCGTTGACGTGAAAAATTGGGGCCTCAACCATCATCGCGATATCGGTGGGATAGGGCGAGGAGCGTGAGTTATGCGGCGCCGTTGTAAACCCGATCTGGTTGTTAACAACAATATGGATCGTGCCGCCGGTTTTATGCCCCTTAAGTCCAGACAGCCCGAAGCCTTCGGCGATTATGCCCTGGCCAGCAAAGGCCGCATCGCCGTGCAACAAAAGTGGCAGAACCTGCGTGCGATCTACGTCATTCAGTTGCGATTGCTTGGCACGCACTTTGCCTAGAACCACGGGGTTCACGGCCTCCAGATGGCTGGGGTTCGCGGTCAGGGACAGGTGTACATTATTGTCGTCAAATTCCCGATTTGAAGATGCGCCAAGGTGGTATTTCACATCCCCCGAGCCTTCAACGGTGTCCGGTTTATAACTGCCCCCCTGAAATTCGTGGAATATTGCACGATACGGCTTGCCCATGAAATTCGCGAGCACGCTTAGGCGACCACGATGCGGCATGCCAATGACAACTTCTTTAACACCCAGCTGCCCGCCGCGCTTGACGATTTGTTCCAGTGCCGGGATCAGGCTTTCGCCGCCATCAAGCCCGAACCGTTTGGTGCCCATGTATTTGACATGCAGGAATTTTTCAAAGCCCTCGGCCTCGACCAGTTTGTTCAAAATGGCCTTGCGCCCCTCGCGGGTGAACTGGATTTCCTTGCCGTAACCCTCAATCCGTTCCTTCAGCCAGCCAGCCTGTTCGGCATCGGAAATATGCATGTATTGCAGCGCAAATGTGCCGCAATAGGTGCGTTTCACCATGGCGACAATTTCGCGCATGGAGGCGGTGTTGAGGCCCAGAACATTGTCGATAAAAATCGGGCGATCCATGTCGGATTCTGCGAACCCGTACATCGATGGATCAAGCTCCGGATGGGGTACGGGCGGGTCAAGGCGCAGCGGATCAAGGTCAGCCGCCAGATGGCCGCGGATGCGATAGGCGCGGATCAACATCAGCGCGCGGATGGAATCGAGCACCGCTTGTTTGACCTGATCGTCAGAAACATTCACGCCGATCTCGGCAGCCTTGGCCTTGATTTTTTCGCCGATCTTTTCCGGTGTCCCCCACTGCCCATCAAGTGCCGCCGTCAGTTCATCATTCGGGACAGGCGGCCAGTCATTGCGCGCCCAGCTTGGCCCTGCGGCCTCGGCCTGTGCAGCTCCGGGTTCTTCGCCGAGCGCGCGGAAAAACTGCTGCCAGCTTGCGTCAAGCGAATTGGGATCACGGGCAAACTGCGCTTGTAGCTGCTCGACGTATTCAGCGTTATGCCCTTGCAGGAAGGATTCAGAATGGAATTGGTCGTTACTGGATTGCTCTGTCATGATGTGACCTCGTTAAGGCTTGGAGCATGTTGACTACTATTGTAATTGCTTGGAAGCAAAAGAACGCGCAATGGAAGCACTACCGTGAGAATGAGTGCCGTTCCACCCCCAAGCAAAGATAGAACATATATAGTTACGCTTCGAGGCAATTCCTCTGAACAAAGTATCATTTGCCATACAAGCGAAACATATTCAGGAACTAATAAGCAAATACCCATTGCGAATAAAGTGCCAACAAATATGGGTGGCCCTATTTCTACTGGAAGCACATTTCTACTAAATTTATTTAGCACCCGATAAAAAAAATATACTAACTTTCCAGGCGTTTTTTGAACATCGTTTGCCCTGCGAGTTGCAGCAATTTGCAACCAAAAATATGCAAATAGGGGCACAAGTATCTCGCGCCCCTCAAGTGTATGGGATAGAAGTCCAGAGTTGCACTCTTTGCCCTGAGTTAGAATTACTGCCCTTATTAGTAAAACCATAGCCAGAGATGTTGACACACACGCAAATTTCCACCGTGAAGTTCGACCATATAAGCCGGTAACTTTCAGCAACCAATCTTCGTGTCTGTCGATACTTCTCATCACTACCCTATCGCCTTAAGCACAGCCTCACCCAGTCCGGCAGGGCTATCGGCCACCACGAAACCGGCGGATTTCATGGCTTCGATCTTGTCTTCGGCACCACCTTTGCCACCTGCAACAATCGCGCCTGCATGCCCCATACGACGGCCCGGAGGGGCCGTGCGCCCGGCGATAAAACCGGCGATGGGTTTAGAGATGCCCTTTTTGGCCATATCCTTGATGAATTCTGCGGCGTCTTCTTCGGCTGATCCGCCGATCTCGCCGATCATGATGATCGACTGCGTTTCCTCGTCGTTCAACAGTAATTCCAGCGCGTCGATATGTTCAAACCCTTTGATCGGGTCGCCGCCGATGCCGATGCAGGTCGATTGCCCCAGCCCCGCGTCGGTGGTTTGTTTCACGGCCTCATAGGTCAGCGTCCCCGAGCGCGAAATAACCCCGACCGAGCCGCGTTTGTGGATATGTCCCGGCATGATGCCGATTTTGCAGGCATCAGGCGTGATAACCCCGGGGCAATTAGGGCCGATCAGGGTGGATTTCGACCCTTCCAGCGCCCGCTTTACCCGCATCATATCAAGCACCGGAATGCCCTCTGTGATGCAGACGATCAATTCCATCTGGGCGTCGATCGCCTCTAAAATTGCGTCAGCCGCAAAGGGCGGGGGCACATAGATCGCAGTGGCGTTGGCGTTTGTCGCACTTCTGGCTTCGTGCACCGTGTCAAAGATCGGCAGGCCAATATGGCTTTGCCCGCCCTTGCCCGGCGTCACCCCGCCCACCATCTGCGTGCCATAAGCCACCGCCTGTTCCGAATGGAACGTCCCTTGCGAGCCGGTCAGCCCCTGACAAATTACGCGGGTGTTTTCGTTTACAAGTACGGCCATGTTTCTATCCTATTTCTTGAGCATAACGTAGGCTTCGCCGCCATTGCTATCATGTTGAATGATGAACGACTGCCCGTTGATATTGACACCCTGCGGGAAGCTTGCAGGAATATTTTGACCCGTCACCTTGGAAATCGCGGCCGCCAAATCCTGCCGTAATTGCGCAACGTTTGAACGGTCCGGCGTTGTGATTACGCATTCTTTATTAGCCGTCAGCTGCAACGCAAGGCTGTTATCCGGCGTGGAGGCCATTTGCATAAAGCCCATGTCACGCAAAGAACCAAGGCCAAAACCTGATGATTTAGATGCCGCGCCCTTAAAACTTAGGGCTGTTGCCAGACATATGCCGGCAAAAGCACGGACGCCGATATCAGCTTGTGCGGGGGACGTTTGTGTTGTTACGGCAGCAGGTTGATCGCAGGCAGCAATAAAAAGCAATGCTATAGTGGAAAATATTGCGGGTTTCATGATTTAGCCTTTCACAGCCTTAACAATTTTTTCAGCAGCGTCACCCAAATCATCCGCGGCGATTACATCTACATCCGAGTTGTTGATGATTTCCTTGCCTTTTTCCACATTCGTGCCTTCAAGCCGCACCACAAGCGGCACTTTCAGGCCGACTTCTTTTACGGCGGCAACCACGCCTTCGGCGATGACGTCGCAGCGCATGATGCCGCCAAAGATGTTCACAAGGATGCCTTTGACATTGGGGTCAGACGTAATGATTTTGAACGCCTCGGTGACCTTTTCCTTGGTCGCTCCGCCGCCTACATCCAGGAAATTCGCTGGCTCCGAGCCGTAAAGTTTGATGATATCCATCGTCGCCATAGCCAGGCCGGCACCGTTAACCATACAACCGATCTCACCGTCGAGCGTGATATAGTTGAGGTCGTATTTTGAGGCTTCCAGTTCTTTGGCATCCTCTTCGGTTTCGTCGCGCAGCGCGATGATGTCAGACTGGCGGTAAAGTGCGTTATCATCGAACCCCATTTTGGCGTCGAGACATTTCAGATCACCGGCGTTCGTGACGATCAGCGGATTGATCTCTAACATCTCCATGTCTTTTTCAATGAACATGCGGTAAAGATTACTGATCAGTTGCACACATTGTTTGATTTGCTTGCCTTCAAGCCCCAGCGCAAAGGCGACGCGGCGCCCGTGAAATGCTGACAGGCCCGAGGCCGGATCGACCGAAAAGCTGACAATTTTCTCAGGGGTTTTGGCGGCGACCTCTTCAATGTCCATCCCCCCCTCGGTAGAGGCCACAAACGACACGCGCGATGTTACACGGTCCACCAGCAACGCCAGATAAAGTTCTTTTTCAATACCGGCGCCGTCTTCGATATAGACACGGTTAACCTGTTTTCCGGCCGGGCCGGTCTGGTGGGTGACCAATGTGCGGCCCAACATTTTTTGTGCTTCCAAGGCTGCCTCAGAGACGGAGTTGGTCAGGCGTACACCACCCGCTGCCCCGGCTTCGGATTCCTTGAATGAACCTTTGCCGCGCCCGCCAGCATGAATTTGTGCCTTGACGACCCAAAGCGGCCCATCAAGTTCACCGGCGGCGGTTTTAGCGTCTTCGGCTTTCAGAACGGCGCGACCATCGGAAACTGGTGCGCCGAATTCCTTTAACAATCGTTTCGCCTGATATTCGTGAATGTTCATCCAACTGTCCCTATTTTATGGCTCACAGGTATGTATGTCGAAAGATATGAATAAATCGTATCTTAGATGTTGGGAAAGCGTATGACAGGTTTATGCAGGCGCAAAAGGGAATTTGCGCTGGGTCACAGGAAAATGTATAGATAAGGTGAATTTGTGATCACACGTATTTATCATGTGATCACAAATGCAGAATTTAGTTAAACAATAAGGAAAATAACAACGTATCCCCTGATACCATACGGGAAAACCGCCTGAAGTTTGTATCCGTTACCGTTGGCCCTTGTTCCATGTATTCCAACAGGCCAGCGCCTTGAATCCATGTGACAATATCGACAACCGGCGGGTCCATAAACAGTTTTTTCAGATTGATGCCACCCACCGGCGCAATGCGCCAGTATGAGACCAGCAGATCACCGTTCAAAAGATCCTCGGCGTCTTTCAGCAGGGCCTGCCAGGTTTCACTGGTATCCGCAGGTAGCTCAAACCCAAGTGCGGCGGTTTGGGTTTTATTCGGGATCCATTCATTAATATTGTCCTTTTCCGCGGCAACCGCCCGCCAGAATACCTTGTTTTCAGCAATCATTTCCAGAAAATGCCCATGGGCCGCGCGCGTGTTTTCAGCGACGGGCTGTTGGTTGAGCGCGCCGTACACCATGGCAAACTGATCGACCCAGCCGCCAAATTCCCCATCGTAAGGGTTGGTCATTGGGATATCCCCCCGCAGCGCCATCATCTTTTCATTGGCCTCCAGCACCTGCGTAATAGCCTGCGTTGGATCAAAGGCGACAACCAGTTCCGATATGCCGGAAATCAGGTGGGTGTAGGCGGTCAGCCACGCCACATCGGCAGTGTCAAACCGCACCAACATAGCCTCGGGAATGTCATCCATATTGGCGCGCGCCCTACGGGTCATAAGAGAGCTTGCCCCAAGTTCAATCACCCCCTCGCCAACATCGCGCCTGGCATTCATGTTAACATCAAACCACAGGTCCATAAGATTAAGGTTAAGCGCTACATCATCGCCACCAGCCACCTGATCAAGCGCCGCCCGGCTGGCATCCATATCGCTGCGAAGATCGGAAAACAGTGCGGTGATTAAAGCAGGCGCAAACGGTGCCGCATCAGGGTTGGGTTCAACTGGCAAACGCAGCACCGGCATATCAAAATCCGCCAGCACCATATTGTGCTTCCAGCGGATTTGCAGGGTTTTCTCAATCCCACGCAAAAACCGCACGGCCCCCAGCGCGAACTGGTCGCTGGAGGTTTTATCTGGCTGGGCGCTAAGGGCGGCCTCGGCCACTAACAGGCCTTCAGTCTTAATCAGGTCATTTGTATCAGCCGTGGCGAATGTCGCCATGAAAACAAAAGGTACTGTAAGAAAAATTCGCATGATGTAACCTCCAAAAAGAAAACAGTGTTTACAAATCTATAGAGCTTTGTGGCACTTACAAGATGCCGTTGGGTCAAGCCGTATAGCCAAAACTGTCCATTAGCTCTGTACCAATATGTGTTTCAAAAGGCGCATACGTTTGTTTAGAAAGTTCAGAAAAATCGGTTACCCGGGCTTTTTGCTGGTAGTCTGGGAACCTTTCGGTGCTATCTACGAAACTCCGTGGATCGTGCACAGGGATTCGGATATCGGGGTGTTTGCGAGGGAGAATCTGCCCCAGTTTGCCCAGCGTTTTTGCAGTTTCCAGCACCAGATCCTCATAGCAGATAATCCGCAGTTTTTCGTATGTTTTTGCGTGACATTGATAGCTTAGCAGTTTTTCACGCCACAAGCACAGCGGTGAGGCAAGGGTGACGCTGCCCAGCTCATCGCGCGGACGAGTACGCCAGGGCGTGTTAAGGAAAGCCGTGAAATCCTGGGGTGCCAGCCCGAATGCATGAAACGGGTTTTTGTGCATAGAGCGTGCCCAGGCCAGTGGATGCCGCACGATACAAAGGATATGGCAGTCATTTGGGCGCGCAAATGCATCAATGAAACGCGGCGTGACGCAGGCATGTTTCCAGCCACCCTGCGTTGCAAGGTCGCGTATGTGCGCGGTCTCATAAGACGATTCTATAAATTTATTCCGCAAGGTTTTGAGGATCATTTTATGTTTGAAAATAACATTCTGAGCCGGCGATAATTCACCAATATTAGTGTGTACCGTAACAGCAAAATTGCCCCGCATGATGGCCGTCAGAAAATTGGTGCCAGAGTTCCGCTCACCCAGTATTTTGATGTTTTTCGGCATGTTATAGTCTCCAAAACCGATACGGACCATGTACAGCGTTGACGGCATTGTCAAACATTACGGTTTGTTTTTGTGGAATTTTATCGCGGGGGCATTGAAAAAACGGGTCATTTCTTCCGGGATACCATTAGATTTCTGACATATCGATAAAACCGTTCCCCATAGGTGCCGCGAAACAGATACCGGAGCTTTCTTTGGAGGCGATCGTTTCAGCTTGGTACAAAAGGGTTCGGGATTCTTTTATGTGGGTGAAGATTGCAAAATGCGGGTACATGTGCCGATGTATTGTCGGGAAACAGGTATTTATCGGCGTTAATCAGGCGTTGAATATGGTCGCTTAGGGGCTTGCCGAGCAACGCTTCTACCGATTTAATCTGCGGCCTGTCTGTCTTAATATGTGCGTGCAAATAGTAGTGATGCAGAACGCGCGGTGCTGTATCTAATGCGCTCCAGATACGCAGTTGGTTAATATCAAAAAGATTGTATTCTGCGGGTAAAGTGCCGATTTTCAGATCTGAACCAAACAGTAATTCGCGTAAAATAGGCTGGTCGCGTGGCGCGTTAGTGCTGCTGACGAGATGCTCCCATTCCTGCAATAGAGCCTGTGTTTTGGTATTGCGGGTAACGCCCAGCACACCGCTGTTATACTGCGGGAAAGCGGCGGGCAGATTCTGTGTGAAATCCACCGTAGCAAGCGGGCCGTTACGGTCTTGATCATGTGCGGCTGCGATATCAAACCGTTCCAGAACCGTAAAGATATCACTGATACTGGCAATAACAAATATATCGGCGTCAAGGTAGATTGCATGTTTAAACCGTGTACGGCGGAGGCATTCCATTTTCGGGCGATGCCAGCTTTTCTCTAACGTATGTATCTGGGTAAAAACCGGATCCGTTATGGTCTCATCGGTGAAAAGATCAATCGGATAATCCGGACAGTGCTTACGAACAGTTTGGGCAGCACGTTGGGCCAGAGCGGTATACTCTGGCCCTGTTGTGGCAAAAACAAAACCGCATTTTGGTATTAGCCCAGCGATGGGTCAATCGCTTTGCAGGCGTCAACCAGGCTGTTCACGGCATTAACAGAGTTGTCAAACATCGCCTGTTCATCTTTGTTAAGCTTGATCTCGATAATTTTTTCGATGCCGCCAGCCCCGATCACAGTGGGGGCGCCAACGTAAAGGCCGTTCAGACCATAGGCGCCGTCAATGTATGTCGCGCAGGGCAGCACACGTTTTTGGTCCTTAAGATAGGCCTCGGCCATTTGGATAGCAGATGCCGCAGGCGCATAAAACGCCGATCCGGTTTTCAGCAGGCCAACGATTTCAGCGCCGCCATCCCGGGTGCGCTGCACAATGGCGTCCATGCGCTCTTGTGTGGTCCAGCCCATTTCGATCAGGTCCGGCAAGGGGATGCCGGCGACGGTGGAATAGCGCGTAAGCGGCACCATCGTGTCGCCGTGCCCGCCCAGAACAAAGGCCGAAACATCGCGTACAGAGACGTTGAATTCATCGGCCAGAAAGTGGCGGAAGCGTGCGGAATCCAAGATACCTGCCATGCCGACAACCATGTTATGGGGCAGGCCGGAAAATTCGCGCAACGCCCAGACCATCGCATCCAGCGGGTTGGTGATGCAGATCACAAAGGCGTTGGGCGCATGGTCACGGATGCCCTCGCCAACGGATTTCATGACCTTGAGGTTGATGCCCAGCAGATCGTCACGGCTCATGCCGGGTTTACGGGCAACACCGGCGGTCACGATGCACACATCGACCCCGGCAATGGCGGAATAGTCGTTGGCGCCGGACATATCAACGTCAAACCCGCTAACCGGCGCGCTTTCAGCGATATCGAGCGCCTTGCCTTGGGGAATACCCTCGGCGATATCAAACATGATAACGTCACCGAGTTCCTTGGTTGCAGCGATATGGGCGAGTGTGCCGCCGATTTGGCCAGCACCGATAAGGGCGATCTTTGCTCTTGCCATGTTGCAAGTCTCCTTTTGAGGATAGAAATCGTGGTTTGGCCTACTCTGAACCCGCCGATTCCGCAAGTGTGCAACGTGAATTTATCTACGTAACTAAACGGAGGTGGGAACCAACGCTGGATTTTAATTCTCTATATTTGGCAGCTTCACTTAAGAGGAAAATGAGTGTCGAAACCTCATGCTCGGGCAATTCAACATCGTTGGCTATTTCTGAAAGAGTACGTTTCTGTTGCCATTGGTCCGATAATACCTTTTCCCATAGTGTCGATTGAAGGGGCCGCATTGGGCTTGGTTCGTCTTTCCGGTAGCCGCGTTTACCCATTTGAATATATAGGCCGCGATAGCGTGCTTCGGTCAGCTTCCCCAATTTTCGCAACCTATAGACAAGGGCAGCAAGAGATACGTTCCACCTATGCTTTTTTTCAATAAGTTGGTTAATTGCTAGAACGCGTGGTATTTCGGCGCGAACGTCGCGTTCGGGCATTAAGAAAGCCGAGGCAAAGGTATTTGCTTCATGTTCTGCATTTTTAGAACTGTGCGAAGACCCATGCCTATGTAATACTAAATGGCCAAGCTCATGCGCAGTATCGAAAACTGTATGTTCGCCGCTTTTTATTGTGTTCAATAACACGTAGGGCCGGTCAACTCTCCAGCATGAGTAAGCATCGACGGAATAATCGGCTTCGGAAAGGGCAAAGACACGGACACCTTTTGATTCTATCAAGCGTATGACATCAGCTATAGGCCGTTCGCCAATGCCCCAATATGCACGAAGTTCCCGCGCGGCTTTTTCTGGGTCTTCTAGGGCGCTAAAATTTGGAATATCCGCGCTGGGCAGATTGTAATTACGGTCCAACCAATCCGATAGCTCAAACGCATAAGACGCCGCCGCAGTCGCCGACGCTGCACTTGCCGCCGTCATACGTGCCAAGCTACGAAAAGTTGCGGCTTCCTTTGGTAATTCATCCAATTCACCAGCGCATAGAAAGGCAATAGAGACACCAAGCCTTTGCGCTGATTTTGCTAGAACTTCGTCCGAAATAGGCGACTTACCGGTCTCAATTTTTGATAGCTGTGCTGTAGACACGCCAATTTCTTCGGCAAAGGTCTTGGCCGTCAATTTTAGGCGCTTTCGCGCTATCAGCATGCGTTGTGGGGTAAACATCTCACTTGCGCGAGATTTGGAAGTCGTTCTCATTGTCGCCATCATCCGATTCATCGTTCTTCGGTTCGATGGGCGTGTAACAATCTGGGGACACGATGAAAACCCTTTCTGCAATCCCTTTGAACGACCCGGCATGGGTAAGTTCGGTTACAAGCGACAGTTCGGCGTATATTTCTTCGTCTTTTTCGGAAACCATAAAGAAATATGTCTTAATTCCATAGTCTTTGACAGGTGCAAACGTCAGTGGGATAGCCGAAGGCTCAAATAGTGAATTGGTTTGAATGCTGCGTTTTGACGCGCTTTTCTGTGGGGATATGGGCTGTGGCAAATGCAACTCACTACATGCCCTGTCCACGTTCTTAAACACAATTCGGGCACCAAGCTCTTTATTCAATATGGATTCGACATTGTCGGTTGTTTCCTTTTCCCAGCCATCCATGCCAGAAAATTGATCCCGCAATGCCGCAGTTCCTTCATGGTAGCGATAGGTGCCACGCGAGTTGTTGGGGTGGTTTGAGGTCACGTCTGCCGATGCGCTTATGGCCGTTTCTGCACAAGCAATAAGCCCTTCACGGGTAACGCGTAGTTTGCTAAGCTTGCTTGCCACTTCTACTTCACTGTGGAATGTTTCGGTCGTCTGCATGGGGCACCTCGTTGGAAATATTTTTAACATCATATGATGTAACAAAAGTTTCCGCAAGTGTGCAACGTGAATTTATCTACGTAACTAAATTACGTAAATACGGTCGCGCACGTAATTATTTTAGGCAAGCCTTGTGTTATGCAAAGGGTATGGATAACTGTGCTCAACGAAAAACTATGGGTAAAGCTATGCAAAAAACGGTATTTCGATCTGTCCTTTATATGCCCGGCGCAAAACAGCGCGCATTAGAGAAAGCCACCAGCTTGCAGGCCGATGCGCTGATTTTTGATTTGGAGGACGCAGTTGCCCCCGATGAAAAACCCGCCGCCCGCGATCTGGTCTGTGCGGCAGTGGCAACGCGCGGCTATGGAGGGCGCTGTGTGGTTATCAGGATTAATGGTCTGGGTACCGAATGGGGCATGGCGGATTTGGCAGCCGCGGCCAAGGTCGGGCCGGATGCGATTTTGATTCCCAAGGTGGATAGGGCCGCGGATGTGGTGCGCATTGAGGCTCTGTTGGAGCAGCATAACGCCCCGGCACACACCCGTATCTGGGCGATGATGGAAACGCCGCTCGGGATTTTGAACGCACAGGAGATCGCGGCCAGCACCCCGCGGCTCCAGGCATTTGTGATGGGCACAAATGATCTGGTGAATGACTTGGAGGCGACGCATACAACGGATCGCGCTCCGATTATGTGCGCGCTGTCCCTATGTCTGCTGGCTGCAAAGGCTTACGGATTGATCTGTGTGGACGGGGTTTATAATGCCTTTAAGGATGATCTTGGGCTGCGGGCCGTTTGTGAACAGGCGCGCATCATGGGGTTTGACGGGAAAACCCTGATCCACCCGGCGCAGCTTGACATAACCAACGCGGTTTTTGCCCCTAGCGTCGATGATCTGGCGCTGGCGCGCAGTTATGTTACGGCATTCTCTGCCGCAAAGGCGCGCGGCGAGGGGGTGGCCGTTGTGAACGGTAAAATCGTTGAAAACCTGCATGTGGATGGCGCAGAAAAACTGTTGGGTAAAGCTGCCGCAATTGCTAAGCTTGGCAAAAATAACCAGGGGGAATGATATGATACTTCTAATTTCCGGCGTCCTGATCTGGAGCCTTGTGCATCTGTTCAAACGCATATCTCCAACCAGCCGCGCCATGTTGGACACAAAATTCGGGAAAGGGCCGGTTATGGGTGTGATCTCGCTCATATTTCTGATTTCCATTGCGATGATGGTTTTCGGGTTTCGCGGCGCCGAATTTCAGCCCCTATACAAACCGCCCGTCTGGGGGGTGCACCTTAACAACCTTATGATGCTGATCGCCTTGTTTTTAATGGGTGCCGGCAGCTCCAAGGGTACGGCGCGCGCGTGGTTTCGCCACCCGATGCTGATCGGTTTTTTGGTCTGGGTCGGTGCGCATCTGCTGGTGAACGGGGATTTGTCCTCGTTTATCCTGTTCGGCGGTTTGGGCATCTGGGCCATCGTTAGCATACTGATGATCAACATGCGCGAAGGCGCCTGGCAGCGGCCAACCCCCGGCCCTGTCAAGGGTGACATCAAACTGGGTATTATCGCGCTGGTGCTTTTCGCTGTGATCACAACCATCCACTATTTCATCGGCCCGTCACCTTTTGGGGGATAACATGCTTGTTTACCGTTTATTAACCGAGGCTGGCGGGACATATTCACCAGATATGAAGCTGAGGCAGGTTTGATGTCTAAAACCAGCACTGGAAATTTCTTTGAGGATTACGCGGTTGGGCAGGTGTTGACCCACGCGGTGCCCCGCACAATTTCGGGCGGTGAGCGGGCGATTTACACCGCCCTTTATCCCAGCCGCTTCGCGCTTTATTCATCGGACGAATTCGCGCGGGCCTGCGGATTGCCCGAAAGCCCGATAGAAGATCTGGCGGCGTTTCACATGATTTTTGGCAAAACTGTGCCGGATATTTCGCTAAATGCGGTCGCCAACCTTGGCTATGCCGAGGGGCGGTTTTTGCGGCCCGTGTATGCGGGGGATACTTTGCGCACAAGTTCCGAAGTGATCGGGGTCAAGCAGAATTCAAGTGGCAAAACCGGGGTGGTTTGGGTGCGCTCGACCGGGCGTAACCAGCGCGGCGAGGCGGTGCTGGAATATGTGCGCTGGGTGATGGTGCGTAAACGCGATGTTACAGCACCTGCGCCAGAGACAGTTATTCCGGCCTTAAACTCCGAACTGGCGGCCAGCGATCTGATGATCCCCGAGGGGTTGGATTTCAGCAACTATGCTTTCGATCTGGCCGGTGAGCCACATCGTTGGAGCGATTACGCAATCGGCGAAAAAATTGACCATGTGGATGGTGTAACGATTGAAGAAGCCGAACATATGCTGGCCACGCGTCTGTGGCAAAACACCGCCAAAGTGCATTTCGATGCAACCAACCGCGCCGATGGCAAACGGCTGATTTACGGTGGGCATGTGATCTCGATGGCGCGCGCGCTGAGCTTTAACGGGCTGGCGAATGCGCAGATGATTGTCGCCATTAACGCCGGCGCCCATGCCAATCCGTGCTTTGCCGGGGATACGCTGCGCGCCTGGTCAGAGGTGCTGGATAAGGCCGAAATCAACGATAGCATCGGCGCGTTGCGTCTGCGGCTGGTGGCAGTTAAGGATGACGTAACGGATTTTGCGTTAAAAGACGAAAACGGGAAATATTTGCAACATGTGTTGCTTGATCTGGATTATTGGTGTCTTTTTCCCAAAGAGTAATAGTGAGGGTTATATGCGATTTTTCGGGATAATACTGGGGTTTTGTCTGGTGCTGGCATCCGTTGCCAATGCTGGCAAAGATTCAGGGACCGCACAGGTCAAAGTCGGTAAGCCGGTCAAGGAAATTGCCTTTAGCGACGATACGATGACCTATGTTGAGGGTAATATTCTGGCGACGTTTTATCATGAATTCGGGCACGCGCTGATTGATTTGCTGAAATTACCGGTGTTCGCGCGCGAAGAAGACGCGGCTGACAGTTTTGCGCTGGTCTTGACCGAACGCATCCATCCAGCTGCTCGCGCCGAGCAGATCACATGGGCCAGTGCAGACCAATATGTGCAACTTGATCGCGGCTATGAACCGGATTTCGCCGACAGCCATTCGCCCAATATGGTACGGTTTTTCACGCTGATTTGCCTCTATTACGGCGGTAATGTGGATAAACGCGATGATTTCGCCGAGGATAATAATCTGCCCGAAGATCGCGCTGAAACCTGTGAGGGCGAACGTGCGTTGGCCGAACATGCCTGGGGTAATGTTCTGTCAGGGATTTTGCGCACGAAAGACGGGCCGGACTGGCTGATCATTGATGATGTGGATGGGTCTGACGATGAATATGTCAATGCTGCTCAACAGGTTTTACGCAAGGCGGTCAAGGATTTGAACAAACGTTTTGATCCGGGCTTTACCCTTCGGCTGGATATGACCGATTGCGATGAGGATAACGCATTTTATGATTCCGACGTGCCGGAGATCATCATGTGTAATGAGTATGTACCACCTTTGACACGCAAGTAGATCGATTTGTGATCACTTAAAAGTTTGTTGTGATCACAAAATCTAAATATCCTTTCGGGACGAACAAAAAACCGTACCTTTGGCTGGGAAAATATAACCGGGTCGATTAACGTCGCGTTAGACTTCAGATTGCAGTATAGTGGCATGATATTGCAGATTTTCTGTGCAGGACAAGGGAATGATATGGCCGACGTAAATCAGGGAAACCGCCCGCTCTCACCGCATCTTTCGGTGTATCGTCTGCAAATCACGATGATCACATCGATCACGCATCGGATCACGGGCGTCGGGCTGGTTCTTGGCGCGGTGCTGGTGGTTTGGTGGCTGCTCGCGGCCTCGACGGGGCCTGCGTATTTCGCGATTGCTGACAGTGTTTTGAACAGCTGGATCGGCAAGCTGATCCTGATCGGCTCGCTCTGGGCGCTGTCCTATCATCTGCTGAACGGTATCCGGCATCTGTTTTGGGATATCGGCGCAGGCTTTGAAAACGCCACGGCACTGAAAACCGGGGTTGGCGTGCTGGTAGGCTCGGTGATCCTGACACTCCTCACGCTTTTTGCGCTATAAAGGACAGTAACATGAGCTTTTTGACCGACAGAAAACGCGTGGATGGGCTGGGATCAGCCAAGGACGGGACGCACCATTTTATCACCCAACGGATAACAGCCGTGGCACTGATCCCGCTGACGGTTCTGTTTATTATCCATTTTATGCATGCGTTTGGCACGGATCAGGCCCATGTGCTGGCCAGCTATGGGCACCCGTTTAACGCGCTGGTGGCGATCCTGTTTTTCATCACGGTTTCTGTACATCTTCGCCTTGGTCTGCAAGTTGTGATTGAGGATTATGTCCACGCAAAAGGCATGCGCACTGCATTATTGCTGACAAACACCCTGTTTTGTTGGTTATTCGGGCTGACGGCGGTTTTCGCCCTCGCCAAAATCGCCCTTTAGTTTTCGGAGAATATGCATGTCGGCCTATGAATTCATTGATCACACTTACGATGTTGTCGTTGTTGGCGCTGGCGGCGCGGGCTTGCGCGCGACGCTCGGCATGGCCGAACAGGGGCTGAAAACCGCCTGTGTGACCAAGGTTTTTCCAACGCGATCCCACACAGTGGCCGCGCAGGGCGGGATTGCCGCGAGCCTGTCGAACATGGGGCCGGACAATTGGCAGTGGCATATGTATGACACGGTCAAAGGCTCTGACTGGCTGGGGGATACGGATGCGATGGAATATCTGGCGCGTGAGGCCCCCAAGGCGGTTTATGAGCTGGAACATTACGGTGTTCCGTTTTCGCGCACCGAAGAGGGCAAGATTTATCAACGTCCCTTTGGTGGCCACACCACCGAGTTTGGCGAAGGTCCGCCCGTGCAGCGCACCTGTGCTGCGGCGGATCGCACCGGCCACGCAATGTTGCACACGCTTTACGGGCAGTCCCTGAAGAATAACGCCGAATTTTTCATCGAATATTTCGCGATTGACCTGATCCGCGCTGATGACGGGGCGATTCAGGGGATTTTGGCATGGAAACTGGATGACGGCACGTTGCACCGCTTTAACGCCAAGATGACCGTGCTGGCGACGGGCGGCTATGGGCGCGCCTTTTTCAGCTGCACCTCGGCGCATACCTGCACGGGCGATGGCAACGGCATGGTCGCGCGGCAAGGTTTGGCCTTGCAGGATATGGAGTTCGTGCAGTTCCACCCCACCGGCATTTACGGCGCTGGCATGCTGATCACCGAGGGTGCGCGCGGCGAGGGCGGTTATCTGACGAATTCCGAGGGCGAACGCTACATGGAACGTTACGCGCCTACCTATAAGGATTTGGCCAGCCGCGATGTGGTGTCGCGTTGTTCAACCATTGAAATTCGCGAAGGGCGCGGCGTTGGGCCTAATAAGGATCATGTGTATTTGCATCTTGATCATTTGCCCCCTGAAACTCTGGCACTGCGTCTGCCCGGCATTTCCGAAAGCGCCAAGATTTTTGCCGGTGTTGATCTGACCAAAGAACCCATTCCGGTGCTGCCGACCGTGCATTACAATATGGGCGGTATCCCGACCAATTATATGGGCGAGGTTCTGGACCCAACGGCCAAGGATCACGACCGCATTCTGCCGGGGCTTATGGCTGTGGGAGAGGCAAGCTGTGCCTCGGTACACGGGGCCAACCGGTTGGGGTCAAATTCATTGATTGACCTTGTGGTCTTTGGGCGTGCAGCAGCAATCCGTGCCGGTGAGATCCTTGATCCCGACAGCTTGAATGCCCCGCTCAACACCGATTCGCTTGATCAGGCGCTGGAACGCTTTGACGGGCTGCGCTATGCGGATGGGGCAGTTGAAACCGCTGATCTGCGTCTTGAAATGCAAAAAACCATGCAGGACGACGCGGCTGTCTTTCGTTCAAACAAGTCCTTGTCTGAGGGCGTTGCTAAAATGTCTACAGTTGCGGCGAAAATGTCTGACCTTAAGGTTAGCGACCGCTCGTTGATCTGGAATTCCGATCTGATGGAAACGCTGGAACTGACCAATTTGATGCCCAATGCACTGGCGACGATTAATTCCGCCGAGGCCCGCAAAGAATCCCGTGGCGCCCACGCCCATGAGGATTATCCGGACCGCGATGACAAAAAATGGCGCAAACATACGCTGGCAAAGGTTGACGAAAGGGGTAAAGTTACGCTTTCTTATCGAGACGTTCACCTTGAACCGCTTACCACTGAGGCCGAGGGGGGCATTGATTTGAAAAAAATTGCGCCCAAAGCCCGCATTTATTAGAAAGGAATAGCATATGTTCCGTATGATTATTACGACTGGTATTGTTGGTGCGACCCTGATTGGCTGCGCCCCGAAACAGATGACTTATAGTGAGGCTATTGCCCATTGTCAGGACAAATCCGCGGCGGCGGCTGGTCCGCAAGGCAAGGCCTCCATCGGGGTTGGCACCGGGGGCACAAGTGTTGGCCTTGGTATTACAATTAGTGATTCGTATATTCGCGGGGATGACCCCAAAGTTGTGTATGATACATGCATGAGTACGCTTGCAAACAATGGACAAATAACAGGAGCTCCAGAATGAAACTTATTACAATAACAGCAATTACCGCATCTCTTTTTGCACTCGCAGCCTGCGAACGTGTTACCGAGCAATCGATACACCAGAACGCCCAAGCCGCCTCGTATAATATGACAGTTGATGAGCGGAATTTATATAAATCCCTTGACGACACACAAAGAGCCCGGGCGATCCTGTTCTTACAAAACGGCGGCACAGTTGCAGCCTCGCTTGGGGATATGTGAATGGTTGAACTCACGCTTCCGAAAAATTCCCGCGTAACTGTTGGGAAGACATGGCCAAAGCCTGAGGGTGCGAATATTCGTGCCTTCAAGGTTTACCGCTATGATCCGGATAGGGCTGAAAACCCGCGCGTGGATACCTATTACCTTGATCTTGATGATTGCGGCCCGATGATTTTGGATGCGCTTATCAAGATCAAGACCGACATTGATCCGACATTAACCTTTCGGCGTTCCTGCCGTGAAGGGATTTGCGGGTCTTGTGCAATGAATATTGACGGGATCAATACGCTGGCCTGCCTGCACGGTATGGATGACGTTGCGGGGGATGTGAAAATCTACCCTTTGCCCCATATGCCGGTGGTCAAAGATTTGATCCCGGACCTGACGCATTTTTATGCCCAGCACGCCAGCATTATGCCGTGGTTAGAGACCAAAACCAATCGCCCGGCCAAAGAATGGCGCCAATCCATTGATGACCGCAAAAAACTGGATGGTTTATACGAATGCGTGATGTGCGCCTGCTGCTCAACCTCTTGCCCAAGTTATTGGTGGAATGGTGACCGGTATCTTGGGCCAGCGGCATTACTGCACGCTTACCGCTGGATCATCGACAGCCGGGATGAGGCCACGGGCGAGCGTCTGGATGAGTTGGAAGACCCGTTCAAACTTTACCGTTGTCACACCATCATGAATTGCACAAAAACCTGCCCCAAAGGCTTGAACCCCGCCAAAGCGATCGGCGAGATTAAAAAGATGATGGTCGAGCGCAGGATGTAAAATAGCTGTAAAGGCCGCATATATTGCAGCTTTAAATGTATTCCACAGTTTTTTTCAGTAATAAGGCTTGCGTTGAAAACATGCATTCTCTTATGATTTCGGTAATATTCGTACAATAAGAACAAGATATCACTGCGGAGGAAAATATGGCTGAGATTGTAATTTTGGGCGCAGGCATTGGCGGCGTGCCAATGGCGTTCGACATGAAAAAGGAAATGCGTAGCGAGGATAATCTGACGGTTATCTCCAACACCTCGTATTTTCAGTTCACCCCGTCCAACCCCTGGGCCGCCGTTGGTTGGCGTAAAAAAGAAGACATCACGATCGAGCTGGAGCCGGTCATGAAACGGCAAGGCATTACGTTCGTTTGTGACGGTGTGGTTAAGGTTGATCCTGAAGCGAATAATCTGGTGCTGGAAAGCGGGCGCGAGGTTTCCTATGACTACCTGATCATTGCGACCGGCCCGGAACTGGCGTTTGACGAGGTTGAAGGCCTTGGGCCAGATGGTTTCACGCAATCGGTCTGCGCGATAGATCATGCGGTGGATGCCTACGGCGGCTGGGAGGAATTTTGCAAAGACCCCGGGCCGATTGTCGTGGGGGCTGTGCAGGGCGCGTCTTGCTATGGGCCAGCGTATGAATTTGCGATGATCATGGATACGGAACTGAAACGACGCAAAATCCGCGACAAGGTGCCGATGACGTTCGTGACAGCCGAACCCTACGTTGGGCATCTGGGGCTTGGCGGGGTCGGTGACACCAAAGGCCTGCTGGAATCCGAGATGCGCGACCGTCATATCAAATGGATAACCAACGCGCGGGTCGATAAGGTTGAAGATGGCAAAATGTCGGTTTCCGAGATCGCGCGCGACGGATCAGTTGCCCAAGAACATGCGCTCGATTTCAAATATTCGATGATGTTGCCAGCATTTCGTGGTATCCCGGCGGTGCGTGATATCGACGGGCTGGTAAACCCGCGTGGCTTTATTATTGTTGATGAACACCAGCGTAATCCGAAATATCAGAATGTCTATTCGGTCGGTGTATGCATCGCTATCGCCCCGCTTGAGGCAACGCCTGTGGCTGTTGGTGTGCCCAAAACCGGGTTTATGATTGAAAGCATGGTTGCCGCCACAGCGGGCAATATCGGCGAAGTTCTGCGCGGACGTGAACCAAGCCATGAGGGGACATGGAACGCGTTTTGTCTGGCCGATTTTGGTGACAGCGGCGTGGCATTTCTGGCCCAGCCGCAAAATCCGCCACGCAATATGAATTGGGCGGGGTCCGGCAAATGGGTGCATCTGGCGAAAATCGCGTTTGAAAAATACTTCATGCGCAAAATTCGCAAAGGCCAGTCAGAGCCGTTCTTTGAAAAGGCCATGATGAAGATCATCAATGTGAACCGTCTGAAAGACAAATAAGCAGTGGGGCGCGTGGGAAACTGCGCGCCCTTACGTCAGTTGCATATGCCGCGCACGTGCGCCACGTTCAATCGCAGCACCGTGCAGGCGGTCGATATTCAGCTCATAGCGAATTTCCGCCATGAACCGCAGCTCCCCTTGATGCAGGCGACCATCGGCGGCGGCGACATCACAGGCCATGGCATAGGCGGTCTCATAAAGCGGTTCAGGTAAAGCTTTGCGAATAAGGTCGAAAAGCGCATCAAGCCCATCTTCTTCCTCAAAAAGGTCAAAAACCACCTGCGAGACAGCTTTGATTCGGGCGCTGTCATAATCCGCAAAGATCGGCATATGATCAACAATTCGGGTTATCGATAGCAATTCGGAATTGGTGATCCTTTCATCTGACGCAGATTCTGCGATCATCACGGCAACCAACGCATCTTGCGGGCTAAAGGACGCTGGGAGTTCTTCGGACATGGAAACCTCATTTGTTGTTTACCTAAGAATATTGACCTTGGGCGCGCTGCACAATAGGAAGCGAAAGAATATTTTTCGCTTTGACGATCAACGGAGACGAATATGTCTGAATTTCGCGACGCCGCCCTGAATTCAAAAGCCTGGCCCTTTGAAGAGGCGCGAAAACTGGTGAAACGGTATGCGAAAAAGCCCCCTGAAAAAGGTTATGTGCTGTTTGAAACGGGATATGGGCCATCGGGCTTGCCCCATATCGGTACGTTTGGCGAGGTGGCGCGTACAACGATGGTGCGCCGCGCCTTTGAGGCGATCAGCGATATTCCAACCAAATTGATCTGTTTTTCCGACGATATGGACGGCATGCGCAAAGTGCCGGGGAACGTGCCCAACCCCGAAGCCTTGCAGGAACATCTGCAAAAACCCCTGTCTGTGGTGCCGGACCCTTTCGGAAAATATGACAGTTTTGGCGATCATAATAACGCGATGCTACGCCGGTTTCTGGATACATTCGGGTTTGAATACACGTTTTACTCCGCTAGCGAATATTATAAATCCGGCGAGTTCGATACGATTCTGCTGCGCGCGGTTGAGAAATACGATGAGATTATGGCGGTGATGCTAAAATCCTTGCGTGAGGAACGGCGCGCGACCTATTCTTGTTTTCTGCCGATCTCACAAAAAACCGGTCGGGTTTTATATGTGCCGATGAAGTCAGTGGATGCAAAAGCCGGTACGATTACATTTGAGGAAGACGGTGAAGAAATCACCATGCCGGTCACCGGCGGGCAGGTGAAATTCCAGTGGAAACCCGATTTCGGTGCCCGTTGGGCGGCTTTAGGCGTGGATTTTGAAATGTACGGCAAGGACCATTCGACGAACACGCATATCTATGACAAAATTTGCCGGATTTTGGGCGCATCTGCGCCGGAACATTTCGTATACGAGATGTTTTTGGATGAAACGGGTGGCAAAATTTCCAAATCCAGTGGCAACGGTATTTCGATTGACGAATGGCTGAGTTATGCCAGCGCTGAAAGCCTGACGTATTTCATGTACCTTAAACCCAAAACCGCCAAACGATTGCATTTTGATGTAATCCCCAAGGCTGTGGATGAATATCACCAACATTTGCGGGCCTTTGACGCACAGGATATGAAGGCGCGGCTGAATAATCCGGTTTGGCATATCCATCGCGGGCAGCCGCCTGTCAGCGATATGGTGATCCCGTTTTCGATGTTGCTTAATCTGGCCTCGGCCTCAAGTGCCGAGAATAAGGCGCAGATGTGGGGGTTCATTCGCAAATATGCACCGGATGCAACGCCTGAAAGCCATCCGGGGCTGGATGTGGCGGCAGGCCACGCGGTGCGATATTTCCATGATTTTGTGAAACCGCAAAAACTGTATCGCGGGGCTAATGATCAGGAGCGTGCAGCCCTTGAAGATTTGGCGAAACGGCTGAAAACCTGGGAGGGGGCTGGGGATGGCGAAACCTTGCAAAGCCTGGTTTTTGCTGTGGGCAAAGAGCACGGGTTTGATCCGCTTCGGGCATGGTTCGGCGCAATTTATGAGGTGCTGTTAGGTGCGAAACAAGGGCCACGGTTTGGCGGGTTCATTGCGCTTTATGGCGTGCCCGAGACGGCTGTTTTGATCGAAAAGGCCTTGTCAGGGGCGTTTTTGCAAGAATCTTAAGGCCTGAACCATTTGTTTTCGATTTGGTTAACCCGTAGTTAACACATTTAGAGTATATAACTGTTCACCGCTGCTTTTGGCACGGTTTTTCTCGAGAATTTTAAATCTGCACGCCCTGTATATCGGGGGGATTCCTTTTGTCAGGCGCTGTGCGTTCAGAAGGGGTTTTGCATATGAATATGGTCGTCACAGACGGAATTGACCTGATGCCGCCGGCGTTTATTGATGGCTTGGACGATTGGTCGAGCACCGATGGCACGCCGGGATCGCCGACATATGATGGTGCTGCAAACGCGACACTGGTCACCAGCGATCCGGATTTTGGGAATTGTCTGGAGGTCCAGACGATCGTTGATCCGCTGGCGTTGCGCTATATGGGCGAGGTGCCGGTAATTGCCGGTGGATACATTGAGGTAAGCGCACGCATCAAAGTGATGAGCGGCGCGTTTCCGTCGGCGCGCATCGCCGCCTGGGCGGGCGGCGCGGGGGCGGCGCATGTAACGGGACTTGATGAATTTGGGTCATCAAACACGATGGATACCTACGGGCGGATTTATACGGTGCGCGCGATCATTGGCAGTGGCAACCGCACGGGCGTTGATATGGTTTGGGGAACCGAGCCGATTTACGGGCATTTCGGGCTGGACCTGACGGGCGCGGTTGGCAGCATCGTGCGTATTGAATCGGTCGAGATCAAGGATGCAACATCCTATTTCCATCGCAAAATGATGGATTGGGTCGATGTGCGCGATTATGGTGCAATCGGGGATGGTGTTACGGATGACCTCGATGCTTTTGAGGCTGCCGATACGGTGGCCAGCGGTTCAGGGCGCGATTTGGTGGTGTCCTCGGGCAGCTACTATATGTCGGATCACCTGACACTGAATGCACGCGCCCGCTTTGAGGGTACGTTGGTAATGGCCGATGACAAACGGCTGCAATTGACCCATAATTACAACCTGAAAACCTATATCGATGCTTTTGGCGATGAGACGCTGGCGTTGAAAAAAGCCTTGCAGGCGCTGTTCAATTTCACCGATCATGAGTCGCTTGATTTGGGTGGGCTGCGCGTGCAGCTTAGCGCGCCGATTGATGTGCACGCAGTTGTCGGGAACAAAGCCACATTCGCCAATCGCCGGGTTATTCGCAACGGACAGATTGAGGCAACGGCGGGATCGGGCTGGGATACGGAGACCTTTACCGGCAGTGCGAGCTATTCCAGTGCGGACAATAAGGCCCTGACGAGCGTGGCGAATATTGCCTCGATTCCGATAGGCGCATTGGTCAGCGGCACAGGCGTCGGGCGTGAGGTTTATGTGACCAACAAGGACACAGGCGCCGGGCGGATCACGCTTAGCCAACCGCTGCATTCAGCCCCCACAAGCCAGACGTATACTTTTACGCGCTTCAAATATTTGCTGGATTTTTCGGGGTTTACCAGTGTTCAACGTCTACAACTGGCGGATATTGAGTTCGGATGTTTTGGCCATGCCAGCGCGCTGATGTTGCCCAAGGCCGGGCAGGCCTGGCACATTCGCGATTGTTGGTTTACTAAACCGAAAGATCGCGGAATCACCTCTATCGGGACCGGTTGCAACGGTATGGCGATTGATAACAACGAGTTTTTCTCGGACGAATATGCGACCCTGGTGCAGTATCGCAAAACCATGTGCTTCAACACAAACAGCAATGATATCAAGGTGCGCAACAATCGCGCCGTGCGGTTTTTGCACTTTGGCGTGTTGAACGGCGGCGGGCATATTATTACCGGCAACCATTTTTGGCAGGGCGATGGCTCTGTGGACGGTGAGCGCTCGGCCGGGGTGGTTTTGACGCAGAAAAGTTGCAAAACCACGTTCGTTGGCAACTATATTGATAACGCCTGGATTGAGCTGAATAACGAGCATGACATAAAGGCCAATGCGACCCCAAGTTCACGGCCGTTTGGCACGTTGTCAATCACCGGGAATATTTTTACGGCCAGCGATGTGCCTGCATGGTTCACCTATATTCGGCTGTCGCCCTTTGGAAATAATCATGTGATTGATGGTGTGACGGTAACGGGCAACACGTTCAAAACCATCGGGGGTGGTGCGGCGATTGACCGGGTTGAGGGGGTGGATACCTCGGAGGGGACGTTTGATTTCACGGCAACCAAGGCGGTGATTTTCACAGGGAACTCATTTGACAAGGTTGATAATCGTTCGGAAAGTCCGGCGCTGGTGCGGATAACGCAGGGCGCGGTTTCGCCCGGTTGGTCGGTTGATCTGGTGGGCAAACTACCGTTTGGCGGGCGCGCACTTGGGGTGGATTATGTGACGGCGCAAGGGGCAATTGTGAACGGGGCTGCGGCCACGCATTACAACGCACCAGTTGCAACCCCCGCGCAAGGGATTTCCGGAACCGAGGTTGCAATCGCTTGGAGCGAGCCGGTATCGGGCATAGTGCATCTAAGCGCGCGGGTTGATTTACCGTTGTGAGTTGCGCCAATCGGGGTTGATATAAGGGGCGTCGTTGAGCGGGGGCAGGGGTGATTTTCCTAAAATATGGTCACTTGCCTTTTCCCCCACCATTATCGATGGCGCGTTCAGATTGCCGTTGGGAATGCGGGGGAAAATTGAACTATCCGCCAGACGCAAACCATCAACCCCGATCACACGGCAAGACGGGTCTACCACGGCCATTTTGTCATCTATCGTGCCCATTTTAGCAGTGCCACAAGGGTGAAAGGCGCTTTCGACATTTTCTCGGATGAAAGCATCAAGCGCCTCGTCGCTTTGCAAATCTGTGCCCGGCTGGATTTCGATATCTCTAAAGGGCGCAAAGGCGGCTTGTGCGAATATCTCACGGGTCAGGCGAATTGCGGTGCGAAAATCTGCAAAATCCTGATCGTGGCTCATATAGTTGAACTGGATTTTCGGCGCATCCAGCGGATCGCCAGATCGAAGGCTAACGGCCCCGCGTGCGCGCGATCGCATGGGGCCGACATGGGCCTGATAGCCGTGTCCTTTGCCGGAAATCTTGCCATCATAGCTAATAGCCATAGGCAAAAAATGGTACTGGATATCGGGGTATTCAACCCCGGCATTCGAGCGGATAAACCCGGTGGATTCGAACTGATTTGATGCACCAAGCCCGGTTTTTGTAAACAACCACCGCGCCCCGATCATGGCTTTGGAAAGCAGGTTCCAGTGCCGGTAAAGCGTGATCGGTTGCAGGCTGGATTGCTGGATATAAAGTTCAAGGTGGTCCTGAAGGTTCTGCCCAACACCCGGACGGTCCGCCAGCACATTAATCCCGTGATCTGCCAGATGCGCGGCAGGGCCGACGCCCGAATGCATCAGGATTTTCGGCGAATTGATCGAGCCTGCACATAGCACCACCTCACGATGAGCATGCAGGGTCTCGATTTTGCCATTTCGGGTGATCTCAACCCCTGTGGCGCGCCCGTCTTTGATAATAATTTTGCGTGCAAGTGCTCGGATGATCCTGACGTTCTTACGTTTCAGCGCCGGGCGCAGATAGGCATTGGCCGCGGACCAGCGACGGCCTTTCCAGACGGTCTGTTCCATGGGGCCAAAACCTTCTTGCTGGTGGCCGTTATAATCGTCTGTAAGCGGGTAACCGGCCTGCGCGCCTGCTTTGATGAAGGCGGCAAACAACGGGTTTTTCCTTGGGCCGCGCGTTATGTGCAACGGGCCATCCGTGCCGCGCCAAGGGGAATTTTGACCATCAGCGCCGCCGTGCCAATGCTCCATACGTTTGAAATAGGGCAAGACATCGCGGTATGCCCAACCGCTTGCACCGGTATCGGACCAATGGTCAAAATCCCGGGCGTGGCCGCGCACGTAAACCATACCGTTAATCGAGGATGACCCCCCGATCACCTTGCCGCGCGGGGTCGCAAGGCATCGCCCATCGAGATACGGTTCCGGTTCGGATTGATAGCCCCAGTCATAGGATTTCATGTTCATGGGATAAGAAAGTGCGGCGGGCATCTGGATGAACGGGCCTGCGTCTGTGCCGCCATATTCAACGACAAGCACGGTGTTTTTCCCACCCTCAGACAGACGATACGCCAGCGCGCAACCTGCTGAACCGGCACCGATGACAATGAAATCGGCAAAATCGGCAGCGTGCGGGGTCATGTATGTAATATCTCAATCGCCAAGGCGATGCCCTGACCGCCGCCGATACACATGGTTATCAGACCTTTGGAGCCGCCCGTGCGTTCCAGCTCATAGATCGTTTTTAGCGTGATAATAGCCCCCGTTGCCCCGACCGGATGGCCAAGCGCAATGGCGCCACCGTTGGGGTTAACCTTTGCCGGATCAAGCTTTAACGCTTTACTGACAGCGCAAGCCTGGGCGGCAAAAGCCTCATTACTTTCGATCACGTCGAAATCACTGGCGCTAAGGCCTGTGCGTTTCAGCAATATTTCAACCGCTGGTATCGGGCCAAGGCCCATGACCTCGGGGCGCACGCCGGCGTGGGCATAGCCAAGGATGCGGGCCTTGGGTTTCAGCCCGGCCGCGGCGGCCGCATCTGCCGTTGCCAGCACCATCGCCGCCGCGCCGTCGTTGATGCCTGATGCATTTCCGGCCGTAACGGTGCCGTCTTTCTTGAATGCGGCGCGCAGGTTTTCAAGAGCCTCGGCGCTGGTGGATTTTGGGTGCTCGTCCAGCTCAAACATCACACGTTCGCGCCCGCGCTTAACCTCTATCGGGGCGATCTGGGTTGCGAAATGCCCTGCGGCAATGGCTGCTGCTGCCCGGGTCTGGCTTTCAAGGGCAAACGCATCCTGATTGGCGCGGCTGATGTTGTGTTTCACGGCGATATTTTCCGCCGTTACCCCCATGTGACCAGAGCCAAACGGACAATTCAAGGTGGCCAGCAACATATCTTGCGCGGTCATATCGCCCATTTTCTGCCCCCAGCGGGCCTGGGGTAAAATATAGGGTGCGCGGCTCATGCTTTCGGCCCCGCCTGCCAGCGCGAAATCGCCGTGCCCCAGTATCAGGGATTGGGCAGCTGAAATAATCGCCTGCGCGCCCGAGCCACAGAGCCGGTTAACATTCATCGCCGGAACATGATCGGGGATCCCGGCATTTATTGCAGCCACACGCGCCAGATACATATCCCGCGGCTCGGTGCTGATGACGGTGCCAAAAACCACATGGTTGATTTGATCGGCATGCACGCCCGCGCGCGCCATGGCAACACCGGCGACATGTGCGGCCAGATCAACGGGCGGGGTGCCTGCGAGACTGCCGCCAAACGTGCCGATAGCCGTGCGCGCACCATCGAGGATTACGATGTCTTTGATCATGGGGTTCTCCTTATGTTACGTGATCGGGATGTGCTGCCTGAACTGCATCAAGCGTGTCAAGGCGTGCCATAATGGCGTTAATACGCGGAAATTCTGCCAGATCAACGCCCCAGCGATTAGCGTTATAGATCTGCGGCACAAGGCACAAATCCGCCATGGTTATGCTGTCTGCGTGGCAATATTTTCCAACTTTAGGATGATCCAGCATTGCTTCAAACGCCGCCAGACCTTTGGGAATAAAGACCTGCATCCAGCTTTGCATGGTGATGGTATCCTTGGAATTAGCCGAGGCGAATTTAGCAACGGAAAGGTTGCACACCGGGTGAATTTCCATGGCGATGGCATAAGAAAGGGCGCGAACACGAGCGCGCGCCACAGGATCAGAGGGCAGGAATGCGGCGGCGTGCACCTCATCGAGATATTCGATTATTGCCAGCGATTGCGTCAAAACCTGCCCGTCGATTTCCAGCGTCGGCACCAAACCTTGTTTGTTACGCGCCAGATTTTCCGGGGCGCGGTGATCACCTTTCAGCAGGTCCACGGGGATTTTTTTATAAGCCACCCCCAGAATATTAAGGGCAATGCGCACACGGTACGCGGCTGAAGAACGGTAATAATCATAGAGTATAATCATGGTTTTCCTGCCAGAATCTCCAGTGCCGCGCTTAGGGCTTGGCGTTGGGTGCGTGAAAGTTTTGCCAGCGTTTCCACCTCAAACTTTTGGGCCAAAGGCGCAATTTTAGAAATCATTCTACGACCTTTTGCCGTTAGAGACAGCTCTAACAGACGTTTGTCCGCAGGGTTGGTTTTCTTTGACACAAGGCCCATGGTCTGTAAGCGGGTTGCGGCGCGGCTGACCTTGGCTTTATCCATATCCACACGCTGATGTATCTCACGGATGCTGACCTTTTCCTGCTGTGACAGATGGGCAATCACCCGCCATTCGGCGCGGGAAATTCCGAACTGCCGGCTGTAAACATTGGCGAAATCCCGGCTGATCTGGTTGGACAGAACGGCCAGGCGATAGGGAAAGAATTCATCAAGGGTAAAACTGTCCATGCTTGACTTCATTTCATTTGCAACGATATATTGTTCTCTAGAAAGCCACGAAAATATGCATTTGGCAAGGGCCGATAAAGGGGAAAACGATGGGTGCTACACTTAGCTATATGCCAGGCTTTGGCAATGACTTTGAGACCGAGGCCCTGCCAGATGCGCTGCCCCAGGGGCGCAATAGTCCGCAGAAATGTAACTATGGCCTTTATGCCGAGCAACTGTCCGGCACGCCGTTTACCGCACCAACACACGAAAATGAGCGCACCTGGTGCTATCGTATTCGCCCCTCGGTCAAGCATGTAAACCGCTTTCAGCGCATTGAAATGCCCTATTGGAAATCGGCGCCAAACATTGACGATCATATCACCAGTCTCGGGCAGTATCGTTGGGATCCCGTGGCAATGCCCGACACGCCGTTATCCTTTATTACCGGCATGCGCACCATGACCACGGCGGGGGATGTGAACACGCAGGTCGGGATGGCCGCGCACCAGTATCTGGCGACGGTCGATATGGTGGATGAATATTTCTATTCGGCGGATTCCGAGTTGCTGGTCGTGCCCCAAGACGGTGTTTTGGTGATCGCGACGGAACTGGGGATTATGCGTGTGGAACCGCTGGAAATTGCCATTATCCCGCGCGGAATGGTGTTTAAAGTAACGTTGGAGGATGGTCCGGCGCGCGGTTTTGTCTGTGAGAATTACGGTGCGAAATTTGTGTTGCCGGGGCGCGGCCCGATTGGCGCGAATTGTCTGGCCAATCCGCGCGATTTCAAGACGCCCATCGCGGCGTTTGAGGATAAAGAGGTGCCAAGCAAGGTTACGATGAAATGGTGCGGGCAGTTTCATGAGACTGAAATCGGGCATTCGCCGCTGGATGTTATCGCCTGGCATGGAAACTATGTGCCGTGTAAATATGATTTGCGGACTTTTTCGCCGGTCGGGGCCATTTTGTTTGATCATCCCGACCCCTCGATCTTCACGGTTCTGACAGCGCCCTCTGGCGTTGTTGGCACGGCGAATATCGACTTTGTGATCTTTCCCGAACGTTGGTTGCCGGCTGAAAACACGTTTCGCCCACCATGGTATCACAAGAATATCATGTCCGAACTGATGGGCAATATTTACGGTGTTTACGATGCAAAGCCCGATGGGTTTGCACCCGGCGGCATGAGCCTGCACAACATGATGATCCCCCATGGTCCCGATTACAGCGCCTTTGAGACGGCCAGCAATGAGGAAATGGTGCCCAAGAAATTGACCAACACCATGTCGTTTATGATTGAAACGCGCTTTCCCCAACATATGACCCATTTCGCGGCGCATGAGGCACCTATTCAGGATGATTACGTGGATTGCTGGGCAGCACTGGAAAAGAAATTTGACGGCACCCCGGGGGAAAAATAGTGGCCGGTTGCCTGACATTACTGGGCACCAAAGGCGGCCCGGCGGTGCGTCAGGGTGGGCCAAACCCCACATCCTCGGTGTTGGAATTGGGCGGCAAGGTGATCATTGTCGATTGCGGTCTGGGGGTGACGCGCGCGCTGGTCGAGGCCGGGATTGATCTGAAAACCCTTGGCTATATTTTCATCACCCATCTGCATTCAGACCATATTTTGGAACTCGGGCCGCTGCTGCACACGGCCTGGACCTCGGGGCTGGCGACGCCCGTGCAGGTGTTTGGGCCAAAGGGTACGCGCGCTTATTGGCAGGCGTTTTTGGCCTCGATGCAATTTGACATTGATATCCGGCTTGCAGATGAGGGGCGGCCAAATCTGGTGGAATTCGTAAGGATTACGGAACACACCGAGGGGCCGGTTTTGCGCGAGCCCGGTCTGACGGTCAGCGCTTTGCGGGTGGATCATCCGCCCGTTACCGACTGCTTTGCGTTGAAGTTCGAGACCGGGAATAAACGCATCGTTTTTTCCGCCGATACCGCCTATTTTCCGCCGCTCGCCGATTTTGCCAGCGGCGCGGATGTTTTGGTGCATGAGGCAATGCTGAATGAGGGCGTGGAACGTCTGGTGGCGCGCACCGGCAATGGCGCGCGGCTTAAACAGCATTTGCTGAATAGTCATACATTGGTTGAGGACGCGATCAAAATTGCCCGGGATGCGGGGGTGAAACACCTCTATTTGCACCACCTTGTACCCGCCGATGATCCTGAAATCACGCTGGAATACTGGGATGATTATGTGCATGCTCTTTGGGATGGTCCCGTAACAGTTGGCCGCGATGGTCTGAAAATTACGCTATAGCGAGATAAGGAAACCGACATGAAACTGATGAAAAGCTGGGTTGCAGGCGCTAATACGCCCGATACACATTTCCCGCTGAACAACCTGCCATATGGGGTTTACGGGCGCGAAGGCGGCTACCCGGTTTGTTGTGTCGCCATCGGTGATATGGTGCTGGACCTGTCGGTTCTGGAGGCCGAGGGGTTGATCCCCACCACCGAAGACGGGCCGATTTTTGATCTGCCGTTTTTGAACGAATTTATGGAAATGGGACCAGAGGCATGGGCGGAATTGCGTGCGCGCCTTCAGGATTTACTGGGTGAGGGCGGTGATGGGGCTCTGTCAGGCAACGCCGACATTCTGGCCCGCACACTGATCCCGATGGATGATGCGCAGATGCATTTGCCGATCGTTATCGCCGAATACACCGATTTTTATGCCGGTATGCAGCATGCCAAAAACATGGGCGCAATCCTACGCGGCTCGGATGATCTGCCGGCCAACTGGCTGCATATTCCAATCGGATATAACGGACGCGCATCCAGCGTTGTGGTGTCGGGCACCGACCTCCACCGCCCGCTTGGCCAGACCAAGGCGCCAGATGCGGATACGCCCAGTTTTGGCCCCAGCAAACGGCTGGATATTGAGCTGGAGATGGGCGCAATTGTCGGCACTGGATCGACGTTGGGGCAACCTATTACTACGGCCGAAGCAGATGCGATGATCTTTGGCTACGTGCTGCTGAACGACTGGTCGGCGCGCGATATTCAGGGCTGGGAATACCAACCGCTGGGACCGTTTCAGGGCAAGGCGTTCGGCACAACCATCAGCCCCTGGATTGTGACAACCGCCGCGCTGGAGGAATTTCGCACCCCCGTGCCGCCGCGCGAAAAAGAACTTTTGCCCTACTTGCATGAAACCAAACCCGGCCTTTACGATATCACGCTAGAGGTCACGATGCAGCCCGAAGGGGCGGCGAAAGCCACCACCATTACCCGCACGAATTACGCGCGCATGTATTATTCTGCCGCGCAGCAATTATGCCACCACGCGATTGGTGGCTGTGAGATGAACACGGGCGATTTGCTGGGGTCCGGCACGATTTCCGGACCAACGCGCGATGAGTTCGGATCACTGATGGAGCTAAGCTGGGCAGGCAAAAAACCCTTTACCCTCGACACTGGCGAGACGCGCGGGTTTATCGAGGATGGCGACGGCATGACCCTGATCGGCTATGCGCAAGGGGATGGTTTCAAAATCGGGTTTGGGGATTGTACGGGGCGGATATTGCCTGCGGTGCAAGAGCCAGATTGGAAATAGCATGAAAATATCCCATATAGATCACGTGCAACTGGCGATGCCCAAGGGCGAGGAAGCCCGGGCGGCGGCGTTTTACAGCGACGCGCTGGGCCTGCGCGCCGTTGAAAAACCGCCCCTGATGCGCGCCAGCGGCGGAGTGTGGTTTATGAATGACGGGGTTAACATCCATCTGGGCATTGATCCCGATTTCCGCCCTGCCAAAAAGGCACACCCGGCGTTGCGGGTCGATGATCTTGATGCGCTCGCCACCCGTCTGAAAGTCGGAGGATTTCGTGTGGAGTGGGATGAACGCATGCCCGGTACCAAACGGTTTTACAGCGATGATCCTTACGGAAATCGACTTGAATTCATGGCCCTTGTGCCAAACTGAGGAGAATACCAATGGCCAAAGCATTCGCATCACAAGGCGACATGGGCGACAAGAAAATCAGTTTTACCGAGGTGGGTCGCGATTTATGGGCCTTCACTGCCGAGGGGGATCCAAACACAGGCGTGATTATCGGCGATGACAGCGTGATGATCATTGATGCCCAAGCGACGCCGCGCATGGCTGATATGGTGATCAGGGAAATCCGCAATGTTACCGACAAACCGATTTCGCACGTGGTGCTGACCCATTACCACGCGGTGCGGGTGCTGGGGGCCTCGGCCTATGGCGCGGGGCAGGTTATCATGTCTGAAAAAGCCCGCTCGATGGTTGTTGAGCGCGGGCAAGAAGATTGGGACAGCGAATTCCAACGTTTTCCACGGTTGTTTCAGGGCCATGAAAGCATTCCGGGGCTGACCTGGCCAACAACAACGTTTAACGATCGCATGTCGATCTATCTGGGCAAACGACGGGTTGATCTGATGTTTCTGGGGCGCGCGCACACGGCCGGCGATATCGTGGCTTATGTCGCGGATGAGAACGTGATGTTCACGGGCGACATCGTTGAATATAAATCGGCGTGCTATTGCGGCGACGGGCATTTTCAGGACTGGCCCGTCACGCTAGACGCCATCCGCAGCTGGGAGGTAGACGCCATTGCACCCGGCCGTGGCGATGCCTTGATCGGGCGCGATCTGGTTAACGCAGCCCTTGACAGCACTGCCGATTTTGTCACCTCGACCTACCGTCCGGCAGCACGTGTGGCACGGCGTGGTGGTTCACTGAAAGAGGCATGGGATGCGGTGCGCGCAGAATGCGACCCAAAGTTTGCCGATTACGCAATCTATGAACATTGCCTGCCCTTCAATGTCGCACGCGCCTACGATGAGGCGCTTGACATCGACACGCCCCGCATCTGGACCGCCGAGCGGGATTTGAAGATGTGGGCGGATTTGCAGGGATGATTGGCACGCCCAAAATCGGTGATGGCCTTGAAGCCTTCAATAGTGTGATTGACGCCCGAGAAATCGCCCGACTTGTCGGAGAGCTTGCCCGTTGGGTAGCCCCCGAGACTTTCCGGTTATTGCCGGTTTGGTGTCCCGAAACCGCCCGAAAGCAGCGCTTATATAAGGCCGGATGGAAAGAAGGTCAGACCAACCGGGGGAACCCAAAATTTGAAGGGAATTCCAAAGCAAACGCCGCTTTATCAATGGCGCTCGGTGTCGTCAAAAAGAAAAGACCAAATTGGACTTGCTGTCATATTTGGGGCCAAGTTGATGATCCAAGGTATTATTCTTGCACCGCTAATATGATTTTATTGCCTACCCCGTTGAAAGCCTTCACAGATTCTGTACCAGAAATGAAAGCAGCATTACGTATAGCGGCCTTTCGTCTTTATGGGTTTCTGCCCGAGGGTAAAGCGCCTCCGGATGTAAAAGACGCTGGGGCGTGGTTGCCGAACGGTTGGGATCGTGGACAGGTGAGCGGTGTTCGCCCGCTTACCGTTAAAATCGAAAAGTCGGCTACAGACCGCAAGCAGCGGATTCTAAACGAATTCAATGAACCTCAGGGTGAATATCCACATAAGCAAGTTGATGGTGTCATGCGTTATTGGACTGAGAAAATTCCAGATTTTGAGTTTACCGGGAGAAGCCATGACCAAAATATTTGAAACGCCGCTATACCCCTACATACGATCACCCGATCAGGATGCGGGGGCCTCGACGCGCCATCCGGTGGTGGTGGTTGGGGCGGGGCCGGTGGGGATGGCGCTGGCGATTGATCTGGCCCAACAAGATGTGCCGGTGGTTATTCTGGATGACAATGACCGTGTCAGTGCCGGCTCGCGCGCCATTTGTTTTGCCAAACGCGCGCTGGAAATTCTTGACCGGCTGGGCTGCGGGCAAGTGATGGTTGATAAGGGTGTGGTTTGGAATAAGGGCAAGGTTTTTCGCAATGACCGGGCGGTCTATGATTTTAATCTACTGGCCGAGGACGGGCACAAACGCCCGGCTTTCATCAACCTGCAACAATACTATCTTGAGGAATATCTGATTGCACGCCTGCGTGAATTGCAAGCGCAGGGCAAGCCGGTTGAGCTGCGCGGGAAAAATGCTGTGGCCGCGGTTGGCACGCATAAAGATCATACCACGCTGGAAATTGACACCCCCGAGGGGCCTTATAACATTGAGGCCAACTGGCTGATTGCTTGTGATGGGGCGAATTCACCGACGCGCCGCATGCTGGGCCTCGATTTTGACGGGCGGGTGTTTGAGGATAATTTCCTGATCGCAGATGTGCTGATGGAGGCCGATTTCCCGACCGAACGCTGGTTCTGGTTTGATCCGCCTTTCAACCCCGGCCAATCGGCCCTGTTGCACAAACAGCCGGGTAATGTCTGGCGCATTGATTTGCAACTTGGGCGTGACATTGACAAGGACGCGGAGATGCAGCCTGAAAAGGTAATCCCGCGCCTGAAAGCGATGCTGGGGGCGGATGCGAAATTCACGTTGGAGTGGGTCTCGATTTACACTTTCCAATGCCGGCGCATGAAAGAATTCCGCCAGGGCCGTGTACTATTTGCCGGAGATGCAGCCCATCAGGTCAGCCCGTTCGGGGCGCGCGGGGCCAATAGCGGTTTGCAGGATGCGGATAATCTGGCGTGGAAGCTGAAACTGGTGATGGACGGCACGGCGCCGGAAAGCTTGCTGGATACATATAGTGCCGAGCGGGTGTTCGGGGCGGATGAAAATATCCTGAACTCCAGCCGCTCTACCGATTTTATCACGCCAAAATCCGACATAAGCCGCATTTTTCGCGATGCGGTTCTGGACCTCGCCGAAGATCACGCATTCGCCCGCCCGCTGGTGAATTCCGGGCGTCTTTCACGCCCCTGCACCTATGATGGATCCGTTCTGAACGGGGTGGACGCTGATCTGCCCGCAGCTACACGCCCCGGCGCGCCAGCCGTGGATGCGCCTGTAGCAAACGGCTGGCTGCTGGATCTTTTAGGTAACAGGTTTCAGGTGCTAGCGATCAATTGTGATGTGCCGGATACGCTGGATGTGGAGGGTATTTCCATGCAGGTTTTGTGCCTAGAGGCCACAGCGGAAATCACGGAACGTTATCTTGGGGCTGCTAGCTCGGCCATTTATCTGATGCGCCCCGACCAGCATATCGCTGCGCGCTGGCTGGTATTTGATAAACCCGCCATACGCGCCGCCTTGCGCATTGCAACCGGACGGAGGGCATAATGATCAAGCTTATCACAGATGCAAATATCGCAGATACGGACGATTTTTACGCCACGCTTTTGGCGTTGCACGATGGCCAGACCAAGGCTGCGAGCGATGCTATAAACGCCCGCCTGATCCTGATCCTTGCCAATCATATTGGCGATCCGGAAGTATTGAAAGAGGCATTAATTGTCGCAGGAAAAGACACGAAGCGTTAAATCACCAAAGTCGCCGCGATGCATATGACAAGGGCGGTTGCCCAGCTGTACCACAAAGCTTTGACGGCGTTATCGATGTCTTTTGGCCCCAGGGATTTGCGTGCTGAACCGTTTACCCAGGCAAAATTGATCATTTTTCCATCATAACTGCGTGGGCCGGCGAGGGCGATATGCAACACGCCGGCCATGGCGGATTCAGGCCAGCCGGCATTGGGTGAGCGGTGTTTGTGCGCATCTTTTTGCATCACACGCAAGGCATCCATTGACCAGTGGGCCAGACAAATCAGCGCGCCGGTTATGCGGGCCGGAATCCAGTTTAACGCATCATCAAGACGCGCGCTCGCCCAGCCAAAATCCCGGTAACGATCCGTGCGATACCCAATCATGCTGTCAGCTGTATTCACTATTTTATAGACCATGATCCCGGGCAGGCCAAACAGCAAAAACCAGAAAGCCGGGGCAATAACGGCATCTGAAAAATTCTCGGCGGCACTTTCAATCGCGCTGCGTGTGATGCTGCTTTCGTCAAGATCACCTGAATCCCGCCCAACGATCATCGCCACAGCCTTGCGCCCGTTTTCCAGGTTTTCGCGCAAACCTGTGGCAACAGCGCTGACATGATCGCACAGGCTGCGCTGCGCCAGCAATATTGCCGCCCCCAGAACTTCAAACACACCGGCATCGGGCAACAGACTGATTGCAACCCCGGCCAGCAACGTCACAAGAACCAGCGAAATAATAGCCACCCCACCGGCAAACCGGCGATGTTCCCCCCGGTTCAGACGCAAATCCAGCCAGTCAACCGCGCGCCCCATTAGGGTTGCCGGGTGCGGCAGATGCATCCATAACCATGCGGGTTCACCAAAAAGCGCGTCCAGCACAAGCGCGAATATCAGAAGATCAAGATTATCCATATCTCTAGGGTTTATCTATTTATTAGGGGCGATGAATGGTTTTCTATCGCATTCAATTGCATAATATGTTTTATTCACAAACGCCAGTTATCCTTACGTCACCCACTACGGCATATTGTGGACATGAAATGAATGTCTACTAGATATAGTTTGTTAATCATTTGTTAACACAATTAGTAAATATTTACCCAATTCTTAATGAACTACCGAAACGAAAGAAATTATGGTGGTAATTTGATGCGAATACTCTTGGTGCAACATAACAAAGGACTGTCAGAAATGTGGTCCTTATTCTTGCGAAAACAAGGGCTTGAGGTCGTGCAGGCTTTTACGCAGTCCGAGGCGGTCGAACAATTGATGTTCGACAGCTTTGATGCGCTGATTCTTGATATCGTTCTGCCCGACGGCGGCGCGATTGCGATCTCGGATTATGCGACCTATCGCCAGCCGGATGTGCCGATCATCGCAGTTACCAGCAGCAGCTTTTTCTCGGACGGCTCAATCTTTGAACTTATGCCGAACGCCAAAAGCCTGATGCGCACGCCGTTGCGTCCCGATGATCTTGTCGCGGTTCTGGAACATTATGTTCCACAGGATAAAAAAACGAGAAAGCAGCCCGAAGTCGCCTGATTTTGGCATTACTGGCGTAAACACAAAATTCAAACTTGACCTCTAGACTATTTCCAGCGAACGATGATGCGTGCGAAAATGGGAATAATTATGGAAGCTTTCTTTTCAAAAGACGTGCTGGCAGGGCTGGAAATGGCCCGTATGCAGGATGCAATGAAGAAAAACCGCCTGCGTGTGCATGTCGGGGGTGCGATCTATCCAATTTATAAAATGTGGGATGACGGATTTTCGATGATGGCCGAAACGGCGCCACATCTACGCGGTTTTGTCGATCTTTTTGAAGGTTCGCGCCATCTGTTACAATGTCTGGTCATCCACTCCGAGGCCGATGGATACGTGGTGAACTATGAATTCAAACGCAGTACAATCGCCAAGGATGAGGCGCCTAAGGACTATTTTGTCGATGAAAACGCCCCCGTAGCCCTGATTGAAGGCTCCGGCTAATATTTTGGAGAAAACCATGCACCGTACCGTATACGTCAACGGCGAATACCTGCCCGAGGAAGATGCAAAAATCAGCATTTTTGACCGTGGTTTCCTGATGGCCGACGGGGTTTATGAAGTGACGTCGATTTTGGATGGCAAGATGCTTGATTTTGCCGGGCATATGGCGCGTCTTGCGCGATCTTTACGAGAATTGAGCATGGATGCACCCGTCACAGATGCTGAAATGGAGGATATTCACCGCGCGCTGATCCAGCGGAATGCCTTGCGTGAAGGCATGGTATATTTGCAGGTCACCCGCGGCGCGGCGGACCGGGATTTTGTGTATCCTGTCGGGGTGAAACCCAGTTTGGTTCTGTTTACACAGGCCAAAGATGTTATCGACACACCGGCTGCAAAAAATGGTATTTCGGTAATTTCAGTGCCTGACATTCGCTGGGGACGGCGTGATATCAAGACGGTGCAACTGCTTGCGCCCTCCATGTGCAAAATGGCCGCAAAAGCTGCGGGGGCCGATGACGCCTGGCTGGTTGAGAACGGTAAAGTAACCGAGGGGACCTCAAATAACGCTTATATTGTTGCGGATGGCAAGATTATCACCCGCGATTTATCCCATGACATTTTGCACGGAATAACCCGCGCCGCCGTGCTGCGGTTTGCGCGTGAGGCCCAGATGCAGGTTGAAGAACGCGCATTCAGCATTGCCGAAGCCATGACCGCGGACGAGGCATTTATCACCTCGGCTTCGGCGTTTGTATGTCCGGTTGTGGTCATCGATGGCACGAAAATTGGCACAGGTGCACCCGGGCCAGTGGCCAGACGATTGCGCGAAATTTATCTGGAGGAAAGCCGTAAAACCGCTACGTAATCAATTTTGCCAGACTAGAATGCAATGATATCTTATATATGCACATTCTCAAGAATCTCGCGGGCTTCAAAACAGTCAAGCTTGATCTGTTTAATCAGGCTCTCGATGGTGTCAAAAGCGGTCTCGCTGCGCAAAAAACGGATCAGGGCGACGGAAACTGGCATGTCGTAAATATCGCCAGAGAAATCAAACAGGTAGGTCTCAAGATTGGGTTTATTAACGCCGAAAGTCGGGCGAATACCCAAGGATGCCGCCCCGCCATAGCTGCCCGTATGGGGGCCATCAAGCACGTCAAATTGCACAGCGTAAACGCCAAACCGTGGCAAATGCAAACCGTTCATATCAATATTGGCGGTTGGAAAACCCAGCTCGCGGCCACGTTTATCGCCGTGCTCAACCATGCCATCAATCCGGTGCCAATGGCCAAGAATGCGCGCGGCGTCTTGCGGCTGCCCGGCGCTGAGGGCCGTGCGGATCGCCGAGGAGGAATAATCGCCCTTTTCATCAAAAACCAGCGGCGCAACGGTCACGTCAAACCCCATTTTTTGACCAAATTCAACCAGCATATCGGTATTGCCCGCACGGTCCTTGCCAAAGCAAAAATCCGCGCCGATAACCACGTGCTTTATGCCCAGACCATCAACCAGAACCTCTTGGGCAAAATTTTGGGCGGATAATTGCGAAAATGCTTTGGTAAAAGGCATTTCGAACAGGCAATCGATACCAAGTTTGGCGAGGCGATGGGCGCGGGTCTCGGGATTCATCAGACGGAAAGCCGGAGCGTCGGGGGCAAAAAACTGGCGCGGATGGGGTTCGAATGTGAGGATGCCAAGGGTCGTATCATTGGCGACCGCCGCGGCACGGGCCAGCGCAATCACTGATTGGTGGCCAAGATGGACACCGTCGAAATTCCCCATGGCCACTGCCGCACCACGACAGTTTTCAGGAATATTCGTGATGGTTTGAACCCTTTTCATACGCATACCTTTGGTTTATCGCGCGGGCGCCAAGACCTGCGCCTCACCTTTAAGGACAATGGTATCGCCGACAAAACAGGCGCAATCAAGGGTGACGCGGCGTTTTTCAAGGTTAATTTCGCGAACCGTTACCGTGGCTTTAACCAAATCGCCAGGACGCACGGGGGCGGTAAAACGCAAAGTTTGTTGCAGGTAAATCGCGCCGTGCCCCGGCAGTTGTTCACCGATAATTGCCGATATCAGGCTTGCTGATAACATGCCATGCGCGATGCGACCTTTGAACATGGTATTTTTGGCGTACTCCTCATCGAGGTGCATTGGATTGTGGTCTGTTGAAAGCTCGGCAAAGGCTTGAATTTCAACGTCACCGATGACTTTTTCTAACGAGCGCGCCATTCCGATTTCAAGGTCATCGATGTAAATCGTGCCGATGGGCAGGGCGGTTTTTGTGGACATTTGCGACCTCTGATTAACGCAGGTGGGGCATTGCGTAGGTTGGGGAAAGTTGGTGTCTTTTCAGAAATATGGACATCTCGTCCGTATTCGAGACCCCGTTTTTCGCACTGATCTCTGTGGCCGCCAGACCGCCGGTGATGAACAACGTGTCCAGCCCCTCGGCGATGCCGCCTTGGATATCTGTGGTGATCCCGTCACCGATACACAGGATTTTGGCAGGGTCGATGGCGCGCCCGGTCAGTGTTGTTAAACGTTTGTGGGCAAGATCATAAATCGGCGGGTGCGGCTTGCCAAAGTAAAGGCTGGTGCCGCCGGCAGCTGAGTAAGCCGCTGCAATTGCCCCGGCGCAATAGATACGTTTATCGCCCTGATCAACGACGATATCCGGGTTGGCGCACAGCATTTTCAGGCCACGGTTTTTAGCGTCCAGAATGGTTAGGCGGTAGTCATCCGGTATTTCGGTTTGATCGTCAAACAGGCCGGTGCAAACGATCCCTTCGGCCTCATTCAAAGGCACAAGAGTAACGTCGATCGGGCCGGTTTCCGTGCGAAAAAAACCCGCATCCCGCGCCGGACCAATATGATAAACCTTGCGCCCAACCACGCCCGCAGCCAGCGCCATTTGTGCCGCATCCCCCGATGAGGCGATCTCATCATAGGTGTTTTTAGGAACGCCGATTTGCTCTAACTGACTGACAACAAAAGGTTTTGGGCGCGGAGAGTTGGTTACCAACACCACCACTCCGCCCTGTTTTTTGTAATTCTGCAATGCGCTAACGGCCGGACCAAAAGGTTTTACACCATTGTGCAGACAGCCCCACAGATCGACATATAGCGCGTCATATGCCTGTGAGATTGCATCAAAGCTGGTAAGGGCGCGCGTCATCAGGTGGCCAGCACAGGGATGATTTGTTTTTTGCGTGACATGATGCCGGGCAGCAGGATTGTATCGCCCAAAACATCGGTGCCAAAGGATTTCTCGGCGATGGATTTCACGCGATCATTGGGGATCAAAAGCGTGGCTTCTTCATTGAGGATATCGACCACGAACAGCAGTATCTGATCAACATTATCTTGCGCGGCAACCTCGGGCATGGCTGCCATCAGCGCGTCTTTGCGGGTTAAAACGCTGGCGGGGCTAGTGGTTTCCAGCACGGTAATGCGCAGTTTTACATCCTCCACATCGTATTTTTTGGAATCAAGGCGTAAAAGTTCAGCATCCGAAAAATGCGAAATATCAGATTTGGCGGCGAACATTTCAGCGGCGTAATCCGTAATGGTAACGCCCAGATCTTTGGCCAGACGTTCGGCGATTTCAATGTCGCGGGGCGTAGTGGTCGGGCTGCGAAATTCCAGCGTATCGGACAGAATGCAGCTTAGGATCAGGCCTTTGATCGCGTCCGGCATCTTGTCAAGCGCAGGCTCACGCATGATGCTGTACATCACCGTAGCTGTGGCCGCGACCGGACGGATGGTGATGTTGATCGGGGTTTTTGTGGTGATCCCGCCCACCAGTAAATGATGGTCGATGATCTGTTTGATATCGGCGTCATTAATGCCGTCGGGCAACTCGGCGGGGTTGTTTGTGTCTACGATCACGACTTTTTCGCCGGCTTTCAGACCGTCCAGAATGGCGGGGCAATCAAACCCCCAACGCGCCAGCACGAACATCGCCTCGGGGTTGGGTTCACCCAAAACATAGGCTGTGGCAGGTTTGCCGGCAATTTCGTTCAGATACCACGCCCAAATCAGGGCGGAACATGTGGCATCGGTGTCCGGGGCCATGTGGCCAAAAATCTTGATCATGGGGTCTCGCTTTGCTGGGCTGCAATATTTGATCGGTGTTATAGAGCGGCTGACAACGCTTGTCACCCTTCGTTTGCACCGTTACTTTCGCACTATGAAACCTCGTGAAACAGACCTTTACCTACCCGTCAAAACCTACCTGGAGGCGCAAGGTTACGCGGTGAAGGGCGAGATCGGCGCGGTGGATGTGGTTGCATTGCGCGCAAGCGATGAGCCGGTTCTGGTGGAGCTGAAACTGGCGTTTTCCCTGACGTTGCTGCAACAGGGCGTGGCGCGCCAGGCGATCAGTGATGCCGTTTATCTGGCCGTGCTGAAACCCAAAGGTAAGGCGATCAAGGCCAATCTTGCGCTGTGCCGCCGCCTTGGTTTGGGGCTAATGACGGTGCGTCTGCGGGATGGGTTTGTCGAGGTTCTGGCCGATCCCGTGCCCTACCGCCCCCGTAAATCTAAAGTCCGCAAGGGGCATCTGTTGCGCGAATTTGTCCGCAGGGTTGGTGACCCTAATGCGGGCGGTGCGACGCGTGTAGGGATTGTGACATCTTATCGTCAAGATGCGCTGCGCTGCGCGACGTATCTGGCGAAACATGGCCCCAGCAAAGGGGCGGATGTGGCTAAAGGGGCCGGGGTGCCGACAGCTACAAGGATCATGGCGGATGATCACTATGGCTGGTTTGAACGGATTTCGCGCGGGGTTTATGGGTTGACACCCAAGGGGGTTGAAGGGTTGAAAACCTATGGCCAAGTCAGACGCCTTCCATAAAATTTTTCACAAAAATTATCTGCAATGTGACTCTACGCACATTCCCAAATCCTTAGCGCCGCTAGCTTTGTCAGACCATTAACAATATTTGAAAGGCAAATAAAATGGCACAAGAACTTACAGCAACATTCTCTGGTCCTCTTGACTCGTTTTCGATTAATCTCGCGCTCAACAATGCAACCCGATCTGATATCCGGGCGTTTGGAATTAGTAGCCGCACGGCCAAATTCCCCATTATCTGGGATAGCTTTGGTACGGCATCTGGACCTGCAACTGTGACATCGCTGAACGGTGTTGATACTGAAGTCCTGATGGCACGGCTCTCGAATTTCGGGCCGGGTGAGACGTTGACGTTCACAGGAATTGATCCGGATTTCACCGGAGATTCCTCGTCCGGTGTGCGTGTATTGGATATGCAAGGCGCACATGCCATCGCAATTTTTTCCGATGGAACCACCGGATTTGGTGTGTTTGACGTTGATGACAACGGTACATTAACGGCAGTGATGACCAAGTAATATCCTGCGAAAGTATAATTACGACACCTCGGCCTTTGCTAAGGTCGAGGTGTCGCTTTTTTGGGTAAAAAATGCCAACTTTGTGAAAATCCCTTGCGCGTCTGTTGACTCCGTTCATCATCATCCCTAAATCTTTCTTGTTAGCACTCAGCGGTGGCGAGTGCCAAAGGCCTGCCACCCTAACCTAGAATACTTGTGAGGAGCATCCAAGAATGGCATTTACACCTTTGCATGACCGCGTCGTTGTGCGTCGTCTGGAAGAAGACGAAAAAACATCTGGCGGTCTTATTATCCCCGATTCAGCTAAAGAAAAACCCTCTGAGGGCGAGGTTGTTTCCGTTGGTGCAGGCGCACGTGACGAAGACGGCGCGCGCGTAGCGATGGACGTGAAAGCTGGCGACAAAATCCTGTTTGGCAAATGGTCCGGCACGGAAATCAAGCTCGACGGCGAAGAATTGTTGATCATGAAAGAAAGCGACATCCTCGGCATTATCGCCTGAGACCTGTCGTTAACCTATTGAAAAGGAGCATCCAAAATGGCTGCAAAAGACGTAAAATTTAACACAGACGCCCGCAATCGCATGCTGGCCGGTGTTGATATTCTGGCAAATGCCGTAAAGGTAACGCTTGGCCCTAAAGGTCGCAACGTGGTTCTGGATAAGTCCTTCGGCGCCCCGCGTATCACCAAAGACGGTGTGACTGTTGCCAAAGAAATCGAGCTGGAAGACAAGTTCGAAAACATGGGCGCGCAGATGGTCAAAGAAGTGGCTTCGCGTACCAATGACACGGCCGGTGATGGCACAACAACCGCGACTGTTTTGGCACAAGCGATCGTGCGCGAAGGCATGAAATCGGTTGCCGCTGGCATGAACCCGATGGATCTGAAACGCGGCATTGATCTGGCCGTTTCCAACGTGGTTGAGGCCATCAAAGGCATGGCGCGCGAAGTTAAAGACAGTGACGAAGTGGCGCAAGTCGGTACAATTTCCGCCAACGGCGAAGCCGCAATTGGTGAGCAAATCGCCGGTGCGATGCAGCGTGTTGGCAACGAGGGTGTGATCACCGTTGAAGAAAACAAAGGTCTGGAAACAGAAACCGACGTTGTTGAAGGTATGCAGTTCGACCGCGGGTATCTTTCGCCGTATTTCATCACCAACCCTGATAAAATGGTTGCAGATATGGACGATTGTCTGGTGCTGTTGCATGAGAAAAAACTCTCAAGCTTGCAGCCAATGGTGCCACTGCTGGAAACTGTTATCCAGTCTGGCAAACCGCTTTTGATCATTGCTGAGGATGTTGACGGCGAAGCGCTGGCGACCCTCGTAGTTAACAAACTGCGTGGCGGCCTGAAAATTGCGGCTGTTAAAGCACCTGGTTTCGGCGATCGTCGCAAAGCCATGTTGCAAGACATCGCAATCCTGACAGGTGGTCAGGTTATTTCTGAGGATCTGGGCATGAAGCTTGAATCCGTGACCATCGATATGCTGGGTACGGCCAAGAAAATCACCATCACCAAAGATGAAACAACAATCATTGATGGTAATGGCGAAAAAGCCGAGATTGAGGCCCGTGTTGCCCAAATTCGCACCCAAATTGAGGATACAACCTCTGATTACGACCGTGAAAAACTGCAGGAACGTGTGGCCAAACTGGCTGGCGGTGTTGCTGTGATTCGTGTTGGCGGTGCAACCGAGGTTGAAGTGAAAGAGCGTAAAGACCGTGTGGATGACGCGCTGAATGCTACGCGCGCAGCCGTGCAAGAGGGCGTTGTCGTTGGTGGCGGTGTTTCCCTGATGCAGGGCGCCAAAGGTCTGGCTGATCTTACCGGCGAGAACCCCGATCAAACGGCTGGCATCGCGATTGTACGTCGCGCGCTTGAAGCGCCGTTGCGTCAGATTGCCGACAACGCGGGCGTTGATGGCGCTGTTGTTGCGGGCAAAATTCGTGAAAGCGATGACGCGAACTTTGGGTTCAACGCACAAACCGAGGAATATGGCAACATGTTCGATTTCGGCGTGATTGACCCTGCCAAAGTTGTGCGTACAGCGCTTGAAGATGCCGCCTCTATCGCGGGTCTGCTGATCACAACCGAGGCCATGGTTGCCGATAAACCGGCCCCTGCGGCCCCAGCAGGCGGCGGCATGCCTGACATGGGCGGCATGGGTGGCATGGGCGGTATGATGTAAGGTTAAATCCTGCAAGGATTTGACCGTCAGGCGACAGGTGTTTGGCCCTTAGGCTAAACATCGAGAGCCTATCGCTCAGAAATTAAAACGGGGGGCTGTGGCCTCCCGTTTTTGTTTTATGGATACATGCAATTTTACACAGATGTTGCGTAAATGATTAACATATCCTAAGCTTGGCATGTGTTTACAATAATGGGCAGGTGCCCTCCAACATAAGGAATAATGGTATGAGCAAACGTGATGAGCTGATCGCGGTTTACGCCGCTGATTTAAAAGATAAATGCGGCATGACGCCTGATATGGACCTGCTGACCAAGGTCACTATCGGATGCGGCCCGGCCATTTATAATGCCGACGCTTCAACCGTTGCAGGCACGCAGGACCATGAGCTGGAAACCGTGAAAAACAATTTTCTGATCAAGAAACTCGGCCTAGCCGACAGCCCGGCGCTGATGGCGGCCATCAAGTCCGTCCTGAATACCTATGGCATGTCCAATCGCAACAAATATCGTGCAGTTGTATATTACATGCTGGTTAAGGAATTTGGCAAAGAGTCAAAGTATTAAATTACGGGTATATTGATGCAAAAGCGTCGCCAAAGGGCGGCGTTTTTACGTTTTAGGGTTGATTTTATTCACATGCCCCATCTTGCGGCCTGCTTTGATGTCGGCCTTACCGTAAAGGTGCAATCCGACGTCTGAGGTATTTGCATATTCCAGAATATCCGCACCAATCAGGTTAGTCATCACCGCGTCCGAATGGCGTTGCCCATCCCCGAGAGGCCAGCCGGCGATGGCGCGGATATGTTGTTCGAACTGGTCAATCAGGCAGGCGTTTTGGGTCCAATGACCGGAATTATGCACGCGCGGTGCGAATTCGTTAACGATCAGCGCACTTTTGGTCACAAACAGTTCCACCCCCATGACGCCCACGTAATCGAGCGCATTGAGGATTTTTCCGGCCAGCAATACGGCCTCCATATGTTGTCCGGGGGCAAGTGCTGCGGGGATGGTCGTGGTATGTAAAATGCCATCTTTGTGCAGGTTCTCACCGGGATCAAAACAGACAACTGCCCCATCCAGTCCACGCGCCGCAATCACCGATACTTCACGCTGAAAATCGACAAACCCTTCAAGAACGGCGGGGGCACCGTTTAGGGCAGAAAAAGCCTCGGGGGCCTGCCCAATATCTGTGATCCGCACCTGCCCTTTGCCGTCATAGCCAAAGCGCCGGGTTTTCAAAATGGCAGGGGTGCCGATGGTTTTGAGCGCCGCTTTCAGGTCGTCAAGGGTATCAATCTGCGCGTAGGGCGCGACATTTAGGCCAAGTCCAGACAGAAAAACCTTTTCATCGATGCGATCCTGCGCAATCGACAAAGCCTTGCGGCCCGGATGCACGGGGCGGATGGATTGCACGATGTTTAAGGCCTCAGTCGGGATGTTTTCAAACTCGTATGTTATGACATCCACCGCGCTGGCAAACCGTACCAGTGCCTCGGTATTGGAGTATTCCGCCATGGTCACAAGATGCGCGACATGCCCGGCGGGTGGGTTTTGCGATGGCTCAAATATGTGGGTTTTCAGGCCCAGTCGCGCCGCGGCAACCGACAGCATACGGCCCAGTTGCCCGCCGCCCATAATGCCGATGGTTGCGCCGTAGGGCAGCTGATCAGTCATGGGGTTCTTGCGCGATAGAGGCCGAAAGATCGGCGCGCCATGTGTCCAGACGGCTTGCCAGATCAGCATCGGTATTGGCCAGAATTGCCGCCGCCATCAACCCCGCATTAGCCGCTCCTGCCGCCCCGATGGCCATGGTGCCCACCGGGAAACCTTTGGGCATTTGCACGATGGAATAGAGCGAATCGAGACCCGATAAAGCCTTGGTTTCAATTGGAACACCCAAGACCGGCACCCGCGTTTTAGAGGCCATCATGCCAGGCAAATGCGCCGCCCCGCCCGCGCCAGCAATGATCACCTGCAAGCCACGCGAAACGGCTGTTTTCCCATACTCCCACAACCGATCCGGGGTGCGATGGGCGGAAACGATCCGGGTTTCATAGGCCAAATTAAGTGCGTCAAGAATATCCGCGGCGCTTTTCATGGTTGGCCAGTCAGATTGACTGCCCATGATAATGCCAATTTTGGGTTGGGTCATGTTTTGGCTCCGCCCGTTTCAGAAAGGCTGCACTATAGCCAAAGGGCGGCGTAGTTCAAGCGTCTGTTAGGCAATGATATCCGGCGTCAGCTCATCGTCTATGCAGGCAATTTCATCTTTCAGAGCCAGTTTTCGTTTTTTGAGGCGCCGCAATGCTAATTGTTCTGCCCGCCTTGTCTCTGTAAGGGCGTGAATCGCGTCATCAAGATCACGGTGTTCGCGCTGTAAAATCTTCAGGCGTATACGCAGAATTTCGCGATGGTTCAGGGTTGGGGGTGTGGTCATAATATTCGTCCAACGGCTTTGTCTGTGGATATTATAGCAGATATATGTGCCCACGAACACCTGTTGCCTGATGATATCAAGGTTGCGCGGATAATCGGAGGTAAAATAGTGCAATACAGCCTATAATTGTATTTTATGAATAGAAACCTTCAGAAGTCAGGCACCTGTCGGAATTTGCACTGTCGTGTAGCCGACAGTCGTTCAGGTAAATTGAAGGTACTAGATAATTTGCTGCAACTTACATCAAATTCACTTAATGAAATAGTTTTTTATTCAGTTTCTTTTCGATAAATCAGATTAAATTCCATAAATTGGAACATGTTAGGTAACGAGTGCGGAGAACCAGACAGTTTGATCAGGTTTATGTTGTATTTGTATAATATAATGTAGACAACATTGGCCAGATTAGGAACCAGAACAAAGCACGCAACTTGCTGATTTGCTGTGGAATTATGATTAATAGGGCACGTGGATTTGGTTTTACGTATTTAGTGTGTTTTGCGTTTGTAAGTGTAAATAGTGTTTGAATTTGCGCAAGAATGCATCGTTTTAAGTAGAAAACATGGGCTCTCCCTACGGGTCCATGTTTTTTCATCCGACGATCAACCCTAATTGTTCCAGCTTTAAAATTACCTGATGGGCGCAATTATCCACCTCTTCTTTTTCGGTTTCCAACCGTAGTTCCGGTTTTTCTGGATTCTCATAAGGGTCTGAAATACCAGTGAATTCTTTGATTTTTCCGGCGCGCGCCAGTTTGTACAACCCCTTGCGATCCCGGCGTTCGCATTCTTCGAGGCTGGTGGCGACATGCACTTCGATGAAACTACCAAACGCCTCAATATCTTCGCGCACGGCACGACGAGTGGTGGTATAAGGGGCAATGGGAGCGCAGAGCGCAATGCCGCCGTTTTTGGTGATTTCCGAGGCCACATAGCCAATGCGCCGGATGTTGAGATCCCGATGTTCCTTGGAAAACCCCAATTCAGACGACAGGTTTTTGCGCACGATATCCCCGTCAAGCAAGGTCACGGGGCGCCCGCCCATCTCCATCAATTTTACCATCAACGCGTTGGCAATAGTGGATTTTCCAGACCCTGAAAACCCGGTGAAAAACACAGTAAATCCTTGTTTGGACTTGGCAGGGCGGGTGCGCCGCAACTCGGTCACGACGTCGGGAAAGGAGAACCAATCGGGAATTTCCAGACCCTCGACAAGACGGCGCCGCAGCTCGGTCCCTGAAATATTCAGAACCGTCAGCTCCTTTTCAACCTCGTCAATCGGTTCGTATTGCGCCTTTTCCTGTACATAGACCATGTGTTTGAAGTCGACCATTTCGACACCGATTTCGGCCTCGTATTTCTTGAATAAATCCTGCGCATCATAGGGACCGTAAAAATCCTCACCCGCGGAGTTTTTACCCGGGCCTGCATGATCGCGCCCCACGATGAAGTGGGTGCAGCCGTGGTTGGCGCGGATCAGCCCGTGCCAGACGGCTTCGCGCGGGCCGGCCATGCGCATGGCGAGGTTAAGCAAGCTAAGGGATGTCGTTGAAGAGGGGTATTTATCGAGCACCGCCTCATAGCAGCGCACGCGGGTGAAATGATCAATATCGCCGGGTTTGGTCAGGCCGACGACCGGATGGATCAACAGATTGGCCTGCGCCTCGCGGGCTGCGCGAAAGGTTAATTCTTGATGCGCACGGTGCAATGGATTGCGGGTTTGAAAAGCGACAACACGGCGCCAGCCCAGTTTGCGGAAATACGCCCGCAACTCATTTGGTGTGTCTCGCCGGGCGCGATAATCATAGTGCACGGGGGCCTGAATGCCAATGACCGGACCGCCAAGATAGACATTCCCAGCTGTGTTATGCAGGTAATTTACCGCCGGATGGGCGATATCATCGGCCCCGAAAACCGCCGTTGCCTCATGGGATTTATCCGGAGTCCATTTATCGCTGATCGACAGGATTGCCAGGATCACGCCCTCAGGGTCGCGCAGGGCGATGTCTTGCCCCGGCTGCACCGTTTTGGCAAAATCCGCCGAGACATCCAGATTGATCGGCATTGGCCAAAGCGCGCCATCCGCCAGATGCATCGTATCAAGCACAGACTCGTAATCGGCCTGCGTAAGAAACCCTTTGAGCGGGGCAAATCCGCCGTTCATCAACAGTTCCAGATCGCAAAGCTGGCGCGCAGTTAAGTCCCAACTGGGCAGTTCGGCGGCTTCAAGCTTAAGCTTGGCGGCGCTGTCATAAGATACGTAAAGTTCCGGGATCGGCGAGAGGTTATCGTGGGGCATATGGTTCTCAATACTATGGAAAGCAGGGTGCTTGCCCCCGTCTATCCCTAATCTATATGAATATTCAATGAAAACGCGAAAAAAAGCCGAATTTCCGCGTTTTCGGAGGTGTTTTTACGTTTCAGAGGACAAAAATCGCTCGGCTTCCAGCGCCGCCATGCAGCCCATACCCGCGGATGTCACGGCTTGGCGGTATTTATAATCGGTCAGATCACCGGCGGCATAAACCCCCGGGATCGAGGTTTCGGTGCTATCGGGTTTGGTCACAACATAGCCCCCCATATGGGTTTCCAGCGTGTCTTTGACCAACTCCGAGGCCGGTGCATGCCCGATAGCGATGAACACGCCAGTACAGGGCACATCCGTGATTTCGCCGGTCTTGACGTTTTTGGTGCGCACGCCCTCAACGCCCAAGGGGTTATCGGCGCCGTAAACCTCGACCAATTCGTTAAACCACAGCGGCTCAATCTTGGGGTTTTTCAACAGGCGATGTTCAAGGATTTTCTCGGATCGCAGCTCGTCACGGCGGTGGATCAGCGTGACTTTAGAGGCGAAATTAGTTAAAAATAACGCTTCTTCGACAGCCGTGTTGCCGCCGCCAATTACCACGACCTCTTGACCGCGGTAAAAGAACCCGTCGCAGGTAGCGCAGGCGGATACGCCAAAACCTTTGAATTTCTCTTCCGATGGCAAGCCCAGCCATTTGGCCTGTGCGCCGGTGGCAAGGATCACTGCATCCGCCGTATAGGTCGTGCCCGTATCACCCTTGGCTGTAAACGGGCGTTTAGAGAGGTCAAGATCACTGATATGATCGGCGATGATTTCGGTGCCGGCAGCGCGGGCGTGTTCCTCCATCTGGATCATAAGATCAGGGCCTTGGACCTCTTTATGCCCGGGCCAGTTTTCAACCTCCGTAGTGATGGTCAATTGCCCGCCGGGCTGAATGCCTTGGACAAGGATCGGGTTGAGCATGGCGCGTGATCCGTAAACACCGGCGGTATATCCAGCCGGTCCGGAACCGATGATCAACAGACGGGTGTGGCGTGTTTCAGTCATTTTCCGAGCCTCATAAATTACAGTTGTAAGATATATAGGGGGTGGCAGTGGCGCTGTGAAGATGCCATGCAAAGTGAATTTATATTGCTGGCCAGTGAAATATTATTGCGCATTTTGGGCATATTGCCTAATAAGGATAAATTAATGCGCAGGGGAAAATATGCCAACCAGTAAACTTGATCCGATTGATCGTAAAATACTTGCCGAACTTCAGGCCGATGGGCGCATGACCAACGTCGAGCTTTCAAGCCGTGTCGGGATATCGGCGCCGCCCTGTCTGCGCCGGGTGCGCGCGTTGGAGGAAAGCGGGTTGATCACGCGCTACCATGCAAAGGTTAATGCGCGCGATCTGGGGTTTGAAGTACAGGTTTTTGCGCTGGTAGGGCTGCATTCACAGGCTGAGGCTGATCTGTCTGCATTCGAGGATAAAGTCAAAACCTGGCCGTTTGTGCGCGAATGCCACATGCTGAACGGCGAGATTGATTTCATGCTAAAATGCATTGCACCTGATCTTTCGATGTTTCAGCGGTTTTTAACCGAGGATCTGACCTCCGCAGACAATGTTGCCAGCGTCAAAACATCCCTTGTGATCCGCTGTGCCAAGGATGAACCGGGCGTGCCGTTTTCGGTGCTCGAAGAGCGTGCAGCGGCGCTGGATTAAAGTCGGATGACAGAGATTTGGCGCCCGTAATCGGCCTCGCCAGCGTGGGTTGCTCGGCGATAGGAATAGAAGGTTTCGGGGTTTGAATAGGTGCAATGCCCTGTCCAACTGGCCGATTTTATGCCCGCATTTCGCAAGGAATTCAGGATGAACATCGGCAAATCAAATAACATTTTCCCGGCCTGTGCATTGGCAAAAAATTGGCTGTGTTCGGGGTTTGCATCAAGAAATGCCTCGCAAAATTCCGGCCCCACCTCATAGGTGCGCTGGCTGATGCAGGGGCCGATGACGGCGGAAATATTTTCGCGCGCGGCCCCAAGCGCCAGCATTGCAGCGATCGTGTTGTCTGAAATCCCGCCGAGCGCGCCTTTCCAGCCCGCATGCGCCGCGCCGATTACCTGTGCTTGCGGGTCATAAAACAACACCGGCGCGCAATCGGCCGTCAGGATGCCCAGCCCCAATCCCGGCTGCCTGGTCACCATCGCATCCGCCTTGGGTGGGGGGTGCAAAAGCGGTCCATCCAGTGTAAGCACATCGCATGAATGCACCTGTTGCACGTTGATCAGCGCCGCAGGGCTTATGGACATTTCTGCGGCGACCAGGGCGCGATTCTTCTCAATATCTGCGGGGTGATCATTGGCGCTGCGCCCACAGTTCAGGCCTTTATAAATCCCGCCTGACACCCCGCCGTTACGGGTGAAAAACCCGTGGGTGGCCCCAGCAAGGGCGGGGTCAGTCAGGGGTTTCAGCATTGTCTTCAAATCCGGGGGCGTGGGGTGCATCGGGGTGGATGATTGCCATGACTTTGAACAGGCTGCCCATCTCATCGGGGTGGGTAAGGCGGTGGTGCGCCGAGGCGATTTCCTCTACCACCTTTTTTTCAGCGCTTCCGGCAAGGGTCTGGGCGCGCGTGTTGATCCCGATACGTTCCAAAAACGTGCCTTGGGGCGCTAAACCTTCGGTGCGCGCGGCACCGGCGGCGCGCGCGAGGGCAGCAAAATTCACATGGGCTGTGACATCCGCGTGGCCATGTTCATGCTGCAAAACATCCACCGGATCATGGTTTTGCACCGCTTGCAACGTGTCGCCCGCCCCGTCCCAATCGCCGTAATCAATGATCAGGGCCGCCCCGCCTTGGGCCGCGATACGCCCGCCGATTTTGGCGGCGATATCTTCGGCCTCGGGGGATATCTCGGCCAGCAGGTTTTCCGGCAATCCGGTGAAAAATTCATCAAGGTCGGCGTTTTGGGTCGGGTGGGAAAAATGCTCGGTCAAGGTGTTGTTATTAAGCGTAATCAGACGTTCCTGCCAGCCGGCGTCCGTGCGGCGGAACTGGTGTACGGGCAGGGCGTCAAAGAACTCATTGGCAACCAGAAAGAGCGGCAGATCAGGCAGGTCATCAACCGTATCCACCCAGTTCGGTGTGCCTTGCATTATCAACGTGGCCCCCTGTTTGCGCACCATGGCGGGGCTGGTTTCAACTAACCAGACCTCGGCGGCGGCCAGAAAACTGGGTAAGGTCTCAGCGGTGCGCAAAATATCGGCCATTAAGGTGCCACGCCCGGGGCCAAGTTCGACCAGCGCGAATTTTTCGGGGCGCCCCTGATCTGCCCATGCCTGCATCAGCCACAGCGCCAGCATTTCGCCAAACATCTGGCTGACCTCGGGGGCCGTGATGAAATCGCCGTCCGGTCCAAAAGGGTCGCGGGTGGTGTAATAGCCATGCGTCGGGTCAGACAGGCAGGCGTGCATATATTGGGCAATGCTGATCGGGCCATTTTCGGTGATGCGGGATTTCAGGGTATCGGTCAGGGCGCTCATGTGCGGCGGCTCCAAATGATCAGGGCGATACCGGCCAGCACCATGGGCAGTGACAGGATCTGGCCTTGGGTGAGGCCGATGCCCCCGAAATGCAAAACATAGCCAAACGGGTTATCCAGCGTGATAAACTGCGCGTCTGCCTGGCGGAACATTTCGACAAATATCCGCGCCAGCGCGTAACCTAGAAAAAGCACGCCCATGATGCGCCCCGGGTGGTGCAGGGCCTTGCGCCGCCGGATGAGCCATAAAATGACCAACCCCAGCACTATCCCCTCAAGGCCTGCCTCATAAAGCTGGCTGGGGTGGCGGGTGCATGGCAACAACCATGTGTCAGGGCAGGTGGCCCCGGGAAATTCGATACCCCAGGCTTGTGTGGTCGGACGGCCCCATAGTTCAGGCTTGATAAAATTGGCGATGCGGCCCAGAAACAATCCGATAGGTGCGACCGCAGAGACAGAATCCCCGACGGACAGGATGGATAATTTGTTGCGCCAACTAAATAGCACCGTCGCCAGAACCACGCCTAAAAATCCGCCGTGAAACGACATGCCGCCCTGCCAGACTTTCAGGATTTCGCCAGGGTGGGCAAGGTAGTATTCTGGCTGGTAAAATAACACAAACCCCAAACGTCCGCCAAGAACGACGCCAAACACCAGCCATGTCAGCAAGTCTTCGGCGAGGGCGGGGGACATGGGCGGGGGCTTACCCCAAAGCCTATCATACCGCATCATACGTATGATTAACCGCCAGCCAATGACCAACCCCGCAATATAGGCCAGCCCATACCAGCGCAGCGCAGGCGTAAAGCCAAATACCTCAAACGAGAAAATCTCTGGAGCGATATTGGGAAAGGGAATTGCGTATATCATAGGGCCTCCGTTACCTGATAAATCGCGGTGGCGGTGGATAATGTCAAGGCAATGCTTGGCAAAATGTCTTTGAGCGCCCATATAAGGTGTACACGCAACCCAAAGGAGGGCGACCATGGAAAGCCGAAATCGCATTTTTGATGATGTATCCCAACTGATGAGCAACGCCATGGGTGTCGCACAAGGGGCCAAGGATGAGGCCGGGGTTGCCATGAACTCTATGATTGACCGTTGGCTGGCGGAACGGGATTTCGTGTCACGCGATGAATTCGATGCGGTCAAAGCCATGGCAGCAAAGGCGCGTGAGGAAAATGCGGTGCTGTTGGCACGTATTGAGGCGTTGGAGAGCAAACCCAAGCCCAAGCCGCGCAGCAGAAAGCCGACTGCGAAAAAATAACTCTCAGCTACCTGATCCACTAGCAGAATTCAGCCCGATTTCGTATGTCGTTACGGATATGGAGTGAGGCTTTGCAACTGAAACTACTAACCTAGGTTAGTAGTTTAGTGAACTGCTATGCAACGCACGGATATTTCTGGGTAATTCCGACTTATCAAGCTGTTTCATGTTTGGTTTTTGCGCGGATAAAACCCCGGCTTTGGCATTTGCTGTGGATAAGTGTGAAATACTTCTTTACTACCCCAGGTTTTCCAGACACCATATATCGTATGAGCACTGTACTTATCTACGAGAAATAGTAGCACCCAGCATTTCTGGTAGTTTTCCCTACCAAAGGTGCAAAGTCGAGGGACCGCAAATGGACGCAGTTACACATCATCTGACTACAGATGACCACCATCCCATTGATATTGTTCAACATTTGGCCCAACACCATGCCTGGGACTTTGATCGGATCGAGGATGACCAGATTGCGGTTGTGATTGAGGGGCTGTGGGCGAATTACGCGCTGTCGCTGGCCTGGTCGCCGCGTGATGAGACGCTTCGCATGATCTGCACCTTTGATCTGGATCCGCCTGCGGATAAGCTGGGCGGGCTATATGATGTGCTTAATCGTGCGAATGATAAAATCTGGTCCGGCGCGTTCAGTTTGTGGTGCGCACAAAAAATGATGGTTTTTCGCTATGGCCTTAATTTATGCGGTGATGCGATGGCCTCGGCGGTGCAGATAGATGATATCGTTGCCTCGGCTGTGCGGGAATGCGAACGGTTTTACCCGGCATTTCAACTGGTTTGCCGGGGTGATAATTCCCCGCCTGAGGCTATGAAAATGGCGATTGAGGACGCTAGCGGTTGGGCTTGAGATGTCATTTGACGCCATAAAACAAAACGCAATGCTGCTGCTTGGCTGCGGAAAAATGGGTACGGCAATGCTGGAAGGCTGGCTAAATGGCGGTATTTCTGCGGGTAATGTCTGGGTGCTCGACCCATTTCCCGCTCCGCGATTGCAGGCGCTTTCAACTGAGGGTCTGCATCTGAACGCCGGTCTGCCTGCAGCACCAGCCATATGCATCATCGCGCTCAAGCCACAAATGATCCCGGAGGCTTTGCCACAAATCGCGCCACTTGGCACTGGTAAAACGGTGTTTTTATCGGTGGCAGCGGGCACGTCGATTGCAACGTTTGAGGCTGCTTTGGGGGGGAATACCCCGATAATTCGGGCCATGCCCAACACTCCGGCGGCCATAGGGCGCGGGATTACGGCGCTGTTTGGCAATGCACATGTTGAGGCCGCCCAGATGCAGATGGCCGAGGCATTGTTGCAAGCGGTCGGGCAAACCGTGCAGCTGGAAACTGAGGATCAGATGGATGCGGTGACGGCCGTCTCCGGCTCTGGCCCGGCGTATGTTTTTCATCTGATTGAGACGCTGGCCGCAGCAGGTGTGGCCGAGGGTTTGACGCCGGAATTAGCTATGACATTGGCTAAAGCCACGGTTGCGGGGGCGGGGGCATTGGCTGAACAGGCAGATGAGGGCCCCGCGCAATTGCGTATAAATGTCACCAGCCCGGGCGGAACTACGGCGGCGGCATTAGAGGTTTTGATGGACGCTGAACAAGGTTTCCCCGATCTGCTCTGCCGTGCCGTTCATAAGGCGGCTAAACGCAGCAAGGAACTGGGGGCATAGATGGGGGATCTGGATTTTGAGACATTCCTGAAAACCGATATCCGCGTGGGCCGGGTGCTGCGCGCCGAACCTTATCCCGAGGCTCGCAAACCTGCGATCAAGCTTTGGGTGGATTTCGGGACTGAAATTGGTGAGAAAAAGACCTCGGCGCAGATCACGGCGCATTACAACCCCGAGGATCTGGTCGGGCGGCTGGTGCTGGGGGTGGTGAATTTTCCACCCCGCCAGATCGGGAAATTCATGTCAGAATTTCTGGTTCTCGGCCTGCCGGATGCAGACGGTGGGATCGTGTTAATTACGCCGGACCAAGACGTGCCGCTTGGCGGGCGAATGCATTAAGCACTGTCACCAACCGCTGCGCGCCAGTGGCGACGACACAGGCTGACATAGGTTTCATTACCGCCGATCTGCACTTGCGCGCCTGCGGTTAAAGTATTGCCCTGATCGTCCTGGCGTACCACCATTGTTGCCTTTTTGCCGCAATGACAAATCGTGCGAATTTCGCGCATCTCATCGGCCAGTGCCAGCAAAGTCGCGGAACCGGGGAACAGTTTACCCATGAAATCGACCCGTAGCCCGTAAGCCATAACCGGCAGTTTCAGATCGTCAACCACCCGCGCCAGTTGCCAGACCTGGGTGTCCGTCAAAAATTGCGCCTCATCGATCAGCACACAAACGAAAGGCTGTGCGGCATATGCGACCTTGATCATGGCGAACAGATTGCTGTCCTCATCAAACATTTCCGCATCCGCGCCAATACCGATACGACTGCCGATCCGGCCCGTTCCGACGCGGTTATCTAGGCGCGCGGTTAACAGATAGGTCTTCATCCCGCGTTCGCGGTAATTATGTGCAGCCTGCAACAGGATCGTGCTTTTACCGGCATTCATGGTCGCGTAGTTGAAATAGAGCTTTGCCATTTTTTACCTTTAAACGCCACGTTTCAACAGCACCGACCCCACGGAATACCCCGCCCCGAACGAACAAACCACGCCCAGATCACCAGCGGCAATATCGTCGGAATGTTTGGCGAACGCAATGATCGATCCGGCCGAGGAGGTATTGGCGTAATCTTGCAAAATATTGGGTTGTTCATGGGGTTCGGGCACCCGCCCCAGCACTTTCTTCCCGATAAAATCATTCATTGCCTTGTTGGCCTGATGCAGCCAGAGGCGGCGTAGTTGATCGGGTTTTACCCCTTCGGATTCGATGTGTGACAGGATGTGTTTTGAGACAATCGGCAACACCTCTTTAAAGACTTTGCGCCCGTTTTGCATGAACTGCATATCGCGTCGATCTTTCAGGCCGTCAGGGCGCGAGCGGCGTAAAAATCCGTTATTATTGCGGATGTTATTGGAAAACTGCGTCAGGCATTTTGTCGAGAGCACCTCAAAATGCGGGGTCGTTACATCGGATTTACGTTCCAGCACTGTCGCCGTGCACACATCGCCAAAAATGAAATGACAATCGCGGTCGCGCCATTCCAGATGCGCGGAACAGATCTCGGGGTTAACCACCAGAGCGGCGCGCACAGAACCGGCGCGGATCATGTCGCTGGCGGTTTGAATACCAAAAGTTGCCGAGGAACAGGCGACATTTATATCAAAGGCAAAACCCTGCGCGCCCAGCAATGCCTGCACCTCGATGGCGACGGCGGGATAGGCGCGCTCAAGGTTAGAGGCGGCAACAATCACCAGATCGATATCTGCGGCGGTTTTCCCGGCCTTTTCAAGGGCTATTGTGCAAGCGTCCAACGCCATTTCCGCCATGATCGAGGGGGTGTTATCATCACGTTGTGGCAGGATCGGGTGCATGATATCGGGGTTAAGAATGCCGGTTTTATCCATCACGTAACGTTGGTGAATGCCACTGGCAGCAACGATGAAATCACTGCTGGAATGGGCCTTTTCAGCCAGATCACCAGCGGCAATCTTAGCGGCATTTTCCGCGTTATACCTATCGGCATAGGCGTTAAACGCCACAACGAGTTCATCATTTGTGATAACATGCGCGGGCGTAAAAACGCCGCTGCCGGATATGACGGGTGTATGCATTTGCGGCTCCTCATTCCAAAGTAAGTCAAACCTTAAGCTGGAATAAGGTCAAGGGTAAAGCGGGTGCGTTATCTAGCGATAGAAGATATTACCACCAAACTGCCCCAGACGCGTGAGCGTGCCAAACCAGCCCGGCGCAATGGCGGCGGCGTGAAAAAACAGCGCGCCGCTGGTTAGGTTGTTGTGCCCGCCGCCTAATAATTCGCGCGCCGTTTCTTGTGCAAGGGCCAGTGTGGTCGGGTTTTTCGGGGCAGATGTGCGCCCGTCGCAGCGATAGGAAAACTGGCACATGCCGTTTGTGCGCTCATCTACAACGCCGCATACACTGGTGGGAAATCGGGGGTCGGCGGCGCGATTGAGGATAACTTCGCCAACAGCTATGCGCCCGTCATCGGTGTTCCCGGCCTCAAAATATATGGCCTCGGAGAGGCAGGCGTGGGCGTTAGTATCAACAGTTGTTGGGGGCGGTGTGCTGCGCGATCCACAAGCTGCGAGCAGGATCAGGATTGGCAAAAGCACTATTTTCAAAGATGGCATGGCGGACCTTTCACGGCGTGGGAATGTCCAGAAATTTTGTCAGGGCATCTGTAAAAGCCCGGGGTTGTTCGGCATGCAGCCAGTGGCCGGCATCTGGAATTGTCTCAATCTGCGCGTTCGGGAATAAAGTATCAATAGCGGGTTCATGTTCAGCCAACAGATAGGCGGAATTACCCCCGCGTAAAAATAACGCTGGCCCAAAGAACTGCGTGTTAAACGTCGGAAAGGACATGATTTCGGGCATCTCGGCCCCAAGCGTTGCCAGGTTAAGCTTCCAGTGTGCGGCCCCTTCAAGTGCCAGACTTTGCAGCAAAAAGGCGCGCAATTGTGCATCGGGAATGGCGTTGCGAAGTTGATCCTCGGCATCGCGGCGACGGCTGACACGGCTTAGATCAACAGCCTGCATAGCGGCAATTTTATCACTGTGTTCATGGGCATAAGTGACCGGCGCAATATCAGCCACGATTAACTTGCGGATCAAATCGGGGCGGCTGAGGGCCAGCGCCATCGCAGCTTTGCCCCCCATGGAGTGCCCCAGCACATCAGCCCGCCCACCGTTGGCGATAATGACCTCTGCAAGATCACCGGCCATATCCGCATAGCTGTGGGTATCTGCATGAAAGGAATCGCCGTGGTTGCGCATGTCAACGGCGATCACCGGGCGGAATTCGGACAGACGTTTGGCAATGACATTCCAGTTACGCGCACTGCCATAAAGCCCCGGCGCGATAATTAGCGGGATGCCAGCCGTGTCGCCGTGGTGAGTGGTGTGCAGAGTTTCGGTCATTTCAGGCTCCGTTCCGGGCACTTATAAAGCACCTTTGCAAACTGTCACCCGATTTGGCGCCTCTCTACGATATGGCCGTATAACGTGGTTAATATGCTGATATTCAAGATGAAGGTGAACCAGGCGAATGCGATGGAGATTACCATATGTAGGATAGAGTTTACCCCGGTTAATGCTGCTGTAGCATTGGGGTCAAATGACGACATATCTGTTCCAATTGGTAATCCAAAAATAACAGCGATCACCAGGTTAATCGCTATGTTTGCAAGGGCAAGTAAAACCGCCATGACGATGATATCCCATGTAAAACCACGCGATTCTCTGAATGCGTCGGCCAGGCTTAGGGTGTCGTCTATCGCAACCGAGGGTAAGATCAACGCCATCCGGTAGAATAATATCGTAGAGATAATGAGTATAATAATAGGGAGTAACACTGGACTTATAGGTATTATATCTATGATAAAGGGGATTATTAGGGCTAGGATAAAACCAAAAACCATGAACGTCAGCATTAAAAGTAATCCAATTCCAACACCATACCAGAAATACATCCAGACACTCAAACCCTTGCGATAAGGAATGATCCCCCTGGGTATTTCTACAAGCAATATGTATCGATGCCAAACTACCGCGATCAAAGATATGGACCATATGAAAAATGGAGCCAGGACAATGGCGAGCATTACAAACACTGGATACATATTATTTTCTATTAGAAAGACCATCAATATAACGGCTATAAGTATAGCGGCCCCAAGCCACCAGCTGATACGTATGGCCATGCCGATATTACCTGTGACCTGGCGAAAGCTATGTAGAAGAATTGTTAAACCACGCATAAATAATGCTCCTGAAGTTATGATCGGGTATTGCTAGCACATCCTGAAACGCACACAAAGCATGTAATTCCATCAGACTTATGATGCATTACTGCTGAGTTCCGGCTGCCAAAACGGCCGTGAAAATCCGGCTCTCAACTAAACTACTAAACTAGGTTAGTAGTTTAGTTGAGAGCCGCAGAAAATCGCCCGTTATGGGACTAAGGACAGCCTTGCCCTGCGGGAAAAAACCGCATACACGCAAGGTCCAAACACTTGTTGGAGTACACCCCATGTCAGCACCTAAAAAAGTCGTCCTCGCCTATTCCGGCGGTCTTGATACCTCGATCATCCTGAAATGGCTGGAGATCGAATACGGTTGTGAGGTGGTAACTTTTACCGCCGATCTTGGTCAGGGCGAAGAACTGGAACCGGCCCGCAAAAAGGCCGAGCTGCTGGGGGTTAAGCCGGAAAACATCCATATTGAGGACGTGCGCGAGGAATTCGTGCGGGATTTTGTCTTTCCGATGTTCCGCGCCAATGCCCAATATGAGGGGCTGTATTTGCTGGGCACCTCGATTGCGCGGCCGCTTATCTCTAAGCGTCTGGTGGAAATTGCCGCCGAATGCGGGGCCGATGCGGTGGCGCATGGGGCTACGGGCAAAGGTAATGATCAGGTGCGGTTTGAACTGGCGGCTTATGCATTGAACCCCGAGATCAAGGTGATCGCGCCGTGGCGGGAATGGGATTTAACCAGCCGCACCCGCCTGTTGGAATTCGCCGAGGCCCACCAGATTCCGATCGCTAAAGACAAACGCGGCGAGGCGCCTTTCAGCGTTGACGCCAATCTGCTGCACACCTCATCCGAGGGCAAGGTCCTGGAAGATCCGGCGGTTGAGGCCCCCGATTATGTCTATCAGCGCACCGTTGCCCCCGAAGATGCGCCTGATGCGGGCGAACATATTGAGATCACCTATGAACGCGGCGACCCCGTGGCGTTGGACGGCAAAGCGCTGTCGCCTGCTGAAATGCTGACGGCGCTGAACGAACTGGGCGGAAAACACGGGATTGGCCGCCTTGATCTGGTTGAAGGTAGGTTCGTGGGCATGAAATCGCGCGGAATTTATGAAACGCCGGGCGGCACGATCATGCTAGAGGCCCATCGCGGCATTGAAAGCATCACGCTCGATCGTGGGGCGGCGCATTTGAAAGACGAGTTGATGCCCAAATACGCGGAGCTGATCTACAACGGTTTCTGGTATTCGCCTGAACGCGAGATGTTGCAGGCCCTGATCGATCAATCTCAGGAACATGCGACGGGCACGGTGCGTTTGAAGCTTTATAAAGGCATGTGCCAGACGGTTGGTCGTTGGTCGGACCATTCGCTCTATTCCGAAGAACATGTGACGTTTGAAGATGACGCCGGCGCGTATGACCAGAAAGATGCCGCAGGGTTCATCCAGATCAATGCGCTGCGCCTGAAATTGCTGGCAGCGCGGAACCGACGGGTGAAATAACTTTGCCTAGGGTTTGATCTGTGATATCGGGAATTATGAGAAAAAGACCATCAAAAGTTGTGTCGATAGTATTATGGATCGTCGGTTTAAACATGATGTTGGCAGGTGGTTATTTAACCAAAGTTGCCTATACATTCAACGAAACCGCTGTTGAGGTCCTTGGCACCGTGATCTCGGTTGAGGTTAACCATAGCGATGACAGCACGACCTACAAGCCGACCTTCCGGTTTTTGGATGTGCAAGGCCGCAAATATACGGTGCAAACATATATTTCATCATCATCCTATGACTATAATGTCGGCCAAAAGGTTAGTATCCTCTATGATCCGAATGACCCGAGTAATATCCGTATAAATAGCTGGTTTTCAATCTGGGGCATGGGGCTGATATTATTTGTGATCGGGGCGGTTGTCTTGATTATTGCGCGTGCAAACAAGGGCAGGAAACGTATAAAATCTACGATTCCAGCCCAAGATAACACACCGCAAAAAACAGCCCGGCAGCGGCGGTTGGTCTCTATGGAAAGCCCCGAGGATCACGCCCGCGAGGCAGAATACGCACCAACCGTGCGCCGAAATTAGCCCACGCTTTCCACCGTCACCACATCAATTTCACTGTGCAGGCTGCGGTGCACGGGGCAGCGGTCGGCGATTTCAAGCAGGCGTTGGCGTTGGTCGACGTCCAGATTGCCGGTTAGGGTCACCACACGTTTAAACTGATCAATTTTACCGGTTTCTGTGTGGCATTGTTCGCAATCTGTGGCGTGGATTTTATTGTGGGTGATGTTCACCGACACATGTTCCAGCGGCCATTTCTTGCGCCTCGCATACATGCGGATGGTCATGCTGGTGCAGGCGCCAAGCCCGGCGGACAGCAGTTGATAGGGCGAGAACCCCGCGTCAGTGCCACCGTATGTGATCGGCTCATCGGCAATCAGGTGGTGTTTGGGACCGGCGTCTACATCCTGTTTGAACCCTGCCGGATCGGCCTCGGAAATCCGCACGATCCCCTCGGGGGCGCCGATGGGGGCGGGGGGTTTGGCAAGGTTCAGATACCGCGTTGCCCATGTGGCGATTAGCGATGCTGCGTATTCAGCATCCGCCGCGCTGGTCAGCAGATGATCGGCGTTATCAAGGGTAATAAAACTTTTGGGGTGCTTGGCCGCGGTGAAAATATCCGCAGCATTATCAATGGAAACGGTTTGATCAAAAGGCGCGTGTAACACCAGCAGGGCCTTTTTCATATGCGCAATGGCAGGCAGTAATTCAGCGCTGTTGATATCCTCCAGAAAGGCGTTGGTGATGGTGAAACCCCGCCCGGCCAGACTGACCTCGGCAGAACCGTTTTTGCGAATTTCATCGATATGACAGCCAAAATTGGCAGCAACATGGGCCGGGTCCGAGGGTGCCGCGATGCTGACCACGGCCTTGACACTGTCAATTTTCCCGGCAGCCTTAAGCACCGCCGCCCCACCCAGAGAATGCCCCACCAGCAGGCTGACAGGTTGGCCAAGTGCCGCCATATGATCCGCTGCCAGCACCAAATCGGTAACGTTTGAGGTGAAATCGGTATTGGCAAACTCTCCGTCAGAATGGCCCAAACCGGTGAAATCAAACCGCAGCACCGCGATCCCCGCCGCGGCAAGGCGTCCCGAGATGCGCTTAGCGGCCAGAATATCCTTGGAGCAGGTGAAACAGTGGGCAAATAGTGCGGTTGCCAGAATTGGCCCGTTTGGCTTATCGAGCAGCCCGGCAAGTTCATGCCCCGAATGGCCTTGAAAGGTTAGCTTTTCGCTTGGCATATACGTACCCCTTTGATTTTTCTACACATAAGTTTGCCTTAGCTTAGCACAAGGGGGTTAAGGCAATCACAAACGAATTCGTGAAGCGCATAAACATCTTTGTGCCCGCCGGGGGCTGTGCTATGGCTCGGGCATGGGAAATTTAGCGCAAGGTGCTTTGGTAAAAACTACGCGGTCCGTGCGACGGGTTTTGGGCGTGCTTGGGTTTATCTTTTTACTGGCGGGCGCTGGCCTTATGGTTAATTCTTTTATCTTTAAAAGTAACGCGCTAGAGGTCACGGGAACCGTTGTCGCCGTCGGTAAAAACTACAGCGATGAGGGCGGTGTTACCTATCAGCCGACGTTCCGGTTTTTGGATGCTGAGGGCAATAAACACCGTGCGCAGACCAGCCTGTCCTCTAGCCGTTACAACTATAAAATCGGCGAGCGGGTCGATATTCTTTATGATCAACGCGATCCTTCAAATATCCGTGTCGACAGTTGGTTTTCTGTCTGGGGTTTCGCGGCTATATTTGCCGTGTTTCTCGGCGTTTTTGGCGCGAGCTTTTTGTTTGTCACGAAATTACTGAAACGTAAGGTTAGTCGGGGCATGGCTGAACTGAAATACAGCTATGAACGCCAAAGTTTTGGTCGCGAGGTTGAACATGCCAAAGAAAATCTTAAAGAAAGCCGTAAAGACAGGCTGGTATCTATGGAAACCGCTGAAGATCATGCGCGTGAGGAAAATTATAGGCCAACGGTGCGCCGCTCCAGATGAGTGAAATCATCGCCAAAGAAATAGATTTTCATACATTGCACGCGATTATGGACCTGAAAACCAGACCCGATCAGCAGCATCTGGTGGCACCAAATTCGGTGACGGTGGCACAATTCCACTATGAACCTTCCGGGTGGCTGCGTGGCCTCTGGGCCGGTGAAACCCCGGTTGGACTGATCGCAATGATTAACCCGCAAATTGAAAGCCCAAGTTTTGAAGAGGGTGATTCAACGGATGCCGCATATTTATGGCGCCTGATGATTGATCAGGGCCAGCAAGGTAAAGGGTACGGGCACCAAGCCATGCACATCGCCTTTGCACAGGCGCGGGCCTGGAGTTTCGCGAAATTCCAGACCTCTTGTGTGCCGGGCGAAAACTGCCCCATCCCGTTCTATGAAGCCTGCGGTTTGCAAAAAACCGGACAGATAGTTGGTGGTGAGATCGAACTGATGGGACCTGTGCCGGCGGAATTGTAAAGGGTCATGCCTAGTTGATTGATGATTTTTCGTCATAAGACTATGTAAGACAATGAAAAACAAGTATTCGTACCGTTCAAGGGATTATACGCGGCAGAATAGACGCCAGTGTGGTGATCAACTCGGATGGTTGGGGCGGCTACAGAGGTTCAAGAGCTTGCCCAAACACATCTTTTGTTTGCACCTCAAGGAAACCGAATGACGATACAATCACCGCTATTCGAATATGGGTAAAACCCTGCTAAGCCACTTCAGAGAAACCTGAATAGCTGGGCATGGCCCATTTTTATTGCATCTGCACTAGAAATTTATCTGCTGTTAGTGGATAGTTCTGTATGGTTTATTTAAAAAAAATGGTTCGTTGCGCAAAAAGAAATCTCGGTTTGGCTTTTTTCACAAAAAACCCCCCATACCAATCGGCAACCGCTTTCGAAAAAGTTGAACAAATTAAGAATGCAGATGTTGCAGCCAAGATTTCTGCTATCAGTATTGCGCTCTTACCTGCACTCTTAGGTTTTGGCTTTATCCAATTTGGTATTGTCTATACAGGTTCTCTACGACCAGTGGTATTTGAGGCTTTCTGGCTGTTATTCGCGGTTTCGCTAATAGGAGCATCAGTCGCATCGGGAACTTCGGTAATAGAAGAAGTAAAGCTTTTACCCCGCACGTATTTGGCTGTTTTTCTTCTATTCCTCTGCATTTGGGGTTACACTAGCACATTCGTTGCTCCGCACCCCGTGATGGCTAACTATTACTCAGGTATAGGCGTTGTAGCTTTACTCCTTGGGTTGGCAATGGCTGCTCTGAGACGGCGGATTGGTGATAGATTTCTGACAAACATTGCTTGGGCATTCTTTGTGGCGATGCTGTTGCACGCGCCTTTTCTGATCTGGCTTTATATTCTTGAAGGCAATAATCCTGAGTACAACTGGACATATCGTTTGCCGGGATTTCCGGGATTACGGATGTATAATTATTCACTAGAAGCGGGGATCGCTGCGGGAGTAGGATTGTTTTATGTGTCCAAACCTTGCGAACGGTTTAAGCGGACACTTTTGTTTATTGGCATCGCTCTGCTATGGGTACTACTATTTTGGGCTGGCGGGCGAGGCGCGTTTCTTACCCTGAATGTGACTGTTATACTGGCGGCATTTTTGGTGCCTGAGTTTGTCCAGAAAATGTGGGGTGTCCTTATTACAACCATTATACTTGGCGCAAATTTATCTTTACAGCTGTTTGTTCCAAATAAAAATTTTGGCATTTTAAGCAGGATCGACCGAACCTTCAACTCCACCTCACTCAACGAAATAACTTCAAGTCGCCTCACAATCTGGTCCGACGCATACGAAATCTTCCTTGCCCGCCCGTTCTTTGGCCACGGCGCCTCGCAGTATAAGTTCCTCACCACACATGCTGACTTAAATGTACATGAACACACACACAATATCCTGCTGGAGTTACTCATATCCTTTGGTGTAGTAGGCACAATTGCCCTGCTTTATCCGCTCGGGAGGGTTTGGCTATTTGCATTGTTGCGATCCCGAAATACGGTTTCGGCGTCAGAATTGCCGATGTTTCTTGTCGCAACGACTCTGCTTGTACACGGGTTACTCTCTGGAACCTTCTACCATATCCATTCGGTGTTTATGATTGCCCTCTCGATGGGGTTACTGTTGCAAAATGCTAACACCAAAATAGCGGCCATGGATACATCTGCTTGAAACGCAACTTGAGCAACCCCAAGCTTTGCAGATAAAATTGGGCGCAAGGAGAACATGACATCCAAAGTGCGGTTTGCGGTGACGCAGGTTGTTGATCGTGGTTATGCGGTCAGGGACGTTGCTGATCGGCTAGGAAACTAGGGGCACCTCAAAGTGCCCATAATCTTGTGCCGTGGCTTTACGGTTTCCGTGACCGTATTTGTCTATATTCTCCAATACCATATCATAGGCCATCTTGAATGGATGTAATCTTATAGACGCAACACAATAAACTGCATCTGCAGAACAGGATTTTGATCTATTTAAGCAAAAAAACCCGCTACATTTCTGCAGCGGGCCAAGTCCAGGGAGGAATTGTATTTAGGAAACCAAACGGTACCCGCCGCTTTCTGTGACCAGCAGGCGAGCGTTGCCGGGGTCCGGCTCAATCTTTTGGCGCAGGCGATAGATATGGGTTTCCAGCGTGTGCGTGGTGACCCCGGCGTTATAGCCCCAAACTTCGTGCAGCAGGATATCACGGGCAACCACGCTGTCATTGGCGCGGTAGAGGTATTTCAGGATATTGGTCTCTTTTTCCGTCAGGCGGATTTTGCGTTCTTCTTCGTCCAGCAGCATTTTGGCGGCTGGTTTGAACGTATAGGGGCCGATCGTGAAAATCGCATCTTCGGATTGTTCGTGCTGGCGTAATTGCGCGCGGATACGGGCCAAAAGCACCGGGAATTTAAAAGGTTTCGTAACATAGTCATTTGCCCCGGCATCCAGACCCAAAATCGTGTCGGAATCCGTGGTGTGCCCTGTCAGCATCAAAATCGGGCTTTTGACGCCCTGTTTACGCATCAGGCGGCATAATTCGCGCCCATCCATATCGGGCAGGCCAACATCGAGAATAATCAGGTCATACGGGCTTTCTTTGGCCTTTTTCAGACCTTCGGCACCGGTTGCCGCTTCAAAAACGTCGAACTCATCGGTCAGCACCAGTTGGTCAGCCAGAGCTTCGCGCAAATCGTCTTCGTCATCGACCATCAATATTTTCTTAATGCTACTCATCTTCCATTCCTTCCGGTGGTATATCTCAAAGATGTGCCCAAAACCCTGCGATGACAAGCGTTGAGGCCGGTGCTCACAGTTCTGTGTCGGTTTTTCGGGAAATGTTTCAATTCCGCCTGCCTGAGGGTATAGAAATGAAATGAACTGAAACATTTATGGCCATTTTATGATTACCAAAGATACCCTTACGCGCGCAGTTACAGTGCCTTCAACGGTTAAATCATCGGATTTTGATTTAAATCCGGACGTGCGCAAGCTGTTGCCAAACCCCGCGAAATTGCGAGATGCGGCGGTGCTGGTGCCGGTGGTGTCACGCCAAAATGGCTGGCAGGTGATCCTGACTAAACGCGCAGCGCATTTGAAACATCATCCGGGGCAGATCGCTTTTCCGGGCGGCAAGCTTGAACGCGGAGAAACGCCGCTTGGCGCCGCTCTGCGCGAAGCACATGAGGAAATCGGTCTTGCCAGAACTTGCGTGAAAACCCTTGGTTCGCTCGATACCCATGAAACGGTCACGCATTTCACTGTTACGCCGATACTTGGGATTGTGCCTTCAAATTTCATCCCAACCCCAGAGATCGGCGAGGTTGAGGAGGTTTTTGAGGTGCCGCTCGACTTTCTGCTTGATCCTGCCAATATGCAAACACATGGCCGTGAATGGCAGGGGCATCGGCGGCAATATTATGTCATTCCTTACGGTCCATATTATATATGGGGGGCAACGGCGCGAATGATTAAGGGGTTGGCGGATCGGGTGATGCAATGCGGATAACCGGGGCGTGGCTGACATCCGTAGATACCCAGCGCGTGCTGAACATGCTGACGGATGCGGGGCATTTGGCGTATGTTGTCGGGGGGTGTGTGCGCAATGCGCTGCTGGGTGTCGCGGTCGCGGACGTCGATATCGCAACAGATGCTTTGCCCGATGTTGTTACAAAACTGGCCAAAACCGCCGGGCTAAAGGCCATTCCAACCGGAATCGCACATGGCACGGTTACTGTGATCTGTGGCGACACCCCGTTTGAAATCACGAGTTTTCGCAAAGATATCGCGACGGATGGCCGCCGGGCGGTGGTCGCGTTTTCTCGTGATATCGCACAGGATGCACGGCGCCGGGATTTCACCATAAATGCCCTTTATGCCAGCGCAGAGGGGGTGTTGACAGACCCGCTCGGTAATCTTGCGGATATTGCCGGCCCGAAAATCCGCTTTATTGAGAACCCCACGGAGCGTATTCGCGAGGATTATCTGCGTATCCTTAGGTTTTTCCGGTTTTATGCGTACTACGGGGATGCAAATACCGGCCCTGACCCCGAAGGTCTGGCAGCTTGTGCTGAGGGCGCCGATGGTTTGGAGGGGTTGTCAAAAGAACGTATTGGCGCCGAGATGCGCAAACTTCTGGCCGCCCCCAACCCTGCGCCAAGTCTGTCAGCAATGTCTGCATCAGGCGTTTTGGCGCGGGTGTTGCCCGGTGCAGACGCGCAATATATCGCGCCGCTTATCCATCTGGAAACATCCGGGGATTTCGCCCCAAGCTGGCAACGCCGTCTGGCGGCACTGGGGGCGAAAAACCTTGCAATTGCGCTGCGATTATCGGGTGTTGAGGCCAAATATCTGCAAAAACTCGGTAATGCCCAAAGCACAGATGCGCCAGTTGCCCAATCAGCCTATCTGTTTGGCCCCGCGGCCACCACGGATGCCATGCTGATCCGCTCTGCGACCCTTTCAACCCCTCTGCCTCGGGATTTTGCACAAAATATTGCGCGCGGCAACAAAGCCGTGTTTCCGGTATCGGCCGCGGATTTGCTCGAACGCTTTGGCGAGGGGCCAAAACTGGGCCGTGAATTGGCGCGCCTGAAAGACCTATGGCTGGAATCCGATTTTGCCCTTGGCAGGCAGACATTGCTGCGCCGTTGAAACTTTTTTTGGCAGGCCCGCCAAGGATCCCCGGATGGGTGGCGTCTAACATAGACAAACCAAAAGGATAAACGTCCATGTTTTTACAAATACCCGCCCGCCTTGATCCCGCAAGCCTTTCGCGCCAAACTGGCCGCAAATTCATTTCAGGAGACTTCGACATGCGAAAATTATTACTTTCAACGTCATTTCTGGTTCTCGCTTCGACAGCTATGGCAGACACTTTTGCTCTTGAAAGCGCCGTGCAGGGGGTAACGATATATCCTCAAGGCGCGACGGTTGTGCGCGCGATCACATTGCCCCAGATGGCCGCAGGGGATCATATCTTGCAAATTGCCGATATCCCCGAGGGGTTTATCCCCGAAAGCCTGCGGATATTTGGCGGCGACGGGCTGGTGATCACCTCGACCGGATTTCGTGACACCCGCCTGCCCCCTGACGCGCGTGAGATCGCTGAACGCAAGGCGATTGAGGATTTGATCGACGCGATGCAGGATAAAATACAAGGGAAATACGACACCAAGGCCAGCGCCGAATTGCAGGCAGATGCCGCCAATGCGCGGATTGCATTTTTGCGCGCCATGTCAGGCCAGCAGGCCAAAGGGGCGGCGGATGCCATGGAAACGGGTGTGATTTCCGCACAAACCTTGCGTGAAATGCTGGGGCTGGTGGGGGATGAAACCCTAAAGGCTTTGAATGAGGCCCATGCCGCGCGTCAGGAAATGCGTAAAATCGACGAAGAAATCGACGATCTGCAAGAGGATTTGCGTGATTTGCAACTGGAATTAGACGCCGCCGCCCTGCCGCCCGCTGATCGGGTGATTGTTACGCTTGATGTGACCGCCTCGGCTGATGTTTCGGGGGATTTGCAGGTCAGTTATCTGATAGATGACGCAGCCTGGATGCCGGTTTATGAGTTGCATCTGGATACAGATACCACCGAGCTGAAGATGGAGCGCAAAGCCTTGATGGCCCAAGGCACCGGCGAGGCGTGGGAAAATGTTGCCGTGAAACTTTCCACCGCGCGCCCGCAGATGCAACTGTCCCCTTGGGAATTGCAGGCGCAACAGGCGTATTTGTATGAACCCCAACAAGCCAATGAAATGCTGATGTTATCCCAAGATGCGATGCGCTCAGACCTTGGCGCAGTGGCCGCGCCCATGATGATGGAAGAACCCGCCAGAGTCGCCATGGCCACGATTAATATGCAAGGGCTGACGGCAGAATATCACTTACCCAAACCGGTCTCGATAGACGGGGACTATGCGCAAGGTCTGTTCACCATCGACCAGCAGGTTTTGTCGGTTGAACTAACAGCCCGCGCGACCCCTTTGTTAGAGGAAAGCGTCTATCTGTTCGCCAGCCTGACCAACGATTCCACCAGCCCTTACCTGCCCGGCAAGGCAAGTTTTTACCGCGACGGGGCCTTTATCGGCTCAAACGACAGCTTTGAGATGATCGCGGCCGGGCAGTCGGCCGATCTGGCCTTTGGGGTGCTTGACGGGATCACGACCGAACGGACTGTGCTGTTTCGTGAAACTGGTGAATCGGGGATTTTGACGACCAGTAACGACAAGATTGAGCGTTATGAGCTGCGGGTTGAAAATACTACTGCACTGGCGTGGGATGTGGTTTTGTATGACCGCGTACCCTATTCTGAAGAAGAGGATTTGGAGATCGTGGTTTCAGCAAAACCCACCCCCAGCCAACGCGATGTTGATGGTAAACGTGGCGTTTATGCCTGGGAATTTTCACTAGCCGCAGGGGCAGATAAAAGCATCAGCTTTTCCTACACCATCGGCTGGCCAGAAGGCAAAGAACTGGGGTTCCAGTGATCTAAACCGGCTGAAAGGCATCCGTTTCGGGGTTATAAAATTCCAAGCCCCCGTCATGGATGTCATTCCATAAACCATGCAGCGCGAGGGTGCTTTCCTCGACAGCCTCGCGCACGAATGGAAAGCTCATGAGGTTCTCTAAGCCGATGATAACCCCTTGTTTTTCCAATGCAACTTGCTTTTCAGCGTGGCTGCCCTCAAAATCTTTTATCTGTGCATAAGCCGGTTTTAAAATCCCCATCCATCGCCCGATAAAACTGGACCCGGCTTGCGGGTCGTCCATCGTGCCCTCGCATAGATCAAGACAGCCCTTAACCCCGCCGCAATCGGAATGTCCGACGATCAGCAGGTTCGCAACTTTCAGGTATTTCACCGCATATTCAATGGCCGCCGAGGTGCCGTGGGGTTCCTCATCGGGTTTATAAGGCGGCACAAGGTTGGCGATGTTGCGGTGGATGAAAAACTCGCCGGTTTCCGCCCCAAAAATCGCCGTTACATGCACGCGACTGTCACAACACGAAATAATCATGGCCCGCGGGCGCTGCCCCTCTTCGGCAAGGCGCGCATACCACGCTTTGTTTTCCTCAAACTGTGTCGCGCGCCAGCCGGTATAACGTTTGGACAGATACGACGGCAGGGGTTTTGCGTGTTTCATATGCGGCTCCTTTTCACACCTTTTGCGGGGTTTTTCAGGGTTTTTCAAGCGTTTGATGCGTGATAACACTTTTTTCAGACATTGCCCCTAAAGTGACAGACGCGAGAGGGAGGGAAAGTATCACATGGGACAAATATACCGTATGCACACAGCAGAGGCTGTGGGCGAGGGTGTGGATTATGAAATCATCCAGATATTGAAAAATTCGGTTGGTGATATCCGCTATGAGGAAATCGCCGAAGAGGCCACGTTTGCCCTGGCAGACAGGCTGGGGCGGCTGGATCGGGCGCTGCGAGAGGCAGATTTAGCGATGTGTTATCGTCATGCCTTGAACATTTGCGGGGTTTCCAGCCAGATCGGGCTAACCGGGGTGGCGCGCGTCGCATCGGACGTTATGACCTGCACCAAGGAGGGTAATATTGAGGCGTTATCCGCCGTAATCAGCCGTTTGAACCGTCTGGCCGAGGCCTCGCTGTTTTCGGTTTTTGACACCAGCGGATAAGCGGCCTTGCGGTTTTTGCGCGGACAGATAGATTATCGGAAACATCTTACCCGGAGGTTTCCCGATGCTTACCCGTTTTGTCGCCCCATCAAAATCTGCAATTCCCGTTCATATCGTCGAAAAAGACGCGCCTTTGCCTGCATTTTTGAACGCCACACAGCGTGATTGGGTTACTTCCACCGGATTTAACGCAACCCTTGGCGCTGTGGCCTTGGTGCCTGACAAAGGGCGCATTGCCGCTGTGCTTGTGGGTTGGGGAACCCCTGAAAACCGTGCGCGCGGGCGTTTTCATCTGGCGGGCGCTGCGCAAAAACTGCCCGAAGGCGTCTATGAAATAGCCTCGGGCATTCCTGATGCGGATCTGGAAAATGAGGCGCTGGGCTGGTTATTATCTAACTACCGGTTCTCGAAATACCGCGATCAAGGTGTACCAAAAGCTGGTTTGGTTGCGCCAAAAGGGCTTAACGCCGCGCGGATTGAGGCCATGGTTGAAGGCGATAATCTGGCACGCGATTTGATTAACACACCTGCATCGGACATGGGACCGGACGCTTTGGAGGCCGCCTTTTTCGCGCTTGGCGCCAAGCATAGCGCCGACGTGTCGGTGATCACGGGTGGTGAGCTTTTAACCCAAAACCTGCCGATGATCCACGCGGTTGGCCGCGCCTCGGATCAGGCGCCGCGCTTGCTTGATATGCGTTGGGGTCCCCGAGATGCGCCGCTGGTAACGCTTGTTGGCAAGGGCGTTTGTTTTGACACTGGCGGGTTGAACATCAAGCCTGGTGCATCCATGGGGCTGATGAAAAAAGACATGGGCGGCAGTGCAAATGCTATGGGTTTGGCCCATATGATCATGGCGCTGAACCTGCCTGTGCGTTTGCGAGTGCTGGTGCCGGCGGTCGAAAATTCGATTTCCGCCGGGGCATTTCGCCCGCAAGATATCCTGATCAGCCGCAAAGAATTAAGCGTTGAGATCAATAATACCGATGCCGAGGGACGTCTGGTTTTGGCCGATGCCCTGACCCTCGCAGATGAGGAAACCCCCGATATGCTGCTTTGCCTTGCCACCCTGACGGGGGCGGCGCGTGTCGCCCTTGGCCCAGATTTACCACCGTTTTATTGCGATGATGAAAGCCTTGTACGCGACATCACCAAAGCCGCTGCTCAAATGGACGATCCGTTGTGGCGCATGCCGTTTTGGCCGGCTTACGAAGAAAGAATTGAGCCGGGCATCGCTGATCTTGATAATGCGCCGGCGGGGGGGATGGCTGGCTCGATCAATGCTGCGCTTTTCTTGCGCCGGTTCGTTGATAACCCTGCCGGCTTTGCACATTTTGACATCTTTGGCTGGACCCCGGTTGCCAAACCAGCCCGCACCAAAGGCGGTGCCTGTCAGGCGGCGCGCGCATTATTACACGTGATTGAAAGGCGCTATGCATGATCGATAAACGCCGTATTCCTGCCCGCAAAACCGTGGCGGCAATGCATCTGAAAGGGCAGGTTGAGGCGGAAAAATTTGTCGATGGCACAAGTATGCAAATCGCTGTGCCCCTGCTTAATTTGACCACAACAGCCGATCCGCAAGCACATCTTGCAACCCAGCTTTTATGCGGAGAAGCCTTTGATGTTTATGACGAAATTCCCGATTTGGGCCTCTCTTGGGGGCAGGCAGAGGATGGCTACGTTGGCTTTGTCGCCACGGCAGGTTTGACCAAATATAGTGGCAAATCCTTAACGCGTGTCACAGCCTCCTCGGCGCTTGTTTTTGAGAAACCTGATCTGAAAGCCTGCCAGCTTGGGGTGTATTCCTTTGGTTGTAAATTACATGTAGAAGAGCAAATGGGCGATTATATACGTCTTTTTGGTGATGTTTTCATTCCAAAAACCTATCTAAATCCCCTTGATACCAACGATTATGTCACTATTGCTGAACGCTTTATCGGCGTGCCGTATCTTTGGGGCGGGCGCAGTTTTTATGGGTTGGATTGCTCGGCCCTTGTGCAACTTAGCTTGCAAGCTATCGGGCTAACCGCGCCGCGCGATTCTGATATGCAGGCAGATGAGATCGGCAAGGTCGTTAACAATTATGAAAACCTGCAACGCGGCGATCTGGTGTTTTGGCAAGGGCATGTGGGCATCATGCGCGACCCTGAAACCTTGCTGCATGCCAACGCACATTATATGGCGGTAGCATCAGAATCTTTGGCCAGTGCTGCGGCGCGTATTGCGGCTAATGGTGGCGGTGGTGTCACGAAAGTCCGGCGGATTTAGCCGTTTTCACGCAACACATTCCCCGCCAGATAGAGCGAGCCGCAGATCAAAATACGCGCTGTCGGATTCGTGGCCGTAATCGTTACTATGGCATCTGCAACGCTCATAGCTTCCTCGGCTGGCATATTGATTGAACATGCCGCGCTAACAGTTTCAGCCGCACTTAGGGTGGCCGTTTCATTTGGAATGGTCACCCCGAATAACCTCTCGCTTATGGCGGCCAAAGGGGCCAAATATCCGGTGATATCTTTGGTTTTCAGCATTCCACAGATCAAATATGTGGTGCGCGTCGGTAAGCGGCCCAACGCCTCGCACAGCGCTTGACCTGCGGCGGGATTATGGCCCCCGTCAAGCCAAAGCTCGGCCTGACCCGCCGCCACCGTTAGCGGCCCATGGTGCAGTTTTTGCAAACGTGCGGGCCATTTGGCCGTGGTGATCGCGGCCTCGCAGGCTGCATCCGATTTTCCAAGGGCGCGCAAGGCTGCGATGGCCGCGCCGGCATTTTGCACCTGATGCGCCCCGATCAGATTTGGTAACGGCAAATCCAGCAAGCCGTTTTCATCTTGATAAGCCATGCGCCCGTTTTCTTCCCAAACCTGCCAATCCTGCCCGTGAATCAATAACGGCGCACCGGTTTTTGCAGCCTTGGCCTCAATCACCTCCAGCGCTGCATCTTGTTGGGGACCAACCACACAAGCCACGTCCTTTTTCAAAATTCCGGCCTTTTCCCCGGCGATTTCCGCCAGAGTCTCCCCCAGATACTGCTGATGATCGATGCTGACAGGGGTGATCACGCACAGACGCGGGCGCTCAATTACATTGGTTGTATCCGTTCGCCCGCCAAGCCCTACCTCAAGCAAAGTGTAATCCGCGGCCACGCGCGAAAATGCCAGAAATGCGGCGCAGGTGGTAATTTCAAAATAGGTAATCGGGGTATTGTCGTTAATTTCCCGACATTCAGCCAGAACCGCGCTCAAATCTTCCTCGGAAATCAATTTCCCCGCCAGCCGGATGCGCTCATGAAACCGCGCCAGATGCGGCGAGGTATAGGCATGCACGCGGGCGTCATCAAATTCCAAACCGGCACGGATCATCGCCTGGGTTGACCCTTTGCCATTGGTGCCCGCAACATGAATGACGTTTGGCAGGCGCTTTTCGGGGTTTCCCAGCAAGGCCAAAAGGTGGTGCGTGCGCCCCAGCGTCAGGTCCATGATCTTTGGGTGCAGCGTCATCATTTCTGCTAAAATACGGTCACTGCCGCCACTGCTCATGTCTTTGATTTCACGTCTTCGATTGCAGGAACATCATCAGGTTTGGGCAAATCACCGTGTATTTGCGGGGATTTTTTCATCAGCATGCGAATGATGGTGATCAATTCGGCGCGCATATTTTTGCGATGCGTCACCCGGTCGAGCACCCCGTGATCCAGCAGATATTCGGCGCGCTGGAACCCTTCGGGCAGCTTTTCGCGGATCGTTTGTTCAATCACGCGCGGCCCGGCAAAGCAAATCAGCGCGTTAGGTTCGGCGATATGCACGTCGCCAAGCATGGCGTAAGACGCCGTAACGCCGCCGGTCGTGGGATGGGTTAGCACCACGATATAGGGCAGCCCTGCCTCTTTTAACATTTGCACGGCAACGGTTGAGCGCGGCATCTGCATTAGCGATAAAATCCCCTCTTGCATGCGCGCCCCCCCCGCCGCCGCAAACAGCACCAGCGGCGCTTTCAGGGCAATGGCACGTTCAGCGGCTGCGATAATCGCATTGCCGACATACATCCCCATAGAGCCGCCCATGAACTTGAAATTCTGCCCCGCGCAGACAACTTTCATACGCCCCATATCGCCCTCAACCACCAGCATCGCGTCTTTTTCGGCAGTATTTTTGCGCGCATCCCGTAACCGCTCGGGATATTTTTTTTGGTCTTTGAACTGCAACGGGTCGGTGATCGGTTCTGGCACATCGACCTCGACAAACAGACCGCCATCAAACATGGTTTCAAACCGCGCGCGGGGACTTATGTGCATGTGATGGTTGCACGACGGGCAAGTATTAAGCGCGTCGCTTAATTCCCGGTGAAACAGCATCGTGCCGCATTCATCGCATTTGGTCCACAGATTATCCGGTGTCTCGCGGCGCGAAAACAGCGAGTTAATCTTGGGGCGAACGTAATTTGAAATCCAGTTCATATGGCGAGTGGCCTTTTTGCTGTGCTAGGCATTAAATAATTGGCAATGCGCAGGATTGCAATGATTACAAACGCCGACGGCGATGGATAATCACGAAAATGCTGTAAATCACCGGCATTGCAATCAGGGAAATCCCTATGGCCACGCCTGTGCCGGCACTTTTCAGGTCTGCTTCGAATAAAAACAGGCTAACACCGCTTAGCTGGCCCTTCATATTCATGATTTCCATAACCAGAAAATTATTGGCGAAATGCAGACCCATAGCCGCAGACAGGTTGCCAAGACGCGCGGTTAAATCAGCGGCGATCAGCCCCATCACAAAGGCATTTGCGACGACCAGCCAGGTGTTATTGCCGAATGTATCAGGGCTGAAATGCATAATCCCAAACAGTGCCGAGGGCAGCACCATCCAGATCCACCGGCTTTGGAAACGCGCGGCAAGCTGTTGTTGCAGATACCCGCGGAAAACCAGCTCCTCGGCGGTGGTTTGCGCAAACAAAATTACAATGGCCGGCACCATCCATATTAGCCATTGCGGCACTGGCATCTGTTGGGTCACGTCCTTGGTGGCAAATGTTATGCCTGCATCAAGCGCCCCAAGGGCAAACATGATCGCAACGGCGGTGCCCCACATCCGCCAATTGATTTTACGCTCTGCGCCTAAGAGACTACGCAGGGGGCGTTTATGAAAAACACCCAGAATCAGCCAAAGTGGCAGGATCATCAGGCCAACCATACTAAGCATAGCAAAGGTTGCAAAAACCGTTTCACCAGCCGCTATCCCTGGCATCATGGTATACCCCAGATCGACGGATATATATTCTAGGATGAAAAATACGGCGATCGCGACGGCGGCGATAAGTATTATATATGCTAGGGCAAACATCACGAACCCCGCTAAGGTGTGCCAGATTTGGCTGCGGGCGCGGGCGGGTTCGATGAATGCGTCAAAGGCGGCGGGGAACTGGGTTGGCATGATGTTTCCTGAGCAATCTGGTCTGCCCGAGAAAATACCAAAGATAAATCCACACTGCAATACTTGAGATTTCCTCCCGCACTCCTTATTGCTGAACAAAGCCGCATAAACCTAGCAGGAGCCACAGATGAATTCCGGTCCTTTTGACAAATCAAAACTGCCCAGCCGCCACGTAACCGAAGGGCCGGAGCGTGCGCCGCATCGCTCGTATCTATACGCCATGGGGCTGTCCGAAAAGGAGATCCACCAGCCGCTGGTCGGTGTCGCCACCTGTTGGAATGAGGCCGCACCCTGCAACATAGCGCTGAACCGGCAGGCGCAATCGGTTAAACTGGGGGTCAAGGTAGCCCTTGGCACGCCGCGCGAATTTACCACCATCACCGTTACTGACGGCATTGCGATGGGCCATGAGGGCATGCGCTCATCCCTTGTCAGCCGCGAGGTGATTGCGGATTCGGTAGAGCTGACTATGCGGGGGCATTGTTATGACGCGCTCGTCGGGTTGGCGGGCTGCGATAAATCCCTGCCGGGCATGATGATGTCGATGGTGCGTCTGAACGTGCCGTCGGTTTTCATCTATGGCGGCTCGATTCTACCGGGGCGTTTTGAGGGGCGTGATGTGACTGTGCAAGACGTTTTTGAGGCCGTTGGCGAGCATCAGGCCGGTAAAATGTCCACCGAAGATTTGGAGCGTTTAGAATCGGTTGCCTGTCCTTCGGCGGGGGCTTGTGGCGGGCAGTTTACCGCCAACACGATGGCTTGCGTTTCCGAAGCAATCGGCCTGGCGCTTTTCCAATCCTCCGGCGCACCTGCCCCATATGAAAGCCGCGACGCGTTTGCCGAGGCTTCGGGCGAGGCGGTGATGAACCTGCTGGCCAACAATATCCGCCCCCGCGATATCGTTACCCGAAAGTCGCTGGAAAACGCGGCGCGGATCGTTGCCTGCACGGGTGGATCAACCAACGCTGGCCTGCATCTGCCCGCGATTGCCCATGAGGCCGGGATCGATTTCAATCTTGATGACGTCTGTGATATTTTTCGCGACACCCCTTATTTTGTTGATCTAAAACCGGGCGGGCAGTATGTCGCCAAAGATCTTTATGAGGCAGGCGGCGTTCCGATTGTCATGAAAGAACTACGCAAAGCTGGCCTGCTGCATGAGGATTGCATGACCGTATCGGGCCGCACTATCGGCGAAGAAGTTGACCGCGTAACGGGCGGTGCCGACGGTAAAGTGATTTATCCGGTGGAAACTCCGATATCGAAAACCGGTGGTGTTGTCGGCCTTAAGGGCAATCTTGCGCCTGACGGGGCGATCGTCAAAATCGCCGGTATGAGCGCCGAGGAAATCGTATTTACCGGCCCCGCCCACGTATTTGAATGCGAAGAAGATGCCTTTGAAGCCGTGCAAAACCGCACGTATGTTGAAGGCGAGGTCCTGGTGATCCGCAATGAAGGCCCCTCGGGTGGCCCCGGCATGCGCGAAATGTTGGCAACAACGGCGGCGCTGTCTGGTCAGGGCATGGGCAAAAAGGTGGCCCTGATCACCGATGGGCGGTTTTCCGGCGCAACGCGCGGATTTTGCGTGGGCCATGTGGGGCCAGAGGCGGCGCATTGCGGCCCGATTGCCTTGATCAAAGACGGTGACATGATCACGCTCGACGCCAATAAAGGTGTAATCTCAATCGACGTTTCAGACGCTGAAATGGAAAAACGCAAGGTTGATTGGAAAGGCCCGCGCGATACAATTTACGCAACAGGTGCGTTGTGGAAATACGCCCAACAGGTTGGTGCAACCCATAAAGGGGCTGTCACACATCCGGGTGGAAAGATGGAAAAACACATTTATGCAGACCTTTAAAACCACCCTCACACAGGCGATAATCATCGCCGTTACGGGCGCCTTATTTGGCTGCGCCGATGCCCCTAACCCGTTAACGGGGCTTACACCTATCCCAAGGGCCGTTACGGTCAATGCGGGTGATGTTGCCGTTGTCATTGCCGCCCCGCCGGGGTTTTGTGTGGACCGCGCCACAATTGATGAAAATCCGCGCGGTGCGTTCATGTTTTTAAGCGATTGTCACACTAATAACAGCACCGGACAGGCTGCACGTACGCCGATTTCGGCAATCCTGACCGCCAGCATTTCGCCTACAGGCATGGTTGGACGCGAGCAGGGCGTGAAACCCGCACTTTCAGCCCTCGGGGCGTTTTTGGCGTCTCCGGTTGGTTTGTTTTCCATGGGGAAAAGCAATGTTGATGGGGCTGTAAAAATCCTGAAAGCCAAGCAATCGGATGTAGCTTTGTACCTATTGGTGCAGGATTCCGCCTTTCAGGACAGTGCGGGCGCCTCTAACCGATATTGGCGCGCGTTTTCGGAAATCAACGGTAGGCTGGTTGCGCTTTCTGTAACCGGATACACAAAAAATGATCCCGACGAGGCCCGTGCCTTGCTGATCATCCGCGCATTTATGCAACAAATTCTTGACACTAACGCGAATGCAACGTGACGGGCATGGGTTCACCACGCCAAAAAAATTCAGCTATCGACGTGCCTGACGGCTTTGCCTTGCCTGCTAAAACCAAATGGGCTTTTCGCCCGGATATCTGGAAAAATGCGTCTGAATTTGAAATTCAGGGCACTGTTTTATCTGGCACCGAGCTGGGCGCGCATGTAACCCTGCACCATGATGGCAAGAATGCCGCGTTTAACATTTGTCGCCCGGACGGGGATAAGCGCGCGCTCCAATTCACATTTTCGCGCTTTGATGGCAGTTTCGTTTCACTGGCGTTTGCCCTGCCGCAATCAGAAATACGCAAGCTTGGTCGCCATGATTTATTGCGTCTCGGGCTGGAATCCACAACATCTGAACCGTTTGAAGCCTACGCGCGGCTAAACCTGTGCTACGGTCCAAATACCGAGCAAATCACCCGCATGATCGAAATCGGGCGGGGCCAAAGTTTTGCCGAATTTGATATTTTCTACACGGCGTTTGAACCGTTGCGGGCCGCCGATATCTGGATAGACCTGATCATTAATGCGCCGCAAAACCGCGTGATTACGATAACAAATGCCGTAATTTTGCGCCGTACTCGCGCATCCTTATAGGTTTCAGCTTGCCGGATGGATTCTGGCGCATTACCTTTCGTAAAAAACAACTTCGAAGGGTTGATATGAAAAACGTTTTACGCGCATCCATCACGACACTCTGTTTTTTAGGTATTCCCGCATTGGCCCAAGCTGCGCCTTGCGGTGGTAATTTTCAGGATTTCCTGAACGGCGTGCGAATCGAAGCCCAATCAGCCGGATATGCCGCCAGCGCCATTGACGCAGCGTTGAATTCGGCCCGCATCGATCAAAAAGTCCTGTCGCGTGACCGTGCGCAAGGGGTTTTCAAACAAACGTTTCTGGAATTTTCGCAACGCTCCATCAGCAGCTATCGCATGTCGCACGGCGCCAAAAATATGGACCGCTACAGCGCGGTTTTCGCCCGTGCGCGCGCAGAATTCGGTGTGCCGGCCGAGGTTATCACCGCGTTTTGGGCGTTAGAGACCGATTACGGCGCTGTTCAGGGCGATTTTAATACGTTGAATGCATTGGCCACGCTCGCCCATGATTGCCGCCGACCTGCGCTTTTTCGCCCGCAACTTTTGGCTGCAATTGCCATGGTGCAAAACGGCGACCTTGATCCTGCCAGCACCACTGGCGCCTGGGCGGGTGAAATCGGGCAGGTTCAGATGCTGCCACATGACATTGTCACCAAAGGCATTGACGGCGATGGCGATGGTCATGTGCGCCTGAAAACCAGCGCGTCGGACGCAATCTTGACGGCTGCAAATCTAATCCATTCGCTTGGCTGGCATGCAGGTGAGCCGTGGCTGATTGAGGTAAGTGCGCCGGCAAATATCTCTTGGGAAAAATCCGGACTGCACACGAAATTGCGCGTTTCAGACTGGCAATCGATGGGGTTGCGCGCGCGAAACGACAATATGCCAGGCGCGGGGATGGAGGCATCATTGCTGGCGCCCCAAGGGCGTAACGGCCCGAAATTCCTGGCTTTTCGCAATTATGATGTCTACCTGGAATGGAACCAGTCGTTCATTTATTCCACCACCGCCGCTTATCTAGCGACCCGTCTGGGCGGGGCTGCGCGCTATGATGCCGGAAACCCTGATCAGGGGTTAAGTGATGCTGAGATGAAACAATTGCAGCAGATATTGGCCGCCAAAGGTTATGATGTTGGCAAGATCGATGGCATTTTGGGGGCCAGAACCCGCGCCGCCGTGCAGGCAGAACAACAACGCCTTGGCATGCCCGCCGATGCCTGGCCGACACCGGCATTTCTGGCAAAATTTTAGGGCATTTCAGCGTATTTACGCAAATCCAACGTTAAATTGCGAATTCTGCGTTCTAACTTGCGGGTCTTTGCAAAATATTTCTTTTGCAACTGATTTTGCTCTAGCGTCAGATCCCCGTTGAAATCCATTGCGAGGATACGCAGGGTTTCATCCAGCTCATGCTCCAACGTGTCGATCTCACGGCGTATTTCATAATAGCGCAGCCCGTAAAAATTGGCGAGCTTCAGCCCCGCCAAATCGGATGAGCACACCGGGTTAAGATCACTACCGCGACGGCCGATCTGATAGGCATTCGGGCGGGTGCAATATTGTTTCAGCCCTTCAAGGCGCGCGCGCAGCCATGCGGTTTGATCCGGGGCAATCCCGTATTCAACACAAGCCTCACGATGCTCATTGAGATAGTTTTGTGAACGCCCGTTCGCACCATCATTATAGCCAATCGCCTGCCAGTTTCCACTGCGGCACGCGTCTTCGGAAAGACTGGCGCAAGAAGCCAGGGCAAAAAGCAGCGAAATAGCAAAAAATCTGAATAACATCACGAAATCCTTTATTTACCATACCTGTTCAGCATATATCAGACGCTATAGCCTGTGTAGCGCACATTACGAGCGTCAGTAATGTAGGCAAACAACCGCTTAGAAAGAGTTAAGATGTTAACATGGCAACAAACCGGCTGGATGCTGTTCACGTTAACCATAGTGTTTTCCGTGGTTTTCTTGTGGTTCCCTGAAATTGATATCCATGTATCGGCGTGGTTTTTTGATAAGGCTTCCGGGTTTTCTCACCGTAGTAATGCGATTTTTGACCACATTCGGTTTTTCTTTATCGACGGGCTAACATTTCTGGCCCTTTTATCGGGCGTAATGTTGATTCGCAGCGCTTTGATTGGCGCGCGCCGTGCGGTGCATATAAACGTCTGGGGCTTTACGGTTGCCACGTTTCTGGTTGGCCCGATAATTTTGGCAAACGGCATCCTAAAGACGTTTTGGGGCCGGGCGCGCCCATCTGATATTGAGTATTTTGGCGGCACAGCCATCTTTTCCCCACCCCTTGTGATCACAGACCAATGCGCCAGCAATTGCTCTTTTGTGTCGGGCGAGGGCAGCGCAATTTCTGCCGGATTAATTGTTCTGGCGATCATACTTTGGCCAAACCTAAAGGGTATATGGCGTGGTTTTGCGCTGTTTGGCGTACTACCCCTGTCGATTTTTGGTATCGGTTTGCGCATCATCACCGGGCGGCATTTTCTAAGCGACACGATCTTTGCAATTCTGTTTTGTGCGCTGGTTGCATGGGTTTTTTACCGGATTTTTGATATGCATAAACATCGCCATGCCTTGCGGTGGCGCGATCTGCGCAAAGACCTCTTAAAGGCATGATATCACGTCAATTCTGACAATTTGTGCTGCAAAAACCGCCGTTCAGCCGCGTTTTTGCTAAGGGCAATTGCCTGCGCATAATCCAGCCGTGCCTGCTCTGGTTTATCAAAGCGCGCCAGCACGTCGGCGCGGGCGGCAAAATAGGGTTGATATGTCGAAAGCCTGCTTTCCAAAGCCCGAATTTCCTGCAATCCACGCCCGAAATCGCCACCGTTGGCAATAGCAACGGCTCTGTTTAGCGCAACCACTGGCGAGGGGGTCATTTTGTGTAATGCCCCATAAAGACCGATGATTTGTGGCCAATCCGTATCAGCCCAGCTGCTCGATTCAGAGTGCAGCGCGCTGATCGCTGCCTGTATCTGGTATGGCCCGGGATTGCGCCCTGCCAACGTGTGCAGCAACAGTTTTTTGCCTTTCGTAATCGCGCCTCTATCCCAAAGGCTGCGATCCTGATCCTGCAAAGCCACCAGATCCCCGGCCGTGTTGATACGCGCGCCGCGTCGCGCCGTATGCAACGTGATCAACGCCAGCAAGCCGGAAACTTCGGGGTGTGGCAGCAATTTGCGCAAAATTTTGACTAGTCGCAGGGCTTCGGCGGCCAGATCGACCGAGATCGGAGTATCCCCTTCCAACGCCAGATAGGATTCATTGTAGATCAGGTAAATAACGGCCAGAACTGGCTCTAGCCGCATGAAAATATCAGTTTGATCGGGGATTTCATAGGCAATAGCGGCGGTACGGATTTTCGCTTTGGCGCGGGTCAACCGTTGGTTCATGGTCGTTTCCGACACCAGAAACGCCCGAGCAATTTCACACGCACTTAGCCCACATAATGTGCGCAGGGTCAATGCTACTTGGGCGTCAGGTGACAAGGCGGGATGGCAACAGGTGAAAATCAGGCGCAGACGTTCGTCGGGAATTACGTAATCGGTTTCTGACAAGACATCCTGATCAAGCGTTTGATGCAAGGAGATTTCGGCGGCTTTTGCGCGTTGCGTTTTTTGACGCCGCAGATGATCAATCGCCTTGCGCCGGGCTACGGTAAGCAACCATGCCGCCCCGTTATCGGGTACGCCCTTGGTTGGCCAAAGGCGCAAGGCCTGGGTCATAGCATCTTGCAAAGCTTCCTCGGCAAGGTCAAAATCTTGTAATTGCACAATCAACGCCGCCAGCACTCGCCCCGATTGTGCACGGAAAATCGAGGCGAGCGCAGTAGCATCAGAGCCTGTGTTCAAGTATCAAACACCACGATTGGGCGAACCTCGATGGTGCCATATTTGGCGGTTGGGATCTTGGCCGCCCATTTCAAAGCCTCGTCAAGATCAGCGCATTCCAGCAGGTAATAACCGCCCAACTGTTCCTTGGTTTCAGCAAACGGGCCGTCAGTGACGCTGGTTTTACCACCTCGCACCTGCAATGAGCTGGCCATTGCAACGGGGTGTAGCGCATCCCCTGCCTTAAAAACGCCGGCGGCGATAGCTGCTTGGCCAAACGCGCCGTAATCGGCAAACATATCACCATCATAGCTTTCTTCACTGCCGGGGGCGGAATAAATTAATGCCATATACTGCATGATACTCTCCTATTTCATGTTCAAATTCGAAACCGCTTTTGCCGTTTCTGGTATAATGACGTTCCTGCATGCCTATTTTCGACATATGGGCAAAAAAAATCTGCGGTATCTTCTATGTGCGGATAAAATATCCTACGCTGGGGCTGCAAACTGTGTAAATAGGCGCTATGGCTAAAATCTGCTTTCTTTTATTGTGTCACAAAAACCCCGAGCTGGTGGTGAAACAGGTTAACCTGCTGACAAGTGTGGGGGATTTCGTGGCTGTGCATCTTGACGGGCGAGTTGCCCGCGCTGATTTTCTGGCCCTGAAATCCGCCTTGGCCGACAATCCCAATGTCAGTTTTGCCAAACGGGTGAAATGTGGCTGGGGTGAATGGTCATTGGTGCAGGGCAGCCTGAATGCGTTGCGCGCAGGTTACGCGGCGTTCCCCGAGGCCTCGCATTTCTATATGCTCAGCGGTGATTGCATGCCGATCAAACCTGTCGGGCATATGCATGATTTTCTGGATCACAGCGGCAAAGATTATATTGAACACCATGATTTTTTTGAGAGCGACTGGATCAAAGTCGGTTTCAAAGAGCAGCGTCTGATTTACCGCCACTGGTTTAATGAGCGCAGCAACAAGGCGTTGTTTTATCTTTCGGCGGGGGCGCAAAAAACACTGGGCATGGCGCGGGGTTTACCTAAAAATCTGCAAATTATGATCGGGTCACAATGGTGGTGCCTGCGCCGTTCAACGATCACCAAGCTGTTTGAATTGTTGAAATCCCGGCCAGATATTCCGCGGTTTTTCAAAACCACCTGGATTCCGGATGAGACGTTTTTCCAAACCCTCGTGCTACATCTGGTGCCGCGCGATGAGGTCGAATCCCGAACGCTGACGTTTCTGGCGTTTTCAGATTACGGCATTCCCACGGTGTTTTACGGCGATCATCTGAATTTTCTGTTGACCCAGGATTACCTCTTTGCCCGTAAAATCTCGGATAATGCTACCAATCTGAAAACGGCACTTTCCGAAGAATACCATAGTGACCGCACTGTGAATATCGGTCCAGAGGGCAAACGGCTGATTGCTTACCTCAATTCGCGCGGACGGGGCGGCCAGCGTTTTAACGAACGTTTCTGGGAACGCGGCAGCAGGGTTGGGCGCAATAACACTTTGCAAATTATCTTGTGCAAGAAATGGCATGTCGGCAAGCGGTTTGCCGATATTTTTGCGGATGCATGCGGTATTCCTTCGCTGGGATATGTTTTTGATGAGCAAAACCCCGAACTGCCCGATCTTGGCGGGGTAGAGCGGACGCATATCAAAAGAAACCGCCATCGCCGGGCTTTTTTGAAACTGTTGTTTGAGCATCTGAATATTAACCGGCTGGTGATATGTATGGACCCCAGCAACCTTGAAACGCTCAGGGATTTTGCCGGGGACAGGTGTGAATTGCGCGTGCTGAATATGGATTGCATTCTGGACGATGCGTTTCTAGGCGGTCATGCCCAGCGTATCGGCCTGTCGGACAGCCAACCAAATGCTGCGTTGATTGCAACATTGCGCAATAATATTCGGGCAGATCGTGAGGCGTTGCAGGATATCGGGTTGACAGCCCTGTCAAGCATTACTGAAACCAGTGGTTTTGATGCAAACGCCTCGGCACTTGCTGAATTCTTGAAAATTCCACAGAACCACGCCGATGAGATCGCACAATCCTTGTCTTTTGAATAAAGGTCACCTTATGTCATACACATATGATCCGCAGAATATTTTTGCCAAAATCCTGCGCGGGGAAATCCCCAATGATACGGTGCTGGAAACCGAATATTGTCTGGCTTTTCATGATATTAATCCCGGCGCTCCGGCGCATATTCTGGTGATCCCCAAGGGTTCTTACGTGAATTTCGACCATTTTGGCATAGTGGCAACCGACGCCGAGATCGTCGATTTCAGCCGCACCATTGCGCGCATTGCCAATGACATCGGTGTGGCACCCGGCGGGAACGGCGCAGGTTATCGTCTGATCACCAACGCCGGTGCGCACGGCGTGCAGGATGTGCTGCATCTGCATGTACATCTGCTTGGCGGCAGGCGTTTGGGGCCAATGCTTAGCGGTTAATCAAACGTGCTGATCAAATAACAGCGGGTTTCCATCGGGATCAATCACGATAAAACTGGCAGGGCCACTAGTGGTTTCATCGGCCTCGTTTTCAATGGTAACGCCATCGGCCTTTAGCCGTTTTTGAATACTCCGGATGTCTGTGAAACCTTCAACGTGCTGTGCATCTTGATCCCAACCCGGATTAAATGTCAGCATATTTTTGTCAAACATACCCTGGAACAAGCCAACAATCGTATTTTGGTTTTTCATGATCAACCACATGTCTTTGACATTGCCGGTCGTCGTAAACCCCAACTGTTCATAAAAAGCCTTTGACGCTGCAAGGTCCTTGACAGTCAGGCTGATAGAAAAAGCACCAAGTTTCATGTTTTACCCCCCTAAATTTGCGTGAAATATACTTTATCGTATTGTCTTCAGGGCATCTGTCAAGTTTGGTCCTTGAGGGCAGCTTGATAACATGGCAAGATTATGGGGAAATCTAAACAGGATAAGCGTCATGAAAATCGAAGCCCCCGAGGTCGAAGAGGTTGCCAAACCCTCCGTTAGTTGCGATGGCAATGGCGAACACCCGCGCGTTTGGTTAACCATCCCGGATGATAAGGGTTGGGTTGAATGTGGGTATTGCGACAAAAAGTTTGTGCTGAAAAACTGATATGGCATTTGGTAAAGGCCACCATCTGCATCTGATCGACGGCTCGGGGTTTATCTTTCGCGCCTACCATGCCTTGCCGCCGCTCACGCGCAAATCCGATGGTCTGCCTGTCGGGGCGGTCGCCGGATTTTGCAACATGATCTACAAGATGGTCGAGGATAACACCGGCCCCGATGCGCCCACCCATGTTGCCGTGATTTTCGATCATAAAGGCAAGACATTTCGCTCGGGTATCTACCCGGATTACAAGGCCAACCGCCCTCCTGCGCCCGAAGATCTGGTGCCGCAATTCCCGCTGATCCGCGATGCCACGCGCGCTTTCAACCTGCCCTGCGTAGAATTAGCCGGGTTTGAGGCCGACGACATCATCGCCACCTACGCCGTAAAAGCGCGGGACGCGGGGGGGCGCGTGACCATCATTTCGTCGGACAAAGACCTGATGCAACTGGTTGGCGGCGGGGTTGAAATGCTGGACGCGATGAAAAACCGTCGCATTGGTATTGAGGAGGTCGAGGAAAAGTTCGGCGTTGGTCCGGGCCGCGTGATTGATGTGCAGTCACTGGCCGGAGATTCCGTGGATAACATCCCCGGCGCCCCCGGTATCGGGGTGAAAATCGCTGCGTTATTGATTAACGAATACGGTGATCTTGAGACGCTCCTGTCGCGTGCTGACCAGATAAAACAGCCCAAACGTCGCCAGACCCTGATCGAGAAGGCTGACCAGATACGCATGTCGCGCGAACTGGTGACCCTGAAAATCGACACACCGGTTGTCGAGCCTATTGAGGATTTTGAGGTCCGTGACCCTGACCCTGAAACCGTGCTGGAATTCATGGCGAACATGGAGTTTCGCACGCTAACCAACAGATTAGCGGCCAAATTTGGCGTTAAGGCGCCGGAAATTGCCGAAATTACGCCCGAAGGACCATCGGATAACAGTGTCGATATCGAAACACTGACGGCGCCGATTGATCCCTCGAAATATGAGATCGTTCGGGATGCGGGGGTGTTGCAGCTCTGGATTGATGCCGCATATGCCCGTGGCTGGATCGCCGTGGATACCGAAACCACCGGCCTGAATGATATGATCGTTGATCTGGTCGGGGTTTGCCTGTCGGTTGAACCTGGCTCGGCGTGCTATATTCCACTGGCGCATGTGATTGGTGCCGGGGATTTGTTTGGGGCCGCCGAACATGCTGACGGGCAGATGGATAAGGATGCAGCGCTGACGATGTTGCGCCCGATGCTGGAGGATCCTTCTATCCTGAAAATCGGCCAAAATATGAAATATGACGCCAAAATCCTCGCGCGCAACGGCATCAAAATCGCGCCGGTTGATGACACGATGTTGCTGTCCTATGCGCTCCACGGCGGTTTGCATCGCCACGGCATGGATTTTCTGTCTGAACGCTATCTGAAACACACGCCGATCCCGATCAAGACTCTGCTTGGCACCGGAAAATCTGCGATTACCTTTGATCGTGTGCCCATCCCCGAGGCCGCGCCCTACGCCGCCGAGGACGCCGATATCACTCTGCGCCTGTGGAAAATGTTCAAACCCCGTCTTGCGATTGACGGTATGACCAGCGTTTACGAAACCATGGAACGCCCGCTGATTCCCGTGTTGGCGACGATGGAAATGACCGGGATCAAGGTTGACCGCGATCACCTTTCGCGCATGTCCAACAATTTTGCCCAGAAAATGGCAGGGCTGGTGGATGAAATACATACCCTTGCGGGTGGTAATTTCAATGTCGGTTCACCTAAACAGCTGGGCGAAGTTCTGTTTGACCAGATGGAACTGCCCGGCGGAAAAAAAGGCAAAACCGGAGCTTATGCAACGGGGGCCGATATTCTAGAGGACCTCGCCGCCGAGGGCCATAAACTGCCCGCGCTGGTGCTGGATTGGCGCCAAATGGCCAAGCTGAAAAGCACCTATACCGATGCGTTGCAGGAACATATCAATCCTGAAACCGGGCGGGTGCACACGTCTTATGTGATTTCTGGGGCCTCAACTGGGCGCCTTGCCTCGACCGATCCGAACCTGCAAAATATCCCTGTGCGCACCGAAGAAGGCCGGCGCATCCGCGAGGCTTTTATCGCCGAGGAGGGCAACGTTCTGCTTAGTCTCGATTATTCCCAGATTGAGCTGCGGATATTGGCCCATATCGCCAAAATTGACAGCCTGAAACAGGCATTTTTTGATGGGCTTGATATTCACGCGATGACGGCTTCCGAGATGTTCAATGTACCGATTGAAGGCATGGACCCAAGTATTCGTCGCCAAGCCAAGGCGATTAACTTTGGCGTCATTTACGGGATTTCCGGTTTTGGGCTGGCGCGCAATTTGCGTATTCCGCGTGCCGAGGCGCAAAAATTTATCGATACGTATTTTGAACGTTTCCCCGGCATTCGCGAATATATGGATGCCACCGTGGCCTTTGCCAGGGAACATGATTACGTTGAAACCCTGTTCGGGCGGCGCATTCACACGCCGGAAATCAATGCCAAAGGGCCGCATGCCGGTTTTGCCAAACGTGCCGCGATTAACGCGCCGATACAAGGCACTGCCGCCGATATCATCCGTCGCGCCATGATCCGTGTGCCAGATGCGATCGACCATCTTCCGGCAAAAATGCTGTTACAAGTGCATGATGAGTTGATTTTTGAGGTGCCGAAAGATGCCGTGGATGAAACCACAAAAATCGTCAAAAAGGTCATGGAAACGGCCTGTTTACCCGCCATAAAGCTGGATGTGCCACTGGTGGTTGATGCCGGACAAGGGGCGAATTGGGCAAAGGCCCATTAACGCATCCAGCTATGATCGTCCGGTTTCCAGGCAAATTTGTTCATGTCGATAAATATCGCCATAACGCGCCGTGTGCGCCCGCTTTCGGTTTTGATCGCGGCAAAATTGACCGAGGCCCAAATCTCAGCCCCATCGCGGGTTTTATAGCTGCGTTCGGTATGGCTTAACGCGCCCTCAGCAATTTGCGCCCATTCCCGCCGGTCTGCCATTTTTTGCGCAGACCCGTCTTTGCACAATGTATAATAGTCTTCTTTCAGGATATCATCTTCGGAATAGGCGAATAATTTCAATGCGTTATCATTTGCATCCACGACCATTCCATTGCCGTCAAACCACACCAGCGATTGTGATGCTTCAAGCGCATCCATCAATCCACGTTTTTCGATACCACTGGCACGATTCTGGGTTTTTTCCAGCCGATCTACTTTTGAAAACATGCTACTCATGGTTACGACCCTCTCCTTTTCACCGGCATTTTGCCGCTAATTAGTTAAGAAGGCGTTAGAAATCGCTGACTATGCCCTTTTTTTCCCAATCCCCATATCGAATAGGTTCCGGGCCGTCGCGCCCACCCAGCTCGACAGGTAAATCACGGGGTTCATCCGCAGCATTGCGCGCGGCGGCCTCTTGCAAAGCTCTTGTTGCGGCATCTGCAATACGGGCTTTTTTCTTGTCGTCGTTTTGTGCCATACAGGCAGGATATTCCGCAAGATAGCGCAACTGCAAGGGAAATACCCAATGAGCGACCAAAAATTGAGCCATACATGAGCACCCCGGGCTTGCCTGCGCGTCTGGCAGCGGCACAGATATTGCACAGCATTTTGCACGACGGCGAGATGTTTTCGACAGTTGTAAGCGGCAAAACCAATCCACTGCGCGAGTTGCCGCCATCAGCGCGCGCGCGGGCGCAATCGCTGGCCTTGGCGACTTTGCGCCATTTAGCGCCGCTCGATGTGGTTTTAGACCAGTTTTTGAACAAATCCCCCCCACTTAAGGTACGCAACGCCCTGCGTTTGGCGGCTTGTGAGCTGTTGGTCGATGGCATTGCCCCGCATGCAGCGGTCGATGCCGCCGTGCGGCTGGTGCGGGCCAGCCGTAAAACCGCGCACCTGTCGGGCCTGACCAACGCCGTTGCCCGGCGCGTTGCCGAGCACGGGCCAGAGATCTGGGCTGATATGGAACCCCAGGAACTACCGGCATGGCTGGCGAATCCGATCCGCAGTACCTACGGCGAACAAGCTTTGAAGAGGATTGAGGCGGCCCACGCCAATGGTGCCCCGCTTGATCTAACGTTGCGCGATAGTTCAAGCGCTAAGAAATGGGCCGCCGAGCTTAATGCGGAGGTCTTGCCCACAGGCAGTTTGCGCCTGCAAAAAGCCGGACAAATATCCAAGATGGCGGGTTATGATGATGGTGCGTGGTGGATACAAGATGCCGCAGCCGCACTGCCTGTGCAGCTTTTTGGGGATATCAAAGGGCAGCAAGCGCTGGACCTTTGCGCGGCGCCCGGGGGCAAAACCCTGCAACTGGCGGCGGCTGGAGCATCTGTAACGGCGGTCGATATCTCCAAGGATCGCCTGCAACGGGTCAATGAAAACCTGCGCCGCACCAAGCTTGATGCCAACGTCATCGCCAGCGATATCGTGCGCTGGGCGCCAAAAGAAACATTCGATGCTATCGTGCTCGATGCGCCCTGTTCGGCCAGTGGCACCATCCGGCGACACCCTGATCTGCCGTTTGCGAAATCCAACGATATCAAAGAGCTGTTGCGCCTTCAGGGCAAATTGTTGCTGCGCGCGTTTGAGTGGCTAAAACCGGGGGGGCAGATGATATATTGCACCTGCTCGCTGCTACCCTCAGAGGGCGAGGCGCAAATTACGCGGTTCCTGCAAACTCGCCCCGACGCACGCCAATTGTCGGCCACGACACATCTGCCTGATCTGCCGGATGAGTGGGTCGATCAACAGGGCGGTTTGCGCCTGCGCCCCGATTTCTGGCCTGAACGCGGCGGTATGGACGGATTTTATGCGGCAATTCTGGAAAAAGCATAATATGCCCGCGTGACAAATCCGCCCTATGCACAGTATATTGCCCTAACAATAAACGAGCAAACACCCTATGCCCAACCCGTTATGGATACTGCGCGCCTTTCTAGCCCGCCTTAAGCGAAGATATACCTCGCTTTGGCATATTATCCATGCGCGCACAGCCAAGCCGCAGAAAATTCCGGTAGAGTTTGCGCACCACGTAGAGCCGCGCTCAATCGGGTCATATGAAATTGGCGAAGAGCTAAAGCAAGGGCAGTTCTTTTTTGCGGGCAAGCAGGTGGATGTGCCGGGTGATGCTATTTGGAAAATCGCCTCGCCCAGCTCGGATTTCACGGCTGATATGCACGGCTTCAACTGGCTGGATGATCTGGCCGCAGTCGGGGACAGTCGCGCACGTATTCTGGCGCAAACCTGGGTTCTGGAATGGATTGAACGCTATAGTAACGGTAAAGGGCCGGGCTGGACACCGGCGCTGACCGGGCGGCGGGTTTTACGCATATGTGCCCACGGTGAATTTCTTTTTAACCGTCTTGAGGCCCACAGAGCCGGGTTGATCTTTCATTCCCTTGCCCGCCAGGTCAGTTTTCTGGAAAAAAGCTGGCGCTATGAGGTCGGTAGCTGGCCACGTCTTGAGGCCCTAACCGGGTTGATTTTTGCCGGGGTTTGTTTTGACGGGCGGGCGCGGTCCTTGCACAGGGCCAATAAGGCCATTGGTGCAGAAGCGGTGCAAAAAATCAGCGCCGACGGTGCGATTTCCACCCGTAATCCCGAAGAGCTGATGGAGCTTTTTACCCTTTACACATGGGTTATGCGCACATTGGAAGACGCCGGCGAAACCCCTGATCCGCGTCTTGTCACAGCCCTTGAAAATATCGCGCCTACCCTGCGTAGCCTGCGGTTGGGCGATGGGTCATTGGCGCGATTTCACGGCGGCGGGCGTGGGCGCGAAGGACGCCTTGATCAGGTGCTGTCAGACAGCCGGATGCGCGGCAATCGCACTGGCGATCTGGCGATGGGGTTTGAACGTCTGACCTCGGGGCGTATCACGGTGCTGGTTGATTGCGCCTGCCCGCCGCCGTTTACGTTTTCCCAACACGCGCACGCCAGTACATTGGCGTTTGAGATGTCCTCGGGGCGGTTTCCGGTGGTGGTAAACTGCGGCGCGGGGCAGAAATTCGGGCCGGAATGGGAACATGTTTGCCGCGAAACCGGTGCCCATAATACGATTGTGCTTGGTGGGGTTTCCTCGGCCAAAATGGCGCCGGATGGGTATGTCAGCCAAACTTTTGGCCAACGTCTGTTGCACATGCCAGATAACGTTACACGCAAACGCGCCGCCGATCACCTTGGGGTCGCTTTGCAGGCATCACACGATGGGTATAATGCCGTGCACCACCGCCACTTGCACCTAAGCCCCGATGGGCGGGAGTTCACCGGCCAGGAACATTTTTCAGCCTCAAAAAGTGCCCGCACAGCCCAGAGCACCACGTTTGAGGCCCATTTCCACCTGCACCCAAACGTGCGGGCAAAAATCGCCGACGATAAACAAACCATCGCGCTGCAACTGCCCAACAAAGAGGTTTGGACGTTTCGCCAAAATGGCGGTGAAATGACGCTGGAGGATTCCGTTTATCTGGATCAATGGCGTCTAAAGCCACGTGCGACAAAACAAATCGTGGTATCCGGGGCGATTGTGCAATATGCGGGGCAGATAAACTGGATTTTCAAACGTGTTAAGGATGGCGCGCGCACGGCGGCTGTTGAACGCAATGCCCAAACCCCAATGACACAATAACAGGAGCTTACCCGCATGCCCTCTGACCACGTTTCCATCAAACGCGCCCTGCTTTCGGTTTCTGATAAAACCGGCCTGATCGAACTGGCGAAAAAGCTGGACGCGCACGGGATTGAATTGCTCTCGACCGGGGGAACTGCGCAGGCGCTGCGCGATGCGGGGCTGCCTGTGATTGATGTGTCCGAGGTAACAAACTTTCCTGAAATGATGGATGGGCGGGTGAAAACCCTGCATCCGATGGTGCACGGCGGATTGCTGGCGCTGCGCGATAACGCCGAGCATCTGGCGGCGATGGAAAAACACGGGATCGGGGCGATTGATCTGCTGATCTCCAATCTTTATCCGTTTGAGACAACCGTTGCGACAGGCGCAGATTACGCTACCTGCATTGAAAATATTGACATCGGTGGCCCGGCAATGATCCGTGCCGCCGCCAAAAACCACGAGTTTGTTACGGTGGTGGTCGATGTTGCGGATTACGCCGATGTCATCTGGGAGCTGGGCAATCATAAGGGGGCGACCTGCCTGAAGTTTCGCAAAAAACTGGCGCAAATCGCCTATGGGCGCACGGCCGCCTATGATGCGGCCGTTTCCACATGGATGGCCGATGCGATTAAGCGCCCAAACCCGCGCCGCCGCGTGATTTCCGGCACTTTGGCCCAGGCCCTGCGCTACGGCGAAAATCCGCACCAGTCGGCGGCGTTTTATACGGATGGCACGGCGGGTTTTGGTGTAGCCACGGCCACCCAACATCAAGGTAAAGAGCTGTCTTATAACAATATTAACGACACTGACGCCGCTTTTGAGCTGGTCGCGGAATTTGATCCCACCGACGGGCCGGCGTGCGCCATTATCAAACACGCCAACCCCTGCGGTGTGGCGCGTGGCGCAACGATGTTGGAGGCTTATCGGGGCGCGTTCAACACAGATAATGTATCGCCATTTGGCGGCATTATCGCACTGAATCAAGCGCTTGACGCCGAAACGGCGGTGGAAATTTCCAAGATTTTCACCGAGGTGGTTATCGCCCCGGATGTTACTGACGCCGCGCGTGAAATTTTTGCCGCTAAGAAAAACCTGCGCCTTTTAACCACCGGCGGCCTGCCTGATGTGCTGGCGCGCGGACGCACATGGCGCAAGGTCACGGGCGGCTATCTGGTGCAGGACCGCGATAACGGGCATTTGACGCTTGAGGATTTGAAAATCGTCACCAAACGCGCCCCGACGGATGCCGAGCTGGCGGATCTGATGTTCGCCTGGCGGGTGGCAAAACACGTGAAATCAAACGCGATTGTCTATGTCAAAAACGGCGCGACCGTCGGTATTGGTGCCGGTCAGATGAGCCGGGTAGACAGCACCCGCATCGCCGCCCAAAAAGCCCGTGACATGGCCGAAGTTCTGGACCTTGCCGAGGCGCCAACCATCGGCTCCGTCGTCGCCTCAGACGCCTTTTTCCCCTTCGCGGACGGCCTGCTAACCGCCGCTAAGGCCGGTGCCACCGCCGTTATCCAACCGGGTGGCTCCATGCGCGACGCCGAGGTAATCAAGGCCGCAGATGACGCAGGTCTTGCCATGGTATTCACCGCCATGCGACATTTCAGGCACTAAAGGCGCACCCAGTTTTCGGGGGTGATATCGGGGTTATGCATCTTGGGATTTACAAACCATTTTTCAGGGGCCACAACAACCTTGTCAGGGGCCGTGTTCAACCACGCACCCCACCAGGAAAAAGAACTATTGGCGATGATATTATTTTGACAACAAGCCATCAGCCGCATGTCCTCATACCCGTGGTCACCGTCGTTTATGTCAACAACCACACGTTCAAACGGAACACTCAGGTTATCGGACACCCAGTTTGGATCATCAGAGAAAATGAACACGACAGGTTCTTTACCGGTTGCATCCACGACATGCTGTAAGGCGGTTTTATAATAGTCCAAATCACAGGTTTGATAGCTGGTATCGGTGATATAATCCCCGCGCCGCACGTGTATCGACACGGCGTTGCAACCCCGAATTCTATCAAGCATTTCCGCGTTTTGCCCGGATGGATTGACTTTCAAGGTAAAATCCTTGCGTATCTGCGGTGCATGGCGCGTGAAATATTTTTCGCTCTGCCAGTATCCGTGCAGATATATATTGTCTGAAAACTCCTCGGAAGCTGCCATATATCCCAGCCCGCGCTCACGGCAAAACTGCGGTTTGCCTCCAAAATATCGCCATGAAATATAGGGGATGGGTTGGGATTTATCAGGTGGTAATATGTTGCCACCTGCAATTTCCGCCTGAATATCAAATCTAAAAAGTTGCGCATCCGCATTCTCTATGATGCGGCCATCAAGCAAAAGCGGAGCCTTATGATCGAGCGCCAGCGCGCGCCCAATCGCATATTGAAACATCTGGTTACCAAGGCGACCGTGCAGCCGGGAAAATATCATTTGTGCCCTCTTTGCCCTGCATATTTCCTGACCAGATGGCGATATTCGCCTCTGTGCCATTCGCGTCGTGCTTTAGCGTATAATGGAAGCTTTCGCTGAATAGTACTTTCAGCAGCTATTACCGAAACACCATTGGGGTAGACTACAATCGGTTGTACATTAGTTATCCAAGTCATCTGCATAAAAGTATCGACAGGGCGGTCAATTTCCTTCGTTAGCTCCAATAACCGTTTTGCAGTATCTCTGCCGATCAGTTGTGCCGTACATTGCAGGCCCGTGACCTGCGGGATGAACAATTCCTTGCCGTTGCAAATATCAATAATTTTTACAGGAACCTCACGATTTTTGGTAGGGAATCGGATGTATGAATTGCTATCTGCGTGCGCTATAGCAAGTTCCACCGCCTGAAAAAAATCATCCCTTTTGACCTCAAGATCATCCTCAACAACCAGCCCGAACGGCAGGTCACCCTCAACGATCTTTTGCCAGCATTTTCTGTGACTAAGAAAACACCCGATTTCCGCATTGCTCAATGCAAAAGGATAGGCGGGCTGCAAGCTGGTTTTGCGTATTACCGCAGCCCGTTCCTCAGCGCTAAGTTTGCGACCATCAACCGCTGGAATGACCTGTGCGTTGGGTAAGGTTTTCAATAATCCCGCAACGTTCGGAGCGCGTTGAATACTGCTATCCATATGAATAATAAACGAAGATATTTTCATAGTATTTTTCAAAACTACGCTCCAATTTATATGCGTAATAAAGCTATGATTTTGAGAACCACATCAAGGCTTTACATATTTTTAATATGATACCTTTAACTCTAAAAAATAACCCCTACAACCGTTCCCTAATCGATAATCTGCCTGCTATACATCTGATAATTCACTGCATGACGAAACATAGGGGTAATTGCTTACTTTGGCAGGTGGCGAATCCGCGTTTACAATAAGTGCGGCTCCTGTGTCGGCATATTTAGCTCGTAAAGTTGAGATTTTGGCGTCGCGCATCCGATGATATTCAGATAACAAATATGTATCGTATTCAAGTGGTGTGAATAGTAACGATCCTGCCAGATAGAAATTGGTCAATTCTCCAACATAAATACTACCTTTGCAGAGGTACAAATCTACGCGAATATAGTCAAAATCAGCGGACAGTTTTCGGGTTATTGCCAGCATTTCCTCTAAGCAGTCAGGAACTGGGGGCGCTGGTGTTTTGGATTGATACTCTTTGACAATATCAAGCTTTTCCCATTGTGGTGACATAAAATGCCGGACAATTTCACGGCTGCCGTCCGATGTTTCAAGGGTGGCGTGCCGGATTATCAAAACCGGCTCCCCAAAGAAACAATGAATCTTGATATCCGCAGCTAGATTTCCCGCATCATCCAAAAGCATTTTTTCGACAAGCAGCCTTGGTTTAATATCGCGATAAACCCACTCCTTCTTTGGCTCATACTCTTTAGAAAGCCAATCTGTTGCCTCTGTGACAAGGTTGTTAAAATCGGATTTTTGTTTGACCAACCGCACCTGAGTGCTTGCGTGATTGCTTTTTATAACACAAGGAAGCGGATATTTGTGTATCTGAAGATCCTGCGCTGTTTCACAAATATCATAAAGTGGAACCAGATATTTGATGCCGAGTTTCTCCTCAACCCAACCCCGTGTCGCTATTTTATCTGCCACAACTGCGCGTAAAATATTGTCCGGGAACATCATTTTATTCAGGATAAGATCACGCAAATTTCTTGGTGCCAAAGGATGCGGTATTACACGGGATTTTTTCAGAGGCTCTTTGTAAAACCCAAAAGGTATAAACCAGACCCAGCTCAAAATTTTGAAAAATAGTTGGCTCATTACGATCACAATACCTTCCAGTATCATGAGGTTATCGGAAATACTGTGCGTTGCCTATAAAAATAGTCCCGATCTTTGCGACCGGAACCATATATTTAACTATCTTGAATTACATTCAAAAAGGGAACCTACCGGCGTCAGCCGGTAGTCGTTCAGTTTAACTTCTTGACCTTCAGTCAACACATCCTTGGGATGGTTCACGCGTTCATTGACCAGTTGGCTGACATGTGCCCGCTGGACGGTCCGCCCGCGACAGCCGCAAAAAGGTCCACCCAGTTCAAATCAGTTGCATCGGCGGCACGGACGTTATCGTTGTTCATGGGGTCTTAATAAGGGGCGGGGCAGGGATTAAAAAGGGGAAAGGTTAGCGATAAAAGATCGTGAGTTTTTGTATATGCTGCGGTGTCAGGTTTATGAAATGGTTAACGCGGGGAAAAGACACTGAAAATGGCTAGCCATGATCCCGTACAATATCCAGAAGAGACGGAAAAACGAAAAGCCCGGACATACGGCCAGCAGGGGGAAGCAAGGTTTCCAAATGGCCCGCCTCTACCAAGCGATTGGTGAATCCGCTGGCAACTGCTTCGGGAATACCTGCCTCACGTTTAAATCGGTTATTTCGAAAAATCGGGTTGGCAAAAATATAATCCAAAGCATCCGATGACCAACGGGACCGCAATAGATCGCGAAAAACCTCTCGCATTCGATCGTAATGAATTTGGATTTGACCCACCGTTTTGATATTATTGTCCGCTTGGTACCGCAGCGCGGTCAGAAAGAACTCACACCAGCCTGTCCAGTCATTTTTGTCAGAAACAGCACGAAGTCTGTCAACATATTCCGATTTATTTTGTTCAAAATAGTCGCTCACAAAGAAATGAGGCGCACTGAGCGTTTTCGTTTCCCACAACATAAGCGTAATCACCATGCGCCCCAGCCTGCCGTTACCATCTTCAAATGGATGCAGTGCCTCAAATTCAGCATGGGCAATTGCAGTTTTAAGCAGGGGGTGCATTTCATTATTACGAATGAATTCGATCAATGATGCCATCCCGGGCGCAAGTTGTTCGGGCGCGATCGGAATGAACTCGATTTTCCGTTTTCGACGGTCGCCAACGTAATTCTGCATGGCTTTGTATTCGCCGGGCCTTTTTTCTGCACCACGGCCAAAGCTTAATAGAATGAGATGTGCGCCACGGATCAAGTTTTCGGAAATTGCGTATCCATCTTCGATGTGGCGTTCAGCTTGTTTTATGGCGCGCGCGTATAGCGCCACTTCGAGTGTCTCGTTCCGGGCTGAGGGTGACAGGCTTTCCTCATTGGAATCGGCTTCGAGTCGCAAGACTTCTTCCAACGTGGAAATTGTGCCCTCCATTCGAGACGAAACAACAGCATCACGGGCGCGGAGTGGTGCAAGTAGCAACTCGCTATTTTGCATATTTTGCAACATTGTATCAAATTTGGTTAGTGACACTATCGCATCAGATAACGGCATCAACAGCCGATTTAGGTCAGGTTGTGCAGGAGGGAACACCCCATAATGGTACTCAACAGCGTCAGAACAGTCATATGTTGTGTTGTTCAATGTAATTTGTGTTTTTTGTGTCATAAAGTTATTTGTTACATGTTTATCAACAGAAAACAAGTTTGTTGTCGGTATTTGCGATGAAACATGTAGCAAACATCGTTGTGAATGGTAAAGATACAACAAAGCGTGTTATTGATGGTACTGTCGGAAATACCATTCACAAAAAAGCCCCCGCGTTTCCACAGGGGCTTTTTAAATTTTCAACCGTCAGAATTTAACCCTCAGACGAAATTTCTTCGCCGGTTTCCTGATCGACAACTTTCATCGACAAACGCACTTTGCCGCGATCATCAAAGCCCATTAGTTTTACCTTAACTTCTTGACCCTCAGTCAGGATATCTTTGGGATGATTGACACGTTCGCTGGCCAGTTGGCTGACGTGCACAAGGCCGTCGCGTTTGCCAAAGAAGTTCACGAATGCGCCGAAATCCATTAGTTTCACGACCTTGCCGGTATAGATTTTACCGGCTTCGGGTACGGCTACGATCTCGTTGATCATCGCCATGGCTTTCTCGATGCTTTCGGCGTTGGCCGAGGCGACTTTGATCACGCCGTCGTCGTTAATATCGACCTTGGCGCCGGAAACCTCGACGATTTCACGGATAACCTTGCCGCCGGCACCGATCACTTCGCGGATTTTATCGGCGGGTACATTCATGGTTTCAATTCGCGGCGCATGGATTGAAAAATCGCCCGCGCCCGTCAGGGCTTTGTTCATTTCAGCAAGGATTGTCATCCGGCCTTCTTTGGCCTGATCCAACGCTTTTTCCATGATGTCGGCAGTAATACCGGCCACTTTGATGTCCATCTGAAGCGACGTGATACCAACCTCGGTACCGGCCACCTTAAAGTCCATATCCCCGAGATGATCCTCATCCCCCAGAATATCGGTCAAAACTGCATAGTCCTCACCCTCGAGGATCAGACCCATGGCCACACCGGCAACGGCGGATTTCAGCGGAACGCCCGCGTCCATCATTGAAAGTGAGCCACCACAGACCGACGCCATAGAACTGGAGCCATTCGATTCCGTAATCTCGGAAACCACCCGCACGGTATAGGGGAAATCCGTCGCGGCTGGCAGAACTGCCTGCAACGCGCGCCAGGCCAGTTTGCCGTGGCCGATTTCACGGCGGCCAGGGCCCATCATGCGGCCAGCTTCGCCAACCGAATAGGACGGGAAGTTATAGTGCAGCAAAAAGTTGGAGCGGTACGTGCCCGTCAGCGCGTCGATCATCTGTTCGTCGTCGCCAGTACCAAGCGTGGTAACCACCAGCCCTTGGGTTTCGCCGCGGGTAAACAGGGATGAACCATGGGTGCGGGGCAGGATGCCAACCTCGGAAACGATCGGGCGCACGGTGGACAAATCACGGCCATCAATGCGTTTGCCGGTCTTGATAACATCGCCGCGTACTACGGCACTTTCCAGTTTCTTAAAGCAATTGCCAAGCTGGCCGTCTGCCTGATCATCCTCGGATAACGCCGCTTTGATCGTGTCGCGCGCAGCAGATATCGCTGCCGTACGCTCTTGCTTGTCGGTGTTGCTGAACGCAGCACGCATAGCTTTTTCACCAGCTTTTTCGACTTTCGCGTAAAGTGCGGAATAGTCAGCAGGTTGGAAATCAAACATGTTTTTTGCAGCGCCTTCGGCCAGATCAATGATCATGTCGATTACTGGCTGCATAGCGTCATGGCCAAATTTAACTGCGCCCAGCATTTCTGCTTCGGACAGCTCATAAGCCTCGGATTCTACCATCATCACGGCGTCTTTGGTGCCCGCGATGATCAAATCAAGGCGTTGCTCTGGATTTTCACGCAGCTTGTGCATGTCGTCGCACGATGGGTTCAGCGTGTATTCACCATCCACAAAACCAACGCGCGCGCAGCCGATAGGGCCACGGAACGGCGCGCCAGAAAGTGTTAGGGCGGCAGAGGCTGCAATCATGGCGACCACATCGGGATCGTTTTCCAGATCATGGGACAGCACGGTACAAATCACCTGGGTTTCATGTTTGAAACCGGGTACAAACAGCGGGCGGATCGGGCGATCGATCAGACGGCTTGTCAGGGTTTCTTTTTCTGTTGGACGGGCTTCGCGTTTAAAGAAACCACCGGGGATCTTACCCGCCGCATAGTATTTTTCCTGATAATGCACAGTGAGGGGAAAGAAATCGAGACCAACTTTGGGCTTCTTTTCAAACACAACCGCACATAAAACGCTGGTTTCGCCCAAAGTGGCGATAACGCAGGCGTCGGCCTGACGGGCAATTTTGCCGGTCTCAAGGGTCAGCGTGTCGCCGCCCCATTCGATAGATTCTTTGAATTCTTTGAACATTTTATTTTCCTATCTGCGATGCACCCCCCATGGGTACTGCCGCATTATGTGGCGCTTGCCACGGTTCCGTATTTCTAACGGATATAAAAAAACGCGCCCCGAATGAGCGCGTTTTGGGTATTTCTAACGACGAATATCGAGACGTTTAATCAGGGATTTATACCGCTCTTCGTCTTTGGAACGTGTGTAATCCAGCAGTTTGCGACGGGTCGCAACCATTGTCAGCAAGCCGCGACGCGAGTGGTTGTCCTTTTTATGGGACTTAAAATGCTCGGTCAGGGTTTTGATACGGCTGGTAAGGATTGCAACCTGAACTTCGGGGGAACCTGTGTCACCCTCTTTGGTTGCGTATTCTTTGATCAGGGCCTCTTTGGCCTCTTGCGTAATCGACATCGTATATTCCTTATATTTATAGGTTTCATAATCCTTATTGCCCGGGCCAATGCCAAGATGTCGTCCAGCACGGTCAAAACGAAAAGGGTCACCAAAGCGAATCCACCGGCGACATGCGCGCGTATAGAGGGAAAGTGCGGAAAATAAAAGCGAAAAGGCGCGCCCAGTATCGGATAAGCTAGGCCAGAGCATTGGAAGATGGTCAAAGTATTCAGCGATTAAGCCAGATGCCGCATGTTTTCTGGAATAACGAAATGCCCGTATAATTTGGCCCCGGGATTGCCTCGCCGCCGGTAACGGCGTTCGAATTTCAACAATCCGGGATCATAATTTTCTTTCGTAAAGCTTATTGGATTCTGTTCCGTAAAAAAGGAAAGCTTATGTTCATATCCAGCAATTGGATCCTGCCACCCACCCACACTGATGTTACCATCAGCATCTGCCATATCCGCAGCATACTGCGCCCGTTTTTGCGCAATTTCCATGAACCGTTTTCGATCAGCATACCGAAGGTGAAACAGCAAAATATTTCGATCAATCACCCACGGCTCTCCGGGTATTCTGTGCTGGTTTGCAATACCCCGAGTTTAGAATCCCACGGAAACGCTGTTGCAGTATTGGCTGTTTCAAATCAAGGCGCGCATCCTCGGAACGCGTAGCGATTAACTCTAAACCAACACAAGACAGCGCTTTTCCTGTAAATTTATGCTCTGCCAGATATTCTGGAAAGTCAGTGCCGGCATCGGGGTGAAGGCAAACCAGTTCATCCGTATCCGTAAACATCACGCATTGATAGTATGCGCTGCAATCCCAAAACCAAACTATGAATAAAGCGAATCCGCTTAACTTCAAAACTATTATCAGTTGCGTCAAAAGGGACAATGATTTGGGAAACACCCTGTAACATTGCGCGGCTCTTTTCATCGTCACCGTGCAGAATTACATATAATCCCTCGCGTCCTCCCAATAGGTTAACCATAACTGCAACCACTCATGATCACCACGAAACATAGTAATGGCTGCCAATTTTCTTTTCATCTGGATTGAGGCATTCAAGGTAAAATGTTTGTCAAATACCTTTAGAACCCTAGTTTTTGCCGGTAATCCCGTCAAGCACATGATGTGGCGTGCCAACGGAATTTGTTTATTTTATTACCGCACTCCATCCGCTACACTAGCGCGGTAATATCCGTGAAAGATTGAAAACTGAACCATTCTGCAAAACTTTTGTTTAGTGCCATGAAAAATGAGGGCCCGTTCATTTTGGAATGGGTTGCTCATCATCTTGCGACAGGGTTTGATGAAATCATTGTGATCTCTAATGATTGTGATGACGGTTCGGCGGAATTGCTGGATGCGCTGGATGCATCGGGATATCTAACACATTTATCGCAAATAGTGCCAGAAAATGAGGCAGCACAAGCGGCGGCAGCGCATAAACTGGAACAGGAGTTCGATCTGGCGCGGAAATGGGTTTTGTGGCTCGATGGTGACGAGTTTTTGAACGTTCATGTCGGTGACGGAGGTATTGACGCCCTGATTACAGCCCTTGGCGATGCTGAGGGGATTGCTATAAATTGGCGGATATTTGGAACTGCCGGGCTGAATATCTGGCAGGGTGAGAATATCACAGAACGCCAAACCGGATGCGCAGACCGCAGCTATAAGCCGCACCAAGCCGTCAAAACCCTGTTTCGATACGGTGAAAATTTCACGCAAATGGATGTGCACGCCCCCCATGCGGCCCCGGACCGTGAGCTTAAATTTCACCTGCTAGACACAGGCGGACACCAAATTGCGCAACGCAGTTTTCTGTATGACACCGAAGGTAATCCAAAGTACCGGGCAAGGATGCGCCATGTAAAAGGGCTGCACAAATTGGCCCAGATCAACCATTATGCCCTGCGCTCGCGGGAATCATTTGCCCTTAAATCACTACGCGGCGATGGCACGATGACTGCGGCAGAAAATGCCAGACGCAGTACTGAAACCACCGCCGTCAAGTTTCGCCACGGGAAAAAGTTCTGGCGGAAATATGATCTGAACGATTGTCAGGACACCAGTATTCACCGATATAGCACAGGCACAAAACGTTTGATGAAAGAGATGCTGGAACAACCTGCAATCCGCGCGACATATGACAATTGCTATGCACAATTCGCAGCAAACCGGCAAAAATTAGAAGAACAGCTTGATATTGACCTCATATCCGCCAAACGCTGGGAATTTTTGAAAGCACTGGGTTAACCCAAAGTATATTCGTCAGGAAGAATATCTGCATAAGATTGCACAGCACCCTTGGCAAGGGTGCCGCGAGCCTCAAGATTCGAAATACATAACGCTGCAAGATCATAGCTTTGAAAACACGCATGCGCCAACAACGCAAGTTTTGTCAATGCGATATCCGACATAGCTGCCGGATCAGAAAAATCCCGCGTATAGACCACATCTCCATCCAAGGTGTGATGCATGGGCTTGCGCCACTTGCCTTTAAACAACAACCGCCCAAGCGGAAAATGCGCGACATGTGCGAAACGGTGGAACATAAAACCTATGGAGCGCAAAAATACGTCCACATCCCCGAACATCGGCTGGTCTTCGTATAAAGGGGAAAATGCAACCTCAGTCTGGATTGCCAGGGCATCTTTCAGCTTTTTTGTACCATTTTCAAAGACCGCTAGCTCACCCCCTTGAATGTCGATTTTCAAAAAATCTATGCTTTGTACTTCTTTCAACGAATCCAGTTTTTTGGTGTCTATCGTTTCTTCTGCTACCAAACGGCTGGACGCGCGCAATCCACGGATCGCATCAATGGTATTTCGTCTGATGCGAAATAATGAGGTCAAACCCGAACCTTTATAGATGTTTAACTTGTGCTTTTTGCCATCGCCAACGGCATAGGGCAGGTATTTCTCATTGGGTGTATCTGCCTTTATTAAGGCTTCATACGCCTCTTTTTGTGGCTCAAACCCGATCAAATTTGCCAGATTCGCAGCAATCAGGGATGCATAGGGCGGTGGCCCTCCGATTGGGTTGGCACCGATATCGACGATATTCAACTTGCCCGAGAAATTTATCAGCGCGGCGATCTTATGTAACGTTTCTACGGATTGGGGCATTTGGTTTCTTCTTCGATGACAAGGGTGATGAAATTTGTAATTTCGTCATATTAACATTTTTCTTTGCAAGATAAAATGGTAGTTGGGCGTATGACGGATGAAATTGACGATCAAATCCCCGATTGGTTTCGGGAAATCATGCCCGGCGGCTCCCATAGCGGATTCTTGCGGAAATCCGAAAAGCATTCGCTTGTGTTTATCAAGCGGGAAAAGCCGGTGTTGATGGTGTCTTTTGACAATCTGTCAAACGTATCTGATCGCAGTACAATACGCGAACCATGGGCATATAAGTTTTGTAAAACCCATGATATTTCGCACCTCGGGGTGATGGCCAATGTTGCAAACTGGTTTCGCGATGAATGGCTGATTGAACAAATGGAAAGCCTGGCCGCAGACGGGTTTTTTGAGGGGTATGAGAGGGTTGTTTTATCTGGCACCTCAATGGGGGCATTTGCGGCATTGACATTTGCCGGGCTGGTACCGGATTCGCATGTAATTGCGCTAAACCCGCAAACCACGCTTGATACAAAAATTGTCCCCTGGGAAGAACGGTTTTGGCGCGGGCGACGGCAAGATTGGTCTTTGCCTTATAGCGATGCGGCCGAAGGCGCCAAAGCTGCGGCCTGCGTGAGCCTGTTTTATGATCCCTATTTTGAACCTGATGTGATGCAAATAGCCCGGTTGGATATGGCAAATGTGACAACGTTTAAATGCTGGTATTCAAGCCATAAATCCGCGGTGTTCTTGAAAAAAATCGACGCCCTGAAGCCGATAATGATGGCCGCAACATTTGGCGAGCTAACGCAGGCAGATTTCTATTCCATGTATCGAAAACGTAAACAATTACGCTGGTATGTAGGGGCATTGGCAGGGTATTTTGAAGAATCCGGGCGCGCGCAAACAGCAAAAAGGATTTGGGTGTTTTTTCGGGAAAAAATACGGGGCCGTGAACCGTTGAGTACAGAGGAAGATAATGGGAATTGATTTACATTTGGGGCGCGCAATTTTGAATGTCCGCCCGCATATAGCGGCAAAAGCCCCCAAGAGCCTGATGCTTGGGCGCCAGACTCTGCGGCTGCATAAGCCAAGAAAAACGCGTAAATTCAATAAGGCAGTCGCCAAAGCCGGGTATGATTTTCAACTGGAAGACATTGCCGGCAGCAATCATTATGCCGAGGGGTTTTTTGAAAAAATCGGACTGCCGGACATCGATTCAATGGATAACTCGGATTACGAGAACTGCACCATTGTGCATGATTTGAATAAAAATGTGCCCAAAAAACTGCACAATACGTATGATTTCATACTGGACGGCGGCACGATTGAACATGTGTTTGACGTGCCCAAAGCCTTTGAAAATGTACATAAAATGTTGAAAAAGGGCGGTGTTTTTCTGTCTTTTAACGGTGGAAACGGCTGGTTTGGGCACGGATTTTACCAGTTCAGCCCTGAAATTGTCTGGCGCCACTGGGGGGATTTCCGCGGTTATGAGGTTTTGAGTTGCGATGCAGTTTCAACAGCACCGGATGCATGGCCTGTTGCAATTCCGGACCCAAAATCCAAAGGCCGGCGCGCACAGGTTATCCTGCCAGGGCGATATTATCTGGGGTTTGCGGTGCGTAAAATGGGAGAACAATCCAAAGGGCTTGTCCAGCAGAGCGATTATTCCCGTCGATGGAAGGAAGTTACATGAACATATCAGCAATATTACCATCAGAAAAACTTGGGCGCGGCGTGATTAATCTGACAGATTTAGCGGATAAATACGGCTCAGACAAAGGTTCAAGCAAACATCGCTATACCGAACTTTACCAGATGTTGTTCTCTCCGTTTCGCGATCGTGCCATTAATTTCTTGGAAATGGGTTTGCTTATTGGTGGCCCTGAACACGGGATTGATAAGGATCGCGAAACCAGCGACCTTCCGTCCATTCGCATGTGGATGGAGTATTTTAGCAAGGCAAATATTCATGGGCTGGATGTATCGGATTTTTCGTGGTTCAAACATGACAGGTTCACGTTTCATCGCTGTGACATGGACACACGGGCCAATATCGCCGCTGCCGCTAAAAATATGCCGAAACTGGATATTATAATCGACGATGCCTCACACGCCTCACACCATCAGCAAAATGGATTTCTGACACTGTTTCCACAGCTAAAATCGGGCGGTTTGTATATCATCGAGGACCTGCGCTGGCAGCCGGAAGGGATGGAGATATCGGGCATTACCAAAACCGCCGCCCTGTTTCAATCCTATCAGTATGGCGGTATATTCACACATTCTGACCCAAAAACTGCCACCAAATTCAACGCGCAACGCATTGATATATCAGGATGTTTTATGTTTCAGGCACTTTACCGAAAGAAACGGAAAGATCAGGTGGTGGTGATCCAAAAACGATGATGTGCGGCACAAATTTACCTTTTATACGCCCCGATATTTTCCATATGTTTGCTAAATTGATGGGTGCGTTTACCCAGAGCAAGCCGGATGGTTTTCTTAAGTTGCCCGGTTTCTTTCAACCGCCGCCCAACGGCGTGACCGGCATCGCGCAGTAAATAGTGATGGATATTTTCTCCGGTCGGGAATTGCGCGTAATGCTGACGCTCTTTTTCAGCCTCGCCGTTGAGGATGAAATACGTGGTCGTGTCACATATTACATCAACAAGCGGGGGCATGGTAAATTCAGCTATCAGATCACGCCAGTTTCGCCATCTGGTCTCATCCGGCACGTCTTTGGGATTAGCAGAATACTGCGCAGAGATCGCCAGACAGACATCCGCCTCCAACGCTCTGGCAAACTGAATGGCGCCGTATCCCCCCATGCTGTTCCCAAAAGTAGCTACCCGGGTTATACCGTGTGTGGCCTTATATTGCTGGATAAATTCTGTGATTTCCTCAAAAACTCCGGCACGATTAAACCAGCTTCGAGTTGTGTCCGAGACAAACAAAACATGGTTAACGCCCCCCTGCGCACCCTGGCGCACGAACTCCTCATGTTGTTCGGTGTGTTCTGGTTTGCCAATGCCTGTGAAAGACACAACCAACGAGGGTTCGCGCCCTGACAGCCCCGTAATTTTCACGGTATCGCTAAGGTAACGTGGCTGGATATCCAACGTATCCATTAAGGCGCGTCCAAGGCCGTTATCGCCGCAAAAAATTCAGCGTAATCCGGGCGGGATTTAAGTTCTGCGATCTTGTTGTGATGCCACGCGCAAGCTTTGACGTGCAAATCGGCAATGATAGAATCCGCCAGCAGGCGGTCATATTCTACCCTGAAAGCCGGGATTTTTGATTGAATGGAGGTGTCGGTGCTTCGGTTTTGGTTCATATTTTGCCAATACGTCAAGCCCTGATCCTGCGCCACATGGTTGGTGCGTCCGCGATCCCTCTTTACCAGGAATGATTCCGCGTTGCGCACAGAATAGTGGTTAAGCCGTGCCAAATCATCGCCAAACCCAGACACGCCACCCGCGCGCCAGCCCTTATCAAGGTAACGCGCATCCATCGGTTTGCCCGCGCCATTCACCCAGTTAATAGCCTCGCGCCGCCCTTCAACAGGGTGCAGCGGGCGATGGATGCCGATGGTCTGAAACAGGTTATCGTTGCGATAAAGGGTCTTAAGCCCAAGCGCTTGCGTTGGACGCCGCTGGAACCGTTTGGCGCAGTGGGTGAAGGTCTCGGTGATAAAACTATCGTGGTATTCATTCACACCGCTATTACCAAAGAGCCGCCACACAAACGAAATAACATTGGCATCCGGGCAGGCGGCAAACATGTCATCGAGTTTGCCGTTGCCGGTGTGGATATTGATAAACTCATCCGCATCGAGCGTTAATATCCAGTCAGATTTTTCGATCAATGGATGAAATTTTGCCCGCCGAAATGCTGTTTTCTGTGGGCCTTTGTCGGCAAAATCCGTGTTGCGCACATGGGTGACAACGCCCATTTTGTGCAGGCGATCCATCAGCAAATCAGTGCCGTCATCGCAGTCATTGGTGTAAACCAGAAAATCCGTAAACCCCAGCCAGCGGTTATAAGCGACCCACTCCAACAGGAAAGGCCCCTCGTTTTTCATGGTTGTCAGGATTGTGCGGGTTTCCAAAGGGGTAATCCTTATTGGTTTGGATGCAGCGTGTTAAAACGAGACATGTTACAAATTTCATCCCAATGTTCATCATATAAATTTATCAACTGCTGGCGGTCCGCTTGGCTCCAAGGCTGAAACCCCTTGTAAGTTTCGCCTTTAGGATATTTGTTTTCAAGTTCCAATCGCACCTGAAGCGCCCTCTCGGGGCCATGCAAGGATTTAACTTCGATAAAATCATTCATCGCTTTGTCAGAAGGAGACGGCCGTTTGTTTTTCTGTTTGGGGTTTTTAAGTTTTTGCACTTTGATATTTTCACCACACATTGATTGCAAAACTTGCGGTGAAATTTCGCGAAAATCCTCAAACTTCCAAACATGTATTTCAGCATTTGGAAACTGCCTTGCTGCAAACTTAAGCAATTTGGTCCATCGTGGTTGGTTTTTAACAACATTCTTCATCATAGTACTGATATCTACAAATCTTTCAGGTTTTGCAGACCGAAGGTATTCACAATAAGCCGCAGCAAAGAAATCAGGGTAATTGCGGATCGAAAGATATATATCAGTCACTTCATATTGCATCTCACGAGCAAATGTCCGCACGAAACGTTCTCTAAAATGATAGAGCGCACCTTTCCTTGCAACCTGCCCGCAATGTCCATAGAGATTCTCATCCGATATTATCAAGGTTTCGGGATTCGCTTCTCTTACCGGTGCAAAGAACGCCGTTGCGATTTCACGTAATTTATCATCAGGAATTTTTACTCTTGTATTTAAGCCACTATTCAAATTTGCATTGCGCTGGCATGGAACCGTGAAATCGCGACGCACAAGCCGGTGATGAATATACATCACCCCCCGTTTCGTCAGATGGCCAGAGTTTCGTTGCAAAATCCCTTGCAGATGCGACGTTGCAGTTTTATGGAACCCGCCGTGCAGCACTACTCTCATTTGGTGCCTTCTATCTCAAACGGGGCTTGGCGCGGATCGATCTTATGCAGCTTTAGCAGATAATCGATATAGTCACCTTCTTCAGGCAACATATCGGGCAGGGTTTTCAACCTTGCGCGCACCCGGCGACCATAAAGGTGGACAGAAAAGGTGTTTTCAGTGCATTGCTTCCAGACTTTGCGGGGCCGTTTAAAAAATAACCTGCGGTGGGCAAAGCCAACGGGATAGAGGGCCTCGGTCGGCAGGGCGTGTTCAACCTCGCCGGTGATTTTCAGAAAATGCGTTATAGCGTGTGGTCCCCAAACCCCCCAGGGCATTTCAGAGACATGCACGGGGTTTCCAGCCTCGGCAGCGGCCGCATATTTTGCGCGAGCACGCTCGGAAAACCACGGCGGTGTGGCGTAGGGGTCTTTGCATAATTCCAGCAGCCCATTCAGGGTTTCACTGTCGGCTGGCAGCCCCAAAACCCCACCGTTGACATGATGCTCAGATTCCCAGCCAAGGAAAAACCCCGTATCCGTCTGGAAGGGTTTCAGACAATACGCATCCGTATCGGCCCAGATAACTCCGGGGCGTTTTTTCAGCAGGTCATAGCGAAATACATCCGACATCAAGGCAGGACTACCAGTGCGCAGGTGGCGCAATTCCTCACGAAATGGCGAAATATCAGCAGCATCGGCCAGCGTTATCCCATCCGGCACCCGCTTGACGCCTTCATAGGTATAAAGCGTGACCTTGTGCCCGTGATCCAGAAAGGATTGCAGGCAAAGCTGTTCCATATAGCTTAGCTGCCCACCGATCCAAAGCGCACATATTTCGGGGAGTTTAGCCATTTATTTTCTCAACCTCAGTCAGTGTAATCCCGATGCTCTGCGCGGTCTCGGGCATGGTTTTGGCAATTTCCGAACGTGCGGTCGATATACGTGCCTGATGTTCTGACACAGCTGCATTATGCAATATATCCAACCCCGGAGCTGCCAGTTTCATCCGTTTTATTTCAGTCTGCACCGCTGCAATATGCCTTGTGATAGAGCCGTCAACAACCGTATTTGCGTTAAACATCTGAAAATAGCCGAAATCAATTCGGTTTTGATCGGCGCTATTGGCTGTGCCACGCAAGCGTTTCATCAAGAATGACTCCGAAGATTTGATCATATAATGGTTCATTTGCACCAGATCATACCCTACGGTTTCGGGTTGTGAACGCCAGCCCTGTTTCAACACATGTTCAGAAATCACCTCACCAGAGCCATTTCGCCACGTGATGCTTGAGGGATCATCCAAAAACCGCGGGGCGAATTTGGGCCGGTGGACCCCGAATTTCCTGACCCCGGCCGGGCGAAACAGCGTCTTGAAACCCCAATACCGTTGTGTGGTGTTCTCAGCCAGATCAGCAGCTTTGCGAAATTGGTCAATAACCAGCCCGTCGGTAAATTTCTCAACCCCGCTATTGCCGTGAATGCGCCAGGTTGCCGAAATCACATCCGTGTTCCCCATTGCCGCAAATAAATCATCAAGCGAGCCGTTCCCGGCGTGGATATTCAAAAATTCATCCCCGTCCGCCACCAATACCCATTCTGATTGCTTGACATCCTTGCGCATCTTGGCGCGCTTATATGCGCGGGTCTGAGGATCAGCGGGTTCGTTTTCTGTAAAAGCAGAGTTCTCAATATGCATAATTTCGCCAGCTTCATGCAGGCAATCCAGTATCCCGGTTGTACCATCCGTAGAGTCGTTTGAAAAAATCACAAAGTGGTTAAAGCCAATAACCTTGTGATAGGCCAGCCATTCAAGAATAAACGGCCCTTCGTCCTTTAAAGTGCTAACTAGTGTCCGTCGTAAAGCCAACTCCAAAACCCTTCAGTGCTACCCCAATCTGCCTTGCCCCTAAGCAAATATAGTTTCCATCTGCAATTTAGCCGAATGCCAACAACTTTCAAGTTCCGATTTTTAACTGAGTGGGTAGAGATTTACCCTAAAGCCTTTGGATCAAGATTTATTATCCATTCTTCCCTCTAATGGAACGCTGGTTACGCAACACAGTCCTTCTCGAACCAATGGGTGACAACAGATAACAATCACAAGTTCAATATTGCACCGAACCTGCTCTACCAAAACTTTATGCATCGGTCCGGCATAGATTTTGAGCATGCCATCTTATGTAATTGATATCGGCACTGGTGATGGCCGGGTGCGATTTCCCGCCCGATAAGAAAGCAACTAAGCAACCTGGAGTGACGTGCGTTTGGTTTGTGCTGTGACGTCAACGTCTCACAGCTTATCAACCTCGATAAACGGAAAAAACTCTCCGCCCGACCAGATGCCGAACCAGTCTTTGCCGTTGATTTTGGAAGAAACGCCCAGATCGACAAGCCGGTAAAAACTTTTGCGGTCAATCAGGGCTTCGAGGTTTGTGCGCATTAAAATATAGGGTGAGGGTTCGCCGGTTTTTGTATTGCGGGTCACACGGATCGGATTATCCGGCCCGGCAACGGCCTTGTCGTCAACGTTTGTCGTAAACGTGATGCGCTGGTCTTTGCCCTTGCCTGCAATATCAAAATCGATGGCAATAAAAGGCGCGTCCTCAACCGTGATCCCGACTTTTTCAACCGGGGTTACCAGAAAATATGCGTCACCGTCTTTGCGCAGCACAGAGGAAAACAGCTTAACCAGCGGCTTGCGGCCAATTGGTGTACCAAGATAAAACCACGTACCATCGCGCGCGATGCGCATGTCGAGATCCCCGCAAAACGGCGGATTCCACAGATGCACGGGGGCGGGGCCTCGGGTTTTTTGCGCCGCTGTTGCGGCCGTGGCGATACTATCTGGCGAGGCGGTAACGGATTTCTTACTGGAATCAGGCATCGGGTTCTGCTCTCATATGTTTCGTGTATAAAGGTAAGCAACAAGGCGGGATGTTGCAATCTATTGCGGCGCAACAAGAAGGGTCAGACGATGGTAAACGCAGACATTGAGATTTTTGAGGGGATTAGCGCCAAGCTTAGCGCGGCGCGCGCGATGCTGGCGCGGCGTGTTATCGGGCAGGCGCAGGTGGTGGATGAGACTTTGATCGCAATATTATGCGGCGGGCACGGGCTGTTGGTGGGGGCGCCCGGCCTTGCCAAAACCCGTCTGGTTGAGGCGATGGGCGTGGTGCTGGGCCTGCATTCCAACCGTGTGCAATTCACGCCTGATCTGATGCCAGCCGATATTCTTGGGGCCGAGGTGCTGGAAACCGCAGATGACGGAACCCGCGCGTTTCGGTTCATCAAGGGGCCGATATTCTGCCAGATTTTGATGGCGGATGAGATCAACCGCGCCAGTCCGCGCACGCAATCCGCACTGTTACAGGCGATGCAGGAACACCATGTGACGGTTGCAGGAGAGCGCCGTGATCTCGCCGCCCCTTTCCACGTGCTCGCCACGCAAAACCCCATTGAACAAGAGGGCACTTACCCTTTGCCAGAGGCACAGCTCGATCGGTTTTTGTTGCAAATCGATGTCGGTTACCCTGATCATGCCGCCGAGCGCGAGATCGTTTTAGCCACCACAGGCATAGAGGATGCGCAGGTTTCCCCGGTTTTTGATGCAGCCGGTTTGATTGCCGCCCAGATGGCCGTGCGGCGGATGCCAATCGGGGACAGTATCGTCGAAAATATCTTGAATATCGTGCGTGCTGCGCGCCCGGGGGACGGGGCCTCTGAGATGGTTAACGGGGCCGTTAGCTGGGGGCCGGGGCCACGAGCGGCGCAGGCTTTGTCGCTGGCCGTGCGGGCGCGCGCCTTGCTCGATGGGCGGTTTGCCCCGGCGCTTGAGGATATTCATGCCTTGGCGCCCCCCATCCTGAAACACCGTATGGCGCTGGGTTTTGCTGCGCGCGCCGATGGGCTGACGGTCGATGATGTGATCACAACCATCCTTGCGCAGGTCATGGATCAAGAGGCGGCGGCGTGAACACATCTGCACATCTGCGCCGCGATGCCGAGGCTCTGACTGGCGCGTTGCCCGCGCTTTTTGCCGTAGCTGACCGGTTGGCGGCCAATGTGCATATCGGGGTGCACGGGCGAAAACACGCCGGGACGGGGGAAAGCTTTTGGCAATATCGCCAAGCCATGCCCGGCGATGAGCTGGCGCGCGTGGATTGGCGGCGCTCAGCACGTTCAGACACGGTTTATATCCGCGAACAGGAGCTGGAATCAGCGCATACAGTCGCGATTTGGTGCGATAACGCCCAATCCATGGCCTATATGGGTAAAAATATGCGGGCACGCTTGCTGGCTTTAGCCCTGTCGATTTTGCTGTCAAACGCCGGAGAAAGGATTGCCCTCCCCGGCACGATTGCCGGGATGCCACGCATGGGCACCGCACATTTGCACCGGATCACGCAGGCATTAAGTGCCGCGGTTATCGACCCGGTTGATTATGGCCATGCCCCGGGTTTTGGAAATATCAAAGCTGCGCGCAGTGTGTTTCTGTCGGATTTTCTGGGGCCGGAAAAGACAGTATTCCCCGCCCTCAAAGCAGCCGCAGCCCGGGCGGGAACCGGGTGTTTAGTGCAAATCATTGACAAAACCGAAGAGGATTTTCCCTTTGACGGGCGGATAAAGTTTGAAAGCATGGGCGGCGGGATATCCTTTGAAACCCACCGCGCCAAAGCCTTGAAAGAAGCGTACCACGAACGTTTTGCTGCACGCAGCGCGGCGCTGGCCGATTTTGCCCGCGAACACGGCTGGCATTACCAAAAACACCACGCCGATGGCCGCCCGCAAGCGGCGTTGCTGTGGCTTTATCAAGTGATTGGACAACAGGCGTGATCGACATGGGTGCGCTTCAATTCTTGGCGCCGTGGGTTCTGTTGGGCCTGCTGGTCTTGCCGATATTATGGTGGCTTTTGCGCGCGACCCCTCCGGCACCGACGGCGCTGCGGTTTCCCGGTGTTGGCTTGCTGCTGGGGCTGCAAGACGCGGAAAAAATGCCGGATCGCACCCCGATCTGGCTGCTGATTTTGCGCCTTTTGGCCGTGGCTGCGGCGATTGTGGCTTTTGCGAAACCCGTGGTGAATATTGAGAACCAGCTTCAGGGGCAAGGGCCACTGCTGGTGTTGATGGATGGGGGCTGGGCCTCGGCGCCCGATTGGGTAGCGCGGATTACGGCGGTTGAAAACCTGTTGGAAACCATGAGCCGTGCTGGCCGCCCGACCGTTTTTATCTCGCTTGCGCAGCCCCTGCCTGCGGGCAATGAGATGCCGTTTCGCGACGCGCGCGACTGGGTGGGGCACGTGCAGGCCCTCGCCCCGCAACCTTGGGCACCGGAGCGCGCAAACATGCTGGACTGGCTGCAAGGAAAACCCGACAGCTTTGAGACATATTGGCTTAGCGATGGTCTGGCCCATGATGGTACGGATTTGGCAACGGAACTAGCCGCGCGCGGCCCGCTACATGTGCTTGGCACCGATCATGCTTTGCAGGCCTTACAGCCGTTAACGCTTGAGGATGGCAATCTGCTTGCCCGCGTTATTGCCCTGCCAGGGACCACAGATCGCAAGATTACGGTTAGTGCTATCGGCAAATCCCCCGATGGGGCCGAGGTTACACTGGCCGTTGTCCAAGGGATTTTACCCGCATCTGAGACCACCGCCTCGCTTGTCTTTGAGCTGCCGTTGGAGCTGCGCAACCGGGTGGAGCGCGTGATCTTGCGCGGGCAAAACTCGGCAGGGGCGGTCACATTGGCGGCCGATGGTTTGCGACGACGCAAAGTGGCGCTGGTCGGGGTCGAGGGGCAGGAAGGCGCGTCACTTATCTTACCCATGCATTATTTGCGCAAAGCGCTGGAACCATCCGTTGCCCTGATTGAGGGGGATTTGTCCGCTATGCTGCTAAGCGCCCCTGATGTAATTATCCTGTCAGATGTTGGCACGCTGGCCCAAGGATCCCGCGCGCAGCTGCTGGAATGGGTGAAATCTGGCGGTTTACTGGTGCGGTTTGCCGGCCCGAAACTGGCCGCGAGTATTAATACGATGCAGGACGATCCATTGTTGCCCGTGCGCCTGCGCGCCGGTGGGCGAACCTTGGGTGGGGCGCTATCCTGGGAAACGCCTAAAGAATTGCAGGAATTCCCTGAAAACAGTCCGTTTTTTGGCCTGCCTATAACAAATGATGTGCAGGTTCGCACGCAAGTTATCGCCGAACCCGCCCCCTATCTGACAGACCGGACCCTCGCCTTGCTAGAAGATGGCACGCCCCTCGTCACCCAGATACACAGCGGTAACGGGCGGGTGGTGCTGTTTCACACAACCGCCAATGCAGAATGGTCAAACCTGCCGTTATCGGGCCTGTTTGTGCAGATGCTGGAACGGTTGTCGATCAGCGCGTCAGGGGTGTCTGATAAGATCGAACCGGATGCGCGCATGTGGACACCAACACAGGTTTTAGACGGTTTTGGGGTGTTGCACACAGCAAAATCCATTCCCCCCGTTAGCGGCGAACGTCTAAGCACAATGCCTGTCGGGGCAGACGCGCCTGCGGGGATTTATCAATCCGGCGATCAGCGTGTTGCGGTGAATGTGCTGACATCTGAGGATGGTTTAACGGCGTTAAACCTGCCGCTCGGGTACACCATAGAGCCGCTTATAGACACACAGATGCAGGCTTATATGGCGTGGCTATTGTTGCTGGCGCTGGGCCTGTTGATGATGGATATTCTGGCCACCCTGTGGATCAGCGGCAAGCTGTCAAACCGGGGTGCGCTGCGTGCGGCCAGCCTGTGTTTGCTGCTTGGGTGGATGCCAGTGGATAAGGCGCAGGCCGAAGATACCGCCGCTATAAGGGCCACGGCACAAACGGTTTTTGCCTATGTTTTGACCGGCGATGCGGCGATTGACCGAACCAGTGCAGCGGGGTTGTTGGGGCTAAGTGCCGTTCTACATAACCGCACCTCGGTTGAACCGGCAGCGCCTGTTGCTATTGATATTGAAACCGATGAACTGACGTTTTATCCGTTTCTCTATTGGCCGGTCAGCGAGCATCAAGCGGATCTGTCACCGGCTGCGATCTTGCGTATCAACAGGTATCTGGCGCATGGCGGCATGATCCTGTTTGACACGCGCGACGCCCATTTGGGGCGGGGTTCGGGAAATTCCTCGCTGAATGGGCCGGTGCTGCAACGCCTGACGGCGAACCTCGATATTCCGCTACTTGCGCCGGTTGCCAAAGGCCATGTGATCACCCGCGCGTTTTATCTGCTGAAAGATTTCCCGGGCCGTTGGTTTGGACCACCGCTTTGGGTGGAAATTCCATCCCACATCACTACAGAGCAGAATTTCGGTAGCACAAATGACGGCGTGACCCCGGTGATGATCGGGGCGAATGACTGGGCGGCGGCTTGGGCGATCAATGATCTTGGCCAACCGATGTTTCCCGTTGGGCGCGGGCTGTCTGGCAAACGCCAACGTGAGATGGCGCGCCGCTTTGGCATTAATCTGGTGATGTATGTGCTGACGGGCAATTATAAATCCGATCAGGTGCATATTCCGGCATTGCTGGAAAGGCTGGGGGAATAGTGTTTAGCACAATTTCATATGACCCGCTGGTTGCGCCGGAAATCTTGGGCGCTGTGGCGCTGTTGGCGCTTGCCTTCCTGTTGCTTGCCATATGGCTGGGCCTGCGCGGTTGGGCCTTTCGTGCGTTGGCGGCGGTGCTGCTGCTGGGGGCATTGCTTAACCCCTCTTATCGCCAAGAACATCGCACACCGCTTAGCGATATTGTCTTTGTCGTTGTCGATAAAACCGCCAGCCAGACCTTGCCAGAACGCACGGCACAGATCGATAGAGCGCTGCCGGATATTTTGGCAAAACTGGCCCGCAATCCCGATGATCCGCTTGAGGTTATCAATGTCCCTGTCAGTGATCCACCCGCAGGCGCGACCGAGCGTGGCACATTCATTTTGCGCGCTCTGCATAAGGCCGCGTCCACTGTGTCCGCTGACAGGATTGCCGGGGCCATCATTTTAAGCGATGGGCGTATCCACGATCTGAACCCGCCGCGCGGCTTTCCGGCACCTGTGCATTTGTTACTGACAGGGCGTGCGCAAGACTGGGACCGCCGGATTATCCTGGAGGATGCGCCGGCCTTTGGCTTTGTCGATGAAACCGTTGGGCTGACCTTGCGCATTGAAGACAGCGGCGCCGTGCCGTCCGCCCTTGGGCCTGCGAAAATTCTGGCCTCTGTTGACGGGGGTGAGACGCAGGTGTTTCAGGTGCCCGTTGGGGAAAGTATCACGCTTTCACTTACGGTTGAACATGCAGGAATTAACCTGCTTGACATCACAACGCCGGGTATTGAAACAGAATTAACCACCCGGAATAACCGTATTATTCACAAACTAACCGGCGTGCAGGACCGGCTGAGGGTGCTGCTGGTTTCGGGGGAACCTTATGTAGGCGAACGCACCTGGCGTAACCTGTTAAAAGCCGATGCAGCCGTTGATCTGGTGCATTTTACCATCCTGCGCCCCCCCGGAAAACAGGATAATGTGCCGGTGAATGAGCTGTCGCTGATCGCCTTTCCCACCCGCGAATTGTTCATGGATAAAATCAAGGATTTCGATCTGATTATCTTTGATCGCTATCGGAAACGCGGGATTTTGCCTGATATATATCTGGAAAATGTTGCGCAATATATTCGTAATGGCGGCGCGGTTCTGGTCGCCTCCGGCCCGGCATTTGCAACTGTTGAAAGCCTGGCGCGCTCACCTCTTCAGGCGGTACTGCCGGTGCTGCCCACCGGGCGGATTATTGAGGAAGGCTATTTGCCCGAGGTCACAAAAATCGGCCACCAGCATCCGGTGACCGCAACACTTGCGGGGCAGGTTTTGGCGGATGGCACCCCGAATTGGGGCCGCTGGTTTCGCCTGATTGAAATGCAGCCACGTGCGGGTCATGTGGTCATGAAAGGGCTGGGCGGCAGACCGCTTTTAGTGCTTGATCGGGTCGAAAAAGGCCGTATTGCGGTGCTCGCGTCAGATCAGGCATGGCTGTGGTCGCGCGGCTTTGAGGGCGGAGGTCCGCAACTGGAATTACTGCGCCGCCTTGCCCATTGGTTGATGAAAGAGCCTGAGCTGGAGGAGGAAATCCTGCTGGCCACCGCAACGGGCAAACATGTCGTGGTTGAACGGCGCTCATTGGGAGGCATGGCCTCAGATATCATTTTTACCAACCCGAACGGGGCTACGGGTAGGGTACCGTTGCTTGAAACCGGACCGGGGCAATGGCGTGCTGAATTTGAGGCAACAGAAAACGGTATTTACCGCATCAGCGACGGCGCGCTATCGGCTGTGGTCGCCGTCGGCCCGGCATCACCACGAGAATTTGAACGCCCCGTCGGGGTCAGCGAGGCGTTGCAAACATTGGCCATAAATACCGGCGGCGGCAATTTCCAATTGGCCAGCAGCACCCCCGATATTCGCCGTACCCGCCCCGGCAGGGTTGCCAAAGGCCCCAACTGGCTGGGCCTGCCCAAACGCGGGGCCTATACGGTTGAAGATATCCGCCTAACCCCGCTCACCCCTGGCTGGCTGATCCTGTTGCTGGTGGCAGCCCTCTCTATCACCGCATGGCGGATCGAGGGGCGTTAGGGGGTGGTGCGTCATTAAAATGACATGCACAAAACCATATCCCGCTGGACCATAGCGAGGCAAACATATAGTCTAGTCAACATAAGGGGCGCCTAGACCCCCGGTTTTGAGGCCAACATGCAGCACCCCACGCGGTTTTCCAACCTGCCGCAATATGCTTTTCCGCGCCTGCGCGCACTGCTCGATCCGCATCAGGGTGGTGGCGAGGCTTTGCATATGTCGATCGGCGAACCAAAGCACAAATTCCCGCAATTTGTGCCGGAGTTGCTGCTGCGTTATGCGGATGGGTTCAACGTATATCCGCCAAACGATGGCACGCCGGAATTGCGCCAGACGATTGCGCGCTGGCTGGAAAATCGCTATGATTTGCAGGCTTTGGACCCCGATAAAAACGTACTTTCCCTGAATGGCACCCGCGAGGGGCTGTTCAATGCCGCCCTTGCCCTTTGTCCTGAACGTAAAAACGCGGCGCAGCCGGTGGTGCTTATTCCGAACCCGTTTTACCAATGCTATGCCGTGGCTGCGCGCGCGATTGGCGCCGAGCCGGTGTTTGTGCCAGCCCCCAAAGACAACGGGTTTTTACCGGATTTTGATGCCATTCCTGTGGATATTCTGGAACGCACGGCGATTGTCTACATGTGCTCGCCCTCAAATCCACAAGGGGCGGTTGCCAGTGCGCGCTATTGGGAAAACCTGATTTTATTAGCGGAAAAATACGATTTTCGGATTTTTGCAGATGAATGCTACGCCGAGATTTACCGTGATACCCCGCCCGCCGGTGCGCTGTCTGCGGCCCAGACAATCAATGCTGATCCTGAACGGGTACTGGTGTTTCATTCCTTGTCCAAACGCTCAAACCTGCCGGGGTTGCGCAGTGGTTTTGCGGCTGGCGGCGCAAAATCCATCGCGGCAATGAAGCAATTGCGCAATTACACAGGCGCGCCCGTGCCCTTGCCGATCCAACAGGTCAGCGCCGCCGTTTGGGCGGATGAGGCCCATGTGGTGCAAAATCGCGCGCTATATCAGGAAAAGTTTGATGCATGTGACCGGATTTTAGGGAATATTCCTGAATATAGCAGCCCTCAGGCAGGGTTTTTCCTGTGGCTCAGGGTGGATGACGGCGAAAAAGCTGCGCTGCGCTTGTGGAAAGAAACCGGCGTTCGGGCCTTGCCCGGCGCGTATTTGTCCCGCCCAAGCGATCCGCGTTTGGGGGACGGCAATCCGGGGGCTGGATATTTGCGCGTAGCACTGGTAGCTGAGATCGCTGATATTGAACGTGGGCTTTCGGCGATCAGGGATTGCCTCTATGATCGCGCAGATGTGTGAATTAAGGTAATAATGATGGCACTAACAGCACATAAAAAACCTGCGAAACGCAAAAAGCGGGCCAAGGCAAAGCCGGACACGGCCATGCGGCGGCGTGGGGCCGAGGCGTTGGGGCTTATACTGCTGGCGATTGCCGCGCTTTTTGCGGCGTTGCTGTGGACTTATACCCCCGAGGATCCCAGTTTTTCTGCGGCAACCAATGCCACACCCCATAACCTGCTGGGGCTTGTCGGTTCCTATATCGCAGACCCGTTGCATAAGGCGCTGGGCTGGGCCGGCTACGGTGTGGCCATCGGGTTTGGTGTCTGGGGGCTGCGGTTATTACTGCATATCGGGCAGGAGCGTGCCTTGTTGCGCGCGATTTTCACGCCTCTGGCCGTCGCACTGGCGGCAGTGTTTGCAGCCGCACATGTGCCGCCCGAGACGTGGAATTTTTCCTATGGTCTGGGCGGGATTTTCGGTGATATTATTCTGGATTTCATATTCTCGATTGTGCCGGGCAATATTGATACGCGACTGGTTATTATCACGCTGGTTTTGGCGGCAACCACCACCCTTATCGCGGCGATTTCGCTGGGGGTTAACTGGGCAGAGTGCAAAACCTGCTCAAGCGGAATGTGGCGTGGGTTTGTGTCAGCCTATGCGGGGCTGCGCTGGGTGATTATGAAATTAGTGTGGGTACTGTTCGCGATTCTGTCATTTATTGGCCTCAAAAGCGTGAAGGCGGCAAAGAATGCTCGCGTAGTGCGCCGTGAACGTGCTGTGGCCAAAAAACAGGCGCAAAAAGACATGGTTATAGAATCCGGAGATCGCATTGAACCGGCGGTTTCAGATGGTCCCGTGGGGCTTAGCGCACGTCTAAGCGATAAGATATCGGCCGCTGTTAAGGCGCGCAAAACCACCCGGGATGAAGATATTCCGCTTTACGGCAAAGCTGTGGGCGAAGATGGATCTGCACGTACAGAACCACCTGTGCGGACAGATGCAGCACCACGTGTGCAGCACCCGACCCCGCGCAAAGCCGCCAAAAGCAGCCGCGCACGCAAAGAAGAACAGCCAAGTCTGGCACTGGAGCCAAAAGGCGAAGGGTATGAAACCCCACCGCTGTCGTTTTTGGAAAACCCAACCCAGATTGTGCGCCACACCCTAAGCGACGAAGCGTTGAACGAAAACGCCCGGATGCTGGAGACGGTGCTGGAAGATTACGGCGTCAAGGGTGAGGTTATTTCAGTACGTCCGGGGCCGGTGGTTACGATGTATGAACTGGAACCGGCCGCAGGCCTGAAGGCCAGCCGGGTGATCGGGTTGGCGGATGATATCGCGCGCTCTATGTCTGCATTGGCGGCGCGGGTTTCGACCATTCCGGGGCGTTCGGTTATCGGGATCGAGTTGCCTAATGACCACCGCGAAATGGTATTGTTTCGCGAGATCATATCGGTAAGCGCTTATGGGGACAGCAAGTTCCATCTGCCACTGGCACTGGGCAAGGATATCGGCGGGGATCCGGTGATCGCTGATCTCGCCAAGATGCCGCATTTGTTGATTGCAGGCACGACCGGTTCGGGGAAATCCGTGGGGATCAATACGATGATCCTGTCGTTGTTATACACACTTAGCCCCGAAGAATGCCGCATGATCATGGTTGACCCAAAGATGCTGGAGCTGTCGGTTTATGACGGCATCCCGCACCTGTTGTCGCCAGTTGTGACCGACCCCAAAAAGGCGGTTGTGGCGCTGAAATGGGCGGTTGGCGAGATGGAAGACCGTTATCGCAAGATGTCCAAAATGGGCGTGCGTAACATTGACGGCTATAATGGCCGCATCCGCGAGGCGATGGCCAAGGGCGAGGATTTCCAGCGCACTGTGCAGACGGGTTTTGACGACGCAACCGGTGAACCGGTGTTCGAGACCGAAGAATACATGCCCGAAACCATGCCCTATATCGTTATTGTCGTTGATGAAATGGCTGATCTGATGATGGTTGCGGGCAAGGAGATTGAGGCTTGCATCATGCGTCTGGCGCAGATGGCGCGGGCGAGCGGAATACATCTTATTATGGCCACACAGCGCCCCTCGGTTGATGTGATTACCGGCACGATCAAGGCGAATTTCCCGACCCGGATATCGTTTCAGGTAACCAGCAAAATCGACAGCCGCACGATTCTGGGCGAGATGGGGGCCGAACAACTGCTGGGCATGGGGGATATGCTGTATATGGAGGGCGGGGGTAAAATTACCCGTGTGCACGGCCCGTTCGTATCCGATGAAGAGGTCGAGAAAATCGTTAACTTCCTGAAAACCCAAGGGCAGCCGACATATGTTTCAGGTGTCGTTGAGGGACCGGTTGGCGAAGCTGACACAAATGTTGATGCGCTGCTGGGACTGGGCGGCAATACTGGCGGCGAGGACGCGCTATATGACCAGGCGGTGCAAATCGTGGCGCGAGATCGAAAATGCTCAACCTCTTATATTCAACGCAAACTGTCGATTGGGTATAACAAGGCGGCCAAACTGGTCGAGGAAATGGAAGACAACGGTGTTGTAAGCCCGGCAAATCACGTCGGAAAACGCGAAGTTCTGGTGCCGGAAATCCAATAGAGGCCAATATCCGCCGATTATGTTACAGTGGTGCATGGCGGGTTTGAAATGCAAAAAGCGGGATATATATTGTGCATATGAAAAGACGAATTTTTATATCGGCCCTTTGCGCCGCCCCTCTGATGACGTTTGGCGAGATCGCCACCGCACAGAATGCCGTTGTTGATGCCGTCAACACCTACCTAACCAATCTGGTAACCGCCACCGCGCGTTTTACCCAGGAAAGCGCCGATGGCAGCGTAGCCACGGGAACGTTTTATTTACAAAAGCCGGGAAGAATGCGGTTTGAATATGACCCTCCCTCGCCGGCCATGATCATTGCAGATGGCGAGATTTTGGCAATTTTTGATCGCAAATCCAGTCGTGGACCGCAACGCTACCCGCAATCCCAAACGCCGCTTTCCTTGCTGACACGGCAGAATATTGATGTGACACGCTCAAAGTTTGTGCGCCTGATTGAAACCAAAGGCGGGAAAATCCATGTGACCATGTTTGATCCCGAAGAGCCGGATAATGGCACGATGCGGATGATTTTTTCGCAAAACCCCATGGAGTTGGTTCAATGGGTGATCATCGATGGCGCGGGCCTGGAATCGGTCGTGAAACTGGGGCCGTTAACCAAGAATACGGCACTGGATAGAAAGCTGTTCAGTGTTTCATGGGCCAATACACAAATCGAGCAGGGCAAACGCTAAACACTTGCTTTCACGCGCTATAATCGCCAGACTCGGGCAAATGATTTTGCGCGGGTTTGGCAGATGAAATACACAATCCCTCTTGAAACAGCTAAGATTGCAAGCCACATGGCGGGCGCTATGTCTGTGCATCTGCGCGCAGGCGATTGCTTGCTGTTATCGGGGCCGGTTGGCGCCGGAAAGACCCATTTTGCCCGCGCGATCCTGCATGCAATGATGGCGCGCGGGGGCGTAATCGAGGATGTGCCCTCACCAACATTCACGCTGGTGCAAACCTATGAGACCGTCGAGGGTGAGGTCTGGCATGCGGACCTCTACCGCTTAACACATAGTGATGAGCTGATCGAGCTGGGGCTGGAGGAGGCATTCGTGGATGCTATAACCTTGGTTGAATGGCCCGACCGATTGGGCGGTTTTCGCCCGGCGCGGCATCTTGATTTGCACTTTTCCATGCCCGATCTTGAAAGCGATACCCGTTTGTTGGAAATCACCAGTATCGGGCCAAATTGGACGTGGTTGGAAAACATTGCCAAATGGTGAATAATAGAACTACTAACCTAGTTTAGTAGTTCAGTAAGAAACAGGAAAAGCCAGTTGTTTTCACCGCAATCCAGCCCGCGTGTTTTTGCCCTGCCCCTTGGGGTGGATTTTTCACAAGCGCTGATCGCGGGCCTGCTGGAGCGCCTGAAAGGCACCCCGCCCGAGGCTCTCGCACGCGTAGTTATCTATGTAAACACCCGCCGTTTTGCCCGCCGGCTTGAGGCTATTTTATGCGAAAGTAATGCGCGATTGCTGCCAGATATTCGCGTAATTACCGACCTTGCGTATGATGAAACCATGCCGATGCCGCCAGCAACGCCACCCCTGCGTCGCCGCCTGATTATCGCGCGGTTGATCGCTGAATATGTACGCCTGCAACCCGATCTTGCCCCCTCCTCTGCGGTATTTGATCTGGCCGATAGTCTTGGCACGCTGCTTGATGGCTTTCAGGGCGAAGGCGTGGCAATGGCGGCCCTTCGCGATATCGATGTGGCCGGGCAATCGGACCATTGGCAGCGGGCGTTGCAATTCCTGAATATTCTGGATGAATACTGGAATCATCACCGGCCAAATAATGCCCCTGACCCCGAGGAACGCCAGCGTGCTATAGCCGAAAGCTATGCAAGAATGTGGGAAACGTCGCCCCCTGATCATCCCGTGATTATCGCAGGCTCAACCGGGTCGCGCGGGGCAACGACGGTGTTTATGCGCGCTGTGGCAAACTTGCCGCAAGGGGCCGTAATTCTGCCGGGGTTTGATTATGATCTGCCTGATCTGGCATGGGAAAACACCAGCGCTGATCATCCCCAATACGGGTTTCGCCATCTGGCTGACACGCTGGATTTTCCGCTAAATCCGCCGCAATGGCATGCTCAGCTACCGGTCAATGCGGCGCGAAATAAACTGGTGTCACTGGCATTACGTCCAGCCCCGGTTACGGATCAGTGGTTGAAAGAGGGGCCGGAGTTGGCGGAAACCCTGTCAGAATCCTGCGGGGCGATAACCCTGATCGAGGCACCAAATCCGCGTGCCGAGGCCGAGGCGATTGCCATCCGGTTGCGCCGCGCGGTTCATGACAACCAAAAGGCAGCACTGGTCACGCCGGACCGGATATTGGCGCGCCGCGTGGCGTCAGTTTTGCGCCGCTGGGAGATCACGCCTGACGATTCCGCGGGGCGCCCCTTGCCGCTAACGCCTCCGGGGGTTTTCCTGCGCCGCCTTATCAGCCTTGCCAGCGCACCGCTGACCCCCGAAGGGCTGCTGGCGGTTCTGAAACACCCGCTTTGTGGTGGCATAAAAACGGCACGCACACAGCATTTGCGTATGACCCGAAAGCTGGAAATCGAGGTTCTGCGCGGCGGCGCGCCCTTTATTATATGGCGGGAACTGGAAGATTGGGCCAAGACTAAAGATGACACACATAGCCATTGGTTGGCATGGTTGCGCGCTTCATTTACACCGATTTTAAAGGCCCGTGCGGATTTACCTTTGGCAGAATGGCTAAAACTGCATCGCGACACGGCGGAGGGTCTGTCGGGCGGTCTTACCGATGAACCTTGCGTTTCTTTATGGGAAAAAGAGGCCGGGAAAAAGGCGTGCGCAACATTTGAGACACTGGAACATGAGGCGGCACACGGCGGGGTTATTCCAATCGTGCAATATCGTGCCCTGTTTCAGTCGGAACTAAACCGCGGCGAGGTGCGCGAAGATGCCTATCGCCCGCACCCCGATGTCATGATTTTGGGCACGCTGGAAGCCCGCGTGCAAACCGCAGATCTGGTGATCCTTGGCGGCCTGAATGAGGGCATTTGGCCGCGTGTCCCCGCACCCGATCCATGGATGAGCCGCGATATGCGCCGCCAGATCGGCCTGCCTTTGCCGGAGCGCCAAATTGGGCTGTCAGCCCATGATTTTCAGCAGGCAATCAGCGCCCCAAACGTGGTTTTATCGCGTGCCATTCGTGATGGCGAGGCCCCAACCGTCGCCTCACGCTGGCTGATCCGCTTGTTGAATCTATTGAATGGGCTTGGCAGTGCAGGCACGCTAGAATTGCACGAGATGCGCAAACGCGGCGTGGAACTTTTGGCGTTATCCGATGCCCTGAATACCCCGAAAACCTTGATGCCTGCCGCCCAAAGGCCCTCGCCCAGCCCGCCGATCTCAAAGCGCCCCGAACGTCTGTCCGTGACCCGTATTGAAACGCTGATCCGCGATCCTTACGCGATTTACGCCAGTGAAATCCTCAAACTCCGCGCTCTTGCCCCACCGGGTAAAGAGGCCGATGCCCGCGCCCGTGGAACCGTTTTGCATAAGGTGATGGAGGTGTTTTTGCACGAAACCACCCATGGCCTGCCCGACGACCCCGAAGCGGCTTTTCTGGAGGTTGCCCGCAAGGTTCTAAAAATCGAGGTCCCCTGGCCAAGCACAAGACGTTTGTGGATGGCCCGTTTGCAAAAAATCACCCCTTGGTTCATTGCCACCGAACACCAGCGCCGGGAACGGGCCGCGCCTCTGGCACAGGAACGCAAAGGCATTCGGCGCATGCAATCTGGCTTTACCCTTAGCGCCAAGGCGGATCGTATTGATCTGCTTGCAGGGGGCAGTTACGCCATTTATGACTATAAATCCGGCGGATTACCGACTGGCCCCCAGATCAAGAATTTTGCCGTGCAGCTGCCCCTTGAGGGCGCGATTGCCCAAGCCGGTGGCTTTGAGGGGTTGGCCCCAAGCGATATCGCCCATCTGGAACTGATCGGTCTTGGCAGTGGCGGCAAATGCATATCGCTCAATCTAAGCGATGAAGATATCGCCGGGGTTTGGGCCAAGCTGGTGACGTTAATTGACGCATTCAGTGTGCCCGATCTGGGATATACCGCCCGCGCCCGCCCGGAACAGATCACCTATGCCAGCGATTACGATCATCTTTCCCGGTTTGGCGAATGGCATGATGGCGATCCGTTTGACATCGAGGTGATAGAATGAGCACGCTCAAAAATGCCTCGAACGCCCAAATTCAGGCGGCTAATCCGCTGCAATCCACATGGGTTTCGGCGAACGCGGGATCGGGCAAAACCCGAGTGCTGACCAACCGTGTGGCGCGGCTGTTGCTGGCAGGCTGCGCGCCACAAAAAATTCTGTGCCTGACCTACACCAAAGCCGCCGCCGCCGAGATGCAAAACCGCCTGTTTGAACGTCTGGGCGCCTGGGCGATGAAATCGGATGATGATCTGGGCGCAGAGCTGGAAAGCCTTGGGGAAACGGCGCTTGATGCGGATCGCTTGCATCTGGCCCGCACTTTGTTTGCCCGTGCACTTGAAACGCCGGGCGGGTTGAAAATTCAAACTATTCACGCCTTTTGTGGCGGGATTCTTCGCCGTTTTCCGCTGGAATCCGGGGTATCACCGCAGTTTCAGGAAATGGAGGACCGTCAGACCAAACAGCTATGCGCCGAGATAATTGAGGGGATTGCCACAGATCAGGGGGCGATTTTTGATGCAATGGCGTGGGAATTGTCGGGCGATGATATGGATGGCTTGCTGGACGGGATTTTGAAACACCGCGCCGGGTTTGCGTCACCTTTTGATAAGGTGGCCGTAGCGCAGGCTTTGCGGGCCGAGATAGGGTTAAATGACACGGCTATTCTGGCGGGGGTTATGCATGGCTATAGTGATGCAGAAATCGACAAGTTGGCGCGCGCGATGGCGGCAGGGGGCAAGGCAGATATCGCTTTGTCTCAAGGCTTAAATAGCCGCAAAGGGATAACCGCAACGCAAGCGCTCGATCTTTATGAAACGTTGTATCTGACCCAAAAAGGCACGCCGCGTGCACCAAAAGGCTTTCCCATTGTCGCCGTTATCAAGGCCAACCCCTGGGTGCCCGATATTCTGGAGGAACTGAAATCCCGTATGGTCATTGCCCGCCAGCAACGTCTTGCGCAAAAAGCGTTGAAACGTGCCGAGGCTTTACATGGTTTTGCGCAGGAATTTCTGGGCCGGTATGACATGCGCAAAGCCGCACTTGGACGGCTCGATTTTGAGGATTTGATTCAGAAAACCCTTAAATTACTGACAAAAACCAACATGGCCGCCTGGGTGCTTTATCGCCTCGATGGCGGGATTGACCATATTCTGGTGGATGAGGCGCAAGACACCGCACCCGCACAATGGGAGATCGTGCGCATTCTGGCCGACGAGTTCCACGCGGGCGCGCAGGATCGTGAAACCCCGCGCACGATATTTGTGGTGGGGGATGAAAAACAGTCGATATATTCATTTCAGGGGGCCGATCCGCTGGCGTTCGGGGCGATGCGCAGGTTGTTCTCGGATCGGCTCGAAAATGTGGCACAAGCGTTGCACAAAACTGAACTGTTGTATTCTTTCCGCTCCGCTGCGCCGGTGTTGGAGCTGGTTGATAAAGTATTTACGGGCGATGCACGCGAAGGGTTGGAGGGGGACATTCTGCACCGCGCAGTATGGGATGATTTGCCCGGAAAGGTGGAGCTGTGGCCGTTTGTCGAGACCCCGGAAAAGCCCCAGGAGAACGCCTGGCATCTGCCCGTAGATTCCATAACACCTGATGATCCACGACTAAAATTGGCAGAGGCAATCGCCACGCAGGTCGCAGGGTTGATTGCGGATCGCCATGTGCTGCCGGGGGGGGCTGGCCGCGCGGTTTCACCCGGCGACTTCCTGATTTTGGTCCAAAGCCGCAACCCGCTTTTCCATGCAATTATCAAGGCACTGAAAGCTGCGGGTGTCGATGTCGCCGGGGCAGATCGGCTGAAAATCATTGAGGAAATGGCGGTAAAGGATTTGCTGGCCTTAATGCAGTTTCTGGCAACGCCCGAGGATGATTTATCTTTGGCAGCCGCCCTGCGCTCGCCGCTGTTTGATCTGTCGGAACAGGATATTTATACCCTTGCAGAGGGGCGTAAAGGCACGTTGTGGCAAGCATTGACGGGCGCGCAAAGCGACTGGCCAGAGGTGGTTAATGTATTGAAATCCCTACGCAATGACGCCGATTTCATTCGTCCCTACGACCTGCTGGAACGTATCCTGACCGGGTTCGATGCGCGGCGTAAACTGGTCGCGCGGCTTGGCGCTGAGGCCGAAGACGGGATTGACGAACTTTTAACCCAATCCTTGCGTTATGAAAGCGTGGAGGCGCCGTTACTGACGGGGTTTTTGGGTTGGATCAGCTCGGACGATGTCGAGGTTAAGCGCCAGATGGATGCCGCGGGGGATCGTGTGCGGGTGATGACTGTGCACGGTGCCAAAGGGCTGGAATCGCCGATTGTGATTCTGCCTGATACTACCAAACGCCAGGAAAGCCGCCACCCGCCGCAGGTGGTAATGCTTGATGATTTGCCGGTCTGGAAAACCGTTGCAGCTGCGGCGCCAGAGACGTTGGTGGCCACAGAAGACGCCCGGCGCCAATTGGTCCGTGAGGAATCGCGACGCTTGCTTTATGTGGCACTGACCCGAGCGAAAAACTGGTTGATTATCTGCGGGGCCGGCACGCAGGACAAGGATGGTGACAGCTGGTTTCAACGGATTGAAACGGCGCTGGCGGCATGTAACGCCATACCTATGCAAGCACCCAAAGGGCTGGCTGGACCCGCTTTGATGCTGGAACATAACTGGCACAAATCCCCGGGAACCAAGGCCAGTATAACAGGTGTGAATGTTGCAGAAATGCCTGAATATCTGCACCAGATAATCAAGCAACCTGCGCGGGCACAAAAGCTGATTTCACCGTCAAAACTTGCTGGCGCGCATGTGCTGCCGGGCGAAAATACCGATAAGGTTGATGTCGCCCTTGAGCGTGGAAACAAAATACATAATCTATTGGAAATATTGCCTAATATACCAAAACCGGAATGGGAAAAACATGCGCAACTTGTTTGCGCCGAGGATTGGCTGGCAATATATGCCGAGGTACGGGCCGTTCTGGAAAACCCTACACTATCTGCAATTTTTGCACCAGATGCCTTGGTTGAGGTGCCAATTACCGCGAATATTGCGGCCCTTGGTGGGCAGCGGATATTGGGGCGGATTGACCGGCTGGTAGTCTTGGATGACAGGGTTTTAGGGGTTGATTTCAAATCACACCGGACGATCCCCAAAACCCCCGAGGACACGCCGGATGCAATCCTGCGCCAGATGGGGGCTTACGGTGCGGCGCTGGCAAAAATCTATCCGACACGGCGGGTCGAAACGGCAATTATCTGGACATATCGCGCAGAATTGATGATGTTGCCGGAAAAAATCACCCAAAACGCGCTAACGATGGTACCGACAGCTTGACGCTTGATCTGCGCATACATAAGTTGATGTTAATATAATATTCAGCAAGCTCCAGGAGAACCTAATGGCAACTGTAAAAGTAACCGACGCGACCTTTGAGGCCGAGGTTGTGAATTCCGATATACCTGTAATCGTTGATTTTTGGGCCGAATGGTGTGGCCCGTGCAAGCAAATTGGCCCGGCGCTCGAAGAATTGTCTGATGAATATGACGGCAAAATCAAGATTGTCAAAGTGAACGTCGATGAAAACCCCGGCACACCAAGCCAGCTGGGCGTGCGCGGCATTCCGGCGCTTTTCATGTTTGACGGTGGCAAAGTTGTGTCGAATAAAGTCGGCGCTGCCCCCAAGGCAAATTTGAAAAGCTGGATTGACGAAACCGTCTGAATTCAGGCTTTGCAGCATATAAAAGGGCGCGAATTGTTGCGGCCTTTTATGATATATTAACGTATTTCGTGTGATTTGAAGGGGCCGGGTTTTCGGCTCAAGTAGTAACAGTAATTTGTATCGCGAGGTTGCGCGCTGAATTTCCCTGAAATATATGCAAGCATCCGCTTTTTGGCGTGCACGCGCACTATAAGCGCTGCACTGATCGCATTTTGGCTGGCCTCACCGCTCATCGCTCAGGATCGTTCGTTTGTCGGCGAGGGCAGTGATACGCTTATGGGCGTGGGTTCAAGATACGTTGCCATGGGTGGCACGAGCGTGGCTATTGGCAATGATATCTATTCGATTTACAGTAATCCTGCGGGGCTAGCCCTGATTGACGGTCACCAAATTTCCATTTCCCGACAGCTAAACGCGGAGCTTTCCCCGATAAATTTCGCTGGCGTGGCGTTTTCGCTGCCCGTGTTGGAAAGGGTTGGAATCAAGACCGTGATCGGGTTTTCCTATATTCCAAGGCTGCATTTTAAGGCCAGCGGGCAGTTTTCCGAGGATGATTTCGAGAGCGTATTTTTGCGATACGCTTTGCCCGGAATCTCGGGGGATTTTGACGGCACGGTTATCTCAAAAACCAAGGATTACCGTGTTGCACTGGCTTTTGCGCCAATGGATTCCGATCGTTGGGCGGTTGGTTTCAGCCTTGGCATGGTTGATTGTGCAACCTTCGTTTGTGGCGGCAATGCCACCAGCGTTGAGGGCTATGATATGGTGATAACCGAGGCGACAGCGCTTACGTTTAACTTTGGCGCGCGGTATAAAATACTGGATAATCTGACACTCGCCTTCTCGGTCAAGGATGTTAACACTGAATTGGATGTCTCGGTCAAAACTACGGATGCGGATGGCACTAGTGAAACGACTTTCCAAACGGAATTTCCCACCGATGTGACGTTTGGTATGCTTTGGAATTACAGTGATACGCTTGATATTTCAATGGATTATCAGGTTATGTTTGGCAGTTACGGCAGTTATGATATCGATGTGCAGATCATCCGGCTTGGCGCAGAAAAACGCTATGGGAATTTTGCTATGCGCTATGGAATGATTGTACCGTTAACGATTAACAGCTCTAAATTGCCAGAAATCAAGCTGCCGTTCCCGGTTGCGCCAACTCTGGGAGTGGGCTGGAAAAGAGCTGGATTCAACCTTGATCTGGCGATTTATGCCCATCCATTAATGAGCTACCACAAAAACGGAATTTTCCCCGCTGCGGATTTATCGCTAAGCTATAATTTTTGATAAAACAGCTTTCGCAGCCGCATTATCTGTGATCGACTGACTTTCGACAGAGTGGAAATATCCAAAGGATTGTTATGCGAAAAACGGGTGGCCGGATTTTGGTTGATTGCTTGCTGGCGCAGGGTGTGAAACGTGCCTTTGGCGTGCCGGGTGAAAGCTATCTGGCGGTGCTTGATGCGCTCTATGATACCCCCGAAATTCAACTGATCGGCAATCGAAATGAGGGGGGTGCGGCCTTTATGGCAGCGGCGCACGGGCAGTTGACGGGGCAGCCGGGAATATGTTTCGTAACCCGCGGTCCGGGGGCAACGAACGCCTCTATCGGGGTGCATACAGCCATGCAAGGCTCAACCCCGATGATCTTGTTTGTCGGGCAGGTTGCCACAGGTATGAAGGGCAGGGAATCGTTTCAAGAGATTGATTATAAAGCGTATTTCGGAACTGTTGCTAAATGGGTTGTCGAGATAGATGATGTGGATCGCATCCCTGAAATTCTGGCACGAGCCTTCGCAACAGCATTATCCGGCCGCCCCGGCCCCGTGGTAATCGCCCTGCCAGAAGACGTGTTGACAAGCACAAGCAAAGCCGTCGCCGGACCCAGAATAAAACCCTTTGAGGCAGCACCTACCCCCGCAGCGCTTGAGGGCATTCGTGACATCCTGACAGCCGCCAAACGCCCTCTGGTGCTGATTGGCGGCGCGGGGTGGAATGCTGAGGGGCGCAGGGATTTGCGCAAATTTGTCGAGGGTAATGACCTGCCGGTTGCCAGCGCGTTCCGGTTTCAGGATATCCTTGATAACACCTCATCAAGCTATATCGGTGACGCCGGTTTGGGCAAAACGCCGGCGCTTAAGGCGGTGGTTGATCGCGCCGATGTGATACTTGCGCTCAACATCCGGTTTGGCGAGAATACCACCGATGGGTACACGATTTTCCCGGTGCCCCAGATCGGCAAACCCCTGATCCACAGCCATGCCAGTGATCGTGAACTTGGAAAAATATATCAGGCGGATATGCCGGTTCATGCGGGGCCAAATGCGCTGTGTGCGATGTTGGCAGAGCTTGATCTAGACGGTGATTGGCAGGATTGGGCCGCAAAAACGCGCAAAGGTTACATCGATAGTATGGCCCTGCCCACCCGCGATAATGGCGTGGATATGGGGGCAGTGGTTCAGCATCTGCAAAATACCCTGCCCAAGGATGTGATTTTAACCAATGGCGCAGGGAATTTTGCCATTTGGCACAATAAATTCTTTCAATACGGCGATGCTGCGCGCCTGTTGGCCCCCCAATCCGGCGCCATGGGCTATGGCCTGCCCGCCGCGATTGCGGCCAAGGCTGAGCACCCTGATCGCTTGGTGGTTTGCATTACTGGCGACGGTGATTTCCAGATGAACATGCAAGAACTTGGCGCGGCCATGCAACACGGCATTGCTCCGATCGTACTGGTGGTTAACAACGGCACATATGGCACCATTCGTATGCATCAGGAACGCGATTACCCCCGGCGCACCTGCTTTACCGATATCCAAAATCCTGATTTCGTGGCCATCGCAAAAGCCTATGGTTTTTATGCTGAAAAAGTGACTGAAACCACCCAGTTTGCAGCGGCTTTTCAGCGTGCTGTGCACTCAAATACCGGCGGGTTGCTAGAGCTGATTGTTGACCCCGAAAACCTGACCCCAAAACAAACCATGAGCCAGATCCGAGGATAGTATGACCGAATTTAACCGAATTTTGATCACAGGTGCGGCAGGCAGTCTTGGCACGCATTTGCGCCACGGCCTTAAACATTTGTGCAAACATATGCGCCTTGTTGACCGCGTTGATATGGGCGAGGCCCTTGAAGGCGAAGAGTTGATCGTAATGGATTTATCCGACAAAAAAACCGCACTTGAGGTCACCAAAGACGTTGATATCATTATACATTTCGCCGGTGTGCCGCGAGAACAAAGTTTTGATGAGATCATGACAGATACCATTCCCGCCGCCTATCATATGTATGAAGGCGCGCGGCTTCACGGGGCAACGCGGGTGGTTTATGCCAGCTCAATCCACGCGGTGGGTTTTGCTGAGGTGGACGCTGTGCCGGGCATAGATGTGCGCCATCGCCCGGATACGTTTTACGGTATGACCAAATGTTTCATTGAGGATTTAGGCAGTCTTTACTGGGATAAATGGGGGGTGGAATCGGTGAATTTACGGATTTGTTCATGCTTTCCAGAACCGAGCGACCGCCGGATGCTTTGGAGCTGGCTGAGCTTTGACGATTGCGTGCGCCTGACCGAGGCCGCGATGCTTGCCCCGCGGGTTGCGTTTTCGGTGATCTATGGCACCTCTGATAATGCCCAAAGTGCCGTGTCAAATGCCCGCGCCAGCCACATCGGTTATCGCCCAAAGGACAGCGCTGATGGCTATGCCGCAGAGATTTTGGCAAAAACTGAACGTCAGGATCCCAATGCGCGCGTTGCCCGTGTTGTGGGTGGCTGGTTCACCAATCATCCGCATCCCGATGATGAAGTGACCGATGAAAGCTGACGTTCTAATATGCGGTGGTGCGGTCATTGGCAGCGCGATTGCGTATTTCCTGCGCGACCTTGGTTTTAATGGTGAAATCATTGTTGTTGAGCGTGATCCGGGGTTCGCGACCTCCTCTACCGCTTTGTCTGCCAGCGGTATCCGGCAGCAATTTTCACAAGCTTTGAACGTGCAAATCAGCCGTTTTGGCATTGATTTCCTGAAATCCGCGCCGGCACGCTGGGGCATGGATTTGAACTTGGTTGAGCAAGGGTATCTTTACCTCGCCAACACCAAACTGGGCGCGCAGATTTTGCGCGATAACCACGTGGTGCAGGTTGAAAACGGGGCGGATGTGGCGCTGCTTGACCCTGAAACGCTTGGCGCGCAGTTTGCGCATTTACATGTTGATGACATCACGCTGGCAAGCCTTGGGCGCTCGGGCGAAGGCTGGTTTGACAATATGGGGTTGTTGAACGGGTTTCGCCAAAACGCCGCCACTACGCGCATCATCGGGGAAATTACCGGGCTGCGGATCAGTAAAGATGCGGTGCAGGGGGTGACGTTGGCTAATGGTGAAACGATTGCCTGTGGCATATTCGTTAACGCGGCTGGCCCGCGCGCGGCGGATATTGCGGCAATGGCAGGTATCAAGCTGCCGGTTGAGCCGCGTAAACGCACGAATTTCCTGTTTGATTGCGCCACACCGCCCAGCGGCAAGCTCCCCCTGATGATCGACCCAAGCGGCGTTTGGGTGCGCCCCGAGGGGCGGCATTTTCTGTGCGGGTGTTGCCCCGACCATGATCCCGCTGTCGCCCACGGCGATTTTGAACCCCGCCACGCCGAGTTTGAGGATATCATCTGGCCAGCCCTTGCCGCGCGATCCCCGAATTTTGAGACACTCAAAGCCATGCGTTTCTGGGCGGGGCATTATGCCTATAATACGCTCGATCAAAACGCTGTCACCGGCCCGCATCCCGAGATTACGAATTTCATCTTTGCCAATGGTTTTTCGGGCCACGGGCTGCAACAATCCCCCGCCGTAGGGCGCGCGATTGCCGAATGGATTACTGGTGGCGCGTATCAGAGCCTCGATCTTTCAGCGCTGGGATTCGCACGTATCTTGTCTGAAAAACCCATGCTGGAAAGATGCGTGATATGAGCTGGACACCCCCTAGCGCTGATCGTCTTTACGCCGTGATTGACACCACATGGCCCGCCGCCAGCATGCAGGAAATCGGGCCGTTTACCCTGCGGCGCGGCGCGGGCGGCGGGCAAAGGGTTTCCGCGGCCTCTTTGCGCGAGGATCACTTTACCCCCCAGGATATTGAGACCGTTGAACAGGCAATGGATGCCATAACCCAGCCGCGATTATTCATGCTGCGCGATCAGGATCAGGCGCTGGGCAGTGCGCTGGCTGATCGGGGGTATTTCATTAAGGATCCGGTGACATTATTCGCCGCCCCATCGGCAAAACTGGCAGCGCTTGACCCAAAAGGCCTTGTGGCGATTGATGCACCTGAACCTCTGGCTGTGATGGTCGAAATTTGGCAAAAGGGCGGGATTGGCGCAGGGCGCTTGCACGTCATGCGCCGTGCGCCTGCGCCCAAGGCGTGCTTTCTTGGCCGGATCATGGATCAACCGGCAGGGGCAATGTATGTCGGATGTGATCACGATATCGCCATGTTGCACGCGCTGGAGGTCACGCCGAATATGCGCCGCCTTGGGTTGGGCCGCCAGATGATGGGTGCAGCCGGGGCCTGGGGGCTACGCAACGGTGCTGCAACCTTTAGCCTCGCCGTGCTAACATCAAACACCGCTGCCTGCGGGCTTTACCGATCCCTCGGGATGGTGGAAGTTGGCAGATATCACTATCGCAAACAGGAGGTTTCATGACCGATTTACCAACCGCGCTTAATCTTCCAGCCGTTGATCCACTGCCAGAAAGTACCGCGAAATTCTTTACGATTTGTGCGGAAAAGCTGGGAATGGTGCCGAATGTTTTGCGCGCTTATGCCCATAATATCGACAAGCTGAACGCATTTTCGGGCATGTATAATGACCTGATGCTGGGCGATTCCGGCCTCTCGAAACTGGAACGCGAGATGATCGCGGTGGTGGTTTCGGCTGTGAACCGCTGTTTTTACTGCCTCGTGGCCCATGGGGCAGCCGTGCGGGAATTATCCGGCATGCCCGAACTGGGCGAGGCTTTGGTGATGAACTACCGCGTCGCCAAACTGACTGCCCGCCAACGCGCTATGCTGGATTTTGCCGTGCTAATGAGTGAGGCGAGCCACAAAATTGAGGAACCCGACCGTCAACACCTGCGCGATGTTGGTTTCACGGAGGCCGACATCTGGGATATCGCCGCGGTGGCAGGGTTCTTTAACATGACAAACCGCATGTCTTCAGCCATCGCGATGGTGCCAAACGCTGCATACCACGGGCAGGCGCGTTAGCGTTTCGGGCGGGTGAGAATCGGGAAATAGACTATTGCAAATCCGGCAAAGCCAATGATCCAGGCCGTGGCGGACATATGCAGCAAATGTACAACCGTGGGCAGCATTTCGGCCAATATCCGCAGTAATACCGCAAGGATAACAGCAGCGTAAATCGCAGTGATCGATGCTGTTGCCGTTAGCGGTCTGCCGGAATGGCCAAGGCTGGCGCGGGTCATCATGGCGAGGGTCATAACCCCGACGGCACCGGCGCTCCAGGCGTGGGGAATTTGTGCTGCGCGCCCCCAGCCGGGCAGCATATCACCAATGCCGATCATCAAAAACCCAACAGGAACAAAGAGATAGCCTAAATGCAGGATTGTCACCAGAGGTTCGTAGAATGTTCGATCACCAGCCCAACGCGCCAGACGGATCAGGTGCAGGACACCCGCCAAGGTTGCAAGGATGCGCACCCCGATTGTTTCAGGTGTGATAATCCATGCGATAATCGTAACACCGCTTAACCCAAGGGTCAGCAGATCATAACGGTCCATGGGGCTTGGCAAACGTCCCGGGGTGCGGCGCGCCAGCCAGTTGCGGGTGAAGCTGGGAATAACCCGGCCACCGATCAGCGAGATCAGGAAAATGATCACCCCAACCCCCATACGTATCCCGTACCCGTCAAAAGCTGCGCCGTATATCGCCTCAAAATGGAATATCGTATTGGCGGCGGTTAAAAGGGCAACCAGCGCCAAAATCGGCAGATTACGCCAGTTTTTGCCCGCGATAATTTCCCGGGCGATGAGGCCGCCAAGGACCAGCAGAAAGCTTAAATCAATGAGGGGCGCCAGAAATATTGGTAACCACACAGAGATCAACAGCGCAATGCGTCCCGCCAACCAAAGTGCCGCCAGTGCCGCTACGGGCCAACCGACAACCGGCATGCGCCCGGTCCAGTTTGGTACAGCCGTCATCAGAAACCCGGCAATTACGGCTGAACTATAGCCAAATACCATCTCATGCATGTGCCAGTCCGCGCCGATTAGGTGGCTGGGGATGGTTGTGCCGCTCGCCAGAAAAGCCATCCAGATTGACATTGCAATCGCCGCCCAAATGCCGGCAAGCAGGAAAAACGGCCGGAACCCGTGGCTGAAAATTACCGGGCCGCTATAGGCGCGGCGTTGTGCAGAAGTGGTAGACATGGAATTACCCCAAGTATTCGACAAATTGTATCGTGTCACGCAGCATCTATCAACGGGGATTGCATGCGCTCGGGACACAGAATACTAAAGTAATGTTCCGTCTGAGAGGTTTTATTATGCAGTTGCCGTTAATTCTTGCCAAAGGGGTTGAGGTGCGGGCGGGCGCGCGGCGCTTGCTGCATGATGTTGATCTAAAGGTCGATGCCGGGGAAATCGTGACCGTGGTCGGGCCGAACGGGGCCGGAAAATCGACGTTACTGCGGGTGATTATCGGGGCCGTGCCACTGTCTGCGGGGCAGATAACGCGGCGCGAGGGCCTGCGCATTGGCTATACGCCGCAGAAAATTCAGATGGAAAAAACTATGCCGATTACCGTGTCGCGGTTTTTGTCGTTGGCCGGGCATCTGCCAAAGGGTGCGCGCACGAACGCGCTGGAAAAAACTGATGTTGCCAGCTTACGTGAGGCCCAGATGGCTGATCTTTCTGGTGGAGAACTGCAACGCGTGTTGCTGGCACGCGCCTTGCTGCGTAAACCGGATTTGCTGATTTTGGATGAACCAACCCAAGGTCTTGATCAGCCAGCCGAGGCGCGATTTTACCAGCTATTGGCCGATGTGCGCGCTGAATCCGGCACGGCCGTTTTGATGGTCAGCCATGATCTGCATGTAGTGATGGCCAAGGCGGACCGCGTGATCTGTCTGAACGGGCATGTGTGCTGTTCCGGCGCACCTGCACAGGTTTCAGCCGATCCGGGTTACCGCGAATTGTTTGGTGCGCGCGCTGGTCTTGCGTTTTATGAGCACCACCACGACCATTCCCATGAAAGCTGCGATCATGATTGATGCCTTTCTTTTACGCGCCTTGCTTGCGGGCAGTATTATCGCACTGGCAGCCGCTCCTTTGGGGTGTCTGGTTGTCTGGCGGCGCATGGCCTATTTTGGCGATGCCACGGGGCATGCGGGGCTGTTGGGGGTGGCGCTGGGTCTGGCGCTGGGCCTGCCGATTATCGTTGGCGTGGCGATGCTGGCAGGGGCCATGGCGCTGGTGGTCAGCTATGCCACGCGGCGCGAGGATTATGCGATTGACACCATTCTTGGCGTATTTGCCCACTCTGCGCTTGCTATCGGGCTGGTTGTGGCGGCACTGCTGCCCGATGTACGCCTGAACCTGATTGAGACACTAACGGGCAATATATTGTTTGTAACATGGCAGGGTATCATGGTGATTTTGGCTGGGGCGGGGGTAATATTACTGGTGATCGGCTGGCGCTGGCGGGCATTGTTAAACGGCACCCTCAGCCCGGAATTGCTGGTGGCCGAGGGCGGCTCTCGCATGTTGGACCGGCTGGTTTTCACAATGGCATTGGCCTTGTTTGTTGCGCTCGCGATGCAACTGGTCGGCGTACTGCTGATCACAGCCATGCTGATCCTGCCCGCTGCCGCGGCCCGCCCGTTGGCGCGCTCACCTGAACAAATGGTCGCTATATCTGCTGTGATCGGGCTGGTTTCGGTCTTTGCCGGGCTGTCGTTCAGCTGGATAACTGACGCCCCCGCCGGCCCCTCAATCGTGGTGTTTTCCAGCGGCGCGTTCGTGATTTCAAACCTGTTTGGCAGGTTGCTGCGCTGAGATCACGTGCAATATTGCAACTGGTTTTCGTAACGATTAGCCATGGCCTGCACCTCGCTGGCAACACCCGTTAGCCAGGATTTCCCGCGATAACTGCCATTGGCATAGCCGGAATGCCCCTCGTGATAGGCCAGATACTGGCTGTAGGCGTCATTCTTGGCCAGCCCGAGTTTGCGTTCCGAGCGGTCCATATACCAGCCGATAAAATCCACGGCATCCGCGTAATCATCACGCTGTGCGCGCCGTTTACCGGTTTGTTCGCGGTACCAATCCCAGGTGCCATCCAACGCCTGCGGATAGCCGTAAGCCGTTGATCGCCGCCCCGTCGGGATCGAACCTAAAAAATATGTCCGTGCTGTTTTAGCCCGGGCGCGAAAGCTCGATTCTTTCCAGATGGTCGCCATTTGCACGTGCACCGGCACCCCCCAGGTTTGTTCAGCCCTTTGCATATCACCCAGCCACCCGCGCCGTTGCTCTAAAATCGCGCAGGCATCATTTTGGTTGCTTGGCGCACGCGAATTGCCCGAGCATGAGCCAAGTAGCACAATCATTATTAGGGCAAAAAATCGCATTTAGCCTGCCTTGAATCTGCTCGGATTTTTATCCGTATTGGCATTAGCAAAGCTTAAATGCGCAGCAAAAGCAAGACAATCTTGTGTGATGGTCAGACGTAAGGGGCGTCCTTTATAGGATCTGTGATTTGCACAACGAGCATTTCACCAAAAGCCAGTTTTCAAGGTATTGGCATATGCTTTGTTAGACACTAGGGGATGATCGGTGGGGCAGATCAAAGTACTTTAGCAGGAAATACCTTTGGTTTGGGTGATTTTCTTGCGAACAAAGGACATGGTACTGGTGTGCTGGTATCTTCGAATACATCAATGGCCTCTATAACCCGCGCCGTAGGCATGCTCCATTAGGTTGGAAAGCCCCTTGGCTTTCGAAAGAATTACCGCTTAAATGAGAACTCGGAGCGGAACTAAAACGCGACAGGTCCATTCCCCATGTGTCGATATTTCTGCCGCTCCGGTTAATCAACAGGAAAAGCCCACCACCATCGGCAAGCTTATAAGGCTTATCTTTGGGCTTTGCTTTGCTGATTTTGAGCTCGGACAGGGCCATTTGGGGGTATCCTCTTTCTCAAGTGGGATATGATACCCGCACCCCCATATAGGGGAGAATTGGGGGTATCGCATGTTTCGCTATGTTCAAAACCACGTCACAAATCCCTATGAAAATCAAGGGATTTGAGCAATTATGAGCAGCTATGAAAATGAAAAATGGTGCGCCTAGAGGGAGAATGTTCGAACTCTCTCTTTGACGTTCTTGAAGAATGGGAATCCCATCTCGCACATTATGATCTAGATGATCTTAGGTGCGGTGATGACGATATCGCGCCATAATTTCAATAAGATAGCCAAAGGTGGGCGTAAGGCTCGGGAAGCGCCGTTTTCGCTGCGCCTGACCTTTGAGGAACGCGCCAAGCTGGAGGCCGCAGCCAATGGCGTGCCTTTGGGCGCGTATATCAAGGCTGTGCTGTTTGACGGCGATCTTTCCAAGGTGCGTCGCAGAAACACCAATCCTGTGCAGGATCATGAGTCTCTGGCGCGTGTTCTGGCCGCTCTGGGTGGTTCTCGCCTATCGAATAATCTCAATCAGCTCGCAAGGGGGGTGAATACAGGCACTTTGCCCGTTCACCCAGAAATTGAGGCCGAACTGCGCGAGGCTTGCGCCGAAATCGCAAAAATGCGTTCTGATCTTATCAGCGCCCTTGGCCTTGGTGGAGGTACGCTATGATCTTCAAAGGGAATGAACGCAGTCATGGCAAGGAACTGGCGAAGCATCTTCTGAATGCGCGTGACAACGAGCATGTCGAATTGCACGATCTTCGGGGTTTTGTCGCCGATGATCTGCACGGCGCAATGCAGGAATGTGAAGCCGTGGCACGCGGTACACGCTGCAAAAACCATTTGTTCTCACTTAGTCTGAATCCACCAGAAAACGAAGATGTGCCAATAGAGGCGTTTGAATCCGCGATTGAGCGGATCGAAACGCAGCTCGGCCTGTCAGACCAGCCGCGCGCCATTGTCTTTCATGAAAAGGAAGGCCGCCGCCATGCCCATGCGGTCTGGTCGCGGATTGATGGGCGGGAAATGAAGGCGATTAATCTGGCGTTCTATAAGACCCGCCTCAATGAAGTGGCGCGGGAGCTTTATCTGGAACATGGCTGGAAACTGCCTGACGGGTTCAAAGACAAGCGTAACCGCGATCCTCTGGCCTTTACTCTGGCCGAATGGCAGCAATCCAAACGCACGCGGCAAGACCCGAAAATCACAAAATCACTCATACGCGAATGCTGGTCTGGGTCCGATAACGCTCGAGCCTTTGAAGCGGCCTTGCGGGATAAGGGTTTCTCACTTGCGCGCGGGGATCGGCGCGGTTTTGTTGCCGTGGATTGGCGCGGGGAAGCTTATTCGCTGGGCCGGATGACGGGCGCGAAGGCCAAAGACCTGAAATCTCGCCTTGGTGATCCGAAAGAATTGCGTTCCACCGATGAGGCAAAGGCACAAATCGGGGCGCGTCTCACGCCTCAACTCAAAACATGGGTTAAAGAAGAAGAGGCCAAGGCTCAGAAATCTGATCTGGCTGCGCAGTTCCAGCGCCAGCAGATGGTGCAGCGCCAGCGTAAAATCCGCGAGGATTCCAAACGCAGGCAGGAAGGGCGCTGGTTAGCTGAGGAAAAAGCCCGCGCGGCCAACACGCCGAAGGGTGTTCGCGGCCTGTGGGGCTGGATCACCGGCAAGAACAAGCAAATCCGCCAGAAGAATGAAGCTGAAATGGAACGCGCGCAAACTCGCGACCGCGCTGAGAAACAAGAGATGATCCGCAAGCAATTGGCCGAACGGCGAATATTGCAGCGGCAGGTCAAACTTGCCCGCGAAAAACAACAGCAAAAGCTGCAAGAACTAAACCGCGATGTGGCTCAGGCTATTAAGCTTGGCCGCGTGCCAGAAAAACAGCCCGACAAATCCCGCTCCCGTGGGCGCGATGCTGGCCGCCGTAAGGATCGCGGTCCTGATTTTACCCCCTAACCAAAGAAAGGAAACGCCATGAGACGAACTCTTATGCTCAATCTTGATGAAAGGCATGCCGTCCAGCTCGACGAGTTAAGCCGTCATTTCAACTTGTCGGCGGACGATACGGTGCGGCTTGCCGTCCGGCTGGCTCACGCCAATCACAAAAACAAAGCTGATGTCATGCTGCCGGAATGCAAACCAAGGCCGCAGCGCCATAAGCCTGACGATTATTCACCATTTTGATGAATTTTAGCTACACCATACAATTATCCATCCATTTCCATCCAATTAGGCCGGGAACCTCCTTTGTGCTTCCCGGCTTTGTTCATCATGCTGCCAACTTATCGGTATTTCCCAAATACCGCTGCACTCCTGCCAATCTGTTGCGGGCATGAGTGCAATACCCTTCCTCAAGTTCCACGCCCAAATAACGCCGTCCAGAAAGCGCCGCTGCTACGGCTGTGCTGCCAGACCCGGAAAACGGATCACAAACCAAATCACCCGGCTTTGAAAATGCCCGTACAAGCGGCTGAATGATCTTCACTGATTTCTCGGTCGGGTGCGCCTTGTTGCCCGTCCACGTCCAAGGCTGAACGTCTGTCAAAGGTTCCGCTGGTCTGGCTGGGTTTCCTTTCAAAAGCACATAGGCCTGTTCATGATGATATTTCAGATCCCGCTGGCGCGATGAATAATCCTTGGTCCAGACCATATGCCCGCCAACCCTGAACCCCACGTCCTTCCAAGCCTGCATAAACTGATCAATGGCGTTCCACCCATAGAATGAAATGCAAATGCTATCCGGCTTCATGCAGCGGTAGAGTTCCTTAAACACTGGCAAAACCGATGAAAGCTGATCGTCATTCCTGACTGTCCGCCCGGTTCTATCCCTGTAACGCACGCCGTAAGGCGGGTCTGTGATCGCTAAATCAATCACGCCCTCAGGCATACCTGCCAATACACTGCTGGAATTTCCCTGAATAATTTTGTTCTCAAAGTTCATTTTAACGTCCTTTCTCTTCAATTAACGCTGGGTTGCGCATGCAACTCTGGCGCTCTGCCGAAGAGCAGGTGTGCAAGGTCAAAAGGGCGCGTAGCGCAGGACCGGAGCCACGCGGAGCTGCAACCCTTGTGAAGCGAGTATGGCGAGAACCCACCGTTTGAGCGCGCTGAGGGCGGCTGCCCTAAGCCTATTCCTGTCTGTTTTCTGAATTTCTTTTGGTTGGTGCGCTGCGCGCCGTGCCTTCCCGCATGCCAAGCCTGCATCAATCCACCGATTGGACCAGCGAACGCCCGGCATCAGAGGCCTTTTTCTGGGCCGATGATGTGTGTCCGGGGCCGAAAGGCTCCGATGCTCGGGGCCTCCTTGATCCAAAAGGAGGATACGATGA
>JAZGFN010000015.1:0-671282 GCA_036479695.1 Paracoccaceae bacterium
TCGGCTCATCTCATCCTGGGGCTGGAGCAGGTCCCAAGGGTACGGCTGTTCGCCGTTTAAAGAGGTACGTGAGCTGGGTTTAGAACGTCGTGAGACAGTTCGGTCCCTATCTGCCGTGGGTGTAGGAGACTTGAGAGGAGTTGCCCCTAGTACGAGAGGACCGGGGTGAACGAACCACTGGTGGACCAATTGTCGTGCCAACGGCAGTGTTGGGTAGCTACGTTCGGACAGGATAACCGCTGAAGGCATCTAAGCGGGAAGCCCCCCTCAAAACAAGGTCTCCCTGAGGGCCGTGGAAGACCACCACGTCAATAGGCCGGAGATGTAAGTGCAGTAATGCATTCAGTTGACCGGTACTAATCGCCCGATAGGCTTGATTTGATCCAGTAATCGTTAGATGAAAATCTATGAATTGCTATCACTTCAAAATTCAAAGACACCTAAGAAACAGTTAAAAACAGACAGTTAGACAGTCTCGTGTATGCTTGCCCCGTTAAAAGGGCAGGTAATTCTTTGTTTTGTTCCGGTTTGGTGGTCATAGCACGAGGTATACACCCGATCCCATCTCGAACTCGTCCGTTAAGACCCGTTGCGCCGATGGTACTGCATCTTAAGGTGTGGGAGAGTAGGTCACCGCCAAACCTGATCAAAACAAAGAAGCTCTCAAACGATCTCAAACATCCCCAAAAGGCAAAAATGCCCCAATGGGGAAGTTATCCACCGGATAACCCTGTCGCGGGGTGGAGCAGCCCGGTAGCTCGTCAGGCTCATAACCTGAAGGTCGTAGGTTCAAATCCTACCCCCGCAACCAAAAATTTCTTGTTAAATCAAGTAATTAAATAGAATTTAGCTATAGCTCATTCCTTGGTTTTCTCTCCCGGGTACCACATGGGTACCACTTGAAATCAAGTTTAGGCCAAATCAGTCGTTCAGAATATTGTTTTTTGTTAGAAATATTCGAGTTTAATTGGCTCAATTGTAGGCTGTTCCCTATATGGACAACGATTCGAGCTTTGTTCAGTCCTGACGAACGCATAAAATATTTTAACGCTGCAGGATTTGGGTGCTATCCTAAACAAGCCCGGGTGGTGGACCAGAGCATTTTGCGCGCCGTGGCTTTCAGAGGTTTCAGCAATTTCTTACAGATATTTTTAAGATCAACTTCCGCCCGATTGGTTTTCTCATACTCGTTGGAATAGAACTTCTCTTTTTTCCCCTGCAGTGAAGAGGAGAAGATCAGCGTGAATACGCAATCACAACAGACCCCACAACATGAACAGAGCTAACTTGCAATCGGGGATAACTTGAGGAGCACGTCAGAATCGATATTGTTGCCTAATTAAATATCACATTCTGTGACGTATGAAGCACATTAACCCATCATTTTTCAGCATGGAAAAGTTCGGTTCGACATCGGTAGTTGTGGGCCCCGCAACCAAATTTTAGCAGTTAATACAAATATTTATACTGAATATAAATTCAAAGAATCTCAAAAAATTATTGCTCCCTAAGATGGAACGGTGCTAACTGGAAATGCCCGCTTATACGGAAGAGATGACGACCTGAGATTTCGTGCTAAGAACACGTTCGTCATTACCGATTTTGTCATTCAATTGAGAGAGTTCATCGGCATTTGTAAAGCTTGCGATGATGACAGCATCCAAGTCTCCTGCGAGACGCAGAACGCGTGATACGCTTGGAAGCGAACTCAACCATTGCAGAGTAGGATCAAAAGGGCGAGTTGAAAATTTTACAAATATAACCGCCTCAATGCCCCGGTTTACCGAGGGATTCACAATTGTAGTGTACCCTTCAATAACGCCATCTCTCTCCATTTTACCGATGCGGTCATGAACTGCAGTGCGAGAGAGGCCGATCTCATTCCCAATTGCTGTTGCTGACATACGCGCGTCAGCTTGAAGCAGAGAGAGTATTTTCCTGTTTGTATTGTCCAAATTACCCGCTTTCGTCGGAGATAACTTCGAATCGCAAGAATGTTACGTCAGATCGTGACTGGCTGCTTCTTCTCAAAAGCCCTATAAACAACTTAACAGATCAAGCCAAGCTGGAGCACATCGCAAGTGAACAATCAACAAAAATTTAGGAGACAGTCAGCCTGCGATGAATATACAGTTTTGTCTTTCGGCGAAGTTTATATGTTTGGCATCAAGCCAGATAGAGGCGTTTGATGGTACAAACATCAGTTCTCGGGCATGGGATTGTTTCGATAAAATCCGGAAATCCTGGTTGCACAATTGGTGTTTTATGCAACGTCCATGGTAACGAGCCTTGCGGGCGCACCGGTTTGCGACAGGTGTTGGACAGTTACCCAATCGAAAATGGCACTCTGGTAATCATCGATGCAAACCCAGAAGCCGCTTTGCTCGACCAACGGTATGTCACAGCCGACATGAACAGAATGTTTACTACGGAACTGCTTGCCTACCGAGACCCACACCACGACTTGGCACGTGCACAATACCTCTCTAAGCTTCTACCCGGACTGGGTTTGGATTGCGCAGTCGATCTTCATTCGACGAGTAGTGCGACAAAATTTCCGTTTGCTGTCGGTTTCACAGGAGCTGATCCTATAATTGAGCTTTGCCCAATCGCACGTATCTCAGGTTGGAATGAGACTTTCATGGCAGGCACCTTGGTCGAGTGGCTTTGCAAGAACGGCGTACCAGCCGTCACAGTAGAAGGTGGACAGCATAGGTCTCAACAAGCTGTTGAGGTTGCAGAACGCGTTCTGTTGTCGGTGCTATCTCAATTTAAACTTATCAGACTGGAAGAGCCGATCTTATCCGGAACTCAAAAGAGATTTAAAATCATCGAACACGTTGTCGTGGGTGATGCGGCTTCCTTTAAGTTCTCTAAACCGTACGCGAGCTTCGATAAACTTGGCCCAAGCGATGTCATCGCTCGTGATAAAACGCGTAAATATCTTGCGCCGGTTGACGACGGGTTTTCGATTCTGATGCCTGGTGATCAAAAGGCGATCAACCGTGGTAAACTGTCAGACGCTTATTATCTTATCAAGAAAATTCAGATGTAAAATCTCGTGCAACCACCTTTAGCTGGAACCTAATATTTAAATCGAGAGTAAAGTGACGACAGCAAATAGCCAAAAACAATTTCAAGCGGCACTGGAAAGTTCTTGGAGTTTGCAATCCAGCTCACTATGGCAGAAAGGCAATCCAGCCTTGGGCCAGTGCGGTGTAACGGCACTTGTCGCGCAGGATATACTTGGCGGTGAAATAATTAAAACCAAATATGGCGATATCTGGCATTTCTACAATCATATAAATGGTGAAGTCATAGATTTCACCCGGATTCAGTTTGATGAACCCGTACATTACACTGATCTTGTGTCCAGCCGAGCAGAAGCCTTTGGAGACACCGATGCACAACAATACGACTATCTAAGTTCGGCCGTTCAAAAGAGCCTTATATTTAAATAAATTTCGTTCTTTACGATCAGGAGAGGTTGATGATTATTGCCCTTGTTCAAATACCAATGGATGGACCCAACCGGGATGAAAACATCGTCATTACAGAGTCTTTAGAGGCAACAAAAATCTTTCGTTCCGTCGATGGATTGCTTCGAAAGTATTTCCTTAACAATGAAGAAGGTGGCGGTGGCATTTATGAGTTTTCAACGAGAAAAGCCGCCGAAAACTGGTTCAACGAGGATTGGGCAGATTGGATGGAGGGTCGATTTGGTGCGCGCCCAACGCTCACTTTGTTCGACAATCCTGTAGTCCTAGACAATGAGTCCAATGAAGTACGGATAAAGGGCAAACCGGTAACCCCACCTTGGAGTGATCTAAAATGAATAGTATCGAAGTGTTAAACGGTGCGCTTCTTCGGCGCTCAGGTCCAAAAAATGCTCCACTCCTGATTTTTTTTCCCGCCTTCGGTGACAGTGGTATCTGCTATAGTGAGGTGTTTACAAGCAATTTGCGCGCGCGATATCAATTGATTGCTGTTGATCTTTGGGGTTTTGGAGCATCACCAGCTCGACCAGATATTCGTACATTCGCGGAGTTTTCCTGTGCACTGGAGACGCTGGTGCTTGAATTTTGGTCGGGAAAACCCATTGGATTGATCGGCCATTCTATTGCGGGATCAATGGCGACTGATATTGCGCATCGGCTTGGAGAAAAAATCTCCGGGGTATTCTCAATCGAAGGTAACCTCACGCCTGACGACGCAATGTTTACCGGTAAGGCGAGTAACTTTGACCATCCAATCGATTTTAAGCGGAGTTTTCTCGATGAGATATGGAAACTTGGCCAGAACGCCGAGGCCTTGCGTCACTATTATGCTGGAGCACGTATGAGTGATCCTGAGACCATGTGGCATCTGGGTCGGGATGCAGGTCGGGTAAGCGTCGACAATAGGTTAGGTAAGGCGTTCCGCACATTGCCACAACCATCACTCTATTATTGGTCGAAACAAAGCACACCCAAGTTGACCCAAGACTGGATTGCACAATCCGGTATATCCAACGAAGTTTATGATTCTGCTGGTCATTGGCCAATGATTGAACAGCCAGCATTCACAGCACGCCGCATAGGCCGTTTCTTTGATGATATTGGATCTCATGACATGGCTGCAACGACTGCAAGAGAGCGATACTAATGAAGAACACAAAAGCTGAGGAACTTGAAGTTGGCTACAACATTCCCGCTGAGCTCGGAATGAGTGAACAGGATATTCAAACGCCTTGTTTGATTATCGATCTCGATGCCTTTGAGAAGAATGTTGAGGCACTACGTGTATTTTGTGAGCGTGTGGGTATCAGCTTGCGCGTTCACGGCAAGATGCATAAATCGGCTGATGTAGCTCGCTATCAGATTGAACATGGCAAGGCGATTGGTATCTGCTGTCAGAAGGTGTCCGAGGCAGAGGCATTTGCTCGCGGGGGCATCCGTGACATCCTGATTACAAACCAGATTCGTGATCCTCTTAAACTTCGTCGCTTTGCACGGATACCGAAATTGGGAACCCGTGTGATCTGCTGCGTAGATGATATTCATAATGTTGATGGATTGTCCGAGGCTGCGCAACTGTGCGGCACCGAAATCGAGTGCCTGATTGAACTCGACTGTGGTGCGAGTCGGTGTGGTGTTTCAACGGCAGAAGCAGCGGTTGAAATTGCAAAAGTTATTAACGCCAGACCCGGTCTAAAATTTTCTGGCTTGCAAGCATACAACGGTGACGCCCAGCATCTGCGAGACTATGTAGAGCGGAAACAAAAATTTAACCTGATCGAAACTTTTGTTGGTATCGTGATTGAAGCGCTTTTGGATGCTGGCCTTGAGTGCAAGATCGTTAGCGGCGGCGGGACAGGATCGTTTCAATTTGAGGGCAACTCAGATCTATTCACCGAATTACAGTGCGGTTCTTACGCGTTTATGGACGCCGCTTATGGAGAGGTGCTAGATGAAAATGACCGAAGGATGTCTGATGGCCAATTCGACAACGCTCTCTTTATCCTCACATCCATAATGAGCTGCGTAAAGCCCGGCCGCGCAATATGTGATGCAGGTTTGAAGATCCAATCAGTCGATAGTGGTTTGCCAATGGTTTTCCGACAAAGGAGCATCGAGTATGTTAAGTGCTCTGATGAGCACGGCGTCATTTTGGATCCTAGGGAACAGCTAAAGATCAACGATAAGTTAAGGCTCGTACCAGGGCATTGCGATCCTACCTGTAATTTACATGATTGGTACGTAGGTGTGCGCAATGGAACAGTAGAGAAGCTTTGGGCGGTGACTGCAAGAGGCATGGCTTTGTGAGCAAGCATCCATTTTATCAATGAACGCAGCAAGCGCAAGCTTGTTTTGGTCTGTATCATGGGTAGCCAGACGTGCCGCCAGTATATTGCTGTCAATGCTTAAAACTTCAACTAATTGTATAGCTCAAAGTAATGAAACAAACAAACGATGCGCATTCAAATGACCTTTTTAAAATTCTGATTTCACCAGCTTTGACGGCACTTGTAATCGTCGATCACCAGATGGCCTTTGGTCAATGTTTTGATTTCAAGGCTGTTGAATCTGCCGAAATCGGTGTAGCAGAGCTTCTAGGTGCTGCAGAGAAGATCAATATTCCAGTCATCGCCAGTTTGGTCAAGACTAATTTGATTGGCCCAGAACTAAGCCCAAGACTTGAAAGTATGATCTCCACTCCTGCTCTATTCAACCGTAGCGGAATCAATCCATGGAATGATCCGGCGTTTGCACGTGCAGTTCAGGATGCAAATCGACCAAACTTATTAATTGCGGGATTATCTGCTGAAACATCTTTGTCTTTTACTGCGCTTTGCGCACTTGAAAGAGGGTATGACGTTCACGTCGTTAGAGACGCTTGCCTTGGGTACTCAGAATACAGCATTGCCACAACTTTTGATCGATTGATGCAAGCCGGTGTTGTTCCAGTAAGCTGGCGGCAGGTTATTTTGGAATGGAGCCAGGGTAATGTTGACGCAGGTCTATTGAGACGAATTCTCAAATCAGTGAAATCTACTTAGGGCGTATGGCGCCGTAAAGCGAATTAAAGTTGGCTGATGGGCCGGCATTTCCTTTCTGCACTAATTGGACGCCTGCCTGATCTGCGATCAGTCACCAGGCTGTCATAAACCAAGCCAGCTAAAGCAGGTCTCGGCCCTTCGGGCTTTCATCCTTGACGCACCCGAAGCATTGCTTCGGACGATTGGCACCCGCGCCGGGTGACATTGATTGTGAAGTGCAATCCCCTGAGGTTGGTGGGCGGACGACCCTTATAGCCCCGAGCGGTCACAGCGCAACGGATTTGGCTTTATATCCGTATAGGTCGTTTTAATTCTCCTACCAAAACCATTGCGCTGCGCCCTCAAAGCTCGGGGCTGACGGGCCTTTTCACCGCCCCCCATCCTCCGGGGAATTGCGGAGAAGAGGAGAATTCATATGACCGAACACTCAAACCAGACCCAGCCACCAGCCCAAAGCGATGGGCCACGCATCTATGTGGCTTGCCTCGCGGCCTACAATAACGGCCACCTTCATGGCGAGTGGATAGCGGCAGACCAAGAAGCAGACGACATAAACGCTGCCATTTCTGCAATGCTTAAAAGGTCGCCCGTTCCCCAAGCCGAGGAATTCGCAATCCATGATTATGAAGGATTTGAAGGCGCGGATATTCAGGAATATACCAGCATCGAAACAGTGGTAAAACTGGCCGCTTTCATTGGCGAACATGGAGAACTTGGCGGCAAATTGCTGTCTAATTTTCACGGCGATCTTGAGGACGCTGAAGCCGCCTATGAGCATCACGCAGGGGAATATAAAAGCCTTGCTGATTTCGCGCGAGAAATAATCGAGCAATCGACAGAAATCCCCGAAAACCTCGTCAACTACATCGACTATGACGCGATTGCTCGTGACATGGAGCTCAATGGCGATGTGTTCACCATCGAACTTGGTTTCGAGTGTGTCCATGTTTTCTGGTCGCACTAAACCAATCCAAAAACGATCAAATCAATCAATCCCAAGGAGTAAGACAAATGCAATTACAACATATCCCCCTAGATCAACTGACAATCTCGCCGCTGAATATGCGCCATTCGCGCAAAGCGCCGGACGTTTCCGATATCTTGCCCAGCATTCGTGAAAAGGGTATTCAGCAACCCTTGCTGGTACGCGAAAATGGCAAAGGCTTTGAAATTGTAGCGGGTAGACGGCGCTATTTCTCCCTCAAAGAGATTGAGCAACAGGGCCAAAAAGCCGACCCTGTACCTTGCGCCATTATGGCCGATGGCGATGATGCCGCCGCCTTGGAAGCATCACTAATCGAGAATATCGCACGATGTGACCCCGACGAAATGACCCGATATGAAACCTTTGCCCGATTGGTCAAGCAAGGAAAAACCCCCGCAGAAATCGCCACAACTTTCGGCGCGACAGAAATCATGGTCAAACGCTCGCTTGCCCTTGGCAATCTCACCCCCGCCATTCGCAACGCCTATCGCGACGAAGAAATCAATGACGAAACAATTCGTCACCTGACATTGGCCAGCAAGAAGCAACAGGCCGAATGGTTCAAACTGTTCAAAGACCCAGAGGAACGCGCCCCGCTAGCGTGGCAGCTTAAACAATGGCTGTTTGGTGCGGAGATTAAATCCAAATCAGCCCTTTTTGACCTCAAGGACTACAGGGGCGGTATTGTTGCCGATCTTTTCGGGGATGATGGCTATTTTGATGATGCCGACAAGTTCTGGAAACTGCAAAATAAGTGCATTGCCGCCAAGCGCGACGAATTCGTCAAAGCTGGCTGGGAAGATGTGATCATTTGGGATATTGGCCAGCACTTTGCCTCATGGGACTATGTCAAAGCAACCAAGAAAGAAGGCGGGTATGTCTTTATCGTTGCCTCATCCGATGGTGAGGTTGAAATACACGAAGGTCTGATTTCCCGCAAAGAATTCGACCGCCGCCAGCAAAAAGTTGCAAAAGGTGAGGAAGGCAACGGGACAGCGGAAGTTCGTCCCGAACTCACCAAAGCCGCCCAGAACTATATTGAATTGCACCGCCACTCTGCCGTACGCCATTCGCTCCTGAATGATCAGGGCGTGGCCCTTCGGTTATTGGTTGCCCATGCAATCGGTGGTTCCAGCCTTTGGCGCACCGAGCCAGACCCGCAACGGGCAGATAAGAAAGAAATTGCTGAGAGTGTTGGCAGTTCAAAGGCAGTTTCTGCTTTCGCAGATGCACGAAAACCAATCCTGAAATTGCTGGGATTTGCCACTCATGGACATTCAGTAGTTCGTTCAAATAGCGATGAACACCGTGTGATCAGCTTGTTTTTCAAACTGCTAAAGCTATCTGACAAAGAAGTAATGCAGGTACTCACCTTCATCATGGCAGAAACTTTGCAATGCGGCACCAGTGTTGTCGAAGCCCTTGGCTGCCATCTTAAAGTTGATATGGCCGATTACTGGCAACCAGATGAAACGTTCTTTTCCCTGTTACGTGACAAGGCTTCAATCAATGCGATGTTGCGCAATATTGGCGGCAAACAAGTTGCCGATGGTAATGTTGCTGAAACGGCCAAGGTGCAGAAGAATATCATTCAGGACTTCCTCAATGGCGAGGGACGAGACAAGGTTGAGGGTTGGCTTCCCTCTTATATGGAATTCCCATTCAAGCATTACATCAAGGGAAGAGGTGGGCGATTGAGTGATAATCTTGCGCGGATTAAACCTCTGTTTACTTAAAATCGATTGCCCAAAGCGGCCCCGACCCTCTCACCCAAGCTGGAGGGTCGGGACCCGCGTGCCACGGTTTATATCAAAAAACCCCCCACACCTTTCGGTGCGGGGGCTATGCTTATGCAGTACGGAGCAGGAATTGCGGGTCAAGATTAACATCTTGCCTTGCTGCGGCTCCCAAACTGGCTACGATATGGCAAAAACACGATGTGCTGGCAGCCAAGCAATCGGGATATTCTCCGGTCAATCCGACCCAATTCCGGCCACCACCGATTTCTACAGCATCATGAAGGCGGCCTTGGGGAAAGCGCGATGCAAATCTGACCATTGAGCATGGCAGAGAGAATTGCGAGAGAAAACCTCACCCAGGTGGTGCCAACTATCACCCGTATCAGACTTTGTTACATACCCAATTTCTTCTGCCAACAATCTCTCAAATATTGAGTTGCGAAAACACCTATAGCCCTGCTTTTGCTCTTTGACCTATGCCGAACAGCGTCGGCACGAAACCGCGTGCAGGAACTTTTTTCCCCGGCCTGCGGCCTTCCTCGCGGACACTTTGTGCCTATGACACGACGTGTTCAAAAAAGCACCTTCCAGCGGTCCTTCACTTCGTTGCGGCCCCTTTGTTTATTCTGGTGGGGGTTCATGCCGCCGCTGCCCGGCATGGCCGGTCACGCGTCAGCAAGGCGATCGGCGCCTTCGCAACAAAAAAATGGAGATAGTAAAATGGCACAAGCAATTGGATATGTAACAAAGTCAAACAACAACGGATACGAAGGCACACTCGCCATGATGAGCCTCAAGAAACGCATCAGCATTCTGCCAAACACGTCAAAGGAAACAGATGCACAGCCTGATTACCGGGTATTTACAGAGGATCGTGTCGAAATCGGTGGCGGCTGGAACCGGATCGGAAAGGCATCGGGTAATCCATATATCTCGCTAACTTTCGCCGCTCCCGAGTTTGGTGTCAAGAAAATCTACGCCAATCTGGGGGCCGCAGCAGGACAGGATGATGAAGATGTCATGGCAATCCTCTGGAACCCGGTAGGTTGATAACCCAAGCTCCCTGCGTCGAAAGGCGTGGGGTTTTTACACGCATTTTCTCTTAAATGCATTTCATCGATCTATATCAAAATATAAACAACGAATCAACAAGAAGTCGACGTGTTACCGCCAATGTTTCCTGCATTTATTGGTTCGAATACTTGGAAATTTATTGAGGTATTTGTTATGGTGGAAGTCGATTATTCTAAACGGCCAACAATGTCGTTGTTAAAAGATTATGATTTTGTGCGCCTGCTAAACCGTTCGCAGGTTGCGTGGGAATACCTTAGGCGCAATCCAGACTATTGTCATGATTGGCGGATCTCTCGACCTGGCCGCTGTAAGCCCATCCGTCTCCTTGATGATACGGTCCTGCTCAGAATACGGCGGCGGTTTGTGGGTGCGGAGGCTTGGGGCCTTCACATGTTTCGCCAATCCCGCACATTCTTCTCTTGATGCATACGTATTCTGGACAGAAGATACTTACCAACGTGTAGTTACCGCCCATGTTTGCAATCGTGTCTATGGAAAGACGGACGGTGTTGTTTCATTGGGACAGGTTCGTTGTCGAAAGACACTTTTGAAAACAGCGAATGGCGAGCAATATTTGCTTTTTGTTGATAAACGCAGGATAGCGCAGGTTAAATGTATTGGAGAAAGTATCAACATTGCTACATTTTCACTAAAACCAGTTCTAGAAAGCTTCCCCGATGTTGAAGGTGCCCTTAGGCTGACTAAAAACCTCGCAAATCTTTATCGAAACCGAAATTCAGATGCATCATACACAAACTGGACCACCCAAGGATTGCGACACCGAAATGCTTTGGTAGCCTTTGACTGTCGCTCTCATGGGTATTCGTATCGCCAAATTGCCGTCTTCATTCACGGAGAAAATGCAACCGATGATGAATGGAATAACCCCAGTCAGACGATGAAGAACAGTATCATTCGTAGCGTCAAGCGAGGCCGGAAAATGGTTGGCGGTGGTTATAAAACACTCCTGAAATGACGATTTCAAAATGGAGTTTGGGGGTATCGTTCTCGCATATATGTGAGAACGATACTGCAGCGGCTTCAAAAAATAGTTCAGCTTCTTTCCGGTAGAGCAATTTTTCCAACACCGGAGGAAACATGACCAATCAGGATGAAGTACAAAATAGTTCCGAACCATTCCTCACTACGAAAGAAGCTGCCAGATTTCTTGTGCTGAAGACCAATACCCTGGAAAAAATGCGCGTTTACGGAGGTGGTCCCATCTACCGCAAACATGGCCGTTACGTTCGCTACCATATAGATGATTTGAACGATTGGTCGAACCAGCGCATCAAGAACTCCACATCAGATGTGTAAATTATTCACGTGCGTGGAGGTCGTCTTTTACCCTGAATATTTGAACAATTGGTTGAGGTTTGGCGATCCTGTTTATGACTTTAATCTGGACCGAAGGCGCTCGCTGGCGATCTTTAAACCGGGTCAGTTATTCGGTTACATACGCTGGCATGCCAATGAATATGGGACACAGAAATGGCGTTTTGTCATTGTCAAAGCTGTGGAGCCATTACATCTGATGAACCGCTTTAGAGGCATTCAACCGGGTGGCGAAATACTCTTGATCACCAGCGGAAACGTCAAAGTCAAACGCGTGCTTGCCCAGATTGACCGGCTGGAAAACGACGGGTTTGATCCGTCAATAGTATCACCATATTTCTACCGACGGCTTCACAATCGAATGATGATTAATCGTCCTGTTCGTGGTTATTCTTTACAGCAACACGAGGCATATCTGGCTGCGAGGAAGGTATTGGCATGAGGCATTTTTCTTTAATCGTTACATTCATTCCTGTGGTTGCGATTGGTATTGCGTCTGCTTTCAATATACCAACGAAACTCGTTTATAACGCATCAGCGAGCGCGCCGATTGGCTTTTATTGGGTTGATCAAGTGTCGGTTTCACGCGGTGATACCGTCTTAATTTGGTTGCCCAAACACGTTCGAGAACTCGTTGAAATCCGCCAATATCTGCCGACTAATGTGCCGTTGATTAAACGTGTAATGGGCATTGAAGGCGATAAAATTTGCCGTAGTGGACAAGAGATTCTGATCAACAACGTCAGCGCAGTGGTGGCGCTATTTGAGGATGATCAAGGTCGAAAGCTGCCTGTTTGGAGTGGCTGTACCACCCTTGGTTTGGATAGTTTTTTCCTGCTTCAAAACCACCCAAAATCTTTTGATGGCCGATACTTTGGCCCGATGGATCGCAACCTAATCATCGGAAGAGCCAGAAAGCTGGAAATTTTCTGAAGTAAGAGCGAGCTAAGTTGATCCAATTGTATCAAGCGAAATAGGCGATAAGAATCTAAAATGATGGAGGGCAAGATAAAAGGGGATGGTGCAAAGCACCCAGAATCCCAGTCTGCACATCGAGTTTGGTTGCACATGGGCCAAAACCCAATGTGCAGGTAATGAGTGTTAGGACGCTGAGTTAATTGAATAATAGATAGTGCAAGGGGAGATACGTGTTTTGACTGATAAATGTTGCCACCTCAGGGATTGATTATGATTGACAAACCAAATGATATTTTCAATCCAAAGCCTGGGCGTGTTCGCAACCTGGGTGGTGCTCGTGCAAAAACCTATATCAACCGGGTGCTCCGTCAGATATCAGCAGCGGGCAAAAGTAGTTTTGGAACAGGCAACAGTTCACGGGCATTTTCCGGCACTCGAATTGGGCGCGGCAATGATGCGCTTCGCCATCGTCGTGCAGGTCACAGCTTTGGGCCATCTTATCGACGTGTTGTCATCAAGACGAGGATTGTAAAGTTTGGGGGCGGTGGTAACAAATCAGGAGCAGCCAGCACTCACCTTCGATATATCCAGCGCGATGGCGTTTCAAAAGAAAGCGAGCCAGGTCAACTCTATAATGCGACGCATGACGAAGAAGATCGCAAAGATTTCCTTGAACGGAGTGAAGGCGACCGCCGTCAATTCCGGTTCATTGTCTCGCCTGAGGATGCGACAGAGCTTGCCGACCTCAAGCCTTTCGTACGCGATCTGATGGTTGCAATGGAAAAGGATTTGGATACACACCTTGATTGGGTGGCCGTCGATCATTTCAACACGGATCATCCCCACACCCACATCGTGTTGCGTGGTAAGGACGAGTTGGGCAAGGATTTGGTCATTGCCCGTGATTACATTTCCTATGGTATGCGCAAAAGAGCGAGCGAAATTCTGACACTGGAACTGGGTCCGCAGACTGTGCGTGAGGTTGCAGACAAATTCAGGCGGCAGGTAGATCAGGATCGGTTCACCGATCTTGATCGTGAGCTGGTTCGGGGTGCTGATGGTGGTGTTATCGAAACTGCGATGAGACCGGCAACACCAGTTGATCGGTTCAAGCACGCGATGCGGATGGGCCGCTTGCGCCATCTTGAGCGGCAGGGGTTGGCACGGGAGACTGGCAGTGGTGAGTGGGAACTCTCACCTAAACTGGAAGCAACACTCAGGCGCGCTGGTGAACGCGGCGACATCATCAAAACTATGCACCGGGGAATGAAACAAGCTGGCGTTGATGCAGGCGCATCTGAATTGAGTATTTATGATCCGCGTGACGAGCGAGCCACGACCGTTACGGGGCAGATCATTGATCGCGGCCTGCACGATGAACTGAATGATGGCCACTACATCCTTGTCGACGCCGCTGATAGCCGTGTCCATCACATCGCTCTTGATCCAAAACAGGACATGGATGATTTGCCCAAGGGGTCTATTATAGAAATCCATCCAGCATCAACCAAATTGAAACCATCCGACCGCGTGATTGCTGAAATCGCCAGTGGTAACGGCGGGCTTTATTCTCCTGACACACATGCAGACCACGACCCAAGCGCATCACCGGAATTTATCCAGGCACATGTGCGTCGGCTGGAAGCACTTCGGCGCATGAATGTAGTGCGCCGGTTTGCGGATGGTTCGTGGGAAATACCGGATGATTTTGCCAAGCGTGTTGAAGCGCTTGCTCAAAGGCAAACGCGTTATCCCGGTCAGGTCGTCCTCCTGTCATCATTTTCACTGGAAAGTCAGGTCGGAGCTAATGGAGCGACTTGGTTGGACCGGCAACTTGTATCCTGGGAGCCAACCGAATTACGTGGTGATCGGTTTGGGAAATCAGCTAAGGAAGCTCTTCGACGGCGGCAGGAATATTTGGTCGAGACTGGGCTGGCAGAACGAAAAAGTGAAACAATCCGATATCAGCGCAACTTACTGATGACACTCAGAAGGCGGGAACTGGCAAGTGTCGGAAACAAGCTTTACAAGGAAATGAATTTGAAATTCATGGAGGCGAAAGATGGCGAGCGGATAGAAGGCATATATAAACAACCAGTCCATCTTGCCAGCGGTAAATTTGCCATTATTACAAAATCAAAAGAATTCACACTGGTTCCCTGGCGCGCCGCCCTTGAGCGTCAGCGCGGCAAGCTGGTCAGAGGAATACCGCGTGGATCAGTAGTGTCTTTCGATTTTGGAAACAAACGCGGGGTAGGGATTTGAAAGTTGAGTTCTTGTTCGATTAAGATTTCAGAGCGGCGGCAGATTAAGTCGAGTCTTCTATAAATAAATGAAAATTTACCAGTGAACTCCATCGTTCAACGGCCCATCGTCTGGAACAACTAATGTGATTTTTGATAAAGGCAACGTGTTGTAGCCAAAGCATTGATAGATACAGGTTTCATCAAATGCCCAAGTCTCTGTAGGAGAAGCTTCAGGTGAAAATGCATGACATATAATTGCTGTGAGTGGTTTGCCCTTTGCATCAAAATTGCGGATTTTGGATTTGATCTTTTGATAGCGTCGTTTCTCAATTTCGTCACCACCAAGTGTTTCAAACCCTACATGTACAATTCCTGGGACGTCGCTAGGTAACTGCTTACATGCATCCACAACCTTTGAAAATACATCTCTTGCTTTGCGTTCTATCGCCACCTCAGAAAGGCTCGTCCAACGGGCAACAACTGCTTGATCGATCTCATCTATGAAGTGAGGATTAGAAGCATATCGTATCTTTTGAACAGCTAAATGACTGTCATAGCGGCGATAAGAACCTAACAACTTTTCAGTAAACTGCGGACCAGGATGAAGCCAATAGGTCTCTTTCAGAGCTTCCTGTAAAGGTTTAATATCAAGTTCGCGAATAATCCCTCGGGCGGTATTGTCGTCGAATAGCAGATTGTCTTTGCCTGAGTCGACAAATTGGCGGGCTTTTTCATACAGATAGTTATTTGAAACATCTGGCAGGGCAATTTTGAAATGGATATCAAAATATGATGAGTTGCCCGTTGATACTTGAAGCATGCAGGCTGGCTGCCACAAATCCCGCATGCGTTGTCGTTCAATTTCGTGGTACTCTCCACCCTCCATTCGTTTGCATTCAACAGCAAAGCAAACGTCGCCTTTTTGGACATCAATATCGTGTGAACGTGCAATGCCCCTTTTCTCGGGATGAAAGGCTACCTTATATCCATCGCACACATATGCTGTAGCTACTAGAAACTCGAAAAAACCACCATTTGGTTGCGATCTATCTGATGACATTAACCGCCGAAGACGAGTTTCATAACCTTCAACCGAAAGAAGTTGATCCAAATTTCGCCCTAGAGTTGCAAATATGGGAATTACCCTACTGCCATAGATTACTTCGTAGTTCTGGGGATGATCGTTGAATGCCTCCGCTAGGAATAGGTACCAACCAAACTGATCTTTATTATTGAAGAATTGTCCTTTCCCGCTACTATCGACTGTTTCACCAACAAGTGATTGATAGAAGAAGTGGGCGATCTTATCCCGGCGCACAAGCCACTCATCTTCTCCCATAAAAGCTTTAAGATGTTCAGCATAGCGTTTGACCATGGGATCGAAACCATACATTGCAGGCTCGCCCGGTCGCAAAACATACATGTCATCTGGAAATTCTAAAAGTGGCATTTATATAATCCCCGTTCCGATTTTCGTGCGTCTCTAGAATTTGATGAATCTGAGGTTGTTGCCAAATCATATTTCCAAAAAATGTTTTAGATAAATGTACACCATAGAAAATCTTCATGGACGTATCTTTACCAAAGTGGACAGACTTTCCCTACAATTCGTTTCATGGATCATATTGGAAGTTTAGTCATTGAATTAATTTAATATTTGTCGCGATCTGTTGTCGATATTCACCGGGGTTTCCCCCTTAATCGACGGTTCAGATATGACACCCAGCAAACTTCTATACGGCCAGATTATTTTCACCTTCGCCATTGTCATTGGCGCGGTGTGGGGTGCGACACAATGGACTGCGCATATGCTTGCGTATCAACCGCGCCTTGGTCCGGCTTGGTTCGAGATTGCAGATTATCCGGTTTACATTCCATGGCGGCTGTTCGAGTGGTGGTATGCTTATGAAGCCTATGCGCCATCGGTTTTCAATCAGGCAGGGGCAACGGCGGCGGGCGGCGGAGTTGCCGGTGTCATTGTTGCTATAGCTGGTTCGTTGTGGCGAGCGCGGCAAAGCCAGTTGGTCACGACCTATGGTTCGTCGCGCTGGGCAACTAATGCTGAGATTGATCTTGCAGGTTTGCATGATTCAAGAGGCGTTTTTCTCGGGCTACTGAATGGCAAATATCTACGCCATGACGGTCCCGAGCATATAATGTGCTTTGCACCGACGCGTTCAGGCAAAGGCGTTGGCCTGGTTATTCCAACCCTGCTCAGTTGGACCGGGTCCGCTGTTATCCACGACATTAAGGGAGAGAACTGGCAATTAACCGCTGGTTGGCGTGCAAAGTTCTCTCATTGTTTGCTGTTTAATCCAACTGATCCGGCAAGCGCCAAATACAATCCGCTTCTGGAAGTGCGTAAAGGCCGGTTCGAAGTCCGCGATGTTCAGAACATTGCTGATATTCTGGTCGATCCTGAAGGGGCATTGGAGCGCCGTAACCATTGGGAAAAGACCAGCCATTCTTTACTGGTTGGCGTGATCCTGCATGTTCTTTATGCCGAGGAGAAAAAGACACTTTCACATGTGGCTGCTTTTCTTTCCGATCCATCGCGGTCTTTTGAGCGGACGTTACAGGTGATGATGAGCACCAATCATCTCGGCATAAAAGCCGCGCCAATCGTGCATCCAATTGTTGCTCAGGCGGCGCGGGAACTTCTCAACAAATCCGAGAATGAGCGTTCGGGCGTTCTTTCAACCGCAATGTCATTTCTGGGACTTTATCGCGATCCAACTGTGGCGGAGACAACCAGCACCTGCGAATGGCGGATCGCTGATCTTATAGACGCTGAGCGTCCAGTTTCGCTCTACCTTGTTATTCCACCCTCGGACATCTCCCGCACCAAGCCGCTGGTACGTCTGATTCTCAATCAGATTGGACGCCGGTTGACCGAAAAGCTTGAAGGCCAGGAAGGCAAACATCACCGTCACCAGCTTCTGATGATGCTTGATGAGTTTCCAGCACTTGGCAGGTTGGACTTTTTCGAAAGCGCACTCGCCTTCATGGCCGGGTATGGCATCCGCGCATTTTTAATCGCCCAATCGCTTAATCAGATCACCAAGGCTTATGGTGAGAACAATGCCATTCTCGATAATTGCCATGTACGGGTTGCTTTTGCCACCAATGATGAACGCACGGCAAAGCGCATCTCGGATTCTCTTGGAACGGCAACCGAGCTTAGAGCGCAGCGTAATTATGCTGGTCATCGACTGGCACCCTGGTTGGCGCATGTCATGGTTTCGCGTCAGGAAACCGCCCGGCCACTCCTGACACCTGGCGAGGTGATGCAACTTCCTATGGATGAAGAGATCGTAATGGTCTCCGGTCAGTCGCCGATACGCGCAGAAAAGCTTCGCTATTTCGAAGATGGTAATTTCTCGGACCGGGTCTGTTCTCCACCTGATTTGAGACAGACGCAGTCTGAAGGCAGCTCCTACTCAGATTGTCCGTCACCTCGCACCGATGTCTGGATCGGGCAAGAGCGTAAACCCCATGCTGATCTCAACGGGCCTCAATCCAACCACGGCACCTATGACGAAGAAGATGATGGCGGCCTGAAACGTCACCCAGCTCTTGCAGACGAATTCCCAGCCAAATCCGAACCCGAGCAGGCACCGGACGCCGGACTTCTCGATGACGAATTCGATGTGGCTGATGCCAAACGCATGGACCAACTCGCCCGAAACACGACCACCATTCAACGTGCCCACGCCATCGATCAATCCGACGACGATCTGCTGCCAAGCTTTTGAAAGAACCGAAGATGAAACCCCGCCTTAACGTCCATATTGCCTACGAGCTATCAGAGAAGGTCACACTGTTTGCCAAACGGCCCGGTGTGACCAAGGCCGCTGTTGTTGAAGCGGCGCTGATGGGGTTCTTTTCCAAAGAATTTGATGATCAGCGCGATGGCGCATTGATCCGTCGGCTTGACCGACTGACCCGGCATATTGACCGGCTGGAGCGTAATCTCGGTATTTCCACCGAGACGCTCGCCTTGTTCATCCGCTTTTTCCTGACCGTAACTCCTCCCTTGCCCAATACGGATCAGGATGCCGCCCGCGCGCTCGGCAAGGAGCGTTTCGATTATTTTATAACGCAGCTCGGACGCCGACTTGCGGGTGGCAAAAATATGATCAGCGATGTGCTCGACGAAATCACCGCGAAAGAGAGCGATTTCTTCACCGAGGCCGAAATCGACGCCCTGAAAGCCGTGCGGGCAGAAACATCCAAAGACATTCAAACCAAAAATGGAGGAGAGGCCGATGCATGATCGGTTGAATTCGACAACAATTGATCGTCAACGCACCATGTTGCGCACCGCCATGGGTCCGGAAATCGCCACCGCCCTTGCTGATCCAAAGGTGATCGAGGTGATGGTCAATCCTGATGGAAAACTATGGATCGACCGCCACGGTGATGGGCGATCTGATACCGGCGAACAGATTGCTGCGATACAGGCCGAACGGATTATTCGCCTTGTTGCCAGCCATATCGGTCAGGAATGCCACGCTGATCGTCCTGTTGTTTCCGCCGAATTGCCCGATAACGGCGAGCGTTTCGAAGGGTTATTGCCGCCAGTAGTGATTGCCCCGTGTTTTTCAATCCGTAAAGCAGCGCAGGTGATTTACGAACTGACTGATTACGTAGAGGCGCAGATCATGTCGCCGCATCAGGCGCGAGCGTTATCGTTGGCAGTCGCCGATCGTAAAAACATTATGGTGGTGGGCGGTACAAGTTCCGGCAAAACAACTCTGGTGAATGCATTGCTGTCTGAAGTGGCTGCTTCAGGGGACCGTGTTGTCATGATTGAAGACACGCGCGAGCTTGATTGCGCAGCAACCGATTGCGTTGCCCTTCGAACCAAACCCGGCATTGCTTCGCTTAGCGATCTTGTGCGCTCGACGCTCAGATTGCGTCCGGACCGTATCATTGTTGGCGAAGTACGCGGACCGGAAGCCCTCGACATGTTGAAGGCATGGAATACCGGTCATCCAGGGGGCATTACGACACTTCACGCCAATTCAGCGCGGGCTGGACTCTATCGGCTCGAACAACTCATTCAGGAAGCTGTTGTCACCGTACCCCGGCGTTTTATTGCCGAAGCAATTGATGTGGTGGTGTTTCTCAAGGGGCGCAATTTAGGCCGCCGCGTTGAAACTGTTGCCACCCTTGAAGGGCTTGATGGCGATGGCGACTACGTTCTGAAACCCCTCACTCAAATCCATCTTGTTCCCACAATTTGATCCAAGGAGATCGCCATGAATCCATTTGATAATTACTTTCTGCCAATGCGCACTGCAAAATTTGTTGGCATTGGGCTTGCCCTCGCAGCAGCCTTTGTTGAACCGGCTTATGCTGCCGGTTCCGGGATGCCCTGGGAAGCGCCACTGACATCGATACTGGAATCCATCGAAGGACCCGTCGCACGGATTATTGCCGTCATCATTATCGTAATCACCGGTCTCTCACTTGCCTTTGGTGAATCATCGGGTGGGTTTAGACGGCTCATTCAAATCGTCTTTGGTCTCGCCATCGCCTTTTCCGCCACGAGCTTTTTCCTGTCATTCTTCTCATTCGGTGGTGGAGCGCTCATCATATGAATAGCAACACACAAAGCATCAGGGGATACGAAATTCCGCTGCACCGTTCTCTAACCGAACCAATTTTAATGGGCGGAGCGCCGCGAACAGTTGCGATCATCAATGGCACGCTGGCGGCAGCACTTGGACTGGGGCTTCAACTCTGGATTGCCGGGGCCGTTGTCTGGATTGTCGGTCATAGCACCGCTGTTTATGCAGCGCGCAAAGACCCGGTTTTCATGGATGTATTGGTTCGCCACGTTCGACACAAAGGGGCGCTCACATGCTGAATTTGGGTGAGTATCAAAAGCGACCGGCGCTATTGGCGGATTATCTGCCTTGGGCCTGTCTGGTTGCACCTGGCATTATTCTCAACAAAGATGGCAGTTTCCAACGCTCTGCGCGGTTTCGCGGGCCGGACCTTGAAAGTGCTACCGAAGCCGAGTTGGTCTCGACCTGCGCACGGATCAACAATGTATTGCGCCGATTTGGTTCAGGCTGGGCAATGTTCTTTGAAGCAAACCGAACGCCTGCACGAGAATACCCACGAAGTGGTTACCCACAACGTGGGTTTCCTGACCCGGTGTCGTCATTGATCGATGAAGAACGCAGGGCCGCTTTTGAAAATGCCGGTGATCTGTTTGAGACAGGATACCAACTGACATTTGTGTATTTACCGCCAGTTGAAACCGTCAATCGTGTGGAACGGGTTTTGATCGAAAGCGCTGACGAGAAACCTGGACTGGATTATCACGATCATCTGGAAAGTTTTGTTCAGCAGACTGATCGTGCTTTTGATTTGCTTGGGCAGTTAATGCCAGAGGTCGCACTATTGAATGATGGTGAGACCCTGACCTATCTGCACAATTGCATCTCGACCCGGCGACACTCAATCAATGTGCCCGAAATACCAGCCTATCTTGATGCGGTTCTTGCAGATACGCCGCTTACAGGTGGGTTGGCGCCAATGCTGGGCAATGCGCATTTACGGGTGCTGAGCATTCTCGGGTTTCCAGGTAGCACAACACCGGGGCTCCTCAATCAACTTGATAATCTTGGCTTTGAATACCGCTGGATGACACGGTTTATATCGCTCGACAAGGCATCTGCAGAAAAGGTGCTTCGCCGGTATCGTCGCCAGTGGTTTGCTAAGCGCAAATCAATCGGTGCGATCATCAAGGAGGTGATGACTAACGAGCAATCAGCATTGGTTGATAGTGATGCCGACAATAAAGCCGCCGATGCTGATGCCGCGTTGCAGGAACTTGGGGCCGATCTTGTATCCTACGGTTATGTCACAACGACATTTGTCGTCTGGGATGAAGACGAAAATCGCGTTCGCGAAAAAATACGCGCGGCCCAGCGCATCATTGATGAACGCGGATTTGCCACCATTGAGGAAAATACCAATGCGGTTGAAGCATGGCTTTCATCATTGCCGGGGCATGTTTATGCCAATGTTCGCCAGTCACCGATCAACACACTTAATCTGTCACATATCATGCCATTGTCTGCCACTTGGGCAGGCCCGGCGCGCAATGAGCATCTGGATGGTCCACCACTCATTACGGTGCGGACCAACGGCACCACGCCGTTTCGTCTGGTTACGCATGTCAGCGATGTCGGGCACACGCTGATTGTCGGTCCTACGGGGGCTGGTAAATCGGTTCTTTTATCACTCATAGCACTTCAGTTCCGCCGCTACCCTGACGCTCAAATCACCATGTTTGACAAGGGTGGTTCAGCGCGTGCCGCTATTCTTGGTATGGGCGGGGCGTATTTTGATCTTGGTTCAGAGGGTGCACTTGCTTTCCAGCCATTGGCGAATATCGATCTGACTGGTGAACGTTCCTTTGCACAGGGCTGGATTCTTGATCTTTTTGCTCAAGAAGGCATCGAGATTACACCGGATACAAAAGATGCAGTGTGGTCGGCACTTTCAAATCTTGCCGGCGCGCCAACTGCCGAACGCACGCTCACCGGTTTGGCGACTCTGTTGCAAAAAAGCGAACTCCGACAGGCGCTCCAACCCTATACGCTCGAAGGTCCATACGGGCGCCTGCTTGATGCTGACAGTGATCTTCTCACACTCGGCGATGTCCAGTGCTTTGAGATGGAAGAATTGATGCATGAAACCGGAGTGGTACTTCCGGTGCTTACCTATCTGTTCCATCGCCTCGAAGCCGGGTTTGATGGTCGTCCGGCGCTTCTTATCCTGGATGAAGCATGGCTGTTTCTCGATCACCCGGTTTTTGCAGTGCGCATTCGCGAATGGCTCAAAACACTGCGCAAGCAGAACGTTTCTGTGATTTTTGCCACGCAGGGATTATCGGATATTGCGGGCAGTTCCATCGCGCCCGCAATCATCGAAAGTTGCCCAAGCCGTATTTTCCTGCCTAATGACCGAGCCATCGAGCCGCAGGCAAAGGCAATCTATGAAGCCTTTGGGCTGAATGATCGTCAAATTGAAATCATCTCCCGCGCCGTTTCCAAACGCGATTATTACATCCAGTCCAGGCAGGGTAACCGGCTGTTCGAGCTAAACCTTGGCGAGATTGCTCTCGCCTTTACCGGTGCTTCCACCAAACAGGATCACGCCCTGATGCACGAGCTTATTGCAGCTCATGGCAAGCAAGAATTTGCAGATTCGTGGCTTCGCGCCAAAGGCCTCGACTGGGCCGCTGACATCATTCACCCGCAAGACTCAACCCAAGAAAATACGAAAGGAAACTAAATATGAAACTCGATATTGTTGCCGTTGTTTATGCTGCATTCTTCCTCTTTGCCTCTGCTCAGGGAGCACAGGCTTTGGTTGGAAATGGCGAGATTGCCTGCAATCCTGCCAACTACGTACAGAGTGTCATATCTGTTGCCAGATTACTGGAGCAAACAAATTATCAGATCTGTTCGCTCACCAGCCAAACCCGGATGTTGATTAATCAGGGTTGGCCCGAATGCTGGCACGATGATGAATGCCCCGGCTTCTTTTTGAATGTTGTGACCCAAAAAGGGGATGCAGTCGTTTCGGTTGGCTCAACCTGCATTGGTGATCAGCGCCATATCTGGGGAGTGCCGGATGCTCGCGGAAACATCCGCCAATGGCTGGATGGCAACGCTGCCAATGCAAGTGGATCGCTTTGCATTCCGCTTCACCCTAATATCGATGAAATACGCATTACTTCATCAGGCGGCGATTGTGGGTTTGACGGTGAGGACGATTTTACCGCCTTCAGTCAACCTGGAAACAATGTGGTCTTGCGTCGTCATGCAGCCGGGCGAACCGGAGCATCTGCAATATTACCCGGATGCCATGCCCGCATCGGCAATGAAGCTATAGGCGAGATCACCTTTGGTGGTGTTGCTCTCGATTTTGCAGACGGATTTGGTTTCGGCGACAGCTATGCCACCGGTTTTTTCTACGGCGTCTATGACGGGTTTGGTGCGGGTAGCGTCAGACCTTTCGGAGCCAGCGTCTACGCCATCAGTCAATTCAGCACCTACCACTACCGCGTCGAAATCCTCGCCAATGGCCAGAGCGGCTGGCAATGGGGAAACACCGGGAGGGATGAACGATGAACACATTCAAACACGGGCTTTCGTCCGCGCTTATTGCTTTGTCCATTAGCTGTTCCAGCTTGGTTGCAATTGTACCAACCGCCAATGCCATCACGGTATTTGACCCGGCAAATTACAGCCAAAACCTGCTCACAGCAGTTCGAAATTTACAGCAGATTAACAATCAGATTAACCAACTCAACAATCAGGCGCAAATGTTGGTCAATCAGGCAAGGAACCTCACGCAATTACCTTCGTCAATTGCTGGTGATCTTAGATCTTCGCTGCAACAGGTCGACAGGCTTATCCAAAGTGCCCAAGGCATTGCCTATGATGTCTCTGCAATCAGCACAGAATACCGACGTTTGTTTCCTGAAAGTTATAATGTATCGGTACCAACTTCCCGCATCATACAGGATGCCGAAGATGCCTGGAAACTTGCACGTGAAGGATTCAAACACAGCCTTGAAGTTCAGGCCGCAGTAGTCGGTCAACTACGTGCAGATGCAACCACACTGGATCGGGTTATCTCTCAGAGCCAGAGTGCTGTTGGCAATCTTCAGGCAGTGCAGGCAGGCAATCAGCTAACTGCACTTGCTGCCAAGCAATCGATGCAACTTCAAAGCCTTCTTGCAGCATCTGCCCGAGCCGTAGCGCTGGAGGGTGCCCGAGCCAATGCTGCACGAGAACAGGGACGCGCCCGTTTTGAGCGTTTCATGGGGGATCGGTCTCCCTATACGCGGCGATAGGAAGGGCAATTGCAATGAATGATCTCAATATCATCGACCTCTTCACGTCCACTTTCGTGACCTACATCGATTCCGGTTTCGGACTGCTTGGTTCAGATGTAGCATTCCTGACCACCGTTCTGATCGGGATCGATATTACTTTGGCTGGCCTGTTTTGGGCCTTGGCAGACGACAAGTCGGTCCTGCCGGCACTGATCATGAAAGTGCTTTATGTCGGTGCCTTTGCGTTCATTCTGAATAATTTCTCTACTCTGGCCAATATCATCTTTGACAGTTTTGCCGGATTGGGACTTCGCGCCACCGGCTCGCCAATTTCCGCTGCGGACTTGATGCGACCGGGTTTTGTCGCGGTCACCGGTTATACTGCAGCAGCACCCTTGCTCGATGAAGTCAGCAAGCTGATCGGGCCCATCGCCTTTTTTGAGAACTTCGTCACCATCGTCATTTTAATGTTTGCCTGGGTGATCGTGCTGTTGGCTTTCTTCATTCTTGCAATCCAGCTTTTTATGACAATTCTGGAATTCAAGCTGACCACGTTGGCAGGCTTTATTCTTGTTCCATTTGCCCTGTGGAATAAGACAGCGTTTCTGGCAGAACGCGTACTTGGCAATGTGGTTGCCGCCGGTATTAAACTGATGGTGCTGGCTGTCATTGTCGGCATTGGTTCTACTCTCTTTGGTTCCTTTGCCAACTCGTTTGCTGGTGGCGACATCACCTTTGAGCAAGCTGCTGCAACCGTACTTGGCGCACTTGCTATATTCATGCTTGGCATTTTTGGTCCCGGTATCGCAGCAGGGCTTGTCTCAGGCGCGCCGCAGCTTGGTGCTGGTGCCGTTGTCGGATCAGCAGCAGGCCTTGCAATTGGCGGGGCGGCTGCCACCGGCGCTGCTATGGGTGGCGCAAGAGCACTGGGTGCAGGCATTCGTGGGGCCACCAACGCCGCAGCCTCTGTTGCCGGGGGAACCAGTGCCGCATTCACTCTTGGTCGTGCAACTTCTGGAACAGGCGGTGCAGCAGGTGTTGCTGCCGGAATATCCGGAGTTGCTCAAGCTGGAACTGGTGCGGTTGGCCAAACTGTTCGTAATGCCGGTACTGGCATTCGGCAGTCTTTTTCTGGTGGGCAACGTGGCGGGGTAAGCGCCACCGGCGGAACCATATCCGGCGGAGATGTTGGTTCGCCAACCACATCCGAACCAACAGGTGGAGCACCCGGTTGGGCACAAAAGCTCCGAAGCGAGCAGCGCCTGCGCGAAGGCATTTCTGTTGCGGCTCACACCATCCGTGACGGAGACCGACCTGTTTCCGGCGAAAACCCAAAATTACAAAATGATGATTGAAGGATAAATTGATGTTCAAACGTTCAACGACTTTTTACGGCCAAACACCAGAACCGGAAACCCCCTACCAGAAAGCTGGTCAGGTCTGGGACGAGCGCATAGGTTCTGCCCGTGTGCAGGCAAAAAACTGGAGGTTCATGGCCTTTGGCTGTCTCGCACTTGCCATTGGTCTTTCTGGTGGGGTGATCTGGCAGGCAGGACATAGCACCATCACGCCCTTTGTAGTGGAAGTTGATGCGCTGGGCGAAGTGCGCGCCGTAGGACCGGCGATTGATGCCTACGAACCCAAAGATGCCCAGATCGCATTCCATCTTGCCCGTTTCATCGAAAACATCCGTTCAATCTCAATCGATCCAATTGTGGTGCGTCAGAATTGGTTGCGTGCCTATGACTATGCCACTTCGAAGGCTGCCAACACGCTTAATGAATATGCCCGTGACAACAACCCGTTTTCTAAGGTCGGCAAACGAACCATCGCTGTTGAAGTCACCAACATCGTTCGTTCATCCGCCAACAGCTTTGATGTGCGCTGGCGTGAGCAGAGCTTTGAGAACGGATCGCTTGCCAGCACCACGCGGTATTCCGCCGTGCTGTCCATCATTGTCCAGCAGCCCCGCACCGAAGAAGTTTTGAGAAAAAATCCCCTCGGCATCTATGTGCACGCCATCAACTGGAGCCGCGACCTTATCCCCGGAAACATAAAGTGAGATTAAAAATGAGAAATTCTGTGAAGAAGATTGCCGTAAAAAAGATAATTGTATTCGGTCTGGTTGGCACTTTAACCGCTTGTGCCACTAAAGCCGAACTCCCGCCTCAGATCAGTTTTGATAGCGGTGATTTTGATGCAGCGACTGTGAGTGTTGAACCGCGCCTGCCGGTTGAGATTGTTGAACTGCCCAAACTGCTACCGCTACCAGGCCAATTGAAACGTAAACCTGGCAAGCATTCCAAAGCGGCAAAAGACACCCGGTCACCGGAGCAACGCATCAGTGATGCCAACAAAGCAGCAAAAATGGAGCCGACGCGAGATGGCTATATTAATGCCATTCAGGTCTATCCTTATTCTGAAGGTGCGCTTTATCAGCTTTATACAGCACCTCATCAGGTAAGTGATATTGCCCTGCAACGCGGTGAGCGGATTGTGGCTGTTTCGGCTGGCGATACCGTGCGCTGGATTATTGGCGATACGGTGAGTGGTGAGGGAGCAACGGCCAAATCCCATGTTCTCGTGAAACCGATCAAGGATGGTTTAAAGACAAACCTTGTCATTATCACCACCCGGCGTGCTTATCATCTCGAACTTACTAGTGATACCGACACCTATATGGCGTCCATTTCCTGGAACTATCCGCATGACTCGCTGATTGCACTGAAGCGCCAGAATAAGACGGCGCAGACAGTGGCGGAACAGGTAATTGATAAGGGCCTGCGAATTCACCAGCTCAAATTCCGGTATGCCATTACCGGAGATACTCCTGCCTGGCGTCCGGTCCGTGTCTTTGACGATAAACACAAGGTTTATATTCAGTTCCCGGCCCGGCTTGATCAGGGCGATGCACCGCCACTCTTTGTTGTTGGTCCACGCGGAGAAAACCAACTCGTCAATTATCGTGTTCGCGGAAACTATTACATCGTCGACAGGCTTTTTGGCGCTGCCGAGTTGAGGCTTGGAAAAGACCCACAACAAATCGTGCGCATTACCCGCACAGACGGACGTTCCCCTAAACGGCATCGTCGAAATACAGCTTTTATCATGCCGGGAGGTGATCGATGACGGTAGAAAAGGAAAACATCACGCCAAAGATTGATCCGGAAGACTTGGCTATCCGTGCCGGACCCCGACCGGTTACACGGATCAATCGCCGAATCCTATATCTCTTGTCAGGAACCGGATTGATACTGATCTTCGGTGCAACGATCTTTGCGCTCAATCCGCCGAGCATCTTTGATCGCAGTTCCAGCGGAACAGAGCTTTACAATATTGATAACAAACCAAGTCCGGAAGGGCTTGAAAGCTTGCCGCAACGATATAGCGATTTGTCCAAACCGCCCATAGAGTTGGGGCCACCGCTGCCAGGTGATTTAGGCAGTGCAATTGTCCGGGTAGAGCGCGATCTTGGCATCAAAACGCCGCCATCATTGCCGTTTCGCCCGAACCCGGAAGAAGATGCAGCGCGTGCCGAACGCATACGCCAAGCACGCTTGGCGCAACAGGGACGAGAGTCCAGCATTTTCTTTAAGCTCGCCTCGAGGAGCGCAGGGGTTGGGGCTTTGCAGAACGCATCAACCCGACAAGTGACAACGTCATCAGGCAAGCTCCCAATTTCGACTGCCACGAGCAGAAATCCTTTCAGTACGGTAAGCACGGCCAGTTCCAAAGCCAGAGGACCGCTTGAACTCAATAGGGCGAATGATCAAAACCTGCAGGGTCGAAAACTCGACTTTCTCAATCAAAAAGTTGATGGCAAGATTTACAATCCCCATAAGCTGCAAACCCCGGCATCACCTTATCAGGTCATGGCAGGCACGATTATTTCAGCAAGCCTCATTACTGGTATCAATTCCGATCTTCCGGGGAGCGTAATCGCGCAGGTTACGGGAAATATCTACGACACGCCGACCGGCGCGTATCTCCTGATTCCGCAAGGATCACGCATGATCGGTACCTATGACAGTGTTGTTGCATTCGGACAGGAGCGGGCACTTGTCGCATGGCAACGCATCATATTGCCCGATGGATCATCCATCGTCATCGACAATTTGCCGGGGGTCGATACGGCTGGGTATGCCGGTCTTGAAGATAAGGTGGACTTCCACACCTGGAAACTGCTCAAAGGCATCGCACTCTCCACATTGCTTGGCGTTTCCACCGAACTGACATTAGGGAAACAAGAAAGCGATTTGGTCAAAGCAATTCGTGAATCCTCCCAGGACAGCGCCAATCAGGTTGGTCAAAGCCTGACAGAACGCAATCTCAATATTCAACCAACCCTGACAATCAGACCCGGGTGGCCCCTTCGCATCATCGTCAACAAGGACATGATCTTGAGGCCTTACATCATAAAGGGAGCGCTCAGATGATACTCAAACTCAACAAGCTGCCAGATCGTGAAACAGTCAAAATCACTTTCATCGCCAATGCCGAGTTGAAATCGGCAATTCAGGATTATGCCGAGATTTATCGGCAAACATACAACGGCAAGGAAAGCATCTCCGATCTCATTCCCTTCATGCTGGAATCATTTATCGGTGCCGACCACGGATTCAAACGTGCGCGGAAACAACTAGAAGAAGTGCGCCCGCTATCATCCGCAACTCAAGAAAAGGAGGCCTGATCAATGGCTACCATTGGAAGTTTTACTCTGAGCAAAGACCGCTATGTAGGAACAATTCGCACTCTGACAATCAATGTTAAAGTCAAAATTGTCACCAACAGCGACAAGAAAAGTGACAGTGCACCGGATTTTCGGATTTATGCGGGGCAGGCTGAGCTCGGTGCCGCGTGGAAGGCCCAATCCAAGGGTGATGAACCGCGAGATTATCTGAGTGTACTGCTTGATGATCCGAGTTTTCCGGAACCAGTACGAGCAGCACTATTTGAGGAAGATGGGGCAGCGTTTCTCGTTTGGAACCGAAGGGACGTTTGAGGAATTGCACTATGCGCTTCACAGGGCAATAGTTTGAATGGTGAGTTTGCTATTTCTTTATTACGGCAACTTAGAAAGCCATATTTGAAATGATAGTGTAAAAACAAACTGTTGGGCGAAATAACAATCTAAAAGTTGAGCAGCACGAAAAGCTAATATTTGAACAAATTTAACGAAGGCGCTGAGCGAATTCAAATTTTCAGGCCAAATCATATTGGCCTAACGATAGTCAAAGTCAGAGACCAACACTACAGCCACGCTGTCTGGCAATTTAGTTGCTCAACGCCGAAGTTCATACATCTTCCAACTAACCTCTGGCCTTCCCATCAGGTCAGCAAAATCACCTTTCGGAAGTACGGTAAATCCGCTTTTTTTGGCGATTGATACAAAGTCGCTGGAGGAAACTTCATACATTCCACGCTCCGAGTCCTGTGGACCTAGCCGAAGTGATATAAAAACGGCACCGCCGGGTTTTGTTAAATCAAATATCCGTTGCATTGCTGCCTGATGATCTGTTGGCGGCAGATGCATCCAGACAGCATTTGCAAGGACAACGTCAAACGTTTGAGTGCTCAATCGAGCGGATTGCAAACTCGGTAATGCATCATCCACCCAGGAGATGTTCTTTGCTGGGTGCAATGAGGCAGCGATCTTCCGCATGGCTTCTGATGGTTCTACTGCAATGACGGAATGACCTTTGGCCGCGATCCAAGCTGCGTCACGGCCTGTTCCTGATCCAATATCAAGAACAGAAATCGGAGAGGCATCAAAAATAGGCACGAGAAACGGATAAGCCTTCTCGAAAGCGACGGATTCATACCCGTCCGCAAGCGTAGCAGCGTGCTTGTCATAGAAAGCGATGGCTGTACTATTGTTTGGCATGCTCCAACTCCAATCTCGTTCTATCCAATAGCCGATTAAAACTACCGTACTCATTGCCGCCGCCCAACACAAAAGACCTGAGAATAATCTACTAACGAGCTTATTAGTATTACAGAATTTTTCAAACCAATTGTTCGAGCTGGATTTATCGCTAGCCTCAACGTAACCACCGGGAACTGCAGCCTTCAACCACTTTAGATAGCAATTCATCACGTGCCGAAATCGATAAAGAATTGCCACAAGTGCTAAGTTGCCAACGCACGCAGTAAGAAGGAGTATTGAGGTTAATAGCGGGTTATCTTGCAAATTTGAAACTCCAAACCAAAGGCCGCCGGTGAGTGTCATTGCTAAAACAGGAATTTGCCACATAATCTGATTTAGAGAGCGAAATTGCTGATAATTCTGCTCATATGCTTGGATTTCGAGGGACATTGTAAAAACCCTTAAGTATAGCGTTGGTAAAGAAGATGGCTTCAATAAAATCAAAGACTCAGCTATATTTGTGAACGAAGAGCTAGATGTACGCAATCATCAATATTGTTCGATCGGTAAAATAGGCCCTATGAATAGACCAATATATTTCGATGGTTTTGCAACCACTCCAATGCGTCCTGAGGCAAAAGCCGCCCTGATCGATACTATCGAGATTTACGGGAATGCAAATTCAGGACACAAAGAAGGCCGCCTGGCACAGAGTTTAATTGATGCAGCACAAATCCAAATTGCTAATCTGATTGGCAGTGGCCCGGGCGATCTTGTTTTTACATCTGGAGCGAGTGAGGCTAACGAAATTGCTTGTCGTTTGATGCTTGATCAGGTTTCAGGAATAGATGGTTCACGTAAAAAAATAATTATTTCAGCGATTGAACATGAGGCCCTCCAAAGATCTGCAAATCTAGGTTGTGCCGATGGTTTTGAGCTTGTTGTATGTCCGATGACACCGGATGGAATGATTGATCTCGATCAGTTAAAGAACCTTGTGAAAGATGATACTTTGTTCGTATCCATCATGACCGCAAGTAACCTGACAGGTATTATTCAGCCCATCAAAGAGATAGCGAAAATTGCCCACAATGCCGGCGCACTTATGCACACGGATGCCGCGCAGGCTGTGGGAAAAATTTGTATAGATGTCTTCGAAACTGACGTGGATTTGATGTCCATTTCAGCACACAAATTTGGTGGACCAAAAGGAATCGGGATAGTTTATATCTCCTCTAACGCTGGTCTCAAATCCAGTGCTTATCAGTTAGATATTAAGTCTGTACGGCCGGGTACACCACCTGTATCGCTCATTGCTGCATTTGGAGCAGCTGCCCAAGCATGCAATGTATCAATGATTGCAGAGTCAAAACAAGCCTGCGACCATCTTTCTACCTTTGTTCGTTCGGTGCAGGCATTTGGATATGATTTGTCTCAAGTTGGTGGTGTCTCGCCCACTGTGCCGGGGACTGCAGGGTTCATCTTGCGAGACGTTGACATTGACGACCTGATCGACCGGCTTAGCAACAATGTCTGCATCTCAAATGCATCTGCTTGTGCACATGGTGAACTCAGAGCTTCTCCACTATTGTCGGCATTGCACGTGCCTGTTGATAATCATGCGAATTTCTTCAGGATTTCCATGGGTTGGTGGATTAATGATGTTACACTTAAGCGTGGAATCGCCGAAATTGAACATGCTTTGAATCAGAAATTCCTTGCTACTGGTGATATCAACCAGTAAGAACACTGTATGGCGTCATTATTCGATAATTGGTCGGGCAAAGGACAATTTGCTGGCCATGAAACTTTTCCGTTGAGACTGTTGTGGCTGAAGAAAGCATTTGACGCTACCATCGGTGGCGCGCCTGTATCCGTATTCAAAGACGAAGATGCCATTGTCAAATTTGGTGTTGGGAAAAATATGGCAGTTGCAATGCGGTATTGGGCAACTGCTGCTGGCATTATTGAGCAAGATGGTACGATATTGAGGCCGACTGAGTTTGGTACTAAGCTGCTGGCTGCGGATGGCTTCGATCCATATCTGGAAAATATTTCAAGTCTTTGGCAAATACATTGGAAATTTGCTTCTACGCCTGAATTCACCACGACCACCTACTTTGCGTTTAATGCGTTGCTTGCCTCAGAGTTTCGATCAGCTGACCTCGTCGAGGCGCTCTCAGGAATCGCTACAGAACGTAATTGGCGAGCTGCGCCCAAGACGGTTACAAACGATGTAACCGTTCTTTTGCGAAATTATTGCGCCCGCGACGGGTCTGGCGGAGAAGACGCCGCGGAACCTCTTCTTGCCGAGCTTGGTCTCATTCGCCAAGGCAATGATGGTGGATGGTTTGAATTTTCGGTGGGGCCAAAACCTACGCTGGATGATGGAGTTTTTGCTTTGGCTTTGGATGATTTTTGGGAACGATCTCATGCTGACTTAGCAACGGTCACAGCTGAACAGCTTTGTTATTCAGCAGGGGCGCCCGGGCGAGTTTTTAAGCTAGATGAAGACAGTGCTGTTCGTCGACTCATGGACATCGAGGACTATACCGACGGTGCGTACGTATGGGTGGACACAGCTGGGCTCAGGCAAATCCAAAAGAGAAAACCTCTCAACAGAACAAAAACCATGAATCAAATCTATCCCACCTTTCATCGACGTAGTGAGGTTGCATGAAAGCGTTAAATGACCGTGTAAAGCTTAAAAATAGGTTTGCTCGAAGCGCGCGAATTGATGTCGATCTTTCCGGAACTCCGCCTCTGAGCGGTTATGTGTTGCAGGGCAGCACGAATACGTCTCTGAGCGCTATGGCGCGCTCAATTGCAGATGGGGACCAGTACGCTTTCACGTGGACAGGGCCGTATGGAGGAGGCAAATCTAGTGCTGCCTTGCTCGTTGGAAACATTGTCGGTGGAGATGATGCGGGTAAGAAGCTTGCAAGAAAAATTGCTGGCAGTAATTTTTCATCGTTATTTGATGAGGCGTTCAGCTCTCGCATCGAGAATTGGGATGTGATTCCGGTAACGGGGAGTAGGCGGCCAATACGGCGAGCCATCGCAGACATGTGCAAACAAACGCTTAGCTGGACAGATTTGGCTTTCCAGAAAGCCAGTTTGTCCGACGCATCTCTAATCGACACGCTTATCAAATGCTCTCAAAAATCTGGAATTTTGTTGATCATCGATGAGCTTGGAAAGTTTCTAGAGGCAACGGTTGAAACTGATGGCGATATTCATTTTCTCCAAGATATCGCGGAAGCTGCCGCACGCAATAACGGTCATCTTATTATCGTTGGTATTTTGCATAAGTCATTTGAGGCCTATGCGGACAGAGCGTCCTCACACTCCCGAGATGAGTGGGCCAAAATTCAAGGTAGATTTCAAGATCTTTCCTTCGTAACCGGTGCCGATGAATCAGTTCAACTCCTTGCCGAAGCGTTTGAAGTTGAAGATTCACCTGCATCTGCCGAAAAAGAGGCGCAAAGGCTTTCTGATTTGGTGAGCAAGCGCCGCCCGACGAACACTAAAGAGTTGGCTCAAGCATTGGCAAAGACTTGGCCTTTGAATCCCGTGTGTTCAATTTTACTCGGCAGTATTGCGCGTAAACGATTTGGTCAAAATGAGCGGAGCGTCTTCGGATTTCTTGCGTCCGCTGAACCTTTTGGGTTTAGAGAATTTTTGAAAGAGAGCGGAGAAGCGTCAAGCACTTATGACCCCGCAATGCTTTGGGACTATTTGCAAGCAAATTTCGGATTGGTTCTTTCTGCCGGTTCTGAGAGTGCTCATTTCAGTCAGGCATGTGAAGCGATTGAGCGTGCTTCAGTGTTGGGGACAGAACTTCATACCGCCCTTGTGAAGAGTGCTGCAATTCTGGAGCTTTTTAGAAATGGCTCCGGACTTATATTGAGTGATGAAAGTTTCTCCATTTCTGTTCCTGCCACCGGAAAAAAGGCCATCAAACAAGCTGTCAAAGAGCTTTGTGACTGGGGAATCTTGATTGAACAGGCAAAACTTGGCGGCTATGCGCTTTTTTCTGGGAGTGACTTCGATCTAGATGTTGCTCTTAAACAGGTAAGAGGAGGGCTGGTAGATAAGACATTAGACGCTTTGCCGGCGATGGTTGGTTTGCCACATATCGCCGCGAAGAAGTACTACTTTGAAACCGGTGTACTTCGGTCGTTCTCATTGAAGGTTATTCTTGTTGAACGCGATGAAACACCTAAATCTCTGACAAAGAAAGTGAATGCGAAGGCAGGGCCAAATGGAATAAATTTGACTTTGCTTTTAAGCAAGAAGGGTTCGGGCGATGCTGATGTTCAAAAATTACTCCGAGGCCTGTCTCCTGCGCTGGAGTCTTGCAATTCTAATATTGCAATTGGGGCGTCCTTCGTTTCGAAAGATTTCTTGAGCGATCTGACAGATTTTCAAGCGTTAAGAGCAGTAGAGGAAAACTATCGGCAAATAGAAGGTGATAGAATTGCTCGAAGGGCAATTCGCGCGCGCCGATCATTTCTTATTGAGCGCATTATCTCCGCATTCCAATCTGCAATTATGTCTACCACATGGTCGTTGCCAGGAGATAAAAATGCGGGAGTAGTTGATGGTGGTTTATCGAATGTTGCAACACAACTGGCTGAGATGGCGTTTCCACAGACGCCGATCATTCATAGTGAATTGCTTCAGAAGGTCAAGCCATCAGCGAGCGCTGCTTCAGCGTTGCGATTGCTTGGGTATGCGATGGTTTCTCGCGAGGCTGATGCTAAGTTGGGGTTTGACGGTTTTCCTGCTGCCTATGGGCTTTATCTTACCATATTAAGGCCATTTGGTCTCCATAGAGAGACGAGTGACGGTTGGCAATTTCAGGATCCAGATCTATCTGATATAGGACTTAGTCTCCAGCCTGTATGGGATTGTTTGAAACAACCAGTTGGTGTGACACTCTCTGAGGTTTACGCGCAATGGCGCCAAAAACCATTTGGAATGAAAGATGGCGTCATGCCGGTGCTTGCTCTAGCATTCATTTTAGCCAATCGAGAAACCATCGCTGTTTATGAAGGAGGACATTTTCAGGTTGAATTCAATGAAATATTTGTCGATTTACTCTTACAAAATCCATCACGCATTTTGATAAAACCAGCTGATCGCAATGATAGACAATCTGCTTATTTGTCTCAACTTGCGGTGGTTTTAGAAAGCCCAAACAATACATCAATCGAAGTAGCACGTAGTCTATTTCAGAAAATCGAAAATCAGCCATCCTACGCACAACGTACGCATAATATCTCGGCGAAGGCTCAAAAGGTTCGAGATGTCATTCGTCATGCCAGCGATCCAGAGGCCTTACTTTTCGACGATCTACCCAAGCTAAAAATTAAGGGTGATTTGATAGAAAATATTATTTCGTCCTTAGGAGAAGTGGATACATCTTATGCTGAATTACTCAGTCAATCAAAGGGGGCATTGGCGCGCGCCTTGGGTGTTGATGCTGACAACTTTGGCGGGGTAGGTGATCGTGCCGAAAATATTTCAGGGCTTTCGGGTGATTTGCGGTTTGAGGCGTTTGTTATGCGTATTCGCGAGTTTGAAGAAAGCAATGACCTTGAAGGATTACTTGGGCTTGTTCAGAATAAACCGCCTCGTGACTGGAGCGATCGTAATCGTGACGAAGCTTTGCTGACAATCGCACAACTTGGAAGGCGTTTTCGAGAGATTGAAGCGGTCGCAATTGTCAGAGATCGTAAATCCAAAACAGAGGCATTGGCCTTGGTTGTTGGTGTGGATCCGGGACAACCACCATTGCTTCATTCCTTTGAATTGAGTGCAGTAGAGAGTACCCATGCAACCGACATGGCCAATCTAATATTAGCTGAAATGTCGTCGCTTAATAATGATCGCACGATAAAACTTGCCGCCTTGGCACGAGCGGTAGCAGCCCTCTCAGGGGAAGTGAGCATATCAAGATGAAAAAAGTTAGACATATTTTAGGTCTATCTGGTGGGCGAGATAGTGCAGCATTAGCCATTTATATGCGCCAGCAAAGAAGTGAGTTGGACATTGAGTATTTTTTTACCGACACAGGCAAAGAGCTCCCTGAAGTATACGATTTTCTAGATCGTTTAGAGGGTTTTTTGGGGAAACCAATAAACAAGTTGAATCCGGATCGCGATTTCGATTTTTGGCTTGCTGAGTATGGACACTTTCTACCTTCAGCTCGGACGCGTTGGTGTACTCGTCAGCTTAAATTAAGACCGCTGGAACTTTGGCTTCGTCCCGATTTAGATGCGGGTGTTGAGGTTCATTCCTATGTTGCGATCCGTGCCGATGAGAGTCAGAGACAGGGATATCAACCACCGCACCCTGGTATGCATGTGCATTTTCCGTTGATGGATGCAGGAATCGATAAGGCCGGTGTGATCGAGTTGTTGAACGACGGAGATATCGGAGAGCCAGAATACTACAGGTGGCGATCGCGTTCAGGATGCACGTTTTGTTTCTTTCAGCAAAAAATCGAGTGGGTGCGATTAATGAGGGAACACCCTGAAGCATTTGAAGAGGCAAAGCGTTACGAAAAAACTGCCGAAGAGCATGGATCGCCATTCAGTTGGAGCGAGGGTGAAACCCTAGAACAGCTAGTGCAACCCAAACGTATCGAAGCAATCGAATTAGACTATGAACGACGTTTGGAACGGTTGAAAAAAAAAGCACGAATTAACCCGTTGTCTGCTCGTACAGAGCCTTCGATTGATGATGTGTTTGGTATCAGTGAGAGTAATTCTTGTTTGATTTGCCATAAGTGAGATATGCATTGGAAAATGTGTACTGTTTGCAGAAGTTGATCATGTATCCTAAATATCATAACTATATTTTCTTATTGTCCGAACAGATTGCATTGGTTGAATGGTAGATATAAATCAATTGGAAGAATATAATGACAGTGCAATCGAAAATTTTGTTCGATACAAGGTCAACCATTCAATTTCGCCGATACGATTGAAAAAAAACCCATTCAAAGTAGCAAATCTTGATTGGTCTCATGTTCCTTACGGTGATGGCCAAGTCGATGACGTTCCTGACGACAAACGCGGTATTTATGCTTTTTCGATAACTACTGATAGTCCTGTTCTGCCTCCACATGGTTATATCCTTTACATCGGCATAGCAGGGCACAATTCAATGCGCTCACTTCGATCCCGGTACAAGGATTATCTAAATACAAAGAAGGTGATAAAGCGAGCGCACATTAATAGGATGATAGTCACATGGAATGATGTTCTGCGTTTTTGTTTTGCGCCAATTAATAATGATGTCAGCGCAGCGGACCTAATAGAGCTTGAAAAGGAATTGAATGACGCTCTTATGCCACCCTTTTCAAGAGGCGACATGAGTGCAGAATTAAAGGCCGCTAGGAGGGCTTTCCCATGACTAAATTGAAACACAAAAAACTAGTTTTACCCGCGTTGCGCGGTGTAATGGGAACTTGGGTCTACTACTCATGTCTGATGCAACTAGATGAAATAGGAAAACGGGTGAGCTATGCAAATGAAATTCATCCTAATGAGCTTCTTTCTGACATGATCCAACGTGTTTTAAAAAAAGGACGGAGTAAACAGATTGCCGAGTATTTGGCTGAGCAGAAAGAAAGGTTCTTCAATTCTTTGGTTATTGCCACATATGGTGGCGAACCAAATTGGCATTCTCTTGGAAGTGTTAACTCAACATCTGGTAGTTTTGACCCTACCAGTATCGATAGTGAGACAATGGAATCTGTTGGGTTCCTTACTTTACGTGGGGACGAAAATCTATTTGCGATTGATGGCCAGCACAGATTGTCGGGAATTAAGCAAGCTATGAATGACAAGCTTGAAGATGTTTTGGACGACACCGTATCAGTAATTTTTGTTGCCCACAAAGATACGACGCAGGGCCTGATGCGAACGAGGCGTCTTTTTACAACGCTCAACAAAACAGCGAAACCTGTTTCAAAAGGGGATATTATTGCGTTAGATGAAGACGACGCCATGGCGATAATAGTTCGGCGACTTATCGAAAAAACAAAATTGTTTGAGGGTGAAAGAGTAGCTTTTGTTGCCAACAACAATATGCCGACAAGCAATTCTAAAAGTCTAACAACAATTGGTGTTCTTTATGATGTGTTGAAAACACTGTTTTCTAAACTCGAAAGTGATGTGAAGAAGTCAGTTCCTGATCTCCTGCGTGTACGTCCTAGCGATGAAAAACTGGATGCTTATCAGAAATTAGCGGTTACCTATTTCTCCGCCTTAGCTAGTAGTTTCCCTAATTTGAAAGAGTTTTTTGATTCCCAGGAACCGCAAAAAGTCGTTTCAAAATACCGAGGTTCGTTTGGAGGCGATATTCTCTATCGTCCAATCGGTTTGGTCATCTTTACAGATATCGTGATCAAGTTATCGAAAGAGATGGAATTAAAAAAAGCTATTAAGCTAGCAGCAAAACTGCCAACAGACATCACCAAAGAACCATACAGAGAAATCCTTTGGCACTCTAGTACTGGAACAATCCATACAAACCATAATGTTACTTTGAGAGAGACGTTGCTTAATATGGTCGGGCATTCACAATACAAAGAAGCAACTCTTCTAAAGCGCTATCGGGCAGCGATGGATGACCTCAATGCTAAGTTGCCGGAACTTTCCGATTAGTTGTTTCGAATAAATAAACGGTTTCGTTATGAGAATGTTGCGGATTCATGGCAGAGGCCTCAGATGTTCATGCCCTTTTGAACACTCCATCAATGATGGTGTATAATATTGAGAGAGATCGTGGGAATAGGTATAATTATGTACATTCATAACAGGTAAAAACGTAGAATATTTACTTCTAGAGACGCGAAATGATAGTACTAGATCAGTACTCCAATTTTTCTGCGTCTGTTAGAGGCTGTGTTAATTGTCATGAATGCAAGGAATCTATTTTGGGAATTGTTCAATTGTCCGATTGAGCACGAAGTTCAGTGTCTTCTTAAAAAAGAAAATCTGTTGGATTCATCTGATAATTGGAAGCCCTATGGTGGGAATGAAAACAACTATGGAGTTGTGGAGAACCAACAAGCTTCTCCCATTCCGGCTCTAGTTGAAAAAATTACAAACGGTATTGATGCGATTCTAGAACGTCGATGTTGGGAAGAAATCGGTGATCCGAAGTCCTCGGAAGCGCCTAGATCAATCGATGATGGTGTCGCAACATTCTTTCCTGATCATAAGCATTGGGATCTTCCGAGTAATCGCAAACAACAATCTGAGAAGTTGCAGATTGTCGCTGACGGTCCGCGCTTTGAAACTTCACTCATGATCTATGATGATGGTGTTGGTCAAGCACCCGAAAATTTCGAAACAACGTTCCTGTCATTATTGCGTGGCAATAAAAATGAAATTCATTTTGTACAAGGGAAGTACAATATGGGTGGAGCTGGTGCTGTTGTTTTTTGTGGGAAAAATCGCTATCAGCTCATTGGCTCCAAACGCTACGATGGTAAGACAGATTTTGGGTTTACACTTGTTCGCCGTCATCCTCTTACGATTATAGAGGAGAAAACACGAAAGAACACCTGGTACGAATACCTTGTTGTCGATGGAAAAATTCCATCGTTTCCAATTGAAGAGTTAGACCTCGGCCTTTCAAATCGGAATTTCACAACAGGCAGCATCTTAAAGCTCTACTCATACGATCTACCTAAAGGTGCGCGATCCGTTATTTCCCGAGACCTGAACCAGAGTCTGAACGAGCACCTCTTCAGCCCTGCTCTTCCTGTATTGACGGTCGATAACATTCAAAGGTATCCAGACGACCGGAACTTGGAACGAGATCTGTACGGCTTGCAACGACGTTTGGAGGATGACAACAGCAAGTATGTCGAATCCTTTTTTTCTGACGAGATAAATGATGCTGATTTTGGTTCCGTAAAGGTTACCTCCTATGTCTTTCGAGCTAGATCAGAAGACAAGTCGTCCAAAGAAACTAAAGCGACCATACAACGTGAATTTTTTAAAAATAACATGACCGTGCTTTTTTCATTGAATGGTCAGGTCCAAGGTAATTTTACTTCTGAGTTTATTACGCGATCCCTCAAGTTTCCGCTCCTCAAGGAGCATCTTTTAATTCATGTCGATTGTACTAAGATAAACACGAGTGTCCGAAATGAACTTTTTATGGCTTCACGAGATCGATTGAAGGATGGTGAAGAGACCAGAGCACTGAGACGACGCTTAGCCGGACTTCTCAGTAGTGGGCGTCTCAAAGAGATTAATGCGTCACGGAAAGCCTCTTTGCATATTGAAGGGAGTGACGCGGAGGATTTGTTGAGGAACATGACTCGTCATCTTCCGCTGAAGGATGATTTGGCGAAGTTGCTGAACCAAACCTTTAAGCTGGAGGACCCACGAGCAGGCAAACAACCAAAGAAAAAAAATACAAACAATTCCGAGACTTCAAAACGCGAGTTGCCTGAATTCAAACCTCAGCGTTTTCCATCTACATTTCATCTCGAAACGAAGGGGATGAATGAAGGGGGGACGACGATGATAAACTTGCCAATGGGCAGTTCCAAGACAATCCGTTTCTCGACGGATGTAGAAGATCAGTATTTTGATCGGACATCTGAACCAGGCGAATTGAGAATTGGATTATTAGGCCCAGAACCATCTGAAAATCCTGGAGGTGATACCGCTGGCTCACTGACTGATATTATTTCGGCTCTCAATATCGTCAAATCTAGCCCATCTTCGGGAGCTATTCGCGTTCACATAAATGCTACAGAAAACATTCAAGTGGGAGATGCTGTCAAAATAAAGGCAGAATTAACGCGGCCGTCTGGGTCTCTTGAGCAAGTGTTTATCATAAAGATTACAGACCCAGAAATTAAAAAGCCTTCAAGCAAACAAGGCGATATACCGGATGACCGCTTGGGCCTTCCTACACCTGTTATGGTATATAAAGAAAAGCGTGAGGGATTGCCTAAAAATACTTTGATTTGGGACCAACTTGAGGACTCTGGGATAGATATGTCTCACAGTATTGTCGTTCACCCGCTAGCGGATGAAGAAGGGCTGAGTAAGATCTTCATCAACATGGATAGCTCCGTTTTGCTGAATTATCGCAGCAATTTGAAAACCGCTGAGGCAATTTCTGTCGCTGAAAGGCGCTATTTTTCGGCAGTTTATTTTCATACGCTTTTTCTTTTTGCGGTTACAAAAAACCAGAAATATCAACTCTCTCAGGATCAGGAGGGTGTGGGAGAAAGGTCGGTCGAGTTGACTGATTATATCTCCGACCTGTTTACCAGCGCATATGCTCAATTTCTGCTGAACTTTGATACCCAAGAACTAATCAGCGTATTTGAGGCATGAAGATCAAAACCTAATCGCAATTGCTGAAAGCATCTAGATTTGCACGTAATCATGTAGTGAGGATCAGATGCCCAAAAAAAGGGACAAACTGTTGGATCCGGAAGGCGATCCTGCAGAACGATTTGGTTACTACTGAACACGTAGGCGACATCATCGACATTGGATGGTTTTCTAATTTTCCTTGTGCTCAACGAGTTGATAAGAGACACTCAACTGCCATTGTGACAAACTATGAGCTGACGAACCTCCAGTGGCAATATTGAGCCAATCAGAGGAGGTTTTAGTTCCAGAGATTTTTGGTGCGCTTGTATTTGATGATGCTGAAATTTTCTCGGAAATTCGATCCGCTGCGGCCTTGATTGGGTCATTTGCCAGATGAGCATATCGGGCTGTCGTCTGTATTTGTGTGTGGCCCAAGAGCTTCCCAATCATTGGAAGCCCCTCACCGACGACTAAACCATGACTGGCAAATGAATGGCGAAGATCATGAAGGCGGACATCTTCGAGTTCTGCGATTTTTCGAATGCGCCTCCATGGGTGCTGCAAGTCAGTCAAATTCGCTCCGGTGTTCTTCCCCGTAATAACGAAGTCATTGTCTTCAAGCTTGGCGATTGCCTCTAATTTTCCTAATGCGGCAGCACCAAGATAGACAGTTTTCGCTCCAGTTTTTGAATCCGGTAATCGTAATTCACCACTGTCGAAATCAACATAATCCCATTTGAGTGACATAATCTCATTCAGTCGGCAGCCGGTAAGCATGAGCAACCAAATTGCGTTAGCAGCAGATTTCGTTTCCGTCTTTTCAGCTTCAACTTTTCGCAAAGCATCGCCCAGGCGTTTGTATTCATTTTCAGATAAGAAGCGTTCGTGTTTCACTTCCTTGTATTTTTTCACATGCCTACAAGGGTTCGATCCATCCGGACGCAAACCCCATACCTCACAAAGATTGAACATTTTCGAAAGCACGCCGAGTGTTCGATTTCCTTGATAGGGTTTATCGCGAAGATCATGGTGCAGCTTGGCAATATCTGATCGAACAATGTCGATGGCTTTTCGAGTTCCAATTTTTGGATTGATGAATAATTCCACGGACCGCCGATATTCTTTTGCGGTGCTTTCCTTGCAGTGTGTCGGCACATACTCTTCCAGAAAGCGCTTGCCCAACTCTTTCATGGTGGGCGATTTTCGCAATTGTGAATACGCCGCCGAAGGATCACGACCAGCTTTCGCTTCTGCTATAATCTCACGACCTTTGATTCTGGCTTGTTCAACAGTCAGGGGACCATGAGCGCCAATCGTCATTTTTATCTGACGACCACGACAACGGCATTTAGCGATATAGACCTTCCTTCCGCTCGGGCGTATACGGATTCCAAAACCAGGTAATGTTTCGTCCCAGTGAACAAGGTCAACTTCACTGGGCTTGATTGAATCAATAAAACGCTTGGTGAGTTTCAGCATAACATGGCTCCGGAATTTTCCTGCGCGATGTGCGTTATGGGTACCATATGGGTACCACATTAAAGCAAACTCGCGCTATCTACTGCCAAGTGTATCATGTTATGATTATTAAAATAACCCTTTATATTCAGCGCATTACCAAAATGATCTATCGTAATCAAAGATCAAGAAATGGAGGTGAAACGTTCTCATAACCTGAAGGTCGTAGGTTCAAATCCTACCCCCGCAACCAAATAAACCATTGAGACTATTATATATATTGAAGGTCTCCCTTTTGGGAATATTGTATATATTTGGCTCTGGTAGCCACCTAGTAGTCACCGCGAAACGAATATCTAGCCAATTAAATCCATAATCGCCCTCTGTTTGGTATTAAAGTAATCGCAGATATCCAGTCGTGGTCATCCATTTCGCTCGCTTCAGATGAGCATGGTAGTGTCGATATGCGCTCTGCATATTGTTATTTTCACAATTTTCGAAAATTTTTCTGTAAGTGTCCAGCCATTCAACACCAGCTGCATCTGCATCAAGCAGCATGACATGGAGTCTGAAACATCGTCGATCATAAGCCGTCACGGCTTCAGATTCTACGGATATTCTGTAGGTTTCGGATTCATGGGGCTTCTCAGGATTTGGACACGACATCAGGTAGATTGCTAAATGACGAGAATACTCCGTGGTTAAATACTATTCAATACCGCTCTCATGTTTATCATGGAGATACGAAAGACATTTGCAGCAAATCTGAAGAAATATCGAAAGGCCAAGGGGCTTTCACAAGAAGATATTGCGCATCAAGCGGAATTGGATCGCACCTATATCGGTGCGCTTGAGAGGTGTGTGTATGCTGCGAGCATCGATGTGTGGGGAAGATTGCTATAGTTCTAGAAATTTCACCTTCAGACTTGCTGACAGAACATGATCAATAAATTTTCCTTTGGTTATGGCGTGTATCGGACGTAATTTGCAAAGCGGTCTATTTCTGAAAAGCGCGAAGACCAGATATCTACCGGCCCCGCATTGAACAGCGGCTTAGAGTCTGAATTGCATATTTTCTGCGAAACTGTAAACGGCCGCTTTTAGGCTTTCGGTGGCTTGTGAACCACGACACCGAACATCACGAGCAGCACCCCCAATACATCAATAGCGCTCGGAATCTGGCGAAGCACGATCACTCCAATGATGGTTGCGGTTGCGGGGAGCAGAGCCAATAGAAATGCGTAGCTGGACCGTGGAAGGCGCGACATTGCAAGTTGGTCACACACATACGGGATTACCGACGAGCATATTCCAATCCCGATCCCCGCGAGAACCAGCAACGGAGCGCCGAAGGCTTCGAGCGCCTGAAGAAAGCCGATTGGCATGACAAACAGGAAGGCAATGGTCATCGCCGCCCCAAGTCTTTCAACGCCACCAGACGCGCCGCCCTCTGAGATTTTGTGACCCAGGATGATGTAAAGAACGAAAAGAACCGCGTTCAGGACCGCCCATAACAGCCCCAATAGATCAGAAGTCAGCGCAGGAGCATCTGCGGAAATCAGCGACGGAACGTCAATAAGCAGGGCCACGCCAAGGATGGCAAATGCAAAAGCCAGATAGTTCCGTCCTGTCCGTAGGCCCCAGAGGGCGATACCGATAGTCCCGACAAACTCTATGGCTGCAACCAGCGCAATCGGTAGCCGATCAAGTGCAAGGTAAAAGGCGCTGTTCATGATCGCGAGGCATCCGCCTAAAGCAAGCAACAGGACACGTTCACGGTTGGTCGAGTTCTGGAAGGTTCGCCAGGGCTTGGTGATGGGGGCGAAGATCAGCGCAGCAGAGGCAATACGAAACCATGCCACACCAAGCACGCCGATCACAGGGAACAGCAAGACAGCAAATGACGGGCCCAAATAGTGGAAGACAGCGGACACACCGAACCATGCGTGTGGCGGGACAGCTTCTGCGGTGCGTGTCATGCGCCCGATGGTGATGGACTTTGTGAGGGGGTATTTTTTCATCACGATATAATATAAGGTCGATTGCAGTTTTCATATGGAGATACATAATGGCCAAGACAACTTCTCTTTCCCAAAGAAAGGTAAAACTGGGAAACAACCTTCAATCAGGTGAAATGCCCCTAGATCGAGTTGACGCCGCGATTCTGCGCGAACTGTCGTCCGATGCACGCATACCTCGAGCAGAATTGGCGCGGCGCGTGGGCCTTTCTGCGCCGAGCGTCGGCGATCGTATTCGGCGACTTGAAGATACTGGCGTGATCGCAGGTTACAGTGTGCAGATTGACCCATCAAAATTAGGTTATGGTCTGACTGTTGTGATCCGCGCCAGACCTCTTCCGGGTGAAATGCAGAACATGATCGAAGCTATCAAAAAAACACCGCAGATAGTGTCCTGTGACCGCATTTCGGGAGATGATTGTTTCATCGCCCGTGCCCACGTTCGAGACGTCCTGGAAATGGAAGCCGTAATTGACATAATCGTGCCATTTGGCGCGACAAATTCATCAATCGTACAATCTGCGCCGGTTCCACCCAGAATGATTGAGCTTTGAGCTAATCGATATGCAAAGTAAACGTTATAGTTTGCTGGCTTGAGAACGAACATTGGCTTTGGTTTGATGAACAACAACAAAGTCCGCATTGCTGTTATTCGTTTACAATAAACCCAGCGGTGACAATGGATCAATTCCCATCATTTGAGTAATTTGTTTTAGCATTTGCCACTTTATTGAATGCGGACGTTCTACTACTTTTCTGAAACCCGCGATCATCTGAAGTCTGCCCATCTTTGCGGCCGCCATCGATATCAGATTGTTTAACCCAACGTCGCAGCGTGTCTCTGCCACCCCCGATCGTTGGGGCAATCGCCATAATCGCTGCCGATTGATTGGCATTCTCGTGTTCATGTTCAAAAATCATCCGAACCGCGCGGGCGTGCACTTCAGTCGAATATCTGTTTGCTCCGTTACTTTTTCCCATAGGCTCCATCCATCCATATTTTGGAGCCTCCGGCAAACAGGGCGCGGTTCACAGAGGTTCCTGCCATTCCTTAGGCACCTGTACGCGCACATACCACCGATTCCCACGGAGGAAGATTTTGGGGACTGAAACACGTGATTACATACCTTTCTGCAGCAGTTTATTGTAACAAAATCAATCACACAAAAGCCTTGTGTGGTTTAAGTTTCTGAAAAATATGCTGATTTTAGGTGTCTGGCGGAGAGACAGTCCGCGCCCGTAGGGTCTGGCGTTGTTTATGTGTTTCCACAGTTATCTTTTAAAACAAAAGGTTACCGTGTATTCATTGTCCTAATGGGTCTTGTTAAATCTACCTGTAGCTACCATATTGTGTGGGTAGACAGTGGAAAGTGATTGCAATGCCCAATTTGACCGATAGACAGTTACTAGCCGTGAAGGAACGAACCCGTCTTGCTGACGGGCGCGGGCTATATTTTCAATCTACAGAATGGACAAACAAAAAGGGCGAAACCAGCGTTTCTAAATCTTGGGAATTCCGGTTTACGCTTAATGGCAAAACGCGCAGCATGGGATTGGGGCGATACCCTACCGTTACATTGGCGCAGGCACGCGGCCTTGCCGACGAATACTACCGATTGGTAAAGCACGAACGAAAAGACCCTATCGAAGTACGCACAGAACAAGATAGGCAAACCGCAAAAGAGGCGCATAGGTTAACCTTCGCAGAAGCGGTTGAACAATATCTGGCAATGAAAACTGTAGAGTTTGAAAACCCAAAACACGCTGCCCAATGGAAAAGCACGTTAGAAACCTACGCATCCAATCCAAAGAACGTAAAAGGGCTTGGTGGTATGAAGGTATCCGACATTGGCAAGGACGATATTTTGCGGGTGTTGGAACCTATATGGCATACCAAGACCGAAACGGCGTCGCGTCTGCGCGGACGGATTGAAAATGTTCTTTCATGGGCTACGGTTGCCGGACACCGGGAAGGTGAAAACCCTGCCAGTTGGAAAGGTAATCTTGCGCAGCTTTTGCCAAAGCCCACAAAGCTAAAGAAAGTATCGCACCATGCAGCGTTACCTTACGCAGAACTTGGCGCGTTTATCCTTGAATTGCGTAATCGCGAAGGCTTCGCCGCACAGGCGCTTGAATTCAGCATTCTTACAGTGGCCCGTTCTGGTGAGGTCCGGGAAGCCGTGTGGGCAGAAATTGACCTAGATGCAAAGGTTTGGATTATCCCAGCCGAACGGATGAAAGCCCGCAAGGAACATCGCGTCGCGCTTTGTGACGAAGCAATAGCAATTCTTAATGCCCTGCCACGTATCAAGGGAAGTGACGCCGTTTTTCCTGCCCCGCGTGGTGGCAAGTTATCGGACGGGGCCATGCGGCAAGTCTTAAAACGCATGGGACGTAGCGATTTAACGCAGCATGGGTTCCGTTCTACGTTCCGAGATTGGGCGGGCGAAACAACAGCGCACCCCCGTGAAGTTATCGAGCAAGCCCTTGCCCACAGCCTTAAGGACAAAGCCGAAGCTGCGTATGCCCGTGGTGATCTAATGGCCAAGCGACAAAGGCTTATGACGGATTGGGGAAAGTATTGTGGAATAGACCGTAGCAAAATTCAAGACGCCGATATTGTTCAAATGCACACAGGGATGGCATAATGGCAAGGTTTCCATATGGTGAGTTCGACGCCAAAGAATATGAACGTAACGTTCGCAATCCGGGTCAAGGTGGTGACAACGAACCGACCAAAGGAAGTTCTGCAAAGGCGTGGAAAATGCTCACCGACATTTTGGATTATTTAGAAGACGGAGACCCTATTCCCCCGGAATTGGCCCGGTGGCTAGGCGATGCGATTAAATATGCAGCAAGTACGACCGAATCCGATGATAAAAGTGCCGCCGAAACTTTCACTAAACGCCTTGGTCTTCGTTCAAAAGGACAAGGTGCATCCTATAGCCAAGATCACCGTTGGCTTGTTTATGGCGGGTTAATGGACCGCTACCGCGAAGCTTACGGAAAAGATGCAGCGGCTTTAAGTGCTGTGAAAGCTGAAATGAAAGCCGATGGGCACATGCCTGTAAGCGATACCACTTTGAAAAAGTGGCACAAAAAGTATCTTAGCGCCAAGATTGAGCATGGCAACTTATTGTAAGTAAAAGAAGAACACCAATTATGCTGTTTTGGTAATGTTCATTCAATAGCTCCAAAACGCAAACTAGGCCATCCTTGTGTACACACAGTCACATGAGGAAACAAAGCCATGAACGCTCTGATGAACAGTACAGCAGAAGCAACAACAACTGAAACCGCGCCCGTTGGAGGATGCATTTTTGTGCGCCCAATCGACGTGCAAAATGCAACAGGCATGGCACGCAGTACCTTGTATGCAAAAATCGACGATGGATTATTTCCGCCCCCGGTTAAGCTTGGGGCGCGGTTTGCGTGCTGGCCCGATACAGAATTAGAAACATGGATGCAGGCCCGTATTGCCGGACATAGTGACGAAGACATTCGAGCGCTAGTCGTAGAGATCGTGAAGGCGCGAAAGCAGGGCTGTACAGCGTAGTGGCGGATGGAAACTCCGCAAGCCCGCCCAATCAAGCTATTGAAATAACCAAATTAAAACAACTCATTGCGAGGTTTGTACCGCCAAACCCATGCACTACCCACAGGCGCACCCCAAATGGTCAAGATTTCACCCCCAGAAGAAATGCGCGCTTATCGACAATGGGTTTGCCATGATACAGCCAAGCGCCCAATCAACCCCCACACGGGGAAGCTAGCGAGTGTCGCAGACCCATCAACATGGGGCACTTATGAAGAAGCGCTAGCGGCAAACTGTGGGGTTGGTATCGGTTTTGTCTTCACAGAAAATGATCCCTATTTTGGTATAGATTTAGACGTAGCCGAAGGCGGTAAAACAAGCACAGGGCAGCAAAGAATACACGACGCGTTCGATAGCTATTCGGAACTTTCGCCATCGGGACGTGGGTTGCACATTATTTGCAAGGGCGCGGTTCCCGGCGCGGGTGTTCGCAACAGCGGTTTAGGCGTTGAAGTGTATTCATCGGGCCGCTTTTTCACGTTTACAGGCGACGTAGTGCGCAATGTGCCGATAGTCGAACAACAAGAGAAACTTGACCAATTATGCGGCGAAATAGGGCAACAAAAATACACACCACAGCAAGCAACCCTTCGCAATGCCAGTCCAACAGCCAAAATGGACGACGCAGACCTGATAGAAAGGTTAAAACGCAGCCCTCGAAACCGGGCGTATTTCAATAACGAAAGCATATCCGATTGGTCGGTAGGCTACCACGCGGTACTTCACGCACTTTGCTTTCTTTCCAGCGATGAACAACAGATACGCCGGATTGTAGAAGCAAGCCCATTGGTAACAGAGGCCGCGCCACACGGGCGGGAAAGCCGTATTGATAGGGTTGGTCGCCTTTGGGTGAATGAATATGCCCGTGCGGCAGGCAAGGGCGGGCAAGAACGGCAGGAACGAGCACATATCATTGAGCATGGCAAGCAAATGGCCAAGACCATGAAGGTAAATGGGAAAACATTGGCAGAATGGAATGAGACATGGAAAACCGCTCCACTATGGTTCCCTGCTAGCTCGCTTGCTGGCAAGCCTGTTCCACCCCGCCGCTGGCATGTTCCCGGTATGATCCCGTCGGGCACCGTAACGCTGTTAAGCGGGGATGGTGGCACAGGAAAAAGCCTGATTGCGCTCCAGCTTGCTGTGGCTACCGCCTGCGATACAACTTGGCTTAAACAAGCCGTCAATGCAGGCAATGCAATTTACATTTCCGCCGAAGACGATACCGACGAAATACACCGTCGCCTTACTGCGATTGGCGATGTGGGCAAAATGGGTCGCCTAACCCTTCTTTCGCTTGCGGGTGAAAATGCGCTTTTGTCCGCCCCATTCGACCGATCCGGGGTACTACAGCAAACAACCCTATTTGAAGCGATTGACGCACGCGTAGGAATTGAACGGCCCGCGTTGTTGGTACTTGATACCCTCGCAGATTTCTTCGGCGGAAATGAAAACGATAGGGCGCAGGCCCGTCAGTTTATAGGCATGTTGCGTGGCCTTGCTATCCGGAATGAATGTGCCGTGCTTTTGCTTTCTCACCCGTCTGTTGCTGGCATGGCCAGTGGCACAGGTACAAGTGGCTCGACTGCATGGAATAATAGCGTCCGGTCACGTTTGTATTTGTCCCGTGTTATCGACAGTGCGGGAAATGAGCCAAGCCCGGACAATCGGGTTCTGCGTACCAAAAAGGCAAACTATGGTCGAAGCGGTGGCGAAATCGCAATGCTATGGCAGAACGGCATATTTCTAGGCGTGGACGTTCCCACAGGTGCCGAAGTGACTGCAAAGGCCGAAAGCATTTTCGTCAAGCTATTGGGCCAACTTACAGAACAAGGCCGTCGAGTTAATGCGTCGGGCGGACAAACGTATGCGCCAAACGTATTCGCGGCTCACCCAGAAAGTGAAGGTATAACCAAACGTGCATTCAAGAATGCTATGGAAAAACTACTTACCGATAGTCGGGTTGTGATGGTGGAAACTGGCCCACGGTCCAAGCGCCGCAATCACCTTGAAGTCAAATCCGACAGCCCAACATTGTTCCACCCCGAAAATCAGCCATTCCAGCCCCCTGCCAACCCGCCCCCCAACCCCACTACCAACCCCACTACCAACCCCGTTCCGGCAGGGGGTGTTCCTACCCCCCATACCCCCTAGGGCTGGAAGTGCCCCTTTTGAGAGGGGCTACAGCCAAAACCAGAAGAAACCACCCACCCGAATGTGGGTAGGCAGAAAGGAAATCCAATGCCAGCACAAAACTCTAACAGCCTATCCTTCATCGAATTTGTCGGCTCCATGTATGTCGAAGGGTTCCAGCTCTGTGAATACGAAGCTAGCGGGAATTGGGGGCGGACAATGGCCAATGCGAAGCCGACGGACATAATTCGATGGAAGTTCGCGTGTGAAGACGGTTTTATGGTGGTTCTTGGTTGTGAGATTATTCGTGTATCAAAACGACGGAGATTGAACCACGGGCACAATGGGTTGCTTGAAGAAGCATGCGAGGCGCTTCTGCATTGCAGGTTTGACCAATACTTACGCCATACACGGCAGGTCGCAGCGCCAAATATGAAAGCCAAAGTCTACCTTGCAAAAGAGTTGCAACGGTTTGCGGAACAGTATGGGCTAATGCGCAACTTGCTCAAAGGATTGTTGACGCGCAAACGAAATGAATTGTTCTCCGAAGACTTGTATGTTGTCGTTGACGGACCGTCGAAAACGACAGCCCACCCAATGCAAACATTTGTGGAATGGCTGGATGAACTAGACCACATCAAGAGCGTAGACCCGGTACGCTATAAGCAGCAATACAAAATGAAGCGTGATATTGTGGCCTACCATAGGGTCGGGTTAGCATTTTTGCCACCAGCGACATGGGGGCCATTTGAGGAATTATCCGACGAACTTTTGCAGTTTGAGCAAAAACTTATGTCCAAGGTTTCAACCAAGAGCGATTGGCCTAATTCCTAACCAACCCAAGTTTTGTTTCCATGTTTGTACACATGCGCCCAGCGCCTAAATTGACTGTTGACGGGCTGTATAAAACATTGCTTTGGTCGAGATAAGACGCCCATAACGGGCTAAAAATGGCAGTATCAAGCAATGAAAAACTCAACACCAGAAAGAGATTGGGGTTCCATCCCCCAGCCCCAACAGGGGCAGCCTCGCCGTATTCGGGTGAAACTGGAAACAATAACCGACGCCCGTAAGGAAATGTCCAAACTTTACCGGGAAGCTAGGTCTGGAAAGTTGGATATTTCGGACGCGTCCAAGCTTACAAATATCCTTATGCTTATCGGGCGGATGATTGAAAGTAGCGACCTTGAAAGACGGGTGGCCGCGCTGGAAGGCGAATAATGCGAACATCAATGGTGACGCGGATTAGCAAGTTGGAACACGCGCATAAGCAAGTTATGCCGCGTTCAACCGTCGTCTATTATGACCCGGAAACCGACGAAATCATTGGCGTTCCGCGCATGGCGCAAAAGATTATGTTGGTTCCCGTTTGGTCAACAGATCAAGCATGGGAAGTGGCTTTGTCGAAACAACAACGTGAGCTAGTCGCCCGCGCATGAGAACATATGCTTGCGCAGGAATAGCGCCTTCCTAGGACGACAGTTCGGGGAATGGCTGGTAGCTGGCCCCAGCGCATGTCGTGGCCCCGTACGTATCATCCGACGCAATGATGCGCCCATTCTCAATAACAAACAGGGTTTGGCGCATTCCAGTATAACCACCCAAACGGTTTTTGGCATTGCCCCGAAAGCAAACGTTCCATTTAGCACCCGAAATGGAATTGTGTACGCGTGGGCTGGATATTGCAGCGTCACGTACGCTGTAGGGGTCAAACAGGCTTGTGCGTAGGTGCTGGGCGACAATCGTACGGTAGTTTTCTGGCGGTGGGCCAGATGGGGCTTGAGTGCCAGTAGAAACACAACCCGCAATAGGCAGTGTAACTGCGAACATCATGGCTGCTAGCTTTCTAGTATAAGGATTTTGGCGGGGGAATAGGGTTCTGGTTTTCAATTGCAGTCCTTTTTTAACTTTGATGGTTACATTATGTTCCTTGTGGGGTACATATAGTACGTAGCATGAATCGTGTCTATCGTGAACAAAGTGTTCCGATGGATATATTTGCAAACAAACTTAAGACGCGCGCAAAGCAGCTTGGCATTTCTAATGCGGAAGCCGCCAGACGTGCGGGTTTAGAAGAGCGAAGATATGCTCACTATGCAGCAGGAAGGCGGGAGCCAGATTTGGTAACATTACTGGCTATTTCGGAAGCATTGGGCACTACACCTAATTGGCTACTTGGCGTCGTAGAAAATGAAAACTCTGACGCACATAAGGCAGGGCTAATCGACAGGTTAACGAACGCAGCGTCAGGAATGTCGCGCGAAGAACTTGAGCTTTGTGTTATTCAGGCGGAAGCCGTTGTCGCGGCGAGCTTTTGATGAATGCGACCAATTTCAGGCTGGAGCGAAAGCCAAGCGCCTTACTGAACTATTTGGACGAAATCCAAAGTCTGGCCGATTTGGAGCGTAACGCGCTAGGATTTTGGCCAAAACAGCAACTTCGTGAAGCTATAGAACGTCAAAGGCTGTGGGCGCTTCTGGATGCCGACATATTGAAAGGCTTCTTGATATACAGTGGCGTATTTCCCCACGCAAAAATTCAAGGTATTGCAACGACAGAATCCGCACGTATGCAGGGTATTGCAGCATGTCTAATGCGTTCATTTTCGGCTGAACTTGAACGACTAGGATATATTTCAATAAAGGCAGAAGTTGCATCGGACTTAGATAAGGCACTCAAGTTCTATGCAAGCCAAGGCTTTGAGACGCACTCAACTAAACAAGGTGGAAAAGCGAGGAAGCGCACGATCATAGTGCATACTCTCGAACTTGAAACGGACACCTTATTTTCAGGTACAGACGCGCAAGAAAGCGGTTTTGATCTTGGACTTCGAAAGCGCCCTACAAGCGAGACCCCATTTTATGCATTCGACTTGAATGTGTATCTGGACCTAGTAAAAGACCGAAACCAGTCGGAGGATGCACGTAAGCTTTTCAGCGCAGCTTTGTCACACCATATTCGGCTTGCGGTCGCCAAGGAATTTGTAGTTGAGCTTCAACGGAACGCCCCAAACGCGCCTACGAATGATCCCATACTACAACTTGCGTTAAGGCTTCCTAAGATGCCTTCAGCAGATGATACAAGATTAAAGGCGATTGCAACTCAAGTGCATGACTTGGTTTTTGAACGTACCAAAAATGGAAAACTCGCTACCAAACAATCAAAAAGCGATGCCAGTCATCTTGCCCACGCGGCTTTGTCGCAAGCATCAGCTTTTGTGACGCGGGATAGGGCAATTCTTGCCGCCCGTGAAGTGCTTCTTGAGAAAGTGGGCATTGATGTAATCAACGTAAAAGAACTGGTAGACCTTTTGCCTGACCAAACAGATACCGATGATGAGCTTTCAGCGGCGACAATTGGAGAGGGTTTTAAGGTTTCGGAACGCCCCAACGAAGAAATTAGACAATACCTTTCGCGCAACCAAATAACTGCTGAACTTATTGATGAGTTTTGCTCAAGCAACATGGTGCAAACCCACCATGTTTCGCTTGCAATTCAGCTATCGGATAAAATTGTTGCTGTGGGAATACTTCTTGTCCCGAAACAAATGGAGCCAACGGCGCGACTTCTTGTCCATACTCTGCCTGAAAATCCAAATTGCGAACTGTTTACTGACCATATCTTAGACAGGCTCATCCGTCATGCCTGCGCAATGCTTCCTACAGCGATTTCCCTCGCATATTTACCGGGCCAACCCGTGGTTAGAAAATATGCAAAATTACGTGGTTTTCTGAAATCGGCGTCCACAAAAGACCTGACGAAAATAGCGCTTGGTCGCCCAATTACTAATGACACATGGCACAATATTGCTGACACATTGCGTCGGCGTACCGGCTTCGCACTATCAGACCAAGCCCCAAAAACATTTTCCACACCGATTACAATTGTAAATCGCGAAGAAGCGACCCATAGCATACAGCCGATTGAATTAGAGAGTATATTAAGTCCTTCAATTATTATTTGCCCTGAAAGGCCAGCCGTTCTTATACCCATTCGACGTAATTTTTCCGATGAGCTGCTAGGGACTAGTAAACAATCAAATTTCTCGTTCATCGAAGAAAAGGACGCATCATTTGTTGCATTACGCAGCTATGTAAACTCACCCCGTACAGCGTCCGCTATGAGGCCTCATCTACCGATTTTGTTTTATGAGTCCTTGAAGCAGAACGGGCGCGGGGCTATTGTAGCAATAGCACGTATAGTCGATGTTTCTGTTGTCCAAAAATCAGATATTCCAAGCCACCGACTTCGCCGCTTAGTTGTGAACGACGTAGATGATTTTTCTGCATCTGACGAAGTACTTCTTACCACGTTCGACAACCTATTAGAGTTTCCGAACCCGGTCTCGTTATCCAAAATTCGACAGGTTGGCGCGGCTAAAGCAAGCCTTGTAGCCCCTGAGACAATTGACAGTGTGCAAACTGCTCAAATCATAAATTGGGGATGGTCAGATGCATAATCCACACGAAGCAATAATATCAATCAAACCAAAATATGCCGATGCAATTATGACGGGTGGCAAAACTGTAGAGTTGCGCCGAAGAATTCCACCAATAGAGATTGGATCAAGGCTTTGGATTTATGCAACACGCCCGAAAGCCGCGATCATCGGTTCGGTTATTTTGAGTGAAATTGTGTCGATGACACCTGATGAACTCTGGCGGCACTGTGGGGAAAAGGCTGCTATTGATCGTACCGCATACGATGCATATTTTGATGGCACTGAGGTTGCGTTGGGGCTTTTCCTATCTGATATAAGAACAATTGCACCAATAGACATTGAGATATTAAGAAAATCGTTTGACGGCTTCCATCCTCCGCAAGTTATGGTCAAGTTGAACCATGAGCGCCGGTTTTCATTGTCAAATCTCGTGGGCGCGATGTAGTTTATGTTCATATTACACGCCTTTCAATCCACACTCCTTAATCAGTATCTTGAGGAGGCGGATTCAGGGCGTCAAACCAATCAAATAGGCATTAACACCTAATGGATGATTTATTCGATACTTGGTTTGATACGTCTGAAGAGACCAATGGACGCAAAACCTTTTGGCGCGCTACAGAAAACGAAGGTCAGCGCGAATTGTTACTTGATGAAATCGCAACAAGAACTCGTTCTCACTATGCAAGTGACATGGAGGTTGCGACATTTCTTGAAGTTTTGGGGTATGACGATGCTGCGGAAGTAATGCGGACTAATTACCCTGAAGGAGCGACCGGAAAATCCGCTGATCTTGGTGAAATTTTGTGTGCTGAGATTGTAGAAGAGTGGTGTGAGTTTAAAGTACCTATTCGAAAATTAAGATACAAAGATCATAGAGATCAGGCTATGCGTGGTGAAGACGTCATTGGCATAAGACATGACGCGCAAGGCCGTTTGTGCTTGCTGAAAGGCGAAGCAAAAAGTGCGCGATCTCTTTCTTCAGGTACGGTGGAGGAAGCACGCGATGGCCTTAACAAAAACTTAGGCCGCCCAACTGCCCATTCGATGATGTACTTGGCTCGCAGGCTTATTGAGCAAAGAGGAGCTTCCGAAGAGCTTGGTAAAGAAATACTTGCCGAAGCCGCTCAAAAAGCCGTCCCCCAAACCCGTATCACGCATTGTTTCTTTGCGATCACAGGAAATAAGGCTGGAGACATGTTAGATGAAGATTATGTGAATGCTGGAAGTGAACGAGATCAGTACATAATACATATCCGCATTCCTGAACATGGAGCTTTTGTTGCTGAGGTTTACGAAAAGGTTATAGATATTGCGCTCGATTGAAGAGATAGAAGCGTTTATTACGCAAGCGCTTGACCCAAGCTTTCGCGGCCAGTTGGTAGCCCGAGGCGAGGCCCGCGCAATTATTCGACGCAATGGTGATTTACCATCGGATGCACCAAATTTCGCTTCTAGTATTGAAGCTGATCTTGCTGACTATGGCTTCTCCGTTCTTGATGCTGCCTTGGAGCTTCGCTCACTAGATCGGTCAAACCTGTTAGCCAAACAAGCTTTCCGTGCATCAGGTTCTATTTTCGAAACACTGACCAAAAATGGTGATGCAACGCTTGTAAATAGAGGATTTCTTCGCGTAATCTCCGCTACCTCGCATCATTTGGCGGGCTACGCTGCTGTTGCATTTTCTTTATTTCCGTCGTTTCAAGATGCGGATTTAAACCTCAACCCAGCAGAAAAATGCCTTGTAATGCTTATTCTCCGTGATCTTGAAGAAGTCCGGAATATTAGTAGGATCTGGCTAGAAGAGCCAAGCCACCAAGATCAAGAAATGGCGCAACAGTTAGTCGACCCAGATATTGATAGAAACGATGTTTTATCGAGTGCCGTAATTTCCGGCCTTATGCGCGGCCTATCCCATTTTGAATTTGCCCTTCAAACAGGCGAAGCCTCACTCATTGAGCAAGCCCAGAAACTTCTTGATGCAACCTATGGCTTGGCGGGCGAGACAGGGCAAGTATCGCTTTGGTGGATTCTACGCCTTACCAGAGGCCTTATTGCAGACTTATGGGTAGATACACTTCATCAAGTTATTCCGTTGCAGCCAGTAACGGGAGAAAGTGAGCTATATGAAAAAAATAGAACGATATTCATTGCCGCTCTGTTTTCCCAATCGACTTCTCAAGTGGAACTTTGGCCTTCACAAATTGCCGCCGCAAGAAGGGCTGCTGATCCGAATGATGACCTAGTTGTTGCGTTGCCAACAAGTGCCGGGAAAACCCGCATTGCAGAGCTTGCTACCTTGACTTGCCTTTCTCAAGGAAAGCGAGTTTTGATTGTTACTCCGCTGCGGGCATTGTCGGCTCAAACCGAACGGTCATTTCGATCCGCATTCATTCCCCTCGGGGCACGCGTATCATCGCTATACGGTGCGAGTGGTTTTTCGTCTGGTGATGCGAGTGCGCTTGAAAATGATGGAATAGTTGTTGCTACGCCTGAAAAGTTAGATTTCGCACTCAGAAGTGATCCCCACATTATTGATGATATTGGCCTGATAGTTCTAGATGAAGGGCACCTTATTGGACCTAGCTCACGCGAAATTCTATTCGAGATACTGGTACAGCGTTTGTTGCGTCGTCAAGATGCCGATCAACGTAGAATCGTTTGTCTTTCTGCCATTCTGCCAGAAGGTGAAGAGCTAGAAGACATGACTGCGTGGATACGGTCAGATGATGAAGGCGACCCTGTACGGTCAGAATGGCGTCCAACAAAACAGCGCTTTGGAACCTTAGAGTGGCGAAACGACCGAGCGACACTTCGGTATGATTTAAGCAACGATGGACCTTACGTATCGAGCTTCTTGACGCAAATTCCTGCAATCCATCCAGATCGTTTACCACGCCCGACCGATCTTCAAGGCATCACCCTTATGGGAGCTTGGCGCTTTGCCTCAGAAGGAAAACGAACACTTATTTTCGTCACACAAGCAAACTGGGTAGAGGGCTTTGCAAAGCAGGCGCTAAATTTTGTGGATAAAGGTTATTTTGAGGGGTTAGACGTTGATCCAGCGGCGATCAAAGGTGCGGTTACTATTGGCGAGGAATGGTTAGGAGCTGACCATCCAGCGGTTGCATGCCTCAAAATCGGAATGGCGGTTCATCATGGGGGGCTACCAAGCCCATTTTTACGCGAAGTTGAACGTGTTTTGGCGTCTGGGGCAATCCAAGTCACGGCGGCATCCCCAACACTTACCCAAGGCCTAAACATCAATGCTGCTGTGCTTCTTACTCCGTACATTGTGCGTTCTGGAGAAGCGATATCAGGCGAAGAGTTTGCTAATGTCGCTGGCCGGGCTGGTCGAGCCTTTGTCGATACCGAAGGACTTATTCTTCACGTCATGCTGGATAATCACGATTATCGCCGCCAGCAGTGGAAAGCATTAGTTCAAAATGTTCATGTTCGGACATTAAGAAGCGGGCTTAGTCAAATAATCAGCCTTGTCGTCAGAAAGATGAATGCAAGGGAGATTGTACGTACCCAAACTGGGTATGAGTTTTTGGCAAACTCTCGTGAAGGCTGGCTGGTTGAGCCAGAAGAGGCCGTGGGAGTGCCAATTGACGATTTGGTCGCACGCTTAGATGCAATTATTTTCGGCTTGGTTGAAGCTCTTGAAAGCGATTCTGAAAACTTACCAACCCTTTTGGATGAAGCTTTAGAAGGTTCTCTGTGGGACCGTAGAATGTCACGCCAAACGCCCGGCGTAAGGCGGATGCAACTTATCGTCTTAAAAACACGGGCTAGGCTGATTTGGTCGTCAACAACTCCAATACAGCGAAAGGGCTATTTTTCGATGGGAGTTGGTCTTGATACTGGTTTACGGCTTGATGAGCTATCCGGAAATCTTGAAGCACAACTAGATTTAGCGGACATGGCCGCACTTCTGGGTGATCTGACAGGGTTGCACTCCGCACTCGTCACTCTTGCAGAAAGCCTTTTGACAATGAAGCCGTTTATTTCTGAAGCTGCCGAACTGTTACCAGATGGTTGGGAAGCGACCCTTAAGCAATGGCTCGCTGGCGAACCTATTTCCGCAATCGGCTCTGACAAGGTTAAGCTCATAGAAGACGCCTTCGTCTACCGTTTAGTCTGGGCAATAGAAGCAATAAGAACACGTAGAATTGCGCATGGGTGGGATGGAGGCGAAGTTGCTAATGCCGGAATGGCCGCAACTTGCTTAGACACGGGCATGCCTGATTTTAGAATGTCTATGATGGTCCGAGCCGGATTGCCCTCAAGAAGCGCTGCCAAGTTCATAATTGAAGAGATGACCCCCGAATTCATAGATGCTCGTGGAATGCGTCGATGGCTCCACAGTAATGACGTTAAGGAAAAAAGCGAAAACCAAAACTGGCCAAGCGAAGATACGGCATCGTTGTGGCAACGCTTTCGCAATCAAATGATTTATGACACCGAACGGTCTTGGTCACTGGATAAGAAAGCTATTGAAGTTGAAATGGGAAACCCGATAACAGGGGTATTTCGCGTAGATACCGAAAGGCTTGATGGACCATATGCGTTATCTGCTGATTTCAAAAAGATAGGCCGGATACGCAGTGAGGTGTTGCTACAAGATAAGGGCGTTCAATATGGGCGCAAATTGGAAGATGGTACTTTTGAGCTAATATCAATTGGCCCAGTGGAATAACAATTGCATTAAGAGCGCAGATTGCAAAATTAAAATTCCACCCGATCCAAATGAAGTTAAATTGGGGTAGGTAGTGGGTAGAGATATTGAAATTAAAGTTTATTAAGCAATATCAATGATGTATGGCGGAGAGACAGGGATTCGAACCCTGGGAACCCTAAGGCTCAACGGTTTTCGAGACCGCCCCGTTCGACCACTCCGGCACCTCTCCACATTGGTATTTAGATCGTTTCAGTGGCGCGCAAGCTAAGGGGGGTTGCGAGGCGGTGCAAGGGGTAAACCCGGCTTATTTTTACAAATGAGGACCGTAGGTGATCAGCAACCGCGCAAGCGGGTGGGCTGACGTCTTTGGCGATCATCATGCCGACGGCAAGATCGGGCAGGGGCGGCAGGCCATAGCTGGCGTCAAGCGCGATCACCTGATCTGTGCAGGATGATTTGGGCAGTGGGGTAATGGCAAAGCCTGCCATGATACCGGCATTTTGTGCAGCACCGCGTGAGCTTTTGAATGTAATCCGGTAATCACGCTCCTGGCTCTCGAATCCATGCAGCGCCGTCCAAAAGCGGGTCTGAGGCTTAAAGGTGATCGTTATGTTGAGGTTCCTCACCTATCAGAAAATTTGAGAGATCACATCAAATTTGTTCGTTTTATTAATGTGCAGTCAAGCAGTAATGTTTGCCCATCGATAGTTAGAGGAGATAACCCATGACAGATTGTACCCTTAATCAGACAACGCCCCGTTCCGGTACTATAAAAACTATGTTTATGTATTTCAAAACCCGGGTCCAGCAATATCAAAACCGTGCTGCATTTCAGCATATGTTGAAATTGCCACCGTGTATTCTAAAGGATATCGGCGTGTCGCGTGGAGATATTATCTGGGCTAACAACCTACCGATTGAAGAGAATGCGGCAGTGGAGTTGGAAAAGATAGCCCGCCGGCGGGGTGTTTAGCGCTAATATGACCGGGGTGGTGTCTGTAGGGCCTACAAAAACGGCGGTACAGGCATATGCCCGAACCGCCGTTGAAATTCTTGATATCGCAGAGCAATATCTGCGCGGGCTTACTCAGCCAGTTTCAGATCCGTTGCGGATTCTTTGCCGTTACGGCCTGTTTCCAGATCGTAAGTAACTTTCTGATTGTCATTCAGGCCAGAAAGGCCAGCTTGTTCAACAGCAGAGATGTGTACAAACACATCGTTTCCACCATCGTCAGGTGCGATAAAGCCGTAGCCTTTTGTTCCGTTGAACCATTTTACGGTGCCATTAGCCATCCCGTAGTACTCCTTAGATATTACCACCCACGACATGCGGTGGCTTGGTGCGGTTTGTTCTCATAGTGAACCGTCTGTCTTCATCTAAGAGCTCATCGGGTCTGCGAAAAACGTACTTCACGATGGCCGTATGGCCTATGTTTTATAATAAATCAAGGATAATATGCAGTTCGGGTGACCATAGGTAAATGTGGAATTGCACGAAATTCATCGCATATGTCAAGATAATCACAAAATCTTGTGTATTACGGGTCATCATGTGGCATATATTGATATATGTCGCGATAAACAGGCCGGGGATGATTAGCCGGATTTGCCAAGAATTGATGTTGTCATACCGGAGCAATAAACGACAAGGCGCGCTTGTTGCAAAGAAAATATCTTTTGTGATGGTGTAATATTTGCCCCGGTGGGCAACGCAGTTTGACGGCGCGAATTCCTTGCACAACACAAGACGCGGAAAATAAAGGAATACGCGTTATGTTCGTGGTTATGAAAACTGGTGGCAAGCAGTATAAAGTTGCTACGGGTGATACCAGAAAAGCCACACCCGCGGCACCTACAACAGATAATTTGATCATTAAAGTCACGTAACCACTTAATGTTTATGGTAAATTCTTGACATTTACCTAAGGGCTACATTTAATGGGCTATATTGTAGGTGTAACAATTGCAAAATTTTTTCTGTACTCGTTAAGGATATAACAATGAAATTTCATCACAACAGATACACCGGCTCGGCGATGCTAAGCGTAATTTTCATGGCTTTTGGAGTGGTCGGAGCAAGTGCTCAAGATTTTTGTCGGGGTTATGGTCCGCAATCCCCACGCGATATTTCACAAAACGCAGGGGCAAATGGGCAACTTTTCACACCTGCGCCGCCGTCTGAAAGCATGAATTTATGCAACATTCACAGCCACACAAATGCCGAACACAAGGGGCCAGGGTTTGAGGTTTTTGCTGGCAAAGGGCCGCATGGCGGATATCAATGCACTGAAACGCCGAATCTAACGGCGAGCGAGCTGAAAAACCCCAACACCGGGCATGGTGGATACGCTGGCATAAAACCCGGCGACACCATCGAGGTACATTGGGTTTACAGTTCGTGCAAGGTCACGCCCGGTGAGGGTTTGGGGTCTTGTCTAAGTGACAGTTGTGCCAATCCAGAATTGCGCGTTGAAACACAGGTTTTTTTGGTTGTAAACGATCCCGACGCACTGAATTTCAATGATTTCGCCTATGCTGGAAACACGGTGGATGGCCGTCCGCAACCCCTGACCTTGCCCGCAGACACTGGCACGCCGATTGTCTATGCAGGCTCCACCACGGGCAGCAAATATTCCCAAGCCCAGTGCTCGCCGTTGCAGGTAACATGGAGCGTGCGGCCAAATTGCGCCAAGATCGATATAGCCTCGCTGAATGCCTGGGCCGATGCGGGAAATGTCTTTAAAGAGGATCACTCTCACGAGGTGCGAGGACTGGTCACAAACCCCGATCTTTTGGCCCCGATTGAATAGGCAAAACCGAACAGCCAAACATTAATCAGGGGAACACATCCACATGTGATCCCCCATTGACATACCCGCCGATTTGCCCGATAAGGCCCGCTTGTCGCCGAAGGGTTTCCGGTGGCTTTTTGCATTGCCCAAAGGGGCACGCAGTTCGAGGTGCAGATGATCTGCAAAACATCGCGTAAGCGGGACCACAGGACGCGGGAAAATAAAGGAATACGCGTTATGTTCGCGGTTATGAAAACTGGTGGCAAGCAGTATAAAGTTGCTACAGGCGATATTTTCAAGATTGAAAAACTGGCGGCCGATGCTGGCGAGACCGTGCAATTCAACGATGTGCTGATGCTGGGTGGCGATAAAGTCACCGTTGGCGCACCTTTGGTTACGGGCGCAGGCGTTCAGGCCGAAGTTCTAGAGCAGATGAAGGGTCCAAAGACCATTCACTTTGTCAAACGTCGCCGTAAGCATTCAAGCAAACGTAAAAAGGGGCATCGCCAGCAGTTAACTGTGATCAAGATCACGGATATCCTGCTTAAAGGTGCCGAGAAATCCGGCGTTAAAGTCGCCGTTGGTGCCGGTTCGGTTAGTGCGGTTGTCGCGGCTGTTGCTAAACCTGCGAAAGCCAAAGCTGCGCCAAAACCAAAAGCGGAAGCCAAAGCAAAGCCGGCTAAAGCCAAGACGCCAAAAGTGGCGGCATCTGCCACGGATGATTTGACTAAACTATCAGGCGTTGGCCCTAAGCTGGCGGAAAAACTGATCGCTGGCGGTGTAACAAGCTTTGCACAAATCGCAGGCTGGAACGATGCAGATGTGGCTGAATTTGGTGAGAAGCTTTCGTTCAAGGGTCGGATTGAGCGTGAAGGCTGGATTGATCAAGCCAAGAAACTCGTCAAAGACGCGAAATAAGGAGAAAACGACATGGCACATAAAAAAGCAGGCGGCTCAACCCGCAATGGTCGCGACTCCGCAGGGCGTCGATTAGGCATTAAGAAATACGGTGGCGAAAACGTCATTCCGGGCAACATCATTTGCCGTCAGCGCGGCACCAAATGGTATCCGGGCACGGGCGTTGGCATGGGCAAAGATCATACGATTTTCGCGGTGCTTGAAGGCAATGTAAAATTCAAAAAAGGCTTCAAAGGCCGCACATTCATTTCTGTGCTTCCATCGCTGGAGGCAGCAGAATAGCCGGACCCTCGGTTATGAAACATTTGAGGGGATCGGCGGAAACGCCGGTCCCTTTTTGTATCTGGAGCTAGTCCCATGACCCTAAAACATTACCCAGCAGTCATCAAAACCGCCCGCCTGACCCTACGTCCGTTGCAAGACAGCGACGCAGGGCTGATCAAGCTTTACGTGGGGGATGAACGTGTGGCGATGAACCTGGCTGTGGTCCCGCACCCCTATCCTGACGGCGCGGCTGAAACCTATATTGCCAGTGCGCGCGATCCGGCCAATACGGAAATCATCTGGGCGATGGCACTAAGCGGTGAGTTGATCGGGGTGATCTCGATTACGCCGCAAGAGATTGGGCGCGGCAACATCGGCTATTGGCTGGCGCCGCAGTTCTGGGGGGCAGGTTTCATGCCCGAAGCCTTGGAGGCGGTGATCAAATATGCCCGCGCCAACGGTTTTTCGCAGCTGAATGCAGCGGTGCATCAGGGCAACCACGGTTCGGCGAGGGTGGTGATCAAGGAGGGGTTTGAATATATCGGCGACAGCGAAAGCCACTCGATCCCGCAGGGGGGCATGGTGCAGTCGTGGAATTACCGGCTGGATTTTAACGATGGATAAGCTGCGCTTACGCCTCTTTCAAAAGACGGATTTTGACGCTTTTCATGCGCTGGTTTCAGATTACGACGTCGTAAAAATGCTGGCCATGTGGCCCTATCCTGCTGATCCGGAATTCACGCGGACGCGAATGAATACGCCCGAGGCCAAGGCCGGGCAGTTTGTTGTAATTGAATACGACGGGCAGTTCGCCGGCACTATTGGCGGTATTCAGGGCGGAATCGGCTATATGCTGGCGCGCACCTACTGGGGGCAGGGCATTGCCACCTGGGCCGTGCGCGAAATGCTGGGCATATGTTTTAAGAACCATTCCTGGGATAAAATAGAGGCAGGCACCTGGGCAGATAACCCGGCCTCAACCGCAGTTCTGCGCAAATGCGGGTTTCGTAAAACGGGGGATGGCGTTAAATTTTGCAAGGCAAGAGGATGCGATTTGCATGGCCCTGATTTTGAGATCACCCGCGCAGAATGGATGAAAACGCTATCCTGACACTTGCTTACCAGACTGTTGGGATTGATGTCTCGGGGTAAATATTTTCGTTGATTGCCATAAATACCGTTAATACCTGCGGTAGGCTTGAGCCTTTGAATATCTTACTGTATCGGAAGGGCAAACCACTGGGGCAGCGCATGAAATTTCTCGATCTCACCAAAGTTCAAATTCGCTCCGGTACGGGGGGCAACGGTTGTGCTTCTTTTCGGCGCGAGGCTTACGTCGAATTTGGCGGGCCGGACGGGGGCGATGGCGGCAAGGGCGGCGATGTCTGGGTTGAGGCGGTGACGGGCCTGAACACGTTGATCGATTTTCGCTATCAGCAACATCATTTCGCCCAGAATGGCCGGGGCGGGCAGGGGCGGCAGATGACGGGCGCGGATGGCGATGATATCACGCTGCGCGTACCCGTTGGCACCGAAATCCTCGATGAGGCTCAAGAGGTCGTTCTGGCGGATCTGATGCTTGTCGGGCAACGGGTTCGGCTGGCGGCTGGTGGCAATGGTGGCTGGGGAAATTTGCGGTTCAAGACCTCGACCAACCGCGCCCCGCGCAAGGCTAACCCCGGTCAGGAGGGGATCACGCGCGAAGTTTGGTTGCAGTTGAAACTGATCGCGGATGTGGGGCTTTTGGGCATGCCAAACGCCGGAAAATCGACGTTTCTGGCGGCTACATCGAATGCGCGGCCCAAGATTGCTGATTATCCTTTCACCACGCTCCATCCAAATCTGGGCGTTGTTGGCATTGATAATACCGAGTTTGTTGTCGCCGATATCCCCGGCCTGATTGCAGGTGCGCATGAAGGCACGGGGCTGGGGGACCGGTTTTTGGGCCATGTGGAACGCTGCGCGGTTTTGCTGCATCTGGTGGATGCCACGGCTGATGATCCGCTTGGGGATTACCACACGATTATTCGCGAATTGGAAATGTATGGCGGTGATCTGGCCAACAAGCCGCGCATAACCGCGCTCAATAAAATCGATGCGTTGGACGAGGTGCAACGGGACAAGATTGCAAAAACAATGGCGGATGCATTGGGCGCGCCAGTGTTGCAGCAATCGGGTGTCAGCCGTGAGGGGCTGCAAGATACATTGCGAAATTTGCGCAAGATTATTGATGCTGGAAAAACCACCGAAGTCCAATCCGACACGGAACCGCAGGCATGGAGGCCCTAAGTTCAACCGCCACAATCGGGGCGGCAAAACGGGTCGTGATCAAGATCGGCTCGGCGTTATTGGTCGATGCGGGCACTGGCGCGCTGCGTCAGGATTGGCTGGCAGCTCTGGCGTGCGATGTGGCGATGTTGCGCCAACAGGGGGCGGAGGTTTTGATCGTATCCTCTGGCTCGATTGCGCTCGGGCGGCAGGTGTTGGGTTTTGGGCGCGGCGCGCTAAGTCTTGAGCGTGCCCAAGCCGCCGCAGCGGTCGGGCAAATCCGTTTGGCGCGCGCCTATCAAGAGGTTCTGACGCCCCATGAAATCGAAGCGGCACAAATTTTGCTGACGCTTGAGGATACGCAAAACCGGCGACGATATTTGAATTCCCGCGCGACCATCAACACCTTGCTGGAGCTGGGAACCGTGCCGATTGTCAATGAAAATGACACCGTCGCGACTGATGAAATCCGCTACGGCGATAATGATCGTCTGGCGGCGCAAGTGGCCGCGATGGTTGGGGCGGATGTACTGGTGCTTTTATCCGATGTGGCAGGGCTTTACAGCGCTGACCCACGTATAAATCCCGCGGCAGAATTCCTGCCCCAGGTTGCTGCGATCACCCCCGAGATTGAGGCCATGGCCGGGGGGGCAGGCAGTGAGGCAGCCAGCGGCGGCATGCGCACCAAGATCATGGCGGCCAAGGTCGCGATGCACGCAGGCTGTACGATGGTTATAACCAAAGGTGCCCCGACCCGCCCCATTCAGGCGCTGCTTGACGGTGGGAAAGCCACATGGTTTGCGCCAGCAATTGCGCCCGGGCTTGCACGAAAACGCTGGATTTCCGGCATGAAGCCGAATGGGCGTATAATGCTGGATGCTGGGGCCGCGCGGGCGTTGATGCAGGGTAAATCGCTGTTGCCGGCGGGGGTTTTGGCAGTTGAAGGCACGTTTGATCGCGGTGAGGCGGTTGAAATACTCGGGCCGGACGGGGCCGTGATTGCCAAAGCTTTGGCGGGGTACAGCGCGGATGACGGGCGGGCAATCATGGGCTGTCAATCTCATGAAATTGCCGCGCGTCTGGGCCATGCGGGCCGCGCCGTGATGGTGCACCGCGATGATATGGCAATGTGAGGGAAATATGGAGCTTACGGAAATGATGGCTGAAATCGGTGCAAAAGCCAAAGATGCAAGCACGACGCTGGCTTTTGCGAGCGGGGCACAAAAACAGATGGCTCTAAACGCGGCGGCAGATGCTATCGAGACCGGGTTAGACCGGATAATGACTGCAAACGCCAAGGATATGGAATTTGGCCGCGCAAAAAACCTGTCAGAGGCCATGCAGGATCGCCTGATGTTGAATAAGGCGCGCATTCAGGCAATGGCGTCGGGTTTGCGCAATATTGCACAGCAGGCTGATCCGGTGGGGCGGGTGTTGGCTGAATGGGACATGCCCTCGGGGCTGCATATAAAACGTGTGGGCACGCCGCTCGGGGTGATCGGGGTGATTTATGAAAGCCGCCCGAATGTGACCGCAGATGCCGGGGGGCTGTGCCTGATGGCTGGAAATGCCGCGATTTTACGCGGGGGATCTGAAAGTTTTCACAGCGCTAGCGCCATTCACGCCTGTCTGGTTGCGGGGTTGAAGGTGGCTGACTTGCCCGAGGCGGCAATTCAGTTGGTGCCAACGCGGGATCGCGCAGCGGTTAAGGAAATGCTGGGCATGACAGACACGATCGATGTGATTGTACCGCGCGGTGGCAAAGGGCTGGTTGGCCTTGTCCAGGCCGAGGCCCGGGTGCCGGTTTTCGCCCATCTTGAAGGAATTGTGCATATATATATCGACGCGGATGCGGATATTGAAAAGGCCCGAAAAATCGTGCTGAACGCCAAGGTTCGGCGCACGGGAATTTGCGGTGCAGCGGAATGCCTGCTGATTGACCGGGCGTTTTATACCCGCCACAGCGCGCCGTTTCTGGATGATTTGCTGGCCGCAGGGGTTGAGCTGCGTGTAGGCGCGGGGCTTGATATTGCCGGGGCAGTGCGTGCCAAAGATAGCGACTGGGGGCGGGAATATCTCGATATGATTATCGCCGCAAAGCTGGTCGATGGGGTTGACGGGGCGATTGCGCATATCCGCGAATTTGGCTCAAACCACACTGATGCGATTATAACCGAGGATACCCAAGCGGTTACCCGATTTTTTGAACGCGTGGATAGCGCGATTTTGATGCATAACGCCTCAACCCAGTTTGCCGATGGCGGGGAATTCGGGATGGGGGCGGAAATTGGTATTGCCACGGGCAAAATGCATGCGCGCGGCCCTGTTGGCGTTGAACAGTTAACCAGCTTTAAGTATTTGGTTGTCGGGGACGGGTCTATACGCCCTTAGGCGGGGTTAACGACGCCAGCTGCGTACCGGGCCACAATCCATATGCACGAAATTGGAGCCGTAATATTTCCCGACACCGCCGGAATTACAGGCCAAAGCCGCGGCTGCCATTTGCGACACACTGCGGGATTTCAAACGAAGATCAGCCGCCATACCCTTGATATGATAGGAATTCGAGGCAACACCGCGGTTTCGTGAGCGCAGCGATGCATTCGTTGCCGGGCTGCGATAACCTGACAGCAGCTGATAAGGTTCAGACGTTTCCATCAGATTATGCGAAGCGGCAATGATATCAACGTTATGGCGATCATAGTTAACCGCTTCATCGATGCGCCAATCCCGCATGAAATAGCTAATTTCATCCAGTGCCGGGCGGATATACTGCCCTTCTATCCAATAGATAGTGTCAATGGTCTCGCCGGTGCGGGTATTGCGCATGTTGATACGGCGTATATCGCCTGCATTGCGTAAAAACCCTGCGGCATTTGCATAAACCGGGGCGGCTGTGATTGCCGCAACACCTGCAAATGCGCCTAAAAACCGTCGGCGCGAAGTTGTTCTTTCGTCGAAATTCATGTAGTACTGCCTTGTTAACCTTAGTTTTGGACCGTTTGCCAGCCCTTATAAACTGCTTGCCTCAGGGTGTTATTGCATAAAACGAATCACAGGCCAAGTGGCAGTTTTGCCGCAATCTACTAATATGTGATTTTTATCATGTTGACGCGATTGTGATGCCGCGGGCATTGGACACCTTCTGTTCTCTTGATATGTATCTATTATCCCACAATGGGCGATATTGTGCCGAAATTGGCATTTTCTGCTCGATTGAATCAGTATTGGTGTGTATTGAGCAGCCAAAGAAGGTTATTCCGTGTTAAAGAGGGCACAATGTATCATTTTTGCAACAGTTTTCGGCTAAATATATCCACAATTGCCATTTGCCTTGCCGCAAGTGGCTTTGCCAACATGAGTGTCGCGCAGACGACTGCAAGCGATACGGCAAGTGATACGGGCACGCTTGAAAGCGAAAATGCGCCGCTTCTGCTGACATTTGAGGATAAATACGCACATGCCTTGCAACAAAGCTTTGCAGATGGCGGCGAGGCACTGGCTGCGTTTGGCGCATTTTATGCAACGCGGGACAATAAACCAATCTGGACGGACGGAAATGCAAAAACCATTCTCGATTTTTTAACGGCCGTTGAACAAGCGCCAGCCCATGGCCTGTCGTTGCCACGTTATAACACAGCAAAGATTGAGGCGCTTTGGGCAAATGCATTTACGCCTGAGGATTTAGCGGCACTGGAGTCTGCGATTGCGCAATCCTATGCGCTCTTTGCCAAAGACCTGACCGCCGGAATGTTGAACCCGAAAACTATCGACAAGGAAATGAATGCGGCCTGGCGTGTGCCGGATACGGCTGTGGTGCTGGCAAATGCCGCAAATGCGTCGAATTTGAAAGCACTTTATAAAACTTTAGGGCCGAATTCGGCGGAGTATAGCGTTCTTTTGGCCGAAAAACTACGGCTGGAACAGCTGGTTTCTGCAGATATCAATGGTGCGTTGGTGCCCAGCGGTAAAACCGTGCGCCCCGGGCAAAGCCATGATCGCGTTATCGCGCTGCGGCTGCGGCTGAACAAACTTGGCTATAGCGTTAATGATCTGGTTTCTACTGAATATAACGATGATATTATTGAGGCCGTGAAGGCGTTTCAGGCAGATAGTGGCCTCAATACCGATGGCCTGGTCGGCCCCAAAACCCTTGCGGCCATTAACGCGGGCCCCGAGCAACACCTAAGACAAATCGTTGTTAATCTAGAACGTATGCGCTGGATGAACTTTGAGCTGGGGGCGCGACATATTTATGTGAATATTCCCGATTATATGGCCTCGGTTATTGATAATGGCACCGCGACGTTAAGTTTCCGGGTTGTTGTTGGCAAAGGGCGTCATCAAACGGCGGAATTCTCGGATACCATGACCCATATGATCATTAATCCAACCTGGCACGTACCCTACAGCATCGCCTCCAAGGAGTATTTGCCGAAGCTGCAAAATGATCCAACCGTGCTGGCGCGCCAGAATATACAGATGCTTGTGCGCGGCTCCGGGCAGGTTGTTGATTCAACCATGATTGATTATTCGCAATATACCCAGACCGATTTCCCGTTTATTCTGCGGCAACGCCCCGGCAGTTATAACGCACTTGGGCGCGTGAAATTCATGTTCCCGAATAAATACAATATCTATTTGCACGACACGCCCTCGCGCAGCCTGTTTGCACGCGATGCGCGGGCCTTCAGCCACGGTTGTGTGCGGGTGCAAAAACCGCTGGAACTGGCGTATACATTGCTTTCTTTGCAAGAAGCTGATCCGCAAACAATGTTCGAAAACATTCGCGGAACACACCGCGAAACCCAGGTGGATCTAGATCAACCTATCCCGGTGCATCTTGTTTATCGCACGGTCTGGGCTGAACAGGATGGCACCTTGCAATACCGCGCCGATGTTTATCGCCGTGACCGTCTGGTATTTGATGCGCTGGTTCAGGCCGGGGTTACAATACCGACAATTGATAGTTAAACTACAGGTAATGGCGCGCGCCGCCTGATCATCTGTAGGATTTCTGATGCGTATCACTGTTGGAGAACTCGCCAAAGTCATCGGGGCCAAAGCTGTCGGCAACCTTGATCTGGAAATCACCGGCCCATCGGAGCCAAAAACCGCTGAGATGGGCCAAATCGCTTTGGCGATGGACCCAAAATATAGCGCGGACCTTCAGGAAAGTAAGGCAAGATCCGCGATCCTGTGGCCGGATGCCGATTGGCAGGCTTTAGGGCTTGAGGCGGCAATTTATGCGAAAAGAGCGCGCTATACGTTGTCAGGCATCACCAAGGTTTTTGGCATTGCGCCCGAAATCGCGCCGGGCATTCACCCAAGTGCCGTGATTGATCCCAGCGTCCGGATCGGGGCAAATGCAGCCATCGGGGCGTTTGTGATGATCGGGCGCGGCGTTGAGATCGGCAAAAATGCGCGTATATTATCCCATGTCTCAATCTCTGAGGACGTGGTGATCGGGGATGATGTGCTGCTCCACAACGGGGTGCGGATCGGCGCGCGGGTGCGGATAGGCGACCGTTTTATCGCCAACCTGAATGCAGCTATCGGCGGTGATGGTTTCTCATTTGTCACTCCAGAGGCGGGGGCAATTGAAGAAGCGCGCAGCCTCAGCCAGGTCAGCAAAAGCGAAACAAGCACTGGATTTGCCCGCATAAATTCCCTTGGTACCGTCATCATTGGCGATGACGTTGAGATGGGAGCAAACAGCGCAATTGACCGGGGGACCATCGCGGATACGACGGTAGGCAGTGGCACGAAGATCGATAATATAGTGCAGATCGGCCATAACGTGCAGATCGGCGAGAACTGTCTATTATGCGGTGTCGTCGGCGTTGGGGGCAGCACGGTGATCGGTAACGGTGTTATCCTTGGCGGGCAGGTTGGCGTGGCGGATCATGTGATTATTGGGGACAATGTTGTAGCAGGCGGGCAATCAGGCATTGCCTCAAACGTGCCACCCAACAGAACGATCATGGGAACGCCGGCGGTTAAGATGGAAACCAGTGTTGCGATGTATCAGGCGCTAAGGCGATTGCCGCGGTTGATGGGAAAAGTCGAAGAATTACAAAAACAGCTATCAAAACTTAAAGCAAATGATTAGATGATATCAGCATAAGCGCAAAGGATAATTGATGCCGATAAATATACAGGAAAAAATCATTGGAATCATTGCCCGGCAAGCGGTGATAGAACCGTCTGAGGTTAAGCTTGACGCGACGATGGAAAGCCTCGGGATCGACTCCCTTGGGTTGGTTGAGGCCGTGTTCGCAATTGAGGAAACTTTTGATATTCAGGTGCCATATAACGCCAATGACCCCGCCCATTCCGATTTTGATATCACCAATGTGCAATCGATGATTACGGCCGTAAAAGATATTATTAAAGCGGCAGGAAAATAGATATATGCGCCGGGTTGTTATCACAGGTCAAGGCGCCGTCAGCTCACTTGGAATGTCTGCGGATGCAACCATGCAAGGCATGCGTGAAGGGCGTTGCGGCATCTCGGAACTGGAATTTCTGGATGTTGAACGCTTAGAGATCAAAATCGGCGGCCAGATAAAAGGCTATATCCCCGAGGATTTTTTCAGCCGGCAGGAACTGGTTCTATTTGATAAATATACGCAATTTGCAATGCTGGCCGCCAAAGAGGCGATGGCGCAAAGCGGGGTGCAGATCGATGAAAACCTCGCAACCCGCGCTGGCGTGATCCTTGGTACGGCCGGGGGTGGCTTGCATACGCAAGACGACAATTATCGCAACGTTTACGACGTTGGTAAAAACCGGATCCATCCGTTTGTTGTACCGCGCCTGATGAATAGCGCCGCCTCCAGCCAGGTGTCGATAAAATACAATCTGCAAGGTCCGTCTTATACGGTCGCAACGGCCTGCGCGTCGTCTAACCATGCGATGGGCCAGGCGTTTCATATGGTTCGCGCTGGCATGAGCGATGTGATGCTGACTGGTGGCAGCGAGAGCACGCTGGTATTTGGTGGCATCAAAGCCTGGGAAGGCCTGCGGGTCATGTCCAAAGATGCCTGCCGCCCGTTTTCTGCCAATCGCAATGGCATGGTTCAGGGCGAGGGGGCGGCGGTGTTTGTCTTTGAGGAATACGATCATGCGGTGGCGCGCGGGGCTGATATTCTGGCCGAGGTGATCGGCTTTGCCATGACCTCGGACGCCTCTGATATCGTGACCCCCAACAAAGACGGCGTGGCGCGGGCAATTCAGGGGGCCTTGCGGGATGCGAATATTAACGGCGATCAAGTCGGATATATTAATGCGCATGGTACCGGCACGACGGCAAATGACAAAACCGAATGTGCCGCTGTGCGCGAGGTTTTCGGATCGCATGCGGATAATCTGATGATTTCCTCGACAAAATCCATGCATGGGCATCTTCTTGGCGGCACGGGGGCCGTGGAAATGCTGGCCTGTATCATGGCAGTGCGTGATGGCGTGATTGCGCCCACGATCGGCTATGAGCAGCCTGACCCCGAATGTGATCTTGATGTGGTGCCCAATGTGGCGCGCGAGGCTAAGGTTGAGATCGCCCTCAGCAACGCGTTCGCCTTTGGTGGGTTGAATGCAGTTCTGGCCCTGCGTGCAATTTAGGAGACGATATGTCTAAATTTCTTTTTATCATCATCGGTATAGTTTCGATACTGGCGTTTCTTGAGACGTTTACGGCTTTTAATATTCTATCCCCGAGATTTCTGCTTAATGCCGAATACACTACATATCCATTGCTAAAAGAGGATGTGAAATCCGATAGTCATGAGATTGTGCTCGTTGATAAATCAAATAAAGCACATATAACCTATAGCCCTGGCGGGCACTTTTTTCTGATTGATGGATGGGGGGAATATATAAAAATTGACGAACAAGGGAACATCGTTTCGCGCATTGAACAAACCCAAGAGCGAAGCCGAATCGTTAATAGCCCTTATCTGGTCTCATCGACGGGTATTATTGATATGGCCAAACCACACGCTGTGCAGGAGGGTTTTCTAGAAAAATTGAACGCTCTACCGGACCGCAGATTCATTGAAACACATTGGCTAGAACAATTTGAAAGCCTTTATGCCAGTGCTGAACAGGTGTTTTATAGCAGCACACCGGATTTTGATCTATATCGATATCCAATGTATTTTAAAATGGACGATGGTTGGACCGTTTTATACGCTTCTCCAGATCATATTGGCGAATTTGATGACGGTCGCCCGTTTGAGAAATACCCGCCAAAATACGAAGAGATGATAGAGCTTGTTGGGCAGGAAATTGGAAACTCGGATGACAGCACAGTCGAAATGCTTGGGTTTTATAAAAGGGGATCATCAGCGGAAATCGCCTATACACCGATTCCTATTCAGTTCAAAGGGCCAGCATTTTACCGCGTAAAAGCCGGGGATACGTATTTGAACTTTCAGGAAATCGCAATACGTAATATTGGTTCCGGAGTATCATCAAATCTAACAGAATATATGCTGCCAAACCCGTTTCGCGAGGGTATTGATGTCAGATTTCTAGAGTTTGACCCGCACACAAACATAACAACAGCAGGTAGTGATGGGCTGTATGTCATACGCAAAATCACCCGAAATTAATTCCGGATGATTTGCTGTGTATATCAGCAGTTACTGCCCCTGATGTTGCAGTGCTGCAAAAGCGGCTGAGAAACCTTTTAAAGAGGCACTGATCTCAACTGGTTTTTGGGCATCAGCGATAGAGAAAATCGCGATTTTCACCTCGTTGCCGACCTCCATGCCGTTGACGATCAGATCAGTCAGACCAAAACGTGCAAAACATCCCGGGCGCACACACCATGTGAAGGGATATTGCGTGGCCTCATTTTCATCGACGCGAAAAATCAACCCGCGTGTCAGCAAGGTGCCAAGTGGCGCCACGATGGTCGCGCCGGCAACCGCCTCACTGCCCATGGGTAATTTAACGATGCTGAATTCCGCAACCGGCGTGCCCTCGGCGTTCAGCATAAGTTGATACATGAAACAGTTCTCATCTTCGCCCGTGCAACGAATTTCCCAATCCTCAAAGGTTTCCTTAACAACTTCCTGGGGTTCGTTATTCACACCCCCAACTGGAAATTGTTCAGTAACATTCGGGGGTTCCTGAGCCTGTACCGAAAGACCCATAAGGGCGACTATCGCGGCCAATGTAAAAATACGCATGTTGTTGTGATCCTTGCTCGCTCAAAATTCGTTGCCATTACTCGTGTCAGGAACGCTCGATCAAGTCAACCGATAGCACGGACATGTCAGCGATATTTCGCGTGGATAATGGCTATGGTATTTTTGGATAAATCCGTTAGCCTCATGTTGAAATATGTAAAATACGAGGGCAAGAAATGGAAAATGACCGGATATTTATCGGCGGTGGCGGCGCGGCATATGGAACGGCGCAAAATATGCTGCTGAAATATGCGAACCGTCACGGGCTGATCGCAGGGGCGACAGGCACGGGTAAAACCGTGACCTTGCAGATCCTCGCCGAAAGTTTTTCCGCCCAAGGGGTGCCGGTGTTTTTATCGGATGTAAAGGGTGATCTTTCGGGGCTGGCGGTGCCGGGTTCAGTTGATCATAAACTGCATGATAAACTGATTTCACGCGCTGAAACCATTGGGTTTTCTGATTACGGGTATACGGATTTTCCGGTCACGTTTTGGGATATTTTCGGCGAAAAAGGCCATCCGGTGCGTACAACGATTTCCGAGATGGGACCACTGCTGCTGTCGCGCTTGCTTGAGCTAACTGAGGCTCAGGAGGGCGTCTTGAACATCGCGTTTCGCATGGCGGATGAACAGGGGATGCTGCTGCTGGACCTTAAGGATTTGCAGGCGCTACTGGTGTGGCTCGGTGAGAATGCCAGTGAGATCGGCTTGCAATATGGTAATATTTCCAAGGCCTCGATCGGGGCGATTCAGCGCCGTTTGATTGTGTTGGAAAACCAAGGTGCCATGCAGCTCTTTGGCGAACCGGCGCTTAATCTTGATGATATGATCGCGCGCACGCCGGGCGGGCAGGGACGGGTGAATATTCTTGCCGCAGACCGTCTGATGCAATCGCCGCGGCTTTATGCAACGTTTCTTTTGTGGCTTTTGTCCGAGCTGTTTGAAAACCTGCCCGAGGTCGGTGACCCTGACAAACCCAAATTTGTATTCTTTTTTGATGAGGCGCATTTGCTGTTTGATGACGCGCCTAAAGCCTTGATTGACAAGGTGGAACAGGTCGCGCGGCTGATCCGCTCCAAGGGGGTCGGGGTGTTTTTTATCACCCAAAATCCTGATGATGTGCCCGCCGATATCCTCGGGCAGCTTGGTAATCGCGTTCAACATGCTCTGCGGGCTTTCACGCCGCGTGATCAAAAAGCCTTGCGGGCCGCAGCGGAAACATTTCGCCCAAACCCTGCCTTTGATACCGTGGATGCCATCCGTGATGTGGGTGTGGGTGAGGCGGTGGTTTCGATGTTGGAACGCAAAGGCGTGCCCTCAATTGTCGCGCGCACGTTGATCCGCCCGCCGTCCTCGCGCCTTGGGCCAATCAGTGCGAAAGAACGCAGTGATGTCATCGCGCGATCGCATATTGCGGGGCTTTATGAAAAAACCGTAGACCGCGAATCCGCCTTTGAAATCCTGAAAAAACGAGCGGAAAAAAATACTGAGGCCGAGATTCCCGCCGATGAACCCCGTGAATTTACCAGCGCACGGCGCTATGGCGGGGGCACCAGTTATACCAAAAAACTGCCCCGCAAATCCTCTCGCGGGGATAGCGCCGCACAGGCTTTCGCCAAATCCATGGCACGATCTTTGGGCACACAATTGGGGCGCTCACTTGGGCGCGGAACCTTGGGGAGTTTCTTTAAAAACCTCTAAACCAGCTTGCGGATACGCACTTTTGCCAGACGGTTTTGTTCGCGGGTCATGACCTCAAAGCGGTAGCCATGGAATGAGAATAGCTGCCCCTCAGTCGGTATCATCTGGGCCTCGTGGATCACCAGTCCGGCGATGGTATTGGCCTCATCGTCGGGCAAAGACCAGTCGCAAGTGCGGTTCACATCGCGGATGGTCATGGCGCCGTCAACAATGATTGCGCCGTCATTCATACGCTCAACCTCGTCTTCTTGCAGATCGTGTTCATCGGCAATTTCGCCAACGATTTCCTCTAGAATATCCTCTAGTGTGATCAACCCTTGCAATGAGCCGTATTCATCAACGACCAGCGCAAAATGCGATTTCCGGTGCAAAAACTGACGCATTTGATCATCAAGCGAGGTGGTTTCCGGCACGAAATACGGCTCCATCGCAATGTCAGTGATGTTAAAGGATTTTAACGTATCCGCACGATCCTCGGTGCCGCGCAGCAGCCCGTCAACGGCACGCAGCAAATCCTTGGCATGCACAACCCCGATGATATTTTCCGGCTCATCCTTGAAAATCGGTAAGCGGGTGTGGGACGATTGCAGACATTTTGAGAGGTTCTCAGCCGGATCGGCATCGGCGTCAATCATCTCAATCTTGGAGCGGTGCAGCATGATTTCTTCAACCTCGCGGTTTTTCAAATCAAGCGCCCCCAGCAGACGGTCGCGATCATCCTTTTGCACGCCGCCCTCGGAATGGTGCAGTGCAATGGCTTCGGCGATTTCCTGATGGGCCAGAACGCGGGTATTGGGATCAATTTTAACGCCGAGCAGACGCAAAAACACCCGCACCAAAAACCGCACAACACGCACGAAAGGCGACAGAATACGCACGATAATCGCGATAATCGGCGACACGCGGATCGCGGCCGTTTCAGGGTTGGTAATCGCGTATGTTTTGGGCATAACCTCGGCAAAGACCAACACCAAAAGGGTCATCACCAAAGTTGCAAGCGCCACGCCACTGGAGCCAAACAATAGCGTGAAAAGACTGGTGGCGAGCGCCGCTGCCAGAATATTAACCAGATTATTACCCAGCAATACCGCCCCGATCAGGCGTTCGCTGTCATCCGTTAAATCCAGCGCTTTTTGCGCAGCACGTGAGCCATCTTTTGCCATGGCATGCAGTTTCGCACGGCTAGCGGCGGTCAGCGCGGTCTCTGAGCCGGAAAAGAACGCCGACAGCATCAACAGCACGATAATCGCTCCGATTGTTCCCCAAAGGGCTATGCCCCAATTCACGATTTCGCCGCTCATATGCGTAAGTTCCTTCATGCAATAATGTTGTGGGGCAATTATGGGGTGCAATCGGGTTGCCTGCAAGCGGGCGCGGTGTGATTGCGAAAGAATTTTGAGCGCTTAAAGGCTTGGAAGGGTATTTTGCACCCCTATAAGCTTATCCAGCAAGCTTCACAATTTGCGAAAAACGACTTGGAAAAAAGCGTTACTACTTGGTATTATTGTTTAATACAATGCACTAACGAGCTTTAACTAAACTATTAAACTAGGTTAGTAGTTTAACGGAGTATCCGGATTTTCAAGGTTTAGGTGTGGGCATCCCACTTGGGAATATGCGTTACCCAATTATAAAATCACGTTATGTTTCGGCCAATGGGTGTTTTTCAAAGACCAGTTCTTTCAGGCGTTCTTCCAGAACATGGGTGTAAATTTCGGTGCTTGAAACATCTGCGTGTCCCAGCAAAACCTGTATAACGCGCAAATCCGCACCGTTTGCCAGCAGATGCGTGGCAAATGCATGGCGTAATGTATGGGGTGAGATGTTCTTTGGATCAAGGCCAGCATGGGCAGCTAAGTTTTTGATCAGTAAGAAAAATCCTTCGCGAGTCATATGGCCTTTCTTGCTGCGGGAAGGAAACAAAAAAGTAGATTTTTTGCCCGAAACCTTTTCAATTTTGTCCCGCGCCAAAAGCCATGTGCTTAAAGCTTCGCGTGCCGGTGGTGACAGCGGTACCATGCGTTCGCGCCCACCTTTGCCGCGCACAAGGATCATACGAGGATCGCCCCGCGCAGCACTTGCGGGCAGGCTGACCAGCTCACTGACCCGCAGGCCGGTGGCGTATAACAGCTCCAACAGGCAGAGGTTTTTCAACTTTTCAGTAGGGTTTTTTCCAAAAACGCCAGCGGCCTCCAACAGTTTTTCCACATCGTGTTCACTTAAGGTTGTTGGCAGATGCCGCCCGCGGCGTGGCCCGCGAATTTGTGTTGCCGGATCGTCATCGCGCCAGCCCTCAGTAAAGGCAAAACGAAACAGCTGCCGGATGGATGACAACCTGCGCGCCCGCGTTGACTGTGCCAATCCAACAGCTTCAAGGGTGATCAGATATGCCTCAATGTCGGCCCGTGTGGCGGTTTCAAAACCGCGGCTATGGTGGTGCAGGTATGCGCTAAAATCACCCAAATCCCGGGCATATGCAGCCATAGTATTATAGGCCGCGTCGCGTTCAGCCTGTAGGGCCTCTAGAAATATCGGCATCCAGTCCCGGGCCATGTCAGCCCCCGCTTGGTAACAGCAAAATTTGCACTGCAATACGGCGCGCCGAGGCCTCCTGGCCTGCTTCGCGCAAGATAAACAATCCGGTCCTGATGTCTTCGGGATCAGCCTCATCCCCGGTTGCCAGCAGTTCCAAAGCTTCAAGAATTGCTTTGCCCTGATTGCTTTCATCCAACATAAGTTGCAGGCGTTTCGCTGTTGGGTTCTGCGGGGAAACGGCTGCAAATGCCTTTATGATTGCTACGTTTAGCGCATCCGTTGTTGGCATGATCTCAAGTGGTGAGCGGATGACGAGGCTTTGCGCCAGCTTTTGGCGTGCGTTCAGCCGCCCGTGATGCTCCCATTCAATGGCGGATATATCTGCCAGATGCACCAGATCCAGCACTTTAGGGGAAATATCGGCATATTCAGGCACATAGCTCAGCTTTGCCAAAACCTCGCCGTATTCATCCGCCAGCGCATGCAGCAGCCCCGCATCGTTCAGCGCCTTCAGGGTGCGTGTGATGGCGCGTATCGGTTTTGCTTTATTGCTTTGTTCCAACGCATTATCGAGCGTTTGCACGGCACTTTTGCGCCCCCAGACCCCGCCAGAACTGGCCGCTTTGCCTGTGCGGTAGGCCGCAAATAACAGGTTTGGCGGCATGGCACCGGCTTTGACCAGACGTTCGGATGCCTCAATTCTTGTGCGCAAAGGGGCTGTGGCGCCAATGTCGCGATAAAGATAGGGCAGGGGCAACAGGCCACTTTCACGCGGTAGTAACACGGCCTCACGCAGCGTAAAATCCATGGGTGTCAAAGGGTTGGGCGCGGGCGGGTCTGGTGCACCTTCAAATAATTCAGGGTCGAGATAACGGATCAGCATTTCTTCACGCGCCGGATCAATCGCGCCAATACTCGCCCCGAGCGATAGCGTGATCGCCGCCGCATTCCAATCCCCGTTTCGCGCAAGACAATAAACTTTTGCGCTCAGATCATTTGAAAGCGCTGGCGCGGTCTTAAGAGCATTGCAAACCTTGGTGGTGCGGTCTGTTAAAATGGCGACATTAAAAGCCGCAGGAAATACCGGCGGGGTAAGGGTTTGAATAGTGGAAATCAGCGCCTCGGCCTCATCTAGCGCACCCATCTGAAACAATCTTTTAATACGCGCAGACAGGATTTCACCGTCTTGGGATATTGCAAATGGCGGGTTGCTTTGGGCGAGTAATATGCGCACGAACAGGCTTTTGGCTTCGGGCATGCCCCGGGTTGGAAAGGCGTTGAGGCTGTCAATTACCTCGCTTGAAGACATGTTCCCCCACAGGTTTGCGGAAAACCCTGTGACAGCGGGGGCAAGCAGACCGATGGAATCAATACTTGTGCCAAAAATCTCAGTTTGCATGTCAATTTCGGGTAAAATAGGCGGAATTAGCGGCTCAGCTTCCAGACGAAACTCATAATCTGACGGCGGGGTTTTGATGCTTTCGCTCAGCCAGTCAATCGCGCTCAGCGGGGCCTGCGCCATAACGGGTGCTCCAAATAGTACACCGAAAATACCTAACAAAAGCAACCACTTCATGTACTAATCCAAATTTGGTTCGATGGTTTGCGTGACCGTTTCCACAGGCGGGGGAAGATCAAAAAACAACGCATATCCAACAAGCCCAATCCCGCCGATAATCGCCAGAAAAAATAGAAATTTTATAATGCGAAACATTCCCGTTTGCTCCTGCCCGCTGGTGATGATCTACCAGTATTTCATTTGTTTCAGGTAATATACTCTCTTTTATCTCGCGTATAAAGATTTTAACGTGTCAGGGCAAAGGTCGTTAGGGCCAATGAGGGGAATTTCGCGGATGGGGCAATCCTTAACGTCATCAGAGCCAGTAAATCTGGGGAAAACCATCGTTTTGGTGGGCCTTATGGGGGCAGGGAAAACCACCGTAGGGCGGCGTTTGGCGCAATCTCTCGGGCTGGAATTCGTTGATTCTGACGCTGAAATTGAAATCGCGGCCAATATGTGCATCCCCGAAATATTTGAGACATTTGACGAGCAGTATTTTCGCGAGGGCGAATTGCGGGTGATAAAGCGGCTTTTGCGCAAGCCACCGCATATTTTAGCGACCGGGGGCGGTGCATATATTTCGCCTGAAATCCGCGCTTTAATCCAGCAAAACGCTGTCAGCGTCTGGATAAATGTAGGTCTTGAAACCCTCTGGGATCGGGTGAATGCAAAACCTGGCCGCCCTTTGCTGGAAAAAGACAACCCCAAGGCGGTACTTGCAGCTTTGCAAAAGGCGCGCTATCCGATCTATGCCAAGGCCGATATTACGGTGCAAAGTCAGGCAGGTAATACGCATGATGCGGTCGTTAAAAATATTACTACGGCTTTGATTTCGGGCGGGTATCTGACCATGGGTAAGAATACGGAAACGACGTTATGAACCATGAAATATTGAACGTAAACCTGCCCGGGCGGTGCTATGATATTGTCATCGGGTCAGGGTTGTTGGCAGAGTCAGGTGCGCGGATAAAACCGTTTCTGAAGCGTCCGAAAGTGGCAATAATCACGGATAAAAACGTAGCAGCCCTGCATCTGAAAACCCTGCGGGCGGGTTTGGATACTGCGGGAATTTCCAACTCATTTCTTGTGATGCCGCCCGGGGAAAAAACCAAAAGCTGGAAGAGCCTTGAGGTGGTTGTTGAATGGCTGATCGCAGAGCGTATTGAGCGCGATGACATCATCATTGCCTTCGGCGGCGGCGTGATTGGCGACCTTGTGGGCTTTGCCGCGGCGATCCTGCGGCGCGGGGTGGATTTCGTGCAAATTCCGACCAGTTTGCTGGCGCAAGTTGACAGCTCAGTTGGTGGGAAAGCCGGGATAAACTCGCCGCTTGGCAAGAATTTGATCGGAGCGTTCCATCAGCCTAAACTGGTGTTGGCCGATACGGATGTGCTGGACACATTGACGGCGCGGGAATTTATTTCCGGTTACGGCGAAGTGGTGAAATACGGTCTGCTGGGGGACGTGAAATTCTTTGCGTGGCTGGAGGAAAACGGCCCCTCGATGGTTACGGGAAATCAGGCAAATCGCATCGCTGCGGTGCGGCGGTCTTGCGAGATGAAGGCTGAAATTGTGGCGCGGGATGAAAAGGAAAATGGCGATCGGGCTTTGCTGAATTTGGGCCACACATTCGGGCATGCGCTGGAGGCGGCAACGGGGTATTCAAGCCGCCTATTGCACGGTGAGGGCGTGGCGATAGGTTGCGCCTTAGCCTTTGAATTATCACAAAAATTAGGGCTTTGCGCACAAGAATCCCCCAGCCGCGTGCGGGCGCATCTGGCGGCAATGGGCATGAAAAAAGACCTGTCGGATATCGCCGGGGATTTGCCCGATGCTGATGGGTTGATCGCCTTAATGGGGCAGGATAAAAAGGTTATGGATGGCAAAATCACGTTTATTTTGGCCCGCGGTATCGGCGATGCATTTATTGCAAAAGATGTAGATATGGCCACCGTAAAAACGGTACTGAAAGAGGCTTTGGCCGGGCGTTAATACCCTGCTTTACACACTACAGCTCGCCCCGCCGAGCACGCAGAATTTGGCGCAGTGGCGATGGTTGAGCTTTATGGCGGTCTCGGCGGCCTCAAGGGTTTCGCCCAGCTCAAATTGTGGATCATAGGGCAAGAGGGTGCAGGCCAGTACCACGGGTTTGGCCGCGTTTTTACGTTTTACGACCATGCGCGAGGTGGCGCACATTACGTCATTGGGGGATTTGCCCAAAATACTCCAGCAGGCCGTGGTGATTTCGGGCACATCAACGGTTTCGTCCATTTCAGGGAAAAGCACCGTGTCGGCGGGGGACATTGCGTCAATATCATACCCGTGCTTTGCAAAGAGAGCCGCGTATCCGGCGCGACTTTCTGCCTCGGAATCCCCCCATTGGGTGCGGCCGGCAACGGTGATATTAAAGCCGTTTTCATGCAGCCAGTCCATGCCCTGAAGGGTGATGTCATAGGTGCCGGCCCCGCGTTCCTCATCATGCAATTCACGGCGAAAATGGTCGAGCGAGATACGCAGGGTCAGCTTATTGCCAAATTCTGCCCGCAACGCCTGCAGCCCTCTCTGCATAGTCGCGCGCATCATCGGGCGCATGGCGTTGGTCAGCACCAGCACCTCGTAACCGCGCCGCAGGGAAGTGCGCAAAATCTCGATGATCATGGGGTTCATGAACGGCTCACCGCCTGTGAAAGCGATCTCATGCACCGGCCAGCCCCGTTGCGGGATTTGGTCAAGGTAGCTATCGACCTCAGCCGGGGTCATATAGACAAGACGGTCATTTTCCGGGCTGCTCTCAATATAGCAATTGGCACAGGTGACATTGCACAGGGTGCCGGTGTTAAACCACAGAGTTTTGACGCCACTTAAGGCAACTTGCGCCCGCATCTCGCCCTTGGCAGTGATATCGGGATGGCTGAATTTGGCAATAGGTGTGTGGTCGTTCATATTGGCCCTCAGGTTTATGCGCCTAACGTCGGTGTCTTAAGGGCGCAGGTCAAGAGGGCAATGTTAACGAAGGGAAACAAAATCGTGAGGGGAGGGGAGTATGCAAGAATATGCGGTATTTGTAGCATTCCGGGGCGCATTAACGCCCCGAAAAATCAAAAATCAGTAACCGCCGTTTTCACAAGCGGCGAGGCCGATAACAGCAGCCAGAATAACGAGTTTAACCAGTTTATCACGCATAATTTTTCCTATCTCTGTTGGTTAATATTTTAGTAAAGCGACATTAACATAAGGCAATTACCATTATCGATAAAGTTTTTGTGATAGGCGGATTACGTCTTATACGTTTATTCAGCGACGACCAGATCCCCGCCGGAAATGCAGGTTGGGATGGGTGTTAATTCACAACCAAGCCCCAGACCGGCGGTGCCCGCTCCGGTTTCAAGGTCAAAACTGGCTCCGTGATTTGTGCACAGGATGGAGGTTCCATCAGCACCAATAACCTCATTGCCACGATGATCGAGTGGTAAAAACTGGTGCGGGCAGGCGTTGACGTAAGCTTTGGGACCAGCAACCACCAACACCGGAAATTCCCCGATCATACAGGCCAAAAACCCACCTTTGGGAATGTCGGCAACGGCGCAAATTTGCACGCCGCTTGCCGGTGCATCGGGGAAATCTGTGTAGTGCATCAGGTGTCAACAGCAATCACACCGCGGTCAATCTGATCTTGCTCGATGCTTTCAAACAGGGCTTTGAAGTTCCCCTCGCCAAAACCATCATCGCCTTTGCGCTGGATAAATTCAAAGAAAATCGGACCAATCACGGTTTTTGAGAACACCTGCAACAGAATCCGGGTCTCACCGCCGTCAACGACCCCTTCGCCATCAATCAAAATGCCGTTCTTTTTCATGCGTTCCAGCGGCTCATCATGGTCATGCACCCGCTTTTTGCTCATGGAATAGTACATATCAGGCGGGGCGGGCATGAATTCCAGACCTTTGGCGGAAATATCGTCGGTGCATTGATAGATATCATTACACCCCACCGCGATATGCTGGATGCCTTCGCCGTTATATTCCTTGAGGTATTCCTCAATCTGACTGTTTTCATCGGCGCTTTCGTTGATCGGGATGCGGATGCGCTGGCAGGGCGAGGTCAGGGCGCGCGAAAAGAGGCCGGTCACCTTACCTTTGATGTCAAAAAACCGGATTTGCTTAAAGCCGAAAATATCACAATAAAAGTTATACCACTTGTCCATATTGCCGCGTTTGACGTTATGGGTCAGGTGGTCGAGGTAATAAAATCCATCCCCGGCAGGCTTTGGATCAACCGCGCCCAACCAATTGTATTCTGCCTCATATGGCGAGCCGTTTTCACCATAAGTTTCCACAAAATAGAGCAAGCTGCCCCCGATGCCCATAATCGCGGGCACGTCCAGCACTTTGTCATCCCCGTCATAAGGCGTAGCACCCTTAGAGACCGCCAGATTATAGGCAAAATTTGCATCAACCACCCGCCAGGCCATGGAGGGGGCGCAAGGCCCGTGTTCGCTGACGAAGCGCATGCCAAAGCTTCCCGGTTCGGCGTTTACAACATAGTTAACGTCGCCTTGCCGCCAAATGGTGATGTTTTTGTTTTTGTGTTTGGCAACAGCCGTATAGCCCATGCTGGTAAAAAGTTTTTCCAGCTCAATGGGGTTTTCATGGGCGAATTCCACGAATTCCATCCCGTTAGTACCCGCAGGGTTGGTCGCAGAGATTTCAGCGAAAGGTGCATCATGTGGAAACGGTCCCATTGTGGATTCCTTATAGTTATTTGAGGTATTCCCCCCTATAGCTTCAAATCCATGCACATGGTGCGCATATTTCGCAGTGTTTCGCAAAATTATTGCTGACTCTGCGCATCAAATGACGTATATGCGACCAGATACTGTATTTACGGAGGGCGTAATGCCTGATGACATCGATTCCCGACTGTTGCGCGCTGTGCAACGCAATGCCCATTTGACCACGCAGGATCTGGGCGAGATTCTGGCGCTTTCGCCGTCGCAAGCCGGGCGGCGACGTCAGATGTTGGAGCATGAGGGCTATATCAAAGATTATCGTGCCACCGTGAACCCCGAAAAACTGGGCCTGTCGGTCGAGGCGTTTATTCAGGTGATGATGGCTGGGCATGACGCTGTGAATGCAAAGAATTTTGTCACCCTGATTGAACGGGTTGAGGAAATCGTCGGCTCTTGGACTTTGACCGGCGAGGCGGATTATCTGCTGCGGGTCTATTGTCGTGATTTGAATGCGCTACATTATATTGTGCATGATATTTTGCTGCCCCACCCGTCGGTCGCACGGGTGCAAAGCCAGATTGTCATGAGCCGGGTCAAGGCTGATTCTCCGCTGCCGGTGAAGCTCTGAAATTCAACCTGCCACGGTACGGGGCGTTTTGCAGATTTTCGATGTATCTTTGCCGGTCCTGCAAGCTCATTTGGGTGATTTGACGCATGATCGCCTGATGGCCTGCTGAAATTACGTTATTTGTGGCGCCGCGCTGGGAATCCAGAACAGCCTCAACCGCAGAAATATCAAATGGTTCGGCGGCCAGCGCGGCAATCATGTGGGCCTTTGATAATAGCATCGCTTTGCGGTCCGTGTGCATCTGGTCGCGCCGCGCGCGTAGGGTTGTGCGCAACTGATGTTCAAACTTGTAGGGCATGGCGCGGGCCAGCAATGCCACGCCTTGGACCGTATTAGTATGGCGCCCCCCCGTGCCATGCAGGGAAATCCCGGTGAATATGCCGATAATGGCGATATTAAGCGCCAGCGAAATGCCCAGCGTGATCTTTATCCAGCGCGGCGTTGTATAGGTGTATTTTTGCATGTTATCCCTCGTCCAGTAGGGTTTCAAATATAGCAACGTCCAGATATTCGCCGCTATCAAGCGGATCATCGCTGAAAATCGACAGAATTACCGGCAGGCCATCAATGGATTGAAACCGTTCTGCCCCCATATATCCCGCCGAGACGCTAAGCAGGGCCGAGGCGGCAATGGCGCTGGTGATCTGCCATTTTTGAGAAAACCAGAGATGTTCTCTATGGCGCTTACCCGTTTGTGCAGCCGCATCATCCAGAATGCGCGCCATCAATTCCGGCGTAACCTTTGGGGGCGGGTCTTTGAGTGCGTCAAAGAAATCGCTCAGGGCAGGTTCTTTATCTTGTGGTTTCATAAGGTTTCCCCCTTGTCATCTGCTATGTCTGTAGTTGCCAGCTGGCGCGCCAAATGTCGCCGCCCACGCGCCAGCAGGCTTTCAACGGCCTCAACACTTGTGTCCATAATCTGCGCGATCTCGGGATTGGGCAGCTCTTGTAGATGTCGCAGCGTGATGGCCAGCCTTTGTCGTGCGGGCAAATCGTGCATCGCTGAATTCAAGGCCTGCGCGCGATCCCGTGTGATCATTTGCGCCTCAACGCTTGGCGTTTCGTCAACCAGTTCAGGCACAAGGGTCAGGCTGACACCGCGATTTTTGCGCAATCGATCCATGCAAAGATTTGCCGCCACACGGTAAAGCCATGTGGAAATTTTGGCGCGTTCCGGTTGCCAGTCCGGGGCGATTTTCCAGAGCCGCAACAAGGTTTCCTGGGTTACATCCTCGGCCTCACTTTGATCTTTTAACATTCTGGTTGCCACAGCCAAAACCCCGGGCGCGTGGCGCAGAACCAAGGTCCGCGCTACCGATTTATCACCAGTGGCGAACAGGTGCAAAAGTGTTTCGTCACTGGTGTTTTTATGCACGTCAAATGCCATCATACAAAGTATACTGCTTTTTTGTGGCTTCGGGGTTTTGATTTAGCCCTTAGTCATCCCGATGATCTTTGCCGTGATGATTATCGCTGCGGGTTTGCCATTCTTCTTGCGATATCGCACCGTTTTCATCCGTATCCAGACGTTCAAACATTTTACCCTGCCCGCGCGCGGCGGCCTCGTCCTGGCTTAGCATGCCGTCATTATCTGTGTCGGCGCGTGAAATCATATGTTCCATTTTATGTTCCATACGTTTGGCAAAATGGCCTCTATGGGTGTCGTCTTTGCCATCGTTCATACGGGCAATTAATTCGGAAAGCTCCAGAAAACCATCGGCGTTTGTATCAGTCTGTGTGAATTTCTCGGCGTGGAAAAGGGCAATCTCAGCCTGCGTGATTGCGCCGTTACTGTCTTTGTCAAAATCTTCAAAGCTTGGCTGGGCGTGGCGCATTCCATGCCCGGGGCGGGCGTTTGCAAGGCCGGGGGTTCCTAACGTGATAACCAATGCGGCGAGGGTGATTGATTTGAGGTTCATGGTTGTTCCTTTTAAGTTGCTTACGGGTATTAAACGCAGCTGGCGGGTATTTCCGTCGGTGTTTTTTGAAAAAAGATTTGCGACATCACGCCGCAAGGTAATCTGAAGGGTTTAATTCTGCGCAACAGCTATTATGTTGCGGGGATGCAAGATGTACCTCAAACTCGCCCGGTTAAACCTGCGCTGTTGCGCGGATGGAAAAGGCGTTGCCCTGCCTGCGGCAACGGCCCGCTTTTGCGCGGGTATCTGGGCGTAAACGACCAATGCTCGGTCTGCCGCGAAGAATTGCACCACCACCGCGCCGATGACGGGCCTGCCTGGGCGACGATCATAATCTCGGGACATCTTTTGGCGCCAATGATGTTGTTGATCTTTGAGGTGTTTCGCCCCGAAGGCTGGGTGATGGCGCTGGGGTTCTCCATATTTTTTATGACATTGGCCCTGTTCTTACTGCCGCGTGTAAAGGGCATGTTTGTGGCCTTGCAATGGGCCAAGCGTATGCACGGGTTTGGCGGCTAAAGGCTGGACATGCAGCCCTGCGTAAAGGCATATTCGCCAAATGGACGATATTGAGAAAAAGCACCAAATTCGCGATGCGGCGACGATTTTGCTGTTGCGCAAACGGGCCGGGCGTCATCAGGTGCTCATGGGACAACGCGGTGCAAGTGCTGCGTTCATGCCCAATAAATACGTATTTCCCGGTGGTGTGATTGACCCGCAGGATTACGAGATTTGCCCTGACATGCCGCTGAACGGTCTCGCTATGACCAAGCTTTCGATAAAAGCACCGGCCAACATTGCGCAGGCATCGGCAATGGCCGCCATTCGTGAGCTGTGGGAGGAAACGGGCCTGATACTGGGGCAAGTTGGCACAGCCCCCAAGGATATCCCCCATGACTGGCAGGGGTTTTTCGCCAAAGATGTGGTGCCCCGTGCGGGCGCGCTGAATTTCATGTTTCGTGCGGTCACCCCGCCGGGACGGCCGCGACGTTTTGATGCGCGGTTCTTTTGGGCTGATAGTGCCGGGATCGTCGGTTCGGATGAAGATTTTGCCGGGGCTTCGGATGAGCTAAGCCATTTGCACTGGATTGACCTGGAAGCCGCCAAAGCGCTGGACCTTCCTTTTGTCACGGAGGTGGTTTTGTCCGAAATTATCGCCATTATGCAAGCCCCGGATACTCCGCGCAAAGTCCCGTTTTTCTATCATGACGACGAACGATCACATTTCATGCTTTTATGACAGGTTTATCGCATTTGCCGGCCTGCGGGGCTTGACTCCGCCCACCACAGGTGTAGAACGCCAATTCGAGATTTCGGGGAGATACCCCATGGATGATAACCGCGGTTGATCCGCAAAGGAGCTGGACACATGGCGAAGCCAACCACGATCAAGATCCGCCTGAATTCCACCGCGGATACCGGCCATTTTTACGTGACCAAAAAGAACGCGCGTACCATGACGGAAAAAATGGCCAAAATGAAATACGACCCGGTCGTGCGCAAACACGTTGAATATAAAGAAGGCAAAATCAAGTAAACTTGGTTTTATGCGCAGATTTTGAGGGTCATGCACATTGCATGGCCCTTTTTCGTGGGGTCGAGCAGTGTCAGGCATGTTTACGTGTGAAAAATGGTGCGAATACCGATGCTTTACTTAAACTACTAACCTAGGTTAATAGTTTAACTGTTATCGGTATAATACGCTGTTATTTAACGGTAAATATGAATTCGAACATGTGCACACTGTGCAAGTTTCAACCCGACCAATGCGCCAGTATTACCTACCTGATTTTGCCCATGGCTATCAGTTCGGCAGAGTTTTGCTGCAATGCGTGGAAATATCTGGAAACTTGCAGGGTTTGCAGATACGGTGGCGCATAATATCGGCAAGACCCGAAAACGGGCAAGCCGGACAAGCAGGCATATACATGGGCGAGAGCAGAACCTCATGACAGAAATGGTATTTGGTGCGGTTAACCCGAAGTCGGGCGATCCGATTTTTCCACGCTGGTGGCAATCGCTTGACCGCGTGACGCTTTTTGCTGTGGTGGGATTGTTTCTGATCGGGTTGCTTTTGGGGCTGGCCGCCTCACCGCCTTTGGCCGAGCGAAACGGTCTGGGGACATTTCACTATGTTATCCGCCAGGCAATATTCGGGTTTATTGCCCTTGGTGGCATGGTTTTTTTATCCCTGCAATCGCCCGCCAATATCCGCCGCCTGGCGGTGCTGGGGTTTATCGGCGCGTTTGTCGCCATTGCTCTGCTGCCTGTTCTGGGCACGGATTATGGCAAGGGCGCGGTGCGTTGGTACTCATTGGGATTTACCTCGTTTCAGCCCTCGGAATTTCTGAAACCGACGTTCGTGGTTTTTGCCGCCTGGTTGATGTCGGCCAGCAAGGATATCGATGGCCCGCCGGGCGTGTTGATTTCGTTTGTTGTCGCGGCAACCCTTACGTTGCTATTGGCCTTGCAGCCGGATTTTGGTCAGGCGTTGCTGGTTTTCGCCAGTTGGGGGTTGATGTATTTTGTCGCTGGCGCGTCGATGATATTGCTGATCATTCTGGCGGTGTTAAGCGTTGGCGCCGGAGTTTTTGCCTATAATAACTCGCAACATTTTGCCAGCCGGATTGACGGGTTTCTGAACCCAGATCTGGATCCGACTACCCAGCTTGGCTTTGCCACGAATGCCATTCAGGAGGGCGGTATTTTCGGCGTCGGCGTTGGTGAGGGGCAGGTCAAGTGGTTCCTGCCTGATGCCCATACCGATTTTATCATTGCCGTAGCAGCCGAGGAATACGGGCTGGTGCTGGTTTTTCTGATTATCGTGCTTTTTATGACCATTGCACTGCGCTCCTTATACCGCCTTATGCGTGAACGAGACCCGTTTGTGCGTCTCGCCGGCGTTGGGCTGACGGCGGTTTTGTCGATGCAGGCGTTGATCAACCTCGGGGTTGCGGTACGTCTGCTGCCAGCCAAGGGGATGACCTTGCCGTTTGTCAGTTACGGGGGTTCTTCATTGCTGGCGGCGGGAATTACGCTGGGATTTTTGCTGGCACTTACCCGCAAACGTCCACAGCACGATATGGGCGAAATTCTGGGCGGTGGGCAATAGCATGACCAAGGCGCCTTTATTGATCATTGCGGCAGGGGGCACGGGCGGGCATATGTTTCCTGCACAAGCCCTAGCCGAAGAGATGTTAGCGCGCGGCTGGCGGATCAAGCTGTCAACCGATGCGCGCGGCAACCGATATTCCGGCAACTTTCCCAAGGAAATCCTGCGCGAGGTTGTGTCCTCGGCCACCCCGTCACGTGGCGGGGTTCTGGGCAAAATGGTGATGCCCTTTCGTATTTTAAACGGAATTTTTTCCGCCTGGCGCTCGATGCGTGCGGACCCCCCCGATGTAATCATCGGTTTTGGTGGCTACCCGGCGATTCCTGCGATGAGCGCGGCGCGGATGCTGGGATTGCCGCGCATGGTGCATGAACAAAATGGCGTATTGGGGCGGGTCAACCAACTGTTTGCACGTCGGGTCAATGTGGTGGCGTGCAGCGTCTGGCCGACCGAGGTGCCGGCGAATGTGCCAACCGTGCATATCGGCAATCCGGTGCGCGCAGCCGTGCTGGCGCTGGCCAACGCACCCTATCAGCCACCCGGTCCCTGGCCGATGAAACTGCTGGTCATCGGCGGCTCGCAAGGGGCCAGCATTTTGTCACGCATTGTGCCTGAGGCCATCGCGATGTTGCCCGAGGGGATGTTGCAATATCTGACGATTTCCCATCAGGCCCGCGAAGAAGACCTCGACCTGGTTGTGCGCAGCTATGAGGCCATCGGGGTGCGCGCCGACGTAAAGCCGTTTTTTGCCGATGTGCCAGAACGTATTGCAGACGCACAACTGGTGATTTCACGTGCGGGCGCGTCATCTGTCGCTGATATCTCGGTGATCGGGCGACCGTCAGTCTTGATCCCGCTGGCTGCCGCTGTGCGCGATGAGCAAACGGCAAACGCCCAAGGTCTTGCACAATCAGGCGGCGCGTTTATCTTGCAAGAAGACGCCTTTACACCCGCCGCCCTCTCAGGCCACATATCGGCAATATTGTCGGATGAAGAGGGCGCGATTGCCATGGCACAGGCCGCCGCAGCGCAGGGCAAGCCCGAGGCAACAAAAGCCCTTGCTGATCTGGTTGAGACATTGGCGCAAAAGGAATGAGCACATGAACGGACAAACACGTCTGCCCCATGACATTGGCCCGATCCATTTCGTTGGCATCGGTGGCATTGGTATGTCGGGCATCGCCGAGGTGCTGCTTAGCCACGGCTATAACGTGCAAGGCTCCGATTTGAAGGCCAGCAAAATCACTGAACGTCTGGCGCAAAAAGGTGCGCGGATTTTTATCGGGCAAAAGGCCGAGAATTTGGCAGGGGCCGAGGTTGTGGTGATCTCAAGCGCCATTAAGGCGGGCAACCCCGAGCTGGACACGGCCCGCGCGGGCGGCCTGCCGGTGGTGCGGCGTGCGGAAATGCTGGCGGAACTGATGCGTCTCAAATCCAACATCGCGGTGGCGGGGACGCACGGCAAAACCACGACTACATCGATGGTGGCGGCGCTGCTGGACGCAGGCGGGATTGATCCAACTGTGATTAACGGCGGGATTATTCACGCCTATGGCTCCAACGCGCGGATGGGTGCATCGGACTGGATGGTGGTTGAGGCGGATGAGAGCGACGGCACTTTTAACCGCCTGCCAGCCACGGTGGCGATTGTCACCAATATCGACCCTGAACACATGGATCACTACGGCAGTTTTGACGCCCTGCGCGAGGCGTTTTACACATTCGTGTCCAACATCCCGTTTTATGGTCTGGCGATCTGCTGCACGGATCACCCCGAGGTCCAGACCCTCGTTGGCCGCATAAATGACCGCCGCGTTGTGACCTATGGTTTCAACGCGCAGGCCGATGTGCGGGCGGTGAATTTGCATTATAAAAGCGCCAAGGCCTGTTTTGATGTGGAATTAAACGAGGGCGCACGGATTGAAGGCCTATGTCTGCCAATGCCCGGGAAATACAATGTTTCCAACATGTTAGCTGCGATTGCGGCGGCGCGCTATCTGGGAATTTCGACGGATAACATCCGCAGGGCCGTGAATTCTTTTGGCGGGGTTAATCGCCGCTTTACCCATGTCGGGAACTGGAACGGGGTGACGATCATTGATGATTACGCCCACCATCCGGTGGAAATTGCGGCGGTTCTGAAAGCGGCGCGACAATCCGGGGCGGGGCGGGTTATCGCCATCCACCAGCCGCATAGATACACGCGCCTGCACGATTTGTTTGAGGATTTTTGCGGTTGTTTCAATGATGCAGACGTAGTCGCGATCACCGACGTTTACGCTGCCGGCGATGATCACATCGCGGGCGCTGACCGGGATGCGCTGGTCGCGGGGCTGGTTAATCACGGCCACCGGAACGTTGTTGCCCTTACAGGGGAAAATGATCTGGCGGGGTTTGTAAAAACGCATGCCAAGCCGGGGGATACCGTGATTTGCCTTGGGGCGGGTACGATTTCGGCTTGGGCAAACGCCTTGCCTGCTGCCCTTGAATAGCGCCATCCCCGCACTGATCTGGATGATCCTTGCGGCCTTGGCCGGGATGACCCCGAACCGCTGGCACCGCCCGATTGCCTATATATTGATGCTGGCCTTTCTGCCGATTGCATGGTTTCTTGGACAGGGGTCTGGGCATCTCGCGGCGTTGGGCTTTCTGGTGGTGGCGGTTTTTCAGCTACGGCTGTTGTTGATATCATGGGGCAGGAAAATTTACCGATGGATGACAAAATGAACCTGCTATCCCGCCTGCCTGAAGTTGCGGGCAAATATTCTGAGAACCGTGATATGTCCGCCCTTAGCTGGCTGCGCACTGGCGGTCCGGCCGAGGTGCTTTTTCAGCCCGCCCATATGGCCGACCTCGCGCATTTTTTGAAAAACCTGCCCGCTGATATTGCTGTGCTGCCGATCGGGATTTGTTCCAACATGATCATCCGTGATGGTGGCGTCCGCGGCGTGGTGATCCGGCTGGGGCGGGGGTTTAACGGGTTTGAGGTGATGACAAACGGCAACCTTAGGGTCGGGGGCTTTGCGCTCGATGCGCAGGTGGCGAAAAAGGCTGCCGATGCAGGGATGGACCTTGCGTTTTTGCGCACCATTCCCGGGGCAATCGGTGGCGCGATCAAGATGAACGCCGGGTGCTACGGCGATTATATGGCCGATGTTTTTGTGTCCGCGACAGCCGTGACACGTAGCGGCGAGATCGTGACGCTAAAACCCGAGGACATGAATTTTGCCTACCGCCAAACCGCGCTGCCAGATGACACGATGATCGTGCAGGCAGTGCTGCGCGGCCCGTCCGGTGATCCGGCGGTGATCCACGCGAAAATGGCAGCGGCCCTGCAACGCCGCGCGCAAAGCCAGCCGACAAAAGAGCGCTCCTGTGGTTCAACATTCCGCAACCCGGCGGGGTTTTCCTCGACCGGACAAGCGGGGGATGTGATGGATTTGAAAGCCTGGAAAGTCATCGATAACGCCGGCCTGCGCGGCACGCGGCTGGGCGGCGCGCAAATGTCTGAAATGCACCCGAATTTCCTGATTAATACCGGCGAGGCCAGCTCCGCCGACCTTGAAGGGCTGGGGGAAATGGTGCGCGAAAAGGTTAAGGCGCATTGCGGCATTACCCTGAAATGGGAGATCATGCGGGTAGGCGATAAATAACTTGCCTGTACCCCATGTGATACGGCACTGTGCGCGCTATGGTTGAGATTGCAGGCATTAATGATCGTGAAAGCCTTGAGGCTTGGTTAAAAACCCAGCCACAAAAAACCTCTGTGGCCATTGCACACCGTGCTGCAATGCGGGTGCTGCCTGCGTATTGGCATTGGGTGCTGACATCTGAAAGCGCACAAAAACATGATTTGACAGCCTTGTCGATTTTGCGCTGTAATATGATTTCAGGGGTTGCCGCTTTTTATCCAACCCCTGAAATCAGGGCAGAAGTAAAGGCCGCCTCCGCCTCCGCCGACGCCTCCGCCGCCTCCACCTTCTCCGCCTCTGCCGCCGCCTCCGGCTTTCGTGCAACCATGTGGCAGACACTTAGAGCGGATTGTCTCGATCTGTTGGAAGACAGACCATTGGATCAGGTAAAGTTATGGCGAGATGCTAATAATATTTTTGAAGAAAACTGGCAGCAGATCAAAACCCGGTTAGATGCAGACCTCATCGACTGGTCATTCTGGATCAAATGGTATGAGGCGAGCCTGAACGGGGAACCGCTTAACCCCGACATGCTGGAGCGCATCGCGCTGATTGATCCGAAAGATTGGGAGCAGGGGCCAAAGCATGTAAACGAGATCATCGCAGGGATTGAGGTGGAGTTTGCATCAGATATACAAGGAAATCCAACAACCACTAAGGGGATACTCAAACGAAATGCTAATGTGATTGAGGCGCAGCTTGATGTTTTGGTATTGTTAGCCACTGATGAAATACACCGTATCCACGGCCCTAACAACATCACAGAAGTTGAGAGCCAACAGATTGCAGCCCGCGTATCTTGGCTGAACAGCATCATAGCCTCAGTGGAAAAGATTAAGGAAGCTTTGGCAAATAATCAAAGTCAATCGAATGCGTTGGTTGTTGTTGATGAACAATTATCCCAAATTACTGAGTGTGCCGAGAGCTTGGCAAAAAATGACTCTGAAAGCATCATTAGCGAACCAATTTTAACAATGGGTCTAACGATCAAATATTTGATCGAGTGCGGCGCACCGGGGTACGTTGCCAGTGGGGTTGCCGCATTTGAATATGTTAAAAAGGCAATTGCAGAATTATTTAAACGAAAGCCCAAAAATACATAGGTATTAACCCGCTCGGGGTGCGTTTGCGACCCGGGCAGCGCCCGATCCGCCCCCACGCGGGCGCTTTACGCCCACCCTCGGATCGGGCGCGGCCCTTATGTTGTTTTCATGCTGAAAAAACTATTCCCAAACCCGTCATAACCCGCTAGACTCCCAAACCATACGTGCAGGTGAAAAATCACACACGTCAATGACCCCAAAAGCCATAAGGTGCGGGGCGCAGAAATTGAGGCGGTTATGTCGAGCAGGACATGCAACCGCATTGCAGTTCTAAAGGGTGGCCCGTCGGCCGAGCGAGAGGTCTCGCTTGTTTCGGGGCAGGCCTGTGCGACTGCGTTGCGGGGCGAAGGATTTGAAGTGATCGAGATCGACGCAGGCCCGGATCTGTCGGCGCAGCTTTTGGATGCGCGCCCTGACGCCGTGTTCAACGCATTGCATGGCCGCTGGGGCGAGGACGGCTGCGTTCAGGGCCTGCTGGAGTGGCTGCAAATTCCCTATACCCATTCCGGGGTTCTGGCATCAGCGTTAGCGATGGATAAAGAACGCACCAAACGCACCTATGCCAATGCCGGTCTGCCTGTGGCCGAAAGCCTGCTGGTCAGTGCCGATGCTGCGCGCGCGGCCCACCCCATGGCGCCGCCCTATGTGGTGAAGCCCAATAACGAAGGCTCGTCTGTTGGTATTTATCTGGTGACGGACGGGGCGAACGGCCCGGCGCAACTGTCCGAGGATATGCCCGAAACGGTTATGGTTGAACAGTTCATTCGTGGTCGCGAACTGACCGTGGCGGTGATGGGTGGCAAGGCTTTGACGGTTACGGATATTCTGACAGATGGCTGGTATGATTACGATGCAAAATATGTAGAGGGCGGTTCAACCCATGTGCTGCCCGCCGACCTGCCGCAGGATATTTTCGCCGCCTGTCTGGATTATGGCGAACGCGCGCACGCGGCGCTGGGCTGCAAAGGCATCAGCCGCACGGATTTTCGCTGGGATGACAGCCGCGGGCTGGCGGGGTTGATCCTGTTGGAAACCAACACCCAGCCTGGCATGACACCCACATCACTTGCCCCAGAACAGGCCGCCCATATCGGTATTTCCTTTGGGGCGTTGTGTACAAAACTGGTGGAGGATGCCACATGTTGCCGGTGAAAAAATACCCCGACCCGGCGCCCTCGCGCCTGCGCTATAGATTTGAACGCCTGTGGTTGAAACGTTCGGTGCGCCAGTTTGTGCAGGTCTGGATACCGGCCGCGGTTGTGGGCAGCGTGATCTGGGTCGCCTCGGCGGATCAGGATGTGCGTAACGGTTTTCATAATATCACGACGGGATTGCGTGAAATGGTCGCCTCACGCCCGGAATTGCGGGTAACCAAGGTTGCGTTTCCAAACGCATCTGGGGCTGTGCAGGCGCAAATTCTGGCGGTTACCAACCTGTCTTTGCCGCTGAGTGCGCTGGATCTGGATGTTGTACACCTGAAAGACGCAATCGAGCGTCTTGATGCCATTGAAACCGCCGAAGTGCAGGTTTTAAGCGATGGTACATTGGAAATTCGCGCCGTTGAACGCAAGCCGACCCTTGTGTGGCGCGATGGCGATACGTTGCGTCTTATTGATCGGCACGCGAACCGTGTGGCCGAGATTGCGCGCCGTTCCGTTCGTGGGGATTTGCCGCTGATTGTCGGGCAATCTGCGGATTTGGCGATTGCCGAGGCCTTGGCGCTGGTTGCCGCCGCCGCACCTATTGCAGCGCGGGTGCGCGGACTGGTGCGTGTAGGGGAAAGACGTTGGGATGTGGTGCTGGATCGCGGACAAACCATCATGTTGCCTGCCGCCGGTGCCGTGACGGCCCTGCGCCGCGTGATTGCCCTGCATGATACTGAGGACGTGCTGAATCGCGATATTATCATCATTGATATGCGCGACGTTGACCGACCGGTTTTACGCCTAAGCGATACCGCCATTGCCGAGTTGCGCCGTTTGCGCACGTTAGTTCGAGGAAAAGACGCATGACCCCAAGTCTGTTTGAAATGCAACGTGAGATGCGGGCGCGCCGCGAGGCGGCGGTGAAACGTGGTGTGGTGGCAATTCTGGATATTGGCACCTCGAAAATCGCCTGTCTGGTGCTGCAATTCGCCCCGAACCTCAATAGCGACCCTGATAGGGCCGAGAATATCACCATTCCCAGCATGGGGGCTTTTCGGGTGATCGGCGTTGGCACGACCCGCGCGCGCGGTGTGCGTTTCGGTGAGATTTCCGTCATGGATGAAACAGAACGCGCCATTCGCACAGCCGTGCGCCAGGCCCAAAAAATGTCAGGCCAGCGGGTCGATGATGTGTTGGTCACATTTGCCGGAGGGCGGCCACGCTCTTACGGGTTAAGCGGCGAGGTTGGGGTCGAAAACGGCGAGGTTTGCGCCCATGATATCGGTAACGCCATGTTTGCCTGTGATATTCCGCCATATGGCGAGGACCGTCAGCCGATCCACGCGATGCCGGTCAGTTTTACGCTCGATCAGCAAACCGGCCTGTCCGATCCGCGCGGGCGTGTTGGCACCAATCTGGCCGTGGATATGCATATGCTGACGGTTAATGATACGGTCGTGCAAAACCTGCTAAACTGTGTGAAACGCTGCGATCTTGAGGTTGCGGGCCTGTCCATAGCCTCATTTGCCAGTGGTATTTCCAGCCTTGTGGAAAACGAACAGGAACTGGGTGCTGCCTGCATCGACATGGGGGCAGGGGCCTGTGGCATTTCGGTGTTTATCAAAAAACAGCTGATTTATGCCGATGCGGTGCGTCTTGGCGGCGACCATATCACCAATGATATCCGTCAGGGGCTGCATGTATCCCACGATGTGGCTGAACGCATCAAAACCCTGCACGGCGGGCTTATTGCCACCGGTTCAGATGATCGGGATCTGATCGAGGTGCCAAACCCGATGGCACAATGGGAAAATGATCGCCGGCATGTCAGCCGCTCGGAGTTGATCGGGGTGATGCGCCCGCGGGTTGAGGAAATCCTCGAAGAGGTCCGCGAACGCCTTGATGCATCGGGGTTTGAATATCTGCCCAGCCAGCAAATCGTGCTGACGGGTGGCAGTAGCCAGATACAAGGCATGAGCGAGGTTGCGACCCGTATCCTGGGGCGTCATTGCCGTATCGGTAAACCCTTGCGGGTCATGGGCCTGCCACAGATGGCTACGGGGCCGGGGTTTTCTGCTGCAATCGGTCTGGCGCTCCATGCCAGTGATCCTCAGGATGAATGCTGGGATTTTGAGATGCCCGCTGACCGTATGGGAACCCGCAAAATGCGCCGCGCCATGCGCTGGTTTCGTACCAACTGGTAATTGGCGGATATCTGCCTGAATCTACTAGGGAATGGGGTCAACACAGTATATTGTATGAAAATGCACAAATAATAGTGACGAAACGCACAAATTAGGTTATATTCGGGAATCAAGAGCGACAATTTTAAAAACCCCGTCTAAAGGGGCAATTATACAGGCGGATATTATCATGGCTTTGAACCTAAGCATGCAAGATCAACCAGATCTGCGGCCTCGAATTACGGTATTTGGTATCGGTGGCGCGGGCGGCAATGCCGTTAACAATATGATCGCCAAACAGCTTGAAGGCGCGGAATTTGTGGTGGCAAATACCGATGCGCAAGCCCTGCAATCCAGCCAGGCCACGACGAAATTGCAGCTCGGCGCGCGGGTGACCGAGGGTTTGGGCGCAGGCGCTCGCCCCGAAGTTGGCGCGGCTGCCGCCGAGGAAAACCTTGAACAAATCGTTGATCAACTGGCGGGCGCACATATGTGCTTTATCACTGCCGGCATGGGTGGCGGTACCGGAACCGGGGCGGCACCAATCATTGCGGCTGCCGCGCGGGAACTGGGCGTTCTGACCGTTGGCGTTGTTACCAAACCTTTCCAGTTTGAGGGCGCGCGGCGCATGAAACAGGCTGAAGACGGGGTTGAGGCCCTGCAAAAGGTCGTGGACACGCTGATCATTATCCCCAACCAGAACCTGTTTCGCCTTGCCAATGAGAAAACCACATTCACCGAGGCCTTTGCCTTGGCAGATGATGTGCTTTATCAAGGGGTTAAGGGTGTAACAGACCTGATGGTGCGCCCCGGAATTATCAACCTCGATTTTGCCGATGTGCGTTCTGTGATGGATGAAATGGGCAAGGCAATGATGGGCACTGGCGAGGCGACGGGCGAAGATCGCGCCATTCAAGCGGCAGAAAAAGCCATCGCCAATCCGCTGCTCGATGAGATTTCCCTGCAAGGGGCGCGCGGCGTGCTGATCAACATCACCGGCAGCCATGATCTGACCCTGTTTGAGCTGGACGAAGCCGCAAATCGCATCCGCGAAGAGGTGGATGCCGATGCCAATATCATTGTCGGTTCAACGCTTGATCCATCAATGGAGGGCACGATGCGTGTCTCTGTCGTGGCGACGGGTATTGATGTGGTCGAGGGCGCAAATCCCGCGCAAATCCCGCGCAGGTCGATCGCTGAACCTTTAGCACCGCAAGTCGTGATTAAAGAAAAAGCACCTGTCGCGGCGGTCCCAACGCCGGAAATTACGGCGACGGTTCCTGTGCCAGCACCTCAGGCTAACATACAGAAAGACACCGGAAACCTGTTTGCTGAGGAGCAATCCGTCAAGGTGGAAATACCACCACTGACCGCCAGCCCGACGCCTTTGGGCGAACCCTCGCAAGAGGCGCTGCAACGTTTGCGCGCGGCTGTCAGCAAGGTACCTAAAGCAGCGGAAGCGGCGCCTGAAACAGCTCCGGAGGAGACAAACAGGTTTGCAATTAACAACCTGATCAATCGTATGACCGGGCAAAACCCTGAAACTGATGCGCCAAAACCACGCCACCAGCCTGTGATGCAAGAGACACCGGAACCAAGTTACGAAGACATAGAGGACGGCGAGCAAGAGCGCGTTGAAATTCCGGCATTTTTGCGCCGACAGGCAAATTAATTAAGATAAATCAATGTGATAAGGGCGCAGAATATTGCGCCCTTTTTGTTGTGGCCCGCGGGAAATATGCAAGTGTTGCAAACCGTCACAAAGATTGAGTTGCCAGTTTCCACCCATGCGATTATTCAGTTAGTAACATTTCGCATGTAAGGAGCAGGATCTTGCAAACAACATTGAAAAACGCGTTTTCGCTGGTTGGTACGGGGCTACACTCTGGCCGCCCTGTTCGCCTGACGGTTGCGCCGAGCGATGTTGATACGGGGATTGTCTTTTATCGCCTGGATATTTCGGATTGCGATAATGCCGTTCCGGCGCGCTATAACATGGTGAATGACACGAAATTATGTACACGAATTTGTAATGTTGCCGGGGTTGAGGTCTCAACCGTTGAACACTTGATGGCGGCGCTGGCAGGGTGCGGCGTGCATAACGCACGGGTTGAGATTAACGGCCCCGAGGTTCCGATCATGGATGGCAGCGCCAAACGTTTTGTGCGCGAAATTCTGACAGTAGGTGTGGTACCTCAAGGTGCGCCGGTCAGTATTTTGAAAATCCTGAAACCCGTTTCGGTTTCTGATGGTGACGCTTATGTTGAACTGACGCCAAGTGATACGTTCGAGATTGATTTTGAGATCGAATTTGCCGCCCGTGCAATCGGTACGCAAAAACAGATGCTGAACATGCAAAATGGCAGTTTTGCGCGTGAGTTAAGCGATTGTCGCACGTTTTGCCGCAAATCTGACGTTGACTATATGCAGGCTAATGGCCTGGCGCGTGGTGGCAATCTTGAAAATGCGGTCGTGGTTGATGATGCAATTGTGCTGAACGCCGAGGGGTTCCGCCGCTCGGATGAATGTGTGCGCCACAAGATGCTGGATGCGCTGGGGGATCTGGCATTAGCCGGGGTGCCGGTGCTTGGGCAGTATCGCGGTGTGCGCGCCGGGCACCGTATGACCAACCTGTTGTTGCGCAAGATGTTTGCCACACCCGATACGTTTGAAATCGTTACTGCGACTCCTGATGAGGTAACCCGCCTGCCCGGCGTCGGCCTGACCTTTGAAACGCTCGATCTGGCTGTTTAGCCCGCGCTTGCGTTAAGAATCCTTTTTCCCGTTAAAATCCTGTGGTAAGAATTTGGCAAACCCTGTAGGGGTTAGTATGCAAAAGATTGAGGAAAAGTATGTCAGGCGCATTTCAAGGTATTCGGGTGGTATCCGTACTGTTGGCTCTGGTCATTCTTGCAGGCTGCTCTGGGGGCAGCGCAAAGCAGGTGGGCGAGGGAACTCCGGCGACTGAAATCATAGGGTTCGCCGAGTCAGAACTGGCAGATGGTAATTTCAAAGCCGCTGCGGAATATTATAACGAAGTTGAACGCCTGCATCCCTATTCTGCCGAGGCCAAGCAAGCATTGATCGGGGCGGCGAAAGCGTACCGCGAAAAGCAGATGTACCCAGAAAGCCGTGCGGCGGCCCTGCGGTATCTGGATTTTTACCCCACGACGGCGGATGCGCCTTTTGCGATGTATCTGGTTGGCCTCTCCTATTATGACCAAATCATTGATGTTGAGCGGGATCAGCGTAACACTTTTAAATCCTTAAAGGTTTTCCGTAAATTGATAGAAACTTATCCGGGCAGTGAATACGCGCGTCTGGCTGAGGAAAAATTTGGCACTGCCCTTAACCAACTTGCCGGCAAAGAGATGGATATCGGACGATATTATCTGCAACGCGGGCATTTCGTGGCGGCAATTGAACGGTTCCGTGTGGTCGTTAGCGATTACGGCGACACCCCGCAATCCCCCGAGGCGCTTTACCGTCTGGTGGAGGGATATCTGTCGCTGGGTCTCATTGGCGAAGCGCAGGCTGCTGCCAGCCTTTTGGCCACGCGTTACCCCGATAATGAATGGCGCCGCGATGCGGATCGGCTGATGGCGCGAGGGTGATCCCTTAACATTGAAGGGCATTTCATGATTTCTGCGCTCTCAATCCGAAATATCCTTTTGATTGAAGCTCTTGATCTGGCGTTTCAGCCCGGCTTAAACGTGCTGACTGGCGAAACCGGGACCGGAAAGTCGATCTTGCTCGATTCTCTCGGATTTGTTCTGGGCTGGCGTGGCAAGGCCGATATCGTGCGTAGAGGGGTTGAAATTGGTGAGGTGACGGTCGAATTTGATCTAAGTGCCGATCACCCTGTTCATGGGATTTTGGCGGCTGCCGGTCTGCCTGAAAACGAGTGCCTGATTCTGCGCCGCACCAGTAACCGTGACGGGCGAAAACGGGCGTTTGTGAATGATCGGGCCTGCTCGGGCGAGGTTATGCGCCAAATATCCGAGCATCTGGTAGAGATCCACGGACAGCATGATGACAAGGGTTTGCTCGATGTTAAGGGGCACGGCGTTTTGCTGGATAATTTCGCGGGTGCCGACGCGATGCTGACGTATGTGCGCAATGCCTGGCGAGCGCTGTCAGCGGCGCAAAAAGCCTTGCAGGCAGCCAAGGACGCGTTGATCGAGGCGACAAAAGATGCGGAATTCCTGCGCCATGCCGTGCATGAGCTGGATGATCTGGCCCCCGAGGTTGGCGAGGATGCAAGCCTCGATAAACAGCGCCGTCTTATGCAGGCAGCGTCGCGTATTCGCCAAGATATCGCCAAGGCGGGGGCGGCGATTTCCCTGGATGGGGCCGAAGGGCAGCTTAGCGATGCGCTGCGCTGGCTGGAAGATGTTGTGGCGCAGGCTGACGGGTATCTTGAGAAACCGCTGGAGGCCTTGGGGCGGGCATTGTCCGAGCTTGCTGATGCGCAAATGGGTATTGAAGGCGCGTTGGAGCATCTGAATTTCAACTCCTCGGATTTGGAGCAGCTAGAGGAACGTCTGTTTGCCATCCGTGGGTTGGCGCGAAAACACAGCGTGCAGCCCGATGCGTTGCCGGATCTGGCGAAAGATTTTCACACCCGTCTGGCTGAGATCGATATGGGGGCAACGCATATTGCAACGTTGGAAAAAACCGTGCAGGAAGCGCACGAGAAATATACTGGATTTGCCGAAAAACTGTCGCAAAAACGCCGCCACGCCGGGGCGCGTCTTGATAAGGCGATGGGCGTGGAACTGGCGCCGCTTAAGATGGCGCGCGCGGTATTTACCACTGAAATTAGCGCGGCAGATACCCCCGGCCCAAACGGCATTGATCGTGTGGCCTTTCGGGTGGCAACTAACCCCGGCATGCCGGCCGGGCCGATAAATAAAATCGCCTCTGGCGGGGAATTGTCACGGTTTTTGCTGGCGCTCAAGGTCTGTCTGACAGCGCGCGCCAACGGTTTAACGATGATTTTTGATGAGATCGACAGCGGTGTTGGCGGCGCAACTGCCGATGCCGTCGGGCGGCGTTTGTCGGCGCTGGCGGGCAAAGGGCAGGTGCTGGTTGTCACCCATTCCCCACAAGTCGCGGCGCGTGCGCAGCATCACTGGCTGGTCACGAAATCCGTGTGCAAAGGCAATACCATCACGGATGTAACCCCGCTTGATATGCACGCGCGCACGGATGAGCTGGCGCGTATGCTGGCAGGGGACAGCATCACCGACGAGGCCCGCGCCGCCGCCGCCGTATTGCTGCGCGGCGGGGGGCCATAGGATTATCTGCTGCATAATCGAGTAGGTAATACGCGACTCTGGTGACATGTTGATGGAGGCGATCAAAAAACAGATGCGCTAGCCTAAAACGGCATGGGATGTTGGCGATATGCGGCTTGGATATCCTCTAAAACGGCCTCTGACAGGTGCAAATCGGCAGATTTCAGAGCGTTTTCCAGCTGTTCCGGCGTGCGCGCACCGAATATCACCGAGGCCATGAACGGGCGCTGCATTGCCCATGCCAGCGACATTTGACAGATATCGAGGCCGTGTTTGTGCGCGATTTGCAAATACGCATCGACCGCCGGATAGGTTTGCGAGGTAAGACGCCCGCCGATATCCGCAGAAAAGTTACGTCGTGAACCTTTGGGGGTGACATCGCCTTGATATTTCCCTGATAAAATCCCGGCGGCAAGCGGCGAATAGGACAGCAGGCCCACGTCTTCTTTTATGCCCAGTTCAGCCAGATCAAGATCAAAATGGCGGCACATCAGGCTGTATTCATTCTGGATCGAAACCATGCGCGGCAAATCATTAGCGCTGGCAATGTCCAGATATTGCCCCATGCCCCAACAGGTCTCATTCGAGGTGCCGATATGGCGGATTTTCCCCTCCTCCACCAGTTTTTGCAAGGTTTGCAGGCACTCCATCATATGGTCCCGTGTTTGCGTGCGATCTTTTTGGATGTCGCTGTAATCCCAATTTCCGCGAAAATGATACATCGGCCGATTTGGCCAGTGCAGTTGGTAGAGGTCAATATAGTCGGTTTGCAGGCGTTTCAGACTGTTTTCAACGGCCTCGCGTATGGTTGCAGGGGAAATGCCAGCGCCGTCGCGCCCAGGTATATTAGAATTGCCAGGGCCAGCAACTTTGGTCGCTAGGATAACATCCTCGCGGCGGTTGGTATTGGTAAACCACGTGCCGATGATTTCCTCTGAGCGCCCTTGGGTTTCAGCGCTGAGAGGTGCGACCGGGTACAGCTCAGCAGTGTCGATAAAATTGACGCTGTGCGCCAGCGCCATGTCAATTTGCCCATGTGCCTCGGCCTCAGATTCCAGCGTACCCCAGAGCATAGAGCCAAGGCAAAGCGGGCTGACCATCAAATCACTGCGTCCTAATTGTCTGTATTCCATAAGTTTTTCCTGATTTCTGTGTTGTCGGCATTCAAGTCTGGCGGGGCCATGTCCATGGCAAGATCAAGGTCGGAAAACCGGATCGGGTTGCACAGGCCACTGTGGGCGCCTTGCTGGATTTTCATGCCCCGGTGCTGTGTTTGTGGGTCGTCAAAAGCCTCGGCAATAGTGTTGATCGGGCCAGCGGGGACGTTTGCGGACTCCAGTTTATCAAGGATGGTATCGCGGGGCATTTTAACCAGAAGGTCAGACAGTAACGCGATCAGTTCCGCGCGGTGTTTCAGGCGGTCTTTATTGGTCAAAAACCGAGGGTCTTTGTGATAGTCCACGCCAAAAGCCTCGCAAAGCTGCCCGAACTGCCCGTCATTGCCGCAGGCAATAACGAAAGGGGCATCGAGCGCGTCAAACACCTGATAGGGCACGATACTGGGATGCGCGTTGCCCATGCGTTTGGGTTGATCCCCGCTAATCAGATAGGTGCTGGCCTGATTGGCGAGCACGCCGATTTGGCAATCCAGCAGCGCCATATCGATATGCTGTCCCTTGCCGGTATTATTGCGCGCCAGCAGTGCCGCCTGAATGGCAATAACACTGTAAACGCCGGTAAAAACATCGGCATAAGCCACGCCGGGTTTAATGGGCGGGCCATCCGGGGTGCCGGTGATATCCATGATGCCAGACATCGCCTGAATGATGAAATCATACCCCGCACGCTGGGCATAGGGACCGGTTTGCCCGAATCCAGTGATCGAACAATAGATCAGCGCCGGATTTTCAGCGCGCAGACTGGCATAATCCAGCCCGAATTTGGTCAACCCCCCGACTTTGAAATTCTCGATGATAATATCGGCACTGTGGGCCAGTTTACGCACAAGTTCCAGATCATCGGGATCGCGAAAATCAAGTGCAATGGCACGTTTACCCCGGTTGCAGCTATGAAAATATGCGGCTGTGTTGTTGTCACTGACGGGCGCACCCCAACCGCGGGTTTCGTCGCCCGCAGGCGATTCCACCTTGATCACCTCAGCCCCGAGATCCGCAAGCGTCTGCCCCGCCCAAGGCCCGGCCAGCACGCGCGCCAGCTCCAGAACTTTTATGCCACCGAGTGGGGTCATCATGGTATTTCCTTATGTTATTGCAGGCCATATAGGCCAAGCCAGACAGTTAAGGTCAAGCGGAATACGCATTTCCCTTGTGTTGCCCCCAATGCCTGCCTACATCAGGGGCATGAAGAAAATTCTGAATCTGTTTAAATCCAAACCAACGGTTCCGGTGATCCGTCTGAACGGGGTGATTGGTGGTGGTAGCCGGTTTGGTGGCCCCGGCCTGAATGATGCGGCGATGGCGACTGTGATCGAGCGCGCGTTTACCAAAGGCAAGCCCAAAGCGGTGGCGCTGGTGATCAATTCGCCCGGCGGCTCGCCCACGCAATCGGCACTGATTGCGGCGCGTATTCGGCGCTTGGCGGATGAAAAAGACATCAAAGTCTATGCTTTTTGTGAGGATGTTGCAGCCTCGGGGGGCTATTGGCTGGCAACGGCGGCGGATGAGGTTTTTGTCGATAGTAATTCGATCATAGGTTCAATTGGCGTGATTTCCGCGTCTTTCGGATTTCATGAAGCCATGAGCCGCCAAGGGGTTGAACGGCGCGTTTACACGGCTGGTGAGGATAAATCCATGCTCGACCCGTTTCGCCCTGAAAATCCCGAAGATATTAAACGTATCAAGGCCTTGCAAAAGGTTATTCATGATAATTTCATTGAACAGGTTACATCAAGACGGGGCGCGCGCCTGTCAAAAGAAAACCTGTTTACCGGCGAGATTTGGGTGGGCGAACAGGCGGTTGACAAAGGTCTGGTCGATGGCGTGGCCCATCTTATTCCCAAGATGAAAGAACTGTTTGGTGATGATGTGCGCTTGCCTGTGCATGGTCAAAAGAAATCCCTGCTCAGCCGTTTTGGGGCGCCCGCAGCGGCCAGCGTGATTGGCGATGTCGAGGATCGGCTTTACTGGTCCCGGTTCGGGTTGTAAGGGTTTGATATGATCAAAGTTATCTCTCTTTTTCTGATTGCGATTCTGGCGCTGGGCATGTTTGGCAAATTGCGCGTACCCAAAATTCGGGCGCGAGGCGGAAAAAAATGCCCCTCTTGTGGCAGCTTTCTGATCGGCAAAACGCCGTGTATCTGCACAAAACCCAAACCATAGAAACGGGGAGCATACATGGATATAGGGCTGGTTGTTTTGGGCTTGGTTATGCTGCTGCTCGCCGGAGATTTTCTGGTGAAGGGCGCGGTTGCGCTTAGCCTGCGTCTTGGGGTGCCTGCCCTGATTGTCAGTTTCACGATCGTCGGGTTTGGCACATCGGCCCCTGAACTTTTGATTGCCATAAAATCGGCCATGGCGGGCGCGCCGGGGATTGCGCTGGGAAATGTTGTGGGCTCCAACACGGCCAATGTGCTGCTGGTACTGGGTGTGCCGGCACTGTTATTCACGATGGATACGACCACTTGTGACACGCGGCGCAGTTATCTTCAGATGATGGCGGCCTCGGCAATTTTTATCGCCCTTTGCTATCTCGGGCCGCTTTATATCTGGCAGGGCGTTATCTTACTTGTGCTTTTAATGGTGATGTTGACGGATGCAATTATTCTGGCGCGCCGTTCGCGAAAAGGCAGAAACCTTGATGAGGTCACAGCTGAGGAGCTGTCCGAGATTGAAGATGTAGACCCGGATATGCCGGTTTGGAGAATGCTGGGATATATGGCACTCGGGCTGATTGGCCTGCCGTTTGGTGCAAGTATATTGATCGAAGGGGCGCTTAATATCGCGACGGATTACGGAATTACCGAAGAGGTGATCGGACTGACGCTCGTCGCTATTGGCACCTCGTTGCCTGAATTGGCGACGGCGATTGCTGCGGCCTATCGGCGTCAGGCGGATGTGGCGCTGGGCAATGTCATTGGCTCTAATATGTTTAATCTGTTGGCAATCATGGGGGTCGCCAGCTTTTTTGGCCCGATTGAAGTTTCTGAAATATTCCTGAATGTTGATTTGTGGATTATGTTCGGCGTGTCTGCGCTGCTCGCCCTATTCGTGTTTTTCCGGTTGAAACTATCGCGTATATGGGGAATTATATTTCTTGCAGCCTATGTCGGATATATCGGCGCGCTGCTGCATTAACCGGAGGGTTTCATGGGCAAAACGGCCTTGGTAACAGGGGGGGCTGCGCGACTTGGGCGCGCGATGGTGCTGCATCTTGCGACGCGTGGTTACGACGTTGTGATCCATTATTCCAGCAGTGCCGATGCGGCCAAAGATACGGCCACGCAGGCCCGCGCATTAGGGGTAAAGGCCGCGGTCGTGCAGGCAGATTTGCTTGATCTGGCGGCAACTGAGGATTTGATCCCGCGCGCAGTTAAGGCCGCAGGCGCGCCGCTGGATTTGTTGATTAACAACGCCTCAATCTTTGAATATGACAATCTGGGCAGTGCCACGGCTGAAAGCTGGGAGCGGCATATAAATTCAAACCTGCGCGCCCCGTTTTTCTTAACGCAGGCTTTTGCCGCACAGGCGCCTAAGGCCAATCGCGATGGAAACGATGAGCCGGTTGCGCAGGCTTGTGTGGTGAATATGGTGGATATGCGGGTGCGTAAACTCACGCCGGAATTCGCGACATATACGATCGCCAAGGCGGCACTTTGGGCTTTTACCCAGACAGCTGCGCAGTTTCTGGGGCCGGATATTCGGGTGAATGCCATTGGCCCGGGGCCGACGATGCAAGGCACGCGCCAAAGCGCCGGCCATTTTGCCGCCCAACGTAGTGCTACGATTCTGGAGCGTGGCTCAAACCCCGCTGAAATCTGCAAAGCACTGGATTTTATACTGGATGTAAACGGGCTGACGGGGCAATTATTTTGCATGGACGGCGGCCAGCATTTGGCCTGGGAAACGCCGGATGTACTGGGGGTTGAGTGAGGAATATCGACTTAACGTTCGGTAAACATAGCATAATTTTTTTCACGCGGATCCGTAGTTTTCCACTTGACACAATTCTGACACATTTACGTTATGATTCTGTTAAGCTCTTCAGGAATTCATCACAAGATAATAAATAAAAACTTATAAATCAACGGGTTACAATGCTGCCTATTTTTTAGGCAATGAGTGGAACTCCTATGTTTTGCAGGGAAAAACCATAAGTTAATATTTTTATCAACAGAGTTATCCACAGGAATAGTGGACAGGTTTTTCCTTGAAATATATCATTAGACAATGCAGCACCCAAAGAATCAGTCTTAACGACAGAACGGGCTAGAAATTGTCAGAGCACCATCCAGATCACAGCTTTTCCGAAGAGGGTGTCGCGCTGCGCGATGATAGCCCCATGCTTGGTTTCACAGTCATCCAGAACTATCTGAAAACCTTGGATAACAGCCCCGGCGTTTACCGGATGCTCGATAAAGAGGGCGCGGTGCTTTATGTGGGAAAGGCGCGAAATCTGAAGAAACGCGTCGCAAGTTACGCGCGCCTGACCGGACACACCGCGCGCATCGGGCGGATGATTTCGGCAACGGCGCAGATGATGTTTTTGACGACCGAAACCGAAACCGAAGCTTTGTTGTTAGAACAAAATCTGATCAAACAACTTAAGCCACGCTATAACGTGCTGTTGCGCGATGATAAAAGTTTCCCCAATATTTATGTCAGCATCGAGCATGAATTTCCAGTGGCTAAAAAGCATCGCGGGGCCAAAAAGGGCAAGGGTACGTATTTTGGCCCGTTCGCCTCGGCCGGTTCGGTCAATCGCACGCTGCACCATTTGCAAAAGGTGTTTTTGTTGCGAAATTGCACGGATTCAATTTTTGATGCGCGCAGCCGCCCGTGCCTGCAATACCAGATCAAAAGATGCTCGGCCCCTTGCGTGGGGCGCATAGATCAGGCGCAATATGCGGAAACAGTGCAAGAGGCGATGAATTTCCTGTCCGGAAAATCGAGTAAAATGCAGGAAAACCTTGCGAAACAAATGGCCACGGCCAGTGCGGCGCTGGAGTTTGAAAAAGCCGGTGCTTTGCGCGATCGCATCCACGCTTTGACGGCCGTGCAGTCAAGCCAGGGCGTCAACCCAAAAACGGTGTCCGAGGCGGATGTTATCGCGCTTTATCAAGAGGGTGGACAGGCTTGTGTGCAGGTGTTTTTCATCCGTGCCAACCAAAACTGGGGCAACCGCGCCTATTATCCGCGTACCGGATCAGGGGCAGAACCGGCGGAAATTCTGGAGGCGTTTATCGGGCAGTTTTACGGCAACAAAACCCCGCCGCGTTTGTTGTTACTAAGCCATGACATTGAAAACATTGACCTTTTAGAGGATGCGCTGACAACGAAACTGGGGCGCAAAGTGGCGTTGGTGCTGCCTAAACGCGGCGAGCGGCGCAATCTGGTTGACGGCGCTGCGCGCAATGCCCGCGAGGCTTTGGTGCGCAAGATGTCCGAAACCGCTACGCAGGCTCGACTGCTGGAAGGGTTGGCCAAAGCGTTTAACCTTGATGCCATACCCCAGCGGATCGAGGTCTATGACAACAGCCATATTTCCGGCACAAACGCGGTTGGGGGCATGGTTGTGGCGGGGCCAGAGGGGTGGATGAAATCGAGCTATCGCAAGTTTAATATCAAGAACACCGACCTTAGCCCGGGTGATGATTTTGGTATGATGCGCGAGGTTCTGGAACGTCGATTTAGCCGCCTGATAAAGGAAGATCCGGCGCGCAAAACGGACATGTGGCCCGATGTGCTGCTGATTGATGGCGGGGCGGGGCAGCTCTCGGCGACGATGGCGGCGCTTGGGGATTTGGGGGTGAAAGGCGTGCATGTGATTGCCGTTGCCAAGGGCGAGGATCGCGATGCTGGCAAGGAAGAATTTCATATGCCCAATCGCCGCCCATTTTCATTACCCCACCGTGATCCGGTGCTGTATTTTATGCAACGTTTGCGCGATGAGGCCCATCGTTTTGCCATCGGTGCACACCGCCAGAAACGCGCGAAATTCATCGGGGCTACCCCGCTTGATGAGGTCCCCGGCATCGGGGCGGCGCGCAAACGGGCCTTGTTGGCACATTTTGGCTCAGCCAAGGCCGCAACGCGCGCAGGATTGGCGGATCTGAAAGCGGTTGAAGGCATTTCGGATGCAATGGCAGAAACTATATATGGGTTCTTTCACAGCGGCGAATAAGGCGCTACAAAGGGGAATGAACGGGGAGTAATTATGCGCTGGAATTTGCCAAACATCCTGACAACGGGGCGGTTGCTTGCAGCCCCTTGTGTGCCGCTGGCCTATATTTTATTTCCCAGCCCTTTCGCGGATTGGGTCGCGCTCGTGTTGTTTATCACCGCCTCGCTGACGGATTTTTTTGATGGGTATTTTGCGCGAAAATGGAACCAGATGAGCGGCTTTGGGCGGATGCTTGACCCTATTGCCGATAAGGTGATGGTGGTGCTGTCGCTGCTTGTCGTGGTGCTGTTTACCGGTTTTGACCCGCTGTTTTTAATGCCGGTAACAATCATTCTATTCCGTGAGATTTTCGTGTCGGGCCTGCGCGAATTTTTGGGCGATAAGGCTGGAAAATTGCAGGTAACCCGGTTGGCAAAATGGAAAACGGCGGTGCAGATGATTGCTATTGCCGCCGTTTTATTGACCCATATGCTGGGGATTTACGTAACCGCAAATTCTTTCGCGATGGAGGAACAATACGCCTGGCAGGTGATGCTCGGCGAGATTGAGGGCGAGGGAAACCTTTATCTGCTCTATCAATCTTATAGCTTTGTTAATATCGCCGGGCTGGTGTTGATGTGGCTTGCGGCCGGGCTGACTCTGCTGACCGGCATCGATTATCTGCGCAAATCCATGCCGTATCTGGATGAGGTATCCTGATGCAAATCCTCTATTTTGCCTGGCTGCGCGAACGCATTGGGGTGCCGCGTGAAGAGCTGGAAAGCACGGCGTTAACCGTGGCTGATCTGGTCGCAGAATTGCGGAGCAAAGACCCCCGTTATGATCTGGCATTCGCGGATATGCGGGCGGTGCGTGTGGCGCTTGACCAGCAGCTTAGCGATCTTGATGCGCCCCTTGCGGGGGTTCGTGAAGTTGCGTTTTTCCCGCCTATGACGGGGGGCTGAATGTCGGTTAGTGTGCAAGCGCAGGATTTCGATATTGCCACAGAGATTGCGGCGCTGACGGGTGCGCGAAAAGATATCGGCGCGGTGGTGACCTTCACGGGGCTGGTGCGCGATACTGCTGGTCATGAGACCATCACAGATTTAGAGCTGGAGCATTACCCGGGCATGACCGAATACGCGTTGGATATGATTGAAATCAAGGCAAATACGCGCTGGAAATTACAGGCAAGTCGCATCATTCATCGCTATGGAAAATTGCCAGTGGGGGCGCAAATTGTGCTGGTGGTGGTGGCTGCCCCGCACCGCAAAGACGCCTTTGAAGCTGCTGAATTCATTATGGATTATCTGAAATCAGAGGCGCCGTTCTGGAAAAAAGAAGGCACGCCCGGGGGCGGTAAATGGGTGGATGCACAAGCGCGTGATCTGGATGCGCTCAAACGCTGGTCTTAACTATCCTGTCCATCGCGGATTTCCTCAACTTCATGGCGCCAGGCCTCGGTTTCCGAGCGCCAGGATTCCGCCTCACGACGCGCAGCCCCAAGCCCGTCCATTGCCGCGTCAAGTTCAGCCTGAAGGCGCATCTCAACGTTGCGCGCATCCGTCTGGGTCTGGCGCAACTGTGTCTCCAACGCGCTCTGTGCCGTTTCAGCGGCGCGCATGCGGGCGGTCACCACCGATGAGGCCATCGGGCCAGTGGTGTTCATACGGTCAAAAAACCAGCGCAAAATCCAGCCGATGACAAAGGCCACCATTAAGGCCGAGCCAATAATTAATGTCAGATCAGTTTGACCCATCTGTTTCCTCCACGGGCGGTTCTGGTAGTATTATATGCAGGTTTTCCGGGCGGCGCACAGGGCCGATTTCCACGTATGTAAACCCGTCTTCTGTCAGGATTTCAGGCGGGTTTTCCAGAAACTTAAAAGCAATGCGGCGGTTTGCAAGGCGCCCCTCTTCGGTATCATTATCCGCCACCGGCTGGCTCTCGCCGTAACCAACGGCGGTGATCCCGCCCAAGAGCATATTACGCGCGAGCAAAGCATCAAGCACGGCGTCAGCGCGGTTTTGGCTTAGGTTTGTGTTCATTTCCTCGCGCCCCTGACTGTCCGTATGCCCGCCAATTTCGAAATAGGCGTGCTGGCAGCGGTTAAGGATCATGGCGATCTGGCGGATGGTCTTTTGCGAGGTCAGTTTGATCACTGCCGAAGACGGCGCAAACATAATCGGATTTTCCTGCAATAGGGTGGTGATTTCATTGACGCATTCCTGCGTGTCAGGCAAGATGACCTCAACCGGAGGCGGGGCAATTTCCTCGACATTTATGGTAATATGGGCGTCTGCGCCAAACCCGGATTCCAGCATACTTAAAATCGTGGCCTTAAGGTTTAAAACCTGTCCTTTGCCGGTCACGATAACCGTGCCTTCAGTAACCGCGATTTTCCCCTCATTTAACAATGAAAGCGCCTCAACGGCGACCAGTTGGCGGGCAGTCCAGCCGTGGGGCGCGAAACTGGCGATATGGGTGTTGTCGTTGACAGATTGAAAACCGAATTTCGCCTTGGAAAACGTCTGCACCGTGCGTTTGGAAATATCATCAATGGCGACACCTTCCAGCACAACATCCCCTTGCGCAGCGCGAGTGGCATCGAAAAATGGTCGGCTGTCATCGGCAATTACCTGCTCTTGGGGCAAGATACTGCGCAGCAGATAGGCCTGTGGCAGGTGTTTTTGTAAGTCCGTGGTGATGGTGGTGAAAGTATCTGGATCAAAGCCTTCGGGGGCGGTTATGGTGATGCTGGAATCCTGCATCTCCAATGTGCCAACGCCCATTTTTTGAAGCGCTTTGATCCCCATCACCGCAACTTCAGACCAATTATCGGTTGGCGCACCCAGCCCGATTGCGCAGCTTGTATCAACCTCAGCCGCACGTAAAATCATGTTGATCCCGGTTTCGCTGAGCGCGTGGCATCGAAGGGTTTTATGGGTGCCGGTCATGCTAAAGGTCAGGTTATAGGGCGAAAATATGGGCCGGGGCGCGGTGATATCCATTGTTAATTCCACGCCTTCGGGGCGCAAATCTGTTAACGCCCGGGTTAGGATTATTTTATCAGCGTCACTTTTTACCACGGCTGTAACCGAGACCTGCGCCGGTAAAATACTGATTTTGGCGCGTTCAAGGCGGGTCATGATTGCGGCGCCGTATTCCAGCGCCTCTTGCCAGCCTGCGGGCGCATCCCATGTGGTGGTTTCTTTCATATCGATCAGGGCGACTTCGGAAATCCCCTCAATGGCCGCGCGGATGATATCAATGTCCTCACGCGGTGTGATCCCGATCAGGGAAACATCAAGACCATTGCGCAGTATCTGAAGCGCGAAATCGGGCGCGACCGCAGCTATGCTTTCCTCGACCTCCATCGTGTTGCGAATACGCGGCACAGAGACTACGCCAGCAATGGCATCAAAGGCCTGAATGCGTTTCTTTTCGTCAGGGGCAGTGCCGGACAGATAGACCAAAGTGCCATCGGTGCGCACATCAGCCCAGTTTTGCCCCGATGCCACAAGCGCGGTTTTTGTAACACGCAAGCTAGCATCCTCAAGCTTTATCACCGCCAGATGGGCGACAAACCCGGCGGCTATAACGCTTAGCAGAAAGCCAACGGCAACAAATATTAGGGCGGCAGGGCGCATGGAACCTCGGAGTTATAACTTTCGGCGTTTTAGGCCATGGATTGCGGCGGGGCAACCGTTGATCATGCTCTGTTATAGCAATGCCGCCACCCCAAGAACAGCTGCGACAATCAGCCCCGCATCCCGACTGGCACGAAACAGCCGAAGGCAGATATCAGGGTTATCGATATCAAGCTGGCGCATCTGCCAGCTCATATGTGCGCCAAACGCCCATGGGGCCAGCAGGGCAGTGAATAACGGGATGGGCGGGCCTTTCAGCAAGGCCATGATGATAGCCAGCCCCATTGAACAGGTCGCCAGCACCATAAAGGCAAATAAATAGCGCGGCGTGGCAGCGCCAAACAGGCGGGCCGTGGATTTAACCCCGATCAGCGCGTCATCGTCTTTATCCTGATGGGCATAGATGGTGTCGTAAAATAGCGTCCAGGCAATGCCTGACAGATACAGCAAGACCGGCGGCCAGCCAAGCGTGCCGCTGTGCGCCGCCCATGCCAGCAACGCCCCCCAGTTGAACGCCACGCCAAGGAAAACCTGCGGCCACCATGTGAAACGTTTGGCAAACGGGTAGATGATGACGGGGATCAGCGCGGCTATGCCCAGAAAAATGGTGAAAGTGTTGAAGCTAAGCAAAACGGCAAAGGCCAGCGCCATTTGTATAACCAGCCAGATAGCGGCTTGTTTGGTGTTAACTTGGCCCGATGGCAGCGGGCGGGATTTGGTGCGCGCGACTTTCGCGTCGATATCGCGGTCTGAAATATCATTCCATGTGCAGCCAGCCCCGCGCATCAGAAACGCCCCAATCGCACAGGCGAAAGCGATCCAGATGTCGTTCAGGGTGCCGCCCATCGGGTCCGCGGCAACGGCCAACCCAAGGCTCCACCAGCAGGGTAGCAATAACAGCCATGTGCCAGCAGGGCGATCAGCGCGGGAAAGCCGCAGGTATGGTCGCGACCAGCTGGGGGCAAACCGATCTACCCAATTTTGGCGCGTTGCATCAGAAACCCTTCCATCCGGGGCAGGTTCAGGCATATGATCGTCTGAATTCATAAGAGGCACACCATGGCAGTTCGCACAAAAATCAGGCTATTTGTAGAGGCACCCTTGGGGGCGGCGCAAGGGATTGTGCTGAACAAAGAGCAATCGAATTACCTGTTTGCGGTGATGCGGCTGAAATCGGGGGCGCATATCAGCGTCTTTAACGGTTGTGACGGCGAATGGCTGGCCGAGGTCACCAGCGCCAACAAACGCGGCGGTACGCTGGCTTGTGTGAGGCAAACCGCGCCGTTGCGTCTGCCGCCTGATCTGTGGCTGCTGTTTGCCCCGATCAAAAAGGCCCGCACGGCATTTATCGTTGAAAAAGCCACCGAGCTGGGGGTGGCGCGGATCTTGCCGGTGCTGACGGATTTTACCAATACGGATCGTTTGAACATAGACCGCCTGCGCGCCCATGCGTTGGAAGCCAGCGAGCAATGCGGCGGTACGTTCATCCCCGAGGTTTCGGATGTGGAAAAGCTTAACACGGTATTGGATAATTGGCCCGCGGAGCGTCAGGTGATGTTTTGTGATGAAACACAGACAGCGCGCCCGGCTTTAGAGGTGCTTGGTGAAAAAATGGCCGGGAAATGGGCGATTGTGATTGGGCCAGAAGGCGGGTTCTCAGGCGATGAGGCGGAAAAATTGCGCGCAATACCGGGGGTAACGCCGGTCAGCCTCGGTCCGCGCATATTGCGTGCGGATACGGCAGTGGTAACGGCGATTAGCCTTTGGCAAAGCGCATTGGGGGACTGGTAATGAAAACAACAATACATGAGGCAACCCGCGACGATAGCCTGCGCCTTGAAGCGTTCCTGAAACGCCGGTTTGAGACCTCGATGTTTCTGCGCAGTAATCTGCGGGAATACGGCATCGGCAACAAAAAAGATGATTTCGCCATGCGGTATTTTTTGCGCGAAAAGGGGGGCGCGATTCTCGGAGTAGGGGCGGTTGGCAATAACGGCACCTTGATGATGCAAGCCAGCGAAGGCCTGACGGATATCGCGGCGTTTATGCGGGATGCTTTGCCAAAGGGCATGAAGTTTCCGGTACTGCTGGGCGCGGCGGGGCAGGTTAAGATATTTCGTGCGGCCTTTGGTTTGACTGATGCGCCAACAACGATGGACGAGGCCGAGCCGTTGTTTGCGCTCAATCTCGAAAACGTGCGTATGCCGAAAAATACCGACGCGGTTTTGCGCAAAACAAAGATGTCGGACCTGCCGCTGCTGGCAGATTGGGCCAATGCCTATGATCTTGAAACCGGTTTGCGGGTGGCGGGGGATAACAGGCGCACAAAGGATGTGATTGAGCGTATCAAAAATAACCGCTCGCGGCTGTTAATGGTTAAGGGGCAACCCGTCGCCCAGACCGGTTTCAATGCCACTATGCCCGATACCGTGCAAATCGGCGGCGTTTATACCCCGCCCGAAAATCGCGGGCAGGGGTTTGCGCGCGCTGCCGTGGCCTTGCATCTGGACGAGGTGCAAAAGGCAGGGGTCAAACATGCGATCCTGTTTTCGGCCAATGAATATGCGTCGCGCGCCTACCGCTCTATTGGATTTCGCCAAATTGGTTCTTATACTATTACTCTGTTTGCCTAAAGCGCTTTGTATTAAAGGAACTGATATGCCGCTTTTTCGCCCCGAAGCACTGGAAACCCTGCGCCGTTGGCGTGAACCGGGCATCATTGCTGTGCTTTTTGCCTTTGCCATCTGGCTTTTGTGGCGTGCCATCGTGCAATCCAGCATCATTTCCGGCCTGATCGGGCTGGTGATTGCCGGGGCGGTTGGCAGCCTGTTTTACGTGGCTTATCTGCGCGCGCGCCTGCGCCGTTCTGTCAGCGGCCCGGGGATTGTCGAGGTGCTTGAGCGCGAGATCACCTATTTTGCCCCCGACAACGGCGGCTCGGTTGATCTTGACACGGTCTTGCGCATCCAGCTTTCTACCCGCCCCAGCGATACCGGGGATCGCCACTGGATTTTGTGGCACAAAGGCGGCTCTTTGGTGATCCCGGCGGCTGCAGACGGGGCCGGAGCCTTGATCGAGACATTCGCCGCCCTGCCAGACATGAGCTACGACAAAATCCTGCGGGGTATGGAGTCGGGTACGGCAGAAATATTCACCATTTGGGAACGATAAAACAGCGTAACTACACAGTAATTAGTTTTTCATACATTTCCAGATACCCCGAGCAAAGAGGAAAAGTGATACGGGGCCAGCGATTGCAATCACAATCGCATTCATTTCAAGGCCTATTTGCAGATGAAAAACCGTAAAGTAAGTAGAAATCGCCACAAGTGGTATCAACAATGTTAGCGCATATCGCCAAACAGGTATTTTGTTAAAGCGCATCACTGTCAAAAGTTCCGGTTCTTGTGACACGGTATTTTTCGAGCGTTGCAATGCCAGTATGCATATAAATACCAAAAATGGCAGAATGGGAAAGAAAATCCATAAACCGGACGCTGCCGCACCCAATAAAGAGATAACGGCCAGAATGATCCCCAGAGCTAAAATCTCAAACGTCTTGAAATCAGGCACTGTGCGCGCCGATCTTTCAAAGACAAAATGGCCGATAACAAAAAGAACATAACCAATAAGGAACTGTTTGGTGAATATTTCAGGCCGCTGCCAGGCAAATGATAGAACCTCGCTCGTATCGTCTATGACAGCATTCCACATATAGCCATTCCACAAGCCTAATCCCAAACCTATTGCCGCGTTGAGTAAAACAGCCCGCAGAATGCTTTTACCCCCCATGATTTTTTTGAATGCAAACCAGCCTATACCGACCGAAAGTAGGGCATGCCATGCAAGGCTGGTCCAGACAATTGTTAGCGGTAATCCAGAATATAAAACAGCTACAGGAACGCCTTCAGCCAAAAACCCAAACAACGAAGCCGCGACCCAAAAGGCTGCCATGGTACGGACTTCATAATATTTTAGTGCCACCAGGAAAAAATATCCCATCACCCCGTAAGCCAGTATTATCGTAAAATGGCCAACGTCCTTATCGACTTTATAAAACCAAAATTCCGAGAAGGAAACGATGATAGAGCCAAAGGATATCAGCAACAATAGTCGTGTTTTCATACTGGTTAGAATGTATGTGATTTTTCTAATTGTGGATATCTAGTTCCATCATGACCTGTTGAACTTTTGTACATATACACTGCAAAATTTTGAATGATTAGTAAATATGCCTTTGCGCGCTAACATAAGCTTGCACGCGCCGAACGTGCCGCCTAGGCTTAGAACGCAAACATAACAGGAGTATACTATGTCGATACCACAATCAGGCGGTGGGCCGATCGAGCATCATGCGCAGCTGGCCGAATTTCTGGCCGCCGGGTGCAAGCCCAAAAGCGATTGGCGTATTGGCACGGAACATGAGAAATTTGGCTATTGTCAGGACACGTTGCAACCCATCCCTTATGCCGGCGCGCGCTCGATCAAAGCAATTCTGGAGGGGCTGCGCGACCAGTTCGGTTGGAGCGGCGTTGAGGAAGAGGGCAATCTGATCGGGTTGACCAAGGACGGTGCGAATGTGTCCCTTGAACCGGGTGGGCAGCTGGAATTGTCGGGCGCGCCGCTGGAAAGTATCCATCAAACCTGTGACGAAACCAACGTGCATTTGCGCGAGGTCAAGGAGGTTGCCGACAAAATCGGCGCACGGTTCTTTGGCATGGGCGCAGCCCCGGTCTGGACCCACGAACAAATGCCGATGATGCCCAAAGGGCGCTATAAACTGATGACGCCGCATATGGAATCTGTCGGCACACACGGTACGCAGATGATGTATCGCACGACCACAATTCAGGTGAACCTTGATTTCGCTTCCGAACCGGATATGGTGCAAAAACTACGCACCGGCGTGGCCTTGCAGCCAATTGCCACGGCATTATTTGCCAATTCACCGTTTTTTGAAGGCAAGCTGACGGGATATCAATCTTACCGCGCGCGTATCTGGCAAGACACCGATCACGCCCGCACCGGCATGATCCCGTTTGTGTTTGAGCAAGGTTTCGGGTTTGAGGCCTGGGTGCAATATGCATTGGATGTGCCGATGTATTTTGTTTACCGGGACGGGAAATATATCAACGCGCTTGGCATGTCGTTTCGCGACTTTATGGCGGGCAAATTACCTGCCTTACCCGGCGAAACGCCAACCCTGTCTGACTGGGCGGATCATCTGACCACGGCTTTCCCCGAGGTGCGGATCAAGCAATATATGGAAATGCGCGGTGCAGACGGTGGCCCGTGGCGCAAGATTTGTGCGCTGCCGGCGTTTTGGGTGGGCTTGATGTATGATCAGCCCGCGCTTGATGCCGCATGGGATATTTGCAAAGATTGGAGCGCCGAGGAACGCAGCCAGCTACGCCTGGATGTAGCCAAATACGGCCTGCAAGCCCGCATCCGCGGGGTTGAGGTTTTGGATATCGCCAAAGAAGTTCTGAAAATCTCGGAATCTGGCCTGAATGCCCGCGCCATGCCCGGCGCCGGTGGCCTGATCCCCGATGAAACCCATTTCCTGAACGCCCTGCAAGAGGTCGTGAGCCGCGGTTACTCCCCGGCCAAAAAATTGGAACAGCTCTATCGTTGCGAATGGGGCGGGGATATCAATCGGGTTTATCAGGAGTATAGTTACTGATTGTGCAATCACCTTAAACGGCTAGTTTTTTGTAGTGAATCAACTTGCAATCCATAATTTATTGCTTAACGTGCATTGTGTTCGCATATATCGCGGATTAATTGTAAATTATATTGAGGGATAAAATGTTTAAAAATATACTTGTTGCAACGTTAATAACACCACTTCTTTTTGCATGTGCAGGTAGCAGTGAAGATATCGCAGCTGCATATGTGTCACCTGATAAATACAGCGGATATTCATGCAGACAAATTGAAAGGGAAGCGCGACAAATCGCGGAGTATGCCACGCGTGCAAATGCCGCTCAGGATGAACAAGCTTCTGATGATGCGGGGGTTATGGCTGTTGGGGCAATCTTATTCCTGCCAGCTTTGTTTTTCATAGGTGGTGATGATGAAAATGCCAGTGAAGTTGCGCGCCTGAAAGGCGAATTGCAGGCACTGGAACAGGTCAGCAATAGCAAAAGATGCGGCATTGTGTTTAGTAAAGCACCAGAAGCCGAATAAGTAACGTTAGCATAGCATGAAATTTCACATGCTATGCTAATTTCCCCTCTAGTCCCGCCGTATTGTTGGTTTATATGTCGACAGGCCATCGGTATTTGTGCGGCTTTCGCGCAACTCGCGCAGGCTAGCGGATTTTTCCTGTTCATAGGCCATGCGTTCTTCGGGAGATATTTCAGGAACGGCATTTTCGGCGTATAATGGATCTATGCCATAGATATTGGAACCGTGTGTGCCGCGTTCGATTAACCAGAAAAACAGGATAATAGGGCCAATAATGGGTATTAAGTTTATCAGAATCCATATGCCATTGCGCTCGGTGTCATGCAAGCGGCGCACGATCGAGGTCCAGCTGGGTAGGAAAAATAGTAAATATACGGTTGTTGAAAGAGGATAAGTCTCAACTAAACGAATATAGTCGAAGTGACTGGTGGGCATGCCAATAATGCTGAGCTCTGTAATACTAACACCGTAAGTCACCACTATTACAAATAACGTAAACCACCAGTATTCTGAACGTGAGCCCCGCCCAGAAAAGGTTATATATTTTTTTAAACAGGTTGATACAGATTTTGAAAAAGTCATGTGTTCTCCTATTTTTTTGGGTATGAATACCGTTGTATACAGTTAGTGATATGTAATTGGTAAATACATAATTTCAAGGCTAAGTGCAGGATTTTATTATTTTTTATAATTTTAAATTTTAGATTCAGTGCCCGTAAGCAGACGCATTATGTTTTCATAATGCCGAATCCAGACCAATATAGCAAAGGTAACTCCAAGGACTAAGGCGCTGGGCATGCCTAGGAAATACAGCCATATCGGCGTGGAGGCTGAAGCCACAAGCGCTGACAGGGATGACATGCGAAATATCAGTGCGATCACTAGCCACGTCAGGCAAGCCGCGAGGCCAGCCCAAAAGTTCAGCGCCAGCATTATGCCCAGAAACACGGCCATGCCTTTGCCGCCTTTGAATTTCAGATAAATCGGGAAAAGATGGCCTAGAAATGCGCCAAGGGCGGCGAATTGGGCCGCGTCCTCGCCAAAATACCAGCGTGCCAATAAAACCGCCACCGCGCCCTTGCCGGCGTCCAGCAGCAATGTCGCCAGTGCCGCTCCTTTTGACCCTGTGCGTAGCACGTTCGTGGCGCCAATATTGCCGGACCCGATCTCACGCAGGTTTCCCAGCCCCATGAGACGCGCAACCACCATGCCAAAAGGCACAGAGCCAAGCAGGTAGGCGGCCAGAAAAACGCCGGATAAAACGGTGATGGAATTTAGTATCTCGGGCATGACTGCTCCTTTAGAAAACGTCCCGGCCAGCGACAAAGGTTTTCAAAACCCTACCTTGCATGCGCCGCCCGTCAAAGGGGGTGTTTTTCGATTTTGACAGTAGCATGAAACGATCAAGCACAAAAGGCACATCGGGATCAAACAGCACCAAATCGGCAGGTGCGTCCACGCTCAGACGCCCGGCCTCCAGCCCTAAAAGACGCGCAGGATTAAGGGAGATCGCGCGAAACAGGGTAGGCAAATCCATATGCCCGCCGTGCACCAGTTGCAAACACGCGGGCAGCATGGTTTGCAAGCCAACGGCCCCGCTTGCGGCCTCTTCAAAGGGCAGACGTTTGCTTTCTTCATCTTGCGGGGTGTGCATGGAACTGATGATATCGATCAGCCCATCGGCCACGGCCTGCACTACGGCAAGCCGGTCATCCTCGGCCCTCAGCGGCGGTTTGACCTTGAAGAAAGTGCGATAATCCTCAATGTCAAATTCATTCAGTGTCAGGTGGTGGATTGACACGCCAGCAGTAATATTCAGCCCCGCCGCCTTGGCGCGTTCCAGTACCGGCAGGGCTGCGCGACAGGTGATTTGATCGGCGTGATAGCGGGCGTTCGTGGCCTCTATTAGCGTCACATCGCGTTCCAGCTGCATGCGTTCAGCCATCGGGGATACGGCGGGCAGACCTTGTTTTGTGGCAAACGAGCCAGAGGTTACGCAGGCCCCTTTGGATAGCGTCGGTTCCTGCACATGCGCAATCACCAGCGCGTTGCTGGCGGCCGAATAGGTCAGAATGCGTTGCAGGGTTTTAGGATTTTGCACCGGGCGGTCAGCATCAGAAAAAGCCACGGCGCCTGCGTCTTGCAAAAACCCTATTTCGGCCATCTCAGCGCCATTACGTCCCTTGGTCAGCGCCGCCATGGGCAACACGTTAATGGGGGAGGTTTCGCGGGCACGCCGGATAAAAAAATCAAGGATCTCCGGCGTGTCGATCGCCGGCGTTGTGTCGGGCCGCGTGACCATAGTGGTAACGCCCCCCGCCGCCGCCGCAAGGCCTGCGGTGCGAAAGCTTTCTTTGTGACGTTCACCGGGTTCACCGATTTTAACGCCAATATCAATAATCCCCGGGGCAAGGCATTTGCCTTTGCAATCAATGCCTTGCGTATCCGGCGGTAAGATTTCAACGATCTTGCCCCCTTCAATGCGCAACGCGCCTAGGGTTTCTGTGCGGTTTTCCGGGTCGATCAGACGGGCGTTGGTGAGGGTGGTCATATTACATCTCTCCGCAAATTTCGCGCCAGCAATTCCATCACTGCCATCCTGACAGCCACGCCCATTTCGACCTGTTCTTGAATGACCGAGCGGTTGATGTCATCGGCCAGCACGCCGTCGATTTCCACGCCGCGATTCATCGGGCCGGGGTGCATGATGATGGCGTCCGCTTTGGCGTTGGCGAGTTTGGCCGCATCCAGCCCCCAGCGGTGGTAATATTCGCGCGCAGACGGGATAAAACCGCCATCCATACGTTCGCGTTGCAGCCGCAGCATCATCACCACATCGACATCTTTCAGCCCTGCGTTCATGTCGTCCGTCACCTCAACACCCAGTTTATCGACGCCTGCGGGCATCAGGGTTTTGGGGCCGATCAGGCGGATGCGATTTTCCATCTTGCCCAGCAGAAAAATGTTTGATCTGGCCACGCGGGAATGGGCGATATCGCCGCAAATCGCAATTGTCAGACGGTGCAGACGCCCCTTTGATCGCCGGATAGTCAGCGCATCCAACAAGGCTTGCGTAGGGTGTTCGTGGCGTCCGTCACCGGCGTTCAGCACGGCGCAATTAACCTTTTCGGCCAAAAGGTTAACGGCCCCGGAATGGGGGTGGCGCACGACCAAAAGATCGGGGTGCATGGCATTAAGTGTCAGCGCCGTGTCAATCAGGGTCTCGCCCTTTTTGATCGAACTGGCCTGCATCGCCATATTCATCACATCGGCCCCCAGACGTTTGCCGGCGATCTCAAAACTGGCTTGCGTTCTGGTCGAGGCCTCAAAGAACATGTTGATCTGGGTCAGGCCCGCCAGCACATCCAAGTGTTTGTTTTGTTTGAGGTTATGATCAACATAAGTATCCGCCAAATCAAGAATTTCGGTGATATCTTGCGGGCTGAGGGATTCGATCCCGAGAAGATGGCGCTGGGTAAACAATGGGCGACTCCTTTCGGTAATTTTGCTGCTTATAGCAGGGAAATTCGCTGGAACAAGCTCTAGCATTTGGATAGGGTGGAAATATGAACAACGAACCCCAGGAATATCACGAGGCACTGGCCCAGCTCGCCTGGCAGCTTGAACTTGGTGTCGATGAGGTGATCGGTGCGACCCCGGTTAACAGGTATGAAGAAGCGATTAAGGTGAAAGCGACCCGGAAAGTCGCAGTTGAAAGCAGCGTGAAAACGACTGCCGAGCCGCTAGAGGCGGGGGATGAAACCGCCTTGATTGCAGCCGCTTGCAATGATTTGGATGCCCTGCACCGTGCCGTTAAGGATTTTGAGGGCTGTGCGTTAAAACGCGGTGCGCGCAACACGGTTTTTGCCGATGGAAATCCGGCAGCTCGAGTGATGATTATCGGCGAAGCACCGGGGCGGGATGAGGATATTGCCGGCAAACCCTTTATCGGCCGATCCGGGCAATTACTGGATAAAATGCTGGCCGCCATCGGGCTTGACCGAATCGCCGAGGATCCCGAACAGGCCGTTTATATCACCAACGTACTACCCTGGCGCCCGCCGCAAAATCGCGACCCGTTGGCGGATGAAAAAGCCATGATGAAGCCGTTTTTGCAGCGTCACATTGAACTGGTCAAGCCACAGATTTTACTGCTTGTCGGCAACCCTGCAAGCCAGACGTTGCTGGACACAACGCAGGGTGTTACGCGGTTGCGCGGGGCATGGCATAGGGTTTTGGACATTCCCGCCCTTGCGATTTTTCACCCCGCTTATCTGTTGCGCACGCCGATTAAAAAGCGTGAGGCCTGGGCGGATTTATTGATGCTTAAGGCAAAGCTGAACGAGGGCTGAATGGCACATATCGATACACAAGAAAAACGTGCGTTTATTCCGGTGCGGATTGCGATTTTAACCGTTTCCGACACGCGAAAACTGGCCGAGGATCGCTCGGGGGATGTGCTGGTGAAACGGCTGGAGGCGGCGGGCCATATTCTGGCTGTGCGCGATATTGTTCGGGATGAACGTGTTGATATTGCAGATAAATTACGTGGCTGGGCGGGCGATGAGAATATCGATGTGGTGATCTCAACCGGCGGCACCGGGTTGACCGGGCGTGATATTACTGTTGAAGCGCACCGGGATGTTTACGAGAAAGAAATCGATGCGTTTTCCACCTTGTTTACCATGATTTCCGTCAAAAAAATCGGCACGTCTGCGGTGCAATCGCGGGCCTGCGGCGGGGTTGCGGGGGGCACATATATGTTTGCGCTGCCCGGCTCACCCGGGGCTTGCAAAGACGGTTGGGATGATATTTTGAAAGATCAGTTGGATTACCGTCATTTGCCCTGCAATTTTGTCGAAATCATGCCGCGTTTAGAGGAACATAAGCAGCGTAAAACTTAAGAGGCCGGGCAACCCGTGATCTCAAAGGCGCGCGTGCCTTTGAGTACCGTGATGCGGATATTGCTGCGATCAATCACGAGCATCCCTTTGCCGAAATATCCGATCTTGGCAACAGCCGTCAGATCGCGCCCGTTAACCTTTGTGTCGGCAATATCGATCCAGACATCAGGGTTGTTATACTCAACTACGGTCATGCGGTCACCGGATATAGCGCTCAGAAATCGCAAATCCGCTTTGATATCAAAGCCTTGCGCGTTTGGCGTGATTGTGCATGTCGCAGTTTTAATCCCCGTAGTATTCGGCCCTTGGGTTAAGGCCGCTTTGATATCGGCAACGCCTTGCTGGGCGCTTGCATCCAGCATAGTTCTGAAATTGGCGCTGGCAGGCACGCAAATGTCGGAACAAACGCCAAAATCAAGTTGCAGATTTATACGTACCGGACGATTTGCATCAAGCGGCGTGATACGCACCGGCAGCGTTACATGATTTGTATATCCGATGGAATAAAGTCCGTATGTTTCAAAGACTTCCGGGGTAGGCCAAAGGATTTCGATATCGGCAATATTGTCTGAACCCTGCCAGTCAAAGCTGGGAGGAATCCCGCCAGGGCCGGGTGCGCGCCAATAAGTTTTCCAACCCGGCCGCATATCAAAATCAATCGCCGCTTGATAGCTGCCATCGGGCAATTGCCAGCCGTTTAAAAACGACACGTTGCCATAGGATTCCTGCGCCTGGCTGGCGAGGGGGAAAAGGGCGGCAATAAGGATCAGTATTTTAATCATATGTGCCAACATAAGCATTCAGAGGGAAAGGAAAAGTCACATTATAGCGATGGCATACCTTGCAAATGTGATCGGGCAGGGGCATCTTTAGGGTATGAATAAAAATGCTTTAGAAGAACTGCCGTTTCTGGACGGGAAATTTCTGGTTGCAATGCCGGGCATGGTTGACCCGCGATTTGCCCATGCCGTGATTTTTATGTGCGCGCATACACCCGAAGGTGCGATGGGCTTGATGATAAATCGTGCGGTTGACGATCTGGATTTCACGGAACTTATGGCGCAGCTCGATATCAACGGAACCTCGGCTGACACTGGCCCGGACATATATTTTGGCGGCCCCGTAGAGCATGGCCGTGGATTTGTGCTGCACTCGACCGATTATTTCACCAACGGCGGGACTATGGCGATCAGCGATGATTTCGGCATGACCGCCACGATGGATATCTTGCGCGATATCGCCAATGGCAAAGGCCCGATGCAACGGTTGCTGTGTCTGGGCTATTCCGGCTGGGGCCCCGGGCAGTTGGAGGCAGAAATACAGGCAAACGGCTGGTTGATTTGTGATGCTGATCCTATGGTTGTTTTTAACAAAAAACAGGATGAGAAATGGGCCGCAGCAATGTCTAGCCTCGGGTTTGATCCCGCGATGTTGTCAAGTGAGGGTGGACGGGCGTAAATTTACGGTATATGACCCGGCCAGACCGTATATTCGGTGTTAGTATCTTGGAAACTTTGTTCAGGTATTTGATTAGTATTGCTTAGTAATTGGTGAAATCATGGCTACATATACAATTTACGTTTTACAAACGAATGACTTTACCGCTGGTCCGCCTGCGGAAAGCGGTAGTGGATACGCCGTTGGCAGTCCGCCGTTTTCCGTAACCGTCGGGCCGGGTGCCACGTGGATTCCGGTAACTGTTACTGATGACGACAGCAATTTTGGCGAAGAAATTGCCGGCGGTGATGGTGGTGGCCCCGGAGGTCCGACGCAATCTCTTGCTGCGGGTGTGACTTTAAACGGTGTTACATATAATGCAGGCGATAACATTTTAACCGCCTATGATCTAACAAATTCAGGAACCGGCCACCAGATAACATCGTTTCACATCGGATCGGGCATGACCGGCTGGCACACGGGACCAGTTGTCGGCATCGTGTCAACACACCCCATGCCGCCGGGCACATATACCTTTGATCAGGAACGATCATCTTATGGAGAGGATAACCCCTACGTTGGCAAATTTATCTGTTTTTGCGAAGGTACGCAGATATTAACCGATACTGGCGAACGTTCTGTTGAGGAACTTAAAGCCGGGGATCGCGTAAAAACCCGTGATCATGGCATGCAGGTGATCCGTTGGATCGGGTCTAGGGAGGTTGTGGCAAAGGATGCCATGGCGCCTGTATTGATCAAAAAAGGTGCGTTTGGATGTGTCGATAAACGGCCAGATCCGGCGCGGAATTTGCGCGTTTCACAACAACACAGGATGGTGGTTGCGGGCTGGAAAGCAGAGCTGTTATTTGGCGAGAAAACCGTGCTGGTTGGCGCGAAACATCTGGTGAATGACAACACTATTCGCATTGTTGAACAGGATCACGTTACGTATTTTCACATTCTTTTTGACACGCATGAGATCATCTATGCCGAAGGCACTCCAAGCGAGAGCTTTCATCCAGCTGAACAGGGTATGGGCAATCTTGATGCTGATGTGCGCGCAGAAATTTTCGCGATATTCCCGAAACTACGGTTTAACCTTGGCCAATATGGTCCAACAGCATTTCCGGTGATTAAGGCTTATGAGGCGCGGATGTTGCAGTAATCAGCGCTCTCTTGGGGCCGCCGCGCGCTTTAATCTGTCATTGATTGCCAGACCAAGACCGTGCCCGGGGATCGGAGCTACAGCGATTGTGCTTATGCCCCGCGCAATTGCCATATGGTCAAGTTGGTGCAGATAGGCAAAAAGATGCGCCGCCGCCTCGTGCAGATCGCCGGTTTCTGACAGGTTCAATCCGGGCGTATCGAAAGTGCCGGGACCAAAGCCAAGCCAGACCTCTTTTTCATGTGGCGCATCGGCATTTATTCGCAGGTCCACCGTAGGGGCATAATGGGATTTAAGCTGCCCGGGGGCGGTTATTGTGGATATCTCGGGCGTTTTCAGAGACATACCAATGGCTTTTTGCAAAATCTCGACCGGAATACCGCCTGAACGTAAAAGCATTGGGATGCCTGCCGAAAATCCGATGATCGTTGATTCAACACCAACATCGCAAGCACCACCATCGAGCACCCCAGCAATCCGCCCGCCCAGCCCCTCCATCACATGATCAGCGCGCGTTGGGCTGATTTTGCCCGATGGGTTGGCCGACGGGGCCGCGATCGGGCCGTCAAAAGCCCGCAACAATTGGCGGGCAACGGGATGTGCAGGTATGCGCACGGCTACAGTGTCTAATCCCGCGGTTACCAGTTTTGACAGACCGCAATTATGCTTGCGTGGCAGCACTAAAGTTAGCGGGCCGGGCCAAAAAGTGGCAGCGATATTTCGGGCGATATCAGAAAGCTCCGCGATGTCTTTTACAGCATTAAGATCGGCAACATGCACGATCAAAGGGTTGAACTGCGGGCGCCCTTTGGCTGCAAAAATCCCGGCCACTGCCATATCATTGCGCGCATCCGCCCCAAGGCCGTAAACGGTTTCGGTTGGAAAGGATAAAAGCCCGCCCGCGCGCAGAATTTCTGCCGCCTGCGCAATACCGGCGCTATCGCTTATATATCTTTGTGTGCTTGTATTCATACTGACGCCGCGTTTATCTTGCCCACATCATGCAGGCAGCCTAGTTTTGCAGCAATAGCGCAGCTTGGCGATTAGCAAAAGGGGATTTTACGATGTCTTACCGTGCACCGATCAGGGAAATGACGTTTTTGCTGGAACATGTGCTGGGCGCGCATCGGATCAGCCAGACCGAACGCTACGCCGAGGCAACCCCGGATTTAAGTATGGCAATTTTAAACGAGGCGGCAAAATTGTCGCAAGACATCCTTGCCCCGCTCAATCAAGTTGGCGATATGCAGCCCGCAGTTCTGGAAAACGGCGTGACCCGCTGTGCACCCGGATTTGCCCAAGGCTACGCGGCTTTGGCGCGCGGGGGCTGGGTTGGCATGGCCGCTAATCCTGAGTTTGGCGGCATGGGCCTGCCGATGACTTTGACCTCTTGCGTGGGTGAGATGACCAGCAGTGCGTGCCTGTCTTTGACCCTGAACCCGTTGATGACGCAAGGCCAGATTGAGGCGCTGGAACATCATGCCAGCGATGCGATCAAGGCCGTATACCTGCCAAAACTCGTGTCTGGCCAATGGACCGGCACCATGAACCTGACCGAGGCTGGGGCCGGGTCTGATGTGGGGGCGCTTAGCACGAAAGCCGTGCCAAATGCAGACGGAACTTATGCAATCAGCGGTCAGAAGATTTTTATCAGCTGGGGCGATCACGATGTGGCAAAAAATATCTGTCATCTGGTGCTGGCGCGCCTGCCGGATGCGGTTGCGGGCACCAAGGGGATCAGCCTGTTTCTGGTGCCAAAATTCATTCCCGACGCGGCTGGCAATCCCGGTGTGGCCAATACACTGCGCCCGATTTCGCTGGAACATAAAATGGGTCTGCACGGCTCTCCCACGGCGATTATGGAATTCGATGGGGCAACGGGCTGGCTGATCGGGGCTGAAAATGATGGCATGGCCGCGATGTTCACGATGATGAATAATGCGCGTCTTGGCGTTGGTATTCAAGGGGTCTCGCAGGCTGAGGCGGCGACCCAAAAAGCCTTGAAATATGCCTCCGAGCGCAAACAGGGCCGCAGCCCGATTAAGGATGGCACGGGGGCGATACTCGATCACGCTGATGTGCGGCGCAACATTATGACCATGAAAACCCTGACCGCAACGGCGCGCGCAATTTGCCTTGATACGGCCGTTAGCCTTGATCTGGCCAAGGGGCTGGATGGTAAGGGGGCAATGGAACAGGCCGCACGCGCCGCATTTTTAACCCCGATTGCCAAGGCTTTTGGCACGGATACCGGCTGCGAGGTCGCAGAGATCGGCATACAGGTGCATGGCGGCATGGGCTATATTGAGGAAACCGGCGCCGCGCAGTTTTACCGCGACGTGCGGGTTAGCGCGATTTACGAGGGCACAAACGGCATTCAGGCGATGGATCTGGTCGGGCGTAAGCTGAAAGACGGTGGCGCGGCAGGTTTTGCATTGCTGGCAGAAATCAGCCAAACGGCGGCAATGGCCGAGGCGACGTTGCCCGACCTCGCGGCCTTTCTGGCTGGCGCCGAGATGAGCCTTAACGCCACGATCCACTGGATGCTGGACGCCTCGATGAATGACCGTTTTGCCGGGGCCGCGCCGTTTTTGCGTGCTTTTGCCCTGACCCTCGGGGGGCATTATCTGCTGAAATCGGCGCTTGTGGATAACAGTCGCACGCCGCACGCCCGGTTCCATATTCGCCAGCTTATGCAAGGGGTTGATGCATTGTGTCATGCAGCACGTGAGGGCGCACAAGACCTTTATGCGCTGGATTTAGCGGCCCTGGAAGATCAATGACCACCATCCGTTTCCCCCATGAAACACCCCCCATTGAGGGCGCGGCGATTGAGGTCGCCAAGGGGGTTTTATGGATACGCATGCCACTGCCAATGCGCCTTGATCATGTCAATGTTTACGCGCTGAAAGACGGCGATGGCTGGTGCGTGATTGACACGGGCTTTAACAGCAAACGGGGGCGCGAAATTTGGACGCGCCTGATGGCAGGCCCGTTGCAGGGCAGGCCGATAAAACGGGTCATCGTCACCCATCACCACCCTGACCATATGGGCATGGCGGGATGGCTGCAATCTGAACACGGGGCCGAATTATGGACAACCCGCACGGCCTGGCTGTTTGCCCGGATGTTGACGCTTGATGTGCAAGAAGCATGGCCCATCGAGACGCTGGAATTTTATCGCAGTGCCGGGATGGACCCGGCCTTTTACGAGGCGAGAAAATCTGCCCGCCCGTTTAATTTTGCCGATGTGGTTGCCCCGATGCCGCTGGGATTTCGGCGGATCAAACAGGATGATGTGATTGAAATCGGCACACGGCGCTGGGTAGTGCATATCGGCAACGGGCATGCGCCAGAACACGCGACGCTTTGGTCGCTGGATGATGATCTGGTGATCGCAGGGGATCAGGTTATCCCGGGAATTTCCTCGAATCTGGGGGTCTATGCCACCGAACCTGCCGCCGATCCCGTGGGCGACTGGCTGGAAAGTTGCGAGCGGTTTAGCACCTTGGCCACGCCCCGTCATTTCGTGTTGCCCGGCCATAAACGCCCGTTTTACGGCCTGCCACAACGTTTGAAACAACTGGTCGAAAATCACCACTCTGCGCTGCAACGTCTTGAAAAATATCTGGAAACCCCCCGAACATCGGCTGAATGTTTCCAGCCGTTATTTAAACGCCAGATAGCTGACGACGAATACGGTCTGGCGCTGGTAGAGGCCGTGGGCCATTTGAACCATCTGCATATAAAGGGTAAGGTTGCGCGCAAACGTCGCAAAGACGGCGCCTGGATTTGGAGCCTGTTATGACAGAGATTAAAACCACTGCCGAGGCCGTCGAGGCCGCTGTGATGCAGCGTTGTCATGCGGTTATCGCAGTTGACGCCGCACCAACCGTTGAGCAAAAACCGCTGCCTGAAGGGGTTATATCGGATGAGGATGCGCAAAAATCTCAGGCTGAATGGGCTTATGAGCGTCTGATCCTCTATATCCAGAATTTTGAGGAACAACTCGACAGCGCCCATGAGATCGCCATGGGGGTTGCCGGGGCCGATGTTGGCGTGATCCATATTGAGGGCATGGGCTTTTATGCGCCTGACCTCGTGACATTTTACGGCACGGATCCCGCTGGTAGCCGCATGCAACTGGTGCAGCATGTCAGCCAGCTTAATGTTATGTTAATGGCAAGCCCGAAACGCACCAAAGAGCCACATCGCATCGGTTTTCATCTAGTTGAGCAATTGGGCAAAAAATCGTCAGCGGGCGAAACCGTCAAAAAATGACGCATTATCACGCAAATGTGCTTTCCTTAACGCAAATTTCATGGCAAACCAGCAAAAAACAATAACGGGAGTATATAGAGTGTCTGATCATAAACACGGAACTATGGATATCGTCGATCAAGAAAAAACCTTTGCGGGTTTTATGAAGCTCGGGCGGGTTACCGGATATATCTGCATCGGCATTTTGGTTTTTCTGGCGATCACTAGCACCTGAGTATAAAGTATATAATTCAATATTTTCTTGGTTATTAGCAGGAGTGCAGTGTGAAATATTTCCGCAATTTTTTTTCCATCCTTTCGCTCGTTATTCTCGTTGCATGCGCTGACGACAGCTCTGACCCCGTCGAACAAGTCATTGCTGCGAAATATATCAACCCGGAACCGGCCTCAATCACGTTGATGACTATGGTCAGTGCGGGCGGTGATTTCGGTGAACATTCGGCGATTTTGATCAATGCATCCCAGCAGGTTCTCTATGATCCCGCCGGAAGTTTTCGTGACAAACGACTGGCGCGGGCGCGGGATGTGCATTACGGCGTGACACCTTATATGGCCGCATATTACAATTCTTACCACGCCCGGTTTGGCTATTATGTAAAAGTGCAAAAGATTTCGGTTACGCCCGAGCTGGCCGAGGAGATTTTTCAGCGCGCTGTTGCCCAGGGTACGACGGGGCAGTTGCGTTGCGGCCTTTCTGTGTCATCAGTGCTGAACGGTGTGCCGATGTTTTCCAGCATCCGTACAACCTATTATCCGGGGAAAATCATGGATGATTTCGCCAAAATTCCCGGGGTAAGCACCACATATGTGCGCGAAAATGACATCGGACAGAATTATTAATACACGGTATTAGCGAATCATTAGCATTTGATTCGTATTCTACGTTTCTTTGCTTTGGGCAGGATTCCGAATGCGTTTCTTTACTGTTTTTTTGTTAATCACGCTCATGGCGTGCTCTTCTCCATCTTTGAAATTCAGCGGGATTTCCCCGGTGCAGGTCGCTGTTGAAGGTTCGGTTTTCGATGTCTATTCCAATGGCAAAGAGGTGCAGGCCATCCGCGTGAATTTTCAGGTATTACCCTCAATGTCAACGACAATTGCCCGGGCAATATCGGCGATTGAAAGCGCTACGGGATGCAAGGTGGTGCCATCCTCGATCACCGGAGATCAGGCATTGGTTAAGGCAAATATTACCTGCAAAGATACATAAATACTGCGTATTTTCAACGACTTAAGTAAACTAAGCGGCAGCTGCCTGACGTTCGCTTTCTTCGCGAGATAAGGCGACCGATGTACGCACACCACGCCCGACAAATTCCATCATGCCTTTGACACAACGTTCGCTGGGGTCAATACCGGCGCACATCAGAACTTCGCGGCCATCGCGCGAACGCGCCCAACGAGCAATAACCTCGGGGCCATTACCATATTTTTTGTCATCAGCAATCGCATCATCAAGGGCCGCCAGAACAACGGCTGCAAACAGTTTTTGTGCGCGAGTACCTTGGTCAAAGGCAAATGCAGTTGAATCAACGTAATCGAACATACGCCGCTCCTTCTCATATAATATCGAGTGTGATGGGCAATATGACACTTTTTTGCCACAAATGTAGTGCATTTTTTGCATACCTGCCATGCAAAAATGGAATACCGCATACTTGTAATGATTCAGGGCATAAATTTATCCGATTCATGACTTTATCTTTGCGCCGCAATAGCTATAGTGCGCGCATGCGTATTTCGACACATATACCCTCTGTTTTGGTTTCAGCTTTGGCTGGAATTCTATGTGCGCGCCTACTTCTTAGCAGCCTCTAAGCGTGCCAAAATTCGGGCAGGCGCTTGGAGGAGAATTTTCGCGCCCATAACACCCTCGAATTGCTAAGGAATTTCCAAATGACCAATGTTTCTGACACATCGGAACAAGACCGCGTATTAATCTTTGATACAACCCTGCGCGACGGCGAGCAAAGCCCGGGCGCGACCATGAGCCTTAACGAGAAAATCGAAATCGCAGCGCTGCTGGATGAAATGGGCATCGATATCATCGAAGCCGGTTTTCCCATCGCTTCGGAAGGTGATTTTGAGGCGGTTACCGAAATTGCCAAAGCCGCCCCCAACACCGTGATTTGCGGACTTGCGCGCGCCAGTTTTGGCGATATTGACCGCTGCTGGGAGGCCGTGAAGAACGCCAATTTCCCGCGTATCCACACATTTATCGGCACCTCGCCGTTACACCGCGAATTTCAGGTGCAACTGGATAAAGAGGCGATGGCGCAGAGAATCCATGAAAGCATCAGCTATGCCCGTAATCTGTGTGATAATGTGCAATGGTCGCCAATGGACGCGACCCGCACCGAGGATGATTATCTGTGTCGCGTCTGTGAAATTGCGATCAAGGCCGGGGCAACCACCATTAATATCCCCGATACAGTTGGTTATACGGCACCGCGTGAAAGTGCGCAAATCATCACGATGCTGCTGGAACGCGTGCCCGGCATGGATGAAATCACGATTGCCACCCACTGCCACAATGATCTCGGCATGGCGACGGCGAATGCTTTGGCCGCGGTTGAGGCAGGGGCGCGCCAGATTGAATGCACGATTAATGGCCTTGGGGAACGCGCCGGAAACACGGCACTTGAAGAGGTCGTGATGGCCATGCAGGTGCGTAATGATATCATGCCTTATCGCAATAATATTGACACAACCAAGATCATGCAGGCCTCACGGCTGGTGTCTACGGTCTCGGGATTTCCGGTGCAGTTTAACAAAGCTATCGTCGGCAAAAACGCGTTTGCTCATGAAAGCGGCATCCATCAGGATGGGATGTTAAAGCATTCCGGCACGTTTGAAATTATGCGCCCCGAACACATCGGTCTGACTGAAACCTCGATCGTGATGGGCAAACATTCTGGCCGTGCGGCGTTGCGTTCCAAGTTGGAAAATCTGGGATATGCGCTGGGTGACAACCAGTTAAAGGATGTGTTTGTGCGTTTCAAAGAACTGGCTGATCGCAAGAAAGAGGTCTTTGATGAGGACCTGATCGCGTTGATGGCCGACAGTGATACCAACGCGGCAAATGACTATATTCAGGTTAAGAACCTGCGGGTAATTTGTGGCACCGAGGGGCCGCAAAGCGCTGAGCTGACCCTAAAGATCGGCACGGATTCCCACAGTGTCAGCGCCACGGGTGACGGGCCGGTGGATGCGGTTTTCAAAGCGATAAAAACGGCGTTTCCCCATGATGTGAGGCTGGCACTTTATCAGGTGCATGCGGTAACTGAGGGCACGGATGCGCAAGCAACTGTATCCGTTCGCATGGAAGAAGATGGCAAAATCGTTACCGGACAATCGTCCGATACGGACACAGTCGTGGCCTCGGCTAAGGCATATGTGAACGCGCTAAACAAGCTGATTGTGCGACGTGAAAAGGCAGCACCCGCCGCGATATAGCCGCCATTTCCCCTAAGATAACTTTGGCCCTTTGATCCGCTTTCAGTTAAGCAGGGTCGAAGGGTCAAAGCATATACTTGCACGTATCGTGGGCAACTTGCTGCCAAACCTTTGGTAAATTGCACGTATCGAACAAAGTTTTCCTAAACGCCCCCTTTACCAAATATGCTTTGAAACCGTATAACTATGTGCAACGCGGGCGGGTTTTGCCTGCAATGACTGAATTGAGGGGTCAAAATGTTTGATGCGCTAAGCAGTTTGCTATCTGCCGATATGGCGATTGATTTAGGTACAGCCAATACGCTTGTCTATGTTAAGGGCAAGGGGATTATTCTGAATGAACCCTCGGTGGTTGCCTATCATTTTCGTGATGGCAAAAAACAGGTTCTGGCAGTAGGCGAGGATGCCAAACTGATGCTGGGGCGCACGCCGGGATCCATCGAGGCCATTCGCCCGATGCGCGACGGGGTGATTGCCGATTTCGATGTCGCCGAAGAGATGATCAAACATTTCATCAAAAAGGTGCATAAACGCGGTAGTTTCACCAAACCCAAAATCATCATCTGTGTCCCGCACGGGGCGACGCCGGTCGAGAAACGCGCCATTCGCGAATCCGTTTTGCAAGCGGGGGCGCGCAAGGCCGGGCTGATTGCCGAACCGATTGCCGCGGCGATTGGGGCGGGCATGCCGATCACGGACCCGACGGGCAATATGGTCGTTGATATCGGCGGCGGTACTACCGAGGTTGCGGTGCTGTCGCTTGGTGATATCGTTTATGCGCAATCCGTGCGGGTCGGGGGCGACCGGATGGATGATGCGATTGTGTCATACCTGCGCCGCCAACATAATTTGCTGGTGGGCGAATCCACTGCCGAGCGGGTGAAGACCTCTATCGGGACGGCGCGCATGCCCGAGGATGGGCGCGGGTTAAGTATGGAAATTCGCGGACGTGATCTGCTGAACGGGGTGCCCAAGGAAATCGAGATAACCCAGGCGCAAGTTGCCGAAGCTTTGGCAGAACCGGTGCAACAAATTTGCGAGGCCGTAATGACGGCGCTGGAATCAACCCCGCCCGATCTGGGGGCTGACATCGTTGATCGCGGCGTGATGTTAACGGGGGGCGGCGCGCTTTTGGGGGATCTCGATCTGGCGCTGCGCGAGCAAACGGGCCTCGCGATTTCTGTGGCAGACGAGCCGTTGAACTGTGTGGCCCTGGGCACGGGCAAATCTCTGGAATTTGAAAACCAGCTTTTGCATGTGATTGACTACGGGAATTAAGGCCGGTGGCGGCGCATTCATCAACCTCAAATTCATGGCGGCTGCTACGCCGGTTGCTTGTTGGGGTGTTGATTGTGGTGTTGCTGGGGGTTTTTCTGGTCTCGCGCATCGATAATCCGCGGGTTGAACGCCTGCGGGTGGCGATGGTTGATCGTTTTTATCCCAGCTTTGAATGGGCCTTGGTGCCGGTCACAAACCTGACCCGGATGGTCACCGATTTTCAGTCCTACACACAAGTTTACAAACGTAATCAGGAATTACGCCGCGAGTTGCAACGCATGAAAGGCTGGCGCGAGGCGGCCTTGCAGCTTGAACAGAAAAACGCCCAACTTTTGGCGTTGAATAATGTGAAGCTCAACCCGGTTTTGTCGTTTATTACAGGCGAGGTGATGACCGATTCCGGCGGGCCGTTCAGCCAGTCGGCGCTGGTGAATATAGGGCGGCAAGACGGGGTTAGTGATGGCTCGGCTGCCGTGGACGGGCTGGGGCTGGTGGGGCGGATTTCTGGGGTTGGGGAACGCACGGCGCGGGTTTTGTTTCTAACGGACGTTAGTTCCAGCGTGCCGGTGATCATTGTGCCCTCGGGGCGACGGGCCATCGTGCGCGGGGATAATACGGTCATACCACCGTTGGATTTTCTGGATTCCGAGGTTGGCGTGCACGCTGGCAGCCGGGTGCTGACATCTGGTGATGGCGGGGTGTTTCCAGCTGATATTCTGATCGGGCAGATCGCAATTGATCCCAAAGGCCGGTTTCGGGTGCGTCTTGCGGCTGATTATGAAAGTCTGGAATTTATCCGGATATTGCGCGCAACGCCGCGCGAGGAAATTCAAGGATTTGGCGATGTGATCGCAGCGCCTGACATAAGCCCCAGAGAGGGGGGCGAATAATGCCTGTGATCAGCATAACGCGCTATTGGGTAGAGATTACCCTATTTATCCTATGTGGTTTTGTGGCCATTGGTGCCCCGATGATCCCGATGGGTTTGACGGCTGACAGCATGGCATTTCCCGATGTTTTATACGGCCTGATCGTCGCATGGGTGATCCGCCGCCCTGCAACGGCCCCAATGTTGCTGGTGGTTTTTCTGGGGGTTTTAGCCGATGCAATGCTGATGCGTCCCATCGGTTTGTGGGCAATGCTGTTGCTGATCAGCACCGAGGCGTTGCGGTTCGTTGAGCGCAGCTTTCGCGACATCCCGTTTCTGCTGGAATGGCTTTATATCAGCGGCCTGTTGGTCCTGCTGGTTCTGTTGCAGAACCTGTTATTATTCGCATCATTTTCCGATGTGCCTGCGGGATTTACCACTTTTTGGCATGTGGTGCGCACAATTGCGATTTACCCAGTAATCGTGGCGATTTTGCACTGGGTTGTGCGGGTTCGCGTACCCAAAAGGGATGTGCGCCCCAACCGTGTGGGGATTGTTTTATGATGCAACCAACACGCACCAGCAAGATTAAACAGCGGCGTATAACGCGCCGTGGGCTGATGCTGATGGGTGGGCAATTGGCGGTTATCGGGGCGCTTGGCTGGCGTATGAAACAATTGCAACTTGAGCAGTCCGACCAGTTTCGCCTGCTGGCCGAAGAGAACCGGATTAATATCCGCCTGATCCCGCCCGAACGCGGGGCGATTTTTGACCGCAACGGGGTGGTGATTGCCCAAAACCAGCAAAATTACCGGATCGTGATGATCCGCGAACAAGCGGGCAATGTCGCGGATGTGCTTGATCGTCTGGCAAAACTCATCCCCTTATCTGAAGACCGGCGCGCGCGCGCGTTAAAGGATATGCGCCAACGCAGTGCTTTTGTGCCCGTTACGATTATTGAACATCTGACATGGGCGCAGTTCGCGCTGGTATCTGCCAATGCCCCTGCTTTGCCCGGTGTTATCCCCGAGGTTGGTCTTAATCGCCACTATCCGTTTGACCAGAATTACGCCCATCTTGTCGGTTACGTAGGCCCGGTCAGCGAGCGCGATCTGGCGCGCATGCCTGACCCCGACGCGCTGTTCCAGATCCCGCGTTTCCCGATTGGCAAAACCGGCGTGGAGCGGAATTTGGAAACCGTGTTGCGCGGTTCAGCAGGCATCAGCCGCATTGAGGTAAACGCAACCGGGCGTGTGATGCGTGAGCTGGGGCGCGATGAAAGTAAGGCGGGAAAAAACCTGCAACTGACGATGGACACCAATATTCAGGAATATGCCCTGCAACGTTTAGCGGGGCAGAGCGCCTCGGTTGTGGTGATGGATGTGCGCAATGGAGACATCATGGCCATGGCCTCGGCGCCCAGTTTTAATCCCAACAGCTTTGTTCTGGGAATTTCCACGTCTGAATGGGTTGGTCTGCGCGATAATGAATTTCGCCCTTTGTCGAATAAATCAGTTTCAGGGGCCTATCCGCCCGGTTCAACCTTTAAGATGGTTGTGGCACTGGCGGCGTTGGAGGCGGGGGTGATTACGACTGAGGAAACCGTCTATTGCCCCGGGCATTATGAGCTGGGGGGGCGCAAATTCCACTGTTGGAAACGTGGCGGGCACGGGCGCATTGATTTGCGCAACAGTCTGAAACAATCGTGCGATGTTTATTATTATGACGTGGCCCAACGGGTCGGAATTGAGAAAATCGCCGAGATGGCCCGCCGTCTGGGGTTGGGCGAAAAATTCACCATGCCCTTGCCGGCGATAACCGGTGGACTGGTGCCGACAAAAGCCTATAAACGGCGGGTATTTGATGAAAGTTGGCTGCACGGTGATACGCTAAACGCGGGCATCGGGCAGGGTTTTGTGCTGGCCTCGCCTATTCAACTGGCAGTGATGACGGCGCGGATCGCTTCGGGTAAAATGCTGGTGCCGCACCTTATTCATTCCATTGAAGGTGTGCCGCAAAACGCGCCGGAGGTGGCCGATATGGGCATTGCGCAAAGCCACCTGTCTCAAGTCAGGCGCGGCATGTTTGCGGTGATGAATGAAACCCGCGGTACGGCGCATGCCGCGCGCATTGCCGATAAAAACATGATGATGGCCGGGAAAACCGGCACTTCACAGGTGCGCCGGATCACCAAAGAAGAACGCGCGGCGGGGATCATCAAAAACGAAGACCTGCCCTGGGTGCGGCGCGATCATGCGCTGTTTGTCGGCTATGCGCCGCATGAAAATCCGCGCTATGCGATCTCGGTGATTGTCGAACACGGGGGTGGCGGCTCATCTGTGGCTGCGCCGATTGCGCGCGATGTTATGATGTTTGCGCTTTACGGTGAAATTCCGCCACTTGCGGCCTTTCCACCCGCAGAACGCAACAAAATTCGCGCCGAACGCGAACGCGCACGTGCCGCCAGGCTAGAGGCTGAAACCCACGCCGAGGACACCCCGCAAACCGGCCCCACGATCAGCGCAACACCGCCGGTATTAAGGAGCAGCAACTGATGCGCTATGTCCTATCAACCCAAGATAACGCGCCGACAGGACTTTCAAAAATCTTCTATCTGCACTGGGCAATGATTTTGCTGGTGATCGCGGTATCTGCGACAGGGTTCATGATGCTCTATTCCGTTGCCGGTGGCAGTTATGACCCTTGGGCACGCACCCAGATGATCAAGTTTTCGGTGGGCATTGTGGGGATGTTTATCATCGCGTTTATCCACATTCGTGTCTGGCGTCGCATTGCACCGCTTGCCTATGTTGGTACGTTAATACTGCTGATTGCCGTTTATTTTGTTGGTGAAACCGGCATGGGTGCGCAGCGGTGGCTGAATTTGGGTGTGTTCCAGCTGCAACCCTCCGAGGTTATGAAAGTGGCGCTGATACTCGCACTTGCGATGTATTACGACTGGCTGGAGCCAGAGCTGATCTCACGCCCCGTTTGGGTGTTTATTCCGATCATACTGACGCTGGTTCCCATGGGGCTGGTGTTGATCCAACCGGATCTGGGCACAGCACTTTTGCTGGCAGGCGGGGCTGGCGTGGTGATGTTTCTGGCCGGTGTCAGCCTGTGGTATTTCGCGGTGGCAATTACCAGTGGGGCGGGGCTGATTACAGCGGTACTTATGTCGCGCGGCACAGAATGGCAGTTACTAAAAGACTATCAATACGGGCGGATTGACACGTTTATTAACCCCGCCCTTGATCCGCTGGGGGCAGGGTATCACATCACGCAATCAAAAATTGCGCTGGGGTCGGGCGGGTTTTCGGGGCGTGGGTTTATGCAAGGCCCGCAAAGCCGCCTGAACTTTTTGCCCGAAAAACAGACCGATTTCATTTTCACGACATTTGCCGAGGAATTCGGCTTTATCGGCTCGGTCTCTTTGCTGGTGATCTATACCGCGATCGTTATGTTTTGCATCATTTCTGCGATCAATAACAAAGACCGTTTCGGGGCGCTGGTAACCGGCGGGCTGGGGGCGACGTTTTTCTTTTTCTTTGCCGTCAATATGTCGATGGTAATGGGGTTACTGCCGGTCGTCGGGGTGCCGTTGCCGCTTGTTTCTCATGGCGGGACGGCTATGATCGTGCTGCTCGGGGCTTTTGGCCTCATTCAAAGCGCGCACATCCATAAGCCGAGGTAAATATGCCCATCACCGCCCTCTTTGTGCACAGTCCTGAACAATGGTCGATCTATGGCCCGGCCTTGCGCGCGGCATTCGCTGATCTGGCCCTTGAGGTAAATTTGGTGCAAGAAACCGATGACCCCTCAACTGTTGATTACATCATCTATGCCCCAAGCGGCGCGTTGAAAGATTTTAGTCCTTTTACCAACCTCAAAGCGGTGCTTAGCCTCTGGGCGGGGGTTGAGAAAATTGAAGGCAACGCCTCGATCAAAGTGCCGATTTGCCGCATGGTTGATCCGGGCATGTCCGAGGGGATGTTGGAATACGTCACGGGTCATATTTTGCGCCATCATCTGGGGATGGACAAATATATCCACGCCCAGGACGGCATTTGGCGCAACGATCCAGCCCCGCCACTGGCGCGCGATCGTCGTGTTGGTTTTTTGGGGCTGGGGGCGCTTGGCATGGCTTGTGCGAATGCAGCGCGCGGCCTTGGATTTAATGTATCGGGCTGGAGTCGCACCCTAAAAACGCTTGACGGGATCACAACCTATTGCGACACCGATGGCTTGCATCAGATGTTGGCGCAAACAGAAATTTTGGTGCTTTTACTGCCAGCAACAGCGGCGACAGGGCATATTTTAAACGCTGAAACGCTCAATATGATGCCCGATGGTGCTTTTATCATAAACCCCGGGCGGGGAATGCTGATTGAGGATGCCGCCTTGCTTACCGCCCTTGATCAAGGCAAAATCGCCCACGCAACGCTGGATGTTTTTCACACGGAACCCTTGCCACCTGCGCATCCTTTCTGGGCGCATCCAAGGGTTACGGTCACACCGCACATCGCCTCGGAAACGCGGCCCGAAACAGCGGCGCGTACAATTGCGCAAAACATTGAACGTGGTCAGAAAAACCGACCGTTTTTGCATATGGTTGATCGCAAAGCGGGATATTAAAGCCCTTTTCGGGCCAGTTTTATCATGGATTCCACGTCCAGATGCATCTCAAGATGCGCAGCTAAAGCGTTGAGCGTTGTTTCAACATCCGCTGCATATTCTAGAGGCGCAGTCGCGGCACCCAGCGTTTTCAAATAGGCATGCCTGAACGCATCACTGCTGAATAAACCATGGATATAACATCCCGCGATCCGCCCCGAAGCATCCTGCGCACCTGCCATTTTTCCGGCAATTTCCAACCACGGGCGCGCGCAATCCTCCCCCGCGGTTTTCCCGATATGGATCTCATATCCGCTGATTTCTGCACCACTGCGAAGATGTTTACCCTGCACTCCGGCCAGATGTTTTTCCGGCGTCATTATCGTATGCACATCCAGCAATCCCAGCCCATCCACTGATCGTGCGCGCCCCTCAATCCCGGCGGGGTCCTCAATTTTTTGGCCTAACATCTGATAGCCAGCGCATATCCCCAAAACCTTTCCACCGCGCCGAACATGGGCGTGCAGATCAACATCCCAGCCTTGCGCACGCAAAAAATCCAAATCCCCGATGGTCGCTTTTGAGCCGGGCAGAATGATCAAATCAGCGTCCCCCGGCAAAGGTTGCCCCGGTTTTACCATGATCAAGCTGATTGATGGTTCAATTTTCAACGGGTCAAAATCATCAAAATTGGCGATGCGTGACAGCATTGGCACAGCGATTTTTATCGGCCCATCCCCGGCACTTGTGATGTCGAGCGCATCCTCGGCCGGCAGGCGGTGCGCGGGGGAAAACCACGGGGCAATGCCGAAATTCTGCCAATCCGTGCGGTTTTCAATTTCGATAATACCCGCATCAAACAGGCTGGAATCCCCGCGGAATTTATTGATAATAAAGCCGCGGATCAATGCGCGATCCTGCGCGGATAAAACCGCATGCGTGCCCACAAGTTGGGCAATAACGCCGCCGCGATCAATATCACCGGTCAGGATTACCGGCACGCGGGCCGCATTGGCAAAGCCCATATTAGCAATGTCGCCGCCGCGTAAATTGATTTCCGCCGGGCTGCCCGCCCCCTCAACCAGCACGATATCGGCCTGCGTTTTAAGGCGCTCGAAACTTTCCATAACTGCGGGCAGCAAGGTAGGTTTTAATGCGCTATAATCACGTGCCGACAGGCTGGTCAGGCGTTTTCCATGTACAATCACCTGCGCCCCGACCTCGGTTTCGGGCTTAAGCAGCACCGGGTTCATGTCAACACGCGGTGCCACCCCACACGCAAGAGCCTGCAAGGCTTGGGCGCGCCCGATTTCGCCGCCATCCTCGGTTACGGCGGCATTATTTGACATGTTTTGCGGCTTGAATGGCAATACCCGCAGCCCTCGCCGCGTCATTGCACGACACAAGCCCGCCACCAACATGGATTTCCCCACATTGGAACCCGTGCCTTGGATCATCAGTGAATTAGCCATACGCCCCTCGTTATTTACCCTGAAACTAGCTGAGCCAGCACCAAGGCGCAATCAGCTGTCCGCGGTTTTTTTGCCGCCTAAAATGGCGCGCGGGTGATAGCTGGCAATACGTTTTTGGCGTTCAACGACGCTGGGATGCAAGGCCTCACAGTGCATTTTACAGGCATGGCGCGGCGCGCGAAACAGAAAGAATTTTGAGGTGTTTGCATATGGTCCCATCATCGGGGCCTCGGGGTCGGTTGCAAATCGTGCGCGCCAATTTAGCGGCAGAGGCAGCCCACATTTCTCACCCTTTTCGAGCATCCACAACAAGGAAATATTTGAGAGCGGGCGGGTCGCGTGATAATCTTCAAGATGCCCGCCAATGTCGGCATGTGCCCCCGAAAACCAACGTTGTTCTATATGCACTTCCCATTTTTGGTTGCAATTCCAAAGTATTGGCTGATAGGACAGACGATTCTCATCCAAGGCCAGCGCCTGATAGGCATTGGCGACAAGCGGGCCGAGCTGGTGGTCATGAAACTCGGTTGCCATGGGCGCGATACGGTTCAAAATCGGATAGGGGATGCCGAGGGCTTTGACGGTATCCCAGACGCCGATCATTTCAATCTGGATGTTTTCATGACAATAAGCGCGGGTAAATGCGGCTGCTGCAGGACTGGCGGAATTGGCCTCGTAATGGCGAAAAGCGCGGCGCACGCGACGCTCATTCATATGCTCGCCCTTCAGCAATCCAACGCGCCCGATCATGCCTGCAAGCGAGCGCACAGCATAGGCCCCGCGGCTAAACCCGAACAGTAATATCTTATCGCCGGGCGTATAGCGCCGCGCCAGTTGTGAATATCCGGCGCAAATCGTTAGATTAATCCCGACACCCGCCAGCACATTCAGCCATTTCTGCCAGCCGCGGCCCTGAATGCCGGGGTGGTAAAATACGCTCAGATCAGTGCGCGGCAAAACCTCACGCAGCAGTTTATAAAGCAGCCCGGCGTTGGTTTCACGGCCCTTTTCCAGACGGCTGAGGGTGCCATCAATGATGATGATATGCTGGGTTTTGGCCATACACCGTTCGTGCGCTTTTTGTCGTCTGAAATCAACGCGATATTGCGGGCATGCGCGGGAATTTGATCAAAATGTCAGAACCATCACTGTTTTGATCTGCCCATAGCCGTTAAAATTCGTGGTAACCCCGTGCACATAAGCGCCCATGCTTTTGAACACAATATAATCGCCCTCGCAAAGGTCCGCAGGCAGGGGCAGCGGGCGCGGTAACACGTCAAGAGAATCGCACGTCGGGCCAAAAACCGTAGCAGGATTGATTTTGCCGGTTCTGAGGGCGTGATCTGGCGGGATAATCGTGAATTGGCGGTTGCTTTGTAATGTTGGAAATTCCGATAGCCCACCGTAAATCCCGTCGTTTAAATAGACATCGCTCTTATCATTAATACTTTTAACCCGGGTTGCATGCACGAAAGATTCCGCAACCAGTGCACGGCCCGGTTCGCACACTAACGGTGGGCAATCAGCGCCAAAAGCATTTCGCGCGGTCTCTGAAATCAGGGTAAAAAATGCCTCCAGGTCAGGGGCAGGGCCATCAATCTGACAAGGAAACCCGCCGCCGACGTTTAGGCGATAAAGCGGGATATTGGCGGCCTTTGCAATGCGCGCAGCCTCTTGAATATAACCTTTCCAAGCTTTGGGGTTTTCGCATTGTGTGCCTGGATGAAAGGTCAGAGACGTCTTATAACCCATTGTTTTAGCTTGAATTAGCAACTCAATCGCTTTTGTCGGTATGGCACCGAATTTGTCACCGAAATCATAGGCCGCCCCGGTGATTGGCAACTTGAAACGCACGGAAATTTCAACGTCTTTGGCAGGGATAATCGCGTTGATTTTTGCAAGCTCGCCCACGGTGTCAACCGAATAGGATTTGACACCAGCCTTATGCGCAAAATCGATTTCAGCCTTTGAGCGCACAGGATTATTGTAATGCAGCGCGGCGTTGACCCCAAGGCTTTGCACCAGCGCAATTTCTGCCGGTGAGGCTACATCAAATGCCGTAATGCCCGCCGCAAGCAGATTGCTTATGACCACCGGATCGGGGTTTGCCTTGACGGCAAAACTGACAAGTCCGTTGAACCCGCGGCAAAATCGTTGCGCCTGCGCATGCAGTTTTTCCGGGGCAAAGAAATGCACAGGATGGTCAGGAGTTTGGGCCGTCAAATATGCAGACGGGGTATCCCAGATATGTGTTGATTTATTCATGTGCCTGCCTTTTTCCGGATTTTGACAGGCGAACTCTACATTTTCACTCGTCAAATTGGGCAATTTGTGATTAACCATAGGTATATTGACGTAAAAACAGGTGAAATGCAGTGGACGAGACAGACAATCGACTAATTTCAGAGCTGGCGACAGATGCGCGGGTTTCGGTTTCAACCTTGGCGCGGCGGCTGGGATTGGCGCGCACAACCGTGCAGGCGCGCATCGAAAAGCTGGAAAGACAGGGCATTATTGCCGGGTATACCGTGAAAATGGGTGAGGCAGTGTGGCTCGATCGCATTCGCGCCACGGTGCTTATTCAAGTCGAACCGCGCGCGACCCCCCATGTGATGCACCGTCTGAAAAATATGACCGTGGTTGAGGTCGCCCATACGTCCTCGGGGCGGTTCGATCTGATCTTGCAACTGGCAACGCGCAACACCAAACGGTTGGACGAGGCGCTGGATGAAATCGGGGCCATCAAGGGGGTTATTTCCTCGGAAAGTCTGATCCACCTGTCCACGAAAATTGACAGATTTATCTGAGGGGTTTTCCTTGCCCCCCGCGCCCTGTATGAGGGGCTGAAAGTGACTTTTGGGAATTGACGATGGCCATGGAAAAGAACTTTGATGCAGCCGCTGCCGAGGCACGGATTTATGCGAGCTGGCAAGATGCGGGTGCGTTTAAAGCAGGCGCGAATGCCTCACGCGCTGAAACATTTACCATCATGATTCCGCCCCCCAACGTGACCGGCGTTTTACACATGGGGCATGCGTTTAACAACACATTGCAGGATATTCTGATCCGCTGGAAACGCATGCAGGGGTTTGACACGCTTTGGCAACCAGGCCAGGACCACGCGGGCATTGCCACCCAAATGGTGGTGGAACGCCAACTGGCCGAGGCCGGAAACGAGGGCCGTAAAGAGCTGGGGCGTGAAAGGTTTCTGGAAAAAGTTTGGGAGTGGAAAGAGAAATCCGGCGACACGATTATTGAACAAACCAAACGTCTGGGGGCATCTTGCGACTGGTCACGCAATCGATTTACCATGGACGAGGGTTTTCATGACGCGGTGCTAAAAGTATTCGTGGATATGTATAATAAGGATTTGATTTACAAGGGCAATAGGCTGGTCAACTGGGACCCGAAATTTGAAACCGCGATCAGTGATCTTGAGGTTGAGAATATCGAAGTTGACGGCCATATGTGGCACTTCAAATACCCCCTCGCAGATGGCGAAACCTATGAATACATTGAAAAAGACGAAGACGGCAATGTAACCCTGCGCGAGACCCGCGATTACATCGCCATCGCCACCACGCGCCCCGAAACCATGCTGGGGGATGGGGCTGTTGCGGTGCACCCCTCCGATGATCGTTACGCGCCGATTGTCGGCAAAATGGTGCATCTGCCGCTGTGTGACCGGCTGATTCCGATCATCACCGATGAATATCCCGACCCTGATTTTGGCTCGGGCGCCGTGAAAATCACCGGCGCGCATGACTTTAACGATTATGCAGTGGCTAAACGCAACGATATTCCGATGTATCCGCTGATGGACACGCGCGGGCATATGGTTGACGCGGATATCGTGCCGGCGGCTTACCGCAAGATGGACCGGTTTGTGTGTCGCAAAGCGGTGATTGCCGACATCAATGCGCTGGGCCTGATGACCCATGTCGAGGACAAAAAGATCATGCAGCCGTTTGGCGATCGCTCAAAGGTGGTGATCGAGCCGATGCTGACCGACCAGTGGTATGTGGACACCAAACAAATCGTGCAGCCCGCGATTGATGCGGTGCGAAACGGCGACGTAAAAATCATCCCCGAGAGCGACCGCAAGGTCTATTTCCACTGGCTGGAGAATATCGAACCGTGGTGCATCTCGCGGCAACTCTGGTGGGGGCACCAGATACCGGTTTGGTACGATGATGCGGGCAACGAATATTGTGCAGCGTCCGAGGAAGAAGCTATCGCTATGGCTGGCGGAAAATCGCTTCGCCGCGACCCCGACGTCCTAGACACATGGTTCTCCTCGGGCCTCTGGCCCATTGGCACGCTTGGTTGGCCCGAAAACACCCCCGAGTTGCAAAAGTATTTCCCCACGGACGTACTGATCACCGGTTTTGACATCATCTTTTTCTGGGTCGCCCGGATGATGATGATGCAGCTGGCGGTGGTGGATAAAATTCCGTTTCACACGGTTTATGTGCATGCGCTGGTGCGCGATGAGCGTGGCAAGAAGATGTCAAAATCTACTGGCAATGTGATTGACCCGCTGGAAATGATCGATGAATTCGGCGCTGATGCCGTGCGCTTTACGCTTGCGGCTATGGGGCGTGATTTGAAGCTGTCCAAGGCGCGCCTGACGGGCTATCGCAACTTTGGAACCAAGCTTTGGAATGCCGCGCGGTTTGCGGAAATGAATGATTGTAAACCCGGGGGATTTAACCCTGAAACGGCAACGCAGACAGTAAATAAATGGATTATCAGCGAGACGGTGCGGGCGTTGAACACGACAAATAAATCGTTGGAAAATTACCGATTTTCCGATGCTGCCATGGGGCTTTATGCGCATGTCTGGGGCAAGGTCTGTGACTGGTACGTCGAATTTGCCAAGCCGCTATTGCAATCAGATGACGCAGCCGTGGTGGCCGAAACGCGGGCCACAATGGCCTGGGCGATTGATCAATGCCTGATGCTGTTGCACCCGATTATGCCGTTCATAACCGAGCAGCTTTGGGGTGATATCGCCCCGCGCCAAAAGATGCTGATCCACACTGATTGGCCTGAACTGCCTGACACTTTGATTGACACGGACGCGGACCGCGAAATGAACTGGGTGATCGCGCTGATCGAGAGCATTCGTAGTGTGCGCGTCGAAATGCGCGTGCCCGCCGGGGCTAAAATCCCGATGATACAGTTGCAACTCGATGCCGCCGGGCAAGCCGCGCTGAAGGGCAACACTTTGCTGATCCACCGACTTGCGCGGCTCTTGGATATTTCGCTTGCGGATAGCGCCCCCAAAGATGCCGTCACGATAACAGTCGAGGGTGGGACATTTTGCCTGCCACTGGCCGATATCATTGATCTGGGCGCGGAAAAAGCCAGACTTGCCAAAGCGATTGATAAGTTGGGTAAAGAAGTTGGGGGCCTTAAGGGCAAGCTGTCGAATGATAGATTCCTGGCAAAAGCGCCGCCTCAGGTGGTTGCAGAACAACGCACACGACTTATTGCGGTTGAAGAAGATATTTTGCGCATAAAAGTGGCGCAGGAAAACCTTGAAAAAATGACCTAACCAAAGGCTAGTATAATGAAAAACATGTTTAACACATTTTCGGGCGTCATGGCTGGACTTGGCTTTGGCGGCGTCTTGATTTTTATGGGGTATAGGATTTATAGCGGCGATCCGTTTTCTTTTGAGGGCGATAGCCGGGGCCGTGGTGGCTTTGTGGATAAAGGGCAGGATTGGCTGATTGATACGCTTGGTGCGCTTCAAGCTGGCGGATTGCTTATGGCTGTAGGGGCGATAGGCGGGGTGCTTTTACTAAAATCTGCAATCAAGGGGCAAAAAAAGAACAGCTGATAACCGATTAACTTCTATTTTACATAAATATCCCCGCCGGGGGCTTTAAAACTTTTTGCCTCCGGCGGGGATATTTTAACAAAGTAGAAACCATTTTTGGCGAAGTTATCGCGGCGGTACAGGCGGGGACGCCGATGGCCGTCAAAGTAGAAGACGCCTCGTTCAGGGTTTCCTGGGCGGGGCGTTTATTTTATGGTTCCCTAAATTTTCATAGAAAAGAATCGGAAAGTCTATGAGCAAACCCCTGGCTGAGAGACTGGATTTTGTGTTGCTACTCGGCGGGTTGTCGGCCTTAACTGCGATGACAATTGATATCACGGCCCCTGCAACAGGCGTTATTGCGCGCGACTTTGCAGTGCCCGAGCGTATGGGTGCGATGATTGTCGGCGTTTATTTCATAGCTTATGCTATTGGGCAGTTGTTTTGGGGGCTATTGTCTGATGCCTTTGGGCGGCGCAGGGTATTGCTGATCAGTCTAGCCGCGTTTGTGCTGGCGACTTTAGGTGCAGCGATGGCCAGCAGTTTCTGGATGTTGATCGGATTTCGCGCAGCCCAGGGTCTGGCGGCCGGTGCGCCGGTTATTGCCCGCGCGATTGTGCGTGATATTGGCAGCGGCGTCGTTATGGCTAAGTTGCTGGCGGTTTTAATGGCTGTGACGGCAATTGCGCCGTTGCTTGCTCCGATCATCGGCGCGGGGTTGCTTGTGCTATTTTCATGGCGAGCGATATTCGTCTTTTTGGTGCTTATGGGGCTTGTATTATTCGCCCTTTCCTATTTCAACGCAAAAGAAACCGTCAAAGAAACACGCCCGGAGCGGTTCAGTTTCAGCTTTGTGCTTTATGCATTCAGATATTTATTTCGCCAACGGGATTTCCTTGTCGGGATGGGCATTTCCAGCCTGACGTTCGGAGGATATGCCAGCATCCTATCGCTTGGCGCTGTGGTGGTTGAGCAGGCTTACGGCCTAAGCCCCGCCGCATTTGGCACTGTATTTGCCCTTGGCGCCATGTTCATCATGGCCGGAACCATAGCCGTGCGTTTACTGGTAACACGATTGGGCATGCGCAAGCTTGGCTTGTTGGCAATCACGGTTTTAGGCGTGGCAACATTGATACATTTGGGATTACTTTTCACCAGCCCCGGCCTGACGGTATTTTGGGGAGGCGTGTGCATCTATATGCTGGCTTTTGGCTTGATATTACCCTCTGCACAGGCCGTCGCGATGGAGCCGGCAGCCGAGATGCCGGGCTTTGCCAGCTCGGTTCTTGGTGCGATGTTGATGATCGCTGGTGGGGTGGGGGCATGGCTTGCGGGCGCGTTGTTTGATGGAACCCACAGCGCCATATCGGGTACGATGGCGCTTTTCGGCGGACTTGCTGTCGCTTGTTTTATTGGTGCGCGCATATATGATCGCACTAAATCTTAACAAAAGGAATGTTATGAAAGCGCCACGATATACTGATCTTGTTGCCGGCCTGCCTGCAATTGTGCCCTTTGTCGGTCCTGAGACGCAGGAGCGTGTCCGGGGCGCGAAATTCACAGCGCGTCTGGGTGCGAATGAAAATGTTTTTGGACCCTCGCCAAAAGCTATTACGGCAATGCAGGCCGCGTTGCCCGATATCTGGATGTATGCAGACCCCGAAAACCACGATTTGAAACAGGCTTTGGCTGCGCATCACGGGATGGGCGTTGAAAACATTGTGGTTGGGGCGGGTATTGACGGGCTGCTTGGCGGGCTTTGCCGGTTGTTGCTGGGGGAAGGTGCTGGGGTTGTGACCTCGCTCGGGGCTTATCCTACGTTCAATTTTCACGTGGCGGGGTACGGTGGGCAGCTGCATACGGTGCCGTATTTGCACGATGCCGAGGACCCGGCGGCGGTGCTGGATATGGCGGCCAAAGTTGATGCCTCGCTGATATATTTCGCCAATCCTGACAACCCCATGGGCAGTTTTCACGACGCAGATGTGATGCAAAATATGATCGATAATGTGCCAAGTGGCGCGATTTTATGCCTTGATGAGGCCTATATCGAGTTTGCCCCAAAAGACACGGCCCCGCCGCTGGATATCAACAATCCCAACATCATTCGCATGCGGACGTTTTCCAAGGCCTACGGCATGGCCGGGGCGCGGGTTGGCTACGCGATTGGTGCCGCCGGTTTGATTGCAGCCTTTGACAAAGTGCGCAATCATTACGGCATGAATCGCGTGGCAATAGCCGGGGCGCTGGCGGCGCTGGAGGATCAGGTATATTTGGACCAAACCGTTCAAAAGGTTGCGGCGGCCCGGGGGCGTATCGGGGATATTGCGCGCGCTAATGGGTTGAAACCATTGCCCTCGGCGACGAATTTTGTGACCATTGATTGCGGGCGGGACGGGGCTTATGCCAAAGCGTTAGTTGCCGAAATGATCGCACGCGGCGTCTTTATTCGCATGCCATTTGTCGCGCCGCAGGATCGCTGCATACGGGTGTCTGCCGGGCGTATGCGGGATCTTGATCTGTTTGAGGCGGCGCTGCCAGCGGCACTGGAGGCGATAAAATGACCAATTATCCACGCGATATGATCGGATATGGGGCCAATCCGCCTGATGCGAACTGGCCCAAAGACGCACGTATTGCCGTGCAATTTGTCCTCAATTATGAGGAAGGCGGTGAAAATTGCACTCTGCACGGCGATGCCGCATCCGAGGCATTCTTGTCTGAAATTGTCGGGGCTGCGGCGTGGCAGGGACAGCGCCATCCAAATATGGAATCGATTTATGAATACGGGTCACGCGCCGGTTTCTGGCGTCTGCACCGGATGTTCAGGGCGCGCGATATTCCGGTGACGGTCTTTGGTGTGGCCATGGCCTTGCAGTGTAATCCTGATGTGGTGGCAGCAATGAAATCTGCCGGTTGGGAAATCGCCAGCCACGGCTATAAATGGATTGATTACAAAGATATCCCCGAAGATATTGAACGCGACCACATCGCCAAAGCCATCCGCATTCACACCGAAGTGACGGGGGAAAAACCGCATGGAATGTATCAGGGCCGCAGCTCTGAAAACACGCATCGTTTAACGATGGAGGCAGGGTTTAGCTATTCTGCGGACAGTTACGCGGATGATTTACCCTATTATATCGACGGGCCAGATGGACCGTTTTTGATGGTGCCCTACACGCTCGATGCTAATGATATGCGGTTTGCTTCGCCGCAAGGTTTCAATTCCGGAGACCAGTTTTTCACCTATCTCAAAGACAGTTTCGATACGCTTTACGCCGAGGGTGGGCGGATGATGTCAATCGGTCTGCATTGCCGTCTGGTCGGGCGCCCCGGACGTGCGGCATCTTTGGTGCGGTTTTTGGACTATGTGCAAAACCATGATAAGGTCTGGCTTACAACGCGCGGCGACATTGCAAGACATTGGCGCACTCAACACCCCGCTTAAGGAGAGAACATGAACCAGCACGGCAAAATGAACTACGTGGAATTTCACGCCCGGGATTTGGTGGCAACCAAGGCATTTTTTACCACCGTTTTTGGCTGGGAATTCACCGATTACGGCCCTGAATACACATCCTTTTCAAATCAGGGGCTGGATGGCGGGTTCTTCCAGTCGGATCTGGTATCGATCGCCGAAAAAGGCGCGACCCTGATCGTGTTTTACAGCAATAATCTGCAAGATACCCAGCACAGTGTTGAAAAAGCCGGGGGCATAATCACCCACCCGATATTTTCATTTCCCGGCGGTGAGCGGTTCCATTTCACCGAGCCAAGTGGCAATGAATACGCCGTTTGGTCGGATGTTGGAGTTTGAAATGCAAGGAATATATTTATGCCAGATTTAATTATTTCTCTAACCACGATTCCATCAAGAATAGATAAAATAGCACCTACGCTACATGATTTACTAAATCAAAGCGCAGATGTGCAAGAAATCCGCCTGAATATCCCTCGCACGTATCGTAGATTTGATTTTACTATTAATGATATTCCCAAAATGCCTAAGGGTATAAAAGTTTGTATTGTTGACGAAGATATGGGACCAGCAACCAAGGTTTTACCAACAGTTCAGGCGTTTCGCGGCCAAAATGTCGAAATTTTGTTTTGTGATGATGATCAGCCTTATGATTCAAAGTGGGCACAAAGGTTTTTGAATGCCCGAAAACAAACGCCCAATGCATGTATTGTTGAAAATGGCTATAGTTTCGATATCAATTCCGCTACCGTTGAGTGCGGTGTCAAAAACGATCTGTTACCACGGGCCAAACTCTTGCATAAAGGGATCGGATACAGGTTATTCCGTTTAGCAACTTTATGCACAATAAAGCCCGGTCATTATGTTAAAGATGGATATATTGATATCCTTGAAGGATATCGTGGTGCGATGATCCGGCCAGAGTTTATTCCTGACGAAGCTTTTGATATTCCCGATATTCTATGGACTGTAGATGATCCATGGCTTTCCGGGCAAATGAAGCGTATCGGCGTCCCTATCTGGTTATTTGCGGATGCCCCTAGGTGGGAAAAACCTTATGAAGCTCATCTAAACGATGGCCTCTTCAAATTTGTTTATAAAGACCACGATCGCCATGATGCTGATGCGGCATGTATTGAATATTTGTCTAAGACATATGGGATTTGGCAAGATAGGGCTGGGTGAAATATTAAACTATCTAGAAATCACCCGAATTGCCGCGTCAAGCGCGCCCTCGCCGTGGGGGATATCAAGGGCTTTTAGCCCGGCATCAATCGTCGCCAGCGCGCCCAGCAACATCGGCGGATTCATGTGGCCCATATGGCCAATGCGAAAGGCGTGCTCATCAAAGCCAAGCCCGATGCCCAGCACCAGCCCGGCCTGATTTTCGCACCATTTACGCAAAGGCGTGAGATCGGTATTGTCGCTGATAATGGTTGTAACCGCGCAGGAACGGTCTTTGGGATCAGGTACATTGCAGCGCAAAACCCCGCCTTTGCCCCATGCATCCACCGCCGCCCAAATGCTTTCAGCCTGTCGTTTGTGGCGTGCCCAGACGTTTTCAAGCCCCTCATCAATCACCAGCATTTCAAGGGCGGCCTCAAGACCAAAAATATGATGCGTTGGGGCCGTACCGCCGAATTTTTGGTAAAACCGTTCGCCCGAAATACGCGGTGTCCAATCCCAATAGGCTGAGGTTTTTTTGATGGTTTGTGACACCGCATCCGCCTTTGCATTATGAAAACTAAAGGCCAGCCCCGGCGGCGTCATCAGGCCTTTTTGGCACCCCGCCACCATCACATCGACCCCCCAAGCGTCCATCTCAAAAGGCTCACAGCCAAGGCTCGCGATGCAATCAACCATCAGCAATGCAGGGTGTTGTGCGGCGTCAATAGCTGTGCGCAAAGCGGGGATGTCATTGCAAACGGAGGTCGACGTATCAGTATGTGTGCCCATTACGGCCCTGATTTCATGAGATTTATCAGCCTTCAGAGCCTGCGTGATTTTTTCAGGATCGATCTGTGACGTTGATCCGAAATCCAGCAGCTCTACGATAATGCCCATCTTTTGGGCAACCTCTGCCCAGCCATGCCCAAACCGCCCCGTTGCCAGAACCAGCACCTTTTGCCCCGGCGCGATGACATTATGTAGTGCTGCCTCCCAAACCCCGTGACCGTTACAGATATATATTGCCGCATTGCCCGTCGTGCGCGCGGTTTTGCCCAGGTTTTCAAGAATTCCGTCAAAGCTGTCAATCAGCGGCCCTTCATAAATATTGGGAGCAGCCCGGTGCATCGCGTTCAAAACCCGGTCAGGAATAACCGAAGGGCCGGGGGTCATAAAAAGATCGCGTCCATAGGAAAGTTTCATGATATCCTCATTTTTCTGCACCAATGCTGATTGCAAAACATCAACCGCGTCAATAGATAAATAAATCGTTAAGCGCTATTGAGAGATCACGCTTCAGCGCTTAATTTGCCAATGTACACCAAAGCGCGGCAAACAGGGGAATCAGGCATGGATGCCAAAGATAATACGGATGTTGGCAGCTATCGCCGGCTGTGGCGTGATTGGGTGTCCCCGCATAAGGCGCTGATTTTTATTGGCTTTTTCCTGATGGTGATTGCGGCGCTCGGCTCGGCGGGGTATTCCAAGGCAATTCAGTTGATTATTACGGCGTTTGAAACGGCTGATAAATCGGTGATTTACTGGGGACCGCTGGGGATTATTTTGCTCTCTACGATCAAGGGTTTCAGCTCTTATGGTCTGAGCCTAAGCAGCAGCATCGCCTTTGGCCGTTTTGAGGCAAGCTTGCAAAAAGCCATGTACTCCAAGTTGTTATACACGGATTTATCGCGTCTTCAGTTGGATTCCCCGGCCTCACTTGCGGTGCGTTTCAGTGCCGATGTCGGGTTGATCCGCAATAGTGTGCAGCAGATTTTGGGCGGGGTTTCGGCGGTTTTAATCATCCTTGCGACCGTCGGGGTGATGCTGTCGATTGACTGGCCGATCACCATCGTTTTGATACTGGTTTTCACTGCCGCAGTGCTGCCTGTTAGTATTATCGGCGGTAAAGTGCGCAAGATTACCCGCGCGGCGCAAGAGCAGCTTTCCCAGATGAATAGCGATATCGTTGAGGGGCTTTCGAGCATCCATATGGCGCGCACCTACCAGTTGGAGGGTCATCTGGACAAGTCGGCGACATCGATTTTTGACCGGCTTTTGCACCTGAAAATCCGGCTGATAAAATGGCAGTCGCGCCTGTCGCCCTTGATGGAGATCCTCAACGGTCTGGCCATTGCGGCCCTGTTGTTTATCGTGTCCTGGCGCATTGGGCAGGGCACAATCACGGTGGCCGATTTCATGGGGCTGTTGACGGGCGTCGGGGTTGTTTCGCAGCCTGCGAAAAGTATCGGGAATACCGTGGCCGCCGCGATGCAGGGGCGCGTGGCGTTGGGGCGGATTTTTTCAATTCTGGATGCAGATAACCAGATTATAGATAAGCCGAACGCCAAGGCTATAGCCGACACCAAGGGCAATATTGGTTTTGATAACGTTGGATTTACCTATCCAAATGGATTTAAGGCGCTGCAAGGGGTGAATATTGATATTCCTGCGGGCGCTCGCGTGGCGTTTGTCGGGCGCTCGGGGGCGGGAAAATCGACCGTTTTCAACCTGCTGCCGCGCCTGTTTGATGTGACTTCTGGTAAGATCACCCTTGACGGGATGGATATCCGCGACTTGACGGTTGAGAGCTTGCGTAAACAAATTGCGGTGGTCAGTCAGGATTCGGTTTTGCTGGCCGGGAGCGTTGCCAAGAACATTGGTTTTGGGCGTCCCGGTGCGAGCGATACAGAAATTCGCAAGGCTGCAAAAGCGGCGGCGGCGGATGGGTTTATCGGAAAGCTTGAGGATGGCTATGACACGGTGCTTAGCCCGTCTGGCGGGCATTTTTCGGGCGGGGAAAAACAACGTCTGTCGATTGCCCGCGCGATCCTGCGTGATGCGCCGATCCTGTTGCTGGATGAACCAACTTCGGCGCTTGATGCGGAATCCGAGGCCGCCATTCGCAACGCCCTTGATAAGCTATCGCGGGGGCGCACGACCTTGATTATTGCCCACCGTTTGGCGACTATTCTGGACGCGGATATGATTGTTGTGATGGACGCAGGGCGTGTGGTTGAAAGCGGCAATCATGCTGAATTATTGCAAAAAAACGGCCTCTATGCCGAACTGTATAACCTTCAATTCTCAGGGGCTTGAGCCACGTATTTAGCTGCTAGCACCGCCGGGTCTGCCCCCAGTTTATAGCGCATCAACAGGGTAAAATTTCGCAACGAACGCCGCAGCCAGCCTTGGGTGTGATATTTTTCAGCGCTGGTCGTGATATTTGCCGCCAGCGGTGTTAATTGCCCGCGTAAGGTCGATGCAATCGCGACATCCTCCATCAGGGGTATGGAGGGGTGCGCGCCGATATTTTCGTATAAAATACGGTTGATCAGCAGCCCCTGATCCCCGTAGGGCAGGCCAAACAGACGCGCGCGCATATTCGCCCAATTGGCAACAATACGGGCAGGCAGGGTGGTTTCGTCAAACTGCAATCTGAAATATCCGGCGGTGGTTTTTGTCTGCATATGGGCGCGTGCGATTGCGACCCAGCCGGGCGCTAAAACACTGTCGGCATGCAAAAACAACAGCCATTCACCGCGCGCATGCGTCGCCCCCATGGCCATCTGCCCCCCACGCCCTTTGTGCGTATTAACGATGATGGCGCCAACACCATCCGCAATATCTGCGATATCATCGCTTGATCCACCGTCGGCAAAGATGACCTCGGCCAGAATGCCGGCCTCCAGGGCCTCGCCAAGGCTGGCCAGACAAGGGGTGATCTTATGCGCTGCATTCAGCGTTGGAATAATGATGGTTAAAGGCGCAGGCATATAGGACTCGATATCAGTGGCAGAGATCTTATATATAGCCCATAGAAAAGGAGCTGCCAAATGCCTGAAACCTACCATAATCCAGACCGTAGTCTTTTGCGGATTTCCGGCGCCGACCGCGTGGCGTTTCTGGAAGGGCTGGTCAGCAATGCGGTTTCTGGGGTGGAAAAGGGGGCGGTATATACGGCGCTTTTAAGTCCAAAGGGCAAGTATCTGTTTGATTTCATTATGACAAATGACAATGACAGCATTTTACTGGATGTGAAATCAAATCGCGCCGCGCCGCTTGCACAACGTCTGAACATGTATCGCTTGCGCGCCGATGTTCAAATCACGGATGCGGATTTACAGGTTTTGCAAGGGTTTGAGGGGCCGCCTTTGGGTGCGTTTATCGACCCGCGCTTGCCAGAACTCGGATGGCGGATGTATCGCCCATCAAGGGATGCCGCATCATTTCCCTACGCGCAGTGGGATGCGCTCAGGGTTGCGCATTGCGTGCCAGAGACCGGCATCGAACTTGTGCCCGAGGAAACCTATATCCTTGAGACCGGGTTCGAGCGTCTAAACGGTGTGGATTTCAAGAAAGGTTGTTACGTCGGGCAGGAAATTACCGCGCGTATGAAGCATAAAACCGAGCTTAAAAAAGGTCTGGTGCGGGTGGCGATTTCAGGCAATGCACAAATCGGCACGCCCATCACCGTTGAAGGAAAACCCGCAGGAACCCTGTTCAGTATTTCAGGCGCGCATGCCTTGGCACATCTGCGTTTCGCGCGCGCGGGGGGCGATATGCAGGCAGGGGATGCGGTGTTGCGCCGGGTTTAGAAATTCCTTGAGATCGTCGCCTGACATGACGTTACTTCATAGTCAAAAAACGCAACATTGGACCAGTTTTCAGTGTAGGAACAGGACAAACGGGGGGTGAAACCCATGTAATTAATGGTGCTGTTGTATATCTCAAAATTGACCCCGTAATAGCTGTCATGGCGCGCAACGCTGAGGGCAGGGAAAACGCCGATATAGGGTCGATCGCCGTAATTCAGGCCAAGACTTGTGTGTAAACCACCCTCCCAAGCCTTTGAAACACCTACGGAAATCTTGGTGTCATTGTATTGCAAATGTGCAGCCCTAGAGCGGTTCCATCGGCCAGACAGGCCTGCGGTGACAGATAATGCCGGGTTTATCTGGTGGCGTAAATTGAATTGCGCGCCGCTGGAATATCCATCTTGATATGGTTTCGCCGGATTCGTTTGGTATTCGCTGTTGAGCGAGACCGTAAGTTGATTGCTGTCAGACAATCGGTGGCTGATGCTAAAACGCACCCCTGTGGCGGAACTGTCGTTGCCATCCTCTTTCCAGGTTTGGCGGTAATAGGGGCCGATGCTCCAATTGCTATGCTGAGACGAACGATGAAACGCAAGAGAAAGGTTGCCGGTGACGCTGTTGTAATCGGTATTTTCGTAATTGATCGTGGTCACCCCCCAATTCAACATGAATTGGCTTCTTTGGCTAATTTTCTTGCGAAAAAAACCGTTCAGAGCGATCTGCGCGCCAACACCTGATTGTGGAGGGGAATCAATTGCAACCGGCCCGATGTCAGTGACAAAAATGACGTTAGTGGTGCCGCTGTTAATGTTCGTCGAGGGCAGTAGGGAAAATGAGCCGCTGATGCCATAGGGTTTGTTCTGTTCAATAATATTCAAAAACTGGCGATAGCCCGCGCGCATCCGCGGATTTTGGTCGATATCCATCAGTTCATTGAAATGAAACGCGGCGACGTCAAGCTCATCTGCCATCAGCAATGTATGGGCCAGCTCTCGCCTGGCGTTGATGTACTGAGGATCGATGCGCAGAACTTCGCGAAATTCTTCAATGGCTTGTGCAAGATTTCCAGTGATTTTCATCGCCAATGCGTGAAAGAAAATCCGGTCGGCTTGCGTGGGGCTCGATTTATCCAGCGCGGCCTGGGCCTCATCGAATTTGCCCTGACTTAGCAGTTTTGATATTTGGGCTGTATCTGGCGCGGCAATCGCGATCGCGGGCATAAATAAGCCCCCAACCATGATAATAGCCGAGAGCAAAAAACCGCGCAAAATGCAGTTTGGTAGATCGTTATGGTGCATTGATAGTATCCCCGCCTGTGTAAGCATCAATAATAATATCTTGGTGCCCCGAGCACGAAATAGACAGAGCGCATCATGCTATTCACGATAAAAAAAACAGGGCAGATAAATGCTGTTTCATAAAAACCTTGTATAAATAACTAAATACATAAATCAAAGAGGTTTATGTATTTAAGTCAGCGATCATTATCCGTATGCGCCAGTTTGGCAATGCGAAGAGTAGTTAGTGGTTGATTGATAAAGATTATCAAACAGTTATGGGCTAAGCGCAATAAACCCACCAACATAAACCATTGTGTCATTATGCCCGTGAAAGGTGCCAATGGCTTCGTCTGCATTAATCGCGCCAACTAATTGGCCCTCTAAACCTGCGTGTGTCACTGTTCCGCTTAACGTTGACCCGCTAAATGTGCCATTAACAGTCAATTCTGGATTGCTACCAGCTGTAGCGCCGGTTACTGTTCCTGCTCCGAAATCTGCGACCAGAGCAATCACCCCACTAGATTCATCGTCGTTTGCAGTAGCGGTATTTCCACTTTGTACGATATTATTAAACTCTCTCAAAGTATAGGTTCCGCTCAGTAATACACCACCGGCACTGGGCGGCGACGCAGTAAGTGAAGTTCCAGGTAAAAGGCCTACGTATCCGACATATTGGTTACCATTTTTACCAATCACCAAAGCGTACCCTATGCCAGCAGCATCAGTATGTCGTACGGTGCGGGGATCGATTAATGTTAAACCAAAACCTCCGTTTGCGGCTGGGGTCAGAAACGCAGAGTGGGCAGGACCACCATTATTGGGTGGTGTCCCTGGTTCTGAAGGGGATTCCGAGCAGGCAGCTACACCTATAATTGGCAAGATCATGATGAGTGGAAGTAGTTTCATAATTAATTCCAATAAAATAATTTAAATTGTAATTACTATGAAAAACTATTGCCGTTGATGACAACTGTCAATAACCGCCATACTTTGAGGGCTGTCGCGTACCGGCTTGAAAAATAGTCAAAACCTGTTCATTTGCGGTGATGATGTCGCTGGATGATATGGGCTTCCCCTAGGTTTTGCTCCCAGCTATGGTAATAGTCGAGAGCAAAATTGTGAGAATGCAGCCTAGTAGACTGTTATTGTGTATTGACAATAAATCCACCCGCATGAACGTTGGTGTCATCATGCCCATGGAAGGCGCCAATGGCTTGATCAGGGTCAATAATGCCCGTCAGGTCGCCGTCGACCCCGTAATAGATCGCGCCACCGCTTAGGGTTGTGCCACTAAAAGTGCCATCTACATAGAGTGTATCTATATCCCCGCCGATTAGAGTTCCGGCCCCATAATCGACCACCAAAGAGATGAGATTATTAGGTACCCCAGCTACTATACCTGTGGGAACACCATTGGTTACGGTTATATCGTGAATCCGTCTGGCGTGATATGAACCAGACATTATCGCCGATCCAGTAGCAGGCGGAAGCTCAAATAAACCGGGATTTACTATGACCCCGGCAAACCCTTGATATACGTTATTGGCGTCAAGACCAATAGCAAAGGCATATCCATTGTTGTTATTGCCAAGAATATTTATTAAGGTCGTTGCGTTTGACAGATTATGGTCAATCCCCGTGACGGTCGCTGCTCTAAATTCCGAGTCCGTGTGCGATTGAGTATCTGGGGTGGTTGAGCCACAGGCAGGAATGGCGATAACTGGTAAAATACAGGCAATTTTAGAATATTTCATATCGTAACTCCTATCTAACATTAATTGGTTGTTGAGCATATATTATGCTGGGTAATTCTATGTGATATTTCACACAAGCTTGGAAAAGCGGTCGAATATGGGTTGGTTTGCGGCGATAATGCCGCCGGATGATATGAGTTTCCCCAAGGTTTTGCTCCCGACTATAGTCATAGCCGAGAGCAATAATCTGCGAAACTCAACCCGGTAAAACGTTACGGCGCATCGATAACAAACCCGCCAGCATAGACCATTGTGTCATCATGCCCATGAAAAATACCGATCGCTTGTGTTGGAACAAGAATGCCATCCAACGCGCCGGTAACGCCGAAATATGTTACGGTGCCGTTGATATCGGTGCCAGAAAAAGTACCATTAATAGTTAAATCTTGACCGTCGCCTTCGCCAATCATGGTGCCAGCTGCAAAATCAATAGTTGCTGTCATATCGTGGTTAAAATCGGTCGCAGACGATCCCGAAGGCACGCCATTTGTTTCGGTAATACTGGTATATAGTGCGGCATAGTATTTACCGGACATTACTACAGAACCGGTCGTCGGGGGAGATGCTATAACCCCTGTTTGAATGATTCCGGCATATCCATGATATTTGTTATCGGACCCAAGACCGACGGCAATGCTATATCCATTGCCATCGATGCCCGTTTCATTAAGGGCGCCGACAGGTGACGATAGTGGTAGGCCAGCAAGAGTCCCGGTGGCGGAAACCTTTTCAAAACTCGAATCTGTATATGATTCGGTTGGTGGTGTAGATGATCCACAGGCCGTAATGGCGATAATTGGTAAAATACAGGCAATATTAGAATATTTCATATTATGCTCCATGGTTACGTATAATGTTAAATATGTAATGTTAATGTATGCAATTATATTACAACTACACAAGTTGAAAATTTAATCCTGTTGCGCACCAGTTTGGAATAGTGGTCAAATATGCGCTCTTAGTTATGGTAATAGCCAAGAGCAATAAACTGCAAAACCCAATCCGGTAAAGCGTTATGGCGCATCGATAACAAACCCACCAGCATAGACCATTGTGTCATCATGTCCATGGAAGGCACCAATAGCCTGATCCGGGCCGATAATGCCGATTAGATTGCCGTCAACCCCGTAATTAGGTCACGCTACCGCTTAAATTTACACCGCTGAAAGTGCCATCGACAAAGAGCGTATTGAGGTTTCCGCCGATTAGGGTTCCGGCCGCAAAATTGGCTACCAAGGTGAAGTCAGCTTCCCATTCTCTCTCAACCGTAGGGGTATTATCGGTTGTGATCACATTATAAACCCGTGTGATCTTATATCCACCAGTAGACATTGTCGCCGTTCCGACAGTTGGCGGAAGTTGAAGTAAACCGGGGTTTCTAATAACTCCGGCAAATGCTTGATATACGTTATTGGAATCAAGGCCGACAACATAGGCATATCCATTGTTGTTATGTGCGCTAGTATCAATATCGGCTGAAATGTCAGACAGATTATGGACAATTCCCGTTGTGGGTGCTGCTCTGAATTCCGAGTTCGTCCCATACAGTTGGCTGGTTGAACCACAGGCCGCAATGGCCGTAATAGGTAATACACAGGTAATTTTAGAATACCTCATTTTACTTTCCAATTAATGTTTTACTATGAGGTCTGTATATATCGCTTGGCAATATTATATCATGCGATATTTTTCACAAGCTTGGAAAAGCGGTCGAATATGGGTTCGTTTGCGGCGATAATATCGCCGGATGATATGGGGTCCTCCTCGGGGTCGATACCTTCGACCAACCCGCCCGCTTCGCGCACCAGCAGTATGCCGGCGGCAATATCCCAGGGCTTTAAACGCCGTTCCCAGAACCCGTCAAAGCGCCCGGCTGCGACATAGGCTAGATCAAGCGAGGCTGCCCCGAACCGCCGCACACCGGCACAGCCGGGCAGGATGCGTGCCAGGTCTTGCAAGGTTTCGGGCAGATCGCTGCGTCCGGCAAAGGGCAGGCCCGTGGCAAACACCGTTTCGATCATCTCGCGGCGCGCCGATACGCGCATACGGCGCTCATTCATCCAGGCGCCCTCGCCTTTTTCGGCTGTAAACATTTCGTCCTTGATAGGGTCATAAACCACGGCCGCTACGATCTGGCCTTTGTGTTCCAGCGCAATTGAAATCGCCCAATGGGGCATGCCGTGCAGGAAATTTGTCGTGCCATCCAGCGGGTCAACGATCCAACGGCGTGTCGGGTCTTCGCCAAAAACCTCGGCAGATTCTTCGCCTAAAAACCCGTAATTCGGGCGGGTTTCGGTCAGGATCTCGCGAATAGTCTCCTCGGCTTTCATATCGGCCTTAGACACAAAATCCCCAGCGCCTTTCATGGAAACCTGAAGGTTTTCAACTTCTTTGAAATCGCGGAGCAACGTGCGGGCAGTAACCCGTGCGGCCTTGATCATAACATTCAGATTGGCGGAACTATTGGGCATGGTAAAACCTTTTTGCGTGGGCAGGACCGTTCTATAGGAGCTTTTGGCGGGCAGGCCAAGCGAATTCACCGCTTTGGGTTTTCAGGTCTTAATTGTGTGTGCGCAGAGTTTCAGCGGTATATTTATCCGGGTCGCAAAACTTTTGCGCCCGGGTGAAATTTTCCACAATAGCTGGCAACATTTGTTGGTATTTCTGGCTTGAAACCGTTGTAATCGCGGCCTGAATTTCGGCGGCGGATGTGCAGATAATCATACCATCCAGATTGAAATTACGCAAAATATCCGGTGCGCCCCAATAAATCGGCACGGTTTTGGTCAGCAGACAATCCACCAGTTTTTCGGTGAAATAGCCGTTTTCACGCGAATTTTCGATCACGACAGAGAAATGATAAGGGGCGAGGGCCTCGGCCTTGTCAGCCACCGATTTATAGGCGCGGCCATATAGATTTAGGGAAATATTATGTGCCTGCGCCCAAGCTGCAATTTCATGGCGCAGTTTATGCCCGGTCAGATCATTGCGTTTTGAGGCAATCAGCGAGGTCATGGCCGCTTTTTCGGGCGCTTCAACAGGTAAAACTGTTGCAAACGCGGCGTTGTGGGCAACTGCGTTGGGCAGTTTGCGGATAAGGTCTGTATCATGGGTTAAAATGGCGTGAAAGCGGCGGTAGAGAAAAGGAATGATGCGGTAATACCGCGCCTGAACGCCGCGTGGCTCGGCCAGCAATAGCGAGATTTTGCAACGTAATCCCGGGTAGCGGCCAAATAATGTGCGCCCGCAGCAATTCACCAATAGTTGGTCCTGCGGCTCTAAATCCCCCAAGGTTTTGAGGTTCTCTACGGGGCCAAATGCTGCAATGTCAGTCAGTGGAATCGCCGCAAAATCGCGGGATTTACGTAAATCATAGGGTAATATTGCAATGATAGGGGCGCGCGACATCGTTATTGGCGGAATGTTTTTTGGTTATCAACAAACCAGTTATAGGCAGATTGCAAACCGTCACGCAGGCCAATTTCCGGCTGCCATCCCAGTGCAGTCAGACGACTGGTATCAAGTAATTTGCGCGGCGTACCGTCGGGCTTGCTGGTATCAAATACCAGTTTTCCGCTAAATCCGGTAACGCCTGCGATTGTTTCAGCAAGTTCGCGGATGGTGCAATCTTGCCCGGTGCCAACGTTGATATGGGATAACATTGGCGTCGTATGCGCGCGGTAGCTGGCAAGTGGCAGGTTCATAACATGTACGCATGCACGCGCCATGTCATCCACATGCAAAAACTCGCGCATCGGTTTGCCACTGCCCCAAATCACGATTTCCGGAGCGTTTGCGGCGACAGCTTCGTGAAAACGGCGCAAAAGGGCAGGGATTACATGGGAGTTTTCGGGATGAAAATTGTCAAAACTGCCATAAAGATTGGTGGGCATAACAGAACGATAATCACGCCCATATTGGCGGTTATAGCTTTCACAGAGCTTGATTCCGGCAATCTTTGCAATGGCATAAGGCTCATTCGTTGGCTCAAGCGTGCCGGTCAGCAAAGCGGACTCAGGCATTGGTTGCGGCGCGTTTTTAGGATAAATACAGCTGGAGCCAAGGAACAAAAGTTGCGTCACATCCGCCATATGGGCCACGTGGATGATATTGGCCTCAATCATCAGATTTTCATAAAGAAACTCCGCCGGATAGGTATTGTTGGCCTGAATGCCCCCGACTTTTGCGGCCGCCAGATAAACCTGATCTATGGCTTGGGCGGCAAAAAAATCCTGCACCTCGGCTTGCGATAACAAGTCCAGTTCAGCGCGCGTTCGGGTGATAATATTATCGCCCCCAGCCAGTTGGCGCAGCAATGCGCGCCCAACCATGCCGTTATGCCCGGCGATGAATATATTCATGTCTCTACCGAAACGCTTGGATTGAACCCATGTGTGGTAAGTAACGCGTGTTGTTTTGCCGCCTTAAGATCCTCGGCGACCATCTCAGCGCACATCTCTTGCACAGTGATTTCAGGCACCCAGCCAAGCTTGTTCTTGGCTTTGGAAGGGTCCCCAAGCAGGGTTTCGACCTCTGTGGGGCGGAAATATCGTGGATCAATGCGCAAGATCACGTCGCCCACCTGCAAGGCCGGGGCATTATCGCCGGTAATCGCCTCAACGATAACAGTTTCCTCAACGCCTTGCCCTTCAAACCGCAAGCGCAGACCCAATTCTGCCGCAGACCAGCGGATAAAATCGCGCACGCTGTATTGCACGCCGGTTGCGATGACAAAATCATCCGGCGCGTCCTGTTGCAGCATCATCCACTGCATGCGCACGTAATCCTTGGCGTGCCCCCAGTCGCGCAGCGCATCGAGATTGCCCATATAGAGACATTTTTCAGCCCCTTGCGCGATATTGGCCAGCCCGCGCGTGATTTTGCGGGTCACAAATGTTTCCCCCCGGCGCGGAGACTCGTGATTAAACAGAATACCGTTGCAGGCATACATTCCATACGCCTCGCGGTAATTAACCGTGATCCAATAGGCATACATTTTTGCCACAGCATAGGGCGAGCGTGGGTAAAACGGCGTGGTTTCTGTCTGCGGAGTTTCCTGAACCAGCCCGTATAATTCCGAGGTAGAGGCTTGATAAAAACGGGTTTTCCCCTCCAGCCCCAGCAAACGAATGGCTTCTAATATCCGCAACGTCCCCAATGCATCAACATCGGCAGTATATTCCGGGGCCTCAAAACTGACGGCGACATGGGATTGCGCGGCGAGATTATAGACCTCATCGGGCTGGATTTCCTGGATGATCCGGGTCAGATTTGAGCTGTCGGAAAGGTCGCCGTAATGCAGCACGAACCCTTGTTCCTTGGCGTGGGGATCTTGATAAATATGATCCACCCGCTGGGTGTTAAACGAGGAAGAGCGCCGCTTGATCCCATGCACTTCATAGCCTTTTTCCAGCAAAAATTCCGCTAAATATGAGCCATCCTGGCCGGTCACGCCTGTTATCAGAGCTTTTTTGGGCTGTGTCATGCAATAATATCCAGTTTAAAATCAGGCGCGTTCAACGTATTCCATGGTTTCGGTTGATACCACGATCGCCTCACCCTCGCCAACAAAAGGCGGGATCATGACGCGCACACCGTTATCAAGCGTCGCAGGTTTGAAACTATTGGCCGCGGTTTGGCCTTTGACGGCGGGTTCCGTTTCTGTGATTTTGCATGTGACCCGCTGGGGCAGGGCGGCGCTTAGGGCCTCGTCCTCGTAATATTCAATCTGAATGGTCATGCCGTCTTGTAAAAATGGCCGCCGCTCGCCCAGAATATCGGCGGGTAATTCAATCTGTTCATAGGTTTCAAGGTCCATAAAAACCAGCATTCCGTTGGTTTCATACAAAAACTGTTGTTTTTTCTGCTCAAGACGGATTTTTTCGACCTTATCGGCGGCGCGAAACCGTTCGTTAAGTTTCGAGCCGTTGCGCAGGTTTTTCATCTCCACCTGGGCAAATGCGCCGCCTTTGCCGGGTTTCACATGGCTGGTTTTTACGGCAATCCACAGACCGTCATTGTGTTCCAGAATATTCCCGGGGCGAATCTCGTTACCATGTATTTTGGGCATGTTTGTACCTTTAAGAGAGTAAAAATAACCTGCACATTCTATAGTTCAGCATAACGGCACTGGCAAGTGAACGTGCAAAAGGAAATGCAATTTGCGCTTGCCAATGGCATAAATCCGCGCTTTGCTGGTGCCCACTGAAACGGAGCATACCTGTGCGTTATTCTGCCCTGCAAATCTTAAAAAACGGTCTTGGCGGCAATGCGGCGTGGAAGCCTGTGTGGCGAAATCCAGAGCCGAAAAAATCTTACGGCGTGGTTATTATAGGGGGTGGCGGGCATGGGCTGGCCACTGCGTATTATCTGGCAAAAAACCACGGTATTCGCAATATTGCGGTGCTCGAAAAAGGCTATCTGGGGGGCGGGAACGTCGGGCGAAACACGACGATTGTGCGGGCAAATTATTTCCTCGACGGCAATTCGGAATTTTATTCCCATTCGCTAAAGCTTTGGGAAAACCTTGAACAAGAGCTGAATTACAACGTTATGATGTCCCAACGCGGGGTGTTGATGCTGGCGCATAATGACGCGCAGTTTGATGCGCGCGCGCGGCGCGGCAACATGATGCGGGCCGAGGGCGATGATGCGATCATGCTGGACCGGGCCGGCGTGCGCAAATACGCGCCGTTCCTCAATTTTGACAACCCGCGTTTCCCGATCCGCGGCGGAGTTTTGCACCCGCGCGGCGGTACTGCGCGCCATGATGCCGTGGCCTGGGGCTTTGCGCGGGGCGCCGATATGCGCGGCGTTGATTTGATCCAAAACTGCGAGGTCACGGGGTTTAAAATCAAAAATAACAAGGTGCTTGGCGTGGAAACCTCACGTGGATATATTGGCACCGGTAAGGTCGGGATGGCCGTGGCCGGGCGCACCTCGCAGGTGGCGGCGATGGCCGGGTTGCGGTTGCCGATTGAAAGCCATGTCTTGCAGGCTTTTGTCACCGAGGCTGTGAAACCGGTGCTTGACGGCGTGATTTCTTTTGGCATGGGGCATTTTTATATCAGCCAGTCTGATAAGGGCGGTTTGGTGTTTGGCGGCGATCTGGATTACTATAATTCCTATGCGCAGCGCGGGAATTTGCCCCGTGTTGAACATGTCGCCGAGGCCGGTATGGCCCTGATGCCGATGATTGGGCGTGCACGCATGTTGCGCAGCTGGGGCGGGATTATGGATATGAGCATGGACGGTTCCCCGATTATTGATAAAACCCCCGTTGAGGGCCTGTTTTTGAACGGTGGCTGGTGTTACGGCGGCTTTAAGGCGACGCCAGCATCGGGCTGGTGTTTTGCGCATCTTCTGGCGACCGGGAATATGTCAAAACATGCCACAAAATTCCGCCTGAACCGTTTTGAAACCGGCCATCTGCTGGACGAAGAGGGCACCGGCGCGCGCCCGAACGCCCATTAAACCCGTTATGAGGAACAAAACATGAGAATCCCTTGCCCCCATTGCGGCGAACGTGACAGCCGGGAGTTTGAATACCTCGGGTCTGCCAAATTGCTGGCGCGACCTGTTACCGGGGCGGCAGAATTTCATGACTATATCCATATTCGCGAGAACCCCGCCGGGCCTAACGCTGAGTTGTGGCAGCATATTTTTGGCTGTCGCGCCTGGCTGCATGTGGTGCGAGATACAGTGACCCATGAGGTGCAAACGGTGACGTTGGCGCGTGAAAAAGCAGGGGTAAACCCATGAGCCGCCTTGCAAATGGCGGGCTGATTGATCGCGATATCTCGCGGCCTTTCACGTTTGACGGGCAGGCATATACCGCGCACCCCGGGGATACGCTCGCCTCGGCATTGCTGGCGCAGGACGTGCGGCTTATGGGGCGCAGTTTCAAATATCACCGCCCGCGCGGTGTGCTGACTGCGGGTTCCGAGGAACCAAACGCTCTGATGGAAATCGGGGTTGGCGCGGCGCGCACGCCCAATACACGCGCAACAACCCAAGAGGTTTACGCCGGTCTGGTGGCCCAAAGCCAGAATTGTTTCCCCAGTCTGAAAACCGATTTTTTGGCCGTTAATGACCTGCTAGCGCCGTTTCTGGGGGCGGGATTTTATTACAAAACTTTCATGTGGCCCAAGGCGTTTTGGGAAAAGCTCTATGAGCCGATCATCCGCCGCGCCGCCGGGCTTGGGCGTTTGTCTGGCGAACCGGATCAAACGCTTTACCAAAAAGCCCATGCCCATTGTGATCTGCTGGTAATTGGCGCCGGACCTGCGGGGTTGATGGCTGCATCCGTGGCTGCAAAAGGCGGGGCCAAGGTTATTCTTGCCGATGAGGATTTCATTCTGGGCGGGCGGCTTAACAGCGAGGATTGTGAAATTAACGGGCAGTCGGGCCAAAGCTGGGCGGCTAAAGCCGTGGCAGAACTGAAAGATATGCCAAACGTCACGGTGATGGCGCGCACGACTATAACCGGCGCTTATGATGGTGGCACATATGGCGCGTTGGAACGTGTGGCGGATCATATAGCCCAGCCAAACGGCGCGCCGACCCAGATTTTCTGGCGCATTGTCACCAAACGCGCGATTCTTGCCAGCGGTGCCCATGAGCGCCCGATTGCTTTTCCCAACAATGATCGCCCCGGTATCATGCTGGCCAGCGCCCTGCGCACTTATGTTACCCGTTTCGGTGTGACCCCCGGGCACCGGATTGCCGTGTTCACCAACAATGATGACGGCTGGCGCACCGTGCGGGATTTGCAGGCCGCAGGGGTTAGCGTGATTGCGCTGATTGACACCCGCCCCGAGGTCACCCCGGATGTGGATTGCCCTGTTTATACAGGCGCAAAAGTGGTTAACACCGCCGGGCGCAGGGGGGTGGAACGCCTTAGTTTGCGCAAGGCTAACGGCGCGCTCCAACAGGTTAATGCTGATTGTTTGGCCGTGTCAGGGGGCTGGAATCCGGCGCTGCACCTTAGCTCTCATATGGGGGGGCGGCCCGAATGGCGCGCTAATATTGCCGCCTTTGTGCCCAAACCGGGTGCCATCCCAAATCTGGTGGCTGTGGGGGCTGCAAATGGCGCGTTTTCCACGCATGCGGCGCTGTCGGATGGCATGATTGCGGCGAAATCTGTGTTGAAAGACCTTGGTTTGAAACAGGTGCGCCCGAAATTGCCCCTGGCCGAGGATGCCCCCATTCAAATCACGCCATTTTGGCATGTTTCGGGTGAAAAAGGCCGTGCCTGGCTCGATTTTCAGAATGATGTGACGGTGAAGGATATCAAGACCGCCCACGCCGAGAATTTTCGCTCGGTCGAGCATATGAAACGCTACACGACGCTGGGGATGGCGACGGATCAGGGCAAGCTTTCCAACATGGGCGCGCTGGCGATTATGGCCGAGCTGACGGGGCAAAGCATCCCCAAGGTCGGCACGACGATTTTCCGCCCCCCCTATACGCCGGTACATATGGGGGCCTTGGGGGCCGGGGGTGCGGGCAAGGGGTTTCAGCCTGAACGTTTCCCCCCTGCCCATGATTTTATGGCCGAGAAAACGCCACATATGATTGAGGCAGGCCTGTGGTATCGCCCGGCATATTACCCGCAAAACCCCGCGCATCATTGGCGCGATTCCTGTGATCGCGAGGTCAATATGGTGCGCAGTTCTGTCGGGGTTTGCGATGTTACCACCCTTGGAAAAATCGATGTGCAGGGGGCGGATGCCGCGGAATTTCTGGATCGGGTTTACACAAATATGATTTCCACCCTTAAACCCGGGCGCGTGCGCTATGCGCTGATGCTGCGCGAGGATGGGTTTGTGTTGGATGACGGGACCGTTGCGCGCCTAGTCGCGGATCATTTTGTGATCACCACCACCACTGGCGCCGCCGGGGCCGTGCTGTCGCATCTGGAATTTTGCGCGCAATGCCTGTGGGCTGAGCTGGACGTGCAGATCATTTCTGTGACCGAACAATGGGCGCAATACGCCGTGGCTGGTCCGCAATCGCGCGCGTTGCTGGCTGATCTGCTGGACACGGATATCTCGGATGCGGCCATTCCATATATGGGCTGGATGGATATCACGCTTGGCGGCATCAAAGGCCGTCTGTTTCGCATCTCGTTTTCCGGTGAGCTTGCTTATGAAATTGCCCTGCCGGCGCGGTTTGGTGATGCGCTGATGCGCGAACTTGATGCGCGGGCAAAGGCGATGGGCGGCGGGCTTTACGGGCTTGAGGCGCTCAATGTTTTGCGTATCGAAAAAGGGTTTTTGACCCACGCGGAAATGGACGGACGCGTGGTGGCGGCGGATTTGGGCATGTCTGGCATGCTGTCGGGAAAAAAGGATTTTATCGGCAAAATCGCCAGCCAACGGGCCGGGCTGATCGATCCGATGCGTGAACAATTGGTTGGCATTCGCCCTATCGGTGTGGTGCGCCAACTGCTGGGGGGATCGATTATGGTTGATGTGGGCGCGGATGCAACGCGCGAAAATGTGCAAGGTTATATCAGTTCTGCGTGTTACTCGCCAACGCTTGGCGGCATGATTGCCATGGCTTTTGTGAAAGGCGGGCGCACGCGGATCGGGGCGCAAATCCGGGCGGTTGATCTGGTGCGTGATCTTGATACGCTATGCGAGATTGTCCCTGTGCAATTCCATGATCCAGAAGGGGGAAAACTGCGTGGGTAAAATCAGTCTTCATGCGCGCATGGCCACAGATGGTCTCGGGTTGCCCTTTAAGTGTGGGGGGCTGACAGTTGCAGCGCAGATGCCTTGCACGATTATCTCGGTGGCGCCGCTTAAAGGGCAGGGCATGGCCGTTGGGGCCGCGTTGAAAAAAACGGTAAAGCTGACGTTGCCGACTGTTGGCAAGGTTACAACGCATAAAGATATGCGCGCGCTTTGGGGAGGGCAGGGGCAATGGTATATTCTGGGTGGAGACGCTGAAATACTTGGAAAAACCTTAAAGGGCAGCGCCGCAGTTGGCGATCAAAGCGATGCCTGGGCGGTGTTTTCGCTTACCGGAAAAGATGCAAACGCCGTGATGGCGCGCCTGACACCGCTGGATATTAGCACGATGGAAATCGGCCAAACAGCACGCAGCGAGTTTGCCCATATGCTGGCCGTGATAACCCCGATTCCGGGGGGATATGAAATCATGGTTCTGCGATCTTTTGCCAAAACAGCCGTGCAGCACACGATTGCGGCAATGGAGATGTTAAGCGCGCAAATGGTCCTGAAATAGTCGAAAAGCCCGGTAAAGGCCGGGCTTTTCGATATGTTTTAGCTTACTGCCCAGCGCGCAGATATTCGATCAATGCGGCGCGATCCGCTTCTTTGCGCAATCCGGCAAAAGACATCTTCGTGCGTGCGATCATGGCTTTGGGCTTGATCAGGAATTCGTCGAGTGTTGCTGCATCCCAGACCAGACCGTCCGTACCGGCCTCGATCATTGCACTGGAAAATTTGAAATCCTCTGTCGTGCCGGCTATACGCCCGAACAGATCGTTCAAAATCGGGCCGGTGCGATGCTTGGCGCCCTCGCCGATCTGATGGCAGGCTTTGCATTTTTTGAAAACCTTTTCGCCAGCGGCTGCCAGTTCGGTATCAATCGGTGTGCTTTGGGCTTCGGGTGCCGCCTCGGAAATCTCTGGCGCATCAGTTTGCTGTGCAGCAGTGACCACGGATGTGATTGCCAGACGCAGCTCATTTGCTTTGGTTTCTTCGGGGGTTACATCAACCACGGCGGCGTGTTTGGTGATTTCAACGCTGTCTTTACAGCCGTCCATACAAGCCTCGGTGAATATCGCATATTCGGTTTCGGGGCGATTGTCAGGCATAAAATTCGGCGCGTTTTCCAGAGAGATATCCAGGAAATTACCACGTGAAAGTTCAAAATCTTCATCGTCCACGATGTCGTTTACATACATTAAATAGGCAACGATTGCATAGACTTGGTCGTCTTCAAGGGATTGGGCATCGCCAAAAGGCATAGCGCGGTGGATGTAATCCCAGACCGTTGAAAGATACGGCCAGTAGGAACCGATGGTTTTAACCGGGCGATCATCACCAAGGGATCCATGTCCGCCGGAAAGCACGGGCCAGCGGCCAACGGCTTCGCCGAAATCGCCGTGGCAAACAGCGCAGCGTTCAGAGAATATTTCTTCGCCCTCAGTCACCGTTCCAGAGCCTTCGGGCAGGCCCAGACCATCGGGGCGCACATCGATATCCCAGGCAGCGATTTCAGCCTCTGTGGCGGCGCGGCCGAGATTTAGGTTTCCAGCAATTGCCGGCGCTGACAGCAATGTGAAGGCCAGAGCAAAATTAAGAGATTTCAACATTTTCGGCCTCTCCGTTAGAATTGATGGACCACGTCTGGATGCCATTGTTATGATAGATCGAATTCGTGCCGCGAATAGCGCGCAACTGGTCTTTGGTTGGTTGCACATATCCGGTGGTGTCATGGGCGCGCGATTGCAGCAACAGCGGTTTTCCATCCCAGTCAAATTCGTAATAGAACCGATGCATGGAGCGCTCAAAGCTCGGGCCGTCGATACGGGCCTTGTGCCAGCTGACACCGCCGTCAGTGGTAACATCAACGCCGGAAATCTTGCCGTGCCCTGACCATGCAACGCCGGTGATCACTGTCTGGCCTTTGCCATGCAGGATCGGCGCTTGCGGGGAAGGGTTGGTGATCACGGATTTCGCATCCATCTGCCAGGTAAACCGGCGCGCGACACCATTGGCTAAAAGGTCGGTGTATTTCGAGGTTTCCTCGCGGTGGTGCCAGGGCTGATCGCCAACCTCAAGGCGGCGCAACCATTTGATCCACATATTACCCTCCCAACCCGGGACAACAAGACGCACGGGATAGCCCTGTTCGGGGCGCAGGGATTCACCGTTCATTTTAAAGGCGATCATGCAGTCATCCAGCGCCTTTTCCATGGGAATAGAGCGCGTCATACCCGAGGCATCCGCCCCTTCGGCCAACAGCCATTTCCCGGCGGTTTTTACGCCAGCTTCGGCCAGAACATCCCGTAGCATCACGCCGGTATACATAACATTGTGGATCATACCGTGGGTGAATTGCACGCCGTTCAGTTGTGATCCACGCCATTCCATGCCGGTATTGGCGGCGCATTCCAGAAAGAAAACCTTATTATACCGTGGAAAACGATTGAGATCGGCCAGAGTGAAAACCAGCGGCTGGTCAACCAAACCGTTGATCATCAGGCGGTATTTGTTTGGGTTAACCTCGGCAACGCCACCGTGATGACGCTCAAACGCCAGACCGTTCGGGGTGATGATACCGTCCAGATCATGGAGCGGCGTAAAGTTGATCGACGAAATCGGATCAGCCGTTAACCAAGGCACATCGCGCCGTATCACGTGCGATTCATAGCGTGATGGCTTGCCGTATGGGGCGGCGTCAACGCCTTCACCCAGCTCATTTGCCCAGGGTTGCACATTGGTGATGGCCGGATCGCTGCTTGCGGCTTTGGCAACTGTTGCGGCGGCTAATGCACCACCAGCGGCAAGACTGCCTGTCAAAAAACGCCGCCGTGAGGCATCGCGTGAATCTGTCATATGCTTTTCCTTACGTGCGAGATCACATTCAATCTACTGAATTTATTACATTATACCACCAAATATCAAGCCCTTGTGGCCCCGTTTCACAGGTAAACAGGGCAAGCATGAATATTTTCTAAATACCACTGACTTTTACCGATTTATTAGGGTCAACCGAAACTGTGCCTTTACGTTTGATATAGCTTTCCAACACATCCCATATCGCCGGTCCCTCGGTGTCCTCATTCACCGAAGCCCAGCCGGCAACCACATAGGTTTTCGCAGGTTCGAGCCGCTCGCCGGTGCTTAGAATTGTCATATCCGTGATCCGTTCACCTTGCTTTTTGCTTACATCAATCGAATAGCCCATGCCGCCCACGCGCACCATATCACCGCCTTGCTGGTAATATGGGTCAGGGTTGAACAGGTTGTCGGCGACGTCTTCCATGATCACATGCAGCCGCTCGCCGGTCATTTCTGAGCGGTAAGCCGCAGGATAGCTCATGCCGGTGGCGTTAAAGATATCCTCACGGGTGATGTCATTGCCCGGCAGCAGGCTTGGTCCCCAGCGAAAACCGGGGCTAAGGGCAATGTCGGCTTCGCGTTCGTCAATCAGGGCGTTACAAATCAGATCATCCCATGTGCCGTTAAAATTACCGCGCCGATAGAGCAGGCTGTCGGTTTTCCCGATCACCTCTTGCAGCTGATCCTCAAACGGTTTGCGCTGATCATCAATCAGTTTTGCAACCATCGGGTCGCTTTGAATAACGCCGGAAAAAATCGGGATCAGCTTGTGGTTAAAACCCCTCACCTCACCGCCCTGCACATCCAGATCAAGGCGCGTAACAAACTTGCCGTTGGAACCAGAGGCAATCAGCATGGTTTTATTGACCAGTACCGGTTCCGGCAGGGCGTCATGAGTGTGGCCGGTCAGGATTACGTCAATCCCGTCAACCCTTGCGGCCAGCTTGCGATCAACGTCAAAGCCGTTGTGCGACAGCAGAACCACCAGTTCAGCGCCAAGCCCGCGGACCTCATCGACCAGTGATGCCATATTTTCCTCACGCACACCGAAACTTAGCCCCGGGAACATCCAGCCGGGGTTAGCAATAGGCATATAAGGAAAAGCCTGCCCGATTACGGCGATTTTCACGCCGCCGCGTTCAAACATTTTATAGGGTTCATAGGCGCGTTCGTCCCATTCAGTGTCAAAAATATTGGCACCCAGAAACGGGAAATCCAGATCATTGTCGATAATTTCGGTGACCCGGTCTATGCCCAGCGTGAACTCCCAGTGGCTGACCATGGCGTCAGGCTTAAGGGCGTTCATGACATTAACCATGTCCTGCCCGTTCGTCATTTGCGCCGTATAAGACCCCTGCCAAGTGTCGCCGCCATCCAGCAGCAGCGCACCCGGGCGCGCGGCACGGATAGAATTGATCACAGTCGCAGCCCGGTCCAGTCCGCCCATCTTGCCGTAGCCTTTGGCAAGGGCGGTGAAATCATCATAGCTTAGCGCATAGGCCTCAGGGGTGCCGGGGGTCAGGTTGAACAGGTTCAGAAAATCCTTGCCGGTCACATGCGGAGGCAGACCGTTTACTGCGCCAATGCCAAGATTAATCTCCGGTTCACGGAAATAGGTTGGTTTAAGCTGGGCATGGATATCGGTGATATGGATCAACGTCACGTTGCCTGTTGTGTCAAAATCCAGCAACTGATCTTGGCTCAGGGACTGTTGCGCGGCCAGACGTGACCAGTTCCCAACGCCAGATGCACCAACAATTGCTGATGCAGCGACGCTGGCTTGCAAAAAATCTCGACGGGAAATCATGAAATAACTCCGGGTTATATTTGGGCAAGGGCAAGCACGCCTGCATAAAAGCGCGCCAACGCTGGCCCCATGGGGAAGTCTAAAACTTACGAGATGGGGCGAGATTTTGGCCCCGGATTACACCGGAGCCAAAGATTTTTAGTTGCGCACAGACGTGCCCTCAACCGACAGGCCATTGCCACGAGATGCGACATAAAGTTCAAGCGCGTGGAATTCATCTGAACCCTCGGCGTAAGGTGTTGCACGAATATTTTTCATGCAGCCCTTAAAACGCCCGTGAATCGAGTTCAGCTTGGCATTTTTCAGACGATAAGACGGGAAACCATTGGTTTGCCCCTGCGACAGGTGATCAGCGCGGATCATCACGTCGTAGTTATCCTCATGACAGTTTGAACAGGACATATCCAGCTGCCCGACACGGGTATAATACAGCTCTTTGCCTTGTGCCCAGATGTCGGCGACCGGACCATCAATGGCCACGTTCACCGGCATGCCGCGCGATTGCAAGCCGATCAAAGCTGTCATCGCGGTCATTTTGCTTTCGCTCCACTTCCAGGCCTCTGCCTGCATGCGTTCGGTGCGACAGTTGTTGATGTAATCCTCCATCGACCATAGGGCGTCTGCATCCTCATTCCAGCGTGGCAGAACAACGCGCAAACCCGCGAACTCTTCCGGGCCGCCTTCGTGACAGGATGCACAGGATTCATCTGCGCCACCTTCAACAACATCCCACTGATCGGTTGCCTGATCGACAAATATCATGCCGGGATTATCGAAGTCATCAAGCTGGAGCGCCTGTGTTTCAATTGACCGGAAATTCCAGCCGGAATATACCTTATCCAGATTTTCCAGATGCGCAGCTGCGGGTGCCTCATTAGTTAAGGTAACCTCACCGTTGATGACCAGCCCTTGCGCAAGCGCAACACCGGCACCAAGGGTCATAGCTGCAACTGTTGCCAGAACAGCAGCATGTTTTGATGTCATATTATTCATTAATTAACCTCCCATTATATGTGCTGCGGTTTTAGCCGATTTTGACGGATTTCGTTTCTGTATAAACGGAGCCATCATCATCATTCCAAGTGAAGGTGAAATCACCAGCTTCTGGAACAGTCGCTTCAAATTGGAAATACGGGTTTGTCGAAACAGCGCCGCTGAGATCAACAGACATAATGTTTTGACCGTTAAAGTCGCAACTGAACGTGTTGATAATCGATTGAGGGATGATATTGCCCTCTTTGTCTTTGCGTTGGCCGGATTCCATTTTGTGGCTGATCAGCGTTTTGATGGTGATCACATCACCAACAGCGGCTGTGCGTGGAACTTTGACGCGGGGTTTTACACCAGATGCCATTTTATAATTCTCCTAAAATTTCCTTAGCCGCCGCAGCCGCCAATTGTTACTTTGACGTTGCTGGATGCACGCGCGAAACTGCCGTCTGCCAGTTTGGCGATAGCGACAACTTCTTGGGTTCCGGCAAGCCTGATGCGGGTTGATGCAGCTTGTGCGCCCGCAAGTGGCCCGAAGTTAAAGGTTGCCACACGAGGGCTGGGATTGCCCATTGCAAGCAACATTATTGCTGTGGCGCCTGGTGCCGAAACGGCCACGGGTACGGTGTTGCCATTTTCAGCGATTTCGGGTGCAGTCAGTTCAACACCGCCCTCTGAAACATCGGCGCCACCTGTGAATGCTGCGATTTCTTCATCGCCAGCCGCCGCAAAAACCCCAACCGGCAAAAGAGCAGCCGTTGCTGCGCCTGCGCCGAGGATCAGAGCGTCACGTCTCGTAAAATCCATAGTTATCTCCTAGTTAATTCAATGCCATAGAGGCAATTATTGAAGTGTCAACAGGTATGCGAGCACGTCTTCAACCTCTTGCGCGGTCAGGATCGACTTACCTTCAAACTTTTCCAGATTCCGCGTAAAACCGCTGACTTTGTAAAAGCCGGGCATGATCGTGCCATCAAACGTGTTCTTCGAATTTGCAACGATCCCGCGCAGTTCCTCGGCTGTCCAACGTTCGCCAGCACCATCAAGGGATGGACCAACTTCGCCGTGAAAAGACTGATCTGTCATTTCGCTGTTCTGATGGCAAGCAAGGCAATTGCCGAGTTTGCGGTTGGCGAATACTTTGCGCCCGTTTGCGGCGTCCCCCGCAACACCTGTCAGTGACATGGCTACAGAGCCATAATCATCGAAAGCTACATCATCAGGTGCGATAGTTCCTGCCGAGGCCATTGTCGCGAAAGCTACTGTGGCCCCAATCATAAGAAACGCTGTGCGCTTCATGTGAATTCCTCCCATAAAATACCAATAGTTGATTTTTAACATTGTCCCTTAGGTTATGCTGAAGTCAGTCCAATGTGCAACATTAAATTCTACAATCCGAATGTATTTGCACAGTTTTTTCGGCATACGTCGGCATACAACCAATAGGTTAACCGTATGTAAACAGTGTAGGGAATGCATCCAGCAGGAATTGTGCAATGGCTGGTATTTTTCCGGTTACGATCAGGATTGCAAATAAGATCAGGAACCCGCCCATCACTTTCTCCACATGCCCCATATATTTGCGATTGCGTTGCACCCAGCGCAGGAAGGGGCCGGAAAATATTGCGGCCAAGATAAAGGGTGTGGTCATGGCTGTACCGTATATAAATAACAGCCCTGCGCCATGTACCAGACTATCGGATTGTCCGGCCATGTATAATATCGCAGCAAGCGCGGGGCCGACACAGGGTGTCCAGCCAAAGCCAAAAGCCAGCCCGATCAGGTATGAACCGACATAGCTGGCAGGTTTGATATTTGAGGAATCCACCCGGGCCTCGCGGTACAGCATCGAGATCTTTAAAACCCCCAGAAAATGCAAGCCAAAGATGAAAAGTATACCAGCCGCGACCCAGGACAGTTCATCAAAATATTGGCGGAATACCTGACCAAGAGATGTAGCGATTAGTCCCAGAGTGACAAAAATGGTTACCACCCCGGCGGCAAAAAACACCGAGGACCAGATCAAACGCCGTTTCGCACCGGCGGATATCTGCTCTTCCTCGTTCAGTTCCTGAATGGATATGCCCGCCATGTAGCACAGGTAAAACGGTACAATCGGCAGGATGCAGGGCGAGAAAAATGATAAAATTCCAGCAAGTGCCGCACCCCAATAGCTTATGTCAAAGACCATTACCTGTTCTCCTTGCTAAAAGTGCGAAAATTTTCCATACTTATATTGCAATATTTACATATATTAAACGTGGAATACCTGACCCTATGCGCTACCTGTCTATCATAGTTTTCTTCCTTATCAGTGTTTTTGCAAGCTCTGTTTTTGCTGAGACACGTCTTATGATGGTTGAGGAAGACGGTTGCCCGTGGTGCGAACGCTGGAATCATGACATCGGAACCGAATACGCCATCACCGATGAGGGCAAAACCGCGCCGCTGGTACGCTATGATATTCACGACCCATTGCCAGAGGGGGTGGAATTATCCAGCAAACCCCATTACACACCGACATTCATCCTGTTGGTTGACGGAATTGAGGTCGATCGGCTGGAAGGCTACCCGGGAGAGGGGTTCTTTTGGGGGTTACTTGGAATAATGCTTGCAAAACTACCGTTGGTTGATGGTGATCCATCAGACACGTAGTAAATTATAGGAGAGGATGATGACGCTTCCTCATATTACGCCAGATATGTCTGACAACGAGATTGAAGAGGTTCTTCAAAGTGCCAAAACGGCGACGGATTTCATGAAAGCCCTGGCCCATGAGGGGCGGCTGATGATTCTGTGTCATCTGGTTACCGGGGAAAAATCCGTGACCGAGCTTGAAAACCTGCTGTCCTCACGTCAGGCGGCAGTCAGCCAGCAACTGGCGCGCCTGCGTCTGGAGGGGCTGGTTAATTCACGGCGCGATGGTAAGGTGATTTACTATTCTCTTGGCGATAGAAAAGCCGCGCAGATGATCGAGCTGGTATATAACATGTTTTGTGGGTCTGATGCTGAACAAGCGCCCAGTACGTAAATGGATTTCATGTCCGACAACCAATGGGCTGCACTGGCAGGACTGCTTGGGGGTGTTGGGCTGGGGTTGGCGGGGGCAATCGGGCGGTTTTGCACGCTCGGTGCCATAGAAGACGCGCTATACGGCGATGATTATCGTCGCCTGCGTATGTGGGCTTTGGCGATAGCCGTGGCAATTACCGGCGTGTTCATATTGCAGGCTACCGGGCAGGTTGATGTCAGCTCGTCTATGTATTTCACCCTGAAATGGAACCCAGCAGCCAGTATTGTTGGCGGATTGATGTTTGGCTGGGGCATGGCGCTGGCCGGGAACTGCGGGTACGGGGCCTTGACGCGGATGGCTGGCGGCGATCTGCGCAGTTTTTTCACGTTCATCATCATGGGGATTGCGGCCTATATGGCCATTGGCGGCCCGACCGCGGCCCTCAGAGACATGGTTTTCCCTTTACGACCCGCAGACGTTGAATTGCAAAGCTTTGCTGATCTGCTGGGCGGCTGGTTCAGCGTTCCGCCCATCATCATTGCTTTTGCTGTGGCCGCAGGATTTACCATTTGGGCGTTATGGGAAGCACGTTTTCGCACCTCATCAACCCATATCATCTGGTCGGTTGTCGTTGGCCTTTCGATTATATCCGGCTGGTGGGCGACCAGTTTAATATCGACAACGGGCTTTGATGCCATCGCCGTAGAATCCCATGTATTTGTCGTGCCGCTCGGGGAATCTCTGATTTACCTTATGACCTGGACAGGCAGCGCAATGAATTTTGGCATCGGCTCTGTCACCGGAGTCATTGTCGGCTCTTATATCGGCACGTTGATCAAAGGACGGTTCCGTTGGGAATCTTGTGACGACGTGCGTGAGCTGGGACGCTCGGTTATTGGTGCATTCCTGATGGGCACGGGCGGGGTGCTGGCGCTTGGATGCTCTTTAGGGCAGGGCCTGACGGCCTTTGCGGTGCTTTCCTATAGCGCACCGGTGGTGCTGGCCTCTATCTTTATGGGCGCGACGCTGGGCCTGAGATTCCTGATCCATGGGTTTCAGAACACCTGATTTGCATGCGACAATATCAGGCAGGGATTTCCAGTCATTTGCATGGTTTCAATATATAGACTTTTAATTTAGCAAAAATTACGGCTAGATATGGGTAAACGTATGTTTGTCCAACCGGATCAAGGAATGAAAACATGAAAATCGGTGCACCAAAAGAGATATTTCCGGGCGAAAACCGTGTCGCCATGACCCCGCAAAGTGCTGTGCAATTGCAAAAGCTGGGTTATGAATGCGTGATTGAAAGCGGTGCCGGGATGGCCGCGCGTTTTTCGGACAAGGACTATAAAGACGCAGGCGTGAGCGTGGTGAAAACCGGTGCCGCCCTGTGGAAGGCCTGTGATTTCATCATCAAGGTCCGCGCGCCCGAGGCGGTTGAACTTAAACGTTTTCGCAAAGGCCAGACCCTGATTTCATTTATCTGGCCCGCGCAAAATGCAGAATTACTGGAAAATCTGCGCGCCAAAGGCGTGAACGCAATTGCCATGGATATGGTGCCGCGTATTAGTCGGGCGCAAAAGATGGACGCGCTTTCCTCGATGGCCAATATCGGCGGGTACCGCGCTGTGGTTGAGGCCAGCAACAATTTCGGGCGGTTCTTTACCGGCCAGATCACGGCGGCCGGCAAGGTGCCGCCTGCCACGGTTCTGGTGATCGGTGCCGGCGTGGCCGGGTTGGCGGCGATTGGTGCGGCGCAAAGCATGGGCGCGATTGTGCGCGCCTTTGATGTGCGCCCCGAAGTCGCCGAGCAAATCGAATCTATGGGCGGGGAATTTCTGTTTCTGGATTTCAGCGATAATAAGGACGGTGCTGAAACTGGCGGATATGCCGCCGTTTCCAGCCCGGAATTTCGTGAAAAGCAACTGGAACTGTTTCGCGCGCAAGCCGCAGAGGTCGATATCGTTATCACCACGGCCCTGATCCCGGGGCGCGATGCGCCGAAACTTTGGCTGGAGGATATGGTCAAGGCGATGAAACCCGGTTCGGTGATTGTTGATCTGGCCGCGGAAAAAGGCGGCAATTGCGATTTGACTGTGCCGGATAAGAAAATTGAGACCAAAGGCGGCGTGACCATCATCGGCTACACCGATCTGCCGAGCCGCATGGCCACGCAATCCTCGACCCTTTATGCGACGAACATCCGCCATATGATGGATGACCTGACACCTAAAAACGACGGCGTGCCAAAACACAACATGAATGATGATGTGATCCGAGGTGCGACGGTGACAAAGGCCAGCAAAATCACCTTTCCGCCCCCCCCGCCTAAAGTGCAGGCCATCGCGCTCCAAGCCCCCAAAGCGCCGGAAAAAACGCCCGAAGAAATCCGCGCCGACGAGATTGCCGCACTGAAAGCCGCCGGGCAGAAACAAACCGGCATGCTGGTGACCGGTGGCTTGCTGATGCTGCTGATCGGGGCCTATGCACCCGCCAGTTTCATGCAACATTTCATCGTTTTTGTACTGGCCGTGTTCATCGGTTTTCAGGTCATCTGGAACGTCAGCCACGCGCTGCACACCCCGCTTATGGCGATTACCAACGCGATTTCCGGTGTGATCATCCTTGGCGCACTGTTACAAATCAGCGCTGGTGGCGGGTTCATTGTCGGGCTGCTGGCTGCCGTTTCTGTTCTTATAGCATCGATCAACATCGTGGGGGGCTTTATGGTCACCCGTCGTATGTTGGCGATGTTCCAAAAAAGCTAAGGGGGGCTGATTATGAGTATTGGTCTAGTAACTGCTGGATATATCGCAGCTTCCGTTTTGTTCATTCTGGCCCTTGGCGGCCTGTCTAACCAGGAAAAAGCCAAGCGCGCCGTATGGTTTGGCATCATCGGCATGGGCATCGCGGTGTTTGTCACCGTGTTTGGCCCGGGCGTTCAATCGATTTGGCTGCTGTTAGCGATGATCGTGATTGGCGCGGCCATTGGTACGGTTGTGGCGCAACGCGTCGAGATGGTTGGCATGCCCGAACTGGTTGCGGCGCTGCACTCATTCGTGGGGCTGGCGGCAGTGTTTATCGGGATAAATTCTGCAATCCACGTACCTATGGGCCTGAACCACGCCGAAGAGGCGATACATCAGGTAGAGGTGTTCCTCGGCGTATTTATTGGTGCGATCACCTTTACAGGGTCGATCATCGCTTATGGCAAGCTCGCCGGAAAAATCGACGGCAAGGCCCTGATCCTGCCCGCGCGCCATTTGATGAATATCGTCGGTGTGGTGCTGTCACTGATTCTGATGTTAATGTTTCTTAACGGCTCGGGCATCTGGGTTTTGCTGTTGATGATGTTGATTGCCTTTGCAGTGGGTGCGCATCTGGTGCTGGCGATTGGCGGCGCGGATATGCCGGTGGTGGTATCGATGCTGAACTCCTATTCCGGCTGGGCGGCGGCGGCGACCGGCTTTATGCTGGGCAATGATTTGTTGATCGTGGTGGGGGCGCTGGTGGGCTCATCTGGCGCGATCCTTAGCTACATCATGTGCGTGGCGATGAACCGCAAGTTTCTGGCGGTGATCCTGGGCGGTTTTGGCGGCCCCTCTGGCCCCGCGATGGAGATCGAGGGCGCACAAATCGCCATTGACGCCGACGGTGTGGCCTCGGCGTTAAACGAGGCTGACAGCGTTATCATCGTGCCCGGATATGGCATGGCCGTGGCACAAGCCCAACACCCCATATCAGAGCTGACCAAACGTCTGCGTGCGCAGGGGAAAACCGTGCGCTTTGGCATCCACCCCGTGGCCGGGCGCCTGCCGGGGCATATGAACGTGCTCTTGGCCGAGGCCAAAGTGCCCTATGATATCGTGCTGGAAATGGACGAGATTAACGACGACTTCCCCGACACCGACGTGGTGATCGTGGTGGGATCCAATGACATCGTGAACCCGGCGGCCCAAGAAGACCCAAACTCCCCCATCGCCGGCATGCCTGTGCTGGAGGTCTGGAAAGCCAAACATGTTTTCGTGTCCAAACGCGGCCAAGGCACGGGGTATTCCGGCATCGAAAACCCGCTGTTCTTCAAGGAAAACACCCGGATGTTCTACGGCGACGCCAAAGCCAGCGTGGACGCGCTGTTGAAATTGGTTGGGTGAGGAAAGGCAGGGCAGACGACGGCAGCGCGCTGACGCCGCCTATAGATGCAAAGCAAATATCGTGGAAAATCGGGCATAAAATGATAATTTATATTATTGGAGCAATATTCATCCTTTGGTTCCTAATTCGGAGAATACGGTTTCTCAAAAACCCCCAAGAAGGTGGGTTTCTTAGACGTAAGCTGGAATTTCACAAGAGCTCTTTTAAAGATGTTTTAGCTTTTTCAAAAATAATATCAGTTATTCTCGTTGTGATTTTGGTTTTCATAGTTTTGGCAACTATTACGCAATTGTTTTTAGAAATGTAGACAGGAAGGATTTAATCTTATGGGAAATAATTCTAATAGTACCACAAGCACAATTGGCCCAAAAGTATCAATTAAAATTCCATTTGTTGGGGGAGGGAGTTTTGGCTATGGAATTTATACATCTGAAACCTTTGAACCTAGGGTCAGGACCTATTAACTTTCCACAAATTGGCCCTAAGCCACCGGCTTCCAGCCAGTCCGCTTTAGCGTAAACCGTAATAATCTACAGGAAGCCATACCAAATATTATCACCGATTTCACGTGGTTTGGACAACAAAATATCGTTACAAGGTTCTGCGCGGCCCGATGCGGAAACGCATTCGGGAAATCATCCGCCAGACCTGTCAGGAACTCGGCGTGCATATCGAGAAAGGCGGGTTTCGGGATGCTTGCAACATTGCGGGCCTTATCGCATCATGGTTGCAAACCACAGGAAAGACCGCGCTATGGCAGGAAATTTGAAAGACCGAAACAAAAACCCATGGTATGTGCTGGCAACGGTCTTTGGCGAGCAGCCAGAGGGGGCTGGTTGGCTAGGTTATGACCAAGGGCTTGCGGTAAAGAACCGGCGGGCGTGGAATGGGTGGTTTTGTGCGGATTTGACGCCAGAGGAACGCAAAGACAGGGCGGAAAAAACCGGACTGCCAAAAGCGGAATTGAGGCCGCTGACCGATGGCGAACGTGCAAAGGTGTTGAGGCATTTTCGTGAACGCATGGGGGCAGATGTCGAATTGCCAGACAGAAGCCAAGATATCGATTTTTCAGAGACAGATTTTGCGCGGCCTGTAATTTTTGAACAATTTGTCTTTGAAGAAACCACCCATTTCCATTCCGCAACGTTCAGCGGCTATACCCTTTTCCGTTCCGCAACGTTCAGCGGCGCTGCCGGTTTCGGTTCCGCAACGTTCAGCGGCACTGCCGATTTCCGTTCCGCAACGTTCAGCGGCTATGCTCTTTTCAGCTCTGCCAAATTCAAGTTGACCACAAGCTTTAAAGATGCGCGTTTCCTGACCGCGGTGCCGCAGTTTCATGCAACAGAGCTTTATGATGATACTGTCTTTACCTTGCCCGAAAACTATCGCGATAACTGGCCGCCAATATTTGGTCAAGAGGAACTGAAAGGGGTTGATAAGCCGCGTGTCGTCATGCCCGCCGTCGATCAGAAACGCGCTTATAACCGGTTGCGGCTGTTCATGAACAAGACCTTGCAAACCGACGAAGAACAGTTTTTTCACCGCCAGGAAATGCGCTGCAAAAAGCAGACCGATGGTTGGGCCTATTGGCTGATATATACGATATTCGAAGGGCTTTCGGATTACGGCAACAGCGTGTGGTGGCCGGCGATGTTTTTGTTTGTGCTATGGACGCTCGGCGTTGCTGTCCTCGCCAGTTTTGATATGAACCAAAAGCTGTATCACGCCGCAGGCTGGAGCTTTGCCAATCTGTTTCCGTTCTTTGGTTTCCGGCGGTTCTACGACACCAGCGATTATCACGGCTGGCTGGCGCTCATTGCCGGTGTTCAGACGGTTTTCGGCTTTATCCTGCTGTTCTTCCACGCCCTTGGTCAGCCCAACAGGTTCCGCTTGCGATAGAGCCTTGCGTGCGGTGCATTGGGCGCGTAGAAATTTCCCATGAGGATTTTATTTTTAGGGGATGTCGTCGGGCGCACCGGCCGTAAGGCGATTACGCTACATCTGGCGCGGCTGCGCGTGGAGTGGCGGCTCGATTTTATTATCGTGAACGCGGAAAATGCTACGGCGGGGATGGGGCTGAACCGGGGGCATGCGCAGGGTATTTTCGATTCTGGCGCCGATTGCATCACCCTTGGCGATCATGCGTTTGACCAGCGTGATATGCAGGTGGCAATCACGCAGGAAAACCGGATATTGCGCCCGATTAATTACGCCCCTGCGGCCCCCGGGGTGGGGGCGCGGATGTTTGATGCACAAAATGGCCAAAAGGTTTTCGTGGCGCAGGCGCTGGGGCAGGTGTTTATGAAACGCCCCTTTGCCGATCCGTTTTCAGCGCTGGATGCGGTCTTAAAAAAGGCGCCGCTTGGCGGGTTAGCCGATGCGGTGGTGGTAGATTTTCACGCCGAGGTTACGTCCGAGAAAACCGCGATGGGCCATTGGCTGGACGGGCGGGCCTCGCTTGTGGTGGGCACGCACACCCATATTCCGACCGCTGACACGCAAATTTTGCCCGGCGGCACGGCGTTTCAGAGCGATGCGGGGATGTGCGGGGATTATGACAGCGTGATCGGCATGGACAAGGTTGAGCCGCTCAGACGCTTCGTTACCGGCATGTCCAAGGGCCGTTTCACCCCAGCCGAGGGCGAGGCGACCTTGTCAGGCGTGTTCGTTGAAACCGGGCGTGACGGCAAGGCAACAAGCGTGTCGCCGGTGCGCGTTGGCGGGCGCCTGATGCAGAGCGGGCCAATGGATTGACCGCTTTGCCATAATCGTTTGCATAAATGCGTGCCTGGGATATGGTTGGTATGAAATATACAGTTAAGGACCGTGCGCATGAAAGATTTAAACAAAGAATATCAGAGTCTTACGCATGAGAATGATGCGCTTGCGGGCATTGAAATCACCGAGGATTTTACGCCGTTTACCCAGCGCAATGACATGTTCACCCGGGCTTTTTGGGATGACACCGTGAAATCCCCTAAAACGGAGGCGTTTTTTTCCGGTCACCGCGTGGCAATCGCGCCGCGCCGCGCCGCGGGGTTTGGGCAAAAGGATCTGGCGCTGCGTAATGCCGCCTGGGCTGTTTCCAACATGCTGTCGGCGCGCGGGCATGCGCAAGGCAAACGCGAAGGTTTTCAGGCTTTGATCGAAGAAGGTGGGCCGATTTCACCAGATAAGGTTGCGGTTGACGACACTGCCAAAATGACACGGGAAATCAAATCACTGTCCAAAATATTTGGCGCGGATTTGGTTGGAATCACGGATTATGATGAACGCTGGATTTATAAAACCCGTGTCGATACCCGTGATTTTTCCGAGACCGATAATGAATTGCCCGATGGCCTGACCAGCATCATCGTGATGGGCCACGCCATGGATTACGATCTTGTGGCGACCTATCCGTCGGCTCTGGCGGGGGCCTCTAGCGGGCTTGAATATTCCCATGAGGCGGGCATTATTGTGCAGCTTGTCACCTATATTCGCAATCTGGGATACCGGGCTTACGGGTCCATGAACGACACAGCACTGGTTATTCCGCTGGCCGTCAAGGCCGGGCTTGGCGAATATGGGCGCAACCAGATGGTGATCACACCGGAATTCGGGCCGCGGGTCAGGTTTTCGAAAATTTTCACCGACCTGCCGCTTGATCATGATTTGCCAAAACGCACAGGGGTGACGGAGTATTGCAATATTTGCATAAAATGCGCCAGCAGTTGCCCGCCCAAAGCGCTGCCGTTTGGCGCGCCGGATGATAAGGGGTCAAATGTCTCGACGATCAAAGGGGTCAAAAAATGGTCTGCGGATTGTGAGAAATGTTTTGGGTATTGGGCGGCGATGGGGACGGATTGTGCTATTTGCATGCGCGTTTGCCCCTATAACTACAGGCCCGGCAGTTGGCAGGGGCGGGTTTTTCGCGCGCTGGCAAACTCACGGTTTCGCGCGCTGGCGCTGTGGTGGGATCAAAAGCGCCAGCATGGGGCGCGGGTCAAGCCAAAGATCTGGTGGGAGAGGCGATAAGCCTTCTAGAATATTCAAGGACTTACACACATGAAGCTAATGTATTTAGCGTTGCTCGCAATGGGGGCCGCGTGGGGGATTACGCCGGTCCTGGTGAAAATAGCCGTTAATGCAGGCTATCAGCCGTTCGGGCTGGTGGTCTGGTCGCTGGTTATCGGGATTATCATGTCGGGGGTCGGAATTGCCCTGCGCAGGCGGGCGTTTCCGTCGATCCTAAGGCCTTTCGGTCTGTTTTTGGGGATTGCTTTGCTGGGCGTGGTGCTGCCCGGGTATTTCACCTATATGGCTGCCCCACATTTACCTGCCGGCATTATGTCGATCATTATCGCGCTTGTGCCGATGTTTGCCATGCCACTTGCCCTGATGCTAAAGCTGGAAAAACCCTCAGCTATCAGGGTTTTGGGAACGGTGCTGGGGGCCATGGCGGTTGTGCTGATTGTCGGACCGGATGCCAGCCTGCCCGATTCCAGCAAAATAGGTTTTGTCTTTATCGCGATGCTCGCACCGCTTTGTTACGGAGGGGAGGGGAATTTTTTGATATGGCACGGGGTGCGCGGACTGGATTCGATCCAAATCCTGTTTGGCGCCTCAATCATCGGGCTGATACTGGTTTTGCCTCTGGCGCTGGCAACAGAGCAGCTTGTTAATCCGTTTATCCCCTGGCATGGGCCAGAGTGGGCGATTTTCGGTTTTTCCACCATTAGCTGGGCAACCTATGCGTCCTATATCTGGGTGTTAGGGCGGACAGGGCCGGTATTTGCCTCGCAGGTTGCATATGTGGTGACAGGTTTCGGCGTTTTGTGGTCGATGGTGTTGCTGGGGGAAAGATATTCGATCTGGGTCTGGATGGCTTTTGTGTTGATGGTCCTTGGGGTATTGTTGGTACAACCACGCGATTCCCGCGCCTAAGGGGACCAATGTTTGATTTTCTGACCGTTGCGCCGATGCCTGCGATTATCAGCCTTGCCGTGGTGGGGCTGATGTTCGCGATTTTCATCCGTGAGACCTACCCCACAGAGGTCATCGCCCTTGGCGGTGTGGCGGTTTTGCTGGTCAGCGGTGCCTTGCCGGTGGCGGATTTGCAGAATGCTTTTGCCAACCCCGCGCCCTGGACTATTGCGGCTATGTTCATCATTTCGGGCGCTCTGGTGCGCACGGGTGCATTAAATGCGCTAACGACGCTGGTGGCGCGATACGCCAGTGATCAGCCCAAACTGGTGCTGGCCGCGCTGGCACTGTTCACGGTTTTAGCCTCGGCGTTTATGAACAACACACCCGTGGTGGTGTTGATGATCCCGGTGGCCGTGGGGCTGGCGGCAAGCATGGGAATTTCATCGTCTAAACTGTTGATCCCCCTGTCTTATACGGCCATTCTGGGGGGAATGCTGACCCTGATCGGCACCTCGACCAATCTGCTGGTAGATGGGGTCGCAACAGCGCATGGGCTGGCCCCGTTTGGCCTGTTTGAGGTAACCCCGCTGGCGATTATTCTGGTGGCTTTCGGGATGCTTTATATCCGGTTTTTATCCCCCATCCTGCTGCCTGACCGCCATTCCATGAGCGACCTTCTGGTCAATAAAAAACAGATGAAGTTTTTTACCGAAGTGGCTTTGCCCGACGATTCCGCGCTGATCGGGCAGAACGTCGGCGCGGTGGCTATTTTCAAACGCCAAGGCATGCGGGTGGTGGATGTGCTGCGCGGGGACGCCTCGCTTAGGCGTGCTTTTCCCGATGTGATACTGGCCGCCGGGGATCGCGTGGTTTTGCGCACCGGCGTTGATGAATTGCTGGGCCTAAAGGACAGCAGTGCGGTGCATATGGTTGACCAGCTTTCCAGCCGCAAAACCACGACGGTCGAGGCGCTGATCTCGCCGGGTTGCAAGCTGATCGGGCGCTCTTTGGGGGAATTGCGCCTGCGGCGGCGCTACGGGATTTATACCTTGGCAGTGCATCGCAGAAACCAGAATATCGGGCGGCAACTGGATGATGTGGTGGTGCGCGTTGGCGACACATTGCTGCTGGAGGGTGCACCCGAAGACATCCAGCGCCTTGCCGAGGCCGAGGCCCTGATTGATCTCTCCCATCCCACGGCGCGCCCCTACCGGCGCAATCATGCGCCAGTGGTTCTGGCAGTGCTGGCGGGCGTTGTGGTGCTGGCGGCGCTGGGGGTTGGTGCAATTTTTGCGCTGGCGGTGATTGGCGTTGCCATCGTGCTGCTTAGCCGCTGCATTGACGCTGATGAAGCCTTTGGCTTTGTCGATGGCCGCCTGTTAGTGTTGATATTTTCGATGTTGGCGATTGGCGCGGCCCTGCAAAGTTCAGGTGCGGTTGAGATGATCGCAAATGCGCTGGCGCCCCGGCTGATGGGCCTGTCGGCGCCGCTGCTGATCTGGGGGATTTACCTGCTGACTTCGGTGCTGACCGAACTGGTATCCAACAACGCGGTGGCCGTGGTGGTAACGCCGGTGGCGATTGGCCTGGCAAGCGCCCTTGGCGTAGACCCGCGCCCGTTGGTGATCGCGGTGATGGTCGCGGCCTCGGCCAGCTTTGCCACGCCCATTGGCTATCAAACCAACACGCTGGTTTACGGGCCGGGGGGGTACAAATTTACGGATTTCATGCGCATCGGCATACCGCTGAACCTTGGCATTGGTATACTCGCCAGCCTGCTGATCCCGGTGATGTGGCCGCTGTGATGGGTTGGCAATTTTGACTGATCTCGATTGAGCAAGTGCTCCCGCCTGTCATCGGCATTGTTGCTGGCGCAACAAGCCTCTGTCCGTTGGGCCGGGCGCTTCGCGGGGCGAAGCGTGGGGTTTCACCCCCTTGGCTACGCCAATTCCCCCAGGATATTTGGGCAAAGTAGAAAATGAAGAGGTTGAGATGTGATTATTACAGCGGCCAGAATACCAGTATTGCGGGGATGCTGACGGCGACGACTATTATCTCAAGGGGCAGGCCCATGCGCCAGTAGTCGCCAAAGGAATAACCGCCGGGGCCAAGGATCAGGGTGTTGTTCTTATGGCCAATCGGGGTGAGGAACGCACAGGATGCGGCGACGGCGACGGCCATCAGGAACGGGTCGGGATTGACCTTGAGCGCCGTTGCCATCTGGATCGCGATCGGGGCGGCCACGATGGTGGTGGCGGTGTTATTGAGCACATCCGAGAGGCTCATGGTGACGACCATCAGGATCGTCAGGATTGCCCAGGCCGGCATGCCTGCGGTCAGGCGGATCAGCGCATCGGAAATCAGCACGGTTCCGCCGGATGTTTCCAGCGCCGCACCCAGCGGAATCATTGAGCCAAGCAGCACCACCACCGGCCAACTGATATGGGTGTAAAGTTCGCTAAGCGGGATGATTTTGGTCAGCACAAAGCCCACCACGACCAGCCCCAGCGCCACGGGCAGATAGACAAGGCCAAAGCTGGCCGCGGCAACGGCGGCGGCAAACATGCCAATCGCCAGCCAGACTTTTTTCTCTTCGGTCACGGCCAGACCACGATCGGCAAGGGGCAGTGCGCCCAGCCAATCCACCACCTGGTTGACCTGATCAACCGGCACCAGCAGCAACAGGATATCGCCAGCGTGAACTTTGGTTTTGCGCAGATGGGTCTTGATCTGCTTGCCCTCGCGCGAAATGCCCATCAGCACGCTGGAGCGCCGCCATCCCAGCCCGATCGCCATGGCGGTTTTGCCGGTAATGCGGGATTCGTCGCTGACGACGACCTCAACCATGGCCAGACCATCGCCATCGGCGCGCACGGCCTCCTGGCGTTTGCTTTCGGCGAAATCCAGACTTAGCGCCGCGCGAAATTCATCCAAAGCATCGGGTGCCGCCTCTAGTACCAGCGCGTCGCCCACAGCCAAAATGGTGTTTTTCGCCGTGCCATAGCGCCGCTTGCCGTCCCGTACCAGCCCCAGAATCGCCACGTCGTTTTTCTCAGCTATATCCGCCAGATCCCGCAGCGGCTGCCCGATCAATTTAGAGGCCTTGGGCACAGTCAGTTCGGCAATATATTGCGCAATGCCGCTCATGGGGTCGCCTGCCTCTTTGGTGCCCTCGGCCTGCGGGATCAGCCGCCAGCCGATAAGGGCCACGAAAATTAACCCGGCAATCGCGGCAATCCCGCCAACGGGCGCAAAATCAAACATCTTGAACGGTGCGCCAAGACTATCCTCGCGGATGGCGGCAATAATGATGTTGGGCGGCGTGCCGATCAGGGTCACCATGCCGCCAAGAATAGTGGCAAAGCTAAGCGGCATCAGCGATAGCCCGGGCAAACGACCGGCCTTGCGCGCGGTCTGGATATCGACCGGCATTAGCAGCGCCAGGGCGGCGACGTTATTCATAAACCCCGACAAAACCCCACCAATCGCCCCCATTATGGCAATATGCGCGCCCAGTTTGCGCGTGCTATCAATCAACGTGCGGGTGATCAGAAATACGGCACCCGAGCGCACCAGCCCTGCCGAAACCACCAGCACCAGCGCCACCACCAGCGTCGCGGGGTGGCCAAAGCCGGAAAATGCGACTTTGGTCGGGATAACACCGCTGACAACCCCGAGCATCAGTGCCGTGAAGGCCACGAGGTCATAGCGGAATTTCCCCCAGAGCAAAAAGACGAATACGCCGCCAAAAAGCGAGAAAAGAATGATCTGGTCAGTGGTCATAAGCGGCTCCGTTGGTTGAGGCTAAAATTGCGGATTGCGCTGTGGATTGCAAGGGGCGTGATATGAGTATTTTAGAAAGAAAGAAGGGGCAGGGGAGGGGGAGCCGCAATTTTTACTTTAGCGACTTGCACGATGGGCGCCTGCTGCCCTATAGAATATGAAATGATTTTAGCGCGGAGATTACCATGGCAGGCCATTCAAAATGGGCGAATATTCAACATCGTAAGGGGCGCCAGGATGCTGTGCGCTCTAAGATGTTTTCTAAGCTGGCCAAGGAAATCACCGTTGCTGCCAAGATGGGCGATCCTGACGCAGATAAAAACCCGCGGCTGCGTATGGCGGTGAAAGAGGCCAAGAAACTGTCGGTGCCAAAGGATGTGATTGAGCGCGCGATCAAGAAATCCCAATCCGGGGATGGGGATAATTATGATGAAATTCGATATGAAGGTTATGGCCCCGCCGGGGTCGCGGTGATTGTCGAGGCCATGACGGATAATCGCAATCGCACGGCGTCCTCGGTGCGTTCAATCTTCACCAAATCGGGTGGTAATTTGGCGGAAACCGGCGCGGTTTCATTTATGTTTGATCACATGGGGCTGGTGGTTTACCCGACCAGTGTCGGGGACGCTGAGGTGATTATGGAGGCAGCAATCGAGGCGGGGGCAGATGATGTCGAATGCTCAGAGGATGGGCATGAAATCTACTGCGAACCAACGGATTTGCATGCGGTATCAAGCGCGCTGGAGGCGGCATTGGGGGAATCGGAAAGCACCAAACTGGTGTGGAAACCCCAAAATCTGACCGAGCTGGATTTGGCAGGTGCCGAAAAACTGATGCGTTTGATTGAGGCCTTAGAGGACGACGACGATGTGCAAACGGTTACCGCGAATTTCGAGATTTCCGACGAGGTGATGGCGCAGTTATAATATGGGCGGTGTGAATTTCTGCCCTGATTTAGCCCCGTCCAAACCATCTGCGGAAAACCGCTTTTATGCGCCCGCCAAAGCCAATGGCAGAATCTCGGGCATCGGCGGCGGTGTCTTCGACATTGTCCCAGGCCTCACCGACATCCTCCAATACCGGATCAACCCGGCGGCGTTTGAATTTTTGTATTCGGAAATAAATTGCGGCTACTGCGATGAAAACCAAGGTCAAAAACACGATGTTGAACCATGGAATCAAGGTCACATGCGGGCCATCCACCTGCCTGATCCGAATGGCGTTGGGGAACATTGACAGCAATTTTATGCGCCAACCATAATGGGTGACGGCCACCCAGATGCCGTCTTGCTTGGCGCGGGCCTGAGCCTCGGCGTTTAGATTTCCACTGTCAAATTTCAAATAGGGCGGCCAGGACCAGTTGGTATCTTCGTTGCGGTAAACCCGCGGCGCATTATTTGGCCAGGCGGCATTGATAAAGCGCACATCGCGGGTGGATTCGGCTGTTGTGCCCGCATCTGGCGAGGCCCAAAACCACGAATTATCCCCCACATCCATGCGTTTCACATCCGTGCCGACGATCTGCACAATATCGCGCGAAGGCAATGAATAGTGGAAAAATGCTATTATTATCAGGCTGATTATTATGCCGAAAATCCATTTTAGACGACGCATATTTTGCTCCTATGCACGATGGGCGAGGTATAATAACACCCCAATAACAACGATGGGCACAACGAATACGCTGAGCAACAGTTTTGGTTTGACCGAGGCCTCATATTTTTGCAGCCCCTTGGCTATGTAACTACGCTGGTCCCCGGGCTTGTCAGCGGCGGCATGTTCAGCCTTCAGTATCTGGCGCATTTTCCAGCGGTTGGCAAACAAAAGTACGACATAAATCAGGGTAAGTATCAGAAATATCAGGATAATACGGCTTAGCCAGGCGATCATGATGCCCCCCTGACATGACCCCATGGGCCGGATTTGGGCAAGACGCCAAATTCATCCAGAGGCTCTGCTGTATCTGGTTCAGGCCCAAAAAGCGCATGGCGCGCGCCGGCTTTATCCATCATATATTCGCGCGCCAGAAAATCAGCGACATAGGTACGTTTTCTATCATTCCATGTGTGATATGCGCGGTAAAAAGCTGGTTTATGACAGATGAAAAGCTGGCGGATATCGCGCGGGCAAAGCTGTGCCAGCAGCATATTGACCAAGTCTCGGTCCTTATGTTGGCGCGCGCGTACCGAATAAAAATAGGCGGGATGTTCTGAGGTGATGCGCGGCCAGGCACCGCCATCATTTATCCAGCGCAACAGATCATTGAGGGCATGAAATTCGTCGGGCAACGCATTTGTGTGACGCCGCGCAATGGCGCGCAAGCTACGGCGGTCAAGGCCCGAAAGGTCGTCACCAGCCGCGCTGGCAACATCAACCAGCATGAAATCGAGGCGCTGTTGCAAGATGTGCGGGGCGGCGTTTTTGAGGGTGACAATCGGTTCACTAAGGGCGTTTTCATCCAAAAACCGTGCGATCTGATTGCGGTCTGAAAGATCAAGGAATGTATCCACCGGCAAGGTTTCAAGCGTGGTTTTATCCGCCACAGAAATCGCCACGGGGCTATCCATATCGCGGAAAATATAAAGCCCGCCGAAATGTTCGGTATAGAAATTTTCCTGCACATAGGATTTTGCTGCAAGCGCGATTGGATAGCGGGTGATATCGCCGGTTTTTTTGGCGAGCGTGATCATATCGGCGATCAGAACATCATCCCACCACGCTCCGTCATCGTGCATAAAACGGTCAATTTTTTTGCGCAAATCCGTGCCGTCAGACACATGATTTTCGGTGGTATCGGCCTCAATCTTAATGGTGCGGATGCGCAGTAGATCGGCAGGGGTTTTGACAGAGTATACCGAGTTAACCAGCTCCCCCGCAACGGCATCCCGGGTGGTGAGTGCGAACAGTTGATCCTCATTTTTATCAATGAACTGGCGCAAAATAGAACGCGAGGTCGAGAATTGCGCGTTCAGCAAAGGCGCGGTTTTTTGCTGGGGTGAGAGCAGGATAAACTGCCGGTTACAGCCGTTTGGATTAAGGTACAGGCTGTCGCCAAATTCATCGCCGATTTCAGGGGAATAGCCGGAAATATCAACGTGAAACTCCGGTAATTCCGTTCGACGCCCGATCAGATGGTCAAGCGCGCGGTTATAGCGTTCAACCAACGCCGGTGCGCGCACCACATAGAGGTTCCCAAACATCAAACCATGTTTGATCAAGCGCATCATTTGTTAAGAACACCTAGGTTGCCAGTGAAATACAAGGGCCGCGCCTGACCCTGGGAGGGCGTTGCTACAGTAAATACTTGACGCACCCTGTCTATCCTCAGAAACCTTACGTCGAGACGCTCCATAGCAATGCGCCCTCCCGGGGGGAGGGTCAGGCGCGGCCCGACGGTGCGGGCGGGCGGAATATGGCGATGGCATATTGATTTCAACCGACAAACATTCATAAAATTGTGCACCGCCTTTATCATCCTTCCCCCCCCAAATACCGCCGCTTGGCCGCTTCCATCCGCTGCATATCCCGCACAGCCGTATCAATCGCGATCTCATCCGATTTGTCGGCGTAGCGGAATTCACTGTCGGCGTAGCGGTTGATTTCTTGTAACAGCATGTCGATGGTGATCGGCTGGGTCAGTTCAGCGATCATATTTTTCTTGGTCTCGTAATCCTTGGTCAGGAATACCTCGGGGTTTTCCATCCACGCGTCGGGCAGTTCAAAATCCATGGCGCGGACCTTGACCGCGTCGGTGATGTTCTTGATGGCGCGCCCGGTGAAACGCGCGTCGGCTTCTTGGATGCCTTTCAGATAGGTGCCCATTTTGGTGATTGTATCCAGATCACCGATGTCTGCGTGCACACGCTCAAAGACCTCCAACAACCCTGTTTCCTTGGGCTTGGCGTATCCGGCATAGGATTCCGCCACGGCTTTCTGGATTTGTTGGGCGGCAAATAATTCGTGATCTCCAACCGGGATATCGTGATTTTTGCCCATTAAAAGATGCAGGATATCGATGTAGTCATCGCGGGTTTGCGGACCATCGACCAAAAACCGCGCGCCGGCTCGTTGGCGAAGTGCGTCATCGACATTCTCAGGGTAGTTTGAGAACATCCCGAACGTGCAATTGCCGCGCACAACCGTGTTGGCGCCAGCGAAACTTTCCATTAATACGGCGGTGATTTCCAACTGACCGGCGCTCGATTGGCGATCCCCGCGTTTACCGGCAAGCTGGTCGATATCGTCAATCGTGCCGAACCCGATCACGTTGGGGTCAATAATATTGTCAATGAACGCCTTGGCATTTTGCGCCGATTTCCCCTGATAACTGTCGATACTGTCGGTTGAGAGGTTCTGAAACCGGAAAGGATATCCCGCATTTTGACAATATTCACTGACCAACCCGGCCATCATCTGGATCAAGGTGGTTTTGCCGGTGCCAGGCGCACCGTCGCCCATGAAGGTGAAAATAAAGCCGCCAAGTTCGGCAAACGGGTTGAGTTTACGATCAAAATCATAGGCCATAAGCATTTTGGCAAGCTTCATCGCCTGATATTTTGCAATGTGATTGCCCACGACCTCATCAGGCTTTTTGAACTGCATGGTGAGGGTCGTGGATTTCGCGTGGTGGGCCGGGGTGAAACCGTTGATCTCAAAATCATCGGCCTCAACGCGGTAACTGACGGTGGTAAACGGCGCCAAACGTGGGCTGGCGTTGGCGCGCAACGCGACTTTCTCCATCAGTTTTTCGCAAAACCGCAGAACCACGGCCAGCAATTGTTCATCCGTTTTGGCGAAAAATGACAGGTCCTGATCCAGCTCCCACAACGCACCGTGGAGCGCCATGGAAGGGTTGTCGGTTAAAACTTCCTCAATCTCGCCGATTTCGGTATTTTGCCCTGAAACATCGCTGCCTGACAGCAGATAGGCGGTCATGTTGGCAAAAACATGCAGCGAAATCAACGAAGCCGCGGCCAAAAGTTCATTAAATTCAACCGATTTGGCATCATCAAGCGCGCCGGCGAAATTATCGCGCATCAGTTCTTGCAAGCCGGTTTGCTGGGCATATTGCTCGGACACCAGTTCGGCGGTGGCCAGTGCACGGCGCAAAACATGTAGCACGCTGGCTTGTGTCGGGCTGGTCAGCGGGTCGTTATTATCGGCGCCCTTGATGCGTTTTATCAGATGCACCCCGTCTGGGCGCGCGGTCGATTGCGTAACCAGCGCGGGGTTGGTGGGGCGAAAACGACGGCGCACACCGATGCCGCTGGAACGTCCCTTGGCCGCTTTGGGCGCAACTTTAGAGGCGACGCGCGGGGTGTGGTCAAACCCGTCCAGCATCGCCTCGGCAACGGCATATTTATCACGGATCAGATCTTCTTTCAGTTCCATCAGGTTTTGCGAATTGCTCAAATTTCCATCCTTTAACGATAACTTAACAGACGCCCCTTAGGGCCGACGACATATTTGCGAACACCGCGCAAGCCTTTTGGTGCGCGTTCCTCCAGTACCTGATGGGGGCGTTGCGGGATAATCAGGGCGCGGTGCATTGTGGTTGCGCCGGTTTCAACATCAGATTTGGCAAAATGGTCAAGCGTGTAAATCTCACGCTCCACGCTGCCAAAAAAACCGGCGCGTTCCTTTTCCACCCGTTTAGATTCCAAAGTTTCGGCGGTCCAGGCCAAGGCCCAGTCATCCCCTGCATCGCCCGCCGCCTCAGCCAGAACCTCGCGCAAGGGGCCGGTTTGGCGGGTGAAACTATGCGAATACATCGGCCCAATGCGGAAACGGCGCAAAAGTTTGGGGTGCAAATCATCGAAATCGCGGTCAAAGCCCTGGGCAATTGTCAGCAGCTTCAATGAGGCCATCGACTGCGCCATCAGATGCGCCTGCACCCGCGGCCAGCGTTTTTCATCCCGTAATAGCGCGGTGCGGCCCGTGTCCTCAACCAGCATCATATAGATGATCGGGATGTTCAACTGGCTGTCATAATTGGCCCAATGCAACAGATAAAACCCACGCCCGTTGATGTTTTCCAGCCAAACGGCCTCGGGATCGGCTTGTGCCCAAAACGCATCCCCCTTGTTTAAGTGTTCGTAATAAAGCCGCTGTGACAGTGCGTATTGCAAATCCGTGGGGATGGTGTGTTCGTTCAGAATTTCGCGCACCATGTCCTTTTTAATCTGTTGGGTATCCGGCAAATGTTGCAGATGTTTTTCTGCCTGCAAAGCATCATTGGCCATCTGCAAAATCTCCTGATAAATCGGGAAACCACTGTCGCGTCGGTCAATTGTCAGGGCGTTTGGCAGTAATGCAGTCATGCGCCCCGTCATCAGATATTTATTCGAAAGCCCGGTAAAAGTCGCCAAAAGCGCCTGCAAATACCCGCGCATAATCTCGGATTCCAGCTTTGAGATCAGCCCTTCGGTTTGCGAAGTCACAGCAACCTGTGCCAAATGCCCGATGATGCGCTCAAACTTGGCGAAATACCGGCGCGTGGTCTCGGCATCGTTCAGGGTATGGTGATCTGTGGTCAGCTCCACCTAAGCCCCGTAAAGATTTTTGTCGTGTTTTTCGACGATTTTCTCAAATCGACGCGCAAACCGTTCATCGGATTTTGCCTTTTGTTCCAAGACTTTACGCGCGAAAACCATATGGTCCTCGTGTTTCTCCATCATCTCAGCCATGCGCTGGTTGGTGGCCGAGCCAATCGCCGCCATCGCCTGCTGGGCCTCTTGATCTGTGGCAACCCCGATCTCGTTAATCCGGTGTGCCACGTCTTGTTGTTGCGCGGTTTTCAGCGATTTCGTCAGCGCATCATAAAGCACAACCCGCTGTTTCGTGTCCGTTTGCAGCTTGTTAATCAGTACCATTTGCGTGGCCGCCTGATTTTGCAGACTATCCACCCAGGATTTGCCTTTTTCGATGTAACGTTCCAAGGTTTGCGATTGGGCCAGCTGCACCTGCTCGTCTTGGGCCAGTGCGTTGTATTTACTATTTAAATCCGCCAGTTTGCTTTCCAGTTTGGTACGCGCAGCGGCGTCCTGTTCAACTGATATCTTGTTTTCCAGCTCGATAATCGACGGATCCATCGCTTTTAACTCTTCGGTAATCTGCTCTAATTTCCCAACAGTTGCTTCGCGTTCTGACAGCGTTTCGGTCAGATTATCGCCCACACGGGTTTTATGGTCGTTCAAAACGGCGAGCTGACCTTGCAGCAAATTCACGATAATATCCGATTTTCCGATTAAATCCTGCAATTTATCATCAATTGATGCGGATCTTACGCGCTCTTGGCGCAGGCTGTCAGACCGCCCTTTGGAAAACACCCCGACAAAACTTTCCCAGCCGGTTTTGTTGCGCATAGCGTCAAAATCTTTGGAAAACGCCGCCGTTACATCATCAAGCCCCATAATCAGCTCGGCGATATTGGCGTTCATCGCCTCGGAGTGCGCATGCACATCATCCAGCGAGGCGTTGTCGATATCGATACTGATATCCCCGCCAACCTTCAGTTTTTCCTGTGCGCTTTCAATTCTGCTGGTCAATTCCGAGATTTTTGACTGTGCGGCCTCCACCTCTTGTTGGGTCTGTTGTATCTGCGCGTCAAAATCTGCCATTTCATCCCTCGTTTATGTTAATTTGTTTTACATATAGGTATTTACTGGGAAAATATAAGGTTCTGCGCATAAAAGCTATCGGTTTCTGTTAGGATGTCGTTTTGAGGCTATGCCTTTCAAATCGCGGCTGTATTGTGTCATTCAGATAATTTGGCAAAGGGTATGCGCATGTCAAAAAATGGCAAGGGTATTTGGAAATCCGGCAAGGGCAAAGGGCGTCGCACCCCTAAAGGCCGCCAGTTGCAAGACGCCGCTTTGCACGAGGTTCAGACCTTGCTGGGGAACCGTCCGCGCCGTCGGGATTTGCTGATTGAGCATTTGCATTTATTTCAGGATAAATACGGCCATCTTTCGGCGCGCCATCTGCGGGCGTTGGCCGCGGAAATGCGCCTCTCTATGGCTGAAGTCTATGAGGTTGCCAGTTTTTACGCCCATTTCGATATCGTCAAAGAGGGGGGTGATGTGCCTCCGGCGCTAACCATCCGGGTCTGCGATTCCCTTTCGTGTGAAATGGCCGGTGGGCAGGATTTGCTGGCGAAACTGGCGGCGAAATATGCGAACGGCACGGTGCGGATATTACCGGCCCCTTGCATGGGGCGCTGTGATACGGCCCCTGTGCTGGAACTGGGGCATAAGCATATTGATCATGCGAGTTTGACCAAGGTCGAGATTGCGGTTGCTGCCAAGGACATCCATCCACTTATCCCTGATTATGAGGTTTTGGATAAATATAGGGCGGCTGGCGGCTACGGGGTCTTGGAATCCTTGCGCACTGGCGCACAGAATATCGATGAGGTGCAGGATAAAATCCTTCAATCCGGTCTGCGCGGGCTGGGCGGGGCCGGTTTCCCTTCGGGCAAAAAATGGGGGTTTGTGCGGGCTGAACCGGGGCCGCGATATGTTGCCGTAAACGGCGATGAGGGGGAACCCGGGACCTTCAAGGACCGCCATTATCTGGAAACCACGCCCCATCTTTGCCTTGAGGGCATGTTGATCGCCGCCTGGGCGGTCGAGGCTGAAAAATGCTTTATTTATATGCGCGACGAATACCCCGCAGTGTTGCATATTTTGCGTCTTGAGATCGCAGCACTAGAGTCTGCGGGGATTGTATCGCCGGGGTATATAGAGCTGCGGCGCGGGGCGGGGGCCTATATTTGCGGCGAAGAAAGCGCGATGATCGAAAGTATTGAGGGCAAGCGCGGCATCCCGCGCCATCGTCCGCCGTTCGTCGCCCAAAACGGCATTTTCGGGCGCCCGACGTTGGTGCATAACGTTGAAACCCTGCATTGGGTGGCGCGGGTCATGCGCGACGGGCCAGAGGTTTTGAACAGTGTTAAACTGAACGGGCGCAAGGGGTTGCGCTCATATTCCGTATCAGGGCGGGTGCGTGAACCGGGGGTGAAACTGCTGCCGGCTGGTGCAACGATCATGGATATTATTGCCGCAGCGGGCGGCATGAAGGCGGGGCATATTTTCAAGGCTTATCAGCCGGGTGGCCCGTCTTCGGGGATTTTACCGGCGCATCTTGATACCGTGCCGCTCGATTTTGATACCTTGCAAAAATACGATACATTCATCGGATCAGCCGCAGTTGTCGTGCTGTCAGATCAGGATAGCATGCGCGATACCGCCTTGAATATGCTACGGTTTTTCGCCTCCGAAAGCTGCGGGCAATGTACGCCTTGCCGTGTTGGTTGTGACAAAGCCGTGGTGCTGATGGAGGCGGATATATGGGATAAAAACCTGCTGAAGGAATTATCAACAGCCATGGTTGATGCATCGATCTGTGGGCTGGGGCAGGCGGCGCCAAACCCGATTTTATCCGTAATAAAGTACTTTCCCGAAGAAATTTGAACCGATTGGGCTTTCATCCTGCGTGCACGCGTATTAGGTGAATGGAAATAGAACTGCGGAGCATATATGTCCTTTTTTGCAAAGATGAAACAACGCTTAAGCCGGTCCTCAAGCAAGATCGATGAAGGAATTCAGGCGATTGTCGATGACGGCGCGATCGCAGAACCTGCGGCGGTTGAGGCAAAACCCGGGCTGATGGGGCGGATGCTCGGGCGCAAGGACAGCGCGCCCAAACGTGTGCTTGATGACGCGATGCTTGAAAGCCTTGAGGAACTGCTGATCGCCACCGACATGGGGGTTGAAACCGCGCTTAAGGTTGCCGCCAACATGGCCGAAGGGCGGTTTGGCAAACGGCTGGGTACGGCTGAGATCAAGGATTTGCTTGCGGCAGAGATTCGCGAAATTCTGGAACCTGTCGCGCGTCCGATGCCGCTTTACGCCAAAAAACCGCAGGTGGTTTTGGTGGTTGGGGTGAATGGCTCGGGCAAGACGACGACGATTGGCAAGCTTGCCAGCCAGTTCAAAGCCGCCGGAAAATCCGTGGTAATTGCCGCGGGTGACACGTTTCGCGCAGCAGCCGTGGAACAATTGCAGGTCTGGGGCGCGCGCGCAGGCGTGCCGGTTATGACCGCGCCCGAGGGTTCTGACCCTGCCAGCCTCGCATATGAGGCGATGGAAAAAGCCGAGGCAGACGGCGCGGATCTGTTGATGATCGATACGGCTGGTCGTTTGCAAAACCGCAGTGATCTGATGGAGGAGCTGGCAAAAATCGTGCGGGTAATTCGCAAGAAAGACCCGGATGCGCCCCATAATACGTTGCTGGTTCTCGATGCAACCACCGGCCAGAACGCCCTGTCACAGGTCAAGATTTTCAGCGAGATTGCCGATGTTAGTGGGCTGGTGATGACCAAGCTTGACGGCACGGCCAAGGGCGGCGTGCTGGTGGCGCTCGCCGATAAAACCGGGTTGGCGATCCACGCCATCGGGGTGGGTGAAAGTATTGAGGATTTGCAAGCCTTTGACCCTGAAGAGTTCGCGCGCGCCCTGACCGGCGCCAATCTATGAGCGATTTCATCCTCTCGGTTGAGGGGAGCGAATACGGCAAGTGGCTGGCCATGGTTCTGGCCCTGATTTCCGCCGTGGCCCACGCGGTTTTCGGCGCATTGCAAAAAGGGCGCTATGACCCTTGGTTGATGCGCGGGGCGATAGATATTTTCTATTTCCTGATCGCTCTGCCAATCGCGCTGTTCGTTTTCCCGCTGCCCGAACCCCATGTCTGGCTGCTGCTTTTGGGGGCCTGGGTGATCCATGTGGGATACAAATATCTTATGGCGATGGCCTATAGTCGCGCGGCCTATACGGTAGTTTATCCGGTGGTGCGTGGCACGGGGCCGTTGATTACCGTCATCGCGGCCGGGGCGGTGTTTGGCGAGGTTTTTGCACCAATGCAATGGGGCGGAGTTGCGCTGCTTACAGGCGGAATTTTCGGGCTGGCGGCCTGGAACCTGCATAAAACCACCGTGGACCGGCACGTGCTTTGGGCGGCACTTGGCATCGCCTTTCTGACGGGTGTTTTCGTGGCGTTTTATACGGTTTATGACGCTTACGGCATGCGCGCCCCCCCTGATCCATTCACATTCCTGTTCTGGTTTTTCGTCATTGACGGTTGGACATTTCCGATTATCGCCTATCTGCGTTGGTTAAAAATGGCGGTGCGCCCAGACCCCAAGCCATTGTTAAAAAAGGGCTTTATCGGATCACTAATTGCATTTCTCAGTTTCGGTGCAGTGATGCTGGCCACACGTCTTGATAAGGTCGGCGAGGCAGCCGTTTTGCGCGAAACATCAACCGTGTTTGCCGCATTGATCGGTTGGTTGTTTTTAAAAGAAACCGTTGGCCCTGTACGCGCGGGCCTGATGGCAATTATCGCCACCGGGGCCATAGTAGTGGAATTTGGAGGATAGAGAAGGTATGAGGGATCATGGAAAATAAAAAACTACATCCGTTGTTAAAAATGGCGCTGGAACTGGGGCCGATCATGGTCTTTTTTCTGGCCTATCGCTGGGCCGATGTCCCTGAAGATGCCACCGATGAGGCGCGCCAACTTGCGCAGCTGTTATTTGCCACGGCGGTGTTTATCCCGACCATTTTGCTGGCGCTGGCTACTAGCTGGGTGCTGACCCGTAGTCTGCCGCGTATGGCTGTGATCACGGCCGTGGTCGTAGTGGTGATGGGCGGGCTGACTCTGTGGTTGAAAGACGACACGTTTGTTAAGATGAAACCGACGATCATCTACGCGCTTTTCGCCGGAATTCTGGGGCTGGGGCTGATGCGGGGCAAAAACTATCTGCAATATGTGATGGAGGATTCCATGCCACTTCGCCCCGAAGGCTGGGCCATATTTACTAAACGTTTCGCGCTGTTTTTCTTTGTGCTCGCCATTGCAAATGAGCTGATCTGGCGAAATTTTGACACAGATATGTGGGTGAATTTCAAAACCTTCGGGCTGCCGGTGGCGATGTTTGTCTTTATCATAAGCCAGATGGGTGTGTTAACAAAATATGCACTTGAAAAAGACGATCAGGATTAGTCTTTAAAATCCGGCGGGCGATTTTCTAAATTAGCCAGCACAGCCTCACGTTGGTTTTCCTGCCCAAGCACCGTCTTTTGCGCCGCAGATTCTGCCATCAACACCTTATCCACAGGGGCATTCCAGGTGTCTGTGATCAACTTTTTGGCAGCGCGCATAGCGTCAGGGCTGCGCGCCGCGATATGTTTCGCGATGTCGAGTGCGCGGGTAAGCGGCGTGTCGGCAATTTCGGTTATAAACCCCCAATTCAGGGCATTATCCGCCTCAAAAACCTCTGCCGTGTAGGTCAGGCGGCGGATAATATCCTGACGCGCCAGCGCTGGCATCAAGGCCATGCCGCCCATATCAGGGACCAGACCCCATTTCGCCTCCATGATTGAAAACCGTGTGTCGGGGGTCGCAACCCGGATATCGGCGCCCAGCATTATTTGAAATCCCCCACCAAACGCCACGCCGTGCAGCGCTGCAATCACCGGCATCGGCAGGTTTTTCCACCCCATTGCGGCCTGTTGAAACAGGTTGGCATTACCGTGGGTTCTTGTTTGAAAATCAAGGGAGTCGGGGTTTTGCAGCATGCCGGCAAAGCTCATGAAATCGAGACCGGCGCAAAACGCCTGCCCGGCACCCGACAGCACGACGGCACGTATTTCACGGGCATTTGTTAAGGTTTCGCAGGTCTCAACAATGGCCTCTAGCATGGCCATATCAAGGGCGTTGCGTTTTTCAGGGCGGTTAAGCGCCACATGGGCAATCGCGCCGACATAGCTGATCGTGATGCGATCAGTCTTCGACAAACAGGTTCTCCCAGGCGCGATCAACCAGCTCGACAGTCATTTGCCGCTCCAGGCCTTCATAGTCGCAAATCGACAGGCTTTGATCGATCAGAAACGGCGCGTGATAGGATGCATAGGCGTTATCCACAGCCGGATATTTGTTCTTCAACAGGTGTTTCAGAACATTCTCATCCGGGCGGATTTTGTAATGGCGGCAGGTTTTGACGAACACTTTAATAAAATCATCGCGAATGGGATTATCGACTTTGATTTTATAATAAATCCGTCTAAGCGCTGCGCCGTCGAACATTTCAGAGGGGGCAAAGTTGGTGGAAAAGATCACCAATGTATCAAATGGGACCATGAATTTCTGGCCCGATTGCAGGGTCAGAATATCAAAATGCTGCTCCATAGGAACAATCCAGCGGTTGATCAAGGCCTGGGGTGGTTCCTGTTGGCGACCAAGGTCATCCACGATAAACACACCACCCGTCGCCTTCAATTGCAGCGGCGCCTGATAGGTCCGCGAGACCGGATTATAGTTAAGATCAAGCATCGAGAGCGTCAGCTCACCACCGGTCATAACCGAGGGGCGACGGCACAGCACATAGCGTTGATCAAAGGTCGGGCCAAGGCGGCGCAGGGATTTGGGATCAAATTCTTCGGGTTTGGCGAGCGTGTGCACGATCGGGTCGTAAAGCGAGATCACCTGACCGGAATATTCCAAAAACCGTGGCAGAAAGATATTATCGCCCAAAGCATCTCTGATCCCGTTGGAGATCGAGGATTTACCATTGCCTGGAGGGCCATAAAGCAGAACGGATTTTCCCGAGTTTACGGCCGGTCCAAGGTTATCGAGCATGCCATCTGGCAGCACCAGATGTGATAACGAGGATTCCAGTTTATCGCGGGTGATGTTCACATCGGCAATGCCCTGGCGCGCCGTTTGTTTCCAAAAATCCGCCAAGGGCACGGGCAGGGCGCCGTAATATTCCGATTGGGTAAGCGCATCTTGGGCGTGTTCTTTACCAAATCCTGTTAGCTGATAGCGCAAAGCCGCGGTTGTCGAGGCCCCGCGTGCCCCCAGTGTTTCGATCAGATTATTGTCGCGCGCGCTATCCACAAGTTCCTGTGCAATGGGCACAGATACACACAAAGCCTCGGCGAGATCCAGAATATCGCTGAGATTGCGGCGAAACATCGTCTTTAGCATGATGTCGCGCATTAACGTGACCTCAAGCCCAACATCCGCAAGCTCAAGCGGCACCGGGGGTTTGATGGTATCGTGCTCTTGTCCGTCCATTATCTTCGTGCCTTTTATCCGTTTTCTACCCGATGGGTTAATATTCGGTGTGATTTACGTTCTATATCACGCAAATGCCTGTTGTGCCAGAAAAGTGATCAACGCCCCGCCCATGCCAAAGCCAAGCGGGAATTTCTTGCGATTTGTCCAGGATTCCCAACTGCTGGTAATCGGGCGGGCAAAAGGCAGGAATTTGATCAATTTATGTAGAATTACCGCCAGTAAAGTGAAAAGCGCAAAGGTAAGAAGGAAAGGAATGAACATGGTTTGATCAACAAACATAATCATCGCAGCGGCGAATTTTGCGTCCCCTCCACCCAGTCCACCGATTGAGAACAGGATAAACCCGACAGTCAAAACGATTGCACCTGCTAAAATGCGCCATAAATATACATCAAAAGGCAGAAATATTGGTGCGATTATCATAAAAGCCGCAGCCATGATGATAACCAGAATATTGGGTATCAGCATATATTTAAGGTCCGTCCATGTTGCCCAGAGGCAAAACGGGGTGGCGACGGCCAGCAACGCGTAACTTGCATAAGCTTCCATCAGAGCGATCCCAGCAGGGAAACGGCGGCCTCAAAATGTTGGGGATGTCTGTCAATGGCGGTTTCCAGCAAACCCTTGGCGATATCGATATCCTTGTTTGTTATGGCCTGACGGGCAACATTATACAGTAAAACGGCACGTTCAATATCCGTCATTGGCATGACGGGCAGCTTATATACTTTGTGCTTACCACGCGACATCACAAGGTTGTTTTTGGCGGCAAACAGACTGGGATCAGCGGCGATGGCCTGTTTGAACAGCTTTTCAGCGTCAGACCTGCGCCCGCGATTCATCTTGGAGATGCCCCAATTGTTCAAAACCTGCGCCGGACGTGTGGTCAACCCGCGGGCAACGTCGTAATAATTATCGGCTTTTTCCCATTGTTTATTGTGGTCAGCGACCAGCGCCTCCAGGAAATACCGTTTAAAATTCTCAATCGTTGGCGGGATAAGGTCCAGTTGGATTTTTGCCTCATCCCAGGCACCGTTGCGTACCAGCGAGTCCGCATAAGCCAGACGGTCCAGTGGTGTCGCTTCACCGGTTTCAATGAGTTGTTCAAAGATCAGCGCGGCCTCTGCATATTTTTTGGCCCGCACCAGCGCCAAAGCATAGTTGCGTTTCAAGTCAACGCGCCCCGGCTCTTTGGCCAGAGATTCCCTAAAGAAAATAACCGCCTCATTGGGATCAGCGAGGTTCAGCATTATATCGCTGAGACCGACCGCATCAATCGCGTTTAGCGGCCCAAGTTCAGCGTTTTTCTCCTCGTCTGTCATTTCAGAACAGCCCGTCAGAAAAACCGCCAATATCAGCCCGGTTAAAATTGCCCGTGTATCCATAAGGCCCATGTGCTCGCCCCTTGTTTTTTTAATTACCTAACAGAAAGTAACTGCCGTTACCATGTCTTACCAACATGAAATCTGCAAGGTTTAACGTTTCAAGTGTTTGTGCTTTGATGCCTTTATTAGCCAATATCAGGTTTTGACGAATAAGTTCCGAATTTCCGTTGTCGATGCCAAAGGCGACCTTAAAAGCTTCGCGCGCCTGATGTGGTTCATTGAGGTTCATCAATACCACGCCGAAATTATTCCACGCAGAAACGGATTTGTCATCTTTTTCAAGCGCTTTTTCAATCAGAACCTTGGCCTGTTGCAATCTGCCGAGCCGTAAATTCGCGGCCCCCATGGCGCTAAGCACTTCAGCGATAACACCGTGTACGGTGGCGGCACGTTGATAGGCGGATAGCGCCAGTTCAAACTCATTGGCGGCCATCAGGCGATCCCCGACGATCATGCCATCAACGGCCACTGTTGTACTTTTCGTGCCCAAAGGTGGGGGTGGCCCGCGCCGATCATTCTGACTAAGTTCGAAATTAGCGGAATTGCAGCCCGTGATTAAGATGAGGAAGGGCAGTAAAACAGCCCCCCACCATACGGGCCTTGTGGTCATTGCAGTAGGTTTTCATAGATGTTGTAAATCGAGGGTCCAACCAGAATGATCAATAGCGGCGGCACTGTGAACATCATCGTGCCAATGGTCAGTTTTGTTGGCAGAACATTGGCCTTTTCCTCGGCACGCATAACCCGTTTATCACGCATTTCCGAGGCATATACCCGCAAGGCATCGGCAATGGATGTACCATATTTGGCCGATTGCACCAGCACAGTTACGAAAGCGCTGATGTCGGCCACGCCGCAACGTTCAGACATATCGCGCAAAACCGTGACACGGTCTTTACCCGCGCGCATTTCGTTGGCGACGATTTCATACTCTTCCGAAAGGGTCGGGTAGGCCTTTTTGATCTCACCGGCAACCCGCAAAATAGCCTGATCGAGCGATTGTCCTGCCTCGACACAAACCAGCATCAAATCGAGCGCATCGGGAAACCCGTTGGTTGTGTCTTCCTGCCTTTGTTGCAGACGACGCTCAACCCAATACATAGGTAGAACATAACCAATAGTACCAGGTATAACAACGATCATGATCAAAGTTGTCAGTGCAAGTTGATTCGGTTGTATTAAAACAAATAATACTCCGATCAGCATGAAACCAATACCCAGCACCATTTTAGCAAAATTCAATGTACGCACGGCTGTTTTTGAACGGTATCCAGCCTGGATAAGTTTGAGGCGCGAGGCGGAAAACGCTTCTTCGTCTTGAGGTTCCAGATGTTTGGCAAATCTCCCCAAACGTGCGCCGGCACCGCCATCAAAGCGTAATTTTACAGCCGCTGAATCGTCTTTACCACCGCCCCGAACGGGGCGAGCGCCGGGGGCGCCCTGTAGCTTGGCAAAAGGGTCTTCTTCCTTTTTCAAGACAATCGGCAGGGCCAGTAATATCAGGTAAACACCCATCAACCCAAGGACCGCAAACGGTGCCATCGGGCCAAGGGCGGCGTTGATAAAATCCCAGATTTGAAGAATAGTGCTCATTATTATGTCCTTGAATTCGGCCTAAACCTTGATGTCGACCATGATCCGCATGAAAATAACATTCACGGTAAGAAAAATACCAACAACGATGGCGGCGGGTACAAATACAGGTGTTGTCATCACGTCGTCATAGTATCCGGGCTGCATGACGTTGATCATAATCAAGGCCCCAAGCGGGAAAACCGACAGGAACCAGCCAGACCATTTTGCCTCGGCGGTGATTGCACGAACGCGGCGGAAAAGTTTGAAACGAGAGCGGATAACCTTGGCCAGCCCCTCAAGAATTTCAGCGAGATTACCACCCGATTGACTTTGGATTTTAACGGCAACGGCCAGAAATCGAAGATCCTGCACATCAATGCGTTCGGCCATGTTATCTAACGATTCCGTGATCTCCATGCCGTAAGTACTTTCGTCGGCCAGCATGCCAAACTCGGTGCCTAAAGGATCAGGCATTTCGGTTGCAACCGAAGCCACGGCGCTGGAAAACGGGTGTCCGACCCGCAAGGAGCGCACGATAAGTTCAACTGCATCAGGCAGTTGTTCCTCAAATAATGATATGCGCTTTTTAGCCTTGTTGCGCAGCCATGTGTAAACCGCGCCGTATCCCATGATCACGGAAATACCGATGCGAAGTTGTAAGCCGGCGCCCGTGAAAAACGTGAGGCCCAAAAAGGCGGCAATGGCGACAATTATCATGACAGCGATCAAAGCCACAGGCGAAAATTCGATGTTTGCCTGTGCAGCCTTAGCCGATAGGGGGGCCAGCAGCGGTATGCCGGATGCGCCAAGATGTTGCTCGCGCTCTTTGCGCAAGGTATCCATAACGTCTTCGGGATTTTCACCGTTTTGCAGCAGTTGTAAGCGCCGGTTTACCTTAGCGTCCTGGCGCACGGATTTACCGAAAAACGCCAGATAGATACCTTCGACCATGAAGAACACACCAACAAAGATCAGCGCATAGATAAGTGGTTGAATACTCATGATGTTTTCCTCATCTTACATTGTATCCGCGTAAATGTCGCTTGGCAGGGCAAAGCCCCATTGTTCAAAGCGTTCTGTATAGGCCGAACGCAGCCCGCAAGATACGAAATTCCCTTCGATTTTACCACCTTCGCCAAGGCCGGTACGCTGGAATTTGAAAATTTCCTGCATGGAAATGATATCGCCCTCCATACCGGTAACCTCAGTGATTGAAAGCATCCGGCGTGAGCCATCCTGAAGGCGGCTGATCTGTACGATCAGGTTTACGGCCGATGCGATCTGGGCGCGGCTGGCTTTTAGCGGCAGCTCAACCCCGGTCATGGCGATCATGTTTTCAAGACGTGCAATTGCATCGCGCGCCGAGTTGGCGTGGATCGTTGTCATAGACCCGTCGTGGCCGGTGTTCATGGCCTGCAACATGTCGATCACCTCATCGCCACGCGTTTCCCCGACGATAATGCGGTCAGGACGCATCCGTAGTGCATTTCGCAGTAAATCCCGCTGGCTGACCTCGCCCTTACCCTCAACATTGGCCGGGCGGCTCTCCATGCGGCCCACGTGGAGCTGTTGGAGCTGCAGCTCGGCGGTGTCTTCGATCGTTACAATGCGCTCATCGTCGTCAATAAAGCCGGAAAGCGCGTTAAGTGTCGTGGTTTTACCAGAACCGGTACCGCCGGATACGATAATATTAAGCCGCGTTGAAACAGCCGCTTGTAGATAGGTCGCCATCGCCTCATTAAAGGCACCAAAGTTGATCAACTGGTCAATAGACAGTTTTTCTTTGGTGAATTTACGAATGGAAACCAGTGATCCGTCAACTGCGCAGGGCGGGACCATGGCGTTGAAACGCGATCCATCTTGCAAGCGCGCATCGACGTAAGGCGAGCTTTCATCCACACGACGACCAACCGCGGATACGATTTTGTCGATAACGCGCATAAGATGGCGTTCATCCTTAAATTTAACGTTTGTAAGTTCCAGTATACCGGCACGCTCGATGAATATCTGCTGGCTGCCGTTCACCAGAATATCGTTGATGGTTTCGTCTTTCAGCAAAGGTTCCAGCGGGCCAAGGCCGGTAACTTCATCCATCAGATCCTGATTTAGCTGTTCCTGATCAGCGGTATTAAGCACGATCCCCATATCCCGCAACCCTTCGCGCGATATAGAAGTAATTTCACGGCGCAAATCTTCATTAGAGGCTTTATCAAGTGCTGCAAGATTGAGGGTTTCCAGCAGACGCTTGTGCAGGGACATCCGGATATCAAGCAAGCGCGCGATACGTTTAGTTTCTTTGGTATCCTCAATCGCATCTACCTGTACCGGAGCAGCTTTGGCTTCTTTCTTTGGGGCTTTTACCGCAGCTTCGACAACGGCCTTTTTCCCTTTTTTCTCAGGCGCGCGCGGTGTAGCAGCGGGTGTTGCCATTAATGACGGAGCCGCTGGTTTAGCGCTTTTTTCATATTTGCGGAACATAACAATCTCTCCTAAACGATTGCGGCCTTCATTTCTTCAATAGTTGTGGTTATCGAGGCTGAAATCTTGCCAATCTCTTTGCGTAACGGGTTTTTTGGCGCGGATTCTGCCAAAGGTTGGCCTTGATCGCAGGCGGTTAATATGCCTTTGCCACCATCGGGCAGTAGAATATTGATATCAATGCCCAGACTCTCGGAAAACCGTTTTGCCCGTGCTTTACCGCTGACATTGGTAAATGAGGGGGCGAAATTCAGGATATACTGGATTTTCTCCTCGGGCAACTCTTCGGCCTTCACAGTACGGATAAACCGCATCAGGTTTTGGGCTGAACGCATGTCCAAATTGATAATCGCAAAATATGTTTCCGCCATTTGCAGCACGTCAGACGACCAGTTCACCAGCATCGGCGGTAAATCTACGATAACATAATCATAAGACGCCTGTGCCAGAGTCAAAAGCTGATGCACAGCATCGCTGTCAATTATATCAAGCGGTAATGTTTCAGGCGGGGCAGTTAAAACAGCCATGCGCGATTTATAAGAGGTCAGGCTTTGTGCAAAAATTTCGGCATCAAGATTATCAATATCCGTCAGCATTTCTGCAACCGCATCCCGCCTGCCTATATCAAGATATGTCGCGACAGAACCGGATTGGAAGTTTAAATCGAGTATAGCAACGCGGGTCTTGGACTTTTTATCATGGGTTGCCAGTTCCCAAGCCAGATTTACAGCAAATGTTGTGGCACCAACACCGCCAGCAAGCCCAAATACCGGCAGAATTATACCTTTACGACGACGTTTTCCCGGCGCAGCTGCAACTTCAGGCACAGCGTCCTGCTCACGCAAGCGTACCAAAGCTTGGCTGAAAGCGTCATCCGGAAAAGGGTAGGGAACAAAGTTATCGGCACCCTTTTGCAGCAACTTATGCAAACACGTCGGGCTGACATCATTAGCGACAAGAATGGTTTTTGCCCCGCGCGCTTTGACGCCATCAATGAAATCGAGCACCGGCTCCAGATTGCTTTCATCGCTGCGATCAACGCAAATGACAATGAATTCGATTGTATCCAAAGAACCGCGTTTCAGGGATTCCATGGCTTCACGAAACGAACCAACAGCCCAGTTTTTTGAGAATTGATTAGAGAGTTCAGCGCTTAACTGCGGGAATTGGCTGATATCGCGTGTTGCTGCAAAAGCTTCAATTACCCGTTCTTTTAATTTTATTAGTGCCATATTTTCCTCAGGGTCTTGCGGTCGTTGGTACGCATAGATACTTGTCATCGTCTGCAAATCAGGTGGTAATTAAATATTCACCCGGTCTGCACTCAGCTACACTATATTTATTAACAGCAAATCAAAAGGTTAAACTAATAAAAAGCAAAGAAATGGCTAGTATTAAGTAAGATAGTAACGAATAATTGAAAAAGGCCCCGGGTAGGGGCCTTTTTGGTTGGATTATATGGTCGATTATTCTTCGACAGCGCTTCCGCCTACATATTCACCATATATGGCATTGGCGACTTTGCCGTCAAAGTCATGCCCTCTGTAGCCTTTTACATAACCGGCAACGACAGTGACGGTCCGGCGGTTCAGACGTTCACGATCCTCTGTGTTAACCAAAGGCTCCCGTTCACCGCGTGATACGGCAGCGATCAGGCTGCGGCGGGGAACACCCTGTGCAACCAGATACCGAACGGCGGCACGTGCGCGACGCATTCCGAGGCTGTTGTTATAGCCATTAGAGCCAACTTTATCCGTATGCCCAAAGACTTTGAAGCGCACCATTGGGTAACGTTTGACCCATTCAGCTTGCCGGCGCAGGATCGTTTGAGCTTCGGCATCCAAGGTGGATACGTTGAAGTCAAAGTTGATCATTGTCGGCACAGCTTTACGGAACCTTTGATCCAGCGTTTTCAGGGCTGTAGCAGGATCCAGATATGCGGTTTGTGCAAACTGGTTTGCTGCTGCGGCCTCGGCAAAGCTGCTCTCGTTGCGCATAGTCCCCGCAGGATCAAGACACCCTGCGGTAAGTAGGACAGAAGCGGCGGCGGTAAGTTTAAGTATGTTTTTCATGTGCCTTACTCCATCACGTAGCCATAGGAGCCCTGGATGTCCGAAGACCCCCCGAGCGATGAAGACCCTTCAACCGTTCCAAGTAAGAACAACTCTTCCTCGGTCGGGATGCGCATATGGTTTGTTGCCATAGACAATGCATCCGACGTTGTAGGGGCCACCAAATGCGGTGTGATGATTACCACCAGCTCACTTTGCTTGCGGGCGAAATCACTACTGCGGAACAAAGCACCAAGGATTGGCACATCGCCCAGCCACGGAACTTGGCCAACAGTATCGTCAAAGTCATCCTGCAAAAGACCGGCAATTGCAAAACTTTGCCCATCCCGCATTTCAACGGATGTTTTGGTGCTGCGGGTTTTAAAGCCGAACACGCCTTGGGCCACAACATTACGATCAAGTGCACTAACAGTAGTATCAAGGTCCAGCCTGATCAGATTACCGTCAATCACAGTTGGTGTGAACTCAAGCAAAACCCCAAAGCGTTTATACTCGATTTTCGTACCTTCTATACCCGTTCCCCTTGTCAGGACCGGATATTCACCACCAGCAAAAAACTCACCCTTTTGGCCAGAAACCGCAACAACGTTGGGTTCAGCTAAAGTGCGTGACATGCCTTTGGATTCAAGAGCTTCCAGTAGAACGCTGACAGCCAAGCCGCCACCGCCGAATGAGAAACCAATGGCACCGTTACGTTCGTTATTGGATACATATGGACCACCAGCTCCAACGTTGGCCATATTAGCACCCTGCGCGATAACACCCGTACCTGCGGTAAAGTTCCCACCGGCCAAACCAACGCTCGAATGCAGGCTTTTGGCCACAGAACGTTGCATTTCAGCAAAGCGAACCTGCAACATCACCTGTTGTGTGCCGCCAACCATCATCAGATTGGTGACTTTGCCGGGCGCATAACGCTCCGCCAATTCCATTGCACGGGCAACTTTACGGGCCCCCGATATTGTACCACTTAATACGATACCATCACTCGCCGTGCGAACCTGAATCGGCTCTCCGGGGAGGATTTCTGCAAGACGCTCCTTAAATTCTGCGATGTCAGGGACGACCCGAACATCAACATTTGCCACCAGACTTCCGTCAGCGCCAAAAATTGTGAGTGTTGTACGCCCCGGAACCTTACCCAGAACATAGATGGTATTCTCGGAAAGGGTGGCAATATCGGCAATTGCCGGATTTGCCACAGACACTTCGGAGAATATTGTGTCGCTTTGCACCACGATAGCGCGATTGACTGCAACCGATATATTACTCGATGTAGTCCCCCGCATCACCGACAATCCCTGTGCGGGCGCCTGTGATACCATAGTTAACGACAACCCGAGCCCAAGAAGGCCCGTAGATAGTATATTTTTAATGCTCATGTGATCCTGCCTCTCAAAATCACTTTTTTCGATTTATGCCGCGCATTTGTGCGCTTGTTGTTTTTGCGCACTCATTGCGCCTACCGAGACAGACTGCGCGATGTTGCGGTAAGTTTCAACTGGATTTTTACAAATTACATTAATGCGTGGTAATTTTGTCTCAGTATTGCAGGCTTAGGCTTATTCCTCATCCGCGCAAGTAACCTGAATTTTGATGCGCTCAATGCCCTTCATTTCAATACGGTAACAGACTTCAGCGGCCACTTCTGGCTGAACAAACACCTCTGTTACACCTGTAACATCTCGGGTATTAACTTCTTCAACGCTGGTTGTTGTTGAATCGCCAAGCCCACGAAAGGATAAGGTCAGGCGGCCGGATTGTTGGGCTTGTGTTAGCAGCGCCACAAGTTGAGGGTCAATTTCAACCGTAATGGTTTTGGCTGTACGTGAGCCGATTGCGTCCTCATCCGTAATTTGATCGACTGCTACCAGACGAATATTCTCCAGTAAAATTTTTGTGATAGTTGCGCGCCCATTGTTGCCGGTCCAGTAAATATCAACCCGGTCATTCGGGCGTAAATTACTGGAAACACCTGTGGTCATGCCTACACTAAGTGTAAATGCACGCGATCCAGATGGAAGGCGGGACAGGATGCCTGCATCACGACCAAAATCAGAAACCTTATCTACCAGCACGACCTCATCTTTGACCATGCGGCGCAATACGACCCGCGGGCGTGCGTCTGCATCGCCGAGCAGGGCTTCGATAGTCGTGTAGGCCGTTTCAGGAACCGCGTCGGCAGGCCATTTTTGCATACGCACATCATCGGCTGTTATCTGTGTGCTGAAAAGCAGGTTCTTTGCCGCCACAGCAATCTCGGTTAATTCTATCGCGGGTTTATTCAAGCGACGTTGTTCCGTTAATTCAGCTTCATATTGGGTGAAACGTTGCATAACCATATAAGCAGCAGAGCCAGCCAAGCCTAAGCCCATAAGAAGAATTAAACTGAAGATAATACGCATGATTTTCCCTTGGCTTCAAAATACCACCTGATATTTCAGGTGACATCAAATTGCTTTCAGGGTGTGGATAGGCTACTTAGCCATCTTATTCAAATGAAATGTGGTGGGCAGATTTTAAACGGGTAAATTAAGGTGAGCCAGAGCTGGCTATATTCATTTTTGGCTCATCGTATCTTAGAATGGTTTCTTCAATATTTTCTGCGCCTTGATTGACGCCACTCATGATAATGGTCACTACAGCCACAGCAATCACGACAATTGAGGCTGTTAACACTACCCAATCAACAGTTACGGCCCCGGATTCAGAGGCTGAGAAGCCCATCAGAGAATTCGTGATATTCATAGTTACTCCATAAAATCATAAAGTGATAATAATTGGCGTGTGATAGTCAACAGCCACGAGCGTAAAGTACTAAGGGTATCAAGCCGAATAACAACGCCATCCGGCTTGATATAGAATTAGTAATAGATATTACTTAAGAAGCAGGTGCCAGAGGAATAGTGCCAGCATTCTGCAGCTCGGTATTAATACCTTGAGCGGCAGTGTTGATACCACCAGAGATAAGTGTCAGAACCAGAATAGCGATGCCAACGATGGCAGCGGTCAGAACAACCCAATCTACAGTTACAGCACCGGATTCATTTTTTGCGAAGTTTGCGAACAGTTTCATTGTATTTCCCTTTCCAAGGATTCAGTTTGATCATTTGTGCCCAGAAAGGGCTGCACCGTTAGTCCCGTAATTAGGATTAATTAGCACATTCGAGTTCTAGGCTTGTTGGCGAATAAAATGCCAGACACGGCTTTTGAACCAGATGTGATTTATTAACCAGCGAAATGGGGCGGAAATGGGGCGAGGCTGTCTTATTGTGCCTTCTTTGGCTCAAAATCATGGTATTGTCAAGAACGATAATCACGTAACTATATGAAATATATAAATATTATTGCAAGTAGGTAAAATCTTACATATATCTAATTAGTAGAGGTAAAATATTAGGATTTAGGTAAAACATATTAAATTTCACACGAAAAAACCGGGAATCTCAGAGAATCAAGCGCGGTATCCGGCTTTGCAGTGCCGATTCGCTGACTTTATCCAATCTGATAGTTTAGAGAGCGGGTGTCGCAAACGTTCAATATCAGGCAGGAAAGCCCGTTGGCATCTGCGTGAAAAGCCGCTTAAATGAGAACCTGAAACGACACAACGCCAAAACCAAAGAGCTTCTCCATGAAAGTAAGACATGTTGTTGCGGCCATATCAACCAGATGATTTGCCTGTGGTGACGCGCTTTATCGGTGCGTGCTGGCAGCGTGATACATCCAGAAACTACCACCCCGGGGATTTTGTCCATTGGATGAGCAATGGGTATCGCGGCGAAAACCTCGATCACCATTTCCATATTCTCGAAGAGGCTGACCGGATACGTGCTGTTGTCGAACTGGACGCGGATTCGGGAAGTTATGCACATGTGTTGGATGCCCGTGGGCGTGATGGTGCGTGGATACGCGCGTTTCATCGGGCCTGCATCGCCATATTGCGTAAGCGGATGCCAAAGGAGGGTGTTCAAACCGTAAAAGTCAATCTTGCCACAAGTGACAAGGCCGGGAAAGCCTGTCTTATGCAATTGGGCTTCAAGGCGCAAAAAGCCGATTATGCCGTGATGAGGCGCAGTCTTGATCGTGTCCCTAAACCACATTTGCCCGATGGTTTTGCCATCCGATGTGTCACAGGTAAAGATGACGCGCGACTGGTGGCGGATGTGCATAATGCAGCTTTTAAACCTAAATGGAGCGAGGCTGAATATCGCAAAGTGATGCAAACGGCCGGCTTTGACCCTCAGCGCGAACTCGTCGTCGTTGCCCCCGACGGACGCTTTGCAGCCTTTGTGGTGGTCTGGTTTGACCAGATCAGCGGCTCAGGCTTGTTTGAACCCGTCGGTTGCCACAGGGATTTCATACGGCGCGGCCTAACCAGGGCTTTGATGTACGCCGGGATGGCGCGGATGAAAGACGCGGGCATGCAGGCCGCTATCGTGGGGTATGAACCCACTAACATAGCCGCTTTCAAGCTTTATCGTTCAGTGGGGTTTGCGGCATATTTCGAAACAGTTGATTGCGTGCTTGAACTTGAAAACATGCCATAGGCAACCTTCAAACAACGCGCCACCCGGTATTTTACAAAAATGCCAGCCCCCGCCCGCCCCACGGCGGGGGCTATTGCAATGGCGCATCTAATTGAAAAGGCCCGTATAATTACATATGCGGTGACAGCCAGATCCGAAGCGCTTGGCTCCCACCCGGGCGAGGGCTGGCATTTTTGTAAAACCCCCACTTAATCAGGGCTTAGTCAACGAAACAGTGGCTCTGTAAAAGCCAGGGTTCGTGGCGTGGGTTTGCCCATTTGGTCAAACTCTAGACTTCCCCTTTGGTATTTTTCTGGCTAGGCTGCGTGCACATAAGATTTCTGGGAGGAAACACATGAAACGCACGATATTGATGTCTGCAACGCTCGCGACCTTTACGCTCGGACTTGGGGTTGAGGCGATGGCGACCGAATGGAATGTCTCGGTCTGGGGTAAACGGCGCGCTTTTACCGAGCATGTCGAACGCTTGGCGGAACTGGTCAGCGAAAAGACCGGCGGGGAATTTACGCTAAACATTTCCTATGGCGGTTTGTCCAAGAACAAAGAGAACCTCGACGGGATTTCCATTGGTGCGTTTGAGATGGCGCAGTTTTGTGCCGGCTATCACGCCGATAAGAACCCGTCGATCACCGTGCTGGAACTGCCGTTTCTGGGGGTTGGCTCGCTGGAGGATGAAATCAGGGTCTCGCAGGCGGTTTACGCCCATCCCGCGGTGCAGGCGGATCTGGCGCGCTGGAATGCGACCTTGCTGATGCCCTCGCCGCTGCCGCAATATAATATCGTTGGCAAAGGGGATGCGCCGCGCACGCTGGCCGATTATCAAGGTCTGACTGTGCGTGCCACGGGCGGTGTTGGCCGCGCCATGGCCGCCGTCGGGGCCGTGCCCACATCGATGTCAGCAACCGAGGTGCGCCAGGCGATGGACAGCGGTGTTGTCAAAACCGTAGCTTTCGCGCCGCACGCCCATATGTCTTATGGCACGATTGAAAACGCCACGTGGTGGACCACCAACCTTAACCCCGGCACAGTGAATTGCCCGGTTGTGGTGAACGCGGATGCGCTGGCGGCTTTATCCGATAGCGAACGCGACGCCCTGCTGGGGTCGGTTGATGCGGCGCTGGATTATTACGTCAGCTATTATAATGACAAAACCATGTCCGCCTGGGGACCTGCGCTTGATGATCGCGGGATTGAGCGCATTACATATAGTGACGCCGAACTGACCGCCTTTCGCGAGGCCGTCGCCGGACCGGCGGCTGCTGCGTGGATTGCGGATATGAATGGCCGTGGGCTGCCCGCCCAAGAGCTATATGATCTGGTGATCGGCACTCTGGCTGAGTAACCGCGCTTAAAACCTATCCTCCCCGCCCTTTGAAACATGGGGGCGGGGGTGTTTTATAGGAACAGATATGTCCGAGCACTCCTCTATATTGACAGATGACACATGGCTCAGCCGTCTTGATCGCGCGCTGTTCAAGTTTGAATCCCTGCTGGCCCTCATCGGCGGGATTGCTGTGTTTTCCCTGATGATACTGGCCGTGGTCAGTGTGGCGGGGCGTAATATGTTTAACCAGCCCTTACCGGGATATGTCGACTGGATCGAACAGGCGATGCCGCTGATTGCTTTTGTCGGCATTTCTTATACGCAACGTCTTGGCGGGCATATTCGGATGGATATTCTGGTGGGGCGGCTTCGGGGGCGGATACTGTGGGCGGCGGAACTATTGACCACGCTGATAGTGCTGGCTGTCATGCTGCTGCTGGTCTGGGGGGCGTTTGCACATTTTCTGCGGGCCTTTGATCTAGCGGCCCCGAATTGGAGCCGCGATTCCAGTCTGGATATCGGCCTGCCGCTTTGGCCGGCAAAGCTGCTGGTGCCAGTGGCCTTTGGAGTGCTTTGCCTGCGCCTGATATTGCAGGTCTGGGGCTATGGGCGCGCGCTGATTTCCGGCACGCCCAACCCGATTGCCGTGCCGCTGATCGCGGACGCCGCCAGCGCCGCTGCTGCCGAGGCCGCAACAGTTTCGGGTCTGGAAAAGGGGTAGGCGGATGGATAGTATCGATATCGGGCTGATCGTTTCAGGCATCATGCTAACAATGGTTTTTCTAGGCATGCGGGTGGCTTTTGCGGCCGCGCTTGCGGGATTACTGGGGCTGGTGTGGATTTTCTGGTCCAAAAAGGGCTATGACCCCGACGAATTCATCTGGGCGCTGGGCGTTGCCACGAAAACCGCAGGGCAGGTGCCCCATTCCAAAATCGCCAACCAGGCGTTGTCGTTAATCCCGACCTTTATCCTGATCGGATATCTTGCCTATTACGCAGGCCTGACCAAAGCGCTGTTTGAGGCCGCAAAACGCTGGCTTGGCTGGTTGCCGGGGGGCTTGGCGGTTTCAACCGTGTTCGCCACCGCCGGATTTGCCGCTGTGTCAGGCGCGAGCGTAGCCACATCGGCGGTGTTTGCACGCATCGCTATCCCCGAAATGCTGGCCGAAGGGTATGACAAACGCTTTGCCGCAGGCGTGGTCGCCGCCGCAGGCACATTGGCGTCGCTTATCCCGCCCTCGGCCATTCTGGTGATCTATGCGATTATCGTTGAACAAGACGTGGGCCGCCTGCTGCTGGCCGGTTTCATCCCCGGCGCGTTCTCGGCCGTCATTTACGGATTGCTGGTCGTCGGACTGGCACTAACCTTCAAGAACTTCGGCCCGCCGGTCGGGGGCTTTAGCTGGAAACAACGGTTTCAATCTTTGCCTGGCGCCTTGCCGATCCTGTTCGTCGTCGCGATCATCATCTTTTTCATCTATAACCCCTTTGGCGGCGATGCATGGGGCACGCCGACCGAGGGCGGGGCGCTGGGCGCGTTCGTTGTCTTCCTGATGGCGCTTTACCGCGGTATGCGCTGGAAACAACTGCGCGAGGCCCTGCTGGAAACCGCCAAGCTGACGGTAATGATCTTTACCATTATCTGGGGCGTGCTGATCTATGTGCGCTTTCTGGGCTTTGCCGACCTGCCGGGCGTGTTTTCCGACTGGATCACCACCCTCGATCAAAGCCCGATGCTGACGCTGATCTATATCCTGCTGGCCTATGCGGTGCTGGGGATGTTCATGGATGCAATCGGGATGTTGCTGCTAACCCTGCCCGTCGTCTACCCGGCGGTGATTGCGCTCAACGGCGGTGAATTTGTTAGCGCCGCTGACAGTGCCTTTGGCATGTCGGGCACGGCTTGTGCTATATGGTTCGGCATTCTGGTGGTCAAAATGGCCGAGCTGTGCCTGATCACGCCCCCCATCGGCCTTAACTGTTTCGTGGTTGCGGGCGTGCGCCCTGACATCACGGTGCAGGACGTCTTCAAAGGCGTCGCCCCGTTTTTCATCGCCGACGCCCTGACCATCGCCGGCCTGATCGCGTTTCCCGCGATTGTGCTCTATTTGCCGGGGTTATTGCTGGGGATATCATGAATATCCTGAAAACCCCCTAAATATCCAAAAAATCTGCAAAAAACTTTCTACCACATGTGGTGGCCGAATTTTGCATGCCTACTAGGTATGCCGAAAATTCGGATGTATTGGCTGGTTTCATTGATTTTAGGACTCATTTCCCATAAAATTACTATTGCTAGGCATGCTTTCCCCGTGCTACACAAGTTTCACGAAAGAACGCGGACATGTTTTTAGAGGGCATAAGCCCCGAAAACGAAAACCGAGCAGGTTTCATACAGGCACCCGCTTTCTTTCAGAGTGAAAAGATCCGGCGCGTAAGCGAGCAGACACGAAAGTGGCGCAGCCGGACGACCCTTGATCGGGACAGGCGGTGGGTCGTGCCTTAGGCAGCACGGTCCACCGTTTCCGTTAAGGGCAGGCGATTGTAGGAGTTCGAGGCGTGGCAAGACGTTTCAGAGGTAAATCGGTCCATAAAGTGGACGCAAAGGGCCGGGTATCTATTCCCGCGTCCTTTCGCCGTGTGCTTGAAGAGGGCGATCCTGACTGGCGCACAGACGACAACCCGCAAATGATTATCGTGTTTGGCTCCAAGGGCGGAAAATGCCATGAGGGCTATTCGATCAGGGCGATGGATAAGGTCGATGATATTATCTCGGACCTGCCGCTTTTTTCGGATGAACGTGAATTCTATCAGGCCATTCTGGAAACCGATTCCGATTATGCGACGATTGATGATAACGGTCGCATGATTCTGTCACCAGATATGCGCGCAATGATCGGCGTGAAAAAAGAGGTGGTTTTTGCCGGCAAGGGCGACACATTCCAGATGTGGGAACCTGCGGCTTATGACGCGGAACTGGGGCGAATCAGGGAATGGGGTGCGGCGCAGAAAAACCCCTTTGCCATGTTGCAATCCCCCAAAGCGGAGGGGTAGGGCATGGCTGTCCCTTCAAGCGACCCTCAAAACCCTGATACCCCGCATGTACCTGTTCTTATTGATAAAATCCTTGCCCAAACCAGCCCAGTGCAGGGCGTTTGGCTGGATGGCACCTTTGGGGCCGGTGGCTATGCGCGTGCGCTTCTTGAGGCCGGGGCAACCCGTCTGATCGGTGTTGATCGTGATCCCGAGGCTTTGGCGCGGGCCAAGGGCTGGCTGGATGATTACGGCGATCGTTTGACGCTGAAATCGGGGTGTTTTGGGGATTTGGACACAATCGCCGCGGATTTGGGCGAAAAACTTGATGGTGTGGTGCTGGATATCGGGGTGTCCTCGATGCAGATCGATCAGGCGGCACGCGGGTTTTCGTTTATGCGCGATGGGCCGCTGGATATGCGCATGGGGCAAGACGGCCCTTCGGCGGCTGATATTGTAAACACGGCCCCCGAGGCGGTGTTGGCCGATATTCTGTTTCAGTTCGGCGAGGAACGGGCCTCGCGCCGCATTGCCAGCGCCATCGTTATGGACCGCAAGTCGGCGCCGTTCGAGACAACGCGTCAACTGGCGGGCATGATCGAACGTATCCTGCCGCGCCCGAAACCCGGCCAGCCCCATGCCGCAACCCGCAGCTTTCAGGCCTTGCGCATCGTTGTGAACGATGAGCTGGGCGAGCTGGCGCGCGGCATGCAGGCCGCGGAATCCGCGTTGAATGCAGGTGGGCTGCTGGTGGTTGTGACTTTTCATTCCCTTGAGGATCGCATGGTTAAGCGGTTCATGCAGATGCGCGCGGGCAATGGGCCAAAGGGCAGCCGTTTCACCCCTGTTGAGACCATAGAGGCCCCGCAATTCACGCAATCTACGCGCAAGGCAACCGTTGCCAGCCCGGCGGAAATCGCGGCAAATCCCCGCGCCCGTTCAGCGAAATTGCGTATTGCACGGCGCACAGATGCGCCCGCCGGCAAGCTGGATTTTCGCACAATCGGCATGCCGGCGCTTGATATTTCCAAGGGGGTATGGCTATGAGAAATTTGTTTTTTGTTCTTGGTATGGGCATCGTTATCGCCCTTGCAACATGGTCTTACCGCGTGAATTACCGCACGCGCGATGCCATGGACAGTGTGGCCAGTTTGCAGCGCGAAATTGCGTCTGAACGCCAGACCATCGCGGTTTTACGGGCAGAATGGGCCTATCTTAACCGCCCCAAACGCCTGCTGGCGCTCTCAGAGGAACATTTCGCTGATCTGCGTCTGATGCCGCTACACCCTGACCATTTTGCCGGGGCGATGAACGTCGCTTATCCCAGTGCCGAGGATCCGCTGCTGGCTGATCTGATTGAGGCGGCTGTGGCGCAGGTTCGTGAGGAGGCCCAATGATCCGCCGCCCGCTTCGCCCCATTGCTCAGGTTCTAAAAGCTCGCGCCGCTGGCGATGACCCGGACCTGATCGAGGCCGAGGCCAAGGCCGCACGTCTGCGCCACCAGCGTAATTCCGAACGCCGCCGCGCCCAATCGCGCCTGATCCTGCTGTCGCTGGTCTTTGTGCTGGCCTTTGGCACAGTGGGTTGGAAAATGACCGCGCTGGCGACCAGTGTTCCGGTTGAGCCTGCATCGCTCGGGCGGCAAGTGCAAATTGTTAACCAGCGGGCCGATATCGTTGACCGGAATGGCGAAATTCTGGCGACAAACCTGATCACAACCTCGCTGTTTGCCCATCCCCAGGACATGGTTGATAAACGCGGGGCGGCGAACGGGCTGGCCTATATTTTCCCGGATATCAATGCAGATAAGCTTTTCCGGCAGTTCTCTGGCCGCCGCAAATTCGTGTGGATCAAACGCCAACTTTCGCCCGAGCAACGCCAAATGGTCTATGATCTGGGCGAGCCCGGCCTGCAATTTGGCCCGCGAGAGCTGCGCCTTTACCCCAACGGCAATCTGGCCGCCCATGTTCTGGGTGGCACGGCTTTTGGCCGCGAGGGGGTGCATGCCGCCGAGGTGATCGGGACTGCGGGTGTGGAGCTTGAATTTGATACATTCCTGCGCGACCCCGCCGAGGATGGCGCGCCCCTTGAATTGTCGATCGATATCTCCGTACAGGCCGCCATGCGCCGGGTGCTGGCCGGTGGCATGGCGATGATGAAAGCCAGGGGTGCCACCGCCGTGCTGATGGAGGTCGATACCGGCCAGATCATCTCGATGGTTTCTTTGCCCGATTTTGACCCCAACCACCGCCCAGCCCTGCCGGTCAGTGGTGATCCGGCCGACAGCCCACTGTTTAACCGCTCCGCACAGGGGAAATATGAGCTTGGCTCGACTTTTAAGCTGTTTACGGCGGCTTTGGCGATGGAAACCGGGGTTGCAAACCCAAATACGATGGTCAACACACGCGGGCCGTTGCGCTGGGGCAAATTCAAAATCAGGGATTTTCACAACTATGGTGCGCGCCTTAGCCTGATGGATGTGATCGTCAAATCCTCGAACATTGGCAGTGCCAATCTGGCGCGCGAGATCGGGGCTGAGCGGCAACAGGATTTCCTACGCAGTCTGGGGTTTTTCGCGGCCCTGCCTGTCGAGTTGAAAGAAGCGCGGCGTTCAAAGCCGATCCTGCCGTCGCGCTGGTCTGAACTGTCAGCCATGACGATTTCTTATGGTCACGGGCTGGCCGCCACGCCTTTGCATCTGGCCAGCGCCTATGCCGCGATGGTTAATGGCGGATTGAAAATCACGCCGACGCTTTTGAAAAATACCGTGGTACCAACCGAGGTTGATCGGGTGATCTCGCCGCAAACTTCGGCGCATTTACGCGATATGCTGCGCCAGGTTGTAGTGCGGGGCACGGCCTCGCTGGGGGATGTGGAGGGGTATCAGGTGGGCGGTAAAACCGGCTCAGCCGATAAACCAAACCCGCAGGGCGGCTATTATGAGGATAAGGTTTTAGCGACATTCGCCAGCGTTTTCCCCATGGATGCGCCAAAATACGTGCTGGTGGTAACCCTTGATGAACCCGAGGTTTTCATGGCCGGAGAGCTGCGCCACTCTGCGGGCTGGACAGCCGTGCCGGTGGGCGCCGAGATCATCCGGCGGATCGCGCCGATCATGGGGGTGCGTCCGGAATGGTTTGACGATGACGTAGAAACACCCGCCCTGATCTTGACGCGCAACTAACAAGAGGCCAAGAGGGGCGCGATGGAAAGCACACCCAAATCAATCGAGGCGTTAAAGCTCTCGGATATTCGTGTTATCGCCAAGGGCAGGGTGCCGGAAATCACGGGCCTGTCCGTCGATAGCCGTCTGACCAAACCCGGGCATTTGTTTGCGGCCTTGCCGGGCAGCAACCTGCACGGTGCGGAATTCATTAAATACGCTGTGCGCATGGGTGCGGTGGCGGTATTAACCGATCCGACGGGGTACGAGATTGCCCAGACTGAAGGTGTGAGTGATCTCACCTACCTGATAACGGATGACCCGCGCAAAGCTTTGGCACAGGCCGCTGCTGCATGGTTTGGCGCGCAGCCAGAGGTTATGGTGGCGGTGACGGGCACCAACGGCAAGACCTCGACCGCCAGCTTTTTGCGCCAGATTTGGGAAGCGCTGGGCTTGAACGCGGTGAATTTCGGCACAGCAGGTGTTGAAGGCGCGGTTTCTGCGCCATTAGCCCATACAACGCCGGAACCCATCACGTTACACCGATTACTTGCGGAATTATCCGATGCCGACGTCACCCACGGCGCGATGGAGGCCTCTAGCCACGGCTTGGCCCAACGGCGTCTTGACGGGGTGCGTTTGGCCGCGGCGGGTTTTAGCAACCTCAGCCGTGATCACCTGGATTACCACAAGGATTTTGCGGAATATTTTAACGCCAAGGCTGGCCTGTTTCGCCGCCTGCTGCCCCGCGCAGCCACGGCGGTGCTGAACATTGACGACCCCAAAGGTGTGGCTCTGGCGGCAGAGATGCAAGGCACGCACCCGCTGATCACGGTTGGGCAAACGGCGGAGGCAGATCTCCAGATCGCGGACATCCGTTATCGTATGGCAGGTCTGGATGTTTTGGTGAAATATCAAGGGCATAGCCATATGATTGCGCTTGATCTGCTGGGCGGGTTTCAGGCAGAAAACGTTATGCTGGCCGCGGGGCTAGCCATCGCTTGTGGCGCTGATCCTGCGGGTGTTTTCAAAACCCTGCCACATCTGAAAACCGTGCGCGGCCGTATGGAGCTGGTGGCAACGCGCAAAAACGGTGCCAGTATTTTTGTCGATTACTCCCATACCCCCGAGGCATTGGAAACGGCACTGCAAGCCATGCGCCCCCATGTCATGGGCCGCTTACTGGTGGTTTTTGGCGCAGGCGGGGATCGCGACAAAGGCAAACGCCCGCAGATGGGCAAAGCGGCGTTAAATAACGCCGATGTTTTATTCGTAACCGATGATAATCCGCGCAGCGAAGTGCCGGGCGATATCCGTGCCGATATTCTGGCGGTCTGTCCGCAGGCCAATGAAATCGGCGATCGGGCCACGGCCATCTTGACGGCGATTGATGCGCTGAAAGCGGGGGATGCCCTGTTGATTGCGGGTAAAGGTCATGAAACCGGACAGGTTATCGGCGATGATATCCTTGATTTTAACGACGCAGAACAGGCTAGCATCGCCGTGGCCGCCCTTGAGGGGATGCAATGAGCGTGCTTTGGACATCCCATGAGGCAATGGCCGCTACTGGCGGGACTTGCGGGTCTGAATGGACGGCTTTGGGCGTTTCAATTGATACGCGCACGCTGAAAAAGGGCGATTTGTTCGTGGCGTTGAAAGATATACGCGATGGTCATGAATTCGTTGCGCAAGCACTGGAAAAAGGCGCCGTAGCGGCGTTGGTGTGCCGTGTCCCTGCGGGGGTGGATCCTGAAAAACTTCTGGTAGTTCCGGATGTGCTGCGCGGCCTTGAGGCCTTGGCTAACGCTGCGCGAAAACGGGCGGGTAAGGTGATTGCCATTACCGGCTCGGTGGGCAAAACCGGCACCAAGGAAATGCTGCGCACAGCGCTTACAGGGCAGGGGCGTGTGCATGCCTCGGAGCGCAGTTATAACAACCATTGGGGCGTGCCGCTGACCTTGGCGCGGATGCCTCGAAATACAGATTTTGCCGTGATTGAGATCGGCATGAACCACCCCGGCGAGATCGCGCCACTGTCGCGACTGACCCGCCCTGATGTGGCGCTTATCACCAACGTGGCAGCCGTGCATATGGCGGCTTTTTCCGATATTTCCGAGATTGCGCAGGAAAAAGCGGCGATTTTTGAAGGGCTACAGGATAACGGCGTCTCAATCATAAATTCTGACCTTGAAACCCGTGATATTCTTGCAAACCGGGCAGGTGGCAAACTGTTGCGTTTTGGCGGCGCGAGAGATGCCGATTATCGCTTGCGAGAGGTTAACCTTTTATCGGATTCAACAAAAGTCAAAGCGACCCTGCCCGGTGGAGAGATCGACTTTATAATAGGGGCTGCGGGCAAACATCTGGCACTGAACGCGCTGGCGGCCTTGGCGGCGGTTGGCGCGGTTGGCGCTGATGTTTCGCGCGCGGCTACGGCTCTGGCTGGTTGGCAGGCAATGGCAGGGCGCGGCGGGCGCTTGCAGCTTGGAGCGCTGACATTGATTGACGAAAGTTATAACGCCAACCCTGCGTCCATGGCCGCAGCGCTGGAATCTGTTGCTGCATCAAATGGCCGAAAAGTGGCGATTTTAGGCGATATGTTAGAGCTTGGCGCGAAGGAACACGCCTTTCACACAGAAATCGCGCAGAAATACAGCATCGCCAGTATCGATGTTATACATTGCATAGGCCCGCGTATGAAAACGCTTTACGATGCCTTGCCGGATGATAAACGCGGTGAATGGGCTGAAACTGCGGCGGCGTTTGTCCCTAAACTGGGCCGCGTGCTTAAAGGGGTGGATGTGGTCATGGTGAAAGGCTCGCTTGGCATGCATATGCGCTTAATTGTTGACGCCATCAAGGAATTGGGCGATGCCCGCACCACACAAAAAACCGGAGACCTGTAATGCTGTATTTTCTTAACGAGCTGTCTGACGGCGGCGATTTTTTCAACCTTTTTCGCTATATCAGTTTCCGGGCTGGCGGCGCGTTTTTCACCGCGCTGATCTTTGGTTTCGCCTTTGGTCTGCCATTGATTAACCTGCTGAAGCGCAAACAAAAAAGAGGACAACCCATTCGCGAGGACGGCCCCGAGAGCCATATTCTGGCCAAGGCTGGCACCCCTACCATGGGCGGAGTGCTGATTTTGGGGGCGATTTTGGTCTCGACCCTTTTGTGGGCACGTCTTGATAACAGTTATGTCTGGATGGTGCTTTTCGTCACCTATAGTTTCGGGCTGATCGGTTTTGCCGATGACTATCAAAAAATCGCCAAGAACAACCATAAAGGGGTCTCGGGCAAGATTCGCCTTGGGGCTGGCTTTGTTATTGCCGCGATTACTGCGGTTTGGACAATGCAGGTGCAAGACCCGAGCCTTGCAGGATATCTGGCGTTTCCGGTGTTCAAGGATGCGTTGGTTAACCTTAGCTTTATGTATATACCCTTCGTGATGATCGTGATTGTCGGGGCGGCCAATGCGGTGAATTTTACCGACGGGCTGGACGGGCTGGCGATTATGCCGGTGATGATTGCGGCGGGGTCTTTCGGGATCATCGCCTATCTGGTCGGGCGGGTCGATTTCACCGAATATCTGGATGTGCATTACGTGGCTGGCACTGGTGAGTTGACGATATTCGTGGCCGCGCTGATTGGTGGTGGTTTGGGATTTTTATGGTATAACGCCCCTCCGGCTGCAGTATTTATGGGCGATACCGGATCACTGGCGCTGGGGGGTGCACTCGGCGCAATGGCCGTTGCCACCAAACATGAGATCGTGCTTTCCATCATCGGCGGGCTGTTTGTGGTAGAGCTGTTGAGCGTGGTCATACAGGTGCTATACTATAAGAAAACCGGCAAAAGGATTTTTCTGATGGCCCCGATCCACCATCATTTTGAGAAACGCGGCTGGGGCGAAAGCCAGATCGTGATCCGGTTCTGGATTATTTCGCTGATACTGGCGTTGATCGGGCTGGCGACGTTAAAGCTGCGCTAAGGTCTGCCTTTTCAAGGAGCCATGCGGCCCCTTTCATCGGCAGAGCTTCACCAAAGGTGAAGCGGGGCTGCTGCCCCCTTGGCGTTGCCAATTCCCCTGCGAGTATTTGGCGAAAAAGAAAGAAGGTTTGTTGCGGTGGAGATAAGTGGTCTTTTCTAATCTTTTAGAGTGCGCTACCACATGTCAGGGTTTTTTGGAAAGGTGCAGGTATGATCCCGGTTAAAGGATATAAAGATCAACGCGTCGGGGTGTTGGGGCTGGGGCGCTCGGGGCTGGCGACGGCGGCGGCGCTGAAGGCAGGGGGCGCAATTCCGGTTTGTTGGGATGACAACGGCGATGCGCGCGCCGTGGCCGAGGTCGAGGGCTATGAAATCGCCGACCTCACCCGTGATCGCGCCTGGCAGGACCTTTGCGCCTTGATTGTATCCCCCGGCATTGCGCATCTTTACCCCGCGCCCCACGCAGCGATTGTGCAGGCCTGGAGCCACGGGATTGTGCCCGATAACGATGTGGGGTTGTTTTTTCAGTCGTTTGCAGCGCCCGATTGGGACAGTTTTGAACGTTCCCCACGCATTGTGTGCATAACGGGTTCCAACGGGAAATCGACGACCTCGGTTTTGGCCCATCATATCTTGCAAAGCGCCGGGCGGGCCACGCAGCTTGGCGGCAATATTGGCAAAGGCGTGCTGGGGCTGAACGTGGCGGTTGACGGCGAGGTGGTCGTGCTTGAGCTGTCATCCTATCAGATTGAGCTGGCACGCACCTTGCAACCTGATATCGCCGTATTTTTGAACCTGTCGCCCGATCATCTTGATCGTCACGGTGGGCTTGGCGGGTATTTTGTGGCCAAGAAACGGCTGTTTACCCAAGGGGGGCCAGAGCGCTCGATCATCGGGGTCGATGAGGTTGAGGGGCAGTTTTTAGCCAATTCCCTGCGGTCTGGCGGGACAGATCAGGTGATTTCGCTGTCTGTTAAGGGCCAGTTGAAAGGCACAGGTTGGAGCGTTTTTGCCCGCAAAGGATTTTTGGTGGAATGGCGCAAGGGGCGCCAAATGGCATCGATTGATCTGCGCAAAATCGCCAGCCTGCCCGGGGTGCATAACCATCAAAATGCCTGCGCAGCTTATGCGGTTTGTCGCGCACTGGGACTGGCCCCCAAGATGATCGAGGCAGGCCTGCACAGCTATGGCGGTTTGCGGCATCGCTGCCAGATTATCGCTGAAATTGACGGGGTGCAGTTTGTGAATGACAGCAAAGCGACAAATGTTGATGCTGTTGCTAAAGCATTGGCAACCTTTGATAATATCCGCTGGATCGCCGGTGGAGAGCTTAAAGAGGGTGGCATCAGTGCGCTAACACCGTTGTTTGAGCGCCTAACCAAAGCTTATCTGATTGGCGAAGCTGCTGAGGATTTTGCCACAACGCTTGGCACCACGCCCCATGTGATTTCCGGCACACTTGAAGCGGCCGTAGAAGCCGCCAAAGCCGATGCGCAAAAGGGCGATGTGATCCTGCTCGCCCCGGCCTGCGCCAGTTTTGACCAGTTTAAGGATTTTGAAGCCCGGGGTGCTGCGTTTGAGGCGCTGGTTATGGCTGAGAAATAACCCAAATGCCTGCCGGGGTCTGGCGTGCGGCGGGCTAAATTTGGAGGGAAAATAAAATGGCACAAGCACCGGCAAAAATGGTTACCAGCATGAAGCCAATCTATCTGTTTTTGCTTCTCGTAACGGTATTCAGCGCCATCGGTTATACCGTGGCCTTCAAGATGGGCGACGACAACCGAACTGGCGGCATTTTTCTGGTACAGTTTTCACCACTTGTGGCCGCGTTTATCACCAAGCTGGTATTTCAACACAATCTTCGTGGTTTGGGCTGGGGTTGGGGGAAAACCCGCTATCAGCTAGCTGCCTATGGACTGGCGTTTGGGTTGCCATTGATCAGCTTTTGTCTTGTCTGGCTGTTTGGTTTTGGCGGATTTTACGATGTGGCGTTCATAACCCAAGCCCAGACAGGCATTGCGGATAGTTTTGGGCAAAATATCAGCGCGCCCTGGGGTGTTATGCTGGCTTTGATCGTGTTTGGCGCCACAGTAGGGTTGCTTATGGCATTCGGCGGCATTGGCGAGGAACTGGGTTGGCGTGGATTTTTAGTTCCCGAGCTTTATAAGCATTTTGACTTTACCAAGACCTCATTGATTAGCGGCGTGATCTGGGCGGTGTATCACTGGCCATTACTCATTCTTTTGTTGGTGCCACGCCTAGGCGTTTCCCCTTGGCCGATGCTGGTTATCAGCCTGATTGCGGGCATTGGGCTTAGCACTATTATGGCCTGGCTACGCCTCAAATCGGGCAGTGTGTGGACGGCCGTTATTTTTCACATGGCTCTAAATACGCATACCCAGGGTTTTTTCCAGAACCTGACAATCAAGACATCATGGCTGACAAATTACATTTCGGGCGAGCATGGATTGATGTTGGCGATTGTCAGTGCCAGCCTCGGCTATTGGTTTTGGCGCAAAAGGGCGATGTGATCCTGCTTGCTCCGGCCTGCGCCAGCTTTGACCAGTTCAAGGATTTTGAAGCCCGGGGTGCTGCGTTTGAGGCGCTGGTTATGGCTGAGAAATAACTCTAAACCATAAGCGTTTGGGCAAAAAATGTTTCTGCGTCATCGACCTCAATCAGTTTTCCCCCCTCGATTTGCCAAAAACGGTTGGCAACGGCGCGCACAAATGTGCGGTCGTGGGAAACCAATAGGCTGGTGGCCTGATGTTTGCACAATTCATCCTCCAGGGTTTCCTGACCCTCAATATCAAGATGATTTGTTGGTTCATCCAGCAGGTAAAAATTGGGGTTACTCAGACGCAAAACCAGCATCGCCAAACGCATTTTTTGCCCACCCGAAAGATTTGATATTTTTGCCTTTTGCAAATCAAAATCAAAACCTGCGCCAGCCAAAAGCGTGCGTGCCCGTTGATCGCCTACATCAAACCGATCAGTGATTTCTGCCTGGGCCGTGCGGGTTTCATCAAGCTGGCTAAGACTTTGATCTGAATATCCAATTTTTAAGGATGGCGTGACACGGATGTCTTTGTGCGCCTTGGTGATTGCGTCGTGAATGAGGGAGATAAATCGTGTTTTTCCGGTGCCATTTTTGCCCAGCAAGACAATACGTTCGCCGCGGTTAATCCAGATTTTTCCGCTGTTAAATAACAGCCGCCCATCCGGCGTGCAAATATCAACATTATCCAGTGCGATAAGCGCTTTGGCATGGGTGCCGCTGTTGGCAAGTTTGATGTCGCCCACGAAATTATCCTTATGCGCGGGGCGCGCCGCGTTTTCCAGTTTCTCCGCGCGCGCCTTAAGCTGTTTGGTTTTGGTGATCAGCAGATCAGAACCAGAATTTACCCCGATGTTTTTAAGCTTTGCTGCCTGCCTGCGAAGCTGGTTGGCCTGCTTTATGTCATTGCTGAACTTTCGGGCATCTGCCGCGTCTGCGATCTCTAGCGCGTTGCGAGCTTGCGTGTAAGGCAGTGCAAAAATCTGCGAACGGGTTTCGCGTAAAAACAGCGTGCGATTTGTGGTTTCATCCAGATATGCCCGGTCATGACTGGCAACAATGATCGGAATGCCCCGGGCCACGGTATTTAACCAGTTTTGCAATATTCCGATGCGCGAAAGGTCCAGATGATTGGTTGGCTCATCCATCAAAAGCACGTCAGGTTCTGCGACCCAGACACGGGCCAATAAGGCGATGCGTTGCCAACCCCCGCTTAGGGCCGCCAGCGGTTTTTGATGATGCTCAAGCGGGACTTTCAGATCGTCGAGCACGATATCAACGCGCCAGCTTTCAGTTTCGGCCAGCTCATCTGGCAAGGCATTCAGCACCGCGTCATAGATGGGCATTGCCATTAAGGGTGCAGGAATATTTTGCGTCAAATGCCCGATGCGCAAGCCCCGACTGCGGGTGATTTCCCCGCTGGTAGCGGATGCAGTTCCGGCAATAGAGTGCAGCAAGGTTGATTTTCCTAACCCGTTGCCCGCAATCAACCCGATACGATCCCCTTTGCCCAAAACAAGGTCGAGGTTCGAAAATAACGGCCGCCCAAGGGTAACACAGAGGTCTTTGATATTGATTAAGGTCATGATCTTTTCCAGTCTTGAAAACGCGCCCTCTTAACGGGCAAATCTGGGCAGACCGGAAGTGCGTAAAAACTAGGCTTTCAGATCAGCCCTACAAACGAATTTGCAGGGCAAGACGGGGCCACGCGTTCGATCATGATAGAAAAATAAGATCACAAAGCCCCCTTTTATTTAAGGTGAAAGACAGGGTGATGCTACAGGGTTTCCCAAAATCCGCAAGAGCTGTTTTGGAGGCGAGTACCGGAATCGAACCGGTGTACACGGATTTGCAATCCGCTGCGTAACCACTCCGCCAACTCGCCATCCTATTGAAACTGTTGTGATTTTTCATTATGTTTCAACATATTTTTGAATGCCTAAACCGCTGTCCCAACATTCGCGTTTCGTATACGTTCTGTTATAGATATCTTCAAGGTGAAATTTGCTTGCACAACTTTATCTGGCTGATTAGAGCAATTAGCAGATCTGATGAAATTATTTATGCGTGCTGATTTGGCAGCAAGAGTTTTATGAAAGCAAAAGTAATGCGCGATAAAGTGGTTTTATCCATGTCAACAATACCTCCGCGGTTTGGTGCCATCGGGGAAAACCTGAACGCGCTTTTAAATCAGCGAAAACAGGCAGATGAAATTCATGTTTATGTGCCTCGGCGCTATAAAAGATTTCCCGAACATGTGTTTAAAATACCTGATGTTCCTGATGGTGTAATGGTCAAAATTCTGGATGAGGATTATGGACCGGCAACAAAGGTTCTTCCTTGTGCGCGGCTTAACCGTGGAACACAAACGAGGATAATATATGGTGATGATGACCGGTTTTGCGACCATAATTGGCTTGAGGCCCTCTTGGCAGTAAGTATCCGCAGGCCAAATGATGTGATTGTTTCAGCGGGAATGACGCTGGAAAATTACGAGATGGAAGGCGGAAAAACGGATTTTCTGCCCCGGGCTGTAAGAAAGAAGGTCAGGACTGATTATCAATATCTTGCAGCGCGATTGCAACAAAAGTCATTAGAAATTCTTAAACGCCGCAAAAGGCAAAAACCGGCGCGTCGTCATTATGAAAAAGCAGGCTACGTAGATTTTGCTTTGGGATTAGGCGGGGTTTCTGTTCGCCCCGATTTCTTTGATGACATATGCTATGATATCCCGGCAGTATTATGGGCCGTCGACGATATCTGGTTGTCCGGAAATTACACACGCCAGGGCATTGGGATATGGGCAGATGATACCGTGAAAATACCTACAGAAACATCCGCTGCACGCACAGCCGATCTGGCCTCATCCGTCAATGACGGGCATGATAGATGGGCTGCGGATCGCGGGTGTATATCGTATATGCAAGAGAAATATGGTATATGGGCTTAGATATATGCCTTTGGGTCAGCGGTTCTATAGCAATCGGGCAGGGTGCGGGTAAGCGGCAAACGGTTGTAGCGACTTGGCGTTGCCCTGCCACATTTTATGTGGCAAAAGACAGGCACTTACACAACCGCAAAGGTCTGTTTTATGCTTGACTATCTCGCTGCCCGTACTGCCATGGTTGACGGGCAAATCCGCCCCTCTGATGTGACGCTTTATCCGGTTTTGGAGGCGATGCTGGTCGTTCCGCGCGAAATGTTTGTGCCGACTGAAAGCCGCAAAATTGCTTATGCGGGGGCGCATATTGATCTGGGTGATGCACGGATTGTTATGGATCCTCGGATTTTGGCAAAGATGTTGCAGGCGCTGGAAATCCAGCCAAATGAGCTGGTTTTGCATGTGGGGGCTGGGTTTGGCTATGCAACGGCGGTGATGGCGCGGATGGCCGAGGCGGTAATTGCGGTTGAAGAAAACGCGAATTTTGCTGCCGAGGCCGAGGCGCGGTTGGCCGAACAATCCGCAGATAATGCGATTATGCATGCAGGGGTTTTGGCGGCTGGTGCGCCGGCGCATGGGCCTTATGATGCGATCCTGATCGAGGGCGGTGTCGAGGTGCTGCCCGAAAGTTTGCGCGCACAGCTCAAAACCGGCGGGCGAATCGCTTATATTCAGATGGATGGCCCGAATGGTCAGTGCCGGCTTGGTCTTGGTACCTCCAGCGGGATCAATTGGCGCAGTGTTTTTGATGCAACGGCTCCGGTTTTGCCAGCATTTGCGGTGGACATGGAATTTACCTTTTAATACATGCCTTGAACTCTGGGTTAAACAAACTATTTTGATATGACGACACCACCTGACAAGGATTAGAAAATGTTGCGAAAAATTGGAAACGGCTGTGCGATTTTGGCTCTTGCAGGGGTGGGGTTTACCCCGGTTTCTGCGTCAGCTACGACCCTGCAACAGGCCCTGGCCCAAGCCTATCAGACCAGCCCTTCGCTTTTGGCGGCGCGGGCAGCATTGCGGACGCAGGATGAAGGCGTCGCGCAGGCCCGTGCCAGATTACGCCCCTCGGCCTCTTTATCCGCTACGGCCAAAAGCCAGTTTGATCTGGATAATATTGAGGATGACCCCGCGGATAGTTTTCGCGCCTCGCTTGATGCCAATCTGATGTTATTTGATGGTGGGCGCACGCGCGATGGTATCAATGCGGCTGAAAGTTCGGTGCTGGCGGCGCGCGCCAATCTTGCGGCAACCGAGCAGGGGATATTGTTGCAAGCGGCCACGGCCTATCTTGATGTGCGCCGCGATCACCAGTTTTTATCTCTTGCGGTGGGGAATTTGCGGCTGGTTGAACAGCAGGTGCAAGCCACGCAGGATCGTTTTGCCGTTGGGGCGGTGACGCGGATTGATGTATCTTTGGCCGAGGCTCGTCTGGCCGCAGCCAAAACCAGTCTGGCGGCAAATTCCGGCGGGCTTGCTTTATCCAAAGAAATTTACCGCGCGGTAGTTGGCGATCTGCCGACAAATCTTTCAACCCCGCCCGCATTACCCCATTTGCCCGGCTCATTGGCCGAGGCTGAATCGATTGCGATGCGCGAACACCCAGCGATTATTGCTGCGCGTTATATGGAAAAAGCTGCCGGGTATGAATTAGCACGCGCACGAGCCGGGCGGGCACCGACCTTGGGTCTGGGGGCGAATATCACCTATCTGGATGCGCCGGGCGGGTTTTTTGGCCAGCAACAACAAAGCACCAGCGGGTCGATCTCGCTGAACGGGAACCTGCCGATCTATCAGGGTGGCGCGCTTTCCAGTGTCATGCGCGCAGCGGCGCAGAATTTCGCCAGTCGGTCAGCCAATACGCAAAACACGATGCGTTCGGTGCGTCAGGCTACGGCCTCGTCCTGGGCAAATATCCAGGTGTCCGAGGCCTCTATTCGCGCGGCGCGGTTGCAGATCAAAGCCAATGAGATTGTTTATGCCGGCATGCAGGAAGAAAATCGCCTTGGCGCGCGCACCATGCTGGATTTGCTGGATGCCGAGCAGGCGCTGCTGACCTCAAAATCCAATCTGGTGAAAGCGCACCGCGATAAATATGTGGCCGGCCTTAATTTGCTGTCTTCGATGGGGTTATTAACGGTTGAGAACCTGAAGCTGGGCATCCCGGCCTATGATCCCGAGATCAATTTCAACCGGGTGAAAAACGCACCGCTTTCCACGTTTTCGGGCGGCAATGTGTTGGATGCTATCAGCGATCGCTGGGAGTAAATCTAATCCTTTGCAGACTACCCATTGCGTGTTAATAGCAATTAACGAGCAAATGTGGGGGCATGAGTGGCGCAAAGCGGCGATATGAGCGATAGGGGTGATATCCACTCGGTGCTGTCTGCGATCCGCTCGATGGTGCGCAAAGAAACCCGCGCGCGTTTTTCAGAACCCAAGCCGGATGTAAAAAAGCCGGATGTAAAAATCCATAGTAATGGCCAAGATAAGGCGCCGCCGGTAAAGAACCTCCCCAGCAAAATTTTTATTTTACAGCCCTATATGCGCGTCGATAAGCCATCGCCTGAAATTTTGGACGATAACGCCAAAATCCCTTATGATACCCCAATGCCCACCAGCGAAAGTTTTGCGATTGCCGACAGTACGATTGTTGACGGCGCGATTGACCCAAACATGCTGCGCGATATGGTGCGCGAAGTGGTGCAGGAACAGTTGCGCGGCGAGCTGGGGCGTGAAATCATGCTGTCGGTTAAAAAAGACATGCTGAAATCACTGAGCAAAGCCTGATTACCGTAATTTTGGCGGCTTATCCGGGTCCATCCCCGGCGCGATCGGTGTGGTAGCTTTGGGCAGGATCACGGCAGGGATTTCAAAGCCCAGCCCGACTTTTTTCAGGGGCGCAATATGTTTATCGGCGAGGTCAAGAAACGTGATATCCAGCTGCCCTGCTGCAATGCCACTGAAATGCAGGGCCTCGGATATTGCGGCACTTACAGCGGTGCGGGCAGGCGCGGGCACATCGATCAAAGCCAGCATATGCCCCTGCGCCCCGTCCTTATATTTCACCCCGACCAGATAGGCGCTGTGCACCACACCGGACATATTTGCCAACCTGCCATCAAGCGCCTTAAGCAGCGGTTCAGGCAAGCCTTTTGGCGCATGGAACCCCTTAGGCGTGGCCTGCATTTCCTGCGGACCTTCTTTCAGCATGCCCTGCAACCAGTCAACAACCGGCACCGGCAGTAACATCGAGGAAGGCGCGCCGTTTAGATTTAACCCGATTCCGATGTCTTTATTGTGCAGCAGTTCCACAAGGCGGCGCCCGGACAGGGCAACAAACGGCGTGGGTGTATCGATAAAATCTGCCAGACGTGCCTCGCGATCGAAAACCAGTGCGAAATTCCCTTCGGAGAGGTTGAAAATCAGTGGTTTAACGATATCCGCTTGAACTTCCTCTGCCAGCAGCAAAAACAGCTCGGCCTCAATAATACGGGCGTAAAACTGCAAACGCGCGGTTTCATCTTTGGGCGCGGCCTCTATTGCGCTATGGGCAAGATCAAGTGGTGTCAGCATAATAACGCCTGCATACTGTGCGTGCCAGAAATGACAAGCGGATATATACAATTAGATGTAGGCTGCTCATTGCAGGGGCGCGGCACATAGATTATGTAGCGCAGAACGGATAAATGGAGAGCACAATATGTATCGTGTCTGGGGCTTTTTGGTGCAATATTCAGCATTGCTGATCATGGGTGCGTTAATCGCGCTGGTTTGGGCCAATATTGATTATGAATCCTACGTTGCCTTCATTGAATTTGAAATTCTTGGCGATAGTTTTATCGGACATCCGCACGTTGACGCGCATGGCCATGTGCACAGAACCCTGACCATGCAATATCTGATCAATGACGTGCTGATGGCGTTTTTCTTTGCGATGGCCGGTAAAGAGGTTTGGGAGGCGGTGATCCTTAAGGATGGCTCGTTGCGCGGCAAAAAGGCGATGACACCGCTGATTGCCACGGTTGGCGGCATGTTTGGCCCGATTGCGGTTTATCTGGGGCTGGCGCTGTTGATGGGGTCTGACACCTATAATGCGGTGGCTAATGGCTGGGCTATTCCGACGGCGACGGATATTGCGTTTTCCTATCTGGTTGGGCGCATGATTTTCGGGGCAGGGCATCCGGCGGTCCGGTTTTTGCTGCTGTTGGCGATTGCGGATGATGCGGCAGGGTTGATTATTTTGGCGATTTTCTACCCCTCTAGCGAGCTGGCAATCCAGTGGCTGGGGCTGTCTGCGGCCGCAACGATTGGCGTATATTTTCTGGCAAACCGTCTGCCGCGCAAGCTGGATAAGGGCAACCAGAATCGCCCGGTCTCAACCTGGGTGCGGGAAAAATTGGGCTTTTGGCCCTATCTGTTGGCGGCTGCGCTTAGCTGGTATGGATTTCAGGAATCCGGTATCCATCCCGCGCTTGGTCTGTTGCCGATTGTACTGACCATTCCGCATGCGGACCGCGCGTTCGGGATTTTTGCCGAGGCCGAGCGCCACCTTACTGACCTGCTGAACCACATTGAACACCTCTTGAAAACCCCGGTTGAGATCATCCTGTTTTTCTTTGGCCTCATGAATGCCGGTGTGTTGTTCAACGCCATTGGCGATGCCACCTGGCTGGTTCTGGCCGGGCTGCTGATCGGCAAACCTTTGGGCATCTGGCTGCTGGGTACAATTGCGGCCGGGCCGATGCGGCTTGGTCTGCCGGAGGGTATGAAAAATTCAGATCTGTTCGTGCTGGGCTGCGTGGCTGCGATCGGCTTTACCGTGTCACTGTTCATCGCCTCGGTCGCCTTTCAACCCGGTCCTGTGCAGGATGCTGCCAAAATGGGTGCGCTGTTCAGCTTTGCGGCGGCGATACTGGCCTTTGCCGCCGGGCGCTTGTTCAAGGTCGATAAAAAACCCTGAGGGGGCATATGCAACAATATGCAACCTGTTTGCAATTTGTGAACCAATATTGCCGTAATCTTGTGTTGTAGAGTAATTCGGGCTATTTTTAGTAAGAAAAACAGGTATACGCGAACCCAAATGATTGAATTCCGTAACGTCAGCAAGTCCTTTTGGACAGGAACCAACCGTAAGGTTATTCTGGATCAGGCCAGTTTTCGCATCGAACTTGGCCGCTCGTTGGGTATACTTGCGCCTAATGGCACCGGAAAAACTACGATCATCAACATGATGGCCGGGCTGGAAAAACCGGACGAAGGGGATGTTTTACGCACCTCGCGGATATCCTTTCCGCTTGGGTTTATGGGGGGGGTTAATCCGGCGCACACGGCCGCAGAAAACGCCCGTTTTATCGCGCGCCTTTACGGTATTGACCCTGATTATGTTGAGGCTTTTTGCCGCTACCTGGCCGGTCTGGAAGAATATTTCGAAATGCCGGTAAACACTTATTCTTCGGGCATGAAACAACGCTATACATTCGCATTGCTGCTGGCGCTTGATTTTGACATTTACCTGATCGATGAGGGCATGCCAGGCACGATGGATGTTGAGTTCAATCGCAAGGCCGGTAACGTGCTGCGCGAACGTCTGAAAAGGGCAACGGTTGTTATTGTGTCACATAACCCTAAAGTTCTGGAAAAATACTGCTCTTCGGCAGCGGTATTAAGAAATGGCAGGTTACATATGTTTGATTCGCTGGAAAAAGCCAAAGTGATGTATAATTATGACAGCTGAAGATACCCCAAAAGGTAACGAGAATACGGATAAAGCGGATACCCCCACGCCCCCCAACCGCAATAAACAGTATTATCGCAAAGCCCGCCAAAAGGCCCGCAAACTTGGCCTAAGCCCCAAGAATGACAAAGAGGCGGCGCGCCTTTTGGAAGAGCGTGGCATCGACATCATTCAAGATGAGGTCTCGCTGCTCGATGGTGCCAATGAGGGTGATGTGGCGATGCTTGGCGACGCCGATATAACCCTGAATGAGGCCGAACGTCTGGCCGAGGTCCATGCGATTCAGCGCGATCTGGTGCGCCGCCGCCGGGTGCGCCTGTGGTTCCTGATGCTGCGGCTGGTGTTTTTTATCGTTTTACCAACCTATCTGGTCGGCGATTATTACTATAACGACGCCACAGAAATGTATGAAACCCAAGCAGAATTCGTTATTCAAAAATCCGAAGCCGCAGGCGCGATGGGCCTGACGGGGCTGCTGGCGGGGACCGGATTTGCCAATTCCGCTGATTCCATCGTCGTGCAGGGGTATCTGACCTCGCGCGAAGCAATGTTGCGTCTGGATAAAGAACACGGGTATCGCACGCATTTCCAGCAAGATTTCATCGATGATTTACAACGTTTGCCTACTGATGCAAGCTTGGAAGAAACCTATGAGTTCTATGAAAAATACGTCAAGGTTGGCTATGATTTGTCCGAAGGTGTGATCCGCCTTGAGGTAATAGCCACCAACCCGGAAGCTTCAAAAATATTCACCCTTGCTTTGATAGAATATGCCGAAGAACGTGTGGACCGGCTGTCACAGCGGGTGCGAAAAGATCAGATGCAAGGCACGCGGGCTGCTTATTTTGAGGCAGAACAGGCAATGTTTGTAGCGCGCGATCGGGTGCTCGATTTACAGACAAAACGCGGTGTTTTAAGTGCCGAGGCCGAGATATCCTCGCGGTTATCGATCATAAATTCGCTTGAACTTCAGGCTGAAGACAGACGCCTTAGTCTTGGGGAAATTCTGGATAACACGCAGCCAAACCAGATACGCGCCGAAACGTTGCGCCGCGAAATTACCCGCCTCGATGCCCGTGTCGCCGAGTTGCGTTTAGAGCTGACTGAAACCACCAATGACAACCTGTCACTGGCGGCTATTTCGGCAGAACTACAGATCGCCCAAACCGATTTGCAGACCCGCCAATTGATGTTACAACAGTCCTTGCAGCAGGTCGAAAGCGCGCGCATAGAGGCTAATCGGCAGGTCCGATATTTAAGCATCGGGGTGTCACCCATTTCGCCCGATGTAGCGACATATCCGCGAAAGTTGGAGAATACCATGCTGGCGTTTGTAATTTTTGCGGGGATTTACATCATGTTATCCCTGACAGTTTCCATCCTCAGAGAACAGGTGAGCGTCTGATCATGACCAAAATTGTAACCGTCGGTGATCTGAAAATCGCCAATACCCACCCGTTAACACTGATTGCCGGCCCGTGCCAGTTGGAAACGCTCGATCATGCTTTGATGATCGCCGAGCAGATGGCCGAGACCTGCGCCAATGTCGGTATGGGCTATATTTTTAAGGCAAGTTTCGATAAAGCCAACCGCACCTCGCTATCCGGCATTCGCGGGGTTGGTGTTGAAAAAGGGCTGGAAATGCTGGCCGAGGTTAAGCAACGCATCGGCTGTCCGGTGTTGACGGATGTGCATAATGAAGCGCAATGCGCGCTGGCGGCGCAATATGTGGACGTGCTGCAAATCCCGGCGTTTTTATGCCGCATGACCGATCTTTTGCTGGCGGCCGGGGAAACCGGCAAGGCTGTGAATATCAAAAAAGGCCAGTTTCTGGCGCCCTGGGAAATGGATACTGTCGCGGAAAAACTGGCTTCGACGGGCAATGAAAATATCATGCTGTGTGAGCGCGGCACCAGTTTTGGATATAACACATTGGTCGCCGACATGCGCGGCCTGCCGATCATGGCGCGCAGCGGTTATCCGGTGGTGATGGATGCCACCCACTCTGTGCAGCAACCGGGCGGGCAGGGCGGATCATCGGGCGGGCAGCGGGAATTCGCCCCGGTTATGGCGCGCGCAGCCGTGTCGATCGGGGTTGCGGCCCTGTTTCTGGAAACCCATGAGGCCCCTGATACCGCGCCCTCGGATGGTCCTAACATGATCTATCTGAAAGACATGCCAGATTTGGTGAAATCCCTAATGAAATTTGACAAATTGGCAAAAGAAAATCCGATTGACTGTGGGGAATAAGAAAATCCGCAAATTTCCCCTTGCGAGCTGGCTATCAGCTATTTAAGAAGCAGGAACTATTGGGGTGTGGCCAAGTGGTAAGGCAACGCTTTTTGGTAGCGTGTATCGTAGGTTCGAATCCTACCACCCCAGCCAGAACTTCATTTAACCGCTGGTTACGAGCCGCGGATATTATTCAAACATCCCGCCACAAATACGACAAACCGTTTACATCAAATAAATGCATTTTTGCGGGATCGGTTTTCAGGCGAATGCTTTGCCCGTTTTTAAAAACATGATCCCCCGGTAATTTCGCAATAACCGGCGTGTCCGTATGGGGTGCTGCAAGATGGAGCAATGTGACCTCGCCCAAGGCTTCGATAAAGCGGATTTCGCCCTCAAACAGATGATCACCCCCCTCGGCCAGCTTGAAATCTTCAGGGCGAACCCCCAGTTTGGCGGGCTGACCCTGATCCTTGGTTTCAGATTTAATCGCTACATTTGTGGTGCGATTACTGTTGAGCGTTATGCTGGTCTGCCCACCGGTCCCGCTGATTTTCCCGGCAAATAAATTCATCGCGGGCGAGCCGATAAACTGTGCGACAAATTCGTTTTTCGGGCGATTATACAGCTCCAACGGGCTACCGACCTGGGAAATACCGGCGTTCGCCAAAACCACAATCCGGTCAGCCAGCGTCATTGCCTCAACCTGATCATGGGTCACGTAGATCATGGTGCTTTCGGGCATTTGCTCCTTGAGATGCGCGATTTCGATGCGCGTGGCGACACGCAGGGCGGCATCAAGGTTGGAAAGCGGCTCATCAAACAGGAAAATCTTTGGGTCACGCACAATCGCGCGGCCAATCGCCACCCGTTGACGTTGCCCACCCGACAGGGCTTTGGGCAGGCGATCCAGATATTCGCTCAATTGCAGGATCTTGGCGGCATTTTCTACGGTCGCCGTTATTTCAGCCTTGGTTTTCTTGGCAATTTTCATTGCAAACGCCATGTTATCGCGCACGCTCATATGCGGGTAGAGTGCGTAAGACTGGAACACCATGGCAATGCCGCGCTGCGCCGGGGGCACATCATTCATGCGCATCCCATCGATTTCCAGATCGCCGCCGCTGATCTTTTCCAAACCGGCAATCATGCGCAGCAACGTGGATTTTCCGCATCCCGATGGCCCGACAAATACGATCAGCTCGCCCTTGGTGATATCCAAATTAATCCCGCGCAACACCTCAACAGGTCCGTAGGATTTGCTTATATTATTAAGATGTAAATCAGCCATGTAGCCCCCCTAGATTTGCTGTGCGAAAAATGCTTGCCCGACCGGGAGATGCAGATTTCCCCCCTCCAGTCGCGCGGTGAATTCCAAGCCTTCAAGCACATGCCACCCCCCTTTGGGCAAGGTTAAATCAAGGGCTTGCTTGCCCATGTTAAACGCACAAAACAGGGTCTTATCGTGATGGGTGCGCAGAAATGTCAAAGCCTCGGTATTGCTGTCAATCAACGTTAATTCCCCTTTGCGCAGGGCTGTGTGGGATTTGCGAAAACTGATCATGCGGCGGTAATGGGCCAACAGGGATAAACTGTTATTTTCCTGCGCTGAAACCGCTTTTGTCAGGTGTTTCGGGGCAACAGGCAGCCAGGGTTTGCCGGTGCTAAACTCGCCATTTGGCTGCGTGGGCGTCCAAACCATGGGCGTGCGACAACCATCGCGACCCTTGAACTGCGGCCAGAACTGGAGGCCGTATGGGTCTTGTAAATCCTTAAATGCCACCTCGGCCTCATCCAAGCCCAGCTCTTCACCTTGATAAAGACAGACAGAGCCGCGCAGCGACATCAAAAGTGTTGCCGTCAGTTTTTTACCCACGTCGTCCAACGCCCAACGCGAGGCGTGGCGCATTACATCATGGTTGGAAAACGCCCAGCATGCCCAACCGTCCGGGGCGAGTTCTGCATATTGCTTTTGCACACCAGATACATAGTCCCGGTCAAGCGGTGTGTGGGATAGAAATTCAAAGGCATAACACATGTGCATCAGCTCATCGCCAGCCGTATACTGGCCCATGATTTCCATACCGTATTGTGCATCCCCCACCTCGCCAACGGCGGCAATTGCGGGGTATTCATCCATGAGCGCACGCATTTTGCGCAAAAAGGCGAGATTCTCGGGGCGGTTTTTATCATAAATGTGGTCTTGAAAATTATAAGGGTTCACATCGGGCGCAATCGAAGCATTTCGCTGCGCCTTGGGCAGGGCCGGGTTATCGCGCAGCGCCTTGTCGCAGAAAAAGAAATTGATGGTGTCAAAGCGAAACCCGTCAACGCCGCGCTCCAGCCAGAACCGGGCGACATCCAGCAGCGCATCTTGCACAGCGTCGGTATGAAAATTCAAATCCGGCTGACTGCGCAAAAAATTATGCATATAATATTGGTGCCGACTGCCATCCCATTCCCAGGCCGAGCCGCCAAAAATTGACAGCCAGTTATTGGGGGGCGTTCCGTCAGGTTTTGGATCAGCCCAGACATACCAGTCCGCCCGCGGATTATCTTTATCAGCGCGGCTTTCAGCAAACCACGGATGTTGATCAGAGGTATGGGATAGCACCAGATCAATCATCACATGCAGGCCCAGATCATGGGCGGCGCGCACAAGTTGATCAAATATGGGCAGGGTGCCAAACATTGGATCAACATCACGATAATCTGCTATATCATAGCCAAAATCCTGCATCGGCGAGGTGAAAAATGGTGATATCCAAATCGCATCAACCCCGAGGCTTGCAACATAGGGCAGGCGGGCAATAATACCGGCCAGATCCCCGATTCCGTCGCCGTTGCTATCTTGAAACGAGCGTGGGTAAATCTGATAGATAACCGCACCGCGCCACCAGTCTTTATCAGCGGGGTCGATTACTTTTGAAGTTTGCAACGCGAAATCCATGTTCTAACCGCCCTTCACTGAGCCGGCCAACAACCCGCGTACCAGATATTTTTGCAACGAAAAAAAGACGATTAGCGGGACAATAATGGTTACAAAAGCCGAGGCCGTCAGAATTTCCCAATTCCCGCCGCGCGATCCCAAAAGTTCCCGCAGACGGCCCGTCATCACCAGTTGTTCCTCATTATTTCCAAGAAATACCGTGGCAATCAACAGGTCATTCCAGACCCAGAGGAACTGAAAAATTGCAAAACTGGCCAGCGCAGGAAAGGACAGTGGCAATACGATTTTCAGGAAAATATCGAAATCACTGGCCCCGTCGATCTTGGCGCTCTCGATGATTTCACGGGGCAATCCGGCGATATAATTGCGCAGCAAAAACACCGCCAGCGGCAGCCCAAAACCGGTGTGTGCCAGCCAGATGCCAACATAGCTTTTACCAATGCCAATGTCCGTATAAAGCCGCAAAAGCGGGATCAGAGACATTTGCAACGGCACAACCAGCAGGCCAACGATGGTCACCAATAGCAGCGCACGCCCCGGGAATTCCATCCACGCAAGGGCATATGCAGCAAAGGCGGCGATCAGAATGGGGATGATGGTCGCAGGGATAGTGACGGTCAATGTGTTGATGAATGAGCGCCCTAAACCTTCGGAAAACAGCACCTCGCGGTAGTTGGCAAAGGTGAATTTTGGGGCTTGGAGCGAGGTATAAAATACCCGTTTCCCGCGCGTACCACTGAATGCAATGGGCGAGGTCAGCCGGTAATCGCCGTTTGCAGCAACGCGCATTGTCTGGCCATCGCGCATCTCGGCGGTTGTGTCTGGATTAAAAGCTGTCGGCTCCTGTGAACGCCAGCCAAACGCGGTGATTTGCCCTGAGGCACCTTCAAAGAGATTGCCGTGCAGCACGAATATATCCCCCTCGCGGGTTTGCGCATCAGGATTAGCGCTGCGCTCAACCAGATTACGCTCGGTGCTTTTGAGGGCCGTCCACCAGCCACTGACCGCCAGTTGATCCTTGTCGCGCAATGATGAAACCAGCAGCCCAAATGTTGGGATAGTCCACATGACGACCAACAGCACCACGGACAGGTTTACCACCCAGCTAAGCGCAGACCGATTTCCGGCAATTCCATCCATTTTGCGCCCTCACATCTCTTTTCGTGCGTTGTGAATATTCCAGACCATGATCGGGATGACCAAAACCATAATGATTAAGGCGATTGCCGCTGAACGTCCGAAATCCAGCCCTCGGAACATCCAGTCGAACATGTAATTCGCCAATACCTGCGTGCCCCATTGCCCGTTGGTCATGGCCAGCACGATATCGAAAACTTTCAGCACCAGGATGGTGATTGTCGTCCAGACGACCGCGATTGTGCCGTAAATTTGCGGGATTTTAATGCGGAAAAATATCTGTAACGGGCTGGCCCCATCCAGCACGGCCGCCTCAATTGTTTCTTCGGAAATTCCGCGCAAAGCGGCGGATAATATCACCATGGCGAATCCGGTTTGTATCCAGATCAGGATCACCATCAGGAAGATTGAGTTCCAGAACGGCAGGGTGATCCAGGCTTGTGGCTCACCGCCAAAGGCCACAACGAATGCGTTAAGCAGGCCGATTTGCTCGGACCCTTCGCCGCGATAATCATAGATGAATTTCCAGATGATGGAGGCGCCGATAAACGAGATTGCCATGGGCATGAAAATCAAGCTTTTGGCGATGTTACCCCAACGGATGCGATCCGTCAGTGCCGCAGCGATCAGGCCAAAAAATGTTGACATGGTTGGGACAATTACCAGCCAGAGCATATTGTTGCGAAAGCTTTCCCGGAACTTGTCATTTGCTGCCAGCCATTTGTAATTATCAAGCCCTATAAATATTTCGCCGCGCGGGCCGTGCATTGACAGATAAATCGAGTTTATGACCGGATAGACCAGATAGATGGTCAGAATGGCAATGGCAGGCCCCAGAAACAGCCAGGGGCGAATTGCGGTGGATTTGCGGATATTTGCCGCGGCTTTCATGCCGTTTGACGGGTAAATCTTGTCCAGTATAATATTGGAACCAGCAAAGTAAGCCACACATCCGGCAACACCCAGCGCCATCGTGAAAAGTGCGATTAATAATTGTTGCACTTTCGCCCCCTTTGCCTTTTGTGTGAAAACCTGCCCGAAACAATCTTGATCCGGGCAGGGATTTTGGGGTTTATTTCAGGGAGTCCCATGTTTCCTGAATGTCAGTCGCCGCCGCAGCTGCATCTTTGCCGCCTGCATAATCAACCATGCCAGTCCAAAAAGCGCCTGTGCCAATGGCACCTGGCATCAGGTCCGAGCCATCAAAACGGAAAGTCGTAGCGTTCAGCAGAATTTGCCCCATGTTTTTAAGCGTGTCATTGCCATAAGCATCGATATTCACGCCTGTATGAGGGGTCAGAAAGCCGGATTGCGCCATCCATATTTCATGTGCGATTGGCGATTGTAAATATTCCATAAATGCGCGGGCACCTTTGGAATCTTGCGTGACGCCAAAGACCGTGCCAGCCCCAAGAACAGGTTTTCCAAGGTCTTTTCCCGCATAAGCCGGGAAGTAGAAGAAATCTGCGTCGCTGCCCACTTCGGTACCTTCAGGGAAAAACGATGGAATGAACGAGGCCTGACGGTGCATATAGCACTTGGGCGGTGAGGCAAACAGACCTTTTGGACTGTCGCGGAAATCTGTGGAAACCACAGCCCCTGCGCCACCATCAACGTAAGCGTCAACCCGGGCAAAAGCCCCGAATTCCTCAATCGCGGCGACAATGCGCGGATCATTAAACGGTATCTTGTTGCTAACCCAATCATCGTAAACATCAGGGGTTTGCGTGCGCAACATTAGGTCTTCGACCCAGTCGGTGGCAGGCCAGCCTGTGGCACCACCTGAACCCAACCCGATGCACCACGGTGTTGCGCCATCTGCAACGATCTGGTCTGTCAGGGCTTTTAGTTCCTCCATGGATTGCGGGATGTCATAGCCCGCGTCCTCAAAATTTTCCGGCACATACCAGACCAGCGATTTCACATCGACCTTATAAAAAAAGCCATATAACGCGTCATTGCCATCGGCCCCGGCATATGTGCCCAGATCAACCCAAGACTGTCCGGCGGCGTAATTCTCCCGCACCCAGTCAGCGGTCTCTGCTCCGAGCGGCGTCAAATGTCCCTTGGCGGCCAAATCCGCAGCCAGACCCGGTTGTGGGAAAATTGCGATGTTGGGGGCTGAACCTGCCTCGGTGTCGATAACGATTTGCTGCTCGAAACTGTCAGAGCCGGAATATTGCACATCCGCCCCCGTTGCCTCTTCGAAATAGGCGATCATGCTTTCAAACAGATCCTTATCTGGTCCAAGCCACGGCCCGAATATCGTGACGGTCTCCCCTGACAGGCCAGTTGATTTCAGCGCCTCGTAGCTTGCCCAGTTAAAGCGCATATCCTCGCCAGGGGCGTACATAAGATGACCGGCTGCGCCTGCAATGCTTGCATTTAGTGAGATTGCGGCGGCACCTAAATATAATGGTAATTTCATTGGTAATCCCTCCCAGAATTCAACATATTTTTTGATCAAGGCGCAATCAGGCGAATCTACCAAAGCGCTTTGAATTATATGAATGTGCGGAGATTCGCAAAATATGTCAAGTTTAACTGTGAATTTACTTTGATAAAATCTCTTGATACTACTATTATTGTATCAAAAATTTATAGCGCTATGAAAGATGTAACCCGTGAAGATGAATCTCAAGAAGCTCTCTGAAGTCCTGAATCTGTCACAAACGACAGTTAGCCGTGCGTTAAACGGTTATCCTGAGGTTAAAGAACATACGCGTATCAGGGTTCAGGCGGCCGCACGCAAATATAACTATCGCCCCAGCAACCTTGCCAAAAGCCTTGCAACAGGGCAGGCGATGGCGATTGGCCATGTTTTGCCGCTTTCAACCCATGAGATCGTCAACCCGATTTTTACCGATTTTATCTCGGGCGCCAGCGAAACCTACGCCAAAGCGGGCTATGATATGGTGCTGTCAGTTGTGCGCGACGAAGACGAAGAGATGGCGTATCGCGAGATGCTGGCCAAACGTTCTGTTGATGGTGTGATCGTACACGGGCCGCGCATTCCTGACCGGCGTATTGAATTGTTGCAAAACATTGGCATGCCGTTTTTGATGCACGGGCGCGCGGCGATTGTGCGTCATGATTATTCCTGGCTTGATGTGAACAACAAAAGCGCTTTCAAACGTGCGACCGAATTTCTGCTTGATCTCGGGCACAAACGTATTGCGCTGATTAACGGTTTGGAAACCATGAATTTTGCGGCCCGTCGTCGAAACGGTTATGAAGAGGCGCTTCAGGCCCGTCACATCCCCATCACTGCGGATTTAATGCGCAACGATGAGATGACGGAGCCTTATGGTTATGCCAGTGTGATGGCGATGATGCGTTTGGCGCAGCCCCCAACCGCATTTCTGGTCTCATCGATCATTCCCGCGATCGGGGTGCGCCGCGCGCTGCAAGAGCTGAGATTGGAAATGGGGCGCGATATCTCGGTCATCATTCATGATGATGAGCTGTCATTTTTGCAAAATGGCGGTGAGGTGCCGATGTTTACCTGCACGCGCTCATCCGTGCGCAAAGCAGGAGAAACCTGTGCGCAGATGCTGCTGGAGATCATCCGCGATCCTGCATCGGTCCCGCGCCATACCCTTTGGGAGGCGCAGTTGAGCGTCGGTAAATCTACCGGACCGGCACCAGGGTGATTTTTGTCTATGCGGCTTTTTCTTTCGGATTTGCCATATCAATCCCGATGATTTTGGCCTGGGTTACCAGATTTAAGGTCAAGGTACGGGCGGCTTTGGCCCAGGCGATTTGCTCCAGTTTTTCCATGATTTGTGGCATCACGCTGGCAAAGGGCAAGATGTCGCCATCGATTTTTTCATCCATGCGGATGATGTGAAAACCAAAGCGCGTTTCAACAACCTCCGTATGCAATTCTCCGGCTTTCAGGATGTTCAAAACGGCCTCAAATTCGGGAACAGTATCGCCGCTGCCGATCTGCCCCAAGGCCCCGCCATTATCTTTTGAGGGGCAGGCCGAAAGCTCTTTAGCGACCCGCGCAAAGTTCTTTGGGTTTTTGGTGACCTCTGTAAGCGCCGCAGTCGCGCCCTGTTTTGCCATCTTTCTGGCGTCTTTATCCTCAGGGCGTGCGGCAAACAGGATATGGGCCGGTTGAAACAGGCTTGGGGCGCGAAAACTGCCGGTGCGGGTGTCGTATATATCACGGCATTGCATCTCGGTGATATTCGGGATGTCGATGCGTTGTTCCAAAACGGCGCGGATCAGGGATTCGTCATCGGTTTCCTGTTTACCTTTGGTTATCATTTGCGGGGCAGGGGCAAGGCCCAAGTTATCGGCTTCTTGCAACAACAACGCACGCACAACCAAGGCCCGCGCCGCCGCTTTCCAGGCCCAGCCCGGTTTATCTGCGGGTGCATTGTGGTTTTGGGCCTCAGCGGCGATGTCAGTGGCGGGGATAACCCTGCCATTGACAGTGATTTCAGGCATAAGCGGGGTCATCAATTTTTTCCTTTACGGGTGCGTACGACCTGATAGCCGGGGCGCCAAAGAAAACGCACAGGCACCGATAACATGTGGACAAGTCGGGTGAAGGGGAACACCAGAAATATGGTCAACCCTAGGAAAATATGCAGCTTGAACAGGATGTTAACGTCCTTGATATAGCTGGACGCTTGCCCGTCAAACAAAAATATCCCGCCAGCCCAGTGCATGAATTTGGTCATTTCATGTCCGTCAAGATGGCCCAGACTGATAACGATGGTCATCAGGCCGAGGATTACCTGCACGATCAGCATCAACAGAATCGCGATGTCGGCAAATGTGCTGTTTGCACGTATCCGCGCATCAAACAGCCGCCGATGGGCCAGCATTAAGCCGCCAATCAGCATGGAAATGCCCGCGGTACCGCCCAGTATAATCGCGATCATCTGTTTGGCACCGTGACTGACGCCAAGCGCGTCCCAGATCGCCAGAGGGGTCAAAAGCCCCACCAAATGGCCCGCAAAAATGGCCAGAACCCCGACGTGAAACAGGATTGATCCCATGATCAGTTGCTTGCGGCGCAACATCTGGCTGGAGCTGGATTTCCATGTGAAAGGGTCGCGTTCATAACGTGCGATGGACCCGACTGCCAGCACTGTCAGGGCAATGTAGGGGAATATTCCGTATAGAAAATGATGCATGTGCGCCTCCTATTTATTGGCCGCGACGGGCGCGGTTTTGGGCGTTGGTTGATCCATATTTGCGAGCATATCGCGCGACACCGGGCATCCGGCGTTGGGGTCAGGGCCAAAGGTGACCTCGGCCTCTTCCCAGACGTCATCGAGCGCGTCGAGGTCCTCGGGGTTATCATCGGTGACCGACAGCAATTCAGCCACCAGATCATTGCCGGTATCGACATTTGCGAACTCTGCCAAACCGACCAGAACGGCGGCATATGTGCTGTCACGCCGGTGCAGACGTTCTGCCAGCGCGGCGATGATATGCCCCGCGTCATCCAGCATTTCTTTTGCAACTTCAATCGGTTGCGTGGAAATAAACTCCAACAGGATCGGCAAGTGGTCCGGTAATTCCGAGCTGTTAAGATCAAAGCCACCCGCGCGGTAGGTTTCCAGCAAATCAACCATCGCCGGACCCCGGTCGCGGCTTTCGCCGTGCACATGTTCAAACAGATTGAGGCTAAGGGTACGCGAGCGGTCAAACAGCAGCACGAAACGTTCTTGCAGAACGTAAACATCCATGGTTTCAAGCTCAGCCAGCAGCGGTGCAATCGCTTTGATGGCCGCGCCTGACAAAATGCCCTCATCGACCAAAACCTGCCGGATTTCAGGGCTTGCAGCTTTCAAATCTTGCGATGGATAGCTAAGCAGGGCGCTTAGTGCTTTGAAGGTCATATTCATCGTGCACCCCCTGTCGGCACCACGAATTTACGTGATCCAAACAGCTTTTTGCCACTTGTGCCGGTGGAACATTGATTGCCATCGGTAAACCCGCAACCGCCACGCAGATCGTAGGCATCTTCAACCGCCTCACGGTGGGTGGTGGGCACGACAAAACGGTCCTCATAATCCGCCAAAGACATGATTTTAAACATATCCTCGATCTGGAGCGGGGTCAGGCCGACCTGTTTGGCGATCTCGATATCAATCACACCCTCAACAGTTTTAGAGCGCATATAACCGCGCATTGCCAGCATCCGTTCAAGGGCCGTGATAACAGGGGCCTCGTCGCCCGCCGTTAACATATTGGCCAGATAGCGAACTGGAATGCGCAGGGATTGAACGTCAGGCATGTTGTTTTTAACGTTGATTTTACCCGCTTCAGCCGCATTTTGAATGGGGCTAAGGGGCGGGATATACCAGACCATCGGCAATGTGCGATATTCTGGGTGCAGCGGAAAGGCGATTTTCCAGTCCATCGCCATTTTCCAAACAGGCGATTTCTGCGCACTTTCTATCCATGCCTCTGGCACGCCCTCTTTGCGCGCGGCTGCAATCACTGCCGGATCATTTGGATCCAAAAACACGTCAAGCTGGGCGTCGTAAAGCTCTTTTTCATCGCTGATCGCAGCGGCCTGAGCAATTTTATCCGCATCATAAAGCATCACCCCAAGGTAACGAATGCGCCCAACGCAGGTTTCCGAACACACCGTTGGCAGGCCGGATTCAATGCGTGGATAACAGAATGTACATTTTTCCGACTTGCCGGATTCCCAGTTGTAATAAATCTTTTTATAAGGGCAGCCCGATACACACATGCGCCAGCCACGGCATTTATCCTGATCAATCAACACGATACCGTCTTCTTCACGCTTGTAAATCGCGCCGGACGGGCAAGAGGCCACGCAAGTCGGGTTTAAACAATGTTCGCACAGGCGCGGCAGATACATCATAAAGGTGTTTTCGTATTCGCCGTACATTTCCTTTTGCACGCCCTCAAAGTTATAATCCTTTGAGCGTTTTTCGAACTCGCCGCCCAGGATTTCCTCCCAGTTTGGCCCCCATTCGATTTTCTCCATACGCTCGCCTGAAATTTTTGAGCGCGGCCGCGCGGTGGGAAAGGCATCCATTTCCGGCGCGGATTTCAGATGGTCATAGTCAAAATCAAACGGTTCATAGAAATCGTCGATCTCGGGCAGGTTGGGATTGCCGAAAATATTCGCCAAAATCCGCCATTTTGCGCCTTGTTTTGGCACCAATTTGCCCGCTTTGGTCCGTGTCCAGCCACCTTTCCAGCGGTTCTGGTTTTCCCAGTCTTTGGGATAGCCGATGCCGGGTTTGGTTTCCACATTGTTAAACCAGGCGTATTCAACCCCGTCGCGGCTGGTCCAGACGTTCTTACAAGTTACAGAACATGTGTGGCACCCGATACATTTATCAAGGTTCAGCACCATGCCGATTTGTGCGCGAACTTTCATCAGCTCTGCCCTCCTGTTTTCGCCGGTTGATCCAGCCAGTCTACTTTTTGCAATTTGTGCACAATCACGAATTCATCGCGGTTTGAACCAACGGTGCCGTAATAGTTGAACCCGTAGGAAAGCTGCGCATAGCCGCCGATCATATGGGTGGGTTTCAATGTGGTCCGCGTGACGGAATTATGAATGCCACCGCGCAGCCCCGTTTGTTCGGACCCCGGTACATTCACGATCTTTTCTTGCGCGTGATACATGAACAAAGTGCCTTCTTTCATGCGTTGAGACACCACAACACGCGCCGTTAACGCGCCGTTGACATTATAGGCCTCAACCCAGTCATTATCGACCAGACAGGCCTTTTTCGCATCCACTTCAGACATCCAGACCACTGGCCCGCCACGATTAAGCGTCAGCATCAACAGGTTGTCAGAATAGGTTGAATGGATGCCCCATTTCTGGTGCGGCGTGATAAAGTTCAACACCACGTGTGGTTCATTATTTTGCGCCGCGGTATTCACCGCCGTGGTGATGGTTTTCAAATCAACCGGCGGGCGGTAGGTGCAAAACCCCTCGCCAAAGGCGCGCATCCATAGATGGTCCTGATAAAGCTGTTGTCGCCCTGACAATGTGCGCCACGGGATCAGTTCATGCACGTTGGTGTAGCCGGCGTTATAGCAGACCTCCTCGCTTTCAATTCCAGACCAGGTGGGGCTGGAAATGATCTTGCGCGGTTGGGCGGCGATGTCGGCAAAACGGATTTTCTCATCCTCTTTTGCCTCGGCCAGATGACGGTGCGCGCGCCCTGTGGCTTTGGATAATTCATCCCATGCCCGGACCGCCACTTCACCGTTGGTTTCAGGCGCCAGCATCAGGATCATCTCGGCGGCATCAATCGCGGTATCAAGCTTGGCCATGCCTTTGGTGACGCCCTCATCGCTGACAACGCCGTTCAGTTCCTTCATATGGTGCATCTCGATCTTGGTGTCCCAAGAGATGCCTTTGCCACCGTTACCGATTTTTTCCATCAACGGGCCGATCGCCGTGAAACGTTTGTAAATGTTGGGATAATCACGTTCAACGGTTACGAAATTCGGCGCGGTTTTGCCCGGAATTAGATCACATTCGCCCTTTTTCCAGTCCTTGACCTGATCCTGCGCAATCTCGGCAGGGGTGTCATGCAAGAGCGGCAGCGCCACCACATCGGTTTCCTTGCCCAGATAGCCCGGTGCGATTTCCGAGACCTTTTTGGCGATGGATTTGAAAATCTCCCAATCCGATTTGCTTTCATAGGCCGGATCGACAGCCGCTTGCAGCGGGTGGATGAACGGGTGCATATCAGAGGTGTTCAGATCGTCCTTTTCATACCAGCTGGCCGTGGGCAAAACGATGTCGGAGTAAACGGCCGTCGTGGACATCCTGAAATCAATCGTGACCAGCAGATCAAGTTTGCCTTTGGTGTCTTCATCATGCCACTTGGCCTCAACTGGTTTTTTGCGCCCCTCGACGCCCAGATCCTTGCCCAAAACGCCGTGGTCGGTGCCCAGCAGGTGTTTCAGGAAATATTCATGGCCCTTGCCCGAGCTGCCCAGCAGATTTGAGCGCCACACAAACAGGTTGCGCGGCCAGTTTTCCGGCGCGTCCGGGTCTTCGCAGGACATTTCCAAATCACCTGATTTCAGTTGTTTGGTGATATAATCCTTAACCTCGACGCCTGCGTCCTTGGCCGCTTTGACCACCTCCAGCGGGTTGGTTTTTAGCTGCGGCGCCGAGGGCAGCCAGCCCATGCGTTCGGCGCGGATATTATAGTCAATCAGGCTGGCATCCTGCCAATCGCCATCGGGCGCGGTCGGTGACAATATCTCGTCGACTCCCAAGGTTTCATAACGCCACTGATTACTGTGCGCATACCACGCCGAGGTCGAATTCATATGCCGTGGCGGTCGCGCCCAATCAAGCGCAAAGGCCAGCGGTTGCCAGCCGGTCTGCGGGCGCAGTTTTTCCTGGCCTACGTAATGGCTCCAACCACCACCCGATTGGCCGATACAGCCGCACATGATCAGCATATTGATGATGCCGCGATAGTTCATATCCATGTGGTACCAGTGGTTTAGACCGGCCCCGAGGATAATCATCGACTTGCCGTTGGTTTTCTCGGCATTATCCGCAAAGCCGCGGGCAACCGTGATAATCTGATCGCGCGGCACCCCGGTGACCTTTTCGGCCCATGCGGGGGTAAAGGGGATATCCTCGTCGTAATCCTTGGACACCCATTCGCCGCCAAGCCCACGGTCCAGACCATAGTTGGCGCAAAACAGATCAAACACGGTGGCAACATAGATCTCGCCGCCGTTGGCCTTGATTTTCTTCACCGGAATGTTGCGGGTCAGCACGTCCGGGTGCTCACATTTGACAAAATGTTCGGTTGCTTCGCCGCCAAAATACGGGAAATCAACGCCGACGATTTCATCGTGATCTTCCTCTAGGATAAGGGACAGTTTGAGGGCCGTATCCTTGCCTTTGGCACGCTCCTCAAGGTTCCATTCACCGTCTTCGCCCCAGCGAAATCCGACCGAACCATTGGGGGGCACAAGATCACCGGATTTGCTGTCAATCCCGACGGTTTTCCATTCAGGATTGTTTTTCTGCCCGAGCTTGCCTTTTAGATCATCAGCGCGCAATTGCCGCCCCGGGATCAGTTTGCCATCCTTTTTATCCAGCACCACCAGCATCGGCATATCGGTGTATTGGCGGGCGTAATCTTCAAAGTATTTTGTCTGCCGGTCCAGATGAAACTCACGTAAAATAACGTGCCCCATGGCCATGGCCAGCGCACTATCGGTGCCGGCTTTCGGGGCCATCCACAGATCGGCGAATTTGGTGGCTTCGGCGTAATCGGGGGAAATTACCGCCGATTTAGTGCCGCGATAACGGGCCTCGGTGTAAAAATGCGCGTCCGGTGTGCGGGTTTGCGGTACGTTTGAGCCCCAAAGAAGCAGATAACCGGCATTAAACCAGTCAGCCGATTCAGGCACATCCGTTTGCTCACCCCACGTCATGGGGGAGGCCGGGGGCAGGTCGCAATACCAGTCGTAAAACGACATGCAAGTACCGCCCAGCAGCGACAAATACCGTGAGCCAGCTGCGTAAGATACCATCGACATCGCCGGAATGGGCGAGAAACCAAACACCCGGTCCGGGCCGTAAGTTTTGGTGGTATAAAGATTGGCAGCGGCGATAATTTCGGTGGCTTCATCCCAGGTTGCGCGCACAAAACCGCCCTTGCCACGGGTGGTTACGTAATCAGCGCGCAGGATGGGGTCATCTTGCAGCTTGCTCCAAGCCTCGATCGCGGAGTTGCCTTCACGCATCCGGCGATAGGATTTCAGCAATCGGCCACGGATCAGCGGGTTTTTCACCCGATTGGCAGAATAGAGGTACCAGCTGTAACTGGCGCCGCGTGGACAGCCGCGCGGTTCGTGGTTGGGCAGGCCGGGGCGGGTGCGCGGGTAATCGGTTTGCTGGGTTTCCCAGGTCACGATTCCCGATTTCACATAGATTTTCCAACTACAAGACCCGGTGCAATTCACCCCGTGGGTCGAGCGCACAACCTTGTCGTGGCGCCAGCGATTGCGATAACTATCCTCCCAGTCACGGTTCTCATTGGTGGTGATCCCGTGACCGTTAGCGTATGTGTCAACCGTATTGCTTTTCAGGAAATTCAGTCTGTCCAGTAGATGGCTCATGTATTTTTCTCCGTGTTAATAAAGGGCACCAGCGTAAAGAGTGAGCAAAACGCTGGTGCCAGTTTTTGCGAATTTACGGGTTTTTCACATACGCATTGGGGCGCATGTAGAACCACCAGTTAATGGCGATACAGACCGCGTAAAAAATCGCAAAACCGTATAGGGCGTATTGTGGCGTGCCAGCGCCCATTTGTTCACCAAACACTTTGGGGATGATAAAGGCGCCGTAAGCCGCGATGGCTGATGTCCAGCCTAAAACCGGGCCGGTTTGTTCTTTGTCAAAGACAATCGCGATGGTGCGGAAGGTTGAGCCGTTACCAAGGCCGGTTGCCGCAAACAGCACAAGAAACAGCGCCATGAAGGGCAAAAAGTATATCTCCGGTGTCGCCGAGCTATAGGCCTGTTGCAGGATGTAGGCGAGACCAACAGCCGAGGCAACCATCACAACCGAAATCCACTGGGTCACGCGGGCGCCCCCCAGTTTATCAGCCAGCATACCGCCAACCGGGCGAATAAGCGCGCCGATGAATGGCCCCATCCATGCAAACATCAAGGCCGAAGGGCCGTTGGCGTTTATGATATCATGGTTCATAACCCCGTCGGCCCCCAAAACATGCTGGAACCCGAACACAACCTTGATCGTAAGGGGCAGTGCCGCCGAATACCCGATGAAGGAACCAAAAGTCATGATATAGATGATGGTCATCGCCCATGTGTGCTTGTTTTGGAAAATCCGGTACTGGCGCGTCAGGTTTTGCCCAACAGCCCCGGGGATCATTTTTAGAAACACCACTGTCAGGGTAATAACAACCGGCAGAACGATCCATTTGGAGACACCAAAGCCCGAACCGTTGGCCGAACCTGGCAACAACAGCCACAGACCGAAAGCTGCCGTAACGAACCCGATCAGCAACATGCCGGTCATGATCCCAAAGGCACCCAGCGGGTTGGGGATATCGGGGGAAACATGCTCGTCGCGGATATTATTCATGCCAAACCAGCCAAGGAAGGCCAGCGGCACCAACAGCAGCAACCACACAAAACCGGCGTTTTGGATGTATGTCTCGGTACCGGCTGGAATTTTACCGATCAGCGTACCGGATGTGGTTTGCAACGTCATGGAATCGCCGCCAAACAGGGCAAAAGTCATAACCAGCGGGATAACGATTTGCATGGTTGTAACCCCAAAGTTACCCAAGCCCGCGTTCATACCCAGCGCATAACCAAGAATTTTCTTGGGGTAGAAAAAGCTGATATTGGACATTGAGGATGCAAAGTTCCCACCGCCAATACCCGACAACAGCGCCAGCGCCTGAAATTTCCACAACGGCGTATTGGGGTCTTGCAGCGCCAACCCCGCACCAATGGCCGGGATCATCAGCAGGGCAGTGGTGAAGAAAATCGTGTTTCGCCCGCCTGCGATGCGAATAAAGAAGGTTGACGGAATACGTAACGTCGCGCCCGTCAGGCCGGCGATGGCCATCAGGGTGAACAGCTCGGATTTGTCAAAATCAAAGCCGAGGTTCAGCATTTGCACCGTAATAATGCCCCAATACAGCCAAACAGCAAAACCGCTTAGCAGGCTCGGGATTGAAATCCACAGGTTTCGTGTGGCGATGGATTTGCCGGTTGTGGCCCAGTATGCCGCATCGTCCGGTGTCCAGTTTCGAAGATCTTTGCCCAAGGTCTCTCTCCTTTATTTAGTTAGTTATGTATGGGGAACATCTGACAGATGGGTGTTTTTACGCAGTTCCGGATGGCGCGCACGGTCCATTCGTGTGATGGCCAGATGCATCCAGATTGTGCTGACAGCGACAATCACGAACATCAGCATGAACACCACTGACCAGACGTGGAACACATCCAGTAATATCCCAAAGGATATCGGCAAGATAAATCCACCAAGCCCGCCGATCATGCCAACCAGCCCGCCAACAGCCCCGACGTTATCGGGAAAATAGACCGGAATATGTTTGTAAACGGCCGCCTTGCCAAGGCTCATTACAAAGCCCAGGATCACGGTCAGGAACACAAACATATAAAGCGGAATGCCAAAGCTGAATTCGATAAGACGCGGGGTGCCGTCGGCATTTGGAATGCCTTGAACCACGTAACTGGTTTCGGGATAGCTCATGATAAACAGCACCACCAGCGACACGATAAAGGTCAGATACATCACGAAACGTGCGCCCCAAACGTCTGACATCCAGCCGCCAAGCGCGCGAAATATTGAACCGGGCAGGGAATACATGCCGGCAAATATCCCCGCCGAGGTCAGCGCCACACCGTAAGCGCCCACGTAATACCGCGGCAGGAAGGATGCGAATGCCACAAATGCACCGAACACAAAGAAATAGTAGGTCGCAAAACGCCAGACTTGAATATCCTTGAGCGGCTCAAGCTGTTTGATGGCTGAAACCGGTTTCGCGCCGGTTTTCTTTTGCGCCGCACGCACCGGGTCTTCTTTGGCAAATAGAAAGAATATGATGGCCATGACCACCAGAACGATGGCGTAAATGCGCGCCGTCTGCTCCCAGCCGACGGCGATCAGCAAAAATGGTGCAGCAAAGTTGGTGACCGCAGCCCCGACGTTACCGGCCCCGAAAATCCCCAAGGCCGTCCCTTGGCGAGAGGCCTCAAACCAGCGCGAAACATAGGCGATACCGATGATGAACGATCCACCAGCCAACCCAAGCCCCAGCGCAATCATCAGGAAAACCGCATAGGTTTGCACAGATGCCAGCAGCCAGACAGATACGGCCGTGATCAGCATTTGCAAAGGCAACATGATGCGCCCGCCAAACTGGTCCGTCCAGACACCCAGAAATATCCGGCTAAGCGACCCTGTCAGTACTGGTGTTGCCACCAGCAAACCGAATTGTGTCTCGGACAGGCCCAGATCAATCTTGATCTGAACCCCGATGATCGAAAATATCGTCCAGACTGCAAAACAGACTGTAAACGCCAGCGTGCTAAGCCCCAGCGCGCGATATTGGTCGCCTGAACTGACACCATCAAGGTTATGCATAACGTGTCCCTTCGTTAATTAGGCCTGATGGCCCGCTCTGCTAGAGACGGTATGCAGCTTTTGAAACTCTGGAATTGATTCAGATCAATTTTTTTGGAATAATCGTTTAAAATAAATAGCTTAGTGACATTTGTTATCTGCATATGGCGTGGAAATTAAGTATGGTATCCAAATGCGGCAATCCTGCTATTGACATTTGCCATCTATAGACTTGATAAGTATCAAGTGAAAGGTGCTGGGTATGATTGCTGAAAGAATAGCCGAGATTCGTAAACTTGCGTTGTTTGCCGATATTTCCGACGATGCGTTCAAATCGTTGACGCGCGGCGCCTATATCCAGAATTTCCCCCCGCATACAGAATTGATAACCCAAGGTGAGGCGGCAGATTTTCTGCATATTGTTATCAGCGGCTCGGTGGAATTATTCAGCACATGGAATGATCGTGAGACCACAATGGCAACCGTTTGGCCGGTATCCTCATTCATTTTGGCCGCCGCGATTATTGATCAACCCTACCTGATGTCGGCGCGCACGTCCGGAAAATGCCGTATTATTATGCTTCCGTCCCAAGATGTCCGGGCGGTTTTTGACACCGATACGGAATTTGCCCGGGCCATTGTTGCTGAGCTTGCGGACCATTATCGCGCGGGCATTCGCAATACCAAAAACCTGAAATTGCGGACCTCAACGGAACGGTTGGCCAATTATCTGATCCGCTGTCGGCGCACCAAAGGGGATCACCCAAGCTTTGAGTTGCGCTATGAAAAACGCCGTCTTGCGTCTTATCTGGGGATGACCCCGGAAAATCTGTCGCGGGCTTTTAATGCGCTTAAACCTTATGGTGTTAGGGTTGAGGGGCAGCGCGTGCACATTCAGACCCTAGATGATCTGGCCGCATTCGCCAAACCGGACAGGCTGATTGACGGATGATTTTCGGATATTTTATAGTTAAAGCTTCATGCTTGCAATATATCGGAAATAGTGCTTAGCTGACGCAATAAATCTGCACATGAGGTGTCAGTATGCGTAAAATCAACAGTGTGATCTGTCTTGGCGGCGGACCGGCGGGTCTCTATTTTGCGATTTCGATGAAGCTGCGCGCGCCAAACACAACTGTCGTTGTGGTTGAGCGTAATAAACCAAATGACACGTTTGGCTGGGGGGTTGTTCTGTCGGATGACGCCATGGACAATCTGTTGCAAAATGATCCGGTAACAGCCAAGGCGATTCGTGATAGTTTTGTCTATTGGGATGATATTTCCGTTGTACACAAGGGTAATCGCACGGTTTCAGGGGGGCATGGATTTGCCGGGGTTGGGCGCATGGAAATGCTTATTATCCTGCAAAACCGGGCGCGCGAACTGGGTGTAGACCTGCGTTTTGAAACTGAAATCGGCCAGATTGAAACCTACCAACGCGATTATGATCTTGTGGTGGCGGCAGATGGAATCAACTCTGGCGTGCGTGCGCATTACGCCGAATTTTTCCAACCCGATATCGATACACGCAAATGCAAATTTATCTGGCTGGGCACGCGCCAGAAATTTGACGATGCTTTTACTTTTATATTTGAGCAAACCAAACACGGCTGGATGTGGATACACGCCTATCAATTCAACGCCGACATGGCGACGGTGATTGTGGAATGTTCGCAGGAAACCTGGGATAAGACCGGGTTTGAAGCCATGTCCAAGGCTGAAACCATTGCTACCTGCGAACAGGTTTTTGCGAGGCACCTTGGCGCTAACCCTCTGATTTCCAACGCAGATCATCTGCGCGGATCAGCCGTGTGGATGAATTTTCCGCGCGTTAATTGTGCGCGCTGGTATCATGAAAATGTGGTTTTGCTGGGCGATGCAGCAGCGACGGCGCATTTTTCCATCGGCTCGGGATCGCGGCTGGCCTTTGACAGTGCCATTGCCTTGGCCGATTTGTTGCAATCCCAACTCACCCTTGATGACGCTTTTACGCACTACCAGAAAGACCGCCGCCTGGAGGTCTTGCGCCTGCAATCAGCTGCACGGAACTCGTTGGAATGGTTTGAGGAATGCGAACGGTATCTTGATCTTGATCCAGTGCAATTCACCTATTCTCTGTTGACCAGATCACAACGTATCAGCCATGAAAATCTACGCTTGCGTGACCCGAAATGGCTGGAGGGTGCAGAAAAATGGTTTCAGAACCGCGCTGGCAGCACAACGCATCGTGCGCCAATGTTTGCCCCTTACCGCTTGCGCGAAATGACCCTGAAAAATCGCATAGTTGTCTCGCCGATGGCGCAATATATGGCCAAAGACGGCACACCGGGCGACTGGCATCTGGTGCATTACGGCGAACGGGCCAAGGGTGGGGCCGGGCTGGTGTACACCGAAATGACCTGCGTTTCGCCAAACGGGCGGATCACGCCGGGTTGTCCGGGGCTTTATGCACCTGAACATGTTGAAAAATGGACGCAGATCGTCGATTTTATCCACCTGCATTCCGGTGCAAAAATCTGTTGTCAGATCGGGCATTCCGGGCGCAAAGGCTCCACCCAATTGGGCTGGCAGGATATGGATGCGCCGCTGAAAACCGGCAATTGGCCGCTGCTTTCAGCCTCGGCTATCCCGTGGTCGAAAAATAATGCCACACCGCGCGCAATTACCCGCGCTGAAATGGACCAGATCCGGGGGGAATTTGTGGCCTCTGTAAAGATGGCCGCGCGCGCCGGGTTTGATATGATCGAACTGCATGCAGCGCACGGTTATCTGATCTCATCCTTCATCTCGCCGCTCTCAAATATCCGCGATGATATGTACGGCGGTAATCTTGAAAACCGCATGCGCTACCCGCTTGAGGTGTTTAGCGCCATGCGGGATGTCTGGCCAAAAGGCAAGCCGATGGCGGTGCGAATCTCGGCCAATGACTGGGCTGGGGATGACGGCGTTACCCCAATGGAAGCCGTTGAAATTGCACGGATGTTTAGCGCGCTTGGTGCCGATATCATCGATGTTTCTGCCGGTCAGACCAGCGTGGATGCGCAGCCGGTTTACGGGCGAATGTACCAAACACCGTTCTCGGATCGCATTCGTAATGACGCTAAAATTGCCACGATGGCTGTGGGTAATATCTATGAACCGGACCATGTAAATTCGATCCTGATGGCCGGGCGCGCCGATCTGGTTTGTCTGGCACGCCCGCATCTGTCAAACCCGTATTGGACCCTGCACGCCGCCAGTGAAATCGGTGACCGGCTTGAGGATTGGCCGGATCCATACGGTCCCGGGCGCGATCAGCTCTGGCGTCTTGCCGAGCGCGCAACTGAAATTCTGGGAAAGGTTTAGCATGCGCGATTTAGATGGAAAACATGTGATCATCAGCGGCGGCGGCTCGGGTGTCGGGGCAGCAATTGCCAGCGATTTGGCAAAATCTGGCGCGCAAGTGACCATTCTGGGACGCCGGGCAAACGTACTGAAAGAGCACGCCGTCAGCCACAAAAATATCAGCTGGGCCACATGTGACGTGACCGATATCAGTTCAGTTGATACGGCGCTCAGCAAGGCCAAATCGCACAATGGCCCGGCAGAAATTATCGTTGCCAATGCCGGCGCTGCGATCAGTAAACCCTTTGCCAAAATGCATGCCAGCGATCTTACTGATATGTTGAACGTTAACCTGATCGGGGTTTTCAACCTCTGGCAGGCGGGACTGGCGGATATGAAAACCGCGGGTTGGGGGCGACTTATTGCCGTAGCCTCTACCGCCGGACTTAAGGGATATCCTTATGTTTCAGGGTATTGCGCGGCTAAACACGGGGTGATTGGCCTGACCCGAAGTCTGGCGCAGGAATTGGCGCGCAGTGGTATTACGGTTAACGCGGTTTGCCCGGGATTTGTGCAAACGCCGATGCTGGAATATGCTCTGGAAAACATCATGGCAAAAACCGGTGGTAGTCGTGATGATGCCGTTCGCGCGCTACTGGCTAACAACCCGCAGGGACGTTTTATAAAGCCAGATGAGGTCGCGCAAACCGTGCGCTGGCTGGTTGGTGCGGATGCAGTAAATGGTCAGGCTATTTCGATCTCCGGAGGGGAAATATGATTAATAATCAAGATATTAAACTGGATGCATCTGCCAGCGCTGCTCTGTCAAAAGGGCGATTGCGGTTATGGTTGAAAATTCTGAAAACATCGAAATTTATAGAATCTGAACTGCGTGAAAAACTGCGAGTGGAATTTGGCACTACGCTGCCTCGGTTTGATGTGATGTCTGCGCTGGAACGTGCGGAAAACGGCCTGAAGATGAGCGAGATTTCTGGTGCCCTCAAGGTTTCAAACGGCAATGTTACCGGCATCGTTAATCGCCTTTCGGTTGAGGGAAATCTCATGCGCATGCCAGTTGAGGGCGATCGCCGCGCTATGCGTGTTTGTCTGACCCAAAAGGGCCGTGATACGTTTGCTGAACTGGCTGCTGTGCATGAAATATGGGTCGGCGAATTGTTGGATGGCTTGGGGCTAAGCGAGGTTGATCAACTGGCTGGTTTATTAGATAACACCCGAGGTGCACATGACTGATCTGGCAGATTTCATCCCCAAATATTTCAATTATTCTGTAAAAGACCGCGTGGCGCTGATCACGTTGAAGGGGGCGGCGCGCAAAAATCCGTTAACCTTTGACAGTTACGCAGAACTGCGTGATTATTTCCGCGCGCTGGCCTATGCAGATGATATTCGGGTGGTGGTTTTTGGCGCAAATGGCGGGAATTTTTGTTCAGGCGGAGATGTGCACGATATCATCGGGCCGCTGGTCAAGATGGACATGAAGGGCTTGTTGGCATTCACTCGCATGACGGGTGATCTGGTGAAAGCGATGATAAATTGTGGCAAGCCGATTATTGCCGCAATCGATGGGATTTGCGTTGGGGCGGGCGCGATTATCGCGATGGCTTCGGATTTACGGATTGCCACGCCACAAGCCAAAACCGCATTCCTTTTTACCCGCGTCGGACTGGCGGGATGTGACATGGGGGCTTGTGCAATTTTGCCTCGGATTATCGGGCAGGGCCGTGCGGCCGAGCTGCTATATACCGGGCGCTCCATGTCGGCAGACGAGGGTGAGCGCTGGGGATTTTACAATCGGATTATCGATGCAGATATGCTGATGGATACAGCAATGGAAATGGCTGGCCGCATTACTGCGGGACCGAGTTTTGGGCATATGATGACTAAAACCATGCTGGCGCAGGAATGGAGCATGAGCATCGAACAAGCCATCGAGGCCGAGGCCCAAACGCAGGCAATTTGCATGCAAACCAATGATTTTCGCCGGGCTTATGAGGCATTTATTGCCAAAGAAAAACCGGTATTTGAGGGGGATTAATGGCGGATCAGGATTTCTTAAATTGGCCATTTTTTGCGCCGCACCATCGCGATCTTGCCGCCGGTCTGGAGGCTTGGTGTACGACACATCTTGATGCGCTGGATCATCGGGATACGGATCAGACATGCCGTAATCTGGTGGCCAAACTAGGGGCGGATGGTTGGCTGAAACATGCGGCTGTAAATCCTGATAAGGCGGGTGCAAAACTGGATGTACGCAGCTTGTGCATTATCCGTGAAACCTTGGCGCGTCATGACAGTTTAGCTGATTTTTCCTTCGCAATGCAAGGGCTTGGCTCTGGCGCTATTTCTTTGTTCGGTAGTGATTTACAGCGCAATACATGGTTGAATAAGGTGCGCACGGGGCAAGCGATTGCCGCTTTTGCGCTGACAGAGCCACAATCAGGATCCGATGTGGCCAATGGTACATTAAGTGCGGTGCAAGACGGGAATGATTACATATTAAACGGCGAGAAAACCTGGATTTCCAATGGTGGTATTGCCGATTTTTATATCACATTTGCGCGCACGAATGATGCACCGGGCGCGAAGGGGTTATCAGCGTTTATCATTCCTAGCGATACATCTGGATTGCGGGTTAAGGAACGCCTGGAAACCATCGCGCCGCATCCGCTGGCATTGCTGGAATATCGTGATTGCCGAGTGCCCAAAAGCGCTATGATCGGGCAATCCGGCGATGGTTTCAAAATCGCGATGTCGGTTCTTGATGTCTTTCGCTCAACGGTCGCGGCGGCCGCGTTGGGGTTTGCACGGCGTGCTTTTGATGCGGCGCTAGCACGTAGTAAAAGCCGCCAAATATCTGGCGCGCCTTTGCAGGATTTACAAATGGTGCAGGGGCATTTGGCGGATATGGCGCTGAATATTGACGCCAGTGCGCTGCTGGTTTATCGCGCCGCCTGGTTGAAAGATACGGGTGCGCCGCGCATCAGTCGCGAGGCTGCGATGGCTAAATTATTTTCCACGGAAAGCGCACAAAAGACCATTGATCAGGCTTTGCAAATCCACGGTGGTGACGGGGTGAAAAGCGGTGAGGTTGTCGAACATCTTTACCGTGAAATCCGCGCGTTGCGTATTTATGAAGGGGCCTCGGACGTTCAAAAAATCATCATTGCCAAAAGCGAAATCGCGCGGCACGGAGGGAAATAAATGCTGGGAATTAGCGCACATACCGACACGTTTACGCGGGATAATTTGCCGCCGTTTGAGCAATGGCCGGATTTTCTGATGGAGGGGTATTCGTATCCTGAATTCCTTAACGCGGCAGTGGAATTAACCGATAAAATGGTTGAAAAAGATTTTGGAGATCATACAGCACTGATTGGTAATGGGCGGCGGCGCACCTATAAGGAATTGACCGATTGGAGCAACCGTTTGGCTTGTGCGTTAGTTGAAGATTTAGGCATTCAACCCGGAAACCGGGTGCTGATCCGTTCGGCCAATAACCCCGCGATGGTCGCCTGCTGGCTGGCCGCGACCAAGGCGGGTGCGGTTGTGGTTAACACCATGCCAATGCTGCGCGCCGGTGAGCTAAGCGCGATTGTAGATAAGGCCGAAATCACGCACGCGCTGTGCGACACTCGCCTTATGGATGAGTTGAATCACTGCGCCAGCACCAGCAAATTTTTGCACAATGTGATTGGATTTGACGGCACCGCCAACCATGAGGGGGCGCTTGATCGTCTTGCGCTAGACAAGCCGGTGCAATTCGATGCGGTGCAGACCGGGCGCGATGATGTGGCACTACTGGGGTTCACCTCGGGCACGACAGGTGAACCGAAAGCGACCATGCATTTTCACCGCGATTTACTGATTATTGCGGATGGTTACGCGCACGAAGTGCTGAATGTCACGCCTAAGGATGTTTTTGTCGGCTCGCCGCCGCTGGCTTTTACGTTCGGGCTGGGTGGTTTGGCGATTTTTCCGTTGCGTTTTGGTGCTGCCGCGACCTTGCTGGAAACCGCTTCCCCACCTAACATGATTGAAATCATTGAGAAATATAAGGCCACCATCTGTTTTACTGCCCCTACGGCATATAACGCGATGCTTAGCGCGATGGAGGAAGGGGCCGATCTGTCATCCTTGCGCGCCGCGGTTTCTGCCGGTGAAACACTGCCAGCGCCAGTTTATGAAAAATGGCTCGAAAAGACCGGAAAACCGATGCTTGATGGGATTGGTGCCACCGAAATGCTCCATATTTTTGTGACCAACCGGTTCGGTGATGCGCGCCCGGCATGCACTGGCAAACCTGTGGCAGGGTACATTGCCAAAGTTGTCGATGCCGATATGAACGAAGTCCCGCGCGGCGAGGTTGGGCGCATGGCCGTGCGCGGGCCGACCGGGTGCCGGTATCTGGCGGATGCGCGGCAACAAAGTTATGTGGTCGACGGCTGGAATCTGACGGGTGACAGTTTTTCCCAGGATGAGGACGGATTTTTCCATTTTGCGGCGCGCAACGATGATATGATCGTCTCATCTGGGTATAATATTGCAGGCCCCGAGGTCGAGGCGGCGCTGCTGGGCCATGATGATGTCGCCGAATGCGCAGTGATCGGGGTGCCTGATCAAGATCGTGGAAATATCGTGCAGGCACATGTTGTGCTGCGGGCAGGGCTTGTCGGGGACGGCGCGATGGTTAAACGTCTGCAAGACCATGTCAAAGCTTCAATTGCGCCGTTTAAATACCCGCGTTCAGTTGTGTTTAGCGATGCGCTGCCCAAAACCCAAACGGGCAAAATCCAACGCTTCTTATTGCGAAAAACATAATGGAAATTTTTACGCATTCTGAAAAAATCCGCTTTGAGCATTGTGACCCCGCCGGGATCGTATTCTATCCGCGATATTTCGAAATGCTTAATCGTGTGATTGAGGATTGGTTTGATATCCGCTTGGGCCATAATTTTGTTGAAATTCATGATGTTATGCAATGCGCCGTGCCGACGGTGCATATTGATATCGATTTCATTGCGCTTAGTCGCCACGGTGATATTTTGCAGTTTTACCTAACGCCCCTGCGGCTTGGAAATGCCAGTTTAGCGTTGTCAATTTCGGGGCATTGCGGCGTGCAAAAACGGCTTTCTATGACAACGAAACTGGTGTTTTTGGATAAGAAAACCGCGAAATCTGCGCCCTGGCCTGCGGATATACGCAAGGAAATTTTAAACGAAATAACCATATCGGAGCGCGCGGATGCATAGAGTCGTATTGCCCAAAGGTTGGGCACCTGCCAAGGGCTATGCTAACGGGATTATCGCCGAGGGGCGGGTGCTCTATGTGGGGGGGCAAATTGGCTGGAACCCTGCGCAGGTATTTGAAACGCATGATTTTATTGGCCAGATGGAGCAGGCCCTGCGCAACATATTAACCATTGTTCAAGCATCAGGTGGTAGTGCCGAAGATATCGTTCGCCTAACCTGGTATATAACCGATAAACGGGAATATCTGGCGCGCCAGGCAGAGGTTGGCCAAGCTTATCGCCGCGTCCTGGGGCGGCATTTTCCTGCAATGGCTATGGTCGTTGTCAACGGTCTGATCGAAGACGCCGCCTTGATTGAAATCGAAGCGACAGCCGTGTTGAAAGCTAAGAAAGAAGGTTTGAAATGACTACATATAATCCCGAAGATGAAGGCGCGCAAATGTCGTTTGACGGGCGCATGTCCTATGGGGATTACCTGAATATTGATACGATTTTAGATGCACAAAAGCCGCTATCAGAGGCCCATGATGAAATGTTGTTTATCATCCAGCATCAAACCTCGGAATTGTGGATGAAATTGGCAATACATGAGCTGTCAGCGGCGCGGGCAGCCATGGCCAGCGATGATATTCAAACGGCATTCAAGATGTTGGCGCGGGTGTCGCGGATATTTGAGCAACTCAACAACGCCTGGGACGTTCTGCGCACCATGACGCCGAGCGATTACACTGAATTTCGTGATTCCCTTGGGCAATCCTCGGGGTTTCAGTCCTATCAATACCGCCAAATTGAATTTCTGCTGGGTAATCGCAACAAATCCATGCTCAAACCCCACGCCCATGTTGCAAAGGTTCACGAAATGCTACTGACAGAGCTGGCAACCCCCAGTATTTACGACGAAGTTATGCGCCTTTTGGCGCGCAGTGGTTTTGAGGTGCCGGATGAAATTTTAAACCGGGACGTAAGCGAACCTACGCCCAGTAATGACGTTGTAATGGAAATTTGGGGGCAGGTTTACCGCGATCCAAAGCAATATTGGACCCTTTATGAACTGGCAGAAAAACTGATTGATCTTGAAGATTATTTTCGCCGTTGGCGGTTCAACCATGTCACTACAGTCGAGCGGATTATCGGCTTTAAACGCGGCACCGGGGGGACATCGGGGATATTATATTTGCGCAAAATGCTGGATGTTGTGTTGTTTCCTGATCTGTGGGCCGTGCGCACAGGACTTTAAGATATCACTCTAATGGACTGTTTTCTTTGACGGTTTCCATAGCGACATAGGTGGATGATTGCGCCAGATGCGGCAGGTTTGAGATCACTTCACCCAAAATGCGCCGGTATTCAGTGATATCGGTTGTGCGCACTTTCAACAGGTAATCAAACCCGCCGGCGATCATGTGACATTGCTCAATCTCGCGGATATTACGGGTGGCGCGGTTGAAGGCATCCAGCGCTTTTGCCGTGGTATTAGAGAGCTTTACCTCAACAAATGCCACATGCTCACGCCCCAGTTTTCGCGGATTCAAAATCGCACGATACCCGATGATATACCCCGCAGTTTCCAGCCGTTTCAGGCGTGCCTGACAGGGGGTTTTGGACAGGCCCACATGTTCTGAAAGTCGCGTTAAGGTTATGCGACCGTCACGCGACACTGCATCCAGAATCTTTTGATCAAAGATGTCTAATATCTGGTTGTTCATACGTATGATTCGCCTATTTCCTGAAATATTGGTTATTTTCGGGAAAATATACCATACTTGGGGAAAATTTAGAAATACTGTGTTTCCCAACGTGTAATACTAAACCATCCCCCCTACCACAGAGGTTACGATGTCTAAAACTGCACAAATCCGCGCGACAATGCGCAAACATCTGAACCCTGATGAGGGCGCGGTTTTGCGTAAAATGATCACGGATGTGGCCATTCATGCTGAGACCCATGCCAAAATCACCAGCCGTGCTATTGATCTGGTAGAACATATCCGCAATGACGCGCGCCCCGGTCTGATGGAGCAATTTCTGGGCGAATATGGCCTGTCAACCGATGAAGGCGTGGCGCTGATGTGTCTGGCCGAGGCTTTGTTGCGCGTGCCCGACGCTGATACAATTGACGCGCTGATTGAGGATAAAATCGCGCCCTCTGCCTGGGGCAGTCATCTGGGGCGCTCGCATTCATCGCTGGTTAATGCCTCAACCTGGGCGCTTTTTCTTACGGGAAAAGTGCTGAAAGACGGCGAAAATCCCGGTGTCGCCACGACGTTGCGCGGGGCTGTCAAACGTCTTGGCGAACCGGTAATCCGCCGGGCCGTCACGGCCGCTATGAAGGAAATGGGCCAACAATTTGTCTTGGGGGAAACCATCGATAAGGCCCTGAAACGTGCGGCCAAACTGGAGGCTGCGGGGTACACATATTCCTATGATATGCTGGGCGAGGCGGCCTGTACAGAGCGGGATGCGCGCCAATACCACCTGGCATATTCCAACGCGATTGGCCGCATGGCCTCGGCGGCAACGTCGGATGATATCCGCGAAAACCCCGGTATTTCGGTCAAACTTTCGGCGCTGCATCCGCGTTATGAGGCTCTTAAACGGCCCCGTGTGATGGCTGAACTGGTCGCGCGGACCCGATCCTTGGCGTTGCTGGCGAAATCGGCAGGTATGGGGTTTAATATTGACGCAGAAGAGGCCAACCGTCTGGACCTGTCGCTTGATGTGATCGAGGCGGTGCTTGATGATCCGGCGCTTAAGGATTGGGATGGGTTTGGCGTGGTTGTGCAGGTCTATTCGCCGCGCGCATCCTTGGTGATTGACTGGCTTTATGATCTGGCGACTCGGCTGGATCGCAAAATTATGGTGCGGCTGGTTAAAGGGGCTTATTGGGACACGGAAATCAAGCTTTCGCAGGTCGAAGGGCATGATGGTTTCCCGGTGTTCAGCCGCAAACCCTCAACCGATGTCAGTTATATTTGTTGCGCCAAAAAGCTGCTGGGCATGGCGGATCGCATCTATCCGCAATTTGCCACACATAACGCCCATACGGTTGCTGCGGTGCTGGAAATGGCGCCAGATAAGAGCGCGTTCGAGTTCCAGCGCCTGCATGGCATGGGCGAGGCTTTGCACGATATCGTGTTAAAAAAACACGCCACACGCTGCCGCATTTATGCCCCCGTAGGCGCCCATAAAGACCTGCTGGCCTATCTGGTGCGCCGCCTGCTGGAAAACGGCGCCAACAGCTCATTCGTTAATCAAATTGTTGATGAAAGCGTGCCGGCGGCGGATGTTGTCAGCGATCCTTTTGCTAGTGTTAACAGCTATTTAGATGATGCCGCCAGTGCCTGCATTGCCAAACCTGTTGCGCTATTTTCGCCTGCACGATGTAATTCACAAGGCCATGATCCAGCGGATCCTTTGACCTTTGCACGGATAGTTAAAGGGCAGAAAAAATTCACCAAAACCATTTGGAAACCAAAAGCAAATTTCAAAGATGGCGAGCTTGTGGTGATCCGCAATCCGGCCAACCAGGGGGATATAGTTGGCGAGGTGCAATTTGCCTCGGATGGTGATGTTAACAGGGCTGTGGCCGCGATGATCCCTTGGGCGGATGATGTGGCCGTTCGTGCAAATACCTTGCGCCAAGCCGCTGATTTATTTGAACAAAATTCCGATGAACTTTACGCGCTTTTAACCCGTGAGGCTGGAAAAACCATTCTGGATTGCATTGGTGAGCTGCGTGAGGCTGTGGATTTTCTGCGGTTTTATGCGGCCGAGGTTGAACGTGTAAAACCGAGCAGTCCTTGCGGGATTTTCACCTGCATTTCCCCCTGGAATTTCCCACTTGCGATTTTTTCGGGGCAAATTGCGGCGGCTTTGGCGGCAGGCAATGCGGTGATTGCAAAACCCGCGGAAAGCACGCCGTTAATCGCCCATCTGGCGGTAAATCTGCTGCACCGCGCCGGGGTGCCGAAATCGGCGTTTTGCCTTTTGCCCGGGCATGGGGCGGTGGTCGGCGCGGCCCTTTCTGCGCATAAGGGCATCGGGGGGCTGTGCTTTACCGGCTCGACCGTGACGGCGCAGCATATTAACCGCGCGATGGCGAAAAATCTGTCGCCAGATGCGCCGCTGATTGCGGAAACCGGCGGTCTGAATGCGATGATTGTTGATAGCACAGCGCTGCCCGAACAGGCGGTACGCGATATCGTCACCTCGGCGTTTCAAAGTGCCGGTCAACGGTGCAGCGCCTTGCGCGTGCTTTATGTGCAAGAGGATATTGCGGACAATTTGCTGGAAATGCTTTTCGGTGCAATGGACGAGCTGACGCTGGGGGACCCCGCGGATTTCACCACAGATATCGGTCCTGTGATCGATATGACCGCCAAGGAAAAGATCGAGGCCCATATAGACGCAGCGCGCGGGCAAGGCCGCCTTTTGAAACAGATATCCAAGCCTGATACGGGCATATTTGTTGCGCCAGCAGTGGTCGAGATTTCTTCTATCAGTGATCTGTCCGAAGAGGTTTTCGGCCCGGTTTTGCACGTTGTTCGTTACCGCGCACAAGATTTAGACGCCGTGATCGACGCCATTAATGCCACAGGTTTTGGCCTGACATTTGGCTTGCATACACGTATTGATGACCGGGTTCAGCACGTGGTTGACCGCGTACATGCGGGCAATATTTACATCAACCGCAATCAGATCGGTGCGGTCGTTGGCGCGCAACCTTTTGGTGGTGAGGGGCTTAGCGGTACGGGGCCAAAGGCGGGTGGACCGAATTATCTGCCACGGTTCTGTCTGCCCCGGGTGGGCGGGGTGAATGCGCATGCTGATCCGCATATTCTGCCCGGCCCGACGGGGGAATCCAACCAGCTTAGCTATGCGCCAAAGGGGCGAGTTTTATGTCTTGGTCCAGGTCTGGATGACATTGCGATGCAGGTTGAAATTGTTGCGGCCACAGGGGCCGTGCCGGTGACGGGCGATATGGCGCCGCTAGAGGCTTTGCAGAACACGCAGAACCTTGATGTGGTTTTGTACTGGGGCGACACAGATGTTGCCCGTAAATTACGCATAGCGCTGGCTGCACGTGCGGGTATGATTATCCCGCTGATCACGCATAAAAACTGCGCTGACCGCCTGTTGCATGAACGCCATGTTTGTGTGGACACGACGGCCTCGGGGGGTAACGCATCGCTGTTGGCAATCAGCGGTTAGTTTGACGATGTCTTTGGTTTGAATGCGGGCATAAGGCGCGAACAAAATTGCATTCTAGTAAACTACTAAACTAGGTTAGTAGTTTAGTTATATTATAGTAACTAATTGTTATAATAGAAAAATTTAGACTTTCACTTGAAAAACATTACCTTGTTTTGCAAACCAATGGCTGAATAATTTTGCCAGAACAAATGGCTCGCTCAAAATAAATCTGGTTTTTTGCCAAGGATCGCGCACAATGGCGCGTCTAAGGGGCATAATGCGGATGGAAAACAGCGACGAAACACTGGTGGCGATGGCGGTAACGGGGGATAGTGATGCATTCCTGAGGTTGCTGACGCGCCATTATGATGCGATTTTTCGTACTGGTTTTCGGGTGCTCGGATGTCGTGCTGATGCCGAAGATCTGGCGCAGGATATTTGTGCGGCTTTGCCACGTAAACTTGCCAGTTTCAAGGGCCATGCCAAGTTCAGCACCTGGCTGTACCAGATCGTAATTAACGGTGCACGTGATATGATCCGGCGTAAACAATCGGCGCGTAAAAAGGCGCAGGGCTGGGGCGATGTTGAGGTTTTGCGCCGCGATGAAGCAACAGAAACGCAAGCAGCGCTTGATTGGTTGAACGTCGCCATGGCGGCGTTGCCACAGGATTTACGCGAAACCGTGGCGCTGGTTTTGGGCCAAGAAATGACGCATGCGCAGGCGGCCGCGGTGTTGGATTTGTCCGAGGGAACAATAAGTTGGCGCATGTCCGAGGTCAAAAAGGCCCTGCGCGGCATTGCCAAACAAGAGGAGATGCTGAGATGAGCGATGATCTCGACAAGCTAAAATCAGCCATGCATGCGGCGACTCCGGATGCAACAAAGAACGCACAAAAACGGGCGATGGACGCGGGCATGGCGGCGTTTGCAGAAAATTTCCAAGGATCGGGCGATACGGCGCGTCCTACGTTTGAACACACCCAATGGTGGGTGCGTATTTCAAACGGAGTGAACGCCATGTTTAAACGCCTGACCACCCGCGAAACCCTGCTGACAACCGCCAGTTTGGCGACCATTGCCGTGGCCGTTATTGTCACCGGTAAACTGACGGTCGATCCTTATGATTATACGCCCCCCGCGGCGGTCGAAACGGATGCGCCCGAAGCTTTTCAGACGTCAGAGCAAAGCGATATTTACGCGCCACAGTTGCTGGCAACAGATACACCTGCCCCAAATCCTGCACCGCCGGCGTTTGCTGGGGTACGAAAAGTTGAAAACAACGTTTTACCAAATGTCGGAGCCGTCGAGGAAACGCAAAAGGAGTTGGCGCGTTCTCAAGATGATATGCGTGCAGATAGCGCAGGAATTTCACAAGCTGAGGCTGAAATGGCACCCATGCCAGCAGATATTTCTGTCGCAGCGCCGCGAGTCAGGGGTGCTTTGGAAATTGCACCACCTGTCAGCTATGTCGCCCCGGCTGAACCGTTAACAACCAGACATGCCGATGGGGAATATGACACTGACGAGCTGTCTGTGCTTCAAGCCTCAAACAATGAACAATTTGCCGGCGCAGCAGTAAGCCCTATAAAAGTCACGCGCGAAGAACCGGTTTCGACGTTTTCAATCGATGTGGATACGGCCTCTTATGCGTATGTGCGTTCTAAACTTTTGGCAGGTATCATGCCCAATCCAGATGCCGTACGCACCGAGGAATTGATCAATTATTTTGATTACAGTTATCCCGGTCCGGTTGCCGATACGGCCCCGTTTAATGTTATCACCTACACGGCCACCACGCCCTGGAACCCCGACACGATGCTGTTGCATGTTGGTATTCAGGGTTACGCGCTGCCCATTGAGGACCGCCCGCCGGTGAACCTTGTGTTCCTGATTGACACCTCCGGCTCGATGGCTGATGCGAATAAACTGCCCTTGTTGATCCAGTCTTTTCGCCTGCTTTTAAGCGAACTTAATGACCATGATCAGGTGGCAATTGTCACCTATGCGGGATCCGCCGGCATGGTGCTGGAACCCACACCTGCGTCTCAAACCCGCACGATCCTTGACAGTTTAATGCGGCTTTCTGCGGGTGGGTCTACGGCGGGGCAGGCGGGGTTGCAACAGGCCTATGCTTTGGCGGAACAGATGGGCGATGATGGTGATACCAGCCGAGTTATTCTGGCCACAGACGGGGATTTCAACGTGGGCATTTCTGACCCCGAGGCCTTGCAGAAATACATCGAGAACAAGCGCGATAGCGGTGTGTATTTGTCGATCCTTGGCTTTGGCGAGGGCAATTATAATGATGCGTTGATGCAAACTCTGGCGCAAAATGGCAACGGAATGGCGGCCTATATTGACACATTGGCCGAGGCGCAAAAGGTGCTGGTTGACCAGATCGGCGGCGCGTTGTTCACCATTGCCAAGGACGTGAAAATTCAGGTGGAATTCAACCCCGCCGAGGTCGCTGAATACCGCCTTATCGGCTATGAAACCCGGGCGCTGGCGCGTGAGGATTTCAACAATGATGCGGTGGATGCCGGGGATGTTGGCGCGGGCCATTCGGTTACGGCGCTTTATGAAATAACTCTGGTTGGCTCTCCTGCCGTCAGCGTTGACCCTCTGCGCTACGGCGAGGCCGAAACTTTGGCTGAGGGCAACGGAGAGCTGGCGTTTGTCAAGCTGCGCTATAAACGCCCGGGCGAGGATACCTCGCAACTGATCACCATAGAACCAATCAGCCGCCATACAAGGTATGATATGACCCACGAGATGGCTTTCCCCTTTGCGGTCGCCGGATTTGGGCAGTTGTTGCGCGGCGACACGCGGCTTGGCGACTGGTCATATGACGATGTCGCAGCGCTGGCAAAGTTCACCAAAGGCGATGATCCCTTTGGGTATAGGGCTGAATTTATCCGTCTGGTGCGCCTCGCTGAAAGCCTGCAATAAACCATATGATCCCTGTGTGATATTTCTCACACAGGGATCATTTCCATTGCAATATAGGTTTAATGCTACATAGTTACATGTAGGTTTTTTCCAGTTTCAGGAGGTTTTTATGCCCAAGTTCGCCGCACGCATCATTCTTACCCTTAGTTTAGTATTTACCAGTTTCGGGGCGCTCTATGCCCAAGAGGGGGCGGGCAAAACCATTTTGGTTCTGGATGCATCGGGATCCATGTGGGGGCAGATAGACGGCGAGGCGAAAATCACCATTGCCCAGCGGGTTATCGGGAATCTTCTGGAAAGCCTGCCAGACAAACAGGAACTGGGTTTAACCGCCTATGGGCACCGGGTTAAAGGCGATTGCAGCGACATAGAAACCCTTGTTTTACCTGCACAAAACACACGAGATGAGATTTTAACAGCCGTTAATGCTATATCGCCCAAGGGTAAAACGCCCCTATCTGCGGCGGTTGAGGCGGCGGCAGAAATACTGCGTTATGAGGAAGATAAAGCAACGGTAATTCTGGTCTCGGACGGGCGGGAAACCTGTGATATGGACCCTTGTGCGATCGGGGCCGAGCTGGAATATTTCGGTGTTGATTTCACCGCGCATGTGGTGGGGTTTGATGTCTCCAACGATCCCGAGGCTGCGGCGCAATTGCAGTGTCTGGCAGAAAATACCGGCGGGCGTTATTTAACGGCGTCCAATGCTGACGAGCTTAGCCAAGCCCTGGAAGAGGTTGCCGCACCCGTTCTACCCAGTGAATTTGACATAACAATCGCGGCCCATTTGAACACACATAGTGGCCGGTTGATTGTGGAAGATCTGGTCTGGACCTTAACGAATATTGATGACGCCGAGATATTGCTCGATCATGCCAGTCAGGGGCAAATCGACATGACACTATCCACTGGCAGCTATCTGGTTGAGGTTTTGCGCACCTCGGATGAGGCCAGCAATGAACTGGCGTTTGAGGTTGGCCCGGATGGCGGGCGGTATTTCACCCTTACCTTGCCTGAAATAGTCGAAAAAGCCACGCTGGAGGCCCCGGATACAGCCCTTTTAGGGGCAACAATCGAAGTTGTCTGGAGCGGCCCGAATGAGCCAAACGATTATGTGTTTGTGTCTGAAATTGGTGCCAAGAATGGCGCATATATCAATCTAAGCCGCACACGAAACGGCAATCCACTTGCGCTTGTGATGCCACCCGAGGTCGGGGAATATGAGCTGCGGTATATCCAATATGCCGACACCCAAGTGCTGGCAACGAGACCTATCACGATTTTGCCGCTTGATGTAAGCTTAAGCGCGGCACAAACGGCCATTGCCGGGGCTGATGTGCAGGTGGATTGGGATGGGCCGAATTATCAAAATGATTATATTTCTGTGGCCGAAATTGGCACGACAGGGGCGAAATATGTGAATTTTATTCGCACGCGCGATCATAATTCGGCCGCTTTACAGATGCCCACCAAAGCGGGACAATATGAAATACGCTATATTTTATATCAGGACAAAAGCATTTTGGCGCGTCAGGTAATCGATGTTTCACCCGTTAGTGCCAGCCTAACGGCGGCTGATACTGCTGCTGCCGGGGAGCAATTCAAGGTTAGCTGGATTGGCCCGGATTATAAGAATGACTATATCAGCATTTCGGAAATCGGAACACCGGGCGCAAAATATGTGAATTTCACCCGCACGCGTCAGGGTCAGGAATTGAAGCTGACAATGCCCGTTAAGGCCGGCGAATATGAGCTGCGCTATGTGATGTATCAGGACCACACTATACTGGCCCGCCAGACGATCCTTGTCGCGGATATCACCGCCAGCATCATTGCGCCTGATACGGCCGATATGGGGCAGGATCTGGTGGTTGAATGGGGTGGACCGGATTATAAAAACGACTATATTTCGGTGGCTGAGGTTGGTTCGGACGGGGGTAAGTATGTTAATTATACCTATACTCGTGAGGGAAAATCCCTGCGCTTGCAGATGCCGCCCACAGCCGGGGAATACGAAATCCGGTATGTGCAAAATCAGGATAATACCGTTTTGGCGCGCCACTTGATCACCGTGCAAGAGGTAGGGGCCAGCATCACCATCGACGCCGAGGTTTCCGCAGGTGATGATGTGATCGTCAACTGGAACGGGCCGGATTATCAAAATGACTATATTTCGGTGGCCGAGGTTGGCACTGCGGGGGGCAAGTATATCAACTATACCTACACCCGCGATGGCACGCCCTTGCGTCTTGAGATGCCTGTTGAACCGGGGGAATACGAGGTGCGCTATGTGCAAAATCAGGATAACACGGTTCTGGCGCGCCAATTGATTACAGTCAGCGCGGTTTCCGGCCAGATTATGGCACCTGAACGCGCCTTAGCCGGGGAAAATGTGATCGTGGAATGGCAAGGGCCGGATTATCAGAACGATTATATTTCGGTGGCGAAAATCGGCTCTGATGACAATAAATATGAGGAATATACCTATACCCGTGACGGCTCGCCCATGCGATTGCAAATGCCGGGCACGCCGGGGGAATATGAAATTCGCTATGTGATCAATCAGGATGCGTCGGTGTTGGTGCGCCGTACAATTACGCTTGATCCGGTCAGCGCGACACTTGATGTGCCAGATAGCGCCGCGCTTGGCAGTGCGGTGGTTGTAAATTGGGTAGGGCCGGATTATCGCAATGATTACATTGCATTATCAGCCGTTGGTGCGCCAGATACTGAGTATGAAACCTATGTCTACACCCGCGACGGCAGCCCGCTTTTGCTGAAATTGCAAGACATCCCGGCGGGGACATATGAACTGCGCTATGTGATGAGCCAGGACAAAAAAGTACTGGCGCGCGCAGTGATTGAGGTAACGGAGTAATGAAATAACTGAAAGAATGCTCAGCGCAATACGCCGCGCCGCTTCATTAAATGCGCAAACCAAAGTAAGAAAAGCGCGAAACCGACGATGAACAACGTCAAGGGCAGGTTGAAGAAACCTGCCGGTGGCGGGTTGGTGATATACACAATTGTGTTTGTCGCGGCACCAAACAGGGAAAGGGCGAATATTAACACGGCCAGTGATTTGCGCAAAAGAAGCAGGAGCGATCCGAGGGCACCGGCCAACACACCAAGACCCCAGGTAAGGGTGCTCCAGACAGGCAGGGTGCTGGTATAGGCGCGGTGCTCTGGCGGAAATCCATCGAGGAACATATTAGGCATAAAACTGGTGCCGCCCCACAATATAACGCCAAAACCGTTCCACAGGAGTGCGATTATGGCAACCACCCAAAGGTACCAGGGTATCGTATGATGTGGTCCAGATTGCGTATCTGTCATGGCATGTCTCCTGTTTTCTAAAGCTATTTGCGCATAGCGCTGTTACGCATGTTAATTGCGCAGGCTATCAAATGCAATTCTGACCATTTTTCCGGCAACCCTCATCCCTCAAACAAAAACGCCCGCAGTTTCGTGCGGGTGTTTTCGATTGGTAAAGAAACGCAGCTTACTTCAACGCTTCGTCCGTGATCGCATGGGTCCATGCGCCTGACGGTGCGGTTGTGATCACCGGATCGGAGCCACCTGACATCAGGGATGCAACTGTGCGTTCATAAGCGGCCACATCCAATGCGCCGTTTGAACCGGCTGTCAGCTTGGCAATCTCGCCCATCATGCGTTTCTGGTGCTCTTCGGTTTGTGCGCCAGACGCATCATTATCCAGCACGATCATCGCGGCGGCGTCCGGGTTTTCCTCAGCCCATTTCCAGCCTTTCATCGAGGCCCGCACGAACCGCACCATACGATCAACAAACGCGGCATCATTGAGGTTTTCTTCCAGCACATACATGCCATCCTCAAGCGTTGCCACGCCCTGATCCTCATATTTGAACACGATCAGATCGTCTGCGGTCAGGCCCGCATCAATGATCTGCCAATACTCATTATAGGTCATGGTAGACACACAATCGGCCTGGCCTTGCAGGATCGGATCAATGTTAAAGCCCTGTTTCAGCACCGTCACGCCATCCGCGCCGCCATCAACCGACAGGCCAAGCTGTGACATCCAGCTTAAAAACGGGTATTCATTGCCAAAGAACCACACGCCCAGCGTTTTACCGGCAAAATCGGCCGGGCTGGCAATGCCGCTGTCTTTGCGACAGGTCAGCATCATGCCAGAGCTTGCAAACGGCTGCGCGATATTGACCATCGCCAAACCTTTTTCGCGCGATGCCAGTGCACTTGGCATCCAGTCAAGCACCACATCCGCACCGCCGCCCGCCAGCACTTGTGCAGGGGCAATATCCGGGCCGCCGGGCTTGATTTCAACGTTCAGCCCCTCGGCCTCGTAAAAGCCCTTATCGAGCGCTACGTAATACCCGGCAAACTGTGCCTGAGTCACCCATTTAAGTTGCAATGTCACATCATCGCCAGCCTGTGCAGCAAGGCCGCCAAACATCATCGTGCTGGCCAGTGCACCCGTTAATAGTTTTTTCATTACTCTCTCCTTGTTGAATTTCACCCTACCCACGTTGGGAAGGATGCCAAAACGTGGTGGCGCTTTCCAGACGCGCGACCACACCATAAAATGCAGAACCGGCCATCGCCGCCACCGCAATTTCTGCCCAAACCATATCGAGCGCCAAACGCCCGACCTCGGTTGAAATACGAAACCCCATACCAAGCGTAGGGGAGCCGAAAAACTCGGCAACAATCGCGCCAATCAACGCCAGAGTTGTGGAAATTTTCAGGCCATTGAAAATAAACGGCGCCGCTGCCGGCAGGCGTAATTTCAGCAGTTTTTGTGGATAACTGGCAGCATAGGTCCGCATCAGATCGCGCTGTATCGCGCTTTGCGCCTGCATGCCTTGCACGGTGTTCACCAGCATCGGGAAAAACACCATAACCACCACAACGGCGGCTTTTGACTGCCAGCCAAAGCCGAACCACATCACCAGAATCGGCGCCATGCCAACGATCGGCAAAGCGGCCACAAAATTGCCCACCGGCAGCAGGCCGCGTTGCAAAAACGGCGAGCGGTCAATCAGAATGGCGGTGATAAATGCCGCACTGGTGCCTATAAAATACCCGCTTAATGCGCCTTTAACAAAGGTCTGTACGAAATCCGCCCAAAGCGTCGGGATGTTGTTCGCAAACGCGGCGCCAATCATAGAGGGGGGCGGCAACAACACGGCCTTTACCTCAAGCCCGCGCACCACAAGTTCCCAGATCACCAGCAAGGTTATGCCAAAGATTACAGGCACTATCAGGCGGATCATGGGGGTTTGTGCGCGCTTTGACAGCCAGATATTCAGCGCCCAGGCTGCCAGCCAGAAAACCAAAGCCGAGAATAGCAAAATCATTGCGCCATCCCCATTTCACGCAGGGTAAATCGCTCAATTACCCCGATGATCATCACCAGCGCCGCGGCCAGTGCGGCGGCGCATAAAAGTGCTGACCATATTTGGATTGTTTGCCCGTAATAACTGCCTGCCAGCAGTCGTGCGCCAAGGCCACGCACCGCGCCTGTTGGCAGCTCGGCGACAATCGCGCCAACCAGCGCTGCGGCCACGCCGATTTTGAGCGACGCAAACAGGTATGGCACGGACGAGGGCCAGCGCAGCGCCCAGAACGTTGTCCATTTACTGGCATTCCAGGTTCGCATTTGGTCCATCTGCATTGCATCCGGCGCGCGCAAGCCCTTGACCATGCCAACGACGACCGGGAAAAAACTTAGATACATCGAAATCACCGCCTTGGGCACCAGCCCTGATATTCCAACCGCATTCAGCACCACGATAATCATCGGTGCAATCGCCAAAATCGGGATGGTCTGGCTGGCAATCACCCAAGGCATCACCGACAGGTTCATCGCACGATTATGCACAATCCCCGCCGCCAGCAATATCCCCAGCACCGTGCCCATAGCAAAGCCCAGCAAGGTTGACGACAGCGTTATCCAGCCATGAAAAACCAGACTGCGTTTTGAGCTGATCGCTTTCATCGCCGTAGTTTCCCAAATCTCGACCGCAACCTGATGCGGGGCAGGGAGCTTGGGTTTTTTCTGGCTCCAGGTGTCGGTGATGTGTTCGGTGATAGTCATGGTCTCGCTCGCGCGCGCCAGCTTGTCCATCGTCCACGCCGAATTCAATACTATTGCCATGATATACCACAACACAAAAATCGCGAAAACAACGGTAAGCACCGGCCCGATTTTTTGCCACAAAAGCTTCATGGGTTAATCATCCCCATGCCCCGCACGCAGCCCGTCACGTACCCGGTGTGCGATGTCGATAAATTCCTGGCTTTCACGAATATTCAGCGGCCGTTCCTTAGGCAAAGTGCTTTCAATCACATCCGTAACGCGGCCCGGGCGCGGTGACATAACCACGATCTTGGTGCTTAGATATACGGCCTCGGGGATAGAGTGGGTCACGAAACAAATCGTCTTATTGGTCTCGGCCCACAGCGCCAAAAGTTGCTCATTCAGATGGTCGCGCACGATTTCATCAAGCGCCCCGAAGGGTTCATCCATCAACAATAAATCCGCATCAAATGACAACGCCCGCGCAATCGAGGCGCGCTGCTGCATGCCCCCAGAAAGTTGCCATGGGAATTTATTTGCAAACTCACCAAGATCGACCAGCTTTAACACATGCTGCACACGTTCTGCTTGCGCGGCCTTGGAATACCCCATGATTTCAAGAGGTAAGCGGATGTTTTTGGCAATAGTACGCCACGGATACAGTCCCGCCGCCTGAAACACAAACCCGTAATCGCGGTTTAGGCGAGCCTGTTCCGGCGTCTTGTTATTTACCGAAATCTCGCCACCCGTAGGTTGCTCCAAATCCGCCATGACCCGCAGAAATGTGGTTTTTCCGCAGCCGGACGGCCCGATAAAGCTGACAAAATCGCCTTTGTTAATCGTCAGATCCACATCCTGCAACGCATGCACCGGCCCGTCGTTTGTTTGAAACGTCAGGGATAGGTTTTTGGCTTCAATTACTACGTCGTTCACAGATTAAATCCCCGCCGGAATGTTCATGGGATCGCGCGCAATTTTGCGCGGACTGTTCAACGCTTTCCAGCGCGATAACGCCTCACTCGCCGATGAAAAAACTGGTCGTGGCACGAAATTTCCGCGCCCCGGTTGCGGTTGGCTGTTTTGCCCCCAGGCCCAAATCACATCACCCCGGCTGAGCGTATATCGCGACTGTGCTTTAACCTCAAAACCCTCGAACACGTTGTAATCCAACACAGAATGGTGATTGGACACGGAGATTTTCTTTGAAATCTTAGGATCCCAAACCACGATATCTGCATCAGCCCCTTCAACAATCGCCCCCTTTTTAGGATAGATATTCAGGATTTTTGCAACATTGCTGGAGGTCACTGCGACAAACTCGTTCATGGTCAAACGCCCGGTTTCAACCCCTTCGGTCCACAGCACTGCAAGGCGTTCTTCCAGCCCGTTAGAACCGTTCGGAATCAGGCGAAAATCCTCAAGCCCCGCTCGTTTTTGTTCGGTGTTAAACGCGGCGTGATCGGTCGCGACGACCTGCAAAGACCCTGCCTGCAAACCGGCCCACAGGCTGGCCTGATGCTCTTTATTTCGGAAAGGCGGTGACATGACGCGCCGCGCCGCGTGTTCCCAATCCTTGTTGAAATATTCACCCTCATCAAGGGTTAAAAACTGGATCAACGGCTCGCCGTAAATCCGCATGCCTTTTTGGCGTGCGCGCCGGATTGCCTCATGGGCCTGCTCACACGAAACATGCACAATATAGAGCGGGGTTCCCGCCGCATCGGCAATTGTGATTGCGCGGTTGGCCGCCTCACCCTCTAACTCAGGCGGGCGGGAATAGGCGTGGCCTTCAGGGCCGGTGATGCCCTCAGCCATGTATTTTTTCTGTAAGATATCAACAAGATCACCGTTTTCCGCATGCACCATTGGCAGCGCGCCCAACTCGCGACAACGGCTGAAAGACGCATACATTTCATCGTCCTCAACCATCAACGCGCCCTTGTAGGCCATGAAATGTTTGAACGAGTTCACGCCCATTTTTACGGCGTCCTCCATCTCGTTAAACACATTCTCATTCCAGCCGGTAATCGCCATGTGATAACCAATATCGCTGCAAATCTGCGGTGCGGATTTTCGATGCCACTCATTGATCGCATTCTTGATCGAGCCATCCGCCCCCGGCAGGCAAAAATCCACCAGCATCGTCGTGCCCCCGCAAGCCGCCGCCCAAGTGCCGCTCTCAAAAGTTTCCGCCGCCGTGGTGCCCATAAACGGCATCTCCAGATGGGTGTGCGGATCAATCCCGCCGGGGATCACATACGCGCCCTCGGCATCGATATATTCGTCGCCCGAAAGGTCCGGGCCGATCTGTTTGATGGTCTCGCCCTCGATCAGGACATCGGCCTTATAGGTTAAATCCGCCGTGACGACCGTGCCGCCTTTGATAACTTTTGTCATTTCACCCTCCTTATGGGCATGTTTCTAGCGCCGCGCTTAGGTCGCGATCTTTCAATATCATCGAATATCCGTTGGTAGCGCCATAAGCACAGGCGGTAGGCCAGTCGACGTTCGTGTCGGTATATTCAGCGGCCAAAACCGGTTTTCCAGCGCGCGCATAAGCCGAAACCTCTTTGCACCAGCCATCAATAAAACAATCTTCGGTGATAATAAAATCGAGCACCTCCACCAATTGCCCCGTTAGCTCCGGTACGTTCTTCTGCCCGATTTGCAACCCCATGCCATGCGCGATTTTTGCGAGCGCTTTGATATAGCGCAGCCCGTCGGCCTCAGTCAGTGAAAAACCGGAGTCATTGTCGTAAACGTCCATATTATCTGGCTCAATCGCATCAAACCCCATGTCCTTACAGCGCTGAAACCGCGCCTGCATCAGCGGCAAAAGGATATCCAGTCGCGTAATATCTAGAAATTTTTCATCCGGCCAGTCGCCGTAAACTCGCCCAACCACCTCTAAGGGGAAGGCATCCACATCCCGGCGGTAACGCTCAAGCGTACCAACGGAAACATAACAGATTGTCATGGTCCCGCGCGCGTTCAAATCAGCAATTTCTGCGGCGCTTACACTGTCAGGGTCCGTGTCCATAATCGCCACGTTGCGGGTGAAATCAAACGGTTCGGATAGCTGCCAATCCCACGCAACCGGCCCGCCAAGCGCGGCATTGGCGATAAAACTACCGGCAATCATTACCCCTGTTATGCGCGTGAACATCATATATTTATCTTCTTTCTTTCCTAAATACTCCGGGGGTCTGGGGGCTGGCCCCCAGCCTCACTCAACTATCCCCGCCGTCTCAACTACCGCATGCAACAGCACATCCGCCCCGGCGGTGGCCCACTCAATCGAAATATCCTCGGCCTCATTATGGCTCAGCCCGTCCACACAAGGGCACATGACCATCGCGGTGGGGGTTGTGCGGTTGATCCAACACGCATCATGCCCGGCACCGGAGATCAGATCGCGGTGCGAATAACCCAGACGTTCAGCCGCACCGCGCACAGCGCTTACACAATCCTCGTCGAACGTTACAGGGTCAAAGCCGCCGACCTTTTCGAAGGTAATCCCAAGACCCATTTGCCCGGCGATAGCAGCAGCGCCGCTGCGTAGTTTATCTTCCATATCTTTGATCACCGATTTATCAGGTGAGCGAAAATCAACCGTGAAAACCACGCGTCCCGGGATCACGTTGCGGGAATTGGGATAGACATCAATATGCCCCGCAGCCCCCACAGCGTCCGGTGCGTGGGACCAGGCAATCTGATCGACCAGCTCCAATATTCGTGCCATGCCCAGCCCGGCGTTTTTACGCATCGGCATCGGCGTAGACCCCGTGTGCGCGTCCTTGCCCGTCACCGTCACTTGCGTCCAGCTAAGCCCTTGGCCGTGGGTAACCACGCCGATTTCCTTGCCCTCTGCCTCCAAAATCGGCCCCTGTTCGATGTGCAGCTCAAAGAACGCATGCATTTTGCGCGCGCCAACTTCTTCGTCACCCTGCCAGCCGATACGTTTCAGCTCATCCCCAAATTTCAGCCCCTCGGCATCCTTGATATCATAAGCCCATTCCTGGGTATGCATGCCCGCGAAAACCCCACTTGCCAGCATGGCGGGCGCATAGCGGGTGCCTTCCTCATTCGTCCAGTTGGTGACCACAATCGGGTGTTTGGTTTTGATATCGAGATCATTCAAAGTGCGGATAATTTCCAAACCGCCCAGCACCCCGAGCACCCCGTCATATTTCCCCCCCGTTGGCTGCGTATCAAGGTGGCTGCCGACATAGACGGGCAGGGCGTCGGGGTGCGTGCCTTCGCGCCGGGCAAACATATTTCCCATGCTGTCCACGCCCATGGTCATGCCAGCGGCGACGCACCAATCCTGAAACAAATGCCGCCCCTCGCTATCCGCATCCGTCAGGGTCTGGCGGTTGTTGCCCCCGGCAACCCCCGGCCCGATTTTGGCCATTTCCATCAACGTGTCCCACAGGCGTTCGCCATTGATTTTCATGTTTGCAGCTGGTGCAGTCATCGGAATTCTCCTATTTCAGTTCAACTTCGACGAAGGACATCGGCGTGTCTGCGTCATTGATTACATTGTGTTTTACACCTGCATCGCGGCGATAGCATTCGCCTTGTGTCACCAATACGCGGTGTTCGCCTGTGCTATCCACCAGCAGCATATGACAGTCAGTCACCGCCGTAATAACATAATCCAACCCATGTTCATGCCAGCCGGTTTCAGCCCCCGGCATAAAGTCAAATCGCGTGACCCGCACCCGCGCGTCGTCAATCATTTGCGTGGCTTGGGCGGCTGGGCGCGCCATCAGTCAAGCGCCTTTAAAACATCCGTAAGTTTGCCAAATAGTTCGTCAATATGGTGTTTTTCGATGATTAATGGCGGGGAAAGCGCGATGATATCGCCCGTGGTGCGGATCAGAATCCCCGCGTCGTAAGCCGCCAGAAACGCGGCAAACGCCCGTTTGGTCGGTTTGCCCGCAATCGGGGCCAGCTCCACCGCGCCGATCAGGCCCTCGTTGCGGATATCGATCACGTTGGGAAGGCCACGCAGGGCGTGCAGCGCATCCTCCCAGTATGGGGCAAGATCGCGGGCATTTTTGAACAATTCATCCTGTTTATACGTCTCTAATGTAGCCAATCCCGCCGCCGAGGCCATGGGATTACCCGAATAGGTATAGCCGTGAAACAGATCGATCATATCCTCGTCACCTTGCATGAAAGCGTCGTGAATATCGCTGGTCAACAGCACTGCCCCCATGGGAATAATGCCGTTGGTCAGACCCTTGGCGGTGGTCATGATGTCAGGGGTAACGCCATAATGCGTGGCCCCAAAGTTAGAGCCAAGCCGTCCGAAACCCGTGATAACCTCATCGAAAATCAGCAAAATCCCGTGTTTTTTGGTGATGGCGCGGATGCGGTCCAGATAGCCCTTGGGCGGTAGCAATACGCCAGTTGATCCGGCCATAGGCTCGATAATCACGGCTGCGATATTGCTGGCATCGCCCAAGGCCACGATCTTTTCCAGCTCATCGGCGATTTCCGCCCCATGTTCGGGTTGCCCGCGCGTAAACGCATTTTCAGGGATATGGGTGTGGGGCATATGATCAACGCCGGCCAGCAGATTGCCAAAAGTTTTACGATTTGGCCCGATCCCCCCCACCGAAATTCCGCCAAAATTCACCCCGTGATAGCCCCGTTCACGCCCGATCAGCCGGGTGCGGGTGCCCTCGCCACGCGCACGGTGATACGCAATGGCGATTTTCAGGGCGGTTTCTACGGATTCAGAGCCGGAATTGGTGTAAAAAACATGGTTAATGCCGTCCGGCGCCAGATCAACCAGCCGGTTGGCCAGCTCAAACGCCTTTGGATGACCCATCTGAAAGGCCGGGGCGTAATCCAGTTCAGCCGTTTGCTTGGCAATAGCCTCGACAATACGCGGCTGGTTGTGTCCGGCATTACAACACCAAAGGCCAGCCGTGCCATCCAACACTTTGCGCCCGTCGCTGGTGGTGTAATACATGCCGTCCGCTGCCACAAACATCCGCGGGTTTTTCTTGAACTGACGGTTTGCCGTAAACGGCATCCAGAAAGCGCTTAGGTCATTTGGGGTGTGAGCGGGCATCTGATACCTCCGGCAAGTTCTTTTGACCAACTGGTCAGATTGAGGCTAGCATAGCTGTTAGACTAGTCAAGAATTTGTTAAGGCCTGTGCACGAAAAATGTGGGCCATATATGCTAATTTCAATCCTTAAGCAGCATCAAAAGGGCCGTGACCACCAATGCGATGCCTGCCAGTACCAGCGGTGCGACAAAACCGTTGCCCATGGTATATTCCCATAGGATTACCCAGGCAGGCACCAGATAGGTATAGGCCATGACCTTGGCGCTTGGCAGGTGCAGCGTGGCGTATTGGAGCAGGAAAAACGTGGCGGCGCTGGCGAATATGCCGGTGTAAAATATGGTGATCCAGACGATCGGGGGCAGGGTGCTCCAAGGGGTGGCGATGATGTCGCGTGCACCGTAAATCGATAGGATAAGCAGCCCGGCGATCAGCATGCCAAAGGTGAATACCAGCGTCGGCTCGCCGCGATTGAGTTTGCGCACAAGGGGTGTGTAAAGGGCGTGGGCTACGCAGCCTACAAAGAATATTATCTCGCCGCTACCGATGTTAAACGCCATGATGGCCGCGATATCGGCGCGAAAAATCACCCATACGGCCCCCAGGGCGGCGAGGGTTAAGGCCAGCGCCATACGCGGCGTTGTGATCTGGCGCAACAGCAGCCAGCCGAATGCGGCAGACATGACGGGCGTTAAGGTGAAAACCGCGCTGGCAGAAACGGCTGGCGCGGTTTTAAGACCCTCAAACATCAGCACGAAATAGATTGCAAACAATCCACCCAGCAGGGCATAGCGCCAGGGTGCTTTTAGATCAGCGCGCCTAATTCCGGGGCCAAGGAATACCAGCGCCCCGATGATGCCGCTGGCGATCAAAAACCGCATGGCATTAAGGGCAGCAGGCGCAATCATCGGCGCGGCTATGGACCCAAGGCTAAATGAGCCGCCCACCAGAACGGAAAACAACAGCATCGCGGCGTGTCCGCGCAAAGAGTGGGTGGGCGTTGGCATCCTGTGTTAACTGCCGTCCGGCATCACGTCACACATCGTGCCGCTGGGGTTGTTGGGGTGAGTGGTCCAGTTGGCGTAATCTGCCTTGACCATCTTGCCGGTGCGCTCGTCGATTGTGCCAATGGTTTGGGCCTCCATGGAGATGCAATTTTCAACGGGGCAGACCAGAACGCACAGGTTACAGGCGACGCATTCGTCATTCTGGACCTCGAAAATACGATCCTTTGACATGGTGATCGCCTGGTGGGAAGTATCCTCACACGCGGCAAAACAGCGGCCGCATTTGATGCACGCGTCCTGATTAATCTTGGCTTTGGCGATGTAGTTTAGGTTCAGATCCTGCCAGTCTTTGGCATTGGGAACCGCGCGCCCGATGATGGCTGCAACACTGTCGTGCCCCGCCTTATCCATCCATTCCGACAGGCCCGAGATCATTTCCTCGACCACCTTGAAACCATAGGTCATGGCGGCGGTGCAGACCTGCACATTCCCTGCGCCAAGGGCGATAAATTCGGTGGCATCGCGCCATGTGGTCACGCCGCCAATGCCCGATATGGGCAGGTTGGCAGTTTCGGGGTTGCGGGCGATTTCGGCGACCATGTTCAGCGCGATCGGCTTGACCGCAGGACCGCAATAGCCCCCATGCGCGCCCCAGCCATCAATGGTGGGTTCGGGGGCGAAAGTATCTAGATTGACCGAGGTGATCGAGCTAATGGTGTTGATCAGACTGACCGCATCCGCACCACCGCGCCGCGCGGCCTCGGCGGGCATGCGGATATCGGTGATGTTGGGGGTGAGTTTGACAATTACCGGCATGCGGGTGGTTTGTTTACACCAGCGCGTCACCATTTCGATGTATTCCGGCACTTGTCCAACGGCAGATCCCATGCCGCGTTCCGCCATACCGTGCGGGCAGCCGAAATTCAGCTCGATGCCGTCAGCGCCGGTCTCTTCAACTACGGGCAGAATGGTTTTCCACGCCTCTTCTTCGCAAGGAACCATCAGGGATACGATCACGGCCCGGTCCGGATAATCCCGCTTTACCGCCTTGATTTCGCGCAAGTTCTGCTGCAACGGACGGTCAGTGATCAGCTCGATATTATTGAGGCCGAGCAGCCGCCGATCGGCCCCGAAAATCGCGCCGTAGCGTGGGCCGTTGACGTTGACTATGGGCGGGCCGTCTTCGCCCAGGGTTTTCCAGACAACGCCCCCCCAACCGGCCTCAAATGCGCGACGTACGTTATATTCTTTATCCGTGGGCGGGGCCGAGGCCAGCCAGAACGGGTTGGGGGATTTGATCCCGATGAAAGTGCTTGTCAGATCAGCCATACCTTAACCCTCCGTCGTAAGTTTGATGTTAATCGCTTCAGCCGCATCGCGCCCCTCGGCGACGGCCGTAACCGTCAGATCATCGCCTCCGGAGGCACAATCCCCCCCGGCCCAGATCATAGGGTCAGAGGTTTGCCCAACAGCATTTACCTTGATTTTACCCCGCTCCAGCATCAGCCCATCCGGGGCATTATTTAGCGTCTGGCCAATGGCTTTGAACACTTGATCGGCGGGCAGGGTGAAATGCTCGCCGGTGGTTTCCAGCTTGCCGTTCACATTCTTTGTATAGGTAAATTCAACGCCTGAAACGATGCCGTCACCAAGAATTTTTTGCGGCGCGGCGTTATAGATAATCCGCACCCCCTTGGAGGTCGCAAGATCCTGTTCAAACTTTGAGGCACCCATGCGATCCTTGGTGCGCCGGTAAACCATGGTGACATTTTCAGCGCCCAGCAATTTTGATTGCACAGCCGCATCCACCGCCGTCATGCCGCCACCAATCACTATGATATTGCGGCCAACGGGCAGGGCTTTTAGATTGTCTGACTGCCGTAAAAGTTCAATAAATTCAACGGCATTTGTGGAGTTGCTAAAGTTTTCTCCCTCGCTGTGCAGGGCGTTCACGCCACCAAGACCAAGGCCCAGAAAAACAGCGTTAAAATCCTTTTTCAATGTATCAATAGTTGACGCGTCGCCCAAAGGGTTAGCGTATTTGATCTCAATCCCCCCGATTTTCAGCAGCCATGCGACCTCAGCCTGGGCGAAATTATCCACCGATTTATAGGCCGCAATTCCGTATTCATTCAGCCCGCCAGCTTTTGGGTGGGCCTCAAATATCGTAACGCTGTGGCCGTGCATGGCAAGGCGGTGCGCGCAGGCCAGACCGGCAGGGCCAGCTCCGATAACAGCTACAATTTTTCCACTGTCAGGCGCGCGGGTAAAGGGATGGTTTTGGGTCATTATGGCGTCTGTCGCATAGCGTTGAAGCTGCCCGATCCGCACGGGTTTTCCTTCGGATACTTCACGCACGCAAACCTCTTCGCACAGGGTTTCGGTGGGGCAGACGCGCGCGCACATGCCCCCGAGAATGTTTTGGTTTAGAATGGTTTTAGCGGCAGATTCAACCGTCCCAGTGGAAATCTGGCGAATAAAAAGCGGGATGTCGATGGTGGTTGGGCAGGCCTCCATGCAAGGTGCGTCATAGCAGAAATAACAGCGATCCGCGGCGACCAAAGCTTCATGATGGTCAAGCGGTGCGTGTAAATCGCTAAAATTTTCAACATATTGCACGGGATCCAGACGGTGATCTGCAATTCCGGGTGTCTGCACAGTGTTTACCATTACGGTCTCCTGCTTTGGGTGACGTTTTTTACAGGTTGGCACAGAATGTAAATTTTATCAAATGGTAAAATAAACACACGATACGGCTGCTCTGACTAAACTACTAAACCGGTTTAGTAGTTTAGTCAGAGCCTTGAATATTCGCGAAATGCCGTTTACCTAAAGACAATACATATTTGATCATATATGCCCGTAATAACCCAAATGCCGGAGGCGATATGTCACCCCGTGACCTTAAAGATAAAGCACAACGTCACCCTGAAAAGGCCCACCGTATTGACGCGCCGATTTTGCGCAAACCCAAGTGGATAAGGGTCAAAGCACCGACCTCGGAGGGTTATAAGGCCACGCGGGATATTTTGCGCACCAACAATCTGGTGACAGTTTGTGAAGAGGCTGGCTGCCCGAATGTCGGCGAATGCTGGTCCCAAGGGCACGCAACGATGATGATCATGGGGGAGGTTTGCACCCGTGGCTGTTCGTTTTGCAACATTGCAACAGGCAAGCCAGACCCGGATTCGCTCGATGTTTTTGAACCCGGGCGCGTGGCGGCGGCGGTTGAAAAACTGGGGCTGAAACATGTGGTGGTAACCTCCGTGGATCGCGATGATCTGGCGGACGGTGGTGCGGCGCATTTTGCCCAGACCATCCGCGCCATTCGCCGTAAATCCCCCGGCACCACGATTGAGGTGCTAACCCCGGATTTCCTGAGATGCCCGCCCGAAGCGCTTGAAGCCGTCGTTGCGGCGCGCCCGGATGTCTTTAATCACAACCTTGAGACCGTCCCCGGCCTTTATCCCGAGGTACGTGCTGGCGCGCGGTATTTCCATTCCCTGCGCATATTGCAGCGGGTCAAAGAGCTGGATCCGGGCATGTTTACCAAATCTGGCATCATGGTTGGTTTGGGGGAAAACCGTCAGGAAGTTTTGCAGGTGATGGATGATATGCGCGCCGCAGACGTCGATTTTCTGACCGTCGGGCAGTATTTGCAACCAACCCCGAAACACCACGCGGTTGACCGTTTTGTTGATCCCGATGAATTCGCCTCATATGAAAATGCCGCTTATGGCAAAGGTTTTTTGATGGTTTCGGCCACACCGCTTACCCGTTCCAGCTATCACGCCGGGGATGATTTCGCCCAACTGCGCGCCGCGCGGGAAAAATTGCTGGCGGATTAGGCGGATTTTGTCGATATTTCGCGAATGACATCGCCCCATAATTGCGTATCTTGCGCGCCGTTCAGCACATGCGTGGCCCCGACAATAAAGCACGGAACCCCTTGAATACCCATCGCGCGCGCCTTGCGATCCTCAAGTATAGTCTCTTGCAAATCAGCGTCGCTTTCCAGCAATCGGCGGGTCATGTCTGGTTCCATACCTGCGGCGCTGGCGATATCTAGTAGAACCTCTGGATCGGAAATATCCTGCCCTGCTTGAAAATACCGGGTAAAAAGCTCTGTAACAACAAGCTCTTGGCACGATTGCACCTTTGCCCACAGGATTAAGCGATGCGCGTTCAATGTGTTGGGCGTGCGGGTGATTTTGTCAAAGGCAATATCCAGCCCCATGGCCTCAGCAGCCTCGACAATCGGTTTATAGGCCTGCATCGCGCCTGCGCGCCCACCGAACTTTAGCTCAAGATAAATATGGCGATCCATACCCTCAACAGGCATATCAGGGTTCAACTGAAAAGGGCGCCAGGTTATGTCAAACGGCTGATCCGGTGCCTCTTTCAGGGCACGATCGAGCTTGGTTTTACCGATATAACACCAGGGGCAAATCGGATCTGAGATAATATCGAGTGTGGTCATGGCTTGCCCTTGAACTGATTTGCGTCGATGCCTAAAGGTCGATACAATATCACAGATAGTTTGCCCAGAGCGCCCGGAGGCTTTATGCCTGACGAAAAGCCAAGTGTGTTAAAAATCGCCCGTGAAAATGGCTATGAGGAACTGCAAGAGCCGCTCAATCTTGGGGAACGGGTGCGCGCATTGCGCAAAGCCCGCAGCTGGACGTTGGAATATGCGGCCGGGCAGGCGGGGCTGGCACGCTCAACACTTTCAAAAATCGAAAACGGGCAGATGTCGCCAACATTTGATGCGGTGCGTAAATTGGCGACAGGGCTGGATATCTCGGTGCCGCAGCTTTTTACGCCACCAAAATCCGATAAAATCCTTGGGCGGCGTGCGATTACAAAATCCGGGCAGGGGCGGGCGCTGGTTACCGCAACCTATGAACATGAGATTATGGCCGCGGACCTCTCGCACAAACAAATGATGCCATACCGCGCCACCGTGCGTGCCCGTGATTTTGCGGAATTTGACGGCTGGGTGCGCCATGACGGTGAGGAATTCATGTATGTCTTAACCGGCACCGTGCGTTTTTACAGTGAATTTTACGAACCCGTCGCATTACAGCGCGGCGACAGCGCCTATTATGACGCAGCCATGGGGCATAACCTGATTTCGACCAGTCAGGACGATGCGGTGATTCTGTGGGTAACGTCGATTTCGTAGGACGATTCGCCGATACAGGAATCGCGTAAGCCAGTGGAATCCCCATAAAAAAACGCCCTCACAAGGAGGGCGCAAGTTATTGAGGCAGGTTTCATACAGGCAAGAAACCTATCGAGCAGTGCATACATCTTATGTGTCTGCGCAGCCGTTGCCAAGGTGAATCTGACAAAAAAACTGTTTATTTATGCACGCTTACATCAAAGTGTATTAGTAAAGCTTGAAGTGGTAATAAAATAGGCACATGAAATTTCTGCTGATTTATGTGAATATGCTGATTGAAATCAATACCCTAAATGCCTCGCAACAGACCGTATGCCAGATACCACATCAACAGGCCAATCAGCACATCAAGTATTTGCCAGGTGCGCGCGGTCTGCATGATCGGGGCCAGTAACCGCGCGCCGTAGCCCAGCGAAAAGAAGAACACGAATGACGCCAAAGTCGCGCCGCCGGCAAAGGCCATTTTTTCGGACACGCTGTTATATTGGGTTGAGATGGCCCCGATCAGCCCCAGAGTATCCAGATATACATGCGGGTTCAGCCAGGTCAGCGCCAGACAGGTCAGCAAGGTTGGCAGTAAAGCAGTCTTGGTGCCGTTTACGCCCTGATTTTCACCACCACGATAGGCGGCCCAGAATTTCCGCGCCCCGTATAAAATAAGAAACAGAGCACCTGCAAGGCGCATGATCAGGGGCAGGGACGGGAATGCCAAAATAGCGGCGCCAAATCCGGCAACACCGGCAACGATCAATACGGCATCGGATAGCGCGCAAATGAGGGCAACCCAAAAGACATGATTGCGCAATATCCCCTGTTTCAAAACAAAAGCATTTTGGGCGCCAATCGCCAGTATCAAGGCAAAACCTGTCAAAAATCCGGTGGTAATCGCTGGTAGAAAACTCATTTCTGTTTGGCAGGTACAGCCTTGACTCCTGCGGCGATTTCTTCGGCAGTTGGGGGCACAACCAGCCCGGCTGAAATCACCAGTTTGGCAGCATCCTCGACGCTCATATCAAGGACAACCACCTCTTTTTTGGGGACAAACAGCAAAAAGCCCGAGGTCGGGTTGGGGGTTGTGGGCAAAAAGATCGAATAAAGATCATGGTCTGCGATCAAATTTTGCACCTCGCCGCGCGTATCGGTCGAAATAAAGGCAATCGCCCATATGCCTTTGCGCGGATATTCTACCAGGCAGGCCTTTTGAAAACTGGCGTTTGACTGGCTTAGAATCGTTTCAACAATCTGTTTCAATCCGCCATAAACTGAACGAACAATAGGGGTTCGCCCGATCAGGTTCTCCCAGAACCGCACCAGCTGTCGCCCAAACAACCCTTTGGTCAGCGCCCCGATTATAGCCGTGAAAAGCAGGAAAATAATCACCCCGAACCCCGGAATATCCTGCCCGATATAGGTGCTTGGGTTATAAAAGGCAGGCACCCACGGCACGACTTTGGCGTCAATGAAGGTGATGGCGGTCCAGATCAGGTAGATCGTGATAACGACCGGAGCCACAATGATAAGCCCGGTGAAAAAATCAACACGCATCCGCTGAAAAAGCGAGGGTTTAGGCGCTATCTTACGGGCGGGTTTTTTTGTCTTGCGAGCCATAATTTTCCAATCATTGAACTTGATACTTAGGGGGCTTTATCCCAAAGGACAATATTAACCTTTCAGGGTCTTCGCGATACGGGCTGCCAATTGCGCGTTATTTTTAACCAAAGCGATGTTGCTTTGCAGAGAACGCCCCTCGGTCAGCGCGAAAATCTTTTGCAAAAGAAACGGCGTTACCTCTTTGGCTGCAATATTTTGCGCCTTAGCCTCTTGCAGGGCCAGTTGAATGATGGGGGTGATGATTTCGGGCTTGATTTCATGCTCGGCAGGGATGGGATTGGCAACAAACATCCCGCCCGGCAGGCCAAGCGTCTGGCGCATTGTGAAAGCCGCGGCAATTTCAGATGGATCGTCGCTACGCAATGGGGATTTCAGGCCCGAGTTGCGTGACCAAAACGCCGGAAAATCATCTCGCCCAAAGGTTATCACCGGCACGCCGCGGGTCTCCAAAACCTCCAGCGTTTTGGGTAAATCCAGAATTGCCTTGGCCCCGGCGCCCACGACCATAACCGGCGTTTGCGCCAATTCTTCAAGGTCTGCGGAAATATCAAAGGTATTTTCCGCCCCCATATGCACCCCGCCAATGCCCCCTGTGGCGAAAACCTCGATCCCCGCCAGATGCGCGCAAATCATCGTGGCCGCAACCGTAGTTGCGCCGGTTTTGCCCGTTGCCAGGGCAAAGGCCAGATCAGCCCGCGAGAGTTTCAGCACGCCCGTAACCTGCGCCAGTTTTTCCAGACGCGCATCCGAAAGCCCGATGTGGATCGCGCCCTCCATCACAGCAATCGTGGCTGGCACGGCCCCGGATTTGTGAATTTCACCCTCAATCATCCGCGCGGTCTCAAGGTTTTGCGGGTAGGGCATGCCGTGGGTAATGATCGTGGATTCAAGCGCCACAATAGGTGCACCATTTGCCTGTGCGGCAGTGACTTCAGAGGCATAAACAATGGGCAGTTTCATACGGTTTCTTTCGTAATATGTGCGGCGGCAGCATTAACGGCCGTTTGCAAAATATATTCGGCAGGATGGCCACCTGCCAGTTCGGTGGCGACAAAAGCGGCCAGAAAAACATCTCCCGCGCCGGTGGTTGTGCGCGCATCTACCTTGGGTGGGGTGATCTCTACCAGCTCTTGCCCGCTGAGCGCGGCGATGTTCGGCCCGTCGGTTACAACCGCGCGGTGCGCTCCAAGCTGGCGCAGGGTTTTGGCCGCCTCAATACTGTCAATAAAATCCATCCGGCATAAAATTTCAGCCTCGGCCTTGTTCACAAACAACGTCCCACCTTGCGACTTAAGGGCTGTGCGCATCCGTCCCGCCTTGCCCGGGCTAGCGGGGACAAATGACAGAGCTGCATTAACAAAATCCCTGTGGGTGGAAATGGATTCCAGCACAGAGACCGGCAGATTTCCGTCAATAATAACTGCGCCGTGCCAAGGGTGTTCAAGGCTGGCAAGACGCCCGTCGCGTAGCGGCGACAGGATGTTATCCCCCGCCTTTTCCAGTGATGCACAATCAGCAACAGCCGCAAAAACCGCGCCGGAAACGGTTTCAACTGCCAGATAATTATCCGTCGGATCCTGCGTGCGGGTAACGTATTGGCAATCAACCCCCGCAGCGATCAGTTCTGCGATCAATGCATCCCCCTCGGCGTCTTTACCAATGGTGCTTAGCAGCGCCGCCGCCTGTCCAGTGCGCACCAATGCCAGCGCGATATTAAGTGCCACGCCGCCGGGACGCCGAACAATGGAGCCGGGCACATCATAACCGGGTTTCATACGCACCGTTGTGCTGGCAATCGTGTCCCAAAGTGCCGAGCCGATGCAAAGGACAGGGGCGTTTTTATGCAGCATTGCTGGCTTCTCCACCTAAGATTTCACGCAAGATCGTTCTTAAGGGTTCTGGGATGTCATGCAATGCTAAAGCGGCAAATTGATCATCTGGGTGCGATATTGCGTGGTGGGTTTTTGCAAAACATTATGTCGATAGAATATATTCACCCTTCAGGCTTGCCCTGATTGCGGATGATGCTTATCTCTGAATGATTGGGTAAATTTGAGAGACAAAAACATGGCCAACGACGCTGATAAACTATCTGACGAGCGGCAGAAATCTATCCAAATAGGCCCGTTACGTGGATTATTACCATTCTTCAAACCCTATAAGTTATTGATGATTGCAGCAGGTATCGCGCTGGTATTTACCGCGGTTATTTCACTGATTCTCCCCATGGCTATACGTCAGGTGGTTGACGGTTTCACCATGGAGTCCCTCTCACAAATGGACAGTTATTTTGCCATCATGATCGTTGTCATGGGGGTGCTGGCCATTGGGACAGGCATGCGATTTTATCTGGTTACGCGCCTTGGGGAAAGGGTGATTGCAGATGTTCGCATGGCGGTTTATCAAAAAGTTATCAGCCTCAGCCCGGCGTTTTATGAAAAAATCCTGACCGGCGAGGTTTTATCGCGCCTGACCACGGACACCACGCTGATTCTGTCGGTTATCAGCTCATCGGTTTCGGTCGCTTTGCGCAATATACTGATGATGTTTGGCGGTGTTATTTTCATGTCAATCACATCTCTGAAAATGACCGGGCTGGTATTACTTATGGTGCCGTTTGTGATCATGCCAATCATGTTTTTGGGGCGAAAATTGCGCGCGCTCAGTCGGGAAAGTCAGGATAAAATTGCGCAAAGCTCCGGCGAGGCATCCGAGACGTTGCTCGCGGCCCAAACCGTGCAGGCCTATACCCATGAAGAGGTCAGTCGCGGGAGTTTCAATAATCTGACCGAGGCCGCATTTGATGCCGCACGTCGCCGTATCATCACCCGGGCAATCATGACAATTTCCGTTATATTCCTGGTATTTACCGGCGTGGTCGGGGTGTTATGGATGGGTGCGCGCGATGTCATAAACGGCGCGATGACCCCCGGGCAATTGGTGCAGTTTTTGATCTATTCGGTGATGGTTGCAGGGGCCGTCGCCGCGCTCTCGGAAATCTGGGGAGAGCTGCAACGCGCCGCAGGGGCCACTGAGCGTCTGATCGAATTGATCGAGGCCGAAGACATTATCAAAGACCCGAAATTTCCGGTGCCCGCCCCGGATCGCGCCAAAGGGGATATTGTTTTTGACAACATCGTTTTCAGCTATCCGGCACGCCCGGAAATCAAGGCATTATCGAATCTGAACCTGCACATAAAACCGGGGGAAACAATTGCGCTGGTTGGCCCATCGGGTGCCGGTAAATCGACAATTTTCCAGCTTTTGATGCGGTTTTTTGACCCTGACAGCGGCCAGATCCGCATTGACGATATGGGTATCGAAACCATGATGCGCGATGACATGCGCCGCGCTTTCGCGCTGGTGCCGCAAGATCCGGTGATTTTTGCAACCACCGCGATGGAAAATATCCGTTTCGGGCGCCCCGATGCTACAGACGCCGAAGTGATCGAGGCCGCCAAAGCCGCGGCGGCCCATGAATTCCTGGAACGTTTGCCCAAGAAATACCAATCCTACGTCGGGGAACGTGGTGTGATGTTGTCGGGGGGGCAAAAGCAACGCATTGCGATTGCCCGGGCTATTTTACGCGATGCGCCTGTATTGTTGCTTGATGAGGCAACCTCGGCGCTGGATGCCGAAAGCGAGCGGGCCGTGCAAACAGCCGTTGAAAAACTGTCCGAGGGGCGCACAACCCTGATCATCGCCCACCGTTTGGCGACCGTAAAAAAGGCCGATCGCATTATCGTGTTTGACGAAGGGCGCATCGACGCTGAGGGCACGCATGATGAACTGGTCGCCCAAAATGGCCTCTATGCGCGCCTCGCGCGGTTGCAATTTACCGACGGTAACAACGACTAAGCTGCGGTTTTCCTTGCTAAACCACATTTTTTTGCCCATCCTTACCCAAAAACGTTAACCGACGGGGAAAGGTGCAAAGATGAAAAATATCGCAGATAAGATTAAAACCGAAGAGGCAATGCCATTTTTAGAACGTACAACCGGACGTACGATTTATCAGGTTCTGGCCCACACAGAAGCCAAATTCCCCGGTCGTAACGCCCATAGTTTTCAAATAAAATCTGGCCCAAAGGACAAGGCTGAAACCCTAAGCTGGCGGGATTTGAAGGGTAAAGTGACCCAAGCCGCGAACATGTTTCGCGCCGACGGGATCGGTGAAAAGGATGTGATCGCTTATCTTTTGCCAAATTGCAACGAGGTCACGATTGCATTTCTCGGCGGGGCAACAGCGGGGATTGTCAACCCGATTAACCCGACGCTCGAACCCAAACAAATCGGGGCGATATTGCGCGAAACCGGGGCCAAGGCCGTGGTCACGCTGGCGCCGTTTCCAAAATCCGACCTTGCCCAAATTGTGGCGGATTCTATTGCCTTAGTGCCCGATGTCAAAACCGTCTATGAGGTCGATCTAAAGCGTTACCTAAGCCCGCCACTCAGCTGGATTGTGCCGCTTATCCGTCCGAAAATTGAGGTTAAACATAACGCTAAAGTTGTTGATTTCAATGCAGAAATGGCAAAATATAACGAGAATGGCCTTGATTTCACTGAAAGTGATGAGGATCGTATTGCGGCCTATTTTCACACCGGTGGCACCACGGGCATGCCTAAGGTGGCACAGCATAAATTCTCGGGGATTATTTATCAGGGCTGGTGCGCTTATGACATGATTTTCTCGGAAAAAGACGTGTTGATCTGCCCCTTGCCGATGTTCCATATATTTGCGGCTTATCCGATCCTGATGTCTTGCGTTACCTCTGGCGCACATATGGTTATGCCAACGCCCCAAGGCTATCGCGGCGAAGGGGTTTACGATAATTTCTGGAAACTGGTTGAACGTTGGGGGGTGACATTCATGGTCACGGTCCCCACTGCGCTTTCGACCCTGATGCAACGTAAAGTTGATGCTGATGTGTCTAGCCTGAATTTCGCGCTCGTGGGTTCCGCGCCTCTGCCGGTCGAGCTGTTCAAACGCTTTGAGGCAGCCACTGGCGTCACAGTTCTGGAAGGGTACGGCATGACCGAGGCCACCTGCCTTGTGTCGATTAATCCCCCCGAGGGTGAGCGCAAAATCGGCTCGGTAGGGCTGCCGTTTCCTTATACGGATGTGAAAATCCTTCATTGTGATGCCGAGGGCAAGATCACCAAGGAATGCGGGGTGGATGAGGTCGGCGAGATTTGCATCGATAACCCCGGGGTTTTTGCCGGAAATACCTATATTGAGCCTAGCAAAAATATCGGGCTTTATGCGGATGGAAAATACCTGCGCACGGGGGATCTTGGGCGGCTTGATTCTGATAGTTATCTTTACATTACAGGACGTTCAAAGGATTTGATAATCCGGGGCGGCCATAATATCGATCCTGCCGAAATTGAGGAAGCACTGGCCTCACACCCGGCAGTGGCGCTGTCAGGAGCAATCGGGCAGCCTGACGCCCATTCCGGTGAGGTGCCTTGCGTATATCTGGAACTGGTGGATGGCGCCGAGGTCAGCACCGATGAACTTATGGCGCATCTGAAAGACAATGTGGCTGAACGTGCTGCCATGCCGAAATACATTGAAATCGTTGCAGAAATGGAAAAAACCGCCGTTGGTAAAATCCTGAAGAACGAGCTGCGTAAATCGGCGATTCTGCGGGTGTTCAACGAAACCTTGCAAGCCAATAATCTGGATGCCAGCGTTGCGGATGTTTACGAGGATAAAAAACGTGGGTTGATCGCGCGTATCACAAAATCTGACGCCAGTATTACGGATAAGGCGATGATGGACGCGCTTGGCAACTTTACGCCGCAATGGGAATGGGTTGAATAGCGCATAATGCCACAGGATGTGACAACGCATAAAGCGCGCGAAGATGCGCGTAATCAGGACATTCTGATCTATGTGGATGGGCAGATTGTGCCGAGGGATCAGGCAAAAGTATCTGTCTACGATTCCGGCTTTATGCTGGGGGATGGCATCTGGGAGGGCCTGCGGCTCTACGCCGGGAAATGGGCGTTTTTGGATGCGCATATGGACCGTTTATTTGAAGCTGCCAAGGCGATTGACCTTGATATTGGGATGGACCGGGCAGGGGTGATCAGGGCGCTTGAGGCAACCCGCCTCGCCAATAATATGGTTAACGATGTGCACGCACGGCTGATGATCACGCGGGGCGTTAAGGTGAAACCGTTCCAGCACCCCTCGCTTAGTCAATCAGGGCCAACGATGGTCATTATCATGGAGCACTCGACCCCCGCAATCGCACGCCCCATCCGCCTGGCAACCGTGCCCCATATCCGCGGGCTGCCGATGACACAAGATCCGAAACTGAACTCACATTCCAAGTTGAACTGCATTCTGGCCTGTATTGCCGCTGAAAAAGCGGGCGCGGATGAGGGGTTGATGCTGGATGTCAACGGGTTCGTAAATACCACCAACGCCTGCAATTTTTTCATCGTGCGCAAAGGGGCGGTCTGGACCTCAACCGGGGATTATTGCATGAACGGCATTACGCGCCAAAAGGTCATTGATCTGTGCCGGGCTGACGGGATCCCGGTCTTTGAACGCAACTATTCTCTGGTCGATACCTACGGTGCCGATGAGGCGTTTTTGACCGGGACTTTTGGCGCACAGACGCCGGTTGGTGATATTGACGGGCGCATGATCGGGGATGGCATGCTTGGGCCGCTCACCAAACATATCCGCAAACTTTACAACGACCACCTTTTGGCGAACCTCATATGAAAATTGCCATGTGGTCGGGGCCACGCAATCTGTCAACGGCGATGATGTTTGCCTTTGGTGCCCGCAAAGATTGCCACATCTGGGATGAGCCGTTTTACGCAGCATACCTGCACGCTACCGGCCTGAAACACCCGATGCGGGCTGAAATTCTCGCGGCTGGAGAGCAGGACCCGAACAAGGTTATCGCCGCCTGTCTTGCGCCGCCTTCGGATGGCAAGGCAGTGTTTTTTCAAAAGCACATGACCCAGCATATGATCGCGCCAATCGAACGAGGCTGGATCGACGATATGACCAATATCTTCCTGATCCGCGACCCGGCCCGGGTGATCGCCAGCTACGCCGCAAAACGTGAAAATCCGACACTGGATGATATAGGTTTTCGCCAGCAGGTCGAAATTTTTGACGCTATCTGCCAAAAAACCGGCAGTGCTCCGCCGGTGATTGACAGCTATGCCATCCGCAAAGATCCAGAGAAAATCCTGCGAAAACTCTGTGCGAAAATCGGCCTGAACTACGATCCGCGCATGCTACATTGGCCCAAAGGCGGGCATATAGCCAGCGGGGTTTGGCAAGCGCACTGGTACGACGCAGCCGAACAATCAACAGGTTTCGCTGGCCCCGAAGGACCAACACCGTCAGTTCCCAGCACATTGCAGGACGTTTGGGAAGGGGCGCAAGGCTATTACGAAAAAATCAAAAAGCATGCGCTTTGACGATATTATCAAAACGATCTGCCGTTTCGTGTATATAAAACATCATAAAATATTTCACAGCGCATGGTTCATACCGGGTTGAAATGCGCCGCCCGCGGCCCGGCAGGGTATGTTTACATGCCCGAGAGGCGATCCTTCAACCGTTCGAACATGTTTTCAACCTTATGGCGTTGTTTATACAGGGTTATATCATATGCGATCTGGCGTTTACGGTTCTTCTTGGGGGGAATGCAGGGCGTAATCCCCTTTTCCAGCAGGCCATCTCTGAACCAGTCGGCGTCATAGCCTTTATCCGCCAGCAGATATTTGGCCGCAGGGAAATCGCCCCGTAACTTTTCAGCTCCCTTATTCTCCGTTTCAAGGTCGGCATGAGGCCCAGACATAAGGGCGTTGTCTTGATCTTTTTGGACCCAGTGATTCAACGTCGAAAAGCCAATACCTAAATCCTCTGCAACTTGTTTGCGCGTCAAACCACTTGTTAATGCCAAGCGAATTGCTTCAGTGCGAAATTCTTTTCCGTGTCTCGGTGCCATGCTCTATCTCCTTGATGGCTAATAGTGCTATCAAGTGCGCGAAACTTTCTACGGACAAGTCCAAATCACACGATTTTAAGCCTACATATTCGGTCTCAAAGCGCTCTCTTACAGCAGCCCATCAGGCGATCAATGAGCTTGGTCCAAACGCGCCGCGTCACATACTATTGCGCCATGCTGCTGCTATTTTGGAAAAGCTATAGAGCCACACAGGTTGCTGCTGTACTCAGATTAATGTCCTTGTGGATATCCCGTAATTAACTCTACTAAAACCACCGTAAAACCACCGTAAAAACACCCCGATCTGCAGAATATCATTATTAACACTACTACGGCAATTGCACATTCCATGTTCACGGCAAAGCTCTGACACAGGAACCCCGCCTTCGGTTTGTTTCAATATGCTCATGATTTGTGCGTCGCTGTTGATTTGCGGGGGCATCGATTTCATGGGAAACCGATTCAGCTGAAACTAAATTGTCTTGCGTGGCCTCTGAACCGAGCTTCTTTTCACCAGGGTGCATTCCAGTTTTACCAAGGGGAATTGTTGGCGTTGCGGGTTTGGAATGTCTTTTTCCAACCCGGTTTCCACCGCCCATCGCCCCATTTCCCGATGCGGTAACACCAGTGTTGTCAATGGCGGTGACAGGTGCCGGGCTATTTCCTGATCGTCGTAGCCAATGACCGAAATATCCTGTGGAATTTTCAGGCCAAGCTCTTTGATCGCCTCATAGGCCCCGACTGCCATGCGATCGTTGGAACAAAAAATCGCTGTTGGTGGTTTATCAAGGCGCAATAATTCCAGGGTACATTGATACCCCGAAGACGTCTGCCAATCACCATTTACTACCAGATCTGCGTCAAAAAGAATGTCGGCCGATGACAGGGCCTGCCGATATCCGGCCAAACGGTTCTGGGCGGCCTCCATCCAGGTTTCACCGGTGATATGGGCAATCCGTTGGTGCCCGGCCGATATCAAAGTCCGAGTTGCCAGATGCCCGCCAGCAACTTCACCGGGAATGACGCTTTGAAACCGGCGGTCACTGGAATAGCAGTTCAACAGGACCACTGGACGGTCAAGGTCATAAAGCAACTTTGGCACAGTGACTTCGCGGGTCATGATAGTCGCGTAAATCAACAAATCCACCCCGTTCGAAATAGCCGTTTCAAGGGTCAATTCTTCCATTTTATTGTCGTTCATAGTCTGGAATGAACTGACAACATGGGCTGAGCGCCATGCGGCTTCACGGGCACCTTCTATTGCCTCCACGGCTTCCGGACTGGTGGCAATAAAGTCAAAAATAATTGCAATCTGACGTGAAGATCGCCCGTTGGACTGCGCCGATTTCTGCAAAATATAGCCAAGGCTTTTGGCGGCCTTTGCAACCCGCTCCCGGGTGTCGCGCGCAATGGCGAACCCCGGCGTGTTATTCAGGACAATCGACACGGTAGATTGTGAGCACCCAGCCATTTTTGCGACATCTGTCATGGTCACGCGCCGCACTGGCGTGATTCGAACTTGGCCTTCAGGCGTTGTCTTAGATTTTTTCATACTCGTATCTCATTTCTTCACTCAGTCTCGCGCTCTTAACCGCTGCGCTCTTTCAAAGCCAACTGCTATGATAATAAATGTACCAATAAAGGCACCCTGCCAGAAAGTAGATATTCCCAAAAGTATCAAGCTGTTTCGAATGACCTCAATCAAAAGCGCACCCACAACCGCTCCAAAAGCCGTGCCGCCGCCCCCCGCTAGGTTAGCCCCGCCAATTACTGCGGCTGCGATCACTGTCAGTTCCATGGCTTGACCCAAATTGGTGGTAACGCCGCCCAGCCAGCCCACCATCAAAATACCGGTGATACCGGCCGTAAATGCCGAGAACATGTAGATTGTTACTTTCTTCAACTTTACCGGAACCCCTGTCAATTCGGCCGCTTCTTCGTTGCCGCCAATTGCAAAGACATGTTGCCCCCAGGCTGTCCATTTCAACACCAGCCCGGTGATCACCGCCAAAATAGCAAGCACAATAAGCGGATGCGGCATGCCAAGTGTTTTACCCCCACCCAGCCACAGGATTAGTTCGTGATCCGGACCGAATTCATAGATCATCTTGTTGTCTGAAAGCACCATCGCCAGACTGCGGGCAATAGACAGCATGCCAAGCGTAACCACAAATGGCGGCATGCCAACATAGGCAATCAGGATGCCATTCAATGCCCCGACAACCAGTGTTGCCCCCAACGCAAGCGACGCGGCCACCCAAAACGAATACCCAGCCGCCATGACCACGGCCAGAATCATTGCGGACAGCACCACAGATGATCCAACCGACAGATCTATGCCCCCGGATGCGATGACCACTGTCATGCCAATTGCAATGATGCCGATGAATGAAAAGTTTCGAGTGACATTGAATAGATTGCGCTCAGTAGCAAATGTATCGGTTACGATAGACAGGGTGATACAGGCCAGAGTTGCAGCAATGAACACCCAAAATACCTGATGGTTCATAAGCAATGAAAATGGCGATTTATGCTCGCTCTGATCTATTACCTGTTCCAGTGATGATGTCATCCGGTTCTCCCTCATGCCTGCTCAATCGCGCCGGTGATCAACCCGGTAACTTCTTCGGGTGAACTGTCCCGGATCGGTTTCGCTGCTACCAACTGCCCACGGCGAAGTACAGCTATGCTGTCAGCTACACCAAATACATCGGGCATACGGTGGCTGATAAGTATAACGGAAATTCCGCGATCCCGTAGCCGACGAATCAGGTTTAACACCTCTGCCACCTGTCGCACTGAGATTGCGGCGGTGGGTTCATCCAGCAAAACTATCTTAGCATCCGATAAAAGTGCGCGGGAAATTGCAACCGCCTGTCGCTGGCCCCCTGACATTTTGCGAACCAGGCTTTTGGGCCGTGTCTCTGATTTTAATTCTGCAAAATGCAATGCTGCCTGGCGGTGCATTCCGGCATAGTTCAGTATTTTGAACGGACCGAAGTTGCGCTTTAACTCACGGCCTAAAAACATGTTAGAAGCAGCCGTCAGGTTGTCGCAAAGTGCGAGGCTTTGGTGGACGATTTCAATTCCGGCACGCTGAGCATCCAGCGGTTTATTGAAATCAGCCGGAGCGTCATCAATTTGAATCTTCCCGCCGGAGGGGCGAAAATTCCCGGCAATAATTTTGACCAACGTCGATTTCCCAGCTCCGTTATCGCCCATCAACCCCAGCACTTCGCCAGCCTTAATTTCCAACGACACGTTCTTTAAGGCGCTGATTGCACCGAATTTTTTTGAAATGTCATCTAGTTTCAGACGTATCATTTAACCTGCCCTATTTAACCCAATTATTCTATTTTTGCCAGTATCACATCGGATACCAACCACCAACAGCTACCCCCCGTTAAGTCGCCGAAACGAATAGCACGCATGCAATTCTTACTTGACTAAAAATTATTAGTAAATATTAATGATTAATATTATGGGAGATGGAACATGAAACTTTTGGTGACAGGAGCTACCGGTAAGGTTGGCAGCAGGTTTCTGTTGGAATTCGCCAAATGCAACAAGTTTGCAGGCTGGGAAATTGTTGCTCTTTGCAACAACCGCCTGATTGAAGCTGGCGATGGGGTAAGCGTGATCCAGGGGTCGCTGGCTGATAAATCAGTTATAAAAACTGCCATGGCTGGTGCCACCCATGTCCTGCATATGGCGGCCGTCAAGGAATCTCCGGATCTGGTGATTGATGTTGCTATCAAGGGCATGTTCCAAATGCTTGAAGAATTCCGAAAATCGCCCACAGCACAGCAGTTCATGCTGATCAGTGGTGACTGCTCCGTAGGGCATATTTTCCACGATTACGGCGCGCCGGTGACAGAGAAATCGCCGCGGCGCGCCTATCCGGGGTGCTATGCGTTGACCAAGGTTCTGGAAGAGGTGATGTTGGAGCAATATCAAATCCAGTACGGGATAAACGGCTGTTGCCTGCGCGCGCCGTGGATAATGGAAAAAGATGATTTTCGCTATGTGATGTCCTTTGGCGAAGACCAGTTTGGCGGACCACCCTGGTCTGATCTTCTGTCGGCAAAAGAGATAGAACGATACGCCTCGGACGGGTTTGTGCCGGTAATGCTTGACGCAAAGAACACCCCATTGCGGCGCAATTTTGTACATGTTTCAGATTTGGTGACGGCCATATTAGCGGCACTGGATTGCCCTCAAGCGAACGGGCAACTGTTCAATATTACGATGGATGAGCCGGTGAACTATGCCCAGGCCGCCGACTATCTTCAGGCATCACGGAATTATTCGGTTGCCGAAATTCCAAGCCCGTATTTCAGCAACTGGCTGAGCAATTCCAAAGCCCGTTTGATGCTGAATTGGCGTCCCGAAATTAGCTGTGAGGCAATGATAGACCGAGCGTGGAATTATAAGCGGCCGAAAAATGAGCCGCGTAAAATCTGGTACCCCGGATAGTTGCATCTGCCGGGGGCTAAAATTCAACAACAAGGAGCGACTAAAATGAAAGTAAAATTTGTAATGCTGGCTGCCACCGCAGCCTTTGCCATTACCGCGGGGGCGGGCGTGGCTGGCGACAAAAAGATCCTAGCCATTGTGGTTAAGGGTTTGGACAACCCATTTTTTGAACAGATCAATTTGGGATGTCAGAAGTGGATGTCAGAGAATGCCGATTCTGAGTATGAATGCCTCTACACTGGCCCTGCATCCTCGACCGATGAGGCTGGTGAAGTCCAGATAGTGGACGACCTGTTGACGCGAGGTGTGGCCGCTATCGCCATTTCACCGTCAAACGCACCGGCAATGGCAAACCGCATCAAACAGATCGCACCGGATGTCCCTGTTATGACTCTGGACGCGGATTTTCTGGAAAAAGATCACGGGCTTCGCATTACGTACCTTGGTACGGATAACTATCTGATGGGAGTAAAAATGGCCGAGGAAGCGGCGGTTCTCAAGCCCGAAGGCGGCACGGTTTGCCTACAGCTTGGCAATGTTGCGGCTGACAATATCAACGCCCGTGCTCAGGGTTTCCGTGACACTGCCGGTGGCAGCAAAGGGATCGAACGCCTTGATGGTCAGAACGGTTGGACAGAGGTGGCAGGTTGCCCGGTTTTCACCAATGATCAGGCCGACCTTGCCAACCAGCAAATGGCCGACACTTTCATTGCCAACCCTGATCTGGATGCCTTTATTCTGATCGGTGGCTGGGCGCAATTTGCCCCGCAGGCCTATACTCAGGTTACGGATCAGGTGATGGATCGGTTGAACTCGAAAGAGCTTATCATCATTGCTGGCGACACCTTGCCACCGCAGACCAAAGCTTTCCGCGAAGGTCGCAGCCATGCCCAGATCGGGCAGCGTCCGTTTGAAATGGGGTATCTGGCACCGGATGTGATGATCCAGCTGATTAATGGGGAAACTGTTGATGATCCATTGTTCACTGGTTTGGATGTCTGTACCCAAGAAAATCCCGGGTTCTGTGAAAACAATTAATAACAATAAGAGCCTGATGTGGCCGAGTCCAATTATTGGGCTCGGCCTTTTCTTTGTTTGCATGAAATGCGGTATTGAGTAACACAAATATTGCATTACTAATATTATTAATATATATGATTAATGCCGTTGGGAATCTATTCCTGAATTTACAATGAGAACTGCTCAAGTGGCAGTCAAAGGGAGGAACTATGAAACACACACAAACACTAGGTATCGCCACTGCGCTGGCAATTCTGGCAAATGGTGCATTTGCCCAGGACAAGCCAACTTTGGCATTCGTGGTAAATGCTGCCTCGGATTTCTGGAAACTTGCAGAAGCCGGCGTGAAAGCGGCGCAAAAAGAACTTCCGGGTTACGATTTGCAATTCCGCTATCCGGCACAAGGAACAGCGGCGCTCCAAAACGCATTAATGGACGATCTGGTTGCAGCAGGAGCCGACGCAATCATGATATCGTCAGTTGATCCAAAGACATCGATTGACGCGTTCAATCGCATTGCCGGGCAAATTCCACTTTTCACCACCGATAGTGATGCGCCCAACAGTAACCGGATCACCTATCTAGGATCATCAAATATTGCCGCCGGTGTGCAATCCGGTGAAATTGCAATTGAAGCTATGCCAAACGGTGGTACCTGTATGGGTTTTGTCGGGTTCCTTGGGGCAGACAATGCCATTGAGCGTATCGAGGGATTTCGCCAAGCGGTTGAAGGCTCTGGGATCACGCTTGTGGATGTGCGTGGCGACGATGTAGATTTCGCCCGGGCACGTTCCAATGTTGATGATGTACTGGTTGCCAATCCGGAAATTGATTGTATGGTCGGATTTTATTCCTACAACCCACCAAAAATCTACGAGGCCCTGCAGGCCGCCGGGAAACTGGGGGAAATCACTGTCATCGCGTTTGACGAGGATCCGATTACTCTGGGCGCGGTCCGTGAAGGTACGTTTGCCGGAACCGTTGTACAGGATCCATATCAGTGGGGATATCTGGGCATGAAACTGATGGCCCAATTCCTGGAGGGGGACAAATCCGGCATTCCAGAAGACGGGTTGATCATCGTGCCAACCAAGAAAATCAACGCAGAGAATGTTGATGCGTTTGAGGCAGAGTTGGTCGCACGGATCAACGGTTAGGTATCTCACCTAACTGACTGAAATCTGTGTGGGCGTACTATTCCCGCCCGCACAGATTCGCCAACTTCTCCGCTCTAGACTGCATCCGCAGCGGTTTTCGAACTGAAAGTAACAATGACAGAGTTTCATTTACAATTGGACCGGGTGACCAAGGTTTATCCGGGCGTCGTGGCGCTGGAAGAAGTGTCACTGGACATCAAAGCCGGAGAGGTTGTGGGTCTGATCGGTGAAAACGGCGCCGGTAAATCGACATTGATGAACATTATGGGGGGAGATATCGCGCCCAATAATGGCTCCATTCGTTTGCAGGGCGAGGTCTGTGAAATTCTGACACCTCGGCATGCCACAGATATTGGCATTGCCTTTGTGCATCAGGAATTGAATCCGTTCACCAACCTGGATGTAACTGCGAATATCCTGCTGGGGCGCGAGATCGTCAAAGGGCCAATGCGGTCGCTTGATATTCCGGCAATGGAAAAAATGGTTCAGCCAATTCTGGACATGCTGGGGGCACAGTTCCATCCACGCGACATGGTATCAGAACTGTCACTGGCAGATCAGCAATTACTGGAAATTGCGCGCGCCCTGTCGATCGACGCCCGTTTGGTTATTCTGGACGAACCCACATCAAGCCTGACAGTTTCAGAAACCGACCGCTTGATGACGATAATTCAAGACCTTGCGGCACGTAATGTGGCGGTGCTTTTTGTCAGTCACAAGCTGTCCGAGGTCAAAGCCTGTGCCGATCGGGTTGTGGTTCTGCGTGATGGTCGAAATGCTGGTGAACTTCCGAAAAGTGAGATCACCAAGCCGGCGATGATCCGGTTAATGATCGGGCGGGAAATTTCGTTCCACCGGCCAGAATCAAACCAGGAACTCGGCGATCCGGTGCTTGAGCTACACAAAGTTGCAACGCAGGCTTTTCCTGACAAACGGGTCAATCTGACCGTTCATAAAGGTGAAATCCTAGGACTTGCCGGTCTTGTCGGTGCCGGCCGGACAGAGCTGGCACGCGCAGCATTTGGAATTGATGCACTGTCGAACGGGGCAATTATCCTGAATGGCCAGCCGTTATATGATCATTCGGTAGCGGCTGCACTGGACGCGGGCCTGTGCCTCGTGCCTGAGGATCGCAAGCAGGCAGGGCTATTTTTGGACTTCGAAATATCAGAAAACATCGCCTTGCCAAATCTTAATCAGGTTTCCAGAAAGGGCGTGGTTGACCGGCGTGCTTTGTTTGATCTGGCCATGTCTGGTAAGGACCGCTTGAACATTAAAACAGCGTCCTTGCACAACGCTGTGGCCGAACTTTCAGGGGGCAACCAGCAAAAGGTGGTTCTGGCCAAATGGTTGGCGATGCGCCCCAAAGTGCTGATTTTCGATGAACCCACCCGCGGCGTCGATGTCGGGGCAAAGGTCGAGATTTACCGATTGATGCGAGGGCTGGTCCAGGGCGGTGTCGGCATTCTGATGATTTCCAGTGATATGGAAGAAATTATCGGCGTCTCAGACCGGGTTGCGGTGATGCACAAAGGAGAGATCGCCGGTATTTTGGAAAAACCCGCACTGAATGAACACGATATCCTAAGCTTGGCCGTCGGATAAAGGGGACAAACATGCACAAAAAAGATCTGGGCTTAGCCCTGTTGATATTGGTTGTCGGGGTGGTGGTAACAATAATAAATCCACGGTTTATTTCACCTATTAATCTGGCCAATACCGCAAATCTGATCGGCCTTTTTGGACTGTTTTCCATTGCCGAGGCCTTTGTCATTGTCACCGCCGGAATAGAGCTGTCCATCGGCTCGATGATTGCGCTACTTGGGGTGTTGTTCATTGATATGATTGTCAACCTTGGTGTGCCCTGGCCGCTGGCATTGGTCATCGTGCTTGGCATCGGTGCGGTATTGGGGTCAGTTCATGGCTGGCTGGTTACGCGTCTGGGGTTGCAACCGTTTGTTGTAACTCTGTGCGGGTTGTTGATATATCGCGGTGTGGCCCGGTTTTACACTAAGGATGCAACGGCCGGGTTTGGCTTTGGGCAACGCTTTCCCAACTTGGAATGGCTGGTTGCCGGGCGCAGCTACGGCGTGCCCCATTCGATCATCGCCTTTGCAATAGTAGCCTGGATTTCATGGTTCATACTGCACCGAACCGTGTTTGGGCGGCATCTTTTTGCTGTCGGCAAAAACGAAGTTGCCGCCCGGTATTCCGGGATTAAAACAACGCGCGTTATCACCATAGCCTTTGTTATTTGTGGCGTGTTGACTGCGCTATCTGCCGTGTTTTTCGCAATGTATACTCGTTCCATATCGCCAGCATCCCACGGGAATTTTTACGAACTTTACGGTATTGCTGCCGCAGTTCTGGGGGGTTTTTCGCTGCGTGGTGGCGAGGGCTCAATCATCGGAGTGGTGCTGGGGGCAATTCTTTTACAGATGCTGCAAAATCTGGTGAACCTACTGGGAATACCGTCGTCCTTGAACTTTGCTGTCATGGGCACGGTGATCCTGGTTGGTGTGATTGCCGACACGCAAATGAACAATTACCGCCAAAAACGCAGACGAGATGCAGCCTTTGCCGCAATCGATGACAAAACATAACTGCCTTGCCAGATAACACCCTTCAAATTTCGGAGAAACCGACATGAATAACACGTTTGCAACTTATCCCAGTCTGGCCGGAAAAACGGTGTTTGTTACCGGTGGCGCATCAGGGATCGGTGCGGAAATTGTCAAAACATTTGCGCGCCAGAAGTCATCTGTTGGTATCATTGATCTTGACCGTGAACGGGGCCAGGCGCTGGCGGACCAACTAGGGGGCCAAGTTGCGTTCAGCCCCTGCGATCTGCGCGATATTACCGCCTTGCGCGCGGCGTTTTCCCGGTTGGCGGATCAGTTAGGCCCGGCAGATGTGTTGGTCAATAATGCGGCCCGCGATGATCGGCATGATTGGCAGAACGTGACGCCGGAATATTACGATGAACGCATGCAGACCAACCTGCGCCACATGTTTTTTGCGATCCAATCAGTGGCACCGGGGATGATTGCGGCAGGGGGAGGCTCTATCATCAATATGGGATCAAATTCCTGGTTGCAGGCCGTTGGTGATCTTCCTGTCTATGGAACTGCTAAGGCGGCTGTGCACGGGATGACAAGAACCATGGCGCGCGATCTTGGCCCGCATCGCATCCGGGTCAATACAGTGGTTCCCGGTTGGATTATGACTGAGCGGCAAAAGGAATTATGGGCCAGCCCTGAGGCTCTTGAAAAGCACCGGGAGCGACAATGTCTGCCAGATCTGATTGAGCCAGTTTATGTGGCTCAGATGGTGGCATTTCTCGCAAGCGATGACGCCGCCATGTGTAGTGCATGCAACTATATGGTTGAAGCCGGGTCAATCTAAATTCAAACCTACAGACAGGCCGACATGCCGCCATCAACAAACAGCGTAATGCCATTAATATAGGTTGAAGCATCCGAGCTTAAGAAAACCGCCGCGCCTGCCAATTCGCTGATCTCGCCCCACCGCCCGGCGGGTGTGCGTTTGGTAATCCAGGTAGAAAACTCCGGATCATCAACCAACGCGCGGTTCAGCTCAGTCTTGAAATACCCCGGCGCAATTGCGTTGACCTGCAACCCTTTGGGTCCCCAATCTGTGGCCATGCCCTTGGTCAGGTTGCTAACCGCGCCTTTGCTCGCCGTGTAAGGGGCGATGGAGGGGCGTGCCAATGCCGATTGAATTGACGCAATGTTGATGATCTTTCCAGCGCCGCGCCGGATCATGTGAATAGCCACGGCCTGCCCGACATTAAAGACTGAACTGACATTGGTGCGCATCAGGGTTTCAAAATCCTTTGATGTAAACTCTTCCAGCGGTGCTCGGTGTTGCATTCCGGCGTTGTTGATCAGGATATCAATTGGCCCATGGCTTTGTTCAAATCCGTCGACCGCAGTTTTGCTGGCCGCATGATCCGTGACATCAAAAACAAGTTCATGGGCCACGCCACCGCTCTGACGGATGGCATCGGCTACTGCGGCAACCGGGCCAGCATTGCGACCGTTCAGCACCACACAGGCACCCGCCCCAGACAGGGCAGTAGCCAGCAATTGTCCGATCCCCCGGCTTGATCCGGTGATAAGCGCGGTTTTTCCGGTCAGGTCAAAAAGCCTCAGCGTTTTCATGGCAATCCCTTCGCAATCATGATCTGTATTATCAGTCAGAGAAAATCACCCGGTGTTCTGCCTGCCCGGAAATATCGCCTAAAATCACAAAGGTTTTCCCGGCATCAGCCTGTTGTCTGGGCAAATCCTGAGTTGCCGATGTGGCAAAAAGTGTTCGCAGGCTATCCCCACCAAATGCCGGGCAGGTAATATGATCAGTCGGCAGGGGAATTTCACTAACCAATACACCATCCGCTGAATACCGTGCCAGCCGTGCCGCCCCCCATTGGGCGTTCCAGAAATACCCATCAGAATCCACAACCGCGCCATCCGGATTTATCCCGGTGCCGTTGAAATCAATGAAAACTTCAGGCGCGCCCGCTGGCCAGCCATCCCTGGGGTCAAGTGGCTGACGCCAGATCACCGGGTCGGCCGTGTCGGTGTAAAACCCAAAGCGCCGATCTGGTGTAAAACAGATCGCGTTAGGGATAGTAATCGCGCCATAAAGCTGGCGCAGTTCGCCTCGGTAATACCGATAAATCGCGCCTGCTCCCGGCTCTTTGTTGATCCCCATTGTGCCAATCCAAAACCCACCCCAAGGATCAGCGCGGCCATCATTGGAGCGGGTGACAGGGTTGTCAGTCTCAAGATCAACCACATGGGTTCTGGCACCGCTGGCGATATCAAAGCGAAATAATGATACTGCATCAGCAATCAGCAAACTGTCGTGGTCCACCCACCCGGCGGCCGAAACGTAATGTTCAAAATCCCAACTTTTGGCCTTGGTATGCAGCTTTTTCCCTTCGATATCGAACCAGAACAATTCTTGGCGCAGGGGGTGCCACAGGGGGCCTTCACCCAATTCGCAGACAGTATTGTCATAAATGATGCTCATGGCTTTGTGACCTTTCTATAGGCGTTAACGCATTCCTGTGCGGCTTTTGCAACGTGCTCTGGGCTGTCACCGGGCCTGAATAGGGCAGCCCCAAGCCCGAACCCGTTTGCTCCGGCAGTAATCCAGTCAGCAAAGTTTTCGGGGCCAACACCCCCTACGGCAAACACTTGTGTTGCTGGTGGCAGAACCGCGCGAAGGGCCAGCAAACCATCCGTGCCCAGCTTGAAAGCCGGAAAGATTTTCAGCCCGTCGGCCCCGGCCTTAAGAGCCGCAAAACATTCACTGGGTGTCAACACACCGGGGTATGATTGCATCCCGTGCTGCTTGGTGGCAGTTATAACTTCACTGTCACAATTGGGCGAAACGATCAGCCGGGCACCGGTTGCCGCAACATCGCGAACCTGCGCTGGGCTCAGCACCGTACCAGCCCCAAATTCCGCCACATCGCCAAATTCATCCACCAGCGTTTTGATGCTTTTCAACGGCTCTGGCGAATTCAGCGGCACCTCGATCTTGGTTATGCCTGCCCCAATCAGAGCGGCACCGATGGCAAGAGCCTGATCCGGGGTCAGGCCACGCAAAATGGCGATAAGGTTATGGCTCATGTGATTTGGCCTTTCGCCAGAGTCAAACCGGCAACTGTCACCTGCTTGACATTAAAACTATCCGGGGTAACGCCCTGCGCGCCCAAAGCCTGCCCATAAATTTTAGCCAGATGACCTGCGCCAATCACGGCCACAGCCTGTCCCAGCCAGTAGGGTTTTGACGCGGCCAGTTCCAACCCGATCAACAGACCCGACAGGCGCGCCCGAGCGCTGGCAGCCGGCAGATCGGCAATCAGGCTTTGCGCCCGCAGAGAAAACAGCCGCGCGGCGAACATTTCTGGCGAACTGATCGCGTCATTCGCAGCCTCTAGAAAGGCGGCATCATCCCAGCTATCCGTATCAACACAGTGGCGTAGCACAGATTGCCCGGCCAAAAGCGAAAACATCTCTCCGGTCATGAATGTCTGGAAACTGACGATCTCTCCGGCGCTGATATGCACCCATTTCGTGTGAGTGCCAGGCAGGCATGCCACGCCGTCAAAGCCCGGATTGCCGGCCAAAAGACCGGCGATCTGGGTTTCCTCACCGCGCATCACATCGGCTGGTTTTTTCTGCTGAATACCGGCCAGAATATGGACCTGCAGGCGGGGATCACTTGTTGGCACCGGAATCAGACCTTCGGAGGCAAAAGGGCTGCAGGGCGTGGTGCGATAGGGTGCCTCAAGCCAGCCCTGCCGTGCACCGACCATGCCGCAGCAAATGACTGGCATCGGTATTTCGCCCAGCCAATCGCCAATCAGTGCCGACAATTCGGGTTCAAACTCATCCTGCTCAAGATTGCTCATTCCGGCGTCAGATATCCTGTGATGCAGTTCACTGCCATCATTGGACATGGCCCAAACCCGCAAATTAGTGGTGCCCCAATCCACAGCGATCCAGTCTGGAAAACTCATCCGGTCATCATCCGATTGGTTTTGGACGCCAGAAATAACGTCGCACCAACGATATCCTGTTCCATCAGGTGTTCCTTTAGACATTGGCGGCTCAGATGGGCAATCGATGAGAAATTGATGATCGACCCGCCACTTGTGATATAAATGCTGATATCTTTCAGGCCGTGGAAACGTGCATATTTTTCCATCAATGGCTTTCCCGTGTCACAAGGCGGGTGTCTTTTCCCACCAGAAAATCCAGGTCAGCACCGCGATCAGCCTGTAGCACATGATCGACGTATAGCTTAGCATAGCCGCGTGAATATCGCGGCGGATCAGGCTGCCAGGCGGCGCGACGTTTGGTAATGGTTTCTTCATCCACCAGCAGTTCCAACACTCCGGCACCCGCATCCAGGCGAATGTGATCGCCGGTTTCAACCAGTGCCAGCAGGCCACCGACGTTGGATTCTGGCGATACATGCAGCACCACCGTGCCAAAGGCGGTGCCGGACATGCGCCCGTCCGATATGCGTACCATGTCGCGCACACCCTTTTCTACCAGAACCTGTGGGATCGGCATATTGCCCACCTCGGGCATTCCCGGATACCCCTTGGGGCCACAGCCTTTCAAAACCAGAATGGTGTTTTCATCCACCGGCAGATCCGGGTGATCGATGTTGGCTTTCATATCCTCTATATTGTCAAACACATAGGCCGCGCCTTCGTGTTTCAACAGATGTTCCGAGGCCGCAGATGGTTTGATGATCGCCCCATTTTTGGCCAGATTGCCCCGCAGCACCCGCAACCCGGCTGCGGGTTTCAAAGGCGCAACCAACGTGTGAATAACATCCGAATTGTAAATCTCGGCGCCATCCGCATAGCTGGAAATGTCTTTGCCCATCACCGTAAAGGCCTTGCGCAAGTGGTCACCCAGCTGGGCCAGAACCGCGGGCATGCCGCCCGCATAACAGAAATCTTCCATCAGGTATTTTCCGCTTGGCATACAGTTGACCAGCAGAGGGATATCAATGCCGATGTCAAAATCGTCTAGGCTTAGATCAACCTCTGCACGACCGGCCATAGCCAGCAGATGTACTACCGCATTGGTTGACCCGCCCACAGCCGCATTAGCCAGAATGGCGTTTTCGAAATTGGCCTTGGTCAGTACCTTGGACAGCAGCAGATCTTCTTCCACCATTTCCACAATCCGCTTGCCGGTTAGATGTGCCAGTGCTGTGCGGCGCGCATCAACAGCGGGCAGGGCAGCATTGGTCGGCAATGATAGCCCCATCGCCTCCACCAGACTGGCCATGGTCGAGGCGGTGCCCATGGTCATACAAACCCCAGCCGAGCGGCTCATTCCGGCCTCTGCCGACATGAAATCCTGCAAGCTCATATCGCCGGCGCGCACGTCCTCGGAAAACTTCCAGACATCAGTGCCAGAGCCAATATCACGCCCCTTGAATTTACCGTTCAGCATCGGCCCGGATGACACCACGATGGTCGGCAGATCAACCGATGCTGCCCCCATCAACTGCCCAGGCGTAGTCTTGTCACAGCCCCCCAGCAGCACCACACCGTCCATGCCATAAGCGCGAATGCATTCTTCTACATCCATGGCCAACAGATTGCGAAACAGCATCGCTGTGGGCTTCATCTGGGTCTCGCCCAGTGACATCACCGGAAATTCCACCGGGAAACCACCGGCCTCCCAGACGCCACGTTTCACCGCCTCTGCCAGCACGCGAAGGCCAGAATTACACGGCGTCAGTTCTGACCATGTGTTGCAGATGCCAATGATTGGTCGGCCGTCAAATGCATGATCAGGAAAACCCTGATTTTTCATCCAGCTGCGATGGATAAAACCATCCTTGTCTTGCTTGCCGTACCAATTCTGGGAACGGCGATTGGTTTTATCCGTCATTAGCCCGCTCTCCGGTTCAAACAAAACCCTATTGTCTAAAAAGTACTTTAATTACATATAATAGAACAAGAAACCTACGTGTAAAACAATGTGCGATAGAGGCTCTGCTGTCAATGTTTTCAGCAGGCAAAAAACTGCATTTGGTTAAGTAATGCTCATCCAGATTGCATATTTAAAGGGCTTTGGAAACGTGATGCAGTTTTTTACAGTTTTTGGGCGGGATGCAGGCCTTGATCTTGCATTCTGCAGGTGATCTGCAATTACGGATCAATCTTCCTGAAAAACTGGTTCAAGGTACTGTTTTGCATAGGGTTATCAGTTTCAGGACGCCGGAAACAGTGATGGAAATGGCTGTCCAACCGGGTTGTACACCAAATGTAACGTTGAATTCAGCCCGTTTCCAGTATCCGCATTTTAGATTATAAACTTAAGATACGCCACGCAGCATATTTGGCAGTAATTGTTTGGTTTATTGAATTGTTTTTCCAATACCAAAATATGGTGCTGGCGATCAGACTGACTTAGAACCGTCAAAGCTCTCGTCGCTTTTGCAAAGCGACTGCCGCCCAGTGAAATACTGTGAAGGGGTTTGGCCTTTCGCGTCACGAAAGACCTTTGGTGCTGCCGGGGAGATTCGAACTCCCGGCCTCTCCCTTACCAAGGGAGTGCTCTACCCCTGAGCTACGGCAGCATCTGGCGCGCTTTTTAGCCGAAAACCGGGCAAGTGCAAGTGCAATCTGGACCAAGGGCGCGATGTTGGTATAGAGAATGCATTATGAGCGATGAAATACCAGATGTGAAGCCGGATAAGACGGGCAAAAAGGCGGTTGCGGCGCGGCGCGCGGAACGTCTGCGCAAGGCTTTGCGTGAAAACATGCATCGGCGCAAGGCGCAGGTGCGGGCGCGGCGTGATACGGATAAAGGTACGGTTGATGGATAGGATTGTTATTACCGGGGGCAAGGTGCTGAACGGGCAGATACCGATTTCGGGGGCCAAAAACGCCTGTCTGACCCTGATGCCGGCGGCGTTGCTGAGCGATGAACCGTTGACGCTGACCAATGTGCCGCGCCTGTCGGATATCGCGACGATGACGGCGTTGCTGGAAACGTTGGGGTGCGAGGTGGCGGCGCTGCAAGATGGCCGGGTTCTGGTGATCAGAACGGCGAAAATAACCAACCATACAGCTGATTACGATATTGTGCGCAAAATGCGGGCCTCCATCGGGGTGCTTGGGCCGCTGCTGGCGCGTGAGGGTCAGGCGGTGGTCTCGCTGCCCGGTGGCTGTGCGATTGGTGCGCGCCCTGTCGATATTCATCTGTCCGGTCTCACGGCCCTTGGTGCTGAATTGGAACTGCGCGATGGATATATCCACGCCAAAGCCCCCAAAGGTCTGATTGGCACGACGTTTACGTTGCCTTTTGCCTCCGTCGGCGCCACGGAAAACCTGCTGTCAGCGGCGACACTGGCCAAAGGGACGACGGTTTTGAAAAATGTCGCGCGTGAACCGGAAATCGTTGATTTGGTGAAATGTTTGCGCGCCATGGGGGCTGAAATCTGGGGCGAGGGCACGTCAACCCTGACCATTGAAGGTGTCGATCGCCTTGGCGGGGCCACGCACCCGGTGGTGAGTGATCGTATCGAGCTTGGCACCTATATGTTGGCCCCCGTCATTACGGGCGGCAGGGTGGAACTGCTGGGCGGACGCCGTGATCTGGTGCGCGCGTTCAGTGATAAACTTGAGGCAGCCGGGGCAGAAATTCAAGAAACGCCCAACAGTCTGATCGTGTCCCGCAAGGACGATATCATCCATCCCGTTGATGTCGAAACCGAAGTTTACCCGGGCTTTCCCACGGATTTACAAGCCCAGATGATGGCACTGCTGACGCTGGCTGAGGGGTGCTCGAAGCTGGAGGAAAAGATATTTGAAAACCGCTTTATGCACGCCCCGGAACTGATCCGTATGGGGGCAGATATCGATGTTGTCGGCGGGGTGGCCCGGGTAAACGGGGTGAAATCCCTGAAAGGGGCGCCGGTGATGGCCACGGATTTGCGGGCCTCTATCAGCCTGATTTTGGCCGGCATGGCCGCATCGGGCGAAACCACGGTCAGCCGTGTTTACCACCTTGATCGCGGCTATGAACATGTGGTGCGCAAGCTCTCGGCCTGTGGTGCTAAAATAGAACGAATTTCGGAGTGAACAATGACAGATGCAACATTTGAAGATGGCGCTGAACAACCGCTGCGCCTAAAGGCCGAAACCGTTGAAGATCTGGCGGTTTTATCTGCGTTTATTCAAGATGCCGTCGGGCAAAACGCCGAAATCTCTTGGCTGGCCAAAAAACATCGTTTTGCGATTTTACTGAACCGTTTTCGTTGGGAAGACCGTGAAAATGCCGAAAAGCAAGGCCGCCCGTTTGAACGTGTGCAATCGATGCTGGTGGTGGAATCGGTTCTGAAGGTCAGCGCGCAAGGTCTTGATCCGACAGATAAAGACATGGCATTTGAAATCTTGTCCATCGGTTTTCAGGCCGCTCAAGACGGGGCAGGGCAGCTTAGCCTCACGCTCGCCGGGGACGGGGCGATTGCGCTGGAAGTTGAGTGTCTGGATGTGACATTGCGCGATGTCTCACGCCCATACATTGCCCGCGCAGCTCTTGCACCCAGTCATCCGGAGGCGTGATGCCAGTATTTCTTAACACCCAGCAAGCAGATTTTGCCGCGGGGTTTGCCAGTCTTTTAAAGATGAAACGCGAATCTGACGCGGATGTTGATGCGGTTGTGGCCGATATCATTTCCGATGTGGCAACGCGCGGTGATGCGGCGGTGATTGCGTTAACCGAAAAGTTTGACCAAGTGTCATTGAGCGCCGAAACACTGGCGTTTTCGCGCGCCGATATCGATGCCGAGATTGCCAAAGTCCCCGCCATTGAGCGCGAGGCGTTAGAGCTGGCCGCCGCCCGCATCCGTGCCTATCATGCGCGCCAGCTTCCCCAAGATGCGTATTGGACAGATGATAGCGGTGCTGAACTTGGCTGGCGCTGGTCGGCGGTGGAATCTGCGGGGCTTTATGTGCCGGGAGGGCTGGCATCTTATCCGTCTTCGGTGTTGATGAATGCTATACCGGCTGCGGTGGCCGGGGTGGAAAATCTGGTGATTTGTGTGCCCACACCTAAAGGCAAGGTCAATCCGCTGGTGTTGCTGGCCGCGCGTATATCAGGCGTTGAAACCATCTATCGCATTGGCGGTGCGCAGGCGATTGCAGCGATGGCTTATGGCACGGATACGATCAAAAAAGTCGATAAAATCACCGGCCCCGGCAATGCATATGTGGCGGCGGCAAAACGGCGGGTTTTTGGGCGTGTGGGTATTGATATGATCGCTGGCCCCTCGGAAATTCTGGTGATTGCTGACCGGAATAATGACGCCGACTGGGTAGCGCTCGATTTGCTATCGCAAGCGGAACATGACGAAAGCGCGCAGGCGATTTTGATCACGGATGCCCCCGATTTCGGGCGTGCGGTTGCTGTGGCAGTTGAAAAACGGCTGGAAACACTGGAAAGGCGCGCTGTTGCCGGGGTAAGCTGGCGGGATTACGGCGCGATTATCACAGTTGAAACACTGGATCATGCGGCTGAACTGTCAAATCAAATTGCGCCGGAACACCTTGCGCTTTGCGTGGCAGACGCCGAAGCTTTGGCCGCTAAAATCCGCCATGCCGGGGCGATTTTTCTGGGCGCCTGGACGCCCGAGGCTATCGGTGATTATGTTGCTGGGCCAAATCACGTGTTGCCCACGGCGCGCTCGGCAAGATTCTCATCCGGGTTATCGGTGCTGGATTTCATGAAACGCACCACAATCACTCGCATGACCCCTGGCGCTTTGCGCAACATTGGCCCGGCGGCGGAAACACTGGCAAAATCCGAAAACCTTGAGGCCCATGGATTATCAATTCGTGCACGCCTTGATCATATAAATCAGGAGAAGCCCGATGCCTGATACCGATCGCCTGATCGAAATCACCCTTGATGACACAGGCCTGCCAGCCCCCACGCCCGAGGTCGAACAGGAACGCCGCGTTGCGATTTTTGACCTGTTGGAGGCAAATACCTTTGCGCTGATCGGGCGCGACGGGCAGGTGGTGCTCAGCGGTCCCTATAAGCTTAACCTGTCAATTATTGAGCGCCGTCTGGTGTTTGATCTGCAACGTGAAAACGGCGAAAAAGCCGGAGCATTCCATCTTTCCCTGTCACCGTTTCGCCAGGTTATTAAGGACTATTTCCAAATTTGCGAAAGCTATTTTGATGCAGTAAAACGCCTGCCTCCCAGCCAGATCGAGGCCATAGATATGGGGCGGCGCGGCATCCACAATGAGGGCAGCAATGTTGTGCTAGAGCGCCTTGATGGCAAGGTCAGTACCGATAAAGCCACGGCGCGGCGCTTGTTTACGCTGATTTGCGTCCTGCATTTTAAGGGTTAGGCGCAGATGGCAAACATCCCGACATCCGTGCTGTTTGCCTGTGATCACAACGCCGTGCGCTCGCCTATGGCCGAAGGTATCATGAAAAAATACTATGGCGCCCGGATTTTCGTGCAATCCGCAGGGGTCAAACATGATTTGGAGATTGATGGGTTTTCAGTTGCGGTCTGCGCTGAAATCGATGTGGCGCTGGGAAAACACCGGGTGCGCTCGTTTGATGATATGGAGGATTGGGGCGACGATATTGACGGCTATGATCTGGTCATCGCCCTGTCACCCGCCGCCCAACGTCGCGCGCTGGAATACACACGCTATCACGCGCTGGAGGTCGAATACTGGCCGATTTTTGATCCCACGGGCTTGGGCGAAAGCCGTAGCGACAAGCTGCGGGTTTACCGCCAAGCGCGCGATCAGATAGCCGAGCGCATTATCGCGCGGTTCGGGGCAGCGGACGGACATAAGAATACCGCTTGACCCTCACTATACGTCAGGCCCCATACCCTTAATCGCGGAGGTGTCGAGATGAGCAAATACACGGTTAAACAATTGGCAAAGCTTGCAAATGTGTCAGTACGCACATTGCATCATTACCACCAAATTGGCCTGCTGATCCCGGCATATATCGGCGCGAATACTTATCGTTATTACGCAGACAACGAGCTGCTTCGCTTGCAGCAAATCCTGTTCTACCGGGAATTTGGCATGGGGTTAAAAGAGATTTCGATCCTGCTGGATAAACCTGATTTTGACACGCGTAACGCCCTTTTGGCCCACAAGGCACGACTGGCATCTGAAATGAAACGATATCGCGACCTTATAGCCACAATCGACCGCACGATTGCTGGTATTGATGGAGAAAAGACGATGAAAAACCAAAACCTGTACAAAGGCCTGACGGCCGAGGAAAATGCGAATTATGAAAGCGATCTTGTAAATATACACGGCGAAAAGATTAAAGAACATATCGCTACGAGCAAGGCGCATAATGCTAAAAAATCTGATACTATGCGCGGTAAAGATATGGATGAGCTGGCCGAGATTGAAACCGGTTTGGCCGCATTCATGCACGCTGGAGTTCGTGCAGATGATGCAAAAACGGCAACGTTGATTGCGCGCCATCGCGACTGGGTGTCAGGCATGTGGGGGCGTGATTGCCCACCTCAAGCCCATGTAAACCTTGCAGAAATGTATGAAACCCATCCGGGCTTTCAGGCACGCTATGAAAGCATTGCAACCGGATATACTAAATACCTTTGTGACGCAATTCGTGCACATTCTGGGTAAATTTACCATATCCTCCTAATAAATCACGCCCCGTGCGGTGTTTTGGCTTGAAATCCGTCTGGATAAGCCGCATCTATGCCGCGCGGGGCTTTCCCGTGGATATTTTGATCGGAGACCACATGGCCAAGGAAGAGCTTCTAGAATTCCCAGGTGTCGTGACCGAGCTTTTGCCGAATGCGACATTTCGGGTAGAGCTTGAGAACGGCCATACGATTATTGCCCATACGGCTGGGAAAATGCGTAAAAACCGCATTCGCGTGCTGGCTGGCGACAAGGTGCAGGTCGAAATGACCCCCTATGATCTGTCCAAAGGGCGCATCAATTATCGTTATAAATAAATGCGGCTGATCCTGGGATCAGGCAGTCCGCGACGGTTGGAATTACTGGCGCAGATCGGTGTGGTGCCGGATGCTATTCGCCCGGCTGATATAAATGAGACGCCCCAAAAGGCTGAACTGCCACGCCTTTACGCGGCCCGCATGGCGCGCGAAAAGCTGGCGGCAGTTCAGGCCCAGCCGGATGAGTTGGTGCTGGTGGCTGACACGGTTGTCGCTGTGGGGCGGCGGATATTGGGCAAGCCAAATGATGTGGCCGCTGCTGCACAGTTTCTGATGTTGCTGTCGGGGCGCCGTCACCGTGTGATCACAGGTATTGCATTGGGTTTGGGTGATAAAATCTGGGTCAAACAGGTGGAAACGATGGTGAAATTCAAACGCCTGTCGGACAGCGAAATCTCGGGCTATCTGCGCTCGGATGAATGGCAGGGCAAGGCCGGTGCTTACGCCATTCAGGGCATTGCCGCAGCGTTTGTGCCTGCAATCAACGGTTCATATTCCAATATTGTCGGCCTGCCTTTGCATGAAACGGCCAGCCTGCTGAATGGTGCTGGATATCTGGTCAGTTATGACGGGGTGGAGCAATGAAAGGCAGTATGGTTTTAATCGACGCGGGCAGGGCGGCTTTTATGCGTAACGGGCGCTTGCATGATCTGTTGGTTGATCCAAAATCCGATGATCCGACACCGCGTCCCGAGGCGATTTACCGCGGCATTCTAGCGCGCCCCTTAAAGGGCATGCACGGCGCAATTTTGCAGCTTCCTGATGGCCAGTCAGCGTTTTTAAAAGATGCTAAAGGTCTCGCGCCAGGCATGCCGCTGCTGGTGCAGGTTTCAACTTTTGCCGATGCTGGCAAGGCCGCGCCGGTCGTGCGAAAACTGCTGTTCAAAAGCCGTTATGCCATTGTAACCCCTTCAAACCCCGGTATAAATATTGCCCGCAGCATTCGTGATGAAGATGAGCGTGATCGCCTGCTCTTAATCGCCCATACGGTCATGCTGGATGGTGGCGAAGGGCTGATTTTGCGCTCAATTTGCAATGGTACCGATGGGGATGTTATCGCCAAAGATATCGCCCAAATGCTGCGTACATGTCGTGACGTGATGTCAGATAGTGCCGCCAATTCACCGGCTTTGCTGCTCGATGCGCCACTGGCTGCCGAGCGGGGTTGGCGGGACTGGGAGCACCCTGATCAGCTTATTGACACCGATGGATGTTTTGCAGATCACGGCGTGTTAGATGACATTGATATAGCCCTGCAAGCTGTTGTAAAGGTTGGAAATACCGCTTGGATAAGCATCGAACCTACGCAAGCCTTGATTGCTATCGATGTCAACACGGGCGGCGATTTTTCCCCGGCTGCGGGCCTGAAAACCAATTTGGCGGCAACGCGGGAAATCTCAAGGCAGTTGTTAATTCGTGGTCTCGGCGGGCAAATCACGATCGATTTTGCCCCCATGACCAAAAAGGATCGCATAAAGCTGGAAACGGCCCTGAAAGCAGAATTTAGGCGCGGCGCTGTTGATACTATCCTCGCAGGCTGGACCCCGCTTGGAAATATGGAGCTGCAACGCAAACGCGAGCGATTTTCGCTTAGGAAGGCGATGAAATGAGCTGCCCGATTTGCACCAAAGACACGGTCCAAAAATACAAACCCTTTTGTTCAAAACGCTGTGCAGACGTGGATTTAGGCAAATGGTTAAACGGTTCTTATGCGATTCCCGCCGCGCAGGATGATATGCCCGATGAGGATGAAATCATCGCGGGCGAAACATCCTCTACGCACCATTGAAACACAAACTAATTTGCTGCGAATTCCTCTGGACAGTCGTCTGTATCTGCCCTAAAACGCCTCCACCCAAGGCCATGTGCCTGACCCGATGCCCGGGTAGCTCAGGGGTAGAGCAGCGGATTGAAAATCCGCGTGTCGGTGGTTCAAATCCGCCCCCGGGCACCATTATTTAGCCCTAACAAACGCGGCAACCAATTCTACATGTGTTGACCAGCGAAATTGGTCGATTGGTTGCACCCAGTCTATGGTAAAGCCCGCGTCGGTTAAGATTTTGGCGTCGCGGGCAAAGGTTATTGGATTGCATGATACATAGGCGATGCGTGGCACGCCTGATTGCGCCAGCGCCTGACATTGGGCTTTGGCACCGGGGCGGGGCGGGTCGATAATTGCGGCGGCATAGGGGGATAATTCCTCTGCTAGCATGGGATTGCGAAACAGATCGCGTTTGCTGGTTTTAAGGGTTTTCAAGCCATGCGCGCTACGCCAGCCGGCATCAAGGGCGTGCAATAAATCTGCATCCCCCTCAACAGCCAAAACCTGCGCTTGTTTTGCCAAAGGCAGTGAAAATGTTCCGCATCCGGCAAACAGATCGACAATCGTATCGGCCGGACCAACAGCTGCGCGCACGGTATCAATCAGGGCCGACTGCCCCGCCGCGGTTGCTTGCAAAAAGGCGCCGGGGGGCGGTGTGACGGGGATGTCGTCAAAGGTTTGCACCGGGTGGGCGCGCATGGCAATAACCTCGCCGTTCCAGCTGAGGCGGGCCAGTTTATGAGCCTCAACCAGATGACCAAGCTCTGCCATCATTGGCCCGTCGGCGTCTTTGGCGCCTGATACCGCGATATCGAGACCCGCCGGGGATTGGGTGATCGCAAGGGCAATCGCTGCCTTTCGCGAGGCCCCCATCACCGTAAGTGCTGCCATCGCGGGGTGGGCGGCCATGATGTCGGGATGCAGCAAGGTGCAGGACGGGATGGGAATAATCGTGCCAGATGCGCGCCCGTGAAACCCGACCATCACCGCCTTTTTGCCACGCCTGCCTGCAAATGTCGCCCGGCGCCGTGTGCGCGCTGGTGAGGTGATTGTCGTAAGCTGCGTGTAGGATAGCCCCTGTGCGCGCAGGGCTTTTCCGATGACCTCACCTTTCCAGCGGGCCACGAATGCATCCGAGGCGTGCTGCAACATACAACCGCCGCAGGATTTGAAATGCGGGCAGGGGGCTTTGACGCGGTGTTCTGAGGGGGTGGTTATGCGCAGCTCTGTGATCCGGTTGCCAATAAGTGTGCCGCTCACCTGCTCACCCGGCAGGGAAAACGGTGCATAGATCGGGCCTGCCGCAGTTTGGGCAATACCATCACCCGTCAGGCTTAAACTGTTGATTTTAAATGTCATAGATACCTGCGTAAAACGGATCAAGGCGGGATTATTGTCGCTGTGGTTACATAGTTTATCTGGCTAAGAATGTCGAATAACACTCGCCAAAATGCTGGACCTATGCCCCCCTTGGAACTATCCTGATGCATAAATCAGCAGGAGGCATGGTGGAAAATTTATTAGAACCCGAAGCGATTGGCCAATTCCAGACGCTTTTTAGCCAGCTCCAGAACTTTATCCTTAGTCTTTTCCAGCGCTGGCGGATGTATCAAATCGGCATACTGATTTCGTTGTTTGTCTTGGCCCATGTTATCGCTTTTGTCAGCACACCCATAATGAAAGACTGGATGCACGGGCTTGATGGCTGGCCCAAATGGCGGTTGCGGGCTGTATTGCTGGTAAATCAACGCATCCGGGCCATTAGTTTTGTGCTTTTGGCGTGGCTTTGTGTGGCAATATTGCGCGAGGTTACATGGCCAAGCCGCAGTTATCTGATAGCACTTATTGCAACATTGGCGACTGCCTGGCTGATTGTGTCCATCGGTGTGCGGCTTATCCGCAACCGTACGGCGCGCCGTTTTGTGCGGTGGGGGGCGTGGATATTCGTAACCCTCTATATTTTAGAGTTAACGACATTAGCGGCCTCGGTTTTGGACAGTATTGCTCTTGATGTCGGGGCCATGCATATCTCGCTTTTGATCATTATCAAAGCGGCCGCGATGCTGGCGGCGTTGATGTTTGCAGCCAAAACTCTTAGCGCGGCTGGGACTAAGCGGTTGAAAACTATCGATGATATCTCGCCCTCGATGCGAGTCTTATCGATCAAGGCTTTACAGCTTACGGTTTACGGCATGGCGGTTATCATCGCTATGCAGTCGATCGGGTTTGATTTGACCAGCCTTGCGGTTCTGTCGGGTGCAATCGGTCTTGGTTTGGGTTTTGGCTTGCAAAAGGTGGTCTCCAACCTGGTTTCTGGTGTTATTTTGCTGCTGGATAAATCGATTAAACCGGGGGATGTGATCTCACTTGGGGATACTTTCGGCTGGATATCTTCGCTGGGCGCGCGTTACGTTTCGGTGCTAACGCGCAATGGTACGGAATTTCTGATCCCGAATGAGGATCTGATTACCAACCGGGTGGTAAACTGGTCTCATTCCAGTGATTTGGTGCGGCTCGATATCGCGTTTGGGGTCAGCTATGACAGCGACCCTCACGCCGTGAAAAAGATTGCCTCGGCGGCGCCATTGCTGGTTGAGCGGGTCATCAGCACGCCGCCGCCAGTCTGCCATGTCACCGGATTTGGTGACAGTTCGATTGATTTCATCCTGCGGTTCTGGATACGTGATCCAACCGGGGGGCTGACCAATGTGCGGGGCAATGTTTTTCTGGCGCTTTGGGATGCTTTGAAGGCTGAGAATATTGAAATTCCCTTCCCGCGCCGTGATGTAACCTTGATTAATCAGGCCGAAGATCACGCCAAATCATGATACTATTTTGCCATTGGCAAGGCGCAATTTTGGTGCGATGCTTTAGCAGAATCCACACCCTTGAAAAGGTATAACCATGCAGTTCCACTCCCCTGATACTATCGAACAAGCCATTGAACTTCTTGATGAATCTCGCGGGATTAATCGCATTCTGGCAGGTGGTACGGATGTTTTGGTGCAATTGCGCCTAAAGCTTGCAACACCGGATTTGATAGTTGATATCAAACATATTGATGGTATGCGCGACATTCGCGCCGAGAACGGCGGGTTTCGCATAGGTGCCGCAGTAAGCGGCGCTGAAATGGAGGAACATGCAGCACTGAAATCTCTGTGGCCGGGCGTAGTTGAAGCGATGGCGCTGGTTGGCTCCACGCAAGTACAGGGTCGCGCAACGCTGACAGGGAATCTGTGTAATGCCTCGCCTGCCGCTGATAGTGTGCCGGCGATGGTGGCGGCGCAAGCGGTGGCGACGATTGTCGGGCCAAAGGGTGCGCGCACTTGCCCGGTGCTGGATATTCCTGCGGGGCCAGGGCAGACCACCTTGCAAAAGGCCGAGATTATAACTTCGATTTACTTGCCCGCACGCCCGCAAAATTCAGGCGATGCCTATTTACGGTTTATTCCGCGCACCGAGATGGATATCGCGGTTTCAGCGGCCGGGGTTAGCCTGACGCTTGATGGAAACGATGTGGTTACAGACGCGAAAGTGGCCCTCGGGGCTGTTGCGCCAACGGTTTTATCGCTGGATGGGGTGGCGGAAACGCTGATTGGCACCAAACTTGACGCGGACACGCTGGCAAAGCTGCAAAGCACCTGCGCGGCGGCCTGCAAACCGATTGATGATCGGCGTGGCACCATCGCATTTCGCACCAAAACCGCAGGGGTGCTGGCTAAACGCGCCGCCCTGATCGCCTATATCCGTGCCGGAGGGACAAAATGAGCAAAATTCATGTAACTACATCGATTAATGGCGATAGCGTTGAATATCTGTGCGAACCGGATGAGAGCCTGCTCGACGTTTTGCGCAACCATGTTGGGCTGACAGGCGCCAAAGAAGGGTGCAGCACCGGGGATTGCGGCGCTTGCAGTGTGACCCTTGACGGGCGGCTGGTTTGTTCCTGTCTCGTGCTTGGCGCCGAGGCTGAGGGGCGTGAAATTACCACCATTGAAGGCATGGCAGATGGCGATGCTCTGCACCCGCTGCAACGTCACATTCTTGAGGGTGCGGCCTTGCAATGCGGCATCTGCACGCCGGGTATTTTGATCGCGGCCAAGGCATTGCTGGAGAAAAATCCTGACCCAAGCGAGGTTGAGGTGCGCTACTGGCTGGCCGGAAATCTGTGCCGGTGCACAGGATATGACAAAATAATTCGCGCGGTGCTAAACGCTGCTGCCGAAATGCGGGGGGCATGATCATGGCTTTGGACCAGGCAAAAAAGGACTTTAAGGTCGTTGGCAATCGCATGACCCGCCCTGACGGTATCGACAAGGTTACCGGGCGGGCACTGTTTGGGGCGGATATGTCTGCGCCGGGCATGTTGCACGCGGCCATTTTGCGCAGCCCGCACCCCCATGCACGGATTTTGAATATTGATGTAACAGATGCCTTGGCGCTTGGCGGGGTTAAGGCCGTGGTAACGGCTGCGGATTTTGCGCCGCAAAAAGGCGCATTTAATCAAGATACGCTGGATAATTGCATGGCGCGCGGCGTGGCGCTTTATGACGGTCATGCAGTTGCGGCCATCGCCGCGAGTAGTCCGAAAATTGCCCAAAAAGCGCTGGAACTGCTTAAGGTCGAATATGAGGTTCTTCCTTTTGTTATGGATGTTGATGCCGCGATGCGCGCTGACGCACCGGTGCTGCATGCGGGCAGAAAGTATCGGAATTTACCTGAAGATAGTGCGCCAAACGTCTCAAATCATTGTGAATTTGGTCATGGTGACATGGACGCAGGTTTTGCCAAAGCTGATCGGATTATTGAACGTAGTTTTAAAACTGCGGCAACCCATCAGGGCTATATCGAACCGCATGCCTGCCTTGCAACCATCGGCGCCGATGGGCGCGGGGATCTTTGGACCTGCACGCAAGGTCATTATATGGTGCGCGATTTTTGTGCGGCGTTTATCGGCATGGAGGCCAGCCAGCTACGGGTTACGGCCTCGGAAATCGGTGGCGGTTTTGGCGGGAAAACCACGGTGTTTATTGAACCCGTAGCGCTTGCATTAGCGCGCAAATCCGGGCGCCCGGTCAAACTGACCATGAGCCGCGAAGAGGTTTTTCGTGCGACCGGTCCCACGGTTTCCTCCAGTACGGACGTGAAAATCGGTATAACAAATGATGGCCGCATTACCGCCGGATACGCCAATCTGCGTTATCAGGGCGGCGCTTTTCCCAATGAAACCATGATGCTGGGTGCCATGACCGCTTTTGCGGCGTATGATCTGGAGGCTGTGCAAACGATTGGCTGGAACGCCCTGACCAATCGTCCCAAACAGGCCTCGTATCGCGCACCCGGCGCGCCGATGGCGATTTATACGGTCGAGGCGGTGATTGATGAACTGTGTCAGGAACTAAACCTTGACCCCCTTGCAGTACGCCTTAAAAATGCCGCGCGCAAAGGCACCAAGGCATCTTACGGGCCGACTTTTGATGAAATCGGGTTGGTGGCAACGTTGGAGGCCGCCCAAAAGCACCCCCATTACAGCGCGCCGCTCGGGCCAAATCAGGGCCGGGGGGTGGCTTGTGGTTTTTGGTTTAATTTCGGTGGAAATGCCAGTGTTTCGCTGGCGATTAACAGTGATGGTACCGTGGCCGTTACCGAGGGCAACCCTGATATCGGCGGCTCACGGGCCTCTATCAGCATGATGGCCGCCGAAGAGCTGGGCATCCCTTATGATAAGGTGCGCACCATTGTTGGCGATACAAATGCCATTGGTTTTAGCGATGTAACTGATGGCAGTCGCGTGACGTTTGTGGTTGGTCTTGCCACGATTAAGGCGGCGCGCGGGGCGATTAAAATCTTGTGCACGCGCGCGGCCAAAATCTGGGGGATTGATGCGGATGCGGTGATCTGGGAGGATGGCGCGGCCAAACCCTCGGGACATAATGCCGGAGAGTTCCCGCCGATGACGCTGGCCGAAATCGCCAAAGTTGCCCATAAAACCGGCGGGCCGATTGCCGGGCATTATGAGGCAAATACTGACGGGGCCGGGGTTAGTTTCGGAGTGCATCTGGTGGATGTCGAGGTCGATCCCGAAACCGGCGCCACCAAAATCCTGCGCTACACGGTGTTTCAGGATGCCGGCAAGGCGATTAACCCCGATTATGTCGAGGGACAGATGCAGGGCGGAGCCGTACAGGGCATTGGCTGGGCGCTGAACGAGGAATATATTTACGGCGACGACGGGCGATTGCAAAATCCGGGGTTTCTGGATTACCGCATTCCTGTGGCCTCAGATTTGCCGATGATTGATACAGTTATTCTGGAGATTCCCAACCCGGGCCATCCATACGGGGTGCGCGGTGTTGGTGAAACCGGGATTGTGCCGCCTCTGGCCGCAGTTGCCAACGGGGTTTCACAGGCGGCAAATGTGCGTCTTTATGAATTGCCCATGTCCCCGCCGCGCATTCTGGCGGCGATCGAGGGGGCAAAGTAACATGGTTAAGGTCATTCTCTGGGGGTCTTTACGCGCCGCAGCGAATGGCCTGGCCGAAGTTGAAGTTAGCGCAACAAACACCCGTGAGATGCTGGAATCATTAATAAAAACCCACCCGGAGCTGCAATCAACTATTGATAACGGCGTATCCGTTGCCATTGACGGGCAGATTTACAAAGAAGCGTGGTTTACAAAAATCACCCCCGACAGTGAGGTCGTATTGATGCCCTATATGGCCGGGGGGTGATGGATCACGGGATGATTGTTGTAAAACCCATGGAAACCCAATTTTGCATGCCGCCGCGATAATAATGCAGCTTATCCGCCGGGTAATTAATCGCCAAAAGGTTACGAATAGCTGCCGGGGATTGCCCGCACCACGGGCCATTGCAAAACAGCATCAGGTCTTTGGGATTTTCAAAACCCCATTCACCTGTGCTGGATTGTTCACCCCCCAGCATTTGCATAATGCTACCGAAAAATACGTTACCCGCATTGGGGATTAATAATTTGTGTGACAGGTTTACCGCTCCGGGGATGGTGCCTTCGGCGTAAAAATCTTCCGTACGGGAATCGATTAAATATCCCATATCTGTGTCTACGTAATCTTTCAAAAAGGCCAACAGTTCCAATTCGGCTACCGTTTCAACGCTGCCGTTGATTGCAAGCGGTTGCACGCAAAACGGTGGGCAGGCCCGGGAGGTTTTCGCATAGAATTCCGGAATGGTTGCATCGGGGTTCTGATCGCGCACAATAAGGTATGTATTGCCACGAAAATCATACTTCACACCCGTGATTTCTGGTGTGATCTGTACATTTTGCGCATTCGCCACAGAGGCGCCCAGGCAAAAGAATGCTGTGATAGCAAGGATATACTGGTTAATTTTCATACTAAATACGCATTTCCAATAGTTGGAATTACGCCTTTCTAAACTGGAGAATCGAATACTATTTACAATTCTGGTAAGTAGAATTTGTGTAAATTTTTGTCAATCCCAGTTTCAAATATAGTTAACGCCCCCTGATACGCGGATCAAGCGCGTCGCGCAGGCCGTCACCGATGAAATTTACGCTGAGCACGGTAAGCGAGATCGCCAGCCCGGGCCAGATCACTCGCGCCGGGGTTAGGGTCATGTAATTTGCCCCGTCATACAGCAGCCGCCCCCATGTGGGGAAATCCGACGGGAACCCAAGCCCAAGAAACGACAGCGCGCTTTCCGTGATAATGGCGTTCGCCACCCCCAAAGTGGCCGACACCATAATCGGTGACAGGACATTGGGGAAAATGTGGCGGCCAATAATGCGCCGGTCGGGCGTGCCGATAGATTTGGCAGCCAGCACAAATTCGCGTTCTTTTTGCGCCAAAACGTCACCGCGCACGATTCTGGCCGTGTTCATCCAGCTGGTTATGCCGATAATAAACACGATTAACAGGAATATGCCGGTCTCGGGGCCGAACATATTGCGCAATGTGTCGCGAAAAAGCATGATAATAACCAGCAATAGCGGCAATATCGGCAGGGCAAGGAACAGGTCTGTAAGGCGCATCAATGGCCCATCGAGACGTTTAAAATACCCCGCCAGCAATCCTACAAGCGTGCCGACGATAAGCGAGATCAGCATTGCAATCACCCCAACGGCCATAGAAACGCGCCCGCCTTGCAATACTTGTGCCAGCATATCGCGGCCCAACTGATCCGTGCCCAGCGGATGGGCAAAGCTCGGCCCCTGATTTTTATCACTGATGTTCAGATATTGTGGATCAACAGTATAAATAAACGGTCCCAGAAAAACCGCCAGCAGGATAAACCCGAATACAGCCGTGCCGATCAACGCGCCTTTATGGGTTTTGTATTGCGCCCAGACATCGCTCCAGAGGGAACGGTTCTGGCTTTCGTCTATGGAAATATCAGTCATAACGGATCCTTGGATCAAGCAGCCCATAGAGAATATCGGCAATCAGGTTAAACAACACGATCAGAACCGCGAAAATGAAAGTCAGGGTTTGCACCAGCGGGATATCGGCCCCTTGAATGCCAATGATCAGCAACTGCCCCAGCCCATTCACCTTGAAAATTTGCTCGGTAATAATCGCGCCGCCAAACACTTGCGGCACACCCAGCGCAATTACCGTAACCACCGGGATCAGCGAGTTGCGCAGCACATGCACCAGCACCACGGTTTTTTCACGCATGCCCTTGGCCCGCGCCGTGCGCACATAATCCTGTTGCAAATTATCCAGCATCGAGGCCCGCATGAACCGGCTAAGCTGGGCCGCATAAAAGAATGCCAACACCATAACCGGCATGATCATTTGTTTGATCTGATAGACAAAACTGCCCCAGTCCGTGACCTTATGGGTGGTGTCATAAATCGACGGGAACCAGTGCAAGTTCACGGAAAAAATTACGATCATCAACAGCCCGGTAAAAAACGTCGGCACCGAAAACCCGAGCATGGATATAAACGTGCCGACCTGGTCAAACCAGCTGTATTGTTTATAGGCTGAAATCACGCCAATCGGGATAGCGATGAGCGTACCAACAACATAAGACATGCCCACCACCCACAGGGTTTGCGGCATGCGTTCAACAACCAGATCAACCACCGGCGAGCGTGTGGACCAGCTGCGTACCCGCAAACGTTCGCCATCACCGATCGTGATGTTGAACCACTGCTCGATCATATTTAGCGGCTCGTTAACAAAGAATTGCTGACACCACAGAAAATACCGCACGATCATGGGTTGATCGAGGCCTAATGATATGCGGATTTTTTCGCGCACTTCAGGCGGAATGGTCAGGGGCAGGTTGCCCGTCGGGTCATTCGGGGCCATGTCCAGAATGAGGAAAATAACGAAACTGATGAACAGAAGCGTCGGGATCGTAAATATCAATCGCCGTATTGTGTAATTTAACATATCGACGCCTCGGTTAAGCGGTCTACAAAGGAATGTGCGGCCCCCGACGAAATCAGGGGCCGCACAGGTGTCAGCTTACTTGTTGCGGGACCAGTCAGCGATGTTCCACAAATCACTGTCCCAGGCGTTCAGGTGAACACCGTCCAGCGTATTTGCAACACCGGCAACGTTACCACGGTGCACCAGCGGGATCAGAATGTAGTTCTGGATCAGCATGTCATTCATGCTTTTGGCCAGACGCGCACGTTCATCAATGTCCGCAGTTCCGGCCATTTCAGCAACCATTGCATCGTAATCCGCATTACAGAAACGCGGCATGTTGTTACCAAGCCATGCGTTTTCCGGGGATGGGATATCCTTACATTCCCAGCTGGCCATATAGGCCTCGGGGTCGGTGCCATCAAAGCCGTTCGTGAACATTTCAATGTCCGAGAAGAACTTTTGGAATGTATCCGGGCTGGATTGATCGCCGCCAAAGAACACAGACGCGTCGATGTTTTTCAGCTCAGTCTCGATGCCAATTTCACCCCACCACTGTTTAACCAGCGCTTGGAAATCCTGACGCACGGCGTTTGTGGAGGTTTGGTAAAGAACCGAAAGGCGCACGCCGTCTTTGGCGCGAACACCGTCTGAACCCATGGCCCAACCTGCGTCATCCAACAATGCATTTGCCCCTGCAATATCTTGCGTTTGGCAGCTGTCATTGGCTGTTGAGTTATAAATCGCAGGTGCTGGCAAAACGTTACAGGTGTTTTTACCGGCTTTACCATAGCCAACTTCGACCAGTAGCGGACGGTTGATAGCAAGGCTCATCGCTTTACGCACAGCAATATCCGTCAGGAACGGGTGAGGTTCGCCAACAGTACCGCGGGCATCGCCCAGATCAGCACTTGGGTTTGTGAGGTTAACCAGAATGCGTTCAACATTCGGGCCAAAACCGGCCTGAACAGTGCCGTTTCCTTTGGCTTCCATTTGCGCCAGAATTTCCGGGGCAACCTGAAGGTTCCAGGCGTAATCAAACTCGCCGGTTTCCAGAACGGCACGCGCCGCTGCGGCTGCATCGCCGCCACCTTTGAACACCACGGTTGCAAAGGCAGGTTTGCTTGGATCACGGTACATGTCGTTTGCCGCAAGCGAGATTGTGTCGTTTGCGCGGAATTCAGACACAACGAACGGGCCTGTGCCGATGGGGTTAAAGTTTTCTTCCGTGCAGGTCGGCCCTGCGGCGCCTGTGCAGTCTGCGAATTGCGCAGCTTGAATTACCGGCGTTGTCGAGCCAACGAACGGACCGTATGGGAAAGGTTTTGGCTTACCGAACGTGATTTTCACGTGCAAATCATCCAGCGCTTCGATGTTGGTTACATCGTTAAAGCTGGCCAACTGCTGGCAACCGCCATCGGGGTTGGTGCAGTAGTTTGCCGTAAACACAACGTCTGCCGCTGTCAGCGCAGAACCGTCAGACCATTTCACGCCCTCTTTCAAGGTCCAGGTGATGCTGGTCAGGTCTTCAGCGATGCCGCCATTGGCAACCGTTGGAATTTCGGCAGCCAGAAACGGGATCATTTTGCCGGTTTCATCGTAGCGCGCCAATGGCTCAAGCACCATAGAGGCGGCGTCGATGTCTTTAGTACCACCAGAAAGATATGGGTTAAGCATGGATGATGCCTGCCAATAAATAATATTGGCCTGACCATCACGGCCCCGGGCTTCATGCGATCCGGCAAAGGCCGTTGTCGCCAATAACGATGCACCAGCAGCGGTGATCATAAGATTTGTGAACTTCATATTTCTTCTCCTTGGTTTGGTAGTGGTGCGGGCTTTTCCCGCATCTTTGGGTTATTCAAGCAGGTGACAGGCGGCAAAATGCCCATCCCCGTAATCTCGCCACTCGGGTTCTTTTGAGCGACAAATATCCTGCACCTTAGGACAACGTGTGCAGAAATTACAGCCTTTCGGCGGGTTCGAGGGGCTGGGCACATCACCTTGCAAGATGATATGCTCGCGCGTGCTTTCAACCGACGGATCAGGGTGCGGCACGGCAGATAACAAGGCCTCGGTGTAGGGGTGAAGCGGGGTGTCATAAAGCGCGTCGCGCGGGGCAAGCTCAACGATTTTGCCAAGGTACATCACCGCCACACGGGTCGCCAGATGGCGGATCATGGAAAGGTCATGGCTGATAAACAGATAGGTCAGCCCCAGCTTGGCTTGCAAATCCTCCAGCAGGTTCACGACTTGCGCCTGAATGGACACATCAAGCGCCGCAATAGGTTCATCGCACACGATAAATTTCGGGTTAAGCGCCAGCGCGCGGGCAATGCCGATACGTTGACGCTGTCCGCCAGAGAATTCATGGGGGTAGCGATCGGCAAAATGGCGCGACAGCCCGACGGCATCCATCAAGGTCGCGACTTTTTCGCGTTTCTCGGCTCTGGAATACTTTGTGTGTTCATCAAAAGGTTCGGCGATGATTGACCCTACGGTCATGCGCGGATTAAGGCTGGCCTGGGGATCTTGAAAAATCATCTGCATGTCAGGGCGCAGACCGCGCAGCGCATCCCCCCGGATATGGCTAATGTCTTTGTTGGCAATGGAAATAGCACCGTCGGTGATGTCATAAAGACGCAAAAGCGCGCGCCCTACGGTCGATTTCCCGCAACCGCTTTCGCCAACCAGCCCCAGAGTTTCGCCCTCATAAATATCAAAGGACACCCCGTCCACGGCTTTCACCTGACCAACTTCGCGCCGCATTATGCCGCGGTAAATCGGGAAATGCATCTTTAGGTTTTCGACCCTAACAAGGGGGCGGGTATCATCAAGCATTGCGGCGCCCTCCGGTTTTGGCATCCCACCAGCAGGCAACATCATGGCCCTCGCCGATATCTAGCCGCTGCGGGTTTTCGGTACGACAACGGTCCAAAACATGTTGGCAGCGCGGTGCAAATTCACAAGAGCCTGGGTGCGCGCGCATATTTGGCGGCTGCCCACTGATGGAGCGCAACCTTTCATCGCGCTCACCATCCGCCTTGGGCAGGGTTTCCAGCAAAGCGCGCGTATAGGGGTGCTGAGGGTTGGCAAAAAGCTCTTTCACGGGGGCGTGCTCGACAATCTGCCCGGCGTACATAACCGCCACACGGTCGGCAATGCCGGCAACAACCCCAAGATCATGGGTGATCCAGATAATCGCCATGCCCAGCTTTTCGCGCAGCTCGCGCACCAGTTCAAGAATTTGCGCCTGAATAGTCACATCAAGCGCCGTTGTCGGCTCATCCGCGATTAAAACCTTGGGGTCGCACGAAAGCGCAATCGCGATCATAACGCGCTGGCGCATACCACCCGAAAACTGATGCGGAAAATCCTTGAGACGGCTGCCCGCATCAGGAATGCCAACCAGCTCCAACAGCTCGATCGCCCGGGTGCGGGCCTGGGATTTGCTCATGCCAAGATGTTCGCGCAAAGGCTCCATAAGCTGAAAACCAATGTTAAAAACCGGGTTGAGCGAGGTCATGGGGTCTTGAAAAATAAACCCGACCTTGCCACCACGCAGCGCGCGTAATTGTTCTTTGGACATGGCGCGCACATCTTCGCCATCAATGATAATATCACCTGCAACGATTTCGGCTGGCGGGGTAGGGAGCAGCTCCATCAGGGACATCATGGTTACGGATTTACCCGATCCGCTTTCCCCGACCACACCCAGCAATTCGCCCGGCGCCAGTGAAAAACTAACGCCATTAACAGCATGCACTGCCCCATCACGCGTGTGAAACACCGTTTTCAAATTTGCCACGTCAAGTATCGCGGCGTTTCCGTCGAGCATATATTGCTCCCTGTTTACATGCCCTAATTTGCTTAAGGCGTTATACGGATTACTTTATCCATTAATTAATCATACTAAACACTATGCACAGCTTTTCGACAATCCCAAATATATCGGCCCAAATATACCTTGACCATCCGCCTGACACCGGATCAGGATAAGCCAGTCACAACAGGAGGTTTTATGCCCGATACGTATAGCGCCAAGGAAATGCTGGAAAAGCTGGTGGCTTTCCCGTCGGTTTCCTCCGAATCAAATCTACCAATAATTGCATTTATTCAGGAGTATTTATCCGGTTTAGGCGTCGATTCGGTGCTGGTTCCCGATGAAACGGGGCAAAAGGCCAATCTTTATGCGCAAATCGGCCCGAATGTTGAGGGCGGCGTTGTCTTGTCTGGGCATACGGATGTTGTGCCTGTCAAAGATCAAGCCTGGGACAGCGATCCTTTTGTTTTAACAGAACGCAACGGTAAGCTTTACGGGCGTGGTTCGTGTGACATGAAAGGGTTCATCGCGATTGGGCTTTCAATGGTGCCCGAAATGCTGGCGGCTGATTTGAAATACCCCATCCAGTTTGCGCTGTCTTATGACGAAGAGGTCGGCTGCATTGGCGCGCCCTTCATGATCCGTGAAATGGTTGAAAAACTGCCCCGCGCCCGGGCCGTGATTGTTGGCGAACCTTCCATGATGCAGGTCGTGACCGGTCATAAAGGCGCGTTTGGTTTCACCACCCATGTACGCGGCTTTGAGATACATTCCAGCCTGATGCACCGGGGTGTTTCGGCCACGATGAATGCCGCACGTCTGGTGGAATGGTTGCGCCTGCGTTTTGAAGAGGCCAAAGCCGCCACCCCCAACGATATCGACGCGCTGTTTGAACCCCCTTTCACAACGTTCCATGTGGGCGTGATCAAGGGCGGCACGGCCAGTAATATCACCGCTAAGGATTGCACATTCACCACCGATATCCGCTGTCCACCATCCCAGAACCCCGAGGATTGGTTGCGCGCGTATATGGATTTTGCCACCGAGGTCGAGGCCGAGATGCAGGCCATTATCCCGGAAACCTTCGTCAAGGTTAAGGCGCGTGATGCAAACCCCGGCCTGAAACCTGAAACTGATGGCGTGGCCGAAAGCTTTGCGCGCCAGATCACGGGTGACAACGGCACGCATGTGGTGTCTTATGGCACCGAGGCCGGGCAGTTTCAGCGCGAAGACTATTCCGTTATTATCTGTGGTCCCGGCGACATCGCACAGGCCCACCAACCAAATGAGTTTCTGGCAACCAGCCAGCTTGCCGCCGGTGAGGCTTTTATCCGAAAACTGATCGAAAAACTAACGTAAGGACATATCATGGCGACCATTAACCGATTTGCCGACCTACAGGATGAAATTACTGCATGGCGGCGCGATCTGCACCAGCATCCCGAAATTCTGTTTGATACGATTCGCACCTCGGGGGTCGTGGCCAAAAAGCTGAAAGCCTTTGGCTGTGACGAAGTGGTTGAAGGGCTGGGGCGCACCGGTGTTGTCGGGGTGATCCACGGGAAAACCAACAACAGCGGCAAGGTTATTGGCCTGCGCGCCGACATGGACGCGCTGCCCATTCATGAAACCACCGGGGCCGCGCACGCCTCAAAGATCGACGGGGCGATGCATGCTTGCGGGCATGACGGGCACACGGCGATGTTGCTCGGGGCTGCGATTTATCTGGCCGAAACCCGCAATTTTGACGGCACGGCCATCGTGATTTTCCAACCGGCCGAGGAAGGCGGGGCAGGGGGTAAGGAAATGGTTGATGACGGTATGATGGAACGGTTCGGCATTCAGGAGGTTTACGGGCTACATAATTACCCCGGTATGAAGGTTGGCGAATTTGCCACGCGCGTCGGGCCTTTGATGGCGGCGACGGACGAATTCACCATCCACGTTGAGGGGCTGGGGGGCCATGCGGCCAATCCAAGTGCCTGCATTGATACCACGCTCGTTGCCAGCCATATCGTTGTCGCCCTGCAATCAATCGTCGCACGCAACACCGATCCATTGGGCAGTGTTGTGGTTTCTGTCACGGGGTTCGCCACAGAATCGCAAGCCTATAACGTCATTCCCCAACGGGTCGAAATTCGCGGTACCTGCCGCACACTGACCGCTGAAAACCGCAAAATGGCCGAGAAAAACGTTAAACGGATTGCCGAAAACACCGCAGCAACTTTTGGCGCCAGCGCAAAGGTTATCTATAAACGCGGCTATCCGGTCACGGAAAACCACGCTGATCAAACCGCCTTTGCAGTTGATGTGGCGCGCAGCATTGTTGGCGATGAGATGGTGCATGATGATACGCCGCCTGTGATGGGGGGCGAGGATTTCTCGTATATGCTTGAATCCCGCCCCGGGGCGTTTTTGTTTGTTGGCAACGGGGATACGGCCACGTTACATCACCCCGATTATGATTTTAACGATGATTTGATCCCTGTGGGGTGCTCGTATTGGGCCAAACTGGTTGAAACGGCAATGCCTGCATGATGAAAACCCGCCCCGTCTATACTGGCCCGGAACTTTGCGCGCTTGAAGCGCATGAAGTTGTGGGCCTGCTAAAACGGGGCGAGGTTTCCGCCCAAGAGGTGCAGGACGCCAGCCTGCAACGTTGCGCCATGGTGGAACCTGCAATCAACGCCATGCCGACGATTTGTCGTGCACGTGCAAAAATGGCCACGCAAAACCTGCCGCCAAAATCCATGCTGGCAGGCCTGCCCATCGGCATCAAAGACCTGATGGCCGTGGCCGGGGTGCATACGACCTATGGCACCAAGGGGCTGGCCGATAATATCCCGACCCAAAGTGAACCGCTGGTGGAATTGCTGGAACATAACGGCGCGGTGGTCATTGGTAAAACCAACACGCCGGAACTCGGGGCAGGTGGCAATACATTCAATGCTGTTTTCGGGGCGACGGCTAATCCGTGGAATACCGGGCGCAATGCTGGCGGCTCGTCAGGAGGGGCGGCAGCGTCATTGGCCGCGGGCGAGGTTTGGTTGTCGCATGGGTCAGATTACGGCGGCTCATTGCGCACACCAGCGGCCTATTGCGGCGTCGTTGGTCTGCGTCCCAGCCCCGGGCGTGCAGGTGGGGCCGGGGTTTTGACGGCGTGGAATACCGAAGGGGTGCAGGGGCCAATGGCGCGATCCGTCACCGATTGTGCGTTATTTCTGGATGCGATGTGCGGGTTTGATCCAAACAGCCCTATATCGCTGGAAAAACCCGATGAACCGTTCCTGCGCGCCCTTGGAAACCCGCCCCAAAAACTGCGTGTGGCCTATGCACCCGATATGGGTGGGCATGGTTTGGTGACACCAGAGGTTGCACAACTATTGTCGGATGCTTTGGAAAAGATCACCCGCAACGGCGGTGTGGTCGATGAAGTGCCCCTTAAAACCACGACACTGGACGCAACTTTTCGTACCCTGCGTGGCATTGGTTTTGCCGCACAATACAGCCGCATGCCCGATACCGTGCGCCAATACCTAAAGGCCACCATCCGCGAAAACGTCGCCTTTGGGCAGGCGTTAAGCGTTGATGAAATTACAAATGCACAGATCAACCGAAGTATTATTCTTAATGATATCAGTGGATTGTTGAATGATTTTGATGTACTCGCCTGTCCAGTCGTTGGCCTGGCACCCGGACCATTATCCCAAGAATACCCCACAGAGATCAACGGCCAACCGTTGGGGGATTATCTTGACTGGCTGGGGTTCTCCAACCTTGCGACCGTCACCGGCCTGCCTGCGATTTCCTTGCCCGTTGGCTATCTTCCAGACGGCATGCCCATGGGTATCCAGCTGATCGGTCCGAACCGGGGCGAGGCCAAACTGCTGGCCGTCGCCCGCGCGTTTGAGCTGATCCTGAACCTGCCCAAAACCCCGATTGACCCGGTGGTTGTTTGATTCTGGCCTAATGTCACCTTTTGCCTCCCCCCGTGTATTTATCAAAAATTCACATAGGATATATATGTTCGTTCTGTAGCTACTATATAGTATGCTACCTGAATAGGAGCGCCAGATGGCATCATATGTACTTAATGCAACCACGTTTGGTGTCTTTAACCAAAATCTGAGTTCTACAGGTGATGATGACGACATTGTGGTGAATATCGGGCCGGGTTTTTGGGGTGTAGTTACTGTAAATTCAATAGCTGGTGATGGTGAAATTGAGGAAATTACGGTAAATATCCCTCCTGGCTGGTCGTTGGTTTTGACAGGCGATACTGTGATTCCCGGTGAAACTCCAGCCTATCATTCCATGTCCTATAATGTGGTTAATGCTTCTGGCACTGTGGTTGGAATAGCCCTTTTTCGTGGCAATATATTTCATATCCCTTGTTTCACAAGCGGGGCCGGTGTTTTATGTGCAGGATCCAAAATCCGGTTGATTGAGGATTTACGTGCAGGTGACAAAGTTATGACCCGCGATAGAGGTTTGCGGCCAATAAAATGGATCGGCTCTACTATACTTGACCGCTATGCGCTTGATAACAAACCTGAATATCACCCGATCAGTTTCAAAAAGAACGCCCTTGGAAATAACAAGGCGATGCTGCTCTCACCACAACACAGGGTACTGCTGACAGATTGGCGCGCTGAGTTGTTGTTTGGTGAACCCGAGGTTCTGGTGCCTGCAAAAGCTTTGCTTAATGATAATACTATCACCATAAAACGTAATATTAACAAAGTAGAGTATTTTCATATTCTGTTTGAAAAACATGAAATCCTGTTTGTGGATAACATCTGGAGCGAAAGCTTCTTTCCGGGCGCGTACATGCTAAACGGCCTTGGAAAAGCAACCTATGCCGAAATAACAGCGCTGTTTCCAGCACTCGAAACGCAACCAGAAACATACGGACCAACGGCGCGCATGGCTTTAACACCGCGTGAAACCCGTCTGTTGTCTGTTGACGCCTAATTTTCCCAGCTTGGTAATTGAAACTCTGCAATAGGTACATATTCAAAAAGCTATAACGTGGCGAGCCTATAACAAAAATGGGCTATGCCTTCACCGGTTTATTTTGCGCGCGTTCAGTAGTAAGCTCTATAACGTTGCATTGATATAAAAGTCCGGTTATGTGCCTGAAAATCACAATACGGATGTCTGTATGTGGAGTATACCAACAAAATGAACCAAAATTTAGCTCTGAAATCGCTGCAAGAATTAGTCAGTTGTTTGAATAAAAACTTCGGGGGTAAATATTTCATTATCGATGGAACCTTACTGGGTTTAGTAAGGGATGGCGGATTTATAACAGGTGATCATGATATTGATATTGGCATGTGGGTTGAGGATTACGACATAACAATTATCGATGATTTTATTGCCGCCGGTTTTAAATACGAAAGAAAATTTGGAACCCCGAGCACAGGACTTGAGCTTAGATTTAGATATGGTGATATTCCGATTGATTTGATTTTTTTCCATCGTGAAACCGATCATATTTGGAATAATCTTTACACAGCTCAAGGCCAGACCCTTAAAGCTGTGTCACCTATATTCTCTCTAGAACCGGCGAATTTTCTGGGGTTAAATGTAATGGTCCCATCGCCGCCCAAAAAATATATCGAAACAGTATATGGTTCGAAATGGCAGCACCCTGTTAAGATTTGGAATTACAAATATTGCCAACAAAACATAAAACCTGTGGGCAGCATATTTTGGAAAATGGCATATCCACTGAAAAAGGCCTACTGGCATTTCAGGCAAGGCAGTATTTATCAAAGCGCCAGCCCGGCGACTAAAAAAATAATATTTACGGATGGTGCTTTTGATCTGTTCCATGCAAATCACGTCGCCTTACTTGAAGAGGCAAAATCACTTGGTGACAGGCTGGTTGTTGGTGTTTTGAGCGATGAATGCGTAGCAAACTACAAACGTCTACCGGTAATTCCACAAGATGAGCGGTTACGTATTGTGCAAAGTCAATCCTGTGTCGATGAGGCCTTTATATTGAATGCGCCAATGGATGCCAAAACTATGCGTGAGATCATTAATACCTATAATATCACAACTATAGTATATGCAGGCAACAGCACGCCTGAATTCTATCAGGAAATTGAAGAAATGGGCCTGCTCATCCGCCCAATTTACCGCACAGGTACAAATACCAGCGCAATTATTTCACGTATTATTGATAGGAATGTTTTGCCCAATAATATTGCTAACTAAATAATAGCGGGCTTGCACATAGTATAATATCACAATAGGGTCCGCGCAGAAAATTGCCGGCCAGCGAGGCCATAACGACTGAGGGGAAAATATGTTTGCATCACCAGCATACGCACAAGTAGCGGGCGGCGGGTTTGGCGCCGGAATTGGCAGTTTTGTGCCCATTATTCTGATCTTTGCGATCATGTATTTTCTGATGATCCGCCCGCAGCAAAAAAAGATGAAAGAACACCGCGCTATGGTCGAGGCCTTGCGCAAAGGTGATCAGATCATCACCCAGGGTGGCATGATCGGCAAGGTCACCAAGGTTAAGGAAGACGGCGAGGTCGAGGTTGAAATCGCCACCGGCGTCAAAGTGCGCATTCTCAAACACACTATTACGCAGGTTCTCAATAAAACCGAGCCTACCTAGATTTTTAATGGGCGGCTTTGGGCCGCCTTGCACGGGATACTGAACACATGCTGCAATTTTCGTTGTGGAAAAAGGGCCTGATCTGGGGCGCGTGCCTGCTGGGTTTGATTTTCGCGGCCCCCAACGGGTTTTACACCAGGGTCGAAAAGGCAAATGACGCGCGCGCCAAGCTTGTTGCGGCACTGCCCATAAGCGATGCCGAGCAGGCCGATATTGACGCCTGGCCGGAATATCTGCCCTCGGGACTGGTTAATCTGGGGCTGGATTTGCGGGGGGGCGCGCATGTTCTGGTCGAGGTCAGTGTTACGGATGTATATGCTGATCGTCTTGATGCCATGTGGCCCGAAGTGCGCGATGTTTTGCGCGAAAATAAAGACGTCGTTGGCACAATCCGGCGCCAGGACGCTGAAAATGGCACGTTACGGGTGCGCATTGGCAATCCCGAAGCCATGCCAAAGGCACTTGCCGCCGTCAAAACGCTGACCAGTGCTGTGGTATCCCTGACGGGTGCCGGCGCGACCGATTTTGAGGTCACAAACGCGGGTGATATTCTGGTTATGCAGCTTTCCGAGGCTGAAAAAATTGCCACGGATGACCGCACAATGCAGCAATCTCTGGAAATTATCCGCCGCCGCGTCGATGAGGCAGGCACCCGTGAGCCAACCATCCAGCGCCAGGGCAAACAGCGGATTTTGGTGCAGGTGCCGGGGCTTGGCTCTGCCGAAGAACTGCTGGATCTGATCGGGCGCACGGCAAAACTGGGTTTTCACCATGTGGAGTTGCGCACCGCCAATCCCGATGCCCGTACGGGTGCACGCAGCGTGATTTATCCCAGTTCAGATGAGGACGGAATTTACTATATTGTTGATAAAACCCCTGTGGTTAGCGGCGACCAACTGGTCGATGCACAGCCTGCATTCGATCAAAATGGCCGCCCGTCGGTAAGTTTTCGTTTTAACCCCGCGGGTGGGCGTAAATTCGGGGCATATACGGCGGAAAATATCGGCAACCTTTTCGCGATTGTGCTGGATGAAGAGATTATCTCAGCTCCGCGCATCCAAAGCCATATTCCCGGCGGGGCAGGGATCATCACCGGCAATTTCTCAATCGAGGAAAGCACGCGTCTGGCAATTTTGCTGCGCGCCGGGGCTTTGCCTGCGAAAATTACCGTGTTGGAACAACGCACAATTGGCCCGGAACTGGGGCAGGATTCGATCGATGCGGGCAAAATCGCCACTATCATCGCGTTTATTGCGGTTCTGGTCTTTATGATACTATCCTACGGGCTGTTTGGTCTGTTCGCCAATATTGCCCTGATCCTGAACGTGGCAATGATATTCGCGCTGCTCTCGATCATCGGGGCGACGCTGACCTTGCCGGGCATCGCGGGGATTGTACTGACCATCGGGATGGCAGTTGATGCCAATGTGCTGATATTTGAACGTATCCGTGAGGAACTAAAGGCTAAAAAAGGCCCCGCGCGCGCGATTGAGCTGGGCTATCAAAAGGCGCTCTCGGCGATTATTGATGCCAATGTTACCACGCTGATTGCCGCCGTCATTCTGTTTGCCATTGGCGCAGGCCCCGTGCGCGGCTTTGCCGTGACGCTTGGCCTTGGGATCATAACATCGGTCTTTACCGCAATCTGGGTGACCCGCCTGATGATCTCCTCGTGGCTGGCCGCGCGCAAACCTAAAACAATTGAAGTGTAAGGAAACATTATGCGTCTCAAAATGGTTCCAAATGAAACGAAAATTGATTTTTTCGGGATATCAAAACTGTCGATGGGGCTGTCTAGCCTGTTGATTTTAGGATCAGTTCTTGCGTTTTTCACCATGGGTTTGAACTTTGGTATTGATTTCCGCGGCGGCTCATTATTGATGGTGGACACTCCCGAGGCAGTAGCCGTAAGCGAATACCGTTCGGTACTAGATACGCTTGATCTTGGAGATGTATCGGTGACCGAAATCACCGATCCTGCGGCGGCTTTAAAGAACGAAATCAAGCATATCGTTCTGATCAGGATGGAGCAGCAGGATGGTGATCCGGCCGTTCAGAATGACCTTATAAAATTGGTGAAAGCGACCCTTAGTGTGGCGTTTAATGGCATCAAATACCTGCAAACAGATTCCGTCGGTGCCAAGGTCTCGGGAGAGCTGGTGCAAGCTGGCATTCTAGCGATTGTTCTGGCCGTCGGGGCCGTGCTTTTCTATATCTGGCTGCGTTTTGAATGGCAGTTTTCTGTCGGTGCGGTGGCGGCGCTGTTGCATGATATCATCCTGACCATCGGGATTTTCTGTGTGACGCAGATTGAGTTCAACCTGACCATTATCGCCGCGATTCTGACCATCGTCGGTTATTCCCTGAATGACACCGTGGTGGTGTTTGACCGGGTGCGTGAAAACCTGCGCCGTTATAAGAAAAAGAGCTTGTCGGGGGTGTTGAACCTGTCGATCAACGAAACCCTGTCGCGCACGGTTATGACCTCGGTCACCACCTTGATCGCGCTGCTGGCGCTTTATTTTCTGGGGGGCGACGTGATCCGAGGGTTCACATTCGCGATGATCTGGGGCGTGATCGTGGGGACGTATTCATCGGTGTTCGTCGCCTCGGTCATTCTGCTGCGTCTGGGTGTGAAACGCGACTGGGACAAGCCGGATAATGCGGCTGGCACACAGTTTGCCGATATAGACGCCTGATCAGACAGCAGCCTTGCGTTCGCGGTAAAACGTGAAAATGCCCATGCCAACGACGATGGTTATGCCAAGGATGGTCCAACCGTCGGGCATGTCGTGAAATACGAAAAACCCCAGCACCAGCGCCCAAATCAGCGCGCTGTAGCGAAAGGGCGACACGAATGCGATTTCGCCGTGGCGCATGGCCGTCACCGCCGTGATATAACCAATCAGGATAAATCCGGCCGCGGCACCTAGATAAAACATCGTCACAATCGGCACTGCGCGCCATTCCTGTGTGACGCTAAATATTCCTGCTATCGCCATGACGCTAACGGATGTGAACAGGGCCACAAAAATCGAGGGTGTGGCCGGGTTTAACCGATGGGATAACAGGTCACGCAACGTCACGAAACCTACGGCAGCCAGTGCCCAAAGCGCATAGATATTGAACCCGGATGTTCCCGGGCGGATGATGATCAACACGCCGATAAACCCCAAAGATATAGCCAAATACCGCCGCCAGCCGACTTTTTGGCCTAAAAACAAAGATGCCGCCAAGGTGACTGCCAGTGGCAGGGATTGTAGAATCGCGGTGGCATTGGCTAGTGGCATATTGAATAGCGCGGTCAGAAAACAAAAAGTTGCACTGACTTCGGCAAAACTGCGCCAGGCGATGATTTTCATATCTCGACGGTTGGGGCGGTAACACAGCGCGCCCTTATGCCAGGCCAGAATACCCAGCAGAAATGTGGCCGCAATTCCACGCAGAAATACCGCCTGGAACAATTCAAGTTCGCCCGCTACCAGCTTGATCATTGTGTCATTCAACACAAAACCAGCCATGGACAGCATCATAAACACTGCTCCGCGCATATTTTCACTTCGGTTCATAATCAGCCCATAACATGTCAATTCTGGCCCGAATAGAGCCTATCCGGATATTCCCTCTTTCACGGCGCAAAAATTGGCGTATATATCAGGGCAGGCGGCATCGGGCCGCGATAACCAAAGGGGTATTACCATGGCTTTTGAACTTTCTGATCTACCATATGCACATGACGCACTGGCCGCGGGCGGCATGTCAGCCGAGACCATGGAATTCCACCACGACCTGCACCACGCAGCTTATGTGACCAATGGTAACAAGCTGATTGAGGGCACTGAATGGGCCGGTAAATCGCTTGAGGACATCGTTAAGGGCACGTATGCCGCCGGTTCTGTGGCGCAAAACGGTATTTTCAATAATGCCTCGCAACACTGGAATCACGCACAATTTTGGGAAATGATGGGGCCGAATGGCCGCACGATGCCCTCGGAGCTTGAAGCGCGGATCGTTGAGGCTTTTGGCTCAATTGATGCGTTCAAGACCGAATTCGGTGCCGCAGGTGCCGGGCAATTTGGTTCAGGCTGGGCCTGGCTGGTGATTGACGTTGATGGCACACTTAAGGTCACCAAAACCGAAAACGGCGTGAATCCGCTGTGTTTCAATCAAACGGCGCTGCTGGGCTGTGATGTCTGGGAGCATTCCTATTACATCGATTTTCGCAATAAACGCCCGGTCTACTTGTCAAATTTCCTCGATAATCTGGTGAATTGGGAAAATGTGGCAGAGCGTCTGTCAAACGCCTAAAGCCAAAGAGCTGCCCGAAATCTCTGGCAGCTCTTTTAACAGGAATTACCGATGCGTGAGCCATTAAAAGGTGTATTGGCCATGGTTTTGGCCTGTAGTATATGGGGGCTGTCCAGCATATATTACAAACAGCTTGCCCATGTCCCGCCGTTTGAGGTTCTAAGCCACCGCACGATCTGGAGCTTTGTATTCTTTGGTCTCGTCTTGCTGCTGCAACGGCGTTTGAGCGATATTTTCCGTATAGTAAAAGCACCACGTACATTGGGGTTTCTGGCGCTCTCGGCTGTGATGATTTCCATCAACTGGTTCGTCTTCATCTACGCGATCCAGATAGGGCGCGCAATGGAAGCAAGCTTTGGCTATTACATTTTCCCGATTGTCGCTGTCGCAATTGGGGTCATTGCCTTGAAAGAGCGCCTAAGCCCTGCGCAATTTCTGGCCATAAGCATTGCCTTTATCGCCGTGGTGATCCTTGGCATTGGTCTGGGCAATCCGCCGTGGATATCGCTGATCCTTGCGCTCACATTTGGTGTCTACGGGCTGATCAAGAAACAGATTGCGGTCGGGCCGGTATTATCGGTGCTCATCGAGGTGCTGATCTTGCTGCCGATCGCGGCATTCTGGCTGTTTGGCGTCCATAATTTCGGGTGGAGCATCACAGGCCTTGCAGGCGGCGTATTTGCCAGCAACTGGCAAGACAGTGCTTTGTTAATGTTTTCCGGCATACTAACCGGCGGCCCGTTGATCCTGCTGTCTTACGCCGCCAAACGCATCACGCTGACCACGCTGGGGCTGGTGCAATATCTTAATCCAACGTTGCAATTTCTGGTCGCGACGTTTGTCTTTGCCGAAAATTTCACCCGCTGGCACGCCATTGCTTTCCCTCTGATCTGGATCGGCTTGGCGATATACTCGGCTGATACCTGGCGTCAGGGGAAATCGGGGGCTAAAGACTCCGCTCTTGTGTAAGTTGTCACAATAGACCATTTTAGCGTAAATTCTGCCCTTGGGGGCAAGAATAGGTTAGATGCTAAAACAGGATACTGGTGATGGATAATATAATCGTGCGTTACGTAGCAGCGGTTGTGATCGGTGGGTGCACAGCGCTTACTTTGTATTTTTTCAACCGCGAAGCGCCGGTTGCAATGGTGCAGAATACGCCTGTGATTACGACCCATGTGCCAACACAAGAGGTTGTGGCGGTTACGCCAGTAGAAATTGAGGCTGCTGTGCCCGAAGTTGCGCCCGCCGCTGAAGAACCAGAAGTTGCGCAAACGCCTGTCGAAGATACCAGCGTTGTTGCCGATGAACCGGCAGAGGATACACCGGATGGTGTAGCAGATGCGCCAGACACAGAGGAAACCCCTGCCGAAACACCTGTGGAAATCCCTGTGGAAGATGTCGCAGCCCTCCCCACAGAACTCCCAGCAGAAACCACAGTGCTTGAAACCCCTGACCCTGAGGTCACCGAAACAGCTGAAGGCACCGATATTACTGAAGAAAGCAGCCAACCGACCTTTGATATCGTGCGGGTGGACGAAAGCGGCATGGCAGTGATTGCCGGTACGGCTGAACCCAATTCCACGGTTTCAATCCTGTCAGACGGGGTGGAAATCGGTGAGACGCTCACCAGTAACTCCGGCGAATTCGTAGCCATTGTTAACGCGCCCGATCCATCTGAAGCGCAAAACATTGAGCTGCAATCGGAGCTGGACGGAGAATTACAGTTTTCAGATGAATCCATCCTGATTTTACCCTCCCTCAACCCCGCATCCGCTGAGGTCAGCGACGAAGAGATAGCGCTGCCAACTATTATTAAAACCACCCCCGATGAGGTGGTCGTCGTGCAGCCGGGCGGGCAGTTGATACTTGACCAGATCAGCCTCGACAGTATTTCTTATGATGAAGAGGGCGAGGTTCTTTTGGCCGGGCGCGGCACCCCGGGACGTGAGGTTATCATCTATGTTTCCGGCACGCCGATAAAACAAACCGAAATCTCGCAGATCGGCAGCTGGAAAGCTGTATTGATGGAACTTACGGCTGGTAAATACACCTTGCGAATCGATGAAATTGACGCTGTGGGCAAGGTTACCAGCCGCATAGAAATGCCTTTTCAGCGCGCCTATCCTGCGGATGTCAGTGCCGCACAGCAATCGGCGGGCTCCCAGAACGATACGTATATAGTCCAGCAGGGAAATTCTTTGTGGCTGATAGCTACCAGCAGCTATGGCGAGGGGGATAAATACTATCAAATTCTGGCCGCCAACAAGGATAAAATCCGCGATCCTGATTTGATTTATCCCGGACAGGTATTTGCAATTCCCAAAGAGGAATAAGTGTTAGGGTGCTCTGGTTCTGGGAAAAGGTAAAATAATGTCGGCGGAAAAATCAAACACTAAAGCAACACAATATAGCGGTTTGCGCACCATCCAGCGTGTCATCCCCTATCTTTGGCCAAAAGACAGGCCGGGGATAAAATTGCGGGTTGTTCTGGCGATGATTGCGCTTGTTCTGGCCCGGGTTACCAGCGTTTTCACGCCGTTCTTTTTCAAAGGTGCCATTGATTCAATGTCACCCGAAATCCTGCAAGACCCAAAAATCATGTTCATCAGCGGCACCATCGCGCTGGTAGTGGCTTATGGTGCCATCCGGTTACTAAGCGTCGGCTTTAACCAGCTAAGGGATGCCTTTTTTGCCCGCGTTGGCCAACGCGCGCTGCGTAGTCTGGCGCTGGAAACATTCCGCCATATTCATGCGTTATCTTTACGCTATCATATCACCCGCAAGACCGGCGGTCTGTCGCGGATCATTGAGCGCGGGGTCAAAGGTGTTGAATTTCTGCTGCGTTTCATGCTGTTTTCCATCGTGCCGTTGATCCTGGAATTGCTTATGGTCGGCGTGATTTTCTTTATCCTTTTTGATGCCCGTTATCTGGCGATTATCGTCGTCACAATCACGCTTTACGTCTGGTTTACCTTTAAGGTCACCGAGTGGCGGGTGAAAATCCGGCGTGAGATGAACCAGCAAGACACGGACGCCAATCAAAAGGCCATTGATAGTCTGCTGAACTACGAAACCGTTAAATACTTTAGTGCGGAAAATCGTGAAGCCATGCGCTATGACGTTTCCATGAAATCTTATGAAAAACTAGCGATTCAAACGAATTACACGCTGGGTTTTCTGAATTTCGGGCAGTCCGTTTTGATAACCGGCGGGCTGGTGGCGGTGATGGTGCTGGCCGCACTCGGGGTGCTGGATGGCAGCTTGACGATCGGGGATTTCGTTATGGTTAACGCCTATATGATCCAGATCACCATGCCGCTGAATTTTCTGGGCACCGTTTACCGTGAGATCCGCCAAGCGCTGGTCGATATGGGCGAGATGTTTGATCTTTTGGGCCAGCCTGCTGAAATCACCGACAAGCCGCAGGCGCCTGATCTGGAATGCACGGGCGGCGAGATTATATTCAAGGACGTGGATTTTTCTTATGAATCAGAACGCTCCATTTTGCACAATCTCAACCTAAGCATCGGGGCCGGGCAGACGGTGGCGGTGGTTGGCCCCTCGGGGTCCGGGAAATCCACCATCGGGCGACTGTTATTTCGCTTTTATGATGTCGCCGATGGCAGTCTGAAAATCGACGGGCAGGATGTGCGCGATATCACCCAAAGCAGCCTGCGCGACAAAATCGGGGTTATCCCGCAAGACACGGTCCTGTTTAACGACACCATCGGTTATAACATCGCCTATGGTCGCCCCGAGGCCAGTAAGGCCGAGGTTATCGAGGCCGCCAAAGCCGCGCAGATCCATGATTTCATCCTGTCCTTGCCCGATGGCTACGACGCAATTGTCGGTGAACGCGGCCTGAAATTGTCAGGGGGCGAAAAGCAACGGGTCGGGATCGCCCGCACCTTGTTGAAAAACCCGCCGATCCTGCTGCTGGATGAGGCAACATCGGCACTCGATTCCGAAACCGAGCAGGATATTTTAGAAAGCCTCAAGGCCATGGGCAAAGGGCGCAGTGTGATTACCATCGCGCACCGCCTGTCCACGGTTGTGCATGCGGACCGTATCATCGTGCTGGAAAAGGGCCATGTAACAGAACAAGGCACCCATGACGCGTTGCTGGCGCTGAACGGGCGATATGCATCGATGTGGGCGCGCCAGGCGGCTGACAATGAGGAACATATTGACATTCTGGCTTCCTGACGATTGTCTGGGAAAGATTTTCAGACGTAAAAGGTATATCGCATGTCCTCAAATAAACCGATTGAAACCACGACCCTTGGGGCATTCCCGAAACCCGCTTACGTGCCTGTGCGCGACTGGTTTGACGCCGCGCGCCAAGAGGGCGGGATGAACACGGCGCAAACCACGCGCGATTACACGGCTGACAGCCAAAAAGACCCCGCCACCCATGAGGCGCTGTTTATTCGTGCGGCGCGCGAGGTCATCGACATTCAAATCGCGGCCGGCATTACCATCCCCACAGACGGTGAGGTGCGCCGTGAGAATTATATTCATTACCACTGTCGCCATCTTGATGGTTTTGATTTTGACAATCTCGAACACCGGATTTTGCGTGATGGTGCCTATGAAACTGACCTTCCGGCCATTCGCAACGCGGTTAGTCATAAGGGCAGGCTTTACGGGCCACATGATTATCTGGCTGCGCAAAATGTCAGCGCCCGCCCGGTTAAATTCACGCTGCCCGGCCCGCTGACGATTATGGATACAACGGCAGATTGTTTTTATAATGATCGCCCTAAGCTGAACGCGGCTTTGGCTGAAACCGTTAACACGGAAATTCTGGCGCTGGTCGATGCCGGTTGCCAGTATATTCAGGTCGATGAACCACTTTTTGCCCGCAAGGTTGACGATGCCTTAAGTTTTGGCATGGAAGGGCTGGAGCGCTGTTTTCACAATGTTCCAAAATCTGTCACGCGGGTTGTGCATATGTGTTGTGGCTATCCTGATCATCTGGATGACAATGATTATAAAAAGGCCGATCCAGACAGCTATCACCGGCTTGCCAGCGCCATTGACGCTGCCGCTTTTGACCAAATTTCCATCGAGGATGCCCATTGTTGTAATAACCTCGGGCTGCTTGATAAATTGCACTTAAAAACCGTGATTTTTGGCGCTGTTGCCATTGCCAGTAGCCGGGTGGAAACCGCCGATGAGATTGAGGCGCGTCTGCGCGATGCTCTCAATCATATTGACCGCGAGCGTTTGGTTGTCGCACCGGACTGTGGTCTTGGCCTGCTTACGCCGGAACTGGCGGCAGCGAAACTGAAAGCCATGTGCCAAGCTGCGGCGCGCATCTGACCCAAAGCGCTTGTTTCCCCGCGCCGTTTCCGTTAGCCCCTCGCCATGATGCTTAAACCTGTTACCACCCTTACCGGGGGCGCGCCCGAGGGGTATGACGCCCGCCTTGTGGTCGATCTGGTAAAGCGGGCAGGCGGCCCGGTGATCCATGTGGCGCGCAATGACATGCGTCTGGCGGCGATGCAGCAGGCTTTGCAGTTTTTTGCGCCCGATCTGCCGATATTAACCTTTCCCGCCTGGGATTGCCTGCCTTATGACCGTATTTCCCCCAACGCCGATGTATCTGCGCGCCGCATGGCGACCCTGGCCGCCTTGGTCGATGGATGGTTGCGCCCCTCGGTTATATTAACCACCCTTAATGCTGCCACCCAAAAAATGCCGGCGCGCGCCGTGATCGGTGCTGCCAGTTTTACCGCCGAGGTTGGTAAACAGCTTAATCTTGACGCGCTGAAATCCTTTTTTATGCGCATGGGGTTTTCACAAGCTCCAACCGTGATGGAGCCGGGCGATTACTCCATTCGTGGCGGGTTGATCGATATCTTTCCCCCCGGTGCAGATGGCCCGGTGCGCCTCGATTTATTCGGCGATATCCTTGATGGCGCGCGCCGCTTTGATCCTGCAACCCAGCGCACAGTCGCAAAAATTGGCCGCATAGAGCTGGCCCCGGTTTCCGAGGTCATCATGGACGAAGCTGCGATCAGCCGCTTTCGGCAGAACTACCGGCACAGTTTTGGCGCGGCTACACAGGATGATCCATTGTATGCAGCCGTTTCAACCGGTTTAAAACATCAGGGTTCGGAACATTGGTTGCCATTTTTCCATGAGAAACTTGAGGTATTCTTTGACTATCTCCCAGCCGCCCCCGTGGTGCTTGATGACCAGATAAACGCAGCCCGCGCGGCCCGTTGGAGCGCGATTAACGACCAGTTTGAGACCCGCAATGCCGCGATGTCTGCCAAAAACCATTTGGGCAGTGTTTATAAACCCGTGCCCCCGGAATTGCTTTATCTTGATGATGCGGCTTGGGATAAAGTCCTTGAAAACCGTGCCGTGCGGCAGTTTTCGCCGCTGCCACAACCCTCTGGTCCCAATGCCATTGATGCAGGCGGGCGCATCGGGCGTAATTTCGCGCCGGAACGCCAGAATGAAGACATCTCGCTTTTCGGGGCGCTGGCGGCACATATCGTTGAGAAACGCAAAACCGGCCATGTTTTGCTGACCTCGCATTCAACAGGCTCGCGCGAACGTTTTGCCAATCTGCTAAGCGATAGTGGCATCAGCGATTTTAACACTATCACCAGTGCGGCGGATATTGGGGCAGGCAAGGGCGGGGTGTTTTTGGCAATCTGGGGTCTGGAGGGCGGGTTTGAGACCTCCGGTCTGACGGTGATTTCGGAAACCGACGTGCTGGGGGATCGTCTGGTGCGCCCGGTGCGAAAACGCCGCGCTGCGAATTTCCTGAAAGAAACCCAAAGCCTCTCACCCGGTGATCTGATCGTGCATATCGAACACGGTATTGGCAAATACATCGGCCTTGAAACCATCACCGCCGCCGGTGCGCCGCATGAATGTATCGCGCTGGAATACGCTGGCGGAGATAGGTTGTTCCTGCCCGTGGAAAACATCGAACTGCTGTCGCGTTATGGCCAAGAGGTAGGTCTGCTCGATAAGCTTGGCGGCGGGGCGTGGCAGGCGAAAAAGGCCAAGCTTAAGGATCGTATCCGCGAGATTGCCGACAAGCTAATCCGCCTTGCAGCTGAACGGGCCTTGCGCCGCGGGCAGGTCATGACGCCCCCTGATGGCATGTGGGAAGAATTCTGCGCGCGGTTTCCCTACACTGAGACCGACGACCAGTTGCACGCGATTGAGGATGTGCTGTCCGACATGTCGAGCGGCCAACCGATGGATCGACTGGTCTGCGGCGATGTGGGGTTTGGCAAGACCGAGGTCGCCATGCGCGCCGCCTTTATCGCCGCCATGTCAGGCGTGCAAATCGCCGTGATCGCCCCGACGACTCTATTGGTGCGCCAGCATTTCAAATCCTTTTCCGAACGGTTTCGCGGCTTGCCCATCAGCGTGCGCCAACTGTCGCGGTTCGTGTCAACCCGCGAGGCCAATGACACCCGCGAGGCCATGAAACGCGGGGCGGTTGATATCGTTATTGGCACCCATGCGTTGCTGGCCAAAGGTATCCGCTTTGCCAATCTAGGCCTGCTGGTCATCGATGAAGAGCAGCATTTTGGCGTGACCCATAAGGAATCGCTTAAACAATTGCGCTCAAACGTGCATGTGCTGACCCTGACGGCTACGCCGATCCCGCGGACCTTGCAGCTGGCGCTGTCTGGGGTGCGCGAATTGTCGATCATCGGCACGCCGCCAGTTGATCGTTTGGCGATCCGCACCTATATTTCCGAATTTGACCCGGTCACAGTGCGCGAGGCGCTTTTGCGTGAACATTACCGGGGCGGACAGTCGTTTTACGTAGTGCCGCGCGTCAGTGATATCGCGGAAATTGAGGGTTTTTTGCGCGACCATATCCCTGAAATCAGTGTTGTCGTGGCGCATGGGCAAATGCCTGCGGGGCAGCTTGATGACAAAATGAATGCCTTTTACGACGGGAAATATGACGTGTTGCTGGCGACCACGATTGTTGAAAGCGGGCTGGATATTCCGGCGGCCAACACATTAATCGTGCACCGCGCCGATATGTTCGGGCTGTCGCAGCTTTATCAGATACGGGGCCGTGTCGGGCGCTCCAAAATCCGCGCTTATGCCTATATGACCACCAAACCGCGCAAACCTTTAACGCCAACGGCTGAAAAACGTCTGCGGGTGCTGGGCAGTCTTGATAGCCTCGGGGCAGGGTTCTCGCTGGCTTCGCAAGATCTTGATATTCGCGGGGCCGGGAACCTTTTGGGGGATGAACAATCGGGCCATGTGCGTGAGGTTGGTTACGAACTTTATCAATCGATGCTGGAAGAAGCTATCGCCAAGATGAAGGCGGGCGAACTTGAGGGGCTGTCGGACGCTGATGAGACATGGGCACCGCAGATAAACCTGGGCGTGCCAGTGCTGATCCCGGCGGATTACGTCAGCGATCTGGATGTGCGTCTTGGCCTTTACCGCCGGCTTTCAGCGCTTTCAACCAAGGTTGAACTGGAAGGTTTTGCCGCCGAGCTGATCGACCGTTTCGGCAAGCTGCCGCGAGAGGTCAACACATTGCTGAACATCGTGCGCATCAAATCGGCCTGTCGGCGTGCGGGCATTGCGCGTCTGGACGGGGGGCCGAAAGGTGCGACGATCCAGTTTCACCGCGATAAATACGCCAACCCCGCCGGGCTGGTCGAATTCATCCACGCCCAAAATGGTCTGGCCAAGGTGCGCGACAACAAGATCGTGGTGCGGCGCGACTGGAATAACAACGCCGACAAAATCAAAGGCGCATTTGCAATAGCGCGTGATTTGGCCGTGTTGGCAAAACGAAAATAGCCCTCCCGAAATAGCGAGGGCTATGGGGTCGTTACGGGCAACCGTCCTTTGCCCAGATCAGCAGGTTTTGTTTGAAACTGCCACCAAACGGGTGTTGCTGATCAAGGAAATCCTCATTGTCTTGTTTAAGGTAAAACTCCCCTTCATCACAAAGCGTGGCTTGTGTCCATTTATGACATTCCCCACATTCCTGTTCTTTCCAGTAACTTTCTGGCAGCCCCTCGATCGGAGAAAACATAGGCTTTGTTTCAATCAATTGTTCAATCGATTTACCGATTACCTCTGGCGAACCAAGTGTCAGGGGTTCTGTGTAGCTGACCGAATAGCTGACGGTATTGTTGGCAGGAACAAGGGTCTCTTCGACAACATCGACCGGCGGTGCAGTTTCAGCGATAACAGGCAGTGGTGCCTCGACAATAGCAGGCAGCGGCGTTTCCCCGATAACGGGTAATGTGGTGCTGTTAAGCGCAGGCTGCGGGGCCTCACCTATTACAGGCAGTTGCGTTTGTTCAAGGGTTTCAGTCGGTGCCGGTGTTTCGCCAATGACGGGCAGGGTTGTTCCGCTAATAATCGGCAACTCTACGGCTTCACTGTTCGCATCGGATGGCGCGGCCTCTTCAATAACCGGAAGCGGCGTTTCACGCACGACAGGGGCAGGGGCAGGGGCCGGAACAGGAACAGGCGTTTCATCCGGCACTTCTTTTTCAACGGCGGCATTCACAAATACAAAAGGTTCTTCCAGCGAGGACGCCCTGAATATTGTCTGCGCATCGCCATATTCCCCGACAATTACGTTATTAACCTGATCCAGCGCTGCTTCAATTGACTGTCCGGGCACAGCAATAGCCTCAATAAATGCGCTGGCAAATATTTCCCCCTCAGGGGCGGTTCCGTTTTCAGGGGCCGAGTAGGCAATATAATTTTCGTTGGGGATCAACATCGAAGACAACCCGCCACCATTGATATTTTGCATGCCAGTGTATGGGGTTTTTGCGCAGCAATCCAAGATAATGAGGTTTTGAATTTGGTCATCCGCACCCGATGTCCGGATAATGGAGGTGATATCTACCGCTACGAATTCCAGATCACCGGCGTCTTTAATGCTGACATCAACGGGCAACAGATAATTGGTCCCAAACGCATTCACACCGTGGCCTGCAAAAAACACCAGACCTGTGGCGCCATTTCCGGTGTATTGCATGCGTTTGTTATAGCGCCCAACGCTGCGTCTCATGTCAACCAGATTGGCGTCCGTGATCAGGGTTACGTCAAAACCCAAGCTTTCCAGTTGGGCGGCAATACGTTCGGCATTGCCGACTGAATTGGTAAGAGGTGAAATTGTCTCATATGTGTCATTACCGATAACCAACGCAAATCGCTCGGCTGCGCTGGCATGTGTGGCTGCAAAAAATAAACCACATAACACAAATAATACCATTCTAAACATTATCTTCTCCATATTACCGGTTGTTAGTTTTCAGTTAAGTTTGTTATATTTCTAATATTTCAATAATTACAGTCGTCTAAATTTGAATAAAATTCAATCATAATTTAGCCATAGTTCTTAATTATATTTGCATAATATGCTAAAGCTAGAACAAATAATTGAACTTTGGTGTTAAGAAAACTACTGAGTAGCGAGTATATAGTATAGTTTATGTATCATGAGCATTGTCCGATTTGTTTTGTTTGTATTTGGACTTTGTTTGGCATTAGATTTAGAAGGAGTGGGTTATGAGGGTATTTGAGAAAACTTGGTGTAAATGGCAGGTGCCGTTTATTACAGCAGCGCTTTTGGCGTTTCCGGCGCAAACTATGGCACAAGACGGCACGCTTGCACCCGGCTGGGTTTTGAATTCTGAAATTTCAGCGTTGCGGTTTCAGTCTGTTAAAAATGAAACCGAAGTCGAAAACAGCACATTCGCCAATTATACCGGGATCATCGATGAAACCGGTCTGGCAACTATCAAAATTGGACTGGATTCGGTTGACACTAAAATCGATCTTCGCAACGTCCGTATGCGGTTTTTGTTTTTTGAAACCTTTGAGTTTCCAGAAGCCGTGATAACCATGCAAATCGCCCCGGAAATCATCGCAGATTTAAACGATGTCCGCCGCAAAGTTGTTACGCTGCCTTATTCGATCAGCCTGCACGGCGTAACCAGCGATCGTGAGGCCGAGCTTGCGATCATTTTACGCGATGACAATACGGTTTCGGTCACGTCCAACGCGCCGATTTTGTTGCCTGTTGCAGATTTTGATCTGGCAAAGGGCATCGGCAAACTTGAAGATGCAGCGAGCGTTGTTATTCAGCCGTCGGCCAGCATAACGTTTGATTTTACGTTTAACCGTGCGGCCTCTCCAGAGGCTTTTGCTGCGGCGCAATCTGACAGCGATAAAGAAAGCGGCGCCAGTTTGGCAGTGCTGGATACGCCCGGGAACTTCTCGGTTGGGGCTTGCAAAGGGCGTTACGATATCCTGTCGCAAACCGATAATATCTACTTCCCAAGCGGCAGTTCCCGCCTTGAAACCCGCAGTGGGCCGCTTTTGGATAGTGCTGTTTACATCATGAACCGCTGTCCTGATCTGGTGATTGAAATTGCCGGTCATACGGATTCAGATGGTGGTGAGCGTTTTAACCAAACCCTGTCAGAAGCGCGGGCCAATTCGGTGATGAATTATCTGGTCAAAAACGGCATTGATAAAGAACGTCTTCAGGCTGTTGGTTTTGGTGAAGCAAATCCGGTGCGTGAAAACGATAATCTGGAAAACAAGCGGCGCAACCGTCGTATCGAGTTTACGGTTGTAGGCTACTGATCAAATTTTAATAAAATTCGGGGCGTGGCGGAAACATCTGCGGTGCCCCGAATATTTATACCGGGTCGATAAAACGCACGGCCCCGATATGATCCAAATTCCGGTTGCGCTGCGCATAATCAATGCCATAGCCAACCACGAATTCATCGGGAATTTCAAAACCAATCCAATCCGCGGAAATATCAACCTCACGTCGTGAAGGTTTATCCAGAAGTGCACATATTTTTAACCGTTTAGGGTGGCGCGCCAAAAGAATTTCGCTCACCTGTTTCAGCGTGTGGCCGGTGTCAACGATATCTTCGACCAGCAAAACGTCGTGCCCCTCAATCTCGCCGCGAATATCCTTTAGAATGCGCACCTCACGGCTGCTTTCCAGAGAATCGCCATAAGATGAGGTCTCCATGAAGTCAATCTCGCAGGGCAGGTCCAACTCGCGCGCCAGATCGGCGATAAATACGAAAGAGCCGCGCAGCAGCCCGATGACCGTCAACTTGTCGGTGTCGGCAAAATGCACGGAAATCTCTCTCGCCAGCGCTTCAACCCGCGCAGCAATAGATTTCGCCGAGATCATCTCGTCGATCACATAATTTGAATGGTCCATGCTCTTGCCCTTGTGATTCACGCCACTTTATTACATCTAGAGGAAAACAACGCGGAACCCTACGGAAAAATTGCATAAACCATGCCGACGCATACAGAAAAACGCATTATGCCCCACAGCGCTGATCAGATGTTTGATTTGATCGCGGATATTAAATCCTACCCGGAATTTTTGCCCTGGTGTGTGGCCGCCCGTATTCGAAAAACCACGCCATTGGCGGGTGGGGCGGTGATTGACGCCGATTTGGTGATCTCTTTCAAATTGTTTCGCGAACGTTTCGGCTCGCGGGTCACTTTGCACAATCAGGAGCGCATCATCGACGTGGAATATCTGGATGGCCCGTTTCGATACCTCAACAACCACTGGAATTTTCGCGAATTGGATGACGGGCGTTGCGAGGTCGATTTCTTCGTGGATTTCGAATTTAAATCCAAAGTCCTGCAAGCCCTGATCGGCGTGGTTTTTAATGAGGCCATGCAGCGCATCGTGCGGGCATTCGCAAAACGCGCTGATGATCTCTACGGCTAAGAGGTGATATCATAGGCCCGCTCGCCGTGCGAGGCGATATCAAGGCCTGTGTATTCGTCTTCTTCAGACACCCGGATCGGGATAATCAGGGTGATGGCTTTGACTAGAATCGTTGTGACAATCAGGGTGAAAGCCCCAACAATGGCCAGCGATCCCAGTTGCGCGCCCCAGGCACCAGCCCCGAATACCGCGATCATAAGCGTGCCAAATATCCCGCCAACGCCGTGCACCGCGAAAACATCAAGCGTGTCGTCGATATTCAGCTTGTTTTTGACCAAACCGCAGGCTTCCTGGGTTAAAACACCGGCGACTGTTCCGATCAATAGGGCCTCAAGCGGGCCAACAAAGCCTGATGCGGGCGTGATGCTTGCCAGTCCGGCGATAGATCCTGTCACCAGTCCCACCAGCGAGGCTTTGCCATATTTAATGCGCTCATAAGCGGCCCAGCTAAGGGAGGCAGCTGCCGCAGAAATATGTGTTACCACCAGCGCCATCGCAGCCCCGCCATCCGCTGCCAGTTGTGAGCCGGCGTTAAAACCATACCAGCCAACCCACAGCATCGAGGCCCCAATCATCACGAACCCGGGGTTATGGGGCGGCTTGGTTTTAACCTTGCGAGGCCCCAAGAAAAATGCCACAACCAGCGCTGCCAGCCCGGCGGTTTCGTGCACAACGATCCCACCCGCGAAATCCTTAACGCCGATGGCACCAAATATCCCGCCGTCCGCCAAAAAACCGCCCCCCCAGACCCAATGGGCGACGGGTGCGTAAACCAGCAGCATCCAGGCCGCCGAAAAGGCCAGCACAAAACCAAACGTGATACGTTCGACATAGGCGCCGACAATCAGGGCAGGGGTGATGATGGCGAATGTCATTTGAAAGGCGAAAAACAGGATTTCAGGGATGGTGCCAAAAGGCGTATCTGCATCGATACCCGTGAGGAACGCCTTGCCCAAGCCGCCCCAAAACCCCGAGGTACCATCGCCAAAAGCAATGGAATATCCCGCGACCAGCCACAGGATCGACATCAGGCAAGCGATGGAAATAGTTTGCATGAATACGGATAAGACATTCCGAGAGCGCACCAATCCGCCGTAAAACAACGCTAATCCGGGTAATGTCATGAACAGCACCAACGCTGTTGCGACTAAAATCCAAGCGGTATCTGCACCAACCATATCCTGTATCCCTTTTTATGTACGCCCTCATGAGCTGCATATGGATAGAGCAGGGGCGGGATATGTGAACAATGTATTCTGCCGGGTTTTGTGCCAATAACATGGGCGTTGCCTATATTTTAGGCATAAATTTTGGTTTTGCCAGTTTCAAGGGCAATATATTACGTCAAAGCATCCCGCAGCATGTTTAAACCCGTGGTAACACTGCTCGCGCGGACATTTCCCCGCCCGATGGCTCCGAACTGACTTTCATGTGTAACCACGCCCGATTTTGTCGCAACAGCAAACCAGACCAGCCCCTCAGGTTTGTCCCCGTCTGCCCCCGGGCCAGCCACGCCTGTGACAGCAATAGCCAGATCAACGCGCGCATTGGCCAGCGCGCCCTCTGCCATTTCAGCCGCAACAGGTTCAGACACGGCACCATGTGCGTGCAACATCTGCGCGCTCACCCCCAGCATGTCGCTTTTGGAGGGGTAGGAATAACTGACATATCCGCGCTCAAATATGGCCGAGGAGCCGGGAACATCCGTTAGGGCCGCCGCAAGCAACCCCCCCGTGCAGCTTTCAGCCGTAGCGATGCGCCAACCACGGGCCTTGCATTTATCCAAGATCTCTGCGGCCAGTTTATACGTGCTCACACCATCACCCCATGTGCGATTAGAGCCAGTGCGATAACGGCGCCACCAGCCAGAATACCTGCCAGAACATCGTCCAGCATCACCCCCAGCGGCGTGTGCATATCATCCGCCCAGCGCACCGGCCAGGGTTTCCAGATGTCAAACAGACGGAAAAAAACAAACGCGGCAATCCAGCCGGGATAGGGAAAGGTCCAGGGCGGCGAATGCATCATCCACATCCCCGCCGAAAGCGGCAAAAGCGCGACCCAGATACCGACGACCTCATCGATAACGATCTCGCCGGGGTCATGATCTGCGCGCCCTTTGGTGTGCATGGCCGTCGCCCAGACCCCCAGTATAAACACCGCAATAATGCCGATGAGCAATAATACCGGCCCGCCCAGCCCGTGCAATATCCAGCCAAAGGGCAGGGCGGCCAAGGACCCCCATGTCCCCGGCGCTTTAGGCAATAAGCCTGCGCCAAAAAATGTTGTGATGATCCGGATCATGTTTTCACCAATGTGGCCGTAGCTATCGCCGCAATCCCTTCGCCGCGCCCGGTAAAGCCCAGCTTTTCCGAGGTCGTGGCCTTGACGCTGACGCGATCAATTTCAATTTTTAATAGCCCCGCCAGATTGCTGCGCATATCTTTGGCGAGCGGCCCGATCTTTGGAAATTCGCAAATTATCGTGCAATCAACATGGCTAAGGGTAAAACCCCGCGCGCCCATTCGCTCGATCGCTTTTTTTAGGAAAATATTTGAAGCCGCACCCTTCCATTTAGGATCAGAGGGGGGGAACCACTGGCCAATGTCGCCCTCACCAAGGCCCCCGAAAATAGCGTCCGTAAGCGCGTGCATTGCCACATCCGCATCGGAATGCCCCTGCAATCCCGCGTCATGCGCAATATCCACGCCACAAAGCGTAACATGATCCCCCGCACCGAATTTATGCACATCAAACCCGTTTCCAACCCGTATATCCATGCTTTTTCCCACCATTTTCTCTGCCCGCTGAAAATCCTCAGCATGGGTGATTTTGAAATTCTCCGCCGCACCTTTTGTGATCGCCACGGCCATTCCCGCCATATGCGCAACCGCGACGTCATCAAGTGCATCGCTATGGGCGGTTTCATATGCAGCCAAAATATCCGCAAACCGAAAGCCCTGCGGAGTTTGCGCGCGCCAAAGCCCTGCGCGTGGCTGGGGGGCCGTAATAACCTGATCCCCTTGCCAGAGCGCATCAACAACGCCAAGGGCGGGAAAGGCGCCGGCGTGGGTGTCTAGCGCCGCTATCACGCCGGAAATCACCTGAATCGGCAAAAATGGCCGCGCCGCATCATGGATAAGCACAAGATCAGGCGCATGGTCTTCCAGCGCGCCTAACCCGGCCAAGACAGAATTCTGGCGTGTCGCACCGCCAAAACATGGCGCAAGCAGACCGGTAATTCCAGCGCTCGCCACCTGATATAAATCGGCATCATCGGGGTGAATAACCACCTGCACTGCGTCAATATCGGGATGCGCAAGCAAGGCCAGCATCGCCCGGCGCAGCACGCTTTGCCCGGCCAGATCACGGTATTGCTTTGGAATACCCTCGCCGGCCCGCGACCCACGCCCTGCGGCAACAATCAGCCCTGTTATTTTCATCATACCCTCATATTTCGCCCCTTCATAGCTTATGCGCATTGGCGCGACAATGGAGGGATATTGGTTGCTGAAATATTCCAGCTGCTATATGCACGTCAAATCTGCACAAGGATTAGGCAATTTGTCGATTACGCTTGGAAATGTAGCACTTTCATCGCCGGTTTTTCTGGCCCCGATGGCTGGCATCACGGATTTACCGTTTCGTAAAACCGTTTTGCGCTTCGGGGCCGGGCTGGTGGTGTCTGAAATGGTCGCCAGTCAGGAGCTGGTGCAGGCCAAACCTTCGGCGCGCGCCAAGGCCGAATTGGGGCTGGATAATGCCAATACGGCCGTGCAAATTGCCGGGCGTGATCCTTATTGGATGGCCGAATGTGCCAAATTGCTGGCCGGGCAGGGCGCGCGGATTATTGACATCAATATGGGCTGTCCGGCACGCAAAGTGACAACGGGAAACTGCGGCTCGGCCCTGATGAAGGAACCGGCCTTGGCGGTGTCGCTGATCAAGGCTGTGGTCAACGCCGTGGATGTGCCTGTAAGCTTAAAGATGCGTCTGGGGTGGGATGATGCGGCCCTGAACGCGCCCGAAATCGCGCAGATGGCCGAGGATGCTGGCATTAAGATGGTGACCATCCACGGACGTACTCGTTGTCAGTTTTACAAAGGTTCTGCTGATTGGCAGGCCATTGCGCGTATCAAAAATGCCGTCAGCATTCCCGTGATCGCCAATGGGGATATATTAGATGTGAAATCTGCCAAAACCGCGCTGGTGCAATCAGGTGCTGACGGGGTTATGATGGGGCGGGGCGCGCAGGGGCAACCGTGGATTTTGGCGCGTATTGCTGCAGAATTGGCGGGGGATACATATGCGGATATACCGCAGGCAGATGCGCTATTAGAGATAATTTTAACGCATTACGCTGAAAGTTTGCGGTTTTACGGCATGGGAATGGGGGTTCGCACGGCGCGAAAGCATCTTGGATGGTATCTGGACCGCCTTGAGGGGGCAAAGGATTTACGCCGCGCGGTATTAACAGAATCCGATGCGCCAAAGGTTATGCGTCTTTTAAGCCAAGGGATAAAAAACTGCGGCGCATTGCTGGACACGGCCGCATGAGTGATATCGATTTTGAGACCCTTTGGAGCGCCATTCCATACCCGGCTTATCTGATTGATAAACAAGGTAAAATCCTTTGTGCCAACACAGCAGCCGAGGTGTTTGGTGCAACGTCTTTACGTCTTATGAAAGGGCAAAATCTGTCTGGATATATCGGCAAAGACAGCCCGGTGTTGGGCGTTATTTCACAGGCGCGCCAAGGGGCGATGTCTGTGGCTTTGAACGGCGTCACGATCGTCTGGGGGGGGCAGGCGCCGCGTCTTAACAATTTGCATGCCGCAAATATGGGCGACTCTGTGCTGTTGCTTTTACATCCGCGCAATATCGCCGAAAAAATGGACCGTAGTCTGACACATCAGTCCGCTGCGCGCTCGGTTAGCGGGATGGCCGCGATGCTCGCCCATGAAATCCGCAATCCGCTTGCAGGTATCAGCGGGGCGGCGCAATTGCTGGAAATGGAACTTACCCCGCAGGATCAAAAGCTTACGACATTGATACAAGATGAAACACAGCGCATCAGCAAGCTGGTTGAACGTATGGAGCAATTCGGTGACCTGCGCCCGGCGCAAAACAAGCCGGTGAATATCCACGATGTTCTGGACCGCGCCAAACGCGCCGCTATGGCAGGGTTTGCGCGACATGTGCGGTTTTTGGAACACTATGACCCATCCCTGCCACCGGTGTCAGGGGATCGGGATCAGTTGCTGCAAGTATTTCAAAACCTTATAAAAAACGCCTCCGAAGCGGTGGCACCCAAAGGCGGTGTGATCACATTGAAAACGGCTTTTCGCCAAGGTGTGCGGTTGCAAATGTCAGGGCAGGATACCGAAAGCCTGCCGCTCGAGGTCAGTATTTCCGACAATGGGCCGGGTATTTCGCAAAATATTATCCATGAAATATTTGAACCGTTCGTTAGCACAAAAGCCGCAGGAACCGGGCTGGGACTGTCGCTTGTGTCAAAAATCATCGCGGATCATGGCGGCATTATTGAATGTGAATCCTGTGATGGAAAAACTCGTTTCAAAGTGCTTTTGCCAATTTGGCGTGCCTCAAAAATCAAAGGAAAGACATAATGGATGGCACCGTAATTGTCGCTGATGACGACCGCACAATCCGCACGGTTCTTAGCCAGGCGCTGACCCGGGCGGGGTGTAAAGTGCGCGCGACCGGCACGATTTCCACCCTGTGGCGCTGGATTGAAGAGGGCGAGGGGGACGCTGTGATCACAGACGTTATGATGCCCGACGGCGATGCGCTCGATATCCTGCCCGCCATGCGTAAAAAACGCCCCGATTTGCCAATAATCGTCATGAGCGCACAAAACACGGTCATGACCGCCATTCGCGCCACCGAGGCGGGTGCCTATGAATATCTGCCGAAACCCTTTGATTTAAAAGCGCTTTTATCAACTGTGAACAAGGCAATGCTGCAAAATGATACGGCCCAACCCGCCGCGCAAACAAATGTTGAGACACTGCCCCTGATTGGCCGCTCCAGCGCTATGCAAGAGGTTTACCGGATCATGGCGCGCCTTATGCACACGGATTTGAGCGTGCTGATAAGCGGAGATTCCGGCACTGGCAAAGAACTGGTGGCGCGCGCCTTGCATGATTTCGGACACCGTAAATCTGCACCGTTTATTGCCCTGAATATCGGCATTATCCCCCCCGAGATGATTGAATCCGAACTGTTTGGCCTTGAACAAAACACGCCAATGGGGATTGAGGACACAGTGCCCGGTAAATTTGAGCAAGCCCATGGTGGCACATTATTTCTGGACGAAATCGGGGACATGCCCGCGCAGGTGCAGGCCCGCCTGTTGCGGGTGCTTCAGGAGGGGGAGTTTATGCGCTCGGGCGGGCGAAAAACGCTGAAATCCGACGTGCGGATCATCACAGCAACCCACCGCGATCTGCCCGCTTTGATACAGGAAGGAAAGTTTCGCGAAGACCTTTTTTACCGCCTCAACGTTGTCCCCATTCGCCTGCCAGCCTTGCGCGACAAGCTGGAAGATATCCCCGATCTGGCGCGCCATTTTTTGCGCTTGGCTGAAAATGAGGGGTTGCCCCATAAAACGCTGTCAAAAGACGCGATTGAAGAGCTGCGACTCCAACCCTGGAATGGCAATGTGCGTGAGCTGGAAAACCTGATCCGCCGGCTGGTTATTTTATGTCCCAACGACATTATCACGGCAAAAAATATCGCCAAGGAAATTGCCTCACGCCCCAGTTCGGCGATTGAGCCGCAAATCCGCCCGACAGAACGTCTGTCCCAATCTATAGAGATGCATTTGCAACGGTATTTTGATCATCATAACGATAGCCTGCCGCCGCCGGGGCTTTATAACCGGATTTTACAAGAGGTAGAACTGCCCCTGATTGCCCTGTCGCTGGCTGCGACACGCGGAAATCAGCTTAAAACGGCTGAATTACTGGGTATTAACCGTAATACTTTGCGCAAAAAGATAAAAGACCTCGACATTCAGGTGACACGCAGTAAAAAAATGATGTAAACATGTCACAGAATCCCGATTAATTAACGGAAACTGTAGCTGTCTTGCAACAACGCGCCCTGAAATCCGGTTTCTCCAAATTGGAGCATCTGCGTAATACGCGCAATGTGCGCAATGCGTTTACGTTGTTTCTGGTGATTTTAGGTCCGGCGCTGGTTATTGCCACGCTATTGCTTTTTGGCGCCTTTGATAACCCTAATCAAGCCGAGATGCTGCGCCTGATTATCCTGGTTGATCTGGTGTATGTGCTGGTCATTGTAGCACTTGTTGCACGCCAGGTTGTGCGCATAATTGCCGCCCGGCGACGGCGTTCGGCTGGCTCGCGCATGCATTTGCGCCTGACGGGTGCTTTCACGCTTATAGCCCTTATTCCAACAGTTCTGGTGGCAGTATTTGCGACATTTACCCTGAACTTCGGACTGGAAGGCTGGTTTTCAGACCGGGTGCGTCAAGTGGTTAATAATTCCCTTACGGCGGCGCAGGCTTATGAACGTGAGCATCGGATAAATATTGAATCTGACACCAGATTGCTGGCGAATTACCTGAGCGCCCAAAAACGCCGCGCACCGTTGATGTCCCTCGGGGATTTGCGCGAATTTCTGAACCGCGGGCAGTTGCAAATGCAGCGCGCCCTTTCCGAGGCTTATATTATTAACGCCGCAGGGGTGTTGGTGGCGCGAGGCGAACGCTCATATTTATTTGACTACGAACAGCCCACGCAATCGCAACTATCTGGCGCGATGCTCGGCGAGGTTGTGATCATTGAGGATTGGGATAATTCAGAATTTCGCGCGCTGATCGTTTTACCGGCATTTGCAAATCGCCTGCTGTATGTCACACGAAGTGTTGACGGTAACATACTGTCTTTGCTGGATGAAACGCAAGAAACCGTAAAGCTATATAACCAGTTAGAAAGCGAACGGGGGCGGTTATTATTTGAGTTTGCTCTGATTTATCTGGGGTTTGCGCTGATCGTTATTCTGGCCGCTGTCTGGTTTGGTATGTGGTTTGCCGAACGCCTGTCGCGCCCGGTTGGCCGTCTTGCCAGCGCCGCTGAAGGGGTGCGCAGCGGTAATCTGGATGTGCGGGTGCGCGAAGAAAAGGGCGACGATGAAATCGCTATTCTGGGGCGCGTATTTAACCGGATGGTCGAGCAAGTTAAGGGGCAGCGCGATGATTTACTGGAAGTTAACACAAAAACCGAACGCCAGCGCCGCTTGTTTGACTCCGTGCTTAGCAGCGTTACGGCAGGGGTTATTGGCCTTAATAATCAGGGTAAAATTGAGTTTATGAACACGGCGGCCAGTGAAATGCTGGACCTGTCGGTGGATAAAGCTTTGGGGAAAACCCTGGCCAAAACCGTGCCGGAATTTGCACCGATGTTTGAAAAGCTCTCAACACGCGCGAGCATTGTGACGCAGGGCGAGGTCGAAGTGGTACGTGCCGGTGTCCATGAAAATCTGCTGGTGCGCATCGCGGCGCGTAAATCCAGCGACGATAGGCTTGAAGGCTATGTGATCACATTTGACGATGTCACGGACCTTGTATCTGCGCAACGTATGGCGGCCTGGGGCGATGTGGCGCGCCGGATTGCTCATGAGATCAAAAATCCGCTGACCCCCATTCAATTATCCGCCGAACGTCTGCGGCGCAAGTTTGGCCCGATGGTTGGTGATGCACGGGCTGATTTGGAGCAATATTCCGATGTTATTATCCGTCAAACCGGCGATTTGCGCCGAATTGTCGATGAATTTGCCAAATTCGCGCGTATGCCAGCCCCCGAAATGCGCGAAGTTGACATAAGCGATATCTTACGCGGAATCGTGCTGCTGCAAAGTGAAACTGATGCCAACATTTCGATCAGTTTGCAGGGGGCTGACGCGCCGATTATGGCAATGCTCGACCCGACATTGATCAGGCAAGCCTTGACGAACCTGATTAAAAATGCCCGCGAAGCCATTGTTGCAAAAAAGAAAACTGATGACTGTGCTGGGCAGGTAAAAATTATTCTTGAAACGACTGGCGACAGTGTTCTGGTGCGTATCATGGACAATGGTATTGGTCTGCCCAAGCAACGCGCCCGCCTGTTTGAGCCCTATGTGACCAACCGGGATTCTGGCACCGGGCTGGGCCTGTCGATTGTGAAAAAGATCATCGAGGAACATGACGGACATCTTGAACTGCTGGATGCCCCGATATTTGCTGGGTGCGCGCATTTTGGCGCTGAAGCACGGTTTAATTTACCACGAACAGACGAAAAATTGGGAGATGAAAATGGGTGATATTCTTGTCGTTGACGATGAAAAAGATATCCGTGATCTGGTCTCGGATATTTTGCGCGATGAGGGCCATACCACGCGCCTTGCGGGGGATTCTGACGCTACTTTCAATGCGGTAAATGACGACCCGCCTGATTTGATTGTGCTGGATATCTGGTTAAAAGAAAGCAAGTTGGACGGGATTGAAATCCTGAAATCCGTGCATCGCGATAACCCTGAAATTCCCATTGTGATCATATCTGGGCATGGAAATATCGAAATTGCGGTCGCGGCAATAAAGGAGGGCGCATATGATTTCATCGAAAAACCCTTCAATATTGACCAGCTTATGGTGGTAATAGGTCGCGCACTTGAAGCTTCGCATCTACGCCGTGAAAACGCGTCTTTGCGGGCAAAAGAGGTCACAAGTTCCGATATGGTCGGCGATAGTTCGGCATTTAACACATTGGAATCACAACTTAAAAAGGTAGCCAACACCAACAGCCGGGTCATGTTAAGCGGCGCTGCGGGGGCAGGCAAAGAAGTGGCCGCGCGGTTCATTCATCGCAACAGCGAACGCAAAAATGGCCCGTTTATTTCGGTCAATGCCGCAACGATTGAACCCAACCGCATGGAAGAGGTGCTCTTTGGGCGCGAAACATCCGAGCGCGGCCATGAGCCGGGTCTTTTTGAACGCGCCCATAACGGCATTTTGTTTTTAGATGAAATCGCCGAGATGCCCTACGGCACGCAGGCCAAAATTCTGCGGGTGCTGGTTGATCAAAATTTCGCCCGGATCGGCGGGCAAGATATTGTGCGGGTCGATGTGCGGGTAATTTCGGCGACAAATCGCGATTTATTGCAGGAAATTACTGCTGGGAATTTTCGCGAGGAACTATACCACCGCCTGAACGTTGTGCCGATTTCAGTGCCGGATCTGGCAACGCGCCGTCTGGATATTCCGCAGTTGTGTGAATATTTTATTGGGCAGTTAAACGCGTCACAAGGCCTGCCAAAACGCACGGTTTCCGAGGATGCGCTGGCGCAAATGCAAATCATGGAATGGCCCGGAAATATTCGTCAATTGCGCAACACAATTGAACGTGCGTTGATCCTTGGCCCGGATTCTGGCGCGATTGAAACCGCCGAGCTGTTAGGTTCTGCTGAATCCCAAAATAATAGCGAATTTTCACTGGGGGCCAGTTTTGTGGCCATGTCACTGCGCGATGCCCGTGAAGTATTTGAACGCGAATATCTGGTGGCACAGGTGAACCGTTTTTCGGGAAATATATCGCGCACAGCCACATTTGTTGGCATGGAACGCTCGGCATTGCATCGAAAACTGAAATCACTGGATATTGCAACCAGCGGCAAGACCGGGGATCGCATTGTTCAGTAATCATCAGGCAGAGATGCCTGATTGACCAAAGCCGCAGAAATTGTGCATAATCATGTGAAAGCCAAGGGACCAGAGCAGGAATCCTAGATGAAAATAATCATTTGCGGTGCAGGCCAGGTGGGTTGGCAGCTTGCGCGCCATCTCTCCACAGAAAATAACAGCGTTACGGTTATTGATAATAATGCCGCTTTGGTGCGTAGAATCACGGATTCGCTGGACGTGGGCGGGATTGCCGGTTTTGCCTCGCATCCTGATGTGTTGGAAAGGGCAGGGGCGCGGGACGCTGACATGATCATTGCCGCCACATTTTCGGATGAGGTGAATATGGTCATATGTCAGGTGGCCCACTCGGTTTTTGAGGTGCCACGCAAAATCGCGCGCCTGCGCGCACAGGCCTATCTAAATACCGAATATTCTGATCTTTATCGCCGTGAACACCTGCCGATTGACGTTATTATTTCGCCCGAGCGTGAGGTGGCCGAGGCGGCGTTGCGCCGCCTTGCCGCCCCGGCCGCGTTTGATGCCGAAAGCTTTTCTGACGGTCAGGTGCAGCTTATCGGCCTGACGCTGGATGAGGATTGCGCGGTACTGCACACGCCGCTGCGCCAACTTTCCGAGCTGTTTTCCACCCTCAAGGCTGTCGTGGTCGGGGTGACGCGCGACGCCAAGATATTTGTGCCACGCCCCAATGATCAACTGTTTCCCGGAGATCAGATATACCTTTTGATCGCAACTGAAGACGTGCCGCGTACCTATGAAATATTTGGCAAAAGCAATCCAAATACGGAGCGTATAGTCATTATCGGCGGTGGTAATGTCGGCCTGTTTGTAGCCCAAAAGCTTGAGTCCGCCGACAAACGGGTCCGCGCCAAAGTCATCGAAAAAGATCGCACACATGCCGAAAACGCTGCCAATTCCCTGACGCGCACGGTTGTTTTGCACGGTGATGGTTTGGATATGGACCTGCTGGAAGAGGCAAATATCAACAAGGCAGACGCCGTTCTGGCCGTGACGGACGATGACAAAACCAATCTTTTATCCTGCGCACGGGCCAAAGCTGTTGGTTGCCCCTTGACGGTGGCGCTGGTTAATGACCCAAGCCTTACCTCGTTGATGGTACCGCTTGGAGTCGATGCGTTTATCAATCCGCGCGCCACTACGGTTTCGTCTATTCTGCGCCATATCCGCCATGGCAGTGTGCGCAAAGTGTATTCAGTCGGGGATGCTGAGGCCGAGGTGATTGAGGCACAAGTTATGGACACCAGCCCCTTAACCGGCAAACTGCTGCGCGAAGTGGACTGGCCCGAGGGCGCGATCGTTGGTACGATTAAAAAACAGGGTGAAATCATTGCCCCCAAAGGGGATACAAAAATTGAAGAGGGTGATGTGCTGACCGTTTTTGCCCTTAGTCCCGATGTACCTGTTATTGAACAGTTATTTCAGGTCAGTCTCGATTTTTTCTAGATGTTTAACCACCTTCGACAATACCCGCTCTTTGCGTTGATCATGATCATCGGAGCGCTGGCAATGCTGGTGCCTGCGCTTTATGCCGCGCGGCTGGAAAACTGGCACGTGATGCAGATTTTCCTGGATTTCGCCCTGCTAAACACCGTTCTGGCAGTGATTCTGGGGGTGGCTTTGATGAATCGCAAGCCTCGTATCACGGCACGCTCACATCTGATTACGGTTCTGCTGGTCTATACGATACTGCCGGTATTTCTGGCGCTGCCTTTCGTTGTTCTGATCCCCTCAATAGGGTTGGCGCAAGGCTATTTTGAGATGCTCTCGGCCCTCACAACAACCGGGGCGAGCCTGATTGATATTCCCTCCAGCATCGCCGATCCGTTGCACCTGTGGCGGGCAACCGTTGGCTGGATGGGCGGCTTTTTGGTACTTATCATTGCTTTTAGCATTATGGAGCCGATGAACCTTGGCGGGTTTGAAATTCAATCCATGGTCGGTGGGGCAGGGGCCGGTCCGCGTGGCAGTTATGATGCATCGCACCGTATTATTCGAAATGTTGTGCTGATTGGCCCGACTTATGTATTGGCGACATTTGCCTTGATGGTTTTGCTGATGCTCTCGGGGGATCGGGCATTTGTGGCGGCCACCCATGCCATGTCGACCCTCTCAACCAGCGGCATTTCACCAATTGGTGGCATCGCAAACGCCGAATCTGGCCGTATGGGCGAGCTGTTCATGGCGATATTCCTGATATTTGCCGTGTCGTATTACGGTTTCCAGACGTTTTCAAAATCCATTGGTCTCAGCTGGCTAAGACGTGACGTTGAGATCCGAATGATGCTGATTGTCATTATCGTGGTGCCGGTGCTTTTGTTCCTGCGCCACTGGATCGCGGCCTTTGATGTTAATGCTGAACAGGATTTCTGGGCCGCGTTGCGCACCCTTTGGGGCAGTATTTTCACTGCCCTGTCATTTCTGACAACCGCCGGTTTTGAAAGTGCTGATTGGCAATCTGTGCGTAACTGGTCGGGCCTTGATTCCCCCGGTATCGCTCTGCTGGCGCTTGCAATGATGGGCGGTGGTATCGCCACGACGGCGGGCGGGGTGAAATTGCTGCGCATATATGCACTTTATAAACACGGTATCCGCGAAATGGAGCGTCTGGTGCATCCTTCCAGCATTGGTGGCGCGGGCATGGCCGCGCGGCGTTTCAGGCGGGAAGGGGCCTATATCGCCTGGGTATTCCTGATGCTGTTTCTGGTCAGCATCGCCGCAATCATGCTGTTATTAGCCTTTTTCGGGCTGAATTTTGAAAACAGTATCGCCCTGTCGATTGCTACATTAACCAATACCGGCCCTGCGGCAAATATGTTGGATGCAACGTTAAATTATTCCGATCTAAGCCATAATGCGCGGTATATTTTATGTATCGCGATGATATTGGGGCGGGTTGAGGTTCTGGCCCTCGTGGCGCTGTTCAACCCTGACTATTGGCGCCGATAACAGATATTTGTCTTTTTTTACAATTATTACGCAAGGATGGGGTGGAATATTTGCACATAAGCCCCCATAATAGAACATAATAACAACAAAATTCGCTCATAAAGACGAATTACAACCAAAGGCTAAGAATAATGGCTACTGATAAGCAAAATCTGCAAGACGCATTTTTAAACAATGTGCGTAAAGCAAAAAACCCTGTGACTGTTTTTTTGGTGAACGGTGTTAAATTACAAGGTGTTATCACGTGGTTCGATAATTTTTGCGTGCTATTGCGCCGGGATGGCGCGGCGCAGCTGGTGTATAAACACGCGATTTCAACAATAATGCCTTCGCAACCTGTTAATCTTTATGACGGGGACGGCGGTGAGTAACGCATGACGCGCACGGCCGTTATTCACCCGAATCTGCGGGAAAGAAACCAAAGGCGCACACCGGATTTGGCGCTGGATGAGGCGATAAACCTGTCGCAAGCCATTGATCTTAAAGTGGTTTCATCCCAAGTTGTTCCAGTGCCAAAGCCAAGGGCAGGGACCTTGTTTGGTCTTGGCAAGGTTGATGAGCTTGGCGCGGCCTTCGCGGCTGACGACATTGATCTGGTGATAATTGACGGCAAAGTCACACCAATTCAGCAACGCAACCTTGAAAAAACCTGGGATATTAAAATCCTTGATCGTACCGGCTTGATTCTGGAGATTTTCTCGGAGCGTGCGGCGACCCGCGAAGGGGTTTTGCAAGTCGATCTGGCACATCTGAATTATCAAAAATCCCGCCTTGTACGCAGCTGGACCCACCTTGAGCGGCAACGCGGCGGTTTGGGCTTTATCGGCGGGCCGGGGGAAACCCAGATTGAATCGGATCGTCGGGCGTTATCCGAGCATATTACCCGGATCAAAAAGCAGCTTTCAAAGGTCGTGAAAACCCGCGCGTTACACCGTGCATCCCGCGCCAAAGTCCCGTATCCAATTGTGGCGCTCGTTGGCTATACTAACGCCGGAAAATCCACTATTTTCAATAAGATAACGGGCGCGAAGGTGATGGCTAAAGACATGCTCTTTGCTACGCTTGATCCAACCATGCGCGCTATTGATCTGCCATCAGGGCGCAAGGTAATTCTGTCTGATACGGTTGGATTTATCTCGGATTTGCCAACCCAACTGGTCGCGGCTTTCCGTGCCACCCTTGAGGAAGTTCTGGACGCCGATCTGGTCCTGCATATACGCGATATTTCCCACCCCGAAACTCGCGAGCAAGCCCGTGATGTTCAAGAAATCCTTACAGAAATCGGCATCTCAGATGTCGCACAGGAAAACATGCTTGAGGTTTGGAATAAGGTCGATAATCTTCCTTCAAAACAGGCCACAGCCATTCGTACATCCGCTAAGCGAGACATAAAAACCTGGGCAACCTCGGCCATTACCGGCGAGGGTCTGGACGCGCTTTACGATGCCATAGAAAATGCCCTCGCGGACCCGGTGATCGAGGAAGAGGTTTTCTTGCCGTTCAACAAGGGTAAAGCGCGCGCATGGCTTTTTGCCAATAATGCAGTTGTCAGCGAAAAGCTTATCAAGGATGGATATAAGATTCATCTCAGCTGGACCGAAAAGACCCGCAATCAATTTGCGGCGATAGGGTAGTTTGAGAATCCATCAATAAATCGCATAATATATATTATGTTAAATAAAACATAATATAATCGTTGTTTAATTGATGTTTCTGAATTAAGTCGTAAGTATGAAACCTGCGCGTAACCTGACACCAATTTTGATTTGCGGCCCGACAGCCTCGGGTAAATCAGCGTTGGGAATGGCGATTGCAAACCAGATTGGTGGATGTGTGATCAATGCCGATGCCTTGCAAGTTTATGAGAATTGGCGCGTGTTATCTGCGCGCCCAAGTATCATTGACGAACAGCATGTATCGCACCGTCTTTATGGGCATGTGGCTGGCGATACTCACTATTCTGTCGGGGCATGGTTACGGGATGTGGAATCGCAATTGGATGCGCTTACGAACACAGGCCACACGCCGATTATCCTTGGTGGAACGGGTTTGTATTTTTCGACCCTGACGCAGGGTTTGGCCCAAATTCCAACCATCCCCGTAGAGATCCGTCTTGAAGGTGATAGAATGCGTGCGTCCAGCCAAACTACTGAATTTATTCACGAATTACAAAAATTTGACCCACAGACTTTGGTTAATATTGATCAAAATAACCCAATGCGTTTGCAGCGCGCCTGGGAGGTTTGGCAGAGCACCAACAAGGGATTGTTTGCCTGGCAAAAGGATACGCCAGCCCCCTTGATTGCACTTGAAAACGCTGTTCCAATCGTTCTGAACGCTAACACCGACTGGTTGAATAAACGTATTTCAGGGCGGTTTGAACAGATGATTAGCGATGGTGCAATTGCTGAATGTCAGGCGGTTCTGGAAAAGGGCTGGGATCCCGCCCTACCCTCATCCCGCGCGCTTGGTGCGGCAGAGATTATCGCTTATCTGCAAGGGGAAAACAGCCTTGAACAGGCCAAAGAAAAGGCGAGCATTGCTACACGGCAATTTGCCAAACGCCAGCGTACATGGTTTCGCAGTAAGATGAAACTCTGGCAACATGTTGATATTGAAAAGAAAAACACAAAAGACACAGTTTTGAAAATGCTGACAGAAGAATAGCACTAACTATTGAAAAAATGCATAAATTGCGGTATTTTTTATAAAAATCGAACATCCAAGGCAGAATTTTGACCACATCTTATGACATATATCGCGACTGGCGCGCCAGTGGCCTGTCCCAAGAATCCATACATTGCGAAAGTATTTCGGCGCGTGGACAAAAACTTGCATGGCAGCTCGATGCGCACCGCCATTATGATTTGCACCAGTTTTTCTGGATAACACGCGGCGGTGGCCGGGCGCGTATTGATGGTTTCACCCATGGTTTTGGCGCAAATACCGCGTTTTACATACCCAATATGACCGTGCATGGCTTTGAATTTACGCCGAGCACTGTCGGCTGGGTCGTCTCGATTGTCAGCAACCTGCCGATCTCTCTGCCCCGTGGCGTGATGATGAGCGTGCTGCCCAGCCCAACAGAACAGTCGTATCTAACGGGCGCGTTTAACGGGATAAACGGGGAATATATTGCTGATAATGACGGCCGTCACGATGCGTTGCTACATCATGCCGGGCTTTTGTCATTGCGGTTTCAGCGCATGAAAACGGATGGTTTACGCGCCGGTTTTACCAAAGATAACGCGCGCCGCCGGCTTATGCGCAAATTTATTGAACGACTTGAAGATCGCTATGCAAGCCCAGACACTGTAAAGGATTATGCCGGTGATTTGGGTGTGACAACAACCCATCTAACGCGGATTTGCCGCGAAACCACGGGCAGACCGGCAACCAAGTTAATTCAGGATCGCACCATGCTAGAGGCGCGGCGAAACCTGGCGCATACGAATTTGCGCGTTGCCAGAATTGCCGATAATCTGGGGTTTCAGACTCCGGCCTATTTCAGCCGCGTTTTTAGCGCGAATACAGGAAAATCCCCGCGGGCTTTTCGCTATGAGGCCCAAATACGGGCAAAATCCAATCCCAACACCCGTCAGGCGGTTTAGTCCGGTAATCCGGTTGAACAATGGCGCCTGATTTGGTAGCTGACGCATAACATTTCCCTTTGGCAAAAGAGCATTCCCATGATCCCACGTTATTCCCGCCCCGAAATGGTCGCTATCTGGTCACCCGAAAGCAAATTTCGCATCTGGTATGAGATCGAGGCGCACGCCTGTGATGCCCAGGCCGACCTCGGGGTGGTCCCGCGCGAAAGTGCGGCGGCGGTTTGGAAGGCAAAAGACGTGGAATTTAACGTCGCCCGGATCGATGAGATCGAGGCCGTTACCAAACATGATGTGATCGCCTTTTTGACCCATCTCGCTGAAATTATCGGCAACGAAGAGGCGCGGTTTGTGCATCAGGGCATGACGTCCTCGGATGTTCTGGACACATGTTTTAATGTGCAACTGGTTAAGGCTACCGATATTTTGCTGGCGGATATGGATGGATTACTGGCGGCCCTTAAGCGGCGGGCAGAGGAACATAAAAACACCATTCGCATCGGTCGCAGTCACGCAATTCACGCCGAACCCACGACGATGGGCCTGACGTTTGCGCGGTTCTATGCGGAAATGGATCGCAACAAGGCGCGATTGCAGGTTGCACGCACAGAAATCGCCACGGGCGCTATTTCTGGTGCCGTTGGTACTTTTGCCAATATCGATCCATCGGTTGAGGCGCATGTCTGCGCTAAACTTGGCCTTGAAATTGAGCCGATCAGCACCCAGGTCATTCCGCGTGACCGGCACGCAGCATTTTTTGCGACCCTTGGCGTGGTAGCCTCGTCCATCGAAAATATCGCCATTGAGGTGCGTCATATGCAACGCACCGAAGTTCTGGAGGCCGAGGAGTTTTTCGCAAAGGGCCAGAAAGGTTCGTCGGCGATGCCCCATAAACGCAATCCGGTTCTGTCGGAAAATCTGACAGGTCTCGCGCGGCTTGTGCGCATGGCGGTGGTGCCGGCGATGGAAAATGTGGCGCTTTGGCATGAGCGCGATATCTCGCATTCTTCGGTTGAGCGCAACATCGGGCCGGATGCGACGATCACCCTGGATTTTGCACTGTCACGGCTTACCGGCTTGATTGATAAACTGGTGATTTATCCTGATAACATGTTGGCAAACATGAATAAATTCCGTGGTCTGGTGCATTCGCAACGCATATTGCTGGCCCTTACCCAAAAAGGTCTAAGCCGTGAGGACAGCTATCGCCTTGTGCAACGTAACGCCATGCGGGTCTGGGAAAAGGGTGCGGATTTCATGACGGAACTAAAGGGCGACGATGCGGTCATGGCCGCCCTTAGCAATGGGGAAATCGACGATTTGTTTGATCTGGATTACCACACCAAACACGTGGATACGATCTTTAAACGGGTGTTTGGTTGATCGCCTTACACCTCGTTCATGACCTGTTGTTTTGCCGTAATTGTCAACGCCACCAGCTTTTCGCGAATTTCGTCTGCATTTGATTTTCCGCCTAAATCCGCGGCAACTTTGCGCACGACATCCTCATGACCGGCTTCTTCAAAGTCGGATTTGATAACCTCGCGCGTATAGGCCGAAATTTCATCCCCTGTTTTCCCCAGCAAATCGGCAGCCCAGAGGCTTAACAATTTGTTGGCCCGCGCCGCGACTTTGAATTTCAATTCCTCGTCATGGGCGTATTTGCTCTCAAATGCATGTTCGCGATCATCAAAACTGCTCATATCTGGCTCCGTTGAAAGATTTATATACGCTTTAGATAACCCCTTGGGCCACGCAGAACAAGGCCGATGCGCCGAATCCTTGCGCCTTTTTCCATATGCCCCTATAGATCGTTTAATCCCTATTTCAGCGCCATCCGGAGGCACATATGGCCCGTCGCAGAATGATATACGAAGGCAAAGCAAAAATCCTTTATGAAGGGCCGGAACCCGGCACAATCGTGCAATATTTCAAGGATGACGCCACGGCATTTAACGCCAAGAAAAAAGATGTGATCGATGGAAAAGGTGTTTTAAACAACATGTTATCCGAGTTTTTCATGTCAGGTCTGAATTCCATTGGCGTGCCGACGCATTTTATCAAACGCATCAATATGCGCGAGCAACTGGTCAAAGCGGTAGAAATTATCCCGCTTGAGGTCGTGGTGCGCAATATCGCTGCCGGACAGATGTCTGAACGTCTCGGCATGAAAGAGGGCACCCCCCTTCCCCGTCCGATTGTTGAATTTTATTACAAAGACGATTCGCTTAATGATCCGCTGGTCACCGAGGATCAGATTATTGCCTTTCAATGGGCAAATCCGCAGGATCTCGATGAAATGGTGGCGATGGCGCTTAGGGTGAATGATTTTCTGTCGGGCGTTATGTACGGCGTTGGTATCAAACTGGTGGATTTCAAAATTGAAATAGGCCGGGTTTTTGACGGTGATTTTTCCCGCCTTATCGTCGCCGATGAAATTAGCCCTGATAGCTGTCGTTTGTGGGATATTGAAACCGGGGAAAAGCTGGATAAAGACGTGTTTCGCCGTGATCTCGGTAATCTGGCCGATGCCTACACCGAAGTTGCGACACGTCTGGGCGTTATGCCCAAGAAATCCGGCAGTGGCACTGGCCCAAAACTGGTAAAATAAGGAGAATTCGATGAAAGCCCGTGTTTATGTAACCCTTAAAAATGGTGTTTTGGACCCACAAGGGGCGGCTGTGCAACACGCGCTCGGGGCGCTTGGCTTTCAGGGTGTGGATAGTGTGCGACAGGGCAAAGTGATTGAGCTGAAGCTGGATGAGACCGACCCCGCACAGGCAAAAACACAAGTGGTTAAGATGTGTGACAAGCTGCTGGCGAATACCGTGATTGAGGATTACACGGTGGAGATTATATAATGCGCGCAGCGGTTATTGTTTTTCCCGGCTCAAATTGCGACCGGGATTTGGCTACTGCCTTGGCACGCCAAACGGGCCGTGAAACGCAAATGATCTGGCACAAAGATGCGAATTTACCCACCGGACTGGACCTCGTGGCAATCCCCGGCGGCTTTTCTTTCGGTGATTATCTGCGCTGCGGTGCGATTGCTGCGCGCTCACCGATTATGCATTCTGTGGTGAAATTTGCCCAAGGTGGCGGCCATGTTCTGGGGATTTGCAACGGCTTTCAAATCCTGATCGAATGCGGGTTATTACCTGGTGCTCTGATGCGAAATTCCGGTTTAAAATTCGTATGTAAAGAATTGAAATTAAAAGTTAATACCACGGACAGCCCGTTTACAAATGCCTATAATCCAGGTGCCGTTACCCGCGTGCCTGTGGCCCATCACGATGGGAATTATATGGCGGATGCACAGGTTTTGGCGCGCCTGAAGGATGAGGATCGCGTGGCCTTTACCTATTGTGATAACCCCAACGGCTCGATGGGGGATATCGCTGGCATATTGTCGCAAAACCGCCGTGTGCTCGGCATGATGCCCCACCCCGAACGTCTGGATGAGGCCGACCTGGGAGGCACTGATGGCAGTGGGGTTTTCCAATCCCTTAGCGCTGCGATGTCGCTGGCCTGAGGGAATAATCCTCGCAATATGCTAAAAAATGCGGTATTTCCATGGAATAGCCGTTGTGAGGACATTTCATGCCTAAGATTTTTGTCAATTCTCTCTTTATAATTGCCCTGTCCGCGGCGGGTAGCGCCTTGGCCGGTAGTATCGTTATGCAAGGTACTACGCTTGTTGACCGGCAAAATACTGCGTCAAATTCGGGCGCGCTTGCTTTGGCATTGGACGGGCTTGACCGCCAACAACCAGTTATAGTTGATGATACAATAACTCTGCCCCGTGCCTCGGACGGGCATTTTTATGCGACATTGATTGTCAACGGGGTTGATATCAGGTTTTTGGTAGATACAGGTGCCAACGGTGTGGTTTTGACCAAAAAAGACGCCGGGCGCGCCGGTATTGCCCTTAGTTTCCTTAAGTTTGATGGTATTGCTGAAACCGCAAACGGTACGATGGGCATAGCTAGTATAACGCTGAAAACTACGCAGTTGGGTGACATTATTACAAGCGGCTTTCCGGCGTTTGTTGCTGATGGGGTGATGCCAAGCTCATTGTTGGGCATGCCGTATTTATCGCAATTTTCGCAAATCCAGATGGTCGGCGATAATATGGTGTTGCATCCCTAGCGATAAAATATGTACTTGAGAGGCGCCGCCAGACCCCCTAGTTTACCCCTATGAAACGCTTTTTGCAGCATTCTCAGGCCATTCAGAAAATCAAACCCCGTCAGGTTGCAATCTGGTTGGGGTTTTTCGGCATGCTGTTTGTGCTCTGGTTTTCCAATAGTTTTCTAACCGACAGGTTCACGAAATACGAGCGCGGCCAATCCTTGCAACGCGCGGGGCTTTATGCGCGCTCAATTTCATCAGCTTTGCAACGCATTGCCTTTGTGCCGCTGCTTTTGTCACGTGATCAGGCACTGATTGCGGCATTGCAATCGAATGATTTTGTGAACACCTCGCAACGCCTGATTTCTTTCAAGGAAGACCTGTCCGCGGCCTCTATCTTCTTGCTCGATGTCGACGGGCGGGTCGTAGCGGCGAGTGATCGTCGCAAAATCGGCAGTTTTGTCGAAAAACCCGAGTATTTTGTCAGGGCCTTACGTGAACCCGAGACGGTTTTCCAAGCGCTTATCACCGAAACCGCCATCGAGGGGTTCTATTACGCCCGCAAAATTGAATCGGGCAAATCGACCATCGGCGTGATTGTCGTAGAGGTCGATCTGCAACGTCTGGAACAGATATGGCGGAACAGTTCTGCGAAAGTTGCGCTTTCCAATTCTGCCGGGCAAATTTTGATGGCATCCGATATATTATGGCGGCGTTTAACGTTGAAAGAGCTGCAATCTTCAACCTACCGGCCAAGCACGGCAGAACGGCTGTTTGGTGGAGAGCAAAATGAAGGCCCCCAAGCGTTCGTTTATATTGACCGTCAGCAATTTCTGGTTAGCCAGGTGCGCATTGGATTTATGGGCTGGAGCCTGAGCTATTTTTCAACCCTGGCAAATGTTCAGGCCCGGGTTAACGCCATTATTGCCCTTGAAATTATGGGGTTATCCCTGATCGCGGCCCTTGTTTTTTTTATTAGCTCTCGTCGTACGGCGCAGCAATCGGTGCGTATAAAACAGGAATCCGTCGAACTGAGGCGGCTAAACGCACGCCTTTCAGCGGAAATTGAACAGCGCCAAACGGCCGAGAAAAATCTTGAAACTGCCGAGCAAAGCCTGGAGCAAGCCTCGAAACTCGCGACATTGGGGCAAATGTCGGCAGCCGTCAGTCATGAACTGAACCAACCCCTTGCCGCCATGCGCACCTATCTGGCGGGTGCGCGGCTATTGATGCAGCGAAACCGCATTGACGAGGCGCAAAGCAGTTTTCAGCGTATTGACGATTTGATCGAACGTATGGGCGCGATCACACGGCAGCTGAAATCCCATGCGCGTAAAAGCGAGGATAGTAATAAAATCATCGATATGCGCGATTGCGTCACCTCGGCGCTAATGATGATGGGGCCGCAATTGGGGCAAACACAGGTGCATATTGTGCGGAATATCGCCGAAACCCCGGCATTTATCGCCGCTGACCCCGTGCGGGTCGAGCAAATCATTGTGAACCTGCTGCGCAATGCGCTAGATGCAGTAAAGACAATCGAGGATAAGGAAATCGTGATTACAGTCGCAATAAATGAATCGGTCACGCTATGTGTTCAGGATAACGGCATCGGGATCAAAGACCCTGATAGCCTGTTTGAACCCTTTGCCACCACCAAAAAACCCGGTGAGGGGGTGGGCCTTGGTCTGGCGATCTCGGCGGGGTTTGCCAGCGATATGGGCGGCAAGCTTACAGGGCGTAACGCAACGCCGGTCGGGGCGCTTTTTGTGCTGCAATTACCACGGGCGAAATCACCTTAAAGGGTAAAAATCATGTCAGAGAAACTTACTGTTGCAATCATCGATGATGAATCCGATATGCGCGATTCTATCAGCCAGTGGCTGGGGCTTTCGGGCTTTCAGACCATGTGTTTTGAATCCGCAAAAGCCGCACTTGATGCGATTGGATCGGATTTTAAGGGCATCGTTTTATCGGATATCCGCATGCCTGGAATGGATGGTATGGAGCTGTTGAAACGCCTTCATGCGCTTGATTCGTCCCTGCCGGTGATCATGATTACCGGGCACGGAGATGTGCAAATGGCAGTAGAGGCGATGCGGATCGGGGCCTATGATTTTGTCGAAAAACCCTTTGATCCTGAACGCCTTGCCGATCTGGCGCGCCATGCCATTCAATCGCGCCGCCTGACGCTTGATAACCGCGCATTACGTCGTGAATTGTCTGACGGCAGTATTTTGCTGCGTAAACTGATGGGCAACAGTCCGCAGGTGGAAAAACTGCGCGAGGATATTCTTGATTTGGCGCAAGCGGACGGCAATATCATGATAACGGGGGAAACCGGCACAGGTAAAAGCCTGATTTCCCACGCAATTCACGCCTGTGGGGCTCGTCAGGGTCGCCCGCTGTTTACCGTGAATTGTGCGGCTTTGGATGAACAGGAGCTAAACGCCCGTCTGTTTGGCCCTGCCCTTACTGCTGAAAATCGCCCGGTTATGGGCACAAACACCCCCTGCACCCTATGTCTTGAAGATGTGCACACTTTGCCAGAAACCACCCAAGCCCGCCTGTTGGCTGCCCTTGAGGAAATGGAAAATGACAGTGCCGACGACGGGGTGAATATGGTGCGGATATTCTCGGTTTCAGGGCAAAGCAGCGAAGAAACCCAGAAAAACCTGCGCTCTGATCTCTATTATCGTCTTGCGGGTATGGAATTGCCCGTGCCAAGCCTGCGCGAACGTGGTGAGGATATCTTGATCCTTTTCACCCGTTTCACCCAGCTATTTGCCGAGGATTATGGCTGTGATGTGCCTGAAATGGGCGCGCAGGATGCTGCCAGCCTGTTACAAGCCGATTGGCCGGGCAATATTCGCCAGTTGCAAAATCTGGCAGAACGCGCCGTGTTGCAAGCGCGCCGTGGGGAAGCCGGCATTGCAACTTTGCTGGCCGAGGAAGGTCTGCATGATGGCAATACGGACGGCGCGGAAAAACCGCTTAAAGAACATGTCGAAGCCTTTGAGCGCATGTTGATTGAAAATGCCCTGCGGCGAAACCGTGGTTCTGTTGCGTCCGTTATGGAAGAACTGGCCCTGCCGCGCCGCACATTAAACGAAAAAATGGCGAAATATGGTCTTAGTCGTGCGGATTATGTTTGATCTGCAAGGGCGGTGCCTAAATCGCCGTACCCTGTGAAACGCCGCTCATAGGGTAACACCAGGCGTTTAGCGGCTTGCCGGGCAAGATCATCAAGCGTCTGATCATCGGTTTGGGCCAGATACACCAGTTTTTCGTAATGGGCGAAATAGGTATCCCGCAGGTAGGGATGCCTATCTAACCCCATGGGTTTCCACACAAAACTGTCAAACTGGCGGACCAGAAAATCGGTCAGATAGAAGGCGGTGAATTCGGTTTTTGCCCGCACGGCAAAATCGGTATTACCTGCAAAAAAACTATAGCAATGGGGGCCTTCAAGCATCTGCACGCCCAATTCAGCGCAACGTTTTTGTAATAAACCACCTGTGCCACAATCCGCGTAAAGCACGAAAATATCATCATATTGCGCCCGGGCTTTAGCAACGGCGCCAGAAACCGCGTCGGGGATACGGTCAGGATAAAGATGCAAATTGGCGGGCAAACACTGCAAATCCATGTGCTGCCAGCCGTTGGTTTCAATCAGTGCCAGAATTTCATGGGCCAAAGCCCCGCAGGCCAGCAGCAACAAACGGTCAGTATTGCCGGTTGCCGCCAGCCCTCGTTTGGTTAACTGATCGTGTGATATCTGCATATCATGCGTGGGTTTGATTGTGTTTGCGTGTCATATATTCTTTGGCCGTTTCCACTGCCACGGCGGCATCGCGACAATATTCATCGGCCCCAATAGCCTTGCCAAATTCCGCATTAAGCGGCGCGCCACCAACCAGCACGATATAATCATTGCGAATGCCCTTATCGATCAACGTATCAATCACGACTTTCATATAGGGCATGGTTGTGGTCAGCAGGGCCGACATGCCAAGGATATCGGCGTTATGCTCTTTCAGCCCGTTAAGATAATCCTCAACCGAGTTATTAATCCCCAGATCAATCACCTCAAACCCGGCGCCCTCCATCATCATACCAACAAGGTTTTTGCCGATGTCATGGATGTCACCTTTGACCGTACCGATAACCATTTTGCCAAGCTGCGGCGCGCCGGTTTCAATCAAAAGTGGCTTGAGGATCGCCATGCCGCCCTTCATCGCACCCGCCGCCAGCAATACCTCCGGGACAAACAAAATGCCGTCACGAAAGTCGATTCCAACAATTTTCATACCCTCGACCAACGCCTTGGTCAGCACATCATAAGGCGCCCAGCCGCGCGCCAGCAGAATGTTAACGGCTTCTTCGATTTCTTCCTTCATGCCGTCATAAAGATCGTCCATCATTTGTGGGACAAGCTCTTCGTCAGGCAGTTCACTAAGAATCAACTCTTCATCTTCAGGCATGGTCACATTCCTTAAAAGTAGGCACTTGCATATATGCTAATTTCATCTTGTTTTGGCTTGCCATCTTTGCGTAATGCGACAGACGTTAGCTTAAAGGCGACCTATCTGCGGCGGCGACGTTCGCGTTTTGGTTTTGGATCATCCCCCAGCCCATCGGACGCCGAGGAAAAATCGCCAAGCGTTGCCTGAATTTCTGCGGGCGTCGGCAAATTTCTGGGGGTATGGGCCTCTAATGCGGCTTTCATGGCGACCAGATGCTCGGGCATTGTTCCACAACATCCGCCGATAATCTTGGCACCGGCATTACGGGCGAGCACGGCATATTCGGCCATCAGTGCAGGCGTGCCATCATAATGGATATGCCCGTGAACATATTTAGGAATGCCGGCGTTTCCTTTGGAAATAACGGGTAATTTAGGGGTAACGCTGGCAAAACCAAGCAAAGTGCGCAGCAGATCCGAGGCCCCCACCCCACAATTAGCCCCAAAAGCAATCGGCGGATTTTCCAACCCCTCGACCAGCGCCACCATATCTGTGGCCGTAACCCCCATCATAGAGCGCCCGGCCGTATCAAAGCTCATGGTGCCACACCAGGGTGCGTCGATATTTTGAAAGGCTTTGGCGGCGGCGCGGTATTCTTCGGGGGCGGAAATCGTCTCAACCCACAGCACATCCGCGCCCCCCTCCATCAAGCCGCGCGCCTGTTCTTCAAACATCTCGACCGCATGGCTGAACGACAGCGCGCCGATAGGTTCCATAATCTCGCCCGTCGGCCCAACAGAGCCTGCCACAACCACCTTGCGCCCCGATGCATCAGCCGCCTCACGGCCAATTTCGGCGGCAATTCGGTTAAGTTTAAACACGTCGTTCTGACGGTCATGCAATTTCAGGCGCGCCGCGTTTCCACCAAAACTGTTGGTCAGGAAAATATCGCTGCCTGCATTAATCGCGCCATCATAAAGCGTGCGGATTTTATCGGGGTTGCTTTCATTCCAGACCTCGGGGGCCTCACCGGCCTCAAGGCCCATGTTAAAGAGGTTAGTGCCCGTTGCACCATCCCCCAGCAGCCAGTCGCGGCTGTTCAAAAGTTCGCTAAGAAGGTCGGTCATGCCGTCAAATCCTCATCTAAAGCAATGCGTTCGCGATGTGCCTAATACGTTCGATCATGGCGCGCAACCCGTTTGAGCGTTGCGAGGACAGGTGTTGATCCAGCCCCAATCGCCCCATTTCAGCCAGCGCGTCAACTTTAATGGCCTCTGAGGGGCTAAGATTATCGTAAAGCCCATGCAAAACCGCGATCAGCCCTTGTACGATCATCGCGTCAGATTCGCCCTGAAAGCCGATGCGGGTGCCTGCCCCCTCGCCGGTGATTTCAGGGACAATCCAGACCTGACTGGCACAGCCCACAACCTTGGTTGCCGGGATTTTTTGCCCCTCAGACAGCGCGGGCATTTTCTTGCCAAGGTCAATCACATAGCGATAGCGATCTTCCCAATCCTCCAGGAATTCGAAATCACTGACGATATCTTCAAAGGTTTTGCGGGCCATTATCTCTCACAATTCAATGATTTTTACACCGGTTGGGCTGGCCGAAAGAGCGATTTCCCCCAGGCGCAGACGTTGGGCATCATGGCCAAAAACCTCGGCGCGCCAACCATGTATCGCCGCCACGCCATCGTCATCGCCATTTGCCAACGCATCCAGATCAGCCGCCGTGGCGATCAGTTTGCTGGCAACGCTGTATTCTTCGGCCTTGGCTTTCAGCAGCACGCGCAACAAATCCCCCAGAGATTCGGTACCGTTGCGTTTCACACGTTGCGCCGGAATTTGCGGCAAATCCTCAGCGCTACAATTTTCCCCGGTGATGATAGCGGCGAGAATACCGTCGGCGACTTCCCCTTTACGGGCCTCGCGTTGCAACAGTCGTGAGCGGCCCAATTCTTCGTGCGATTTAGGTTTTGTGGACGCAAGCTCTGTGATCACGTCATCTTTGTAAATCCGGTTGCGCGGCACATTGCGTTGCTGCGCAGTTGTCTCGCGAAACGCGGCCAGTTCGCGTACAATCGCCAGGAAACGCCGCGATGTGGTGCGGGTTTTCAGGCGTTTCCAAGCGTTTTGAGGCTGAATTTTATAGGTCATCGGGTCCATCAGAACAGCGATTTCTTCTTCAACCCAACCTGTGCGCCCGGTTTTTTCCAACTTATTCGCCAGAAATTCATAAACCCCGCGCAGGTGTGTCACATCGGCCAGCGCATAGGTTTTTTGTTTGTCCGACAGCGGGCGGCGGCTCCAATCAGTAAAACGCGAGGATTTATCAACGCTTTCATTAACAATTTGGCGCACCAGCTTTTCATAGCCGACTTGTTCACCAAATCCGCAAACCATCGCGGCAATTTGGGTGTCGAAAAACGGTTTGGGGATCACATCGCCCTCAACACAGAAAATCTCAAGATCCTGACGGGCCGCGTGGAAAACCTTGATTACATTTTCATTCTTAAACAACGCATAAAGCGGTGCAAGATCAATGCCTTGTGCCAGCGGATCAACAATGACCGCGTTCTCATCATCCGTGCCCGGATAGGCAAGTTGCACAAGGCACAATTGCGAATAATAGGTGCGTTCGCGCAGAAATTCAGTGTCTACGGTTACATAAGGCTGGGTGGCGCATTCGGCGCAAAAATCCGCCAGTGCCTCGGTCGTTGTGATGGTTTTCATGGGTTTATATCATTCATCGTTTTGGGCTTCGGCGCGGGATTTACCTGCGACATCCTGAGCCAGGGTTGCTGCCATAAATTTATCCAGATCCCCGTCGAGCACACCTTGGGTATCTGAGGTCTCGACGTTTGTCCGTAAATCCTTAATCATTTGATAAGGTTGTAACACATAAGAACGTATTTGATTTCCCCACCCCGCATCGCCCTTGTTTTCATGGGCATCATGGATGGATTGGGTGCGTTTGCGCATCTCGATCTCATAAAGACGGGATTTGAGGGCGTCCATACAATTGGCGCGGTTCTGGTGTTGGGATTTCACCGAGCTGGTCACGACAATCCCCGTGGGGTGGTGGGTGATACGCACCGCGGAATCTGTGGTGTTCACATGCTGCCCGCCCGCCCCCGAGGAACGGTAGGTATCAACGCGAATGTCGGCGGGGTTAATCTCAATGTCGATATTGTCATCGATCACCGGATAAACCCAGATCGAACTAAACGAGGTGTGGCGTTTGGCGGCGCTGTCAAACGGCGATATCCGCACCAGCCTGTGTACGCCGCTTTCGCCTTTCAGCCAGCCATAGGCGTTATGGCCTTTGATCTGGTAGGTCACCGATTTTATCCCGGCCTCGTCGCCAGCGTTGTAGGACATGGTTTCAACCTTATAGCCCTTTTTCTCGGCCCAGCGAACATACATGCGCGCCAGCATTGAGGCCCAGTCACAGCTTTCCGTACCACCTGCCCCGGCGTTGACTTCCAAAAATGTGTCATTGGCATCGACCTCGCCGTTCAGCAAGGCCTCAAGCTCCAGCTTGGCGGCGGTGATTTGCAAGGCGGTGATGGCGGCCTCGGCCTCGGCCACGACCTCGGTGTCATCTTCCATTTCGCCAAGCTCAATCAGATCGACATTATCGCGCATATCCCCGGAAAGAGAGGTATAATCCTCCACCGCATCCACCAGATTCTGGCGTTCACGCATCAGTTTTTGCGCCTTGTCAGGGTTGTCCCACAGGGTCGGATCCTCTGACATGGCGTCAAATTCCTCCAACCTATGCGCAGCCGTGTCCCAATCCATGCGCTGACGCAGAAGTGCGAGAGATTTTTCAATCTCGGCAATCTGTTTTTCGGTCTCTGCACGCATGATTTTGCTCCGGCGGGGTAGTAATTGCCTGTTATCTAACGACCTGTTGGCAAAGCGTAAAGGGCTTAGCGTAAACCACCGCTGGAAAGCCCGTCGAAACTGGGCATGGCGGGGATGATCACCTGCTCGCCGTTGATAACAATGGTTTCATAGCTTTCCCCCTCGCCGCGGCCAAAGAACAGCAAATCGCGCCCCATGGTAAAGCCACCATCGATAAATTCACCGTATCCACCGTAAAACGGTTCCTCGCCCTGGCGGAATAATTCGGTAACTACGAAATCTCCCGAGGCGTCATCTTCAAGGCGCACGCCGCTAAAACGGTCGATTTTCACGAAAACCGACCCCGGGGGCTGTTCGTGGTTGACCGTTGGGAACATTTCCAGCGCCACTTTCATGAATTCGGCAAACACCGGCCCGCATAATGTGCCACCATAGGCACCCCGCCCCATCGGTTTGGGGCTATCATAGCCGATGTAACAGCCCGCAACGATTTTCGGGGTAAATCCGATGAACCACGCATCTTTGGAATCGTTTGAGGTACCGGTTTTGCCGGCAATAGGCACCCCGAGCACCGAGCCAACAGTGCGCGACGCCGTGCCACGCGCCACCACCCCTTGCATCATCGAGGTCAACTGATACGCGGTCACCTGATCCATGATCCGGCGGGCGTTATCTTTGACCCAAGGCTCGCGCGCGGTTGCCATATCTGGACCTTGGCAATCACTGCAAACCCTTTGGTCATGGCGAAAAATCGTGTTGCCGTATCGGTCTTGCACACGGTCAACAAGCGTTGGTGCAATCTGTTTACCGCCATTGGCAAACATCCCGTAAGCCGCGACCATTTTCAGCAAGGTTGTTTCCCCTGCGCCCAGTGAATAGGACAAAAGTTCCGGCATTTCCTTGTAAACCCCGAACCGTTCCGCATAGGCGCTGACCACGTCCATACCGATACTTTGCGCAATACGCACGGTCATCAGGTTTCGCGAAAACTCAATACCGGTGCGCATGGGTGCGGGGCCGTAAAACTTGTGGGATGAGTTTTGCGGCCGCCAGATCCCCTCGCCGGTTTCCACCTCGATGGGCGCATCAACCACGATTGTTGCAGGCGTATAGCCGTTATCGAGCGCCGAGGCATAGACAAAAGGCTTAAACGCCGACCCGGGTTGGCGTTTGGCTTGGGTTGCGCGGTTAAAAACGCTGGTTTGATAGGAAAACCCGCCCTGCATCGCCAAAACGCGCCCGGTGACCGTGTCCATCGCCATAAACGCGCCCTGCAAGGCGGGCACTTGTTCTAACTGCCATTCCGGCGCTTCGCCGTCTTTGGCACTGTTGGATACCAGCACCACATCGCCGAGCGCCCAGATATCAGCGGCGGTTTTCGGGGTTTTGCCCGGCTTGTTATCCTCGGTCAAAGCCCGCGCCCATGTGGCGTTTTTAACAAAAAGATAATGCCCGTCGTCGTCCTCGGCCTCGCCCTCAATCCCGATCCGCACCGAGGTTTCGCCGACCTTCAGCACTACCGCTAAATACCAATCTTCAATGTCGCGTGGCAGGGTCATATCATCAAGCGCTTTGCGCCATTCAGGCTCTGACATGGCATCAGCGCCAGCAATATTCCCAAGCGCACCCCAGTAGGTTTCCAGAGCGCGGTCATATTCCACCAGCCTGTTTTGCAAGGCTTTGGCGGCGACACGCTGCAATTCAGGATCCATGGTGGATCGTATGGACAACCCTCCGGCGAAAAGCTGTTCTTCGCCAAGCGAGCGGCTAAGCTGACGGCGTATTTCATCGGTGAAATAACTGCGCGCGGGCATGCGCGAGCGCGCCGAGGGCAAATGCCCCCCCTGCACGGTCAGCAATGGCGAGGCTTTGGCTTCTTCGGCTTCAGCCGTCGTAATATACCCGTTTTCCGCCATTTCTTTCAGGATAAAATTGCGCCGGGCAACAGCACGGTCATGATTGCGCACGGGGTGGTAATCATTGGGGTCTTTGGGATGTACGGCCAGAAACGCGGCCTCGGCAATCGAAAGTTCTTCGAGACTTTTGCCAAAATATGTCTGCGCTGCCGCTGTCACACCATAAGAATTGCGCCCCAGAAAAATCTCGTTCAGGTAAAGGCTAAGTATCTGATCTTTGGTCAGCGTATTTTCAATCCGCGCCGCCAGCACGATTTCCTTGATTTTACGTTCAATTTTGCGACTGCCATCCAGCAGAAAATTCTTCATAACCTGCTGTGTGATCGTCGAGGCTCCGCGTAAGCGCCCGCCGCGTGCTGCATCAATCAGCGCCTTGACGATCCCCAAAGGGTCATAGCCGGCGTGGTGGTAAAAATTCTTATCTTCGGCACTGATAAACGCCGCTTTGATAAGCCCGGGAATTTCGTCAGGCGGGGTGAAAATGCGCCGCTCGCGGGCAAATTCATCCATAACGATGCCACGACCCGAATAAATCCGTGACAATGTCGGCGGATCATATGTCGCCAGTTGTTCGTGATTAGGCAGATCCTGGCTGTAAATCCAGAACAGGGTCATCAGGCCAAGGCCGCCCATAATCAAGGCCAGAACGCCCCAACTGAAAATAAACCCAAAAATATTTAATATTGCGCGCAACACCGACTCGTCCTCTATCAACCTAGTCACATATACGCAAAGCATATGGATGCGTCAAAAGCAGATTACAGCTTCGGCGTGCTTCTGCCTGTAAATATCGATAAATCATAAATGTTGCTCTTACAATTGGATTTAAGTTGTATTACATCTTTGACCATGGCTATGTGTCCCTACTGCGCCCAAGTGAATCGTAAGTAGAGGGCCGTCAGTCAAAAAGTTTTGTTGCATCCATGCATGTTTGGCAAAAATCTGCCACATGGAATGCGACTGGCGCTTGCGCCACCCGCTAATCCTGCCCCGTTTTTCAAAATCGGGAACAGCTAATTTTCAGGCATTTATGCCGGAGAGATAACCGCGATGAAACGCGCTGATACAGGCAATGATATCTGCAAGGGCCAACTGCCCTTTGGGTTTTCTGCTGTTTTGGGCGTTTTTTTCCAAACAATTACAACGACTAGCGCGATTTTGTTAAGGCAAATAGCGCCACTTGGTTGTTACAGAAAGATATCATGTCAAAGAAAATGCTTATCGATGCCACCCACGCCGAAGAGACGCGGGTTGTGGTCATCGAGGGTAATAAAATCGATGAATTCGATTTTGAGTCCCTCAACAAACGTCAACTTGCCGGAAATATATATCTAGCCAAAGTCACGCGGGTTGAACCCTCGTTGCAGGCAGCATTCGTGGATTATGGTGGCAATCGCCACGGTTTTCTGGCGTTTTCGGAAATTCACCCGGATTATTATCAAATCCCTGCGGCTGACCGCAAAAAACTTCTGGAAGAAGAGGCTGCCTATGCCGCCGCGCTTCAGGAAGACGAAGAAAATGCCGAAAAATCAAAATCCCGCACCCGTAGACGTCGTAAAAAACCAACTGAAGCTGCGGCAGATGGCGCGCCAAGTGAGGTGGATGCCGTTATTTCGGGACCTCTCGATGAAGATATGGGCGGCGGTGAGCAGCCGGATATTGTTGAGGTTCCCGAAGCTGCGGCGGATATTACTGATGAGAAAACCGCAACGTCAGGGGCCGAATCGGCGGATATCGAACCCGTTGCCACAGAAGATGTAGCAGAGGACGTAAAAGAGGAAATCATCCCGCGCAAACCCCGCCCGCGCCGCTATAAAATTCAAGAAGTCGTCAAAGTGCGCCAGATTCTGTTGATTCAGGTCGTGAAAGAGGAACGTGGTAATAAAGGCGCCGCACTTACCACCTATCTGTCTCTTGCCGGGCGCTATTGTGTGCTGATGCCCAACACTGCGCGCGGCGGTGGGATCAGCCGAAAAATCACCAATGTTTCAGATCGCAAAAAACTAAAAGACATCGCCGGTTCGATTACCGTACCAAATGGAGCCGGTCTGATTATTCGCACAGCTGGCGCGAAACGTACAAAAACCGACATCAAACGAGATTATGAATATCTGCTGCGCCAATGGGAGCAAATCCGCGACACTACCCTTAAATCCATAGCCCCGACGCATATTTATGAAGAAGGCAGTCTGATTAAACGCTCCATCCGTGATCTTTATAACAGTGATATCGATGAGATAATTATCGACGGTGAGCGCGGGTACTCCGAGGCCAAAGAATACATGCAAATGCTGATGCCTTCGCATGAAAAACATGTAAAGTTGTACAAAGATGCCCTGCCGCTTTTCTCACGTTTTCAGGTGGAAACCTACCTTTCGGGCATGTTTAACCCGACCGTTCAGCTGAAATCTGGCGGCTATATTGTTATCGGCATCACCGAGGCATTGGTGGCGATTGACGTGAATTCAGGGCGTGCGACCAAGGAAAACTCGATCGAGGATACCGCGCGCAAAACCAATCTTGAGGCCGCCGAAGAAGTGGCGCGCCAGTTGCGTCTGCGCGATTTGGCCGGGCTGATCGTTATTGATTTCATCGATATGGAAGATCGCCGCAATAACCTTGCGGTGGAAAAACGTATCAAAGACAAGCTGAAAACAGATCGTGCCCGCATTCAAATCGGGCGGATATCCAGTTTCGGGCTTATGGAAATGTCGCGCCAACGTCTGCGCCCCGGCATGCTTGAGGCCTCAACCCAGCCCTGTCCGCATTGTCACGGTACCGGCAGCACGCGCTCGGACGATTCACTGACGCTGGCCATTCTGCGCGAACTTGAAGAAGAAGGCGTGCGTAAACGTTGCAAAGAAGTGCTGGTCAGCGTGCCGATCAATATCGCCAACTATATGCTGAACCAGAAACGCGAACATGTCGCCATGATTGAAAGCCGTTTTGGCCTGTCTGTGCGCATTGAGGCCGATCCACATCTGATCAGCCCCGAATATCGCGTTGAACGCATGAAAGTGGCGACACGGATCGTGCCCGAGGCTGAAGTTTTGGAAGCTACTTTCGTGGAATACACGCCTGAAATTTCCAGCGAGACTGAAAACGCGCCTACCCCGGCCGCTGATACAACCGAGGATGCGCCGAAAAAACGTCGGCGCCGTCGTGGTGGTCGCGGGCGTAATCGCAACAAGGATCAGCAAACGGCTGAGAATGTAGAATCCGAAACATCCGATGATGCCCCCAAGGATGAAACTCCTGAGGTCACCACCCCTGAGATCATAACCGTCGAGGAAACGCCGAAAGCTGAGGCCAAACCACGCCGTACGCGCCGTCGTAAAGTTGAATCTGACACGCCTGAAGTTGTTGAAACGGTTGAAAAATCACCTGGGTCAGATGTTGTTTCGGATGTTGTTGACGTCCCCGAAGGAAAATCCGAGGAAAAGCCAAAACGCAAACGTACACCGCGCAAACCTAAGGTAAAACCGGCTGACGTGGCCGAAAAACCAGCCGAAAAACCATCGGTTGAAGCCGCGCAGCCTGCTGAAAAATCAAAACCTGATCAACCAGACGCCCCCAAACGTCGCGGTTGGTGGTCGTTAGGAAAATAGCATGAAAAAATTGTTTTTTTCACTTAGTGCCGGGATTTTTCTGTTGCTTGGCACCTTTGCCCACGCCACGGATTTGCAAGATATGTCTGCGGCTGAACGTGCAACTTTCGGGGCCGAGGTTCGCGCCTATCTTTTGGCCAACCCCGAGGTGATCCTGGAGGTAATCGACGTGCTGGATGCGCGCAAAGCCGAACGCGCGGCCGTCACGGATCAGGTATTGGTTCAACAGAATTACGACGCACTTGCCCATGATGGATACTCTTTCATTGCGGGCAATCCCGACGGGGCAATTACCATTGTTGAATTTTCCGACTATAAATGCGGATATTGCAAACGTGCCCATATCGAAGTTCAGGCGCTTTTGGCGGCCAATGACGATATTCGCCTTGTCATCAAGGAATTCCCGATTCTGGGGGATGAATCCATGTTGGCTGCACAGGCTGCTGTTTCAATCCTGACCAAGCAGCCGGAATATTACGCGGAATTCAATGATTTACTTATGCTTCATAATGGCGCGCCAAACTCCGTTAACCCGGTGACATTGGCGGAACTTGCCACAAATGCGGGCGCTGATCCAATATTGATGCGTGATCATATGGATGACCCGCTCGTGCAGCAAATCATTGCCCAAAATCACGCGCTTGGGCGCGATATGCAAATACGCGGTACGCCGGCATTTGTGATTGGTTCGGCGCTGTTACGTGGCTATATGCCGCTGGCTGGCATGCAAAATATGGTTAATAAAGCGCGTGCGGAACTGGAATAAATCCCGGGTTTTGGCATCTTTGCTTTTCAGCAGGCCCTGAAACCCCTATAAAGGTTGAAACATAAATACCGGAAGAACCGGCAGAAATTCGAGGATGAAATGGCCGATAAAAAGCAAAATGCCGACGTTAATTTTATTAAAGAACTTGCAGAATTGCTGCGGCAAAATGATCTGAGCGAGATCGAGGTTATGCGCGAATTTGCCAAAGATGATGTACTGAACGTGCGGGTTGCACGCCAGTTAACGGCAGCACCAATCCAGCAGACAGTGGCTGTAACGCCAAGTGCGGCTGCCCCCTCGGCGGCGGCTCCGCAAGCGGATGATCCGGCGCAGTTGAACGGCGCTGTAACCTCGCCGATGGTAGGTACCGCCTACCTGTCCGCCGAACCGGGTGCCGATGTATTCGTAAACGTCGGCGATATGGTCAAAGAGGGGCAGACATTGCTGATTGTCGAGGCCATGAAAACCATGAACCAGATCCCGGCGCCAAATTCCGGCAAAGTGACCCGCATTCTGGTTGATGACGGCGCGCCGGTGGAATTTGGCGACCCATTAATCATCCTAGAATAACCCGAGGGGGCGAACGTATGTTCACCAAAATCCTTATCGCAAACCGTGGCGAAATTGCCCTGCGGGTCATTCGGGCCTGTAAGGAAATGGGCATCGGTTCTGTCGCCGTGCACTCCACCGCGGATGTTGACGCAATGCACGTGCGCATGGCCGATGAAAGCGTCTGCATTGGCCCGCCTGCCGGTGCGCAAAGCTATCTTTCGATCCCAAATATCATTTCTGCCTGTGAAATCACCGGGGCTGAGGCCATTCATCCCGGCTATGGGTTTTTGTCAGAAAACGCCAATTTTGTGCAGGTTATTCAAGATCACGGGTTGACATTTATCGGCCCCACGGTTGATCACATCAACATGATGGGCGACAAAATCACCGCCAAGGACACGATGAAAAACCTTGGAGTACCTTGTGTTCCCGGCTCACCGGGGGGGGTTAATACGGTTGAAGAAGCCCAGAAAATATCAGCCAAAATGGGGTTTCCTGTGATTGTCAAAGCAACTGCCGGTGGCGGTGGTCGTGGCATGAAGGTGGCCAAAACCGCGGATGACCTTGAAGAAGCGTTTCGCACGGCACGCGCTGAATCCAAGGCCGCGTTTGGCAATGATGAGGTCTATATTGAAAAATACCTCACCCTGCCCCGTCACATTGAAATTCAGGTGTTTGGCGATGGCAAAGGGCGCGCTGTCTACCTTGGAGAGCGGGATTGCTCGTTGCAGCGGCGCCATCAAAAAGTGTTTGAGGAATGCCCCTCGCCGGTGATTGATGCAAAATTGCGCGCGAAAATCGGTAAAACCTGTGCGGATGCCGTAGCGGCGATCAATTATGCAGGTGCCGGTACGATTGAATTTCTATATGAGCGTGGCGAGTTTTTCTTTATCGAAATGAACACCCGACTACAGGTCGAACACCCCGTCACCGAGGCCGTTTACGGCGTTGATCTGGTGCGCGAACAAATCCGGGTGGCCGCTGGTCTGCCCATGTCTTTTGAGCAGAAAAACCTGATCCCCAATGGGCACGCCATTGAATGTCGTATTAACGCCGAAAAATTTCCCGAATTTCGCCCCTCGCCAGGTCGGATTTCGCAGTTTCATGCGCCCGGCGGGCTGGGTGTGCGCATGGACAGCCATCTTTATGACGGCTATTCGATCCCGCCATATTACGATAGTCTGATTGCCAAATTGATCGTGCACGCCCCTGACCGCCCGGCGGCACTGGCGCGCCTTTCCCGCGCGCTTGATGAACTGGTTGTTGATGGTATTGAAACGACTGCGCCGCTCCATCATGCGTTGCTGGCTGAGGCTGATATCCATTCGGGTAATTATGATATTCACTGGCTGGAAAAATGGTTGGAAAGCTATAGCTAAGCGTGGCTGATCCACCTGAAATCACTCCTGAAATTTTGGTGCGTGCCTATTGCGCGGGCATTTTTCCGATGGCAGAATCCGCCGAAGATCCCGAGATTTTTTGGGTTGATCCTGAAAAACGCGGTATCCTGCCGCTAGATAGGTTCCATGTTTCGCGCAGCCTGCGCAAACGGCTGCTTTCCGGGCTGTATCAATTTAGCACCGACCGTTGCTTTGAACAGGTCGTCAAAAATTGTGCAGATCGCGCGCAAACCTGGATAAATCCGGAAATTTTTCAACTATACAAGCAGTTACACCGGAAAGGCTTTGCCCATTCCGTTGAGGTCTGGCGCGCGGATGCGTTGATTGGCGGGCTTTATGGTGTCGCGGTTGGTGGGGCATTTTTTGGCGAGAGCATGTTTTCAAAAACGACTGACGGCTCAAAGCTTGCGCTTATCGCACTGGTGGCACGTTTGAACGCCGGTGGGTTTCAACTGCTTGATACGCAGTTTTCAACCGCGCATCTTGTGACAATGGGGGGCATTGAAATCTCGCGAAATACCTATCAGGAATATCTGGAAACTGCACTGGAAATTCCGGCTGATTTTGCAGCACTTGCCTCTGATGCCCCCTCTCAGGAGCTTTGGCAGCTTAGCACCCAAACATCGTAACGCGGGTGATCAAGCGCTGATAACGCCGGGCTGGAGGCAAACATCCACCCCGTAAAACGGTCCGTATCTTCGCGAATATCATGGATGGTAATTTGCGCGAATGCGTCGGCATTAATGTCATCTTGCGGATAACGACAAGCGTGTAGTGTGATCATAAGACGTTCATATTGCACGGTATCTCCGACCATTATGGCAATATCCTGCGTTGTTCCGTTGATGCGATCAAGCCCGCGTAAATTGGCGCTGTTGGCAATACCTGACAGCGGCGGCTCAACTTCGACATCATTGTAGGGAATGGGAAATGTGACCCCGTCATCGCGTAACACCCCCATGGTGGTTTCCGGCAAGAGTTCCTCAAGGATTGACTGGGCGAACGTGCTGCTGGCGAGCAGCAGGAACATCGCGGCTAGAATATAGCGTGTATTATTCATCCGATGTGTCGCTGCTGACAAATTTCATCAATAGATTTATCAGGCTAACCGAGCCTTGGGTCAGTAAAATTTCATCACCATTTTCAAGCATAAAAGGCGATCCACCTGCTGTGATTTCTAAAAACGCCCCCCCTAGTAACCCGTCTGAGGCTACTTTGATGTCGGCGTCATCGGGGATCATAATCGTGTCATCCAGTGACATGACGGCAACCGCGCGGTAGGTATCCTGATCAAGCGTGATTGCCTTAAGCGTGCCAACTTTGACACCAGCCACTCGCACATCGCTGCCGACATTCAAGCCTTCGACACTGCGAAATTTCGCGGTTAAGGTATATTGGCCCGTGCCTGTGGAAAACCCTGTGCTTTGACCGGCATAGAATAAAAAACCGGCGGCGGCTGCCACGACAACCGCGCCAATCAGAGTTTCTGTTACGTTATTTGCCATGATATCCGCCCCTATTCAGGCTGCCATGCCTCATAATCCTGGGCAGTTTGTTGCTTGGCGGCAAAAATACTGCCCTTGGGGCGATATGCATTTTCGCTTGCCGTCAGGTTTTCCACATGCGGTTTTTCCCATACCTTATGGGCAAGGGCATTTTCGGCCGGATTTTCATCAAACGTGTGATGCAACCAGCCGTGCCAATCTGGCGATACCCGCGAAGCCTCAATCAGGCCGTTGTAGATAATCCAGCGTTTTGTGTCATCGCTGTTACGGTAATATTTGTTACCCTCGTTGTCTTCACCAACAAACTGCCCTTTGCGCCACGTAAAAATCTGTGTGCCAAAGGATTGGTTGTTCCACCATGTAAATATCTGGATCAGGAATTTCATAACGACTCCGCGATTTATGTTAACACGCTTATGCCCTGAATATACTGGGCAGGTCCAGCCCGATCATGAGGCCGAGGCGGGTTCTTCCTTGCGGTCGGCATAAATTATCAATGGTTCGCCTTCTTTTTTGACGGAATCGGCGTTGACGACGATTTCTTCGATGTCGTCATGGCCCGGCATCTCAAACATAGAATCAAGCAGTATTTCTTCCAGGATGGAGCGTAACCCCCGCGCCCCGGTTTTGCGTGCAATTGCGCGTTCGGCAATCGCAGCAAGAGCATCTTCGGTAAAAGTCAGTTGCACGTTTTCCAGCTCAAATAGGCGTTGGTATTGTTTTACCAAGGCGTTTTTAGGCTCGGTCAGGATGGTGATCAGGGCTGCGGAATCAAGGTCCGTTAAGGTCGCAACCACGGGTAGGCGGCCAACAAATTCAGGGATCAGCCCGAATTTCAGCAGATCTTCCGGCTCCAATTCCTGTAGAATCTCACCAACACCGCGTTCCTCATTATCCTGAACATCGGCGCCAAACCCCATGGAGGTGCCTTTGAAACGTTGCGAGATGATCTTATCAAGCCCGGCAAAAGCGCCGCCACAGATGAACAGAATATTTGAGGTGTCGACCTGCAAAAATTCCTGTTGAGGGTGTTTGCGCCCGCCTTGTGGCGGCACGGAGGCAATCGTGCCTTCCATGATTTTCAGCAGGGCCTGCTGCACACCCTCGCCCGAGACATCGCGGGTGATGGACGGGTTATCCGATTTACGTGAGATTTTATCGATTTCGTCAATGTAAACAATGCCGCGTTGCGCGCGTTCAACGTTATATTCCGCCGATTGCAGCAGTTTCAGGATGATATTTTCGACATCTTCGCCGACATAGCCGGCTTCGGTCAGGGTCGTGGCGTCGGCCATTGTAAACGGCACATCCAAAATGCGGGCCAGCGTTTGCGCCAGCAGGGTTTTACCGCACCCCGTTGGCCCGACCAGCATGATGTTGGATTTAGCCAGCTCAACCTCGGGGTTTTTAGATGCGTGTTCCAGACGTTTATAATGATTATGCACAGCAACAGACAGCACCCGTTTGGCAACGGCCTGCCCGATAACGTAATCGTCCAGCACCTTGCAAATATCTTTTGGCGTTGGCACACCTTCAGAGGATTTGACCAGGTTGCTTTTGGTTTCCTCGCGGATAATATCCATACACAGCTCGACACATTCATCACAGATAAAAACGGTCGGACCGGCGATCAGTTTGCGCACCTCGTGCTGGCTTTTGCCGCAAAACGAACAATAGAGCGTGTTTTTCGTATCTTTACTGTCTGATTTGCTCATCTTAACTCTCCTACAAGGCGACTGACAACGCCGAGTTATCTTCTTTGGTCTGCATTAGGGCATATTCAAAGCAGGCAACACAAGCGTCAACTGACTTACATGACATATATCGCATCTATTCCTCGTCTTTTTCAACCACATGGCGGGTCAAAATTTCGTCAACAACCCCCCATTCTTTGGCTTCTTCCGCGGTTAAGAAATTGTCACGGTCCAAGGCTTTTTCAACAGTTTCAAGGTCTTGTCCGCTGTGTTTAACGTAAATTTTATTCAGGCGATCTTTCAGATCAAGAATTTCTTTGGCATGTAGCGCAATATCCGAGGCCTGCCCCTGAAAACCACCCGAGGGCTGGTGCAGCATTATGCGGCTGTTTGGCAGACTAAACCGCCTGCCCTTTTCCCCGGCCGCCAACAGCAATGACCCCATAGAGGCCGCCTGCCCGATGCACAGCGTCGAAATTGTCGGGCGGATGTATTGCATTGTGTCATAAATCGACAACCCGCTGGAAACAACGCCACCGGGCGAGTTGATATACATCGAAATCTCTTTTTTCGGATTTTCAGCCTCAAGAAATAGCAATTGCGCAACAATCAGCGTCGACATGCCGTCATGCACCTGCCCCGAGACAAAAATAATCCGTTCTTTCAACAGGCGCGAGAAAATATCATAGGAGCGTTCTCCACGCGCGGTTTGTTCAACCACCATTGGAACCAGCGTATTCATATAGGTGTCAATCGGATCGTTCATATGCCTGCCTTTGTTACTGTCTTCGCAACCAATATCGCGAAAGCGTTGCTGAAAGGTTTAAGTATCCGATACAATATCTGCAAGCGCAAAACAAAAACGGCGCGCCAAAGCCCGCCGTTTATTCGCCCAGTAGATGCGCTTAGACTTTATCCAGATCCTTGACGGCAGCTTCGAGGGCTTCCTTGTCAATGGATTTTTCAGAAACATCCGCTAATTCGATAATGAAATCAACGACTTTATCCTCAAAAATCGGCGCACGCATTTGCTGTTGCGCTTGCTCGTTTTTCTGCATGAATTCAAAATATTCGCGTTCCTGACCGGGATATTGGCTGGCTTGATTGAACATCGCCTGCTGGATTTCCTGATCGCTCACCTCGATCTTGTTCTTTGTGCCAAGTTCGGCCAGCAAAAGACCAAGGCTAACACGGCGTGCCGCCAGTTTTTCGTGCTCTTTCGTGGTCTCAATCTCGGGGTGGTCATGGCCCTTAACATCGGGGTTATCATCATGCCAAAGCTGATGGGCAATTTGCCCGGCCTCGGCTTTGACCAGTGATGGTGGCAGATCAAATTTCACCAGCTTGTCTAGTTTATCCATCAGGCTGCGCTTCATAATCATGCGGGCCGCACCTTTATATTCTTCGCCCAGTTTGTCCGAAATTTGCGATTTCAAATCCTTCAGGCTTTCAGCCCCGAATTTTGTCGCCAATTCATCATTAATTTCGGCAGGTTTGGGTTCTTTTACGTCCTTAACAGTGCAGGCAAATACCGCGTCTTTACCGGCTAGTGCTTCGGCGCCGTATTCCGCCGGGAAAGTTACCTTAACGTCCAGTTTGTCACCGTCTTTGGCGCCAATTAGCTGTTCCTCAAAGCCGGGAATAAAGCTGTTGGAGCCAAGCACCAGTGGGTAATCCTCACCTGCGCCGCCTTCAAAGGCCTCGCCGTCAACCTTGCCCAGAAAATCGATCACAACCTGATCGCCGTCCTTGGCCTTGGAGCCTTTGCGCCGGTTCTCAAAGTTATTGGCCGAAGCCGCGAGGCTTTCCAGCGCTTCATCAACCGCAGAATCATCAATTTTGGTAACCAGACGTTCCAGCTTGAGTTTTGAAAAATCCGCCTCGGGAATCTCAGGCAGGCATTCATATTTCAACGTAACCGCAACATCGTCGCCGTCTTTCCAGTCCTCGTTTGTCATCTTGACCTCGGGCTGCATGGCAGGGCGGTCGCCGCATTTCTCAAAATGTTCCTGCATGGCCGCGTCAACAGTTTCCTGCATCGCTTCGCCCAGAACAGATTTACCGAACATCTTTTTCATCAAGGCAAGCGGTGCATGGCCTTTACGAAACCCTTTCATCTGGAAATCCGCGCGGGCAGTCTCCAGCTTTTCGGTCACTTTTGCCTCCAGCTCGGCGGCTGTGATGTTGATATCATAGGCGCGCGTTAGGCCTTCGTTCAGGGTCTCGGTAACCTGCATTTTTCTTCCTTTTCAATTTGGTACGGATGAAGGGACTTGAACCCCCACGCCTCGCGGCACCAGAACCTAAATCTGGCGTGTCTACCAATTCCACCACATCCGCATATCGCCACTGTAAAGCGGGTCAATTCGGCGCCTCTCTAGCAGAGGTTTTTACGACTTGCGAGCGGAAAGTGATGTAAATCGCCCGATATTTGTAAAACGGTATCCTATCTCAATTTCCCTCTTGCGTTGAAAACTCTGATGTCAAACCTTGACGACACCTCATATTGTGCTAGCGTCAAAAGCTCATTTGGTCAGAATCTCGCGCATATAAACGGAAAAAACTGTGGTTTTTACGAAATCGGAATTGTTGGATCAGGCCGTTGTGCCTCTGAAAGAGTTCAACATGTTTATCCGCTCTGTTTATCGACACAAAGCCTGCATATTTCTGGCAATCGCTTCGTGGTTATTCACATGTTTTTTGGCCCCCGGCGAGCGCCTGGTGGATATGTCATTACTGCAACGCCTTATTTACAACGGAATTGGGGCGGCATCCTATTATTTCATCGGATATTGGGGGCTGGGATATATGTTACGGTTTTCGATTGTGCGCAACGTGCCGTTTGTCTGGGTTACGATAGCGTTTTTTTCTATGTTAGCCGTGGCCGAGGCCGCCATATATAGTACAAACATCACGCCGAATATAACTTTTTCGGGTATTTGGAAGTATTTTTTGACCACCATTATTATGGTCGTTATTGCTGCTTCACTTGTAACCCATTACTTTACGAACGCGCTTTTAAGCGGGCTTTCAAAAAAGGGGCACCCCTTCCCGATCTGGTACCCGACAAAGCCACCGGATTGTGAACTTTCGGCGCTTGTTCCGGAAAATATTCGCACAAGTATTCAAAGAGTTGAGGCGCAAAATCAATATGTTAAGGTATTCACCAAAACCGGGGATACGCTTTTACGTATGAGCCTTTCGCAGGCAGAAACCATGTTGCCGGATGGTATCGGATTGCGATTGCATCGGTCTTTATGGATGCGAAAAAGTGAGATAAGAAAAATTATTTCACGGGATGGAAATCCAAAGGTGGTTGACCGATCCGGGCAGGAATTTCCGATTAGCCGACAAAAAGTTATCGAGGTTCGGGCGGTTTTGAACGGCATGGATTAAGCCAATGCGGATTAAGAATGCTGCTTTTTTCGAATATATCTGATTATACCCGCAAAATTTCGAGCGTTGCTCACACCAAAGCGGCGTTATTCGCGCGCATATTTCCGTTCTTGGCTCCAAATCAATGTTGGGCGCACCATTGCGGAATGCCTGCCTTATTTTTGACATAATACACCTTTGTTTTGATGCCATCGCCTTCTGTAAGTCGCTGAATATTAACAATATCTCATCGGTTTATATACGGTCGGTACATGTAAGTAACATTGATGTTAGGAACTCGTCATGAAAATAAAATACGTAAAAACAATCGCAATTTCGGCCGTTTTGGCATTATCGACCAGCGTCGCCAATGCCGGTGTATCAGCGTCGGGCAGCACGCCTTTTGGTTCAGCAGAGGCAAATGGCTGGTCGATATTCGGGCCGGTTAATGGTTCGGGCTGGTCGATATTCGGGCCGGTTCACGGTTCGGGTTGGGGGATGAATCAAGGGGCACAACATCCCGGTTGGTCGATCTTTGGGCCAGTAAACGGTTCCGGTTGGGGCATGAACCCTAATCCTTACGGTGGACATGGGGGTGCGCAGCCGGGTTGGTCGATTTTCGGGCCAGTTAATGGCTCGGGCTGGTCGATCTTTGGGCCGGTTCACGGCTCTGGCTGGGGCGCGCAAATGCCAATGCCACAACGGCCCCAACAACCGGCCTTTGTCGCAATCCACTGCACGTTTGGCGAAGATATCATGATGATGTCAAAATCGGTTGAGGATTGTGAATCCGCCGGTGGTGTTGTGCATGAAACGCTTAAAGATAATCAGTAACCAGTAGGCGTTTAGTATGTATCCGGGCTGGCTCCAGTATCTGAACCAGCCCGATCAATTCGTTTCGAAGGAATCCCAGACATGCGACATTTCCCTATTATTTTGAGCACAGTTACCATGCTTTTCGCCCTGCCCGCCCATGCGGATACATGGCTGTTTGCCGCTGCCGCCTGCCCGCCCTGGAAGGCAACGCACGATGACAGCGCCTTGAATGCCAAGCTAAACGGCGCATGTCAAAAGGACGTTGATTTGATTGTTAAGGGGTTTCAAAACTCTATGGATGTGGCGGATGATCACGTGATAACGCTTATTGATGCGCAGGCAACCGGGGCTGATATTGTCGATGCATTAGCCCGACTTGCCAGTGAAGCCAAGCCCGAAGATCGGGTGGTTATCTATATAAACACACACGGCGGAAAAATCGAGGCGCTATATAAAGGGTATGAGGTATCCGACGAGATTTTTGCCTGGTACACCGACGAAAGGCCGGCCGATGCCAAGGCAGCAACCGCCAATGGCGACTGGATGACGGCGCGCGATTTTCGTGATCACGTCAATAAAATCATGTCACATGAGATTGTTACGATCATCGAGGCCTGTCATGCCGATGCCGCATTGCAGGACTATATCAACAACGTACATCAGGGTATTGGCGAGCGTGGCAGCGACTGGAATGGCCGTGAAGCCGTCATTTTCAGCTCTTTCCAAGAGCAAATCGCCAATTTCACGCCTGATAACACCGAAGCGATGTTCACGCAGGTTTTTTCCGACAGTTTAAGCGCCGGTAATCACGCGTCATTGTTTGATGCGTTTGAGCAGGCCCGCGTTGAGACCCACCATAAGGTGCGGGAAAACTGCGCCAAGGATCATACGCTTAAGGAATTGGTGGATGGCTGGCAGGATTATCGCCTGTTGTGCACACAGATGCCCAATGCATGGGATCCGTTTGGTTTGCTTGATGACATCAGCCTTGAACGTAATCGTTTTGGGGATCATGACGGGTTGTAAGCTGGCCGGGTTATACGTCTAACGCCCGAAAAACCGCCGGGAGCTGTTCAGGAATATCCTCGGCAATTAATCCGGGGCCAAATTTCAGGGCGCATTCCACGTGCAGCCAGGCGGCGGTTTGCGCGGCATGCATAGGTTCAACACCCCGTGCCAGAAGGCCGGTGATGAACCCTGCCAAAACGTCGCCCGACCCGGCGGTTGCCAACCAGGGTGCTGCGCGCTCAAAATGGGCGGAATTAATTGCGGCACTGCCCGTGGGGTCTGCGATCACTGTGTCTGCGCCTTTGTATAACACCACACATCCTGCCCTTTTGGCCGCATCCCGCGTGGCATCAACCTTGGAATAGGCAGGGCCTTTGGTGGGCGTTTCGGCCAGTTTCGCGGCAATATCGGGGAACATGCGTTTAAACTCGCCAGCATGTGGGGTAAGGACACATTTCTCATGAAGCATGTCAAATAGCGCCTTTGGGTCATCGGCAAACATGCTAAGCGCATCGGCGTCCAACACCAGTTTGCGATGCGATTTGAGGGCCACCTCGACCATATCACGCCGATCAAGCCCCAACGCCGGACCCAGACACAGCGCATTGATCCGCGTATCTTGTAATACACGCGCAAACGCCACCGCATCCGCCACCGGGGTCAGCATAATCGCCGTCACTTGGGCAGCATTTTCCAACATGGCATCGGGCGGCGAGGCAAGCGTAACCACCCCTGCCCCAATCCGAAGTGCGCCCCGCGCCGCCAGCCGCCCCGCGCCAGTTTTGCCGGAAGGACCAGAAACGATCAGGGCGTGGCCGTGGGTGTATTTGTTATCTCGATTGGACTTGTGATTATAACAATCCCAAAAGGACTCACGCGCTATTTTTATATAATAATCAAGATTAACCGGCCGTATTTGATGAAAATCCGCGAGGGCAAGTCGGCCTTGCTTTGGAGCTATCTGCAAATCGGCAACAACAATTTTGCCACACAACTCAGGACCGTCAGCAATACATTGCCCAATCCGTTTGCGATGAAATGTTACAGTCAAAAATCCTGAATCATGCCAAACTTCATTCACCCAGCATCTACCTAGCTGGCTTCCGCTATCGAGGCATAGCCCAGACGGCACATCAATCGAAACTACGAATTCCGAAAAAAACGCATCAACGATATGATCCACCAATTCGTCAGAAAGTGCTCTTGTTAGTCCGGCACCAAAAAGGGCATCAATCAACACAGAATTTCTTGCAGAACTGTCGAATTTATATTCGAATATTGAGTTGATCTCCCCCATCTCCAACCACCGCTTTGCGTTCACCGCCGCATCTACCGGCAGTTTTTCTATCTTGCCATAGAGAAAAACCTCAACCTTCCAGCCGCGTTGTTTCAACAGCCGCGCTACCACGAACCCGTCGCCGCCGTTGTTGCCCGGCCCGCATAACACCACCACTTTTTGTGTGGTCAGGGCCATTTCAGGCCATTCCTCCAGTATCGCCTCGACCACGCCCGCACCCGCGCGTTCCATCAGCTCCAGCCCGGTGACTTCGCCGCTATTGATCGCGGCTTGCTCGATGGCGCGCATCTGGGCGGCGGTCAAAAGTTCGCTCATGGGTTCTCAATCTGGTTATAGTTTAAGCAAACTGCCTAAAATATAGGCAAACTCTGCAATGGAATGGCGAATAGACACAGCGTAAACAGTATCCAATTGTATCGCGCCTGCACAACTGTTTTCAATCACGGGGAAATCAACCGGAGCATCGCCATGAAGAAAATCGAAGCTATCATCAAACCCTTCAAGCTTGACGAGGTCAAAGAGGCCTTGCAAGACGTTGGCATTCAGGGCCTCAGCGTGATTGAGGCCAAAGGCTTCGGGCGCCAGAAAGGCCACACGGAATTGTATCGCGGCGCCGAATATGTGGTCGATTTCCTGCCCAAGGTCAAAATCGAGGTCGTTATGGCCGATGATCAGGTTGACGGCGCGATCGAGGCCATTATCAACGCTGCCAAAACCGGCAAAATCGGCGACGGCAAGATTTTCGTATCCACCATTGAACAAGCCATCCGTATTCGCACCGAAGAAGACGGCGAAGATGCTCTTTAATATAAGGAAAATACCATGAGTGATATTCAAAACGTCCTTGATACGATCAAGGAACATGACATCGAATATGTCGACATCCGTTTCACGGACCCGCGCGGAAAATTGCAGCATGTGACCATCATCAATGATGAGGTTGACGCAGATTTTCTGGAAGACGGGTTTATGTTTGACGGCTCCTCCATTGCCGGTTGGAAATCGATTGATCAGTCGGATATGAAACTGATGCCCGATTGTTCTTCGGCCTATATTGATCCGTTTTACGCCGAAAAAACCCTGTGCATCCATTGTTCGGTGGTCGAACCTGACACGGGTGAATCTTATACGCGCGACCCACGCGGCACGGCTGAAAAGGCCGAGGCATACCTCAAATCCACCGGCATTGGGGATACCGCCTATTTCGGGCCAGAGGCCGAGTTCTTCCTGTTTGATGACGTGCGGTTTTCTAACACCATGAACAAGGTCTCTTTTGAGGTGGACGCACAAGACGCCGCCTGGAACACCGACACCCAATACGAAATGGGCAACACCGGCCATCGCCCCGGCGTTAAGGGCGGGTATTTTCCGGTTAATCCAACGGATGCCGCCCAGGATATCCGCGGCGAGATGCTATCGACCATGAAACGCATGGGCATGAAAGTGGACAAACACCACCACGAGGTTGGCTCATGTCAACACGAACTAGGGCTGGTGTTTGGCACGTTGACAAAACAGGCTGATGATTTGCAAAAATACAAATACATCATCCACAATGTCGCCCATGCTTATGGTAAAACCGCGACCTTCATGCCCAAACCGATTGCGGGCGATAACGGCACGGGCATGCATGTAAACATGTCGATATGGAAAGACGGCAAGCCATTGTTTGCAGGCGATAAATACGCGGACCTTAGCCAAGAGGCGCTCTATTTCATTGGCGGTATCTTGAAACACGCCAAGACCCTGAACGCCTTCACCAACCCCTCCACCAACAGCTACAAACGTCTGATCCCGGGCTTTGAAGCGCCGGTTCTGCGGGCTTACTCGGCCTCGAACCGATCTGGCTGTGTGCGTATTCCATGGGCTGAAAATCCCAAGGCAAAACGTGTCGAGGCGCGTTTCCCCGACCCTGCCGCCAATCCCTACCTGTGTTTTTCGGCCCTGCTGATGGCCGGTCTTGACGGTATTAAAAACAAAATCGACCCTGGCGAGGCCCAAGACAAGGATCTTTACGATCTGCCACCCGAAGAAATGCAAGATATCCCCACCGTCTGCGCCAGCCTGCGCGAGGCGCTGGAATGTCTGGCCGCTGACCATGATTTCCTGCTGGCAGGTGATGTGTTCACCAAGGACCAGATTGAGGGGTATATGGCGCTGAAATGGGAAGAAGTGTACCAGATGGAACACACGCCCCATCCGGTTGAATACGCGATGTATTACAGCTGTTAACAGTTCGCGGCAAATCGCATAATTTCAACAAAACGGGCCTCTCAATTTGGGAGGCCCGTTTCTATTTCCTGTGTCATAAAGTTCAAAATTCCTGCATTTTTTTGAATGCAATCAACTATTGAGGGCGTTTTGTAAGTTAAGTTATTTTATGTTACATAATTTTATTAACTATATACATAGACATGCCAATATGATACCAATAAAACGTTGTAATTATTATCAATAGTTTCTTAAAACAACTTAATGAACAGGATTTTAATATGACTAAGACTCTATCAGGTATCCTTATCATCGCGGCGCTTATTACGAGCAGCATGGCAACTACCGTATCTGCAAAAGCATGTGCTCCGGGCGAGATGGGGCCGTGCCAAAAGATTGAAAAATATCCATAAACACTTTCCGCCTAAACGGAGTCAATCCATTTAGGCGGTTTTGGATACCGTGAAACCTTAAATATACATATTTACGTCATTATTTATTTTGCCCGAAACCTGTAAAATGTGGCGTTAAAGCTAGATCGAATACATGATATAGGCCAGCTATACCCCTGCCATCACCCTATCACCTTCATCCAGACCAATAACTATTTACATAAACTATTGAACCCGCAATTTATATGCTTACATACACAGATACACATTAGATACCAATGGATAACAAATAAGGAGTGGAATGGAACATACGAAAAAACTATGCTATCTTTTAGCGGCACTGTTTATATTTATTGGCGCACTTGCGCTTGATGACAATCTGGAACACTCCTATATTGGAGGTGGGCATCTGTTCAATGACATCGCTTTATATTTTTCAGAAAAATATAGCCCCCAGATTGCCGGTGCAGGGTTTATCATGACGGGCATCGCCACATGGGCCTATGGGTTTTTTATTGCAAAAAGATAAGGGATAATCATGAATAACGTTCGATACTCGCCTTTTGGTTAGGGTTTGCTGGCAGTACTTTTGGTTATATTTGGGTATTACGGATATCAGCCAGATTTTGAGACAACGCCGCTTTATAGTGATAAAGGCCGAGGTCAGGCCATTACAGTTGTTATCACCTACTTGCGCGATAATATCGGGCGCCATGCAACAGGAGGGGTGCTTGTATTGACCGGAGTTCTTAGTGGCCTTCACACCTTGCGCAAGCTTTCCTCTAAGGCCTGACGTTCCTTTAATATCAGCGCGCTAAGCACCATGGCTTAGCTGTGAATGCCAAACATTACAGCGCCCGTTCTGGGTAGTTTACGCAAACTCTGACGCTCACTGTTTGCACGGTTTACCCGCCCGGCACGTGGCTGAAACATGTCTGCCCCGGCGTAGACCAGAAAATTCGCCCGTCAAAGCGGTTTTCAGGGTGCAGGGACGTAAACCGATCTGGCTGTGTGCGTATTCCATGGGCTGAGAATCCCAAGGCAAAACGTGTCGAGGCGCGTTTCTATTTCCTGTGTCATAAAACACAGAAATCCTACATTCATCTAAATGCAATCAACTATTAAGGGAATTTTGAATATTAAGTTTCGTCACATTATATAATTCCCATAAATATGCACAAAAATACATTAATATGATACCAATGGGGTATAGTAATTATTGTTTTCGCAGTTTCTTTCAACAAAACTGAAATAGGATTTTCAAAATGACTAAGACACTATCTGGTATTCTTCTGATTGCAGCACTTCTTGCAAGCAGTATGGCAACAACCGTATCCGCAAGGGCCTGCTGGCCTGGTGAAACTGGCCCTTGCCAGGGTACGCCTTGATTAATTCTAGCCTAAGTGGAAATATATCCACTTAGGCACTACGAAAATTTATTCACTTATTACCTATACGACCTCTTGTTTCGTAAACCGCAGATATGGTTTTAGCACTTTCAAATCACTGTATTTTGCCTGCGCATCCTCGGTACTTACCGAAAGTGGCACGATCACCGCATCGCCCGGTCGCCAGTTCGCCGGCAGGGCCACGGTTTTTTCATCCGCGATTTGCAGCGCATCAATCACCCGCAGAATCTCATCAAAATTGCGCCCCACATTCATCGGATACGTCATGGTCAGGCGCACCTTGTTATTGGGGTCAATGATGAACACCGAGCGCACAGCAGCCGTGTCAGAGGCCTCGGGGTGGATCATGTCAAATTGTTTGGCAATCTTCAGATCAGGGTCCGCAACGATGGGGAATTGCAAATCGGTGTTTTGCGTCTCATTCACATCAAAAATCCAGCGGTTATGTTCCTCAACCGTATCTGTTGACAGGCCCAACGGTTTAACGTTGCGGGCCGCAAAATCGCTGGCATGTTTGGCTGTCATGCCCATTTCAGTCGTGCAAATCGGGGTGAAATCGGCCGGATGGCTAAAGAAAAACACCCAGGCATCGCCGCTCCAATCATGAAGCGTGATCTCACCTTTGGTGGTATCAACAGTGAAGTTCGGGGCAATATCGCCGAGTCGTATAGTCATGATTTTCTCTCACTTTTAGGGGATAATTGGTTCTTATGTGAAATATGGCTATCTAAAGTAATTTAGTAAGTCCCTGCGACGATTTGTGCAAGCTATCCTCAAGCAAACGACGTTCCACAACAGACAGCTTACTGAGCGCCATAATATAGGTATGTATTCCAAATACCACGGCACCCGTTCTGGGTAGTTTACGCAAACTCTGGCGTTCAACCCGGATATAGCCGCCCTGCCCCTGTTTGCGCGGTTTATCCTGCCCGGCAGCGCGTGGCTGAAAAAGATCGGCATCAGAATAGATCAGAAAATTGGCGCGCCAGAGCGGTTGTTCGGGGCGCAGGGCATCAAACATGCGGTGCACCCGTTTGGCCATATCGGGGGTGTATTCGATCACATTGCCATGAATGGCCCGCATACCTTGCGTGAATTTTTCATCCAGTGTCCAACTGGCAGGAAAACATAAAACCGCTGCGGTTAGTTCAGGTTCTGTGGCCCCATTTTCCAAAATCAACAAATCCTCCTGCACCAGACGGGCGGCGGTGATAATCGGGGTGTCATCCAGTGAAACCTGCACATTATCAGGGCGCATTATGTGGGATTTATGGCGTATATAGCCAGTATCCAGCGCTGTAATAACGGTTTCCAGCAGTTCATGTTGCGCGGCCAGACTATTGGGCGTGGCCTGAAAAACCTGCGCGCGCCGGTTTGCCAAAAGCTGATCCCGATAAGCCATCTGCGCACTGAAAACCTCATCGCGCAACAGCCAATCCGCAGGGTTCAGCGGTTGAATGCCGGGTAGTTTCCGGGTTTTTTCGGCCATCCAGGGCTTGAACGGCAGGGTGTTGTGCAGGATTTCAGGCATTGTGCGTCAGTTTCCCTGAACTTGTTCGTAAAGCTTGCCTAATTTAAAAAACAATGCTTTGAAATATCCGATCGCACGACAGCCGAAATGAATGCCGCTGTTTACGATTCTCACGCCGAGAGGTTGAGAAAATGCAAATAAAATCGCCCCGATAATTGTATGGGTAATGAAGTTTACACCCGTCACGAAAGTGTAAAATATCAACCAGATTATACCATGGAAATTTCCATCAATTAATTTTTTTGCAACACCCCAGCTTTGCGCAAATTGTATTTGACGTTTCATACGGGGGAAAAAGGCTGCCCGCGCTTCATGGACTGGCTCAAAACATATGGCTTCATTAACCCAGAGGATATCTTCATTTAGTTTTCGTAATGTGTAAAATAAATGGGTATCTTCACTGCCGGAAAAATTGAAGATCGGGTTGTAACGTAAATTCAACCCGTTTGGGGCAAACACCGATCTGGAAAATATGACATTACCGGTTGTTACATCCCATTTGGCAGTACCGGTTTTCAGTTCAGGTTTGGGTTTTGATTGCGCCCACCCCCTATCATTTCCCAAGGATACCCTAACCTGCTGGCCCGCAAAAACCTTGCAATCAGGCCACGTATGCATCGCATCCAGCATCCCTATCAGCCACTGGTCATCCATCACCTCATCATCGTCAATAGAACCCATCCATGCGGCATTTGTAGCCAAAAACCGTTCAATTCCGGCGTTTCGGGCATAGACAAGACCGGGGCGAGGCTCATGAAAATATGAAATATCAAGAGATTGGCGAAAATCCGCGATAACAGGCTCAGCGGTTAAAACTGGCCCGTTTTCCAGCACGATAAACGAAATTTCTGAACGTTTATCGGGGGTTAGCTCAATGCAGCTCTCTAATAAACGCCGCAGCATCTTTGGGCGTTCGCGTGTGCAAATTACAACACATAGCATTTTTAATATTCCTTTAGTAGACATGCATTATAACTTGTAATAGCTATAGAATACGAAATGAAACAAAATTTGGAGATTCCAATGTTTAAGATTATTCGCCTCGCTACAGCTGGTGTATTTGCGGCAGGCTCCGCTTTCGCTGGTGCCGTTGCTTACGTCGCCCCCGCCGCCCCCGTCATGATGGAAGAGCCATCAGGCTCCATGGGTAGCTCCGGCGCCTGGATCATCCCGCTGCTCGCCATTGGCCTGATTTGCCTGGCTATTTGTGGTGGTACTGATGATACGCCTCAAGGTTCTGGTGGGTAGTATTATTTAGCACGTATTATACCAACAAACGCCGAGCGGTTAGCCCGGCGTTTTTCTTTGTCTGACTTCACGTCACACAACATATTGTCCCTGCCCCCCTCTATCTGCCATAATGTAGAAAAAAGCAGTAGAATCGGGCACACCTATGACAGCACCCAGCGACAGCCTTTTTGGCGATGCGCCAGAACCCAGTGACTATAACGCCGACTCCATCGAAGTATTGGAGGGGTTGGAACCTGTGCGCAAACGCCCCGGCATGTATATCGGGGGCACCGATGAACGTGCATTGCATCATTTGGTGGCCGAGGTTTTGGATAATGCTATGGATGAAGCCGTCGCCGGCCACGCCAATCGCATAGAGGTGGAGCTGCACGTCGATTATTCCATCACCATTCGCGATAACGGCCGCGGTATTCCGGTGGACCCGCACCCGAAATTCCCTGATAAATCCGCCCTTGAGGTCATCATGTGTACGCTGCACGCAGGGGGCAAATTTTCCGGCAAAGCCTATCAAACCTCGGGCGGATTGCACGGGGTCGGAATTTCGGTGGTCAATGCGCTTAGCGATCATGTCAGGGTCGAGGTTGCGCGCAATAAAGAACTGTTCGCGCAAAGTTTTTCGCGCGGCATCCCCCAAGGATCTATTGAAAAGCTGGGGCCAACGCAAAACCGGCGCGGCACCTCTGTGACTTTTCATCCAGACGCTGAAATTTTTGGAGCTAAAGCGCGGTTTAAACCTGCGCGCCTGATCAAGATGGCGCGCTCCAAAGCGTATCTTTTCTCGGGGGTCGAAATTCGCTGGAAATGTGCAGCGGAAACGCTTGTAACAGGTGATGAAACACCCCTTAGTGCGATGTTTCATTTTCCGGGCGGCCTGTCGGATTACCTTAATGAAACATTGCAAGGCTCTGCAACTTATGCAGAAAAACCGTTCTCTGGCACAGTGGATTTCACTGAGCGTTTTGGTAAAGATACAGTTGGCAAGGTCGAATGGGCCATCAACTGGACCCCGGTGCGTGACGGTTTTATCCACTCGTATTGCAACACCGTGCCAACGCCCGAAGGCGGCACCCATGAAGCAGGGTTTTGGGCGGCAATCCTTAAGGGTATTCGGGTCTACGGCGAGCTGGTGAACAACCGCAAAGCCGCCGCAATTATTCGCGATGACCTGACTGCCGGGGGCTGTGCGATGATCTCGGTCTTTATCCGCGAACCCGAATTTGTCGGCCAGACCAAGGACCGTTTAGCGACAACCGAGGCGGCCAAACTGGTCGAAAATTCGGTGCGCGACCATTTTGATAATTTTCTTGCGTCTGATTCCAAATCAGCGGGGGCAATCCTTGACTATCTGGTTCTGCGCGCAGATGAACGCCTGCGCCGGCGTGCTGAAAAGGAAACGCAACGTAAATCGGCCACTAAGAAACTGCGTCTGCCCGGTAAGCTGGCCGATTGCTCAAACGTCGACCGCACCGGTACGGAATTATTTATCGTCGAGGGCGATTCTGCGGGTGGCTCGGCCAAACAGGGCCGTAATCGCAAAACCCAGGCGATCCTGCCGCTTAAGGGTAAAATCTTGAACGTCTTGGGCGCGGCATCTAATAAAATGATGCAAAATCAAGAGCTTAACGATCTTTGCCAAGCCATGGGCGTGCAACCCGGGTTGAAATTTGATGCGACAGATTTGCGCTATGAGCGCATCATTATCATGACGGATGCCGATGTAGACGGCGCCCATATCGCGGCCCTTTTGATGACTTTTTTCTTTACCCAAATGCGGCCACTGATAGACAATGGGCATTTATTTCTGGCCGCCCCGCCGCTCTATCGTCTGACGCAGGGCGCGAAATCTGTTTATGCCGGGGATGAGGCTGAGCGGGATGAGTGGCTGAAAAACGGGTTGGGGGCCCGGGGTAAAATTGAGGTTTCGCGCTTTAAAGGGCTTGGGGAAATGAACCCCTCGCAACTTAAAGAGACGACAATGCACCCCGGATCACGCACGCTTATCCGCGTTACGATAACGGATGAAGTGCCGGGCGAAACTGCGGATCTGGTTGAACGTCTGATGGGTAAAAAGCCCGAAATGCGCTTTCAATTTATTCAGGAAAATGCACAATTTGTTGAAGCGCTGGATCTTTAATGGTTTTTCAAGACCATTTATGATTATAATTCAACCATGTACAATAACCAGAGAGTGAAAAATGAAACGCAGATCATTCCTTAAATCCGCATTGGCCCTTAGCAGCGGCATCGCCCTGCCAAAAATAGCCTTTGCCGCGACCCGACATCAAATCGTTATTGAGGGGTTCAAATTCAATCCGGCAACTCTGGACGTAAAAGTCGGCGATATTATCACCTTTATCAACAAAGACAGCGCCCCCCATACGGCTACAGCGGATCGAAAATCCTGGAGCACGACGACATTGAAAAATGGCCAATCCGCGGAACTTTTGGTGGCTAGCGGTCTGGAAACTGCATATTTCTGCAAATTCCACCCCAAAATGAAGGGCCGCTTGAACATTACGTAAAGTCTAACGCAATTCCTCAAGCGCCATCCATTCTTCTTCAGCCTCTGCCAGCATCGTGTGGCGTTCAACCAGTGCGTCGGTGGCTTTCTGGAATTTCACCGGGTGCTCTGTAAAGAGGGCGGGGTCTGACATGAATACCTCTAACTTGGCGATCTCCGCCTCAAAGCGGGCGATGATATCGGGCAGTTCTTTCAGACGGTGTTCTTGTTTGAATGTCATAGTTTTGGGCGATTTATCAGGGCTGCCCCCCGGTTCTTTCGCACGTTTTTTGATCTGTTGCGGTGCCTCGATTTCGCGCACCCCGCGTTGCGCCATATAGTCGCTGTAGCCCCCGGCATAGACCGTGGCCTGCCCGTCACCTTCCATGGCGATGGTGGTGCTGGCGATGCGGTCCAGAAAATCCCGGTCGTGGCTGACCAGCAGCACGGTGCCATCGTAATCATCGATCAGCTCTTGCAACAGATCCAGGGTTTCCACATCCAGATCATTGGTTGGTTCATCCAAAATCAGGATGTTATTTTCCCGCGCCATCAGTTTTGACAACAATAAACGCGCCTTTTCACCCCCAGAAAGAGCGCGAATTTTGCTGCGGGCCTGTTTGTCGGTGAACAGAAATTCCTTAAGATATGCCACCACATGTTTGGGCCTGCCGCGCACCATTATCTGGTCATTCTTGCCCGAGACCCCCAGTTCTTTATCCTCCGTCAGGCTTTCCCAAAGGGTCGCATCGGGGTTAAGGGCCGAGCGGTTTTGGTCAAACACCGCCGGCAGCAAATTTGTGCCAAGCTTGATCGTGCCGCTATCGGGGGAAATCTCGCCCAGCAGCATTTTCAGCAGCGTGGTTTTGCCAACGCCGTTCGGGCCAACAAAAGCGATGCGTTCGCCGCGCATGACCCGCAGGCTGAAATCCTGCACAATGGGGTTATTGTTGTACGTCTTTGAAATACCCGTGGCCTCTACCACTAAACGACCGGATTTTGGCGCACCGTCAAACTGCATTTTGGCCGCACCAACCCGCCGGATTTGGTCCGCCCTGCCCTCTTTCATCTCTGCCAGCCGCCCGACGCGCCCGATGTTGCGTTTGCGGCGCCCCGATATGCCTTCAACTGCCCAGCGGGCCTCGGATTTTATCAGGCGGTCCAGCTTGTGGCGGTTAAGGTCTTCCTCGGCAAATGTCGTGTCGCGCCAATCCTCGAAATGTTCAAATCCTTTGTTGGCACGCCGCACAATTCCGCGATCAACCCAAAGCGTGGTGCGAGTAAGATTGCGCAGGAACGCGCGGTCATGGCTGATCAGAACATAGGCGCGCCGGGTCTGTTTCAGATGATCCTCTAGCCAGGCGATAACCTCAATGTCCAGATGGTTCGTTGGCTCATCGAGCAGCAATAGATCGGCGTCAGAGGCCAGCAATTTGGCCAAAGCTGCACGGCGACGTTCACCACCCGACGCCTGATCGGGTGCTTGATCGATGTTCAGCTTAACCCCCTCCATCACCCTTTCCACGCGGTAATTTTCCGAAACATCCAGCCCCGAGGCCGCATATTCCCCAAGCGTCGCAAAACCGCTTAGATCGGGGTCTTGTTCCATATAGGCAATCGCATTGCCGGGGCGCAGATGCACATCCCCCCCGTCCGGTTCCACAAGGCCTGCCATAACCTTTAGCAACGTCGATTTACCGGCGCCATTGCGCCCGACCAGACAGATGCGTTCGCCCTGCGTGATCGACAGGTTTAACCCCGCAAAAAGCGGGTTGCCGCCAAAGGTCAGCATAATATCGGAAAGGGTCAAAACGGGTGCTTGTGCCATGGCGCCTCTATCGCGGTTGGGGCCATGCACGTCAAGCGGAATGGCAAATGGACTTGTATCTAAACCGTGTAGGCCCTAAAGGTTTTTGAACCATAAAAACGTTAAAACGGGGAACGGGATCAAAATGGCAAAAGCACGTTCGGGAATATCAAAGTTCTTTTTCTATCTGATGCTTGGATTCGCTGTGCTGGCGATGGCAGGCTTTGGCTTAAGTGGGATTTTCGCCCGCTCGGTTTCGGCGACTGCTGCAACAGTTGGCGAGGAAAAAGTCACAGCAGATCAGTACTTTAGCGCCATCCAGAATGAGCTGCAAACGGTATCCCGCCGGTTTGGGCAACAGATCAGCATTGATCAGGCCTTGCAATTTGGCCTTGACCGCACGGTACTACAACGTCTGATTTCGCAGGCCGCTCATGAAGGCGAAGTTAAACGGCTGGAAATCTCGGTGTCCGACGAGACCGTAAAAGCCGCGCTATTGGCCACCCCGCACTTTGAGGGGCTTTTGGGCGGGTTCGATCAGGATATGTATAGCGATTTTTTGAACCGCGCGCGCCTGTCCCCGTCAGAATACGAAACGCTCTTGCGCAGTGATTCCACCCAGAATATTTTGCGCGCCTCCCTTAGGGCCGGGGTTGTCTACCCAAAGGCCGCAACGGATGTGATTTTTAAATACATCGGAGAATCTCGTGATTTTACCTATGCCCGCCTGAATGAAAGCAGTTTGAAAACCCCGGTGCCTGCCCCGGATGACGCGGCCCTGGCGGCATATTACACGGCTAACCCTGAGGCATTCACGCAGCCGCTTAGTCGCCAGATAACCTATATCAGCCTGACGCCCGAGATGGTCGCCGAAGGCTTGGAAATCAGCGCAGATCGCCTTGAGGCGCTCTATCTGGAACGCAGTGAAGAATATAACACGCCAGCGAAACGTTTTATTGACCGGATCGTTTTTGGCACAATGGACGAGGCCACCGAGGCCTTGATTAAAATCGATTCCGATGCCTTTACCTTTGACACATTGGCGGTGTCGCGCGGGCTGGCCCTGACGGATATTGATCTTGGCGAGGTAGGCGCGGATGATCTCAATAAGGCTACGGCTGATCTGTTATTTGCGAGCGACGCGCCGGGGGTTTATGGCCCGGTTGAAACCGATCTCGGCCCTGCCCTGTTTCGCGTAAATGCTGCCATTGCCGCGCAAAATATCCCACTGAGCGAGGTCACAGACGCGTTGCAACAGGAAATCGCGATTGAGGACGCAGGCGGCATTATCGCTGATGTAAGCGATGAGGTGATTGATCTTGTCGCTGGTGGCGCCACGCTCGAAGAGGTCGCCAATGAGACCATGATGCAGCTAAATACCATTGATCTGGTTGAGGGCACCAGCGAAGGTATCGCCGCGTATTCTGCCTTTCGCGATGAGGCTACAGCCGCCGAAATCGATGAAGAACGTGACATTATCGACCTCGAAGACGGCGGCATTTTTGCCCTGCGTATTGAAGGCATCACCGAGGCGTTTGTGCGCCCTATGGATGAGGTCGTACAAGATGTTAAAACGGCTCTGATTGCTGAAATGACCGTTACCGCTGTGGTGGCGCGCGCCAATCAGATCAAATCGGCGCTTGATGCATCAACGAATGGAACGCTCGAATATTTTGCCACTAATCTGCAATTGCAAGCCGTTAAAGATATTGCGCGCAATGCCAATATCGCGGACCTTCCGCCAAGCATTATTCAGCAGGCTTTCAGTGCCAAGATTGGCGATGTCGTTGTTGTCAGGGATGCAGAGGGTGCTGTGATCATGCGCCTAAGCGGCATCACTGCGTTTGATCCAGACGCAGAAGGTGTCGCGGACGTGTTGACACAGGCCACACAACAGCAATCGGATGCCTTAACGCAGGATATTCTGGGCTATTTCGGAGCGGCCCTTGTGGATGCAGCGGCCCCCACCATCAACCAGTCGATCCTGAATTCGCTGCACACGCAGCTTCAGTAAGTCATGCGGATATCCCCGGAATTTGACACATTTTCAGCCCGGTATAAGGCTGGTGAAAATCAGGTTGTCTGGGCGCGCCTGGCGGCTGATCTCGATACGCCCGTGTCTTTGATGTTAAAGCTGGCGCAAGCCCGCAAAGACAGCTTTATGCTGGAATCTGTGACCGGCGGGGATGCGCGCGGGCGCTATTCTTTCATCGGCATGAAACCGGATCTGATCTGGCGCTGCCATGGCAACCGTGCTGAAATCAACCGCGAGGCCCGTTTCACCGAGGATTTCACCCCGCTTCAGGGCAGCACGCTTGAAACGCTGCGCGCTTTGATTGCGGAATGCCAGATTGATCTGCCCGCCGGGATTCCGCCGATGTCAGCCGGGCTTTTTGGCTATCTTGGTTATGATACGGCGCGTCTGGTTGAAAATCTGCCCGATATAAACCCTGACCCTATCGGCGTGCCTGATGCGATCATGTTGCGCCCAACCATTGTTGTGGTGCTCGACGGGGTTAAAGGCGAGGTGACGGTTATCAGCCCGGTTTGGGTGAATGACGGTCAAAATGCCCGCGCCGCATACGCCCAAGCGGCTGAGCGCGTGATGGAGGCCGTGCGCGATCTTGACAGTCCTGTGCCAAATGCGCCCGCTGATCCGGCGGCGCAAAATACCATCAGCGAACCTGTCTCGAACACCAGCAAAAGCGCCTATATGCAGATGGTCGAAAAAGCCCAGGAATACATCGCTGCGGGGGATATTTTTCAAGTTGTGCCAAGCCAACGCTGGTCACAAAAATTTCCCCTGCCACCGTTTTCCCTTTACCGGGCGCTGCGCCGCACCAACCCCTCGCCCTATATGTTTTTCTTTAACTTTGGTGGCTTTCAGGTGGTGGGAGCCAGCCCGGAAATTCTGGTGCAGGTGCAGGCCCGCAAGGTCACAATTCGCCCGATCGCCGGCACCCGTGCACGCGGCAAGAACGAGGTCGAGGACCGTGCCCTGGAGGCAGAGCTTTTGGCCGATCCCAAAGAAATGGCCGAACATCTGATGTTGCTCGATTTGGGGCGTAATGACGTGGGGCGCGTGGCGAAAATCGGCACGGTTAACCCAAATGAGCAATTCACCATTGAACGTTATAGTCATGTCATGCACATCGTCAGCAATGTCGAGGGCGTGCTGCGCGATGATATCGACGCGGTGTCTGCCCTGCTTGCCGGGCTGCCGGCCGGAACGGTTTCGGGCGCCCCAAAAGTTCGCGCAATGGAGATCATCGATGAGCTGGAGTCCGAGAAACGCGGTATCTACGGCGGTGGTGTCGGCTATTTTTCTGCGGGCGGGGATATGGATATCTGCATCGCGCTACGCACGGCTGTGATCAAGGATGAAATGCTTTATGTGCAGGCAGGTGGCGGCGTGGTCCATGACAGTAATGCCGAGGCTGAATACGACGAGACCATCAATAAATCCAAAGCCTTAATGCAAGCGGCCAAGGATGCGGTGATGTTTGTAAATCAGGGCTACGGGCAATAATTATTTGCGCCGGATAACCGCTGAAACGGGGGCCATTGTGACCTCTTGGGCTTTTAGGCTTCGCAACCAGAATTTCAGCGCGGCCAACGTGTCTTCAGTAGCCACGCCAATCACAACATCGGTGTTATTTGCTTTTGCCCGGACAACGGCGTTATCCATTTCACGGATCACGTAAAGTTTGCCAACCTCAGTATCAATACGCCCATGAAATGAAGCCGCAGGCACGCCAAGCTCGTTGGCTAAGGTAATAACGTTGTTGGTTGCGTCTTTTGTCGAAGTAATTACCGAGTGCCCGTTTGGCTCAAGCACCTCCAGAACTTTGGCTGTTAAAACCGGGTCTTTGGCCAGACTTCTACCCGGCCCCTCAAGAATACCGATAACACCATGCGCGTTATTCAGCACCTCGACCAGACGCGCAGTTGTTGCTGCAACATCACCACCATCCAGCGCATGGGGACCATCGGCTGCCAGCATAAGCACGCTTTCACCATCAATCGCGCGGTATGCTTCGATTATTTTAGCGGCATTCGGATTTGTAGAGTCGATTGCCAGCGAGAAAGGCGCACCCAAATCTATAACCGCCTGCGCCTCGGTTATGTTTTTAACGATAAAGATAAGAGAAACCAGCGGCTTGTCTTCAGTATCATTGCTTGGCATCGAATATGTGGCGAAAGCCGTGGTTGAAGGCGGCAGGGTTGTCGGCTGTATTTGTCCTGAATTGTTGGGCGCTACAATTGTTTGCCCGGCCGTGTCTAAACCAACGCTTGGTCGGCTTGTGCTTTGGGTGTTTGTAACAGTATTTGTTACTACTTGCTCTGTGGTGCCAAGCGAAGGGGGTTGCGCTACACTGGGCAGTGTCGGCGCCGAAGGTCCGTTATTGACAGTGTTCAGGCCGGAACTGGTTTCGTCAGAATCAATCGTTGGCGCAACAATCATCGGGGCAGAGGTTGTGTCGGCAGTAGTTTGCTCGACATCCGGCGCCTCTATGTCAGAATCATCTGCGGTGATTTCGGTTTCAGGGGGAATATCCGATGGCGGAGGGGCGACATCTGCCGGTATATCCGGCGTATCTTCCTCATCCCCTTCGGCCGCGACAATATCGGGCGCGCTTTCAAGTATATCCGCGACAACAGAATTTTCTTCTGTAGTAACAGCAGGTTGCGAAGCATCCAAGGGATCAACATCTTGCGAACCCGTCGGAAAAACCACCCCCAATGTCAGAAATATAATGCAAGCTACAGCTACCCCAGCAAGAACCCCTCTGAGGAAACCGTTACGCGGCAAATAGCTACCGTCATCCATCTATCAATACCTTAAATGTTTTAGTCGTTTTATTATTTATAGATCGTTGTTAAAGCACTGTATAGAGTGCAATATATGCCATTCCAGCCCCTTTTGCAGAAAAATGAACGAAAGACCCCGATGCTGCTGATAGATAACTACGACAGTTTTACCTATAATCTCGTGCATTATCTGGGCGATCTTGGCCAAGATGTGCAGGTAATGCGCAATGATGCGCTGGATGTGGCGGGGGTTTTGGCCTTGAAACCTGCCGCGATCATGCTGTCTCCGGGGCCTTGTGATCCTGATGCGGCCGGTATTTGTCTTGATCTGATTACGGCGGCGGCAACTCATGGTATTCCGCTTATCGGCGTCTGTCTGGGCCATCAGGCCATCGGGCAGGCTTTTGGCGGTAAAATCACGCGTAGTGCGGATATTGTCCATGGGAAACTGGGGGTTATGCATCATAAAGGCAAAGGGCTGTTTGCTGATCTGCCCAGCCCGTTTGCGGCCACGCGCTATCATTCGTTGATAGTGGAGCGTCAAAATCTGCCGGATGTTCTGGAAATCACCGCCGAACTGGAGGATGGCACGATTATGGGGCTTCAACATAAAGCCCTGCCAATCCACGGAGTGCAGTTTCATCCTGAATCTATTGCCTCGGAGCACGGGCATGCCCTATTGAAAAACTTTCTGGACATAGCAAAGGCTGTGAAATGCGCGAAGATTTGAAAACCTATATAGCGCGGGCCGTCGAAGGTCCGTTAAGCCGTGCGGATGCAGAGGGCGCTTTTGGTGTCATAATGGGCGGCGAGGCAACGCCAGCCCAGATCGGCGGGTTCCTGATGACCCTACGCACGCGCGGTGAAAGCGTCGATGAATATGCGGCTGCTGCCGGAGTTTTGCGCGCCAAATGTCTGCCGGTTGTGGCACCAATGGGCGCGATGGATATCGTCGGCACCGGGGGCGATGGCAAGGGCACTCTGAATATCTCAACCGCGACGGCTTTTGTGGTGGCGGGCGCCGGGGTGGTTGTGGCCAAACACGGCAATCGCAACCTTTCCTCAAAATCCGGCGCGGGGGATGTTTTGAGCGAAATGGGTATCAATGTGATGGTTGGCCCGGCCGTGGTTGAAACCTGTCTGAACACGGCTGGCATCGGGTTTATGATGGCGCCCATGCACCACCCGGCCGTGCGATTTGTGATGCCGGCACGTCAGGAACTGGCGACGCGCACGATCTTTAACATTCTTGGCCCATTGACCAACCCTGCCGGGGTGAAACGCCAGCTTACGGGGGCCTATTCGCGCGACGTGATCCGCCCCATGGCCGAAACATTACAAGCACTTGGCAGTGAAAAAGCCTGGCTGGTGCACGGCTCGGATGGCACGGATGAGCTGAGCATTTGCGGGATTAGCTGGGTCGCAGCCCTTGCAGGCGGGCAGGTTGGCGAACACGAGGTTCACCCCGAAGACGCCGGCCTGCCGACCCATCCGTTTGCCGATATCATGGGTGGAACACCGGCGCAGAATGCAGACGCGTTTCGCGCTTTGCTAGAGGGCAGGCAAAACGCGTATCGTGATGCGGTTTTACTGAACGCCGCCGCGGCGCTGGTGATTGCCGATGCCGTCACAGACCTTAAAAACGGCGTGGAAATGGCGGTTGAGAGCATCGATTCCGGCCGGGCAAAACGCGCCGTTGAAAAAGTCGCTGAAATTACCTCGGCGGTGCAATAGGCGATGGAAAATGTTCTGGATAAAATTAAGGCCTATAAGCTTATAGAAATCGCTACGCGAAAGGCCACGCGCCCGCTGATTGATGTTGAATCCGACGCTAAATCCGCGCCGCCCGCGCGTGGGTTTGCAGCCGCCCTTGGCAAGGCCGCAAAAACCGGCTTTGGCCTGATTGCCGAGATCAAAAAAGCCAGCCCCTCCAAGGGGTTGATCCGTGCCGATTTTGATCCCCCTGCCCTTGCCAAAGCTTACGCGCGCGGCGGGGCGACCTGCCTTAGTGTGCTAACTGATGGCCCGTCGTTTCAGGGCGATGATAGCTATCTGATTGCTGCGCGCGCCGCCTGTGATCTGCCGGTTCTGCGCAAAGATTTTATGTATGACACGTATCAGGTCGCCGAGGCCCGCGCCATGGGGGCCGATTGCATTTTGATCATCATGGCCAGCGTTTCTGACGCCCAAGCGCTAGAGCTGGAAGACGCGGCGCACCATTGGGGGATGGATGCCCTGATTGAGGTCCATAATAGTACTGAACTGGCCCGCGCCACGGCCCTTAAATCCCCACTGTTGGGTATAAATAACCGCAACCTCAAAACCTTTGAAACGACGCTCGACACGACACGGGAACTGGCGCGAACTGCATCTGATGGTAAAATACTGATCTCGGAATCCGGCCTGGCGGATAATGCCGATTTGCGCGATCTTTCCACCCACGGGGTGCGCTGCTTTTTAATCGGGGAAAGCCTGATGCGTCAACATGATGTGGAACGCGCAACCCATAAAATACTGGAGGGATAAATGCCTGATCTGACCCATTTTGACGCACAAGGCGGCGCCCATATGGTCGATGTTTCTGCCAAGGATATCACCCACCGCATAGCTGTTGCCAAAAGCACCATCACCATGGAACCCGCGACATTGACGTTGATTATTGAAGGGCAGGCCAAGAAAGGCGACGTGCTGGGGGTGGCGCGTCTGGCAGGGATTATGGCGGCCAAGAAAACCCATGATCTGATCCCGCTTTGCCATCCGCTGGCCCTGTCCAAAGTCGCGCTGGATCTGCAACCTGACCCTGACAATGTTTGTGTGAATATCACAGCAACGGTCAAAACCAGCGGCCAGACCGGCGTTGAGATGGAGGCCCTGACAGCCGCCAGTATCGCGGCCTTAACCATCTATGATATGGTCAAGGCCGTTGATAAAAACATGGTGATATCGGCCACGCGCGTGACCCTGAAAGACGGCGGAAAATCCGGCCGTTTCGAGGCGAAATAATGATATCCGTTGCTGATGCCCTGACGCGCGTTCTGGCCCTGTCTGAACCGTTGGAAACTGAGGTGATACCGCTGGCTGATGCGGCGGGGCGTTCTTTGGCCAAAGATGTGGCCGCAGGCATCACCCAACCGCCTTTTGCCTCATCTGCGATGGATGGTTATGCAGTAAAAAATGCCGAAGCGCAGCCCGGTATGCGTTTGAAAATTATCGGTGAATCCGCCGCTGGAAATCGTTTTGACGGTGTTTTGCAGCCCCGCACAACCGTGCGAATTTTCACCGGTGCCCCTGTGCCGGACGGCGCGGATTGCATTGTTATTCAAGAAGACACCGCGCGTAATGGGGATACCATCACCATCCGCGAGACCCGTGATCAGGCCACATATATCCGCCCCGCCGGAGGGGATTTTAAACGAGGCGATAAAATTACCGCGCCGCGCCTTTTATCTGCCGCCGACATCGCCCTTTTGGCAGCCATGAATATCCCTCAGATCCCCGTGATCCGCAAACCTGTCGTCGCCTTGATTGCCACCGGAGACGAGCTGGTGATGCCCGGCGAAACTCCCGGCCCTGACCAGATAATATCTTCCAATAATTTTGGCCTGAAAGCGCTGCTGGAAAACCACGGCGCGCGCGTGCGCATGCTGCCGATTGCGCGCGATACACCCGAAAGCCTGCAACAGGTTTTCGCGATGTGCGCGGGCGTGGATTTGATTGTAACCCTTGGCGGCGCCTCGGTTGGCGATCATGATCTGGTGCAATCGGTGGCCGAGGGTCAGGGCCTCGCGCTCGATTTTTATCGCGTCGCTATGCGCCCGGGCAAACCGTTGATGGCAGGGCGTCTGAACGGTATTCCAATGATTGGCCTGCCGGGCAATCCGGTATCCGCGATGGTGTGCGGACACATTTTTCTGCGCCCCTTAGTGCGTAAAATGCTGGGCTTTGCCCCTGCCCCTCTGGCGCGCCACGTGGGGTATCTTGGGGCGGATATCTCTGATAACCGCAAGCGGGCGCATTACATGCGAGCGCGCGCAAAGCTTGGCGAAAACGGCTGGATTGTCACAGCTTTCGCGCGCCAAGACAGCGCATTGCTAAGCGTTCTGGGGAATGCGAACGCGCTTTTGGTTCGCGAAGTTGATGCGCCAGCTGCTAAAAAAGGTGACAAAATTGAATTTATTTTTCTTGAATAAAATCAAGGTGGTTGACACAAAACGAGAACACATGTAGAACTTAAGGTGACTATACACCTATATTTTGTGTTCGGAGACCCAGCAATGCTTACACGTAAACAACTCGATTTGCTAAAGTTCATCAATGCGCGCCTCCAAAAAGAAGGTGTTCCACCCTCCTTTGATGAAATGAAAGAGGCGTTGAATTTACGCTCCAAATCCGGCATTCACCGTCTTATTACAGCTCTTGAGGAACGTGGGTTTATCCGCCGCCTTGCGCATCGTGCCCGGGCCATTGAAATCATCCGCCTGCCCGATTCCATTGCCCCCGCCGGGTTCACCCCGAAATTGGTTCAGGGCGGTAAGGTTGACGCGCCTGCGGCAGCTATTGCGGTTGACGTCGATGCGATAGAGATTCCGGTGATGGGGCGCATTGCTGCGGGCACACCGATTGAGGCCATTCAGGATGTCTCTCATTCCGTCGCGATCCCCAGTTCGATGATGTCAGGCGCTGCCAAGCATTACGCGTTAGAGGTTAAAGGCGATTCGATGATCGATGCGGGTATCAATAACGGCGATATCGTTGTGATTTGTGAACAATCTGATGCCGATAACGGCGATATCGTTGTGGCGCTGGTCGATGATCAGGAGGCGACGTTAAAACGTTTGCGTAAACGCGGTAGCGCCATCGCGCTTGAGGCGGCTAACCCGGCTTATGAAACGCGGGTTTATCGTGATGATCAGGTCAAAGTGCAGGGTAAACTGGTCGGGCTTATCCGCACATATTAATATCCCCACGGGCGATTTCTGGTAGCTTCGCGGCTGGAGGTTATCTGCGGATGATCACTCTCAAAATTTACAGACAGCGCCCCGGATTTATCCAGATAAGCCTGATCAATTTTCAGGCAAGCCCCATCCGGCATGACATGAATACTTACCAGAATGGTATTTTCATCGCACATACCCTCCATATCCGACAGCTCTTTTCCGGTATAAAGGGCAATGCGCCAACCGTTCTCAAACGTATAATACGCAAGTTTTCCTGCCCGGATTACCCCTTTGCGCGTGGATGCAGTCGCCTGATCCACCCGATCGCCATCATTTTCCAGCCAGATACGCACGCCATACCCATTACCGCGCGCCTTGCTGATCACCCGGGGGGCATTTTCCAGCGCCCCGAATATGCGCCCATTCTCACTGATAAACAGCATTGGGCGCGGCGTTTGAAACCAGATCACGGCCGCAACTGCCAAAACTCCTACGCCCAGAACTTTACCGCGCCCACGCCATAAAAACAGCCAGATACCACCCAAAGCGATCAGTACCAGCACAATCGGTGGGCCGGATTTTACCGCGCGCGCAGCACCCTCAAGCTGTGCGATATTATTTGAAACTGCAAGGATGGCCCCGACGCCTTTACCCATGATAAATAAGGCAATTGCAGTGCCTCCAAGGGGGTATAAAAGTGCTGCAACAACGGCAAATGGCATGACCAAAAGTCCCATTATTGGCACCGCCATAAGATTTGCGATCAAGCCATATTGCGACATTTGATTGAAATGAAACATCGAAAAAGGTGCCGTCGCCAGCCCGGCCACACCCGAGGTCAAAACCAGCGCCATAAGGGGCTTCAAAAAGCGCCAGCGCCCATTGTTCATGGCCTGCCAAAAAGGCACGGCGCGCATCCATTCATAAACCGCAATCAACGCGGTCGTTGCGGCAAATGACATCTGAAATCCCGCCCCTAACAAGCTGTTGGGCCGGATCAACAGCACCAAAAGCGCCGCCAGTGCTACCGCGCGCAAGGTAAAGGCCGAACGATCGAGAATTACCGCCAGTAATACCACAAAAGTCATTATAAAGGCGCGTTGCGTCGCAACATTTGCCCCCGAAAGCAATAAATATGCCAACCCCACACAAATCGCGAGGGCTGCGGCGATTTTCTTGGACTGCACGCGCAGGGATAAAACCGGTACCAAAGCGATGCCATACCGCAAAAGCGCAAAGACAAACCCTGACAATAAACCCATATGCAACCCTGATATGGCCAGTAAATGCGCAAGGTTGGTGATGCGTAGATTGGCAAGTATTCCGGGGTTGATATTTGCACGATCTCCGGTGATTATCGCGGCCGCAAAAGCTCCGTTTTGCCCCGGGATATGGCGCTGGATCATCTGAGATATCGCCAAACGCCAACTGAAAATTCGCATGGAAAAGCTATTGATATCTGCCTCTGCGGCCAGCAAAACCGGGTTACGCGTATAGCCAACGCCGCCAAGTTGCATGAACCAAGCCATACGGCGAAAATCAAATCCCCCCGGCTCTACCGGCGCGCCGGGCGGTGATATTCGACCGGTCATGATAACACGTGCACCAGGCAGGATCACCCCCTCAGGAATAAGACCTTGCAGCGACATTCGCACCCGCGCCGGGGTATTTTTTGCTGAAATACCAGGTAGATAGAGCCTATCAAGCGTGACACGCACCGCATTACTGGAGGAGCGATCAATATGCACAACCCGCCCTTCAATCGCGCCGTAATAAGGTTTTGACAACACGGGCGCGGCAATGGTTTTTGTACGGAATCCTGCGTAGCTATAGCCAAAGGATAGTAAAACCAGCGCCAATATGCCCGCCCCCCAGAAATCGCGGCGTTTCCAGCCCCAATAGCTGGAAAACCCTGCGCAAAGGGCAATTGCCGATAATTCGATGGATTTTGGTTCATATGGCAGGGCGAAATATACGCCGATGCCTGCGCCAAACAACACAGGTATCCACAGAAACAATCGGGACCGCTGGGTTTCAAACATCAAGGTCAACTTAAAGCCACGCACTGCCCTTGTTCTCCATACCAGAAATGGCCTAAAAGCACGCAACTCTATCGCAATTATGGTTACTATAAGGTTAATCCAATGTCCCAGATTATCACACGTTTTGCCCCTTCTCCGACGGGGTATCTGCATATCGGCGGCGCCCGCACGGCGTTATTTAACTGGCTTTATGCGCGTAATCAGGGCGGGAAATTTCTGCTTAGGATCGAGGATACGGACCGCGCACGTTTCACCCCAGAGGCGACGGACGCCATTTATGCGGGGCTGCGCTGGCTCGGGCTTGACTGGGACGATGAGCCGGTCAGCCAGTTTGAAAATATCGCCCGTCATGCAGAGGTGGCCGCGCAGATGCTTGAAAACGGGCACGCCTATAAATGCTATGCGACAAAGGAAGAAATCGACGCTTTTCGCACAAAAGCCCGGGCCGAAAAAAGTGCGGCCACCTTTAAATCGCCCTGGCGCGATGCGGTCAATGCGGATAGTAAAAACACCCCGTTTGTCGTGCGCCTGAAAGCCCCGGATCAGGGCAAAACGGTGATTGAGGACCGCGTGCAGGGGCAGGTTTCGTGGAAAAATGAAACCCTTGATGATCTGGTGCTGCTGCGCTCGGATGGCACGCCGACATATATGCTGGCCGTGGTGGTTGATGATCATGACATGGGGGTTACGCACGTTATTCGCGGCGATGATCACCTGACTAATGCCGCCCGGCAAACTCTTATTTATAAGGCTATGGGGTGGGATATTCCGGTTTTTGCCCATATCCCGTTGATCCACGGACCGGACGGCGCAAAGCTGTCAAAACGCCACGGCGCACTGGGTATCGAGGCATATCGCGACATGGGATATCTGCCCGAAGCCATGCGAAATTACCTCGCCCGATTGGGGTGGAGCCACGGGGATGATGATTTTTTCACCACAACCCAGGCCATAGAATGGTTTTCGCTTGAAAACATCGGAAAATCGCCGGCGCGGTTCGATTTTAAGAAATTGGAAAACCTGTCGGGGCAACATATCCGGGCAATGGATAATGCAGAACTATTGTATCAAATTGAAAGTTTTATCAACTCGCAAAACCTTACAGAACTGACGGCGTATCAAAAAACCATGTTTTCAAAAGGAATGAATAGCTTGAAGGAGCGCGCGAAGACTTTGCCGGAACTAGTGGAAATAGCACATTATTTCCTGCACGAGCGCCCATTTGAACCGGATCAGAAAGCCGCGAAATTCCTTGATACTGTATCCCGTGGTATGCTGAATCGATTGACTTCACGTTTGCAAAATGTTAGCTGGATCCTAGAAAATCTGGAAACAGAAATTCGCGCATTTGCCGAGGCTGAGGAACTCAAACTAGGCAAGGTCGCACAACCCCTCCGGGCCGCTCTTACGGGGCGAAGTGTCTCACCAAGTGTCTTTGACATGATGGTGATGCTCGGCAAAGACGAAACCATTGCAAGGCTACAAGATGCCTCTCGCTGAAATTTACGAGATATCGTAAAGGTCACCGCATCTTAACCTTTTGCATACGTATTCGCGAAACCCTGCCAACCGGCAGACGAATGTGAGGTAGAGAATGAACGCACACGACCCAAAATTTGCAAAATTGAAAATTAGCGGCAAAGAGTTTGAATTTCAGGTCAGCAGTCCGACCCTTGGCCCCGATGTTATTGATATTCGTAAATTATATGCGCAAGGCGACGTGTTCACCTATGACCCCGGATTTACCTCAACAGCATCCTGCGAATCCGCGATCACCTATATTGATGGTGACAAAGGAGAGCTTTTATATCGTGGCTATCCAATTGACCAACTAGCTGAAAAATCACACTTTTTAGAGGTTTGCTACCTGTTGCTTTACGGGGAATTGCCAAGTGCTGCGCAGTTGAACGATTTTATCCCCCGCGTCACCCGGCACACGATGTTGCATGAACAAATGGCCTATTTTTTCCGGGGTTTCCGGCGCGATGCCCACCCGATGTCGATCATTTGCGGCGTGCAGGGGGCGATGTCGTCATTTTATCACGATTCTACGGATATTAGCGATCCAGCGCAACGCGAAGTTGCCTCGATCCGCATGATCGCCAAAATGCCGACAGTTGCGGCCTGGGCGTATAAATATTCTGTCGGACAACCGTTTATCTACCCGCGCAACGATCTGGATTACGCGTCGAACTTTCTGCACATGTGTTTTGCTGTTCCCGCCGAGGAATACGTGGTTAACCCAATTATTTCGCGCGCAATGGATCGAATTTTCACGTTGCATGCGGATCATGAGCAAAACGCCTCAACCTCGACCGTACGTTTGGCCGGATCATCCGGTGCCAATCCGTTTGCCTGTATTGCGGCGGGTATTGCCTGCCTTTGGGGGCCTGCGCATGGCGGCGCCAATGAAGCGGCGTTGAATATGTTGCGTGAAATCGGCACGGTTGATCGTATCCCGGAATATATCGCGCGCGCCAAAGACAAAAACGATCCTTTCCGTCTTATGGGCTTTGGGCACCGTGTTTACAAAAACTTTGACCCGCGCGCCAAGGTCATGAAACAATCTGCTGATGAGGTTTTGGGCCTGCTGGGGATTGAGAATAATCCAACCCTGCAAGTCGCGATTGAGCTGGAACGCATTGCCCTTGAAGACCCCTATTTCGTTGAGAGAAAGCTCTATCCGAATGTGGATTTCTATTCCGGTATTATCCTGGATGCGATTGGGTTCCCGACTTCGATGTTCACGCCGATTTTTGCTTTGGCGCGCACTGTCGGCTGGATTGCCCAGTGGAAAGAAATGATCGCCGATCCGACACAGAAAATCGGGCGCCCGCGGCAGCTTTATACTGGCGCAAAGCATCGTGATTATATTGATGTAGAAAAACGGTAATGATTTAAGCGCCGGGGCATGTCCTCGGCGTTTAGGCTTTCAGAAAGTTCAGCACCGATTTGGCCGCGCGCGCGCCAGAGGCATCGCCACCACGCCCGAGCTGCACCATCACATCCCTGCTGGCGACAATTTGCGCATCTGCATGGGATTTTGACATAAGCAATGTCTTGATTTCAGGATAAATCAGTTCCGCGCGGCAATTTTCTTGTAAAAATTCCGGCACGACGTTGGTTTCGCTTACCAGATTAACCAGCGTTGCGGTTGTGATTTTGATCGTGCGCCGGATCAGATAGGCGGTTAACCAATGCACTTTATATGCAATGACCATCGGTGTGCCAGCGGCGGCAAGTTCCAGCGAAACCGTGCCCGAGGCCGCAAGCGCCGCCATGCTCGCCCCGTAACAGGCGCGTTTTTGTTTCTCGGCGATATCTGTGGACAATCCGCGCGGGTCCAGAATTGAGACATCCATTCCGGTAAAAATCTGCTGTAAATCCGCCACCCGCGCCCCGACGGCGGGAATGGCGATGGCAAGTTCAGGCATGTCTTTGCGCAACATCTGTGCAACTTCGCGAAACATCGGCCCAAGGCGCGCAATTTCACTGGCCCTGGAGCCGGGTAAAAGTGTTAGCAGTTTCTGCCCGTCGGTCACGCCAATTTCCCGGCGAAAGGCAGCAATTTCAGCCTTTGAGGCCACATTTTCTGTGGCAATAGGGTGGCCGATAAAATCACAGCTTATCCCCGCTTCTTGCATATAGGGCGGCTCAAACGGTAATAATGCAAGGACATGATCCACATAGCGCGCCATTTTTACAGCCCGTTTCGGGCGCCACGCCCACACGGACGGGGCGACATAGTGGATGATCGGGAAATCGGGGCGCGCGGCCTTAACCTTTTTGGCAACCCGCAGGCAAAAATCAGGACTGTCGATTGTGATCAGGGCGGTTGGCGCGCTGTTCAGGATGAGATCAGAACTTTGGCGCACCCGGGCCAGCAAACCCACCAATTTGGGCAAGACCTCGACAATGCCCATAACCGAAAGTTCCTCCATCGGGAAAAGGCTTTGCAGCCCCTGATCTGCCATCTGCGGGCCACCGATGCCGATAAAATTAACCTGCCCGTTCAGCGCCTCTTTCAGACCTGCCATCAGGGCGGCCCCAAGACGATCGCCTGATGGCTCACCGGCAATCAGGCAGAATGTTGGCGCAGGCGTCATTTCGCGGGGCGTACCCATATAAACAAGCCTAATTTGTCAGCCTCAGCAAGGGTCGCGGCGCGCTCTAAGATCATCACAGACCCGGCGGTGATCACCACACCTGACAGGCCAGCCGCATGGGCGCGTCGGATGGTTTCAATGCCAATTGCCGGCAGATCAATCCGCAAATCCTGCCCGGGTTTCGGAGATTTCAGCAAGATACCCTTGGCGCGTTTCGTCGGGAAATGTGCACGGTTTTGCGCAACATATGACAGCATAGAATCCGTACCCTGCACGGTTTCCAGCCCCAGACAAATGCCTTTGGCGACCACCGCCCCCTGCCCCAGATCAAGCGCGCCAAGCCCCTGCACGATTTCCGCCGCGCGTTCTGCATCAGCTTTATCAACCTCTGAGGGGCTGATTTTACCAAGAACGCCAACATCCGGCACAAGGTCTGGCAGAATTTCATGCGGGGCCTCAATCTTAAATCCCTCGGCCTCATAATAGTTTAGAATAATACGCAAACTGCCGTCATCACCCTGTTTTTTTGCCCCCAGCACTTTTGTCAGCAGCTTCATGCCATGCCCGTCAAATTTCAGCGGGTTAACATGCGGGCGGGGAATCGCACCGGCAAAAGTGATCGAAGTGCAGTCGGATTTACGCATCTCTTTGATCAATCGACCCTGTTTTTCAAAGGTGATTTCAACGTTTGGATGCCCAGCAAGCCAGTCAAGTTTCGTGCCTTCAAAAACAACAACCAAATAGATGCGCCCACTGCGCTGACATTCTTGTGCAATCAGGCGCGGCAAATCGCCGGTACCACTGACAATAGCTAAACCGCCGCTCATTTATCGCTGCGGGGCAACAGGAATGAACGGGTGCTTTTGGTTTCCAGAAAGTCCAGAACCTCGGCCACCAGCGGGTTGCCAGCGTATTTTTCACGCGCCGCACCGATGCGGGATTTCAGCGTGCCCTCATCCCTGAAAACATCGCCAAAAGCTGCGCGCAACCCATTTATTGTGGTTTTATCAATGCCTTTACGTTTCAAACCCACCAGATTTAACCCCGATAAATCCGGGCGTTTTGAGACAACAGCCCCGTAGGGAATGACATCGTTTGTCACCATGGCCACGGCGCCAATCACAGCACCGCGCCCGATTTTACAAAACTGGTGCACGCCGGAAAGCCCGCCGATAATCACATCATCTTCAATGGTAACATGCCCGGCAAGTGAGGCGTTATTGGCCATGATAACGCGGTTTGCCACCATGCAATCATGCCCGACATGTGTACCAAGCATGAATAAACAGTCGTCACCAACGCGCGTAAGCCCGCCGCCGCCTGTGGTGCCGGGGTTCATTGAAACCCCCTCACGGATCATGCAGCGCGCGCCGATTTCCAGCGCCGTTTGCTCACCGTCGAATTTCAAATCCTGGGGTTGATGCCCAAGGGATGCAAAGGGCCAAATGCGGGTTTCTGGGCCGATACTGGTATGACCGGCAATAACCACATGGCTTAGCAATTCACAGCCAGCCGCGATTTTCACATGTGGCCCAATATGGCAAAACGGACCAATTTTGCAATCTGGGCCAATGAAAGCGCCATCCTCAATCACAGAAGACGCATGGATATTTGCGGTTTTATCAATCACGATTGTCAGCTCTTGTCTGCGTCATCAGGCATGGCGATCATGGCCGAAAATTCACATTCTGCAACGGTTTTTCCGTCAACCTTAGCCTCACCCAAAAACTTCCAGATTTTTCTACGTTGACGTATCGTCGTGACATGCAATTCCAATGCATCACCCGGAGTAACCATCTGGCGAAACTTGGTTTTATCCATGGTCATGAAATACACCATCACACCCGTATCGATCAAATTTAGGGTTTTAGAGACCAGAACCGCCGAGGTTTGGGCCAAGGCTTCGACAATCAAAACACCGGGCATGATCGGTTTGCCGGGGAAATGGCCTTGAAAATATGGCTCATTCATGGTGACCATCTTAACGCCTACAGCATATTCGGCGAGCCTGATATCCTTGACCGCATCTATCAACAGAAACGGGTAACGATGCGGGATAAGGCGCATGATTTCGGTAATATCCGCGCTATGTGTCTCAGTCGTGCTGATATCATTTGGCATGATTACTCCTTTTCCACAAGCATCGTTGGATCGTCTGCATAGGCAATATCAAGCAGTTTAATCGCCTCAGCCGTGATATCCATCTCTTTATTGAATAATAACACTGTTCTTTTGTCCAAAATAGCTATGGCGTTATATTTTTGCATAATTTCACTTAAATATGGGGCTGACAGGCCGAAAAACCTAAGGCGGTTGCGTTCTGTGTCATTTTGCATTTTTACGTCAATTGCCAATTGCTCCTCACGCATGGCTTGTACGCGGGCATCAAAATCGTCTGACAAAAGCTGGAATTCCTCGCCGAGTGTATTTGCCCGAAGCTCGGTCAGCTCTTTTTCTTCATTCTCAAATGCCAGCACAATGTCGCGCCTGTTATCTAACACCTTTCGGTGGGTTTCCAGCTCAACCGTGACGATTGCTTTGCCCAATTGGGATTCGGAAAACAAGATATCGCGATCCAGAATAAGCACAGGAAGCGGGAAAACCGTCGGGAAATTACGCTGTCCAACCGCCTGATTTCCAAAGGTGCTTAGGGCTATTGCCAGCACTATGAAAAGGCGAATTACGCCGCTTTGTGCCTGCACGATGGCCTCCCGTTAGAAGCGTGTTCCGATGGATACACTGAAATTCTGGGTTTTATCATAGCTTTCATGCTGAAACGGGAACGCATAGCTGAATTCGAGCGGACCAATAGGGGTGGACCAAAACAGGCTAAGCCCGGCAGAGGCGCGCAGATGCATCCCGTCATCTATACCCGGCGCATTGTTCAAATCCCAAACCGAGCCGCCCTCTATGAACGCCCCGCCGAAAACACCGAAATCCTCTGGCAGGCCAAGGGGAAAACTGCCTTGCAGGCGGGCGATACCGTAAAAATTGCCCCCCAAGGCATCGTCATTGATCGTCGAGGTGTCACGTGGGCCAACACCACCGGTTGCAAAACCTCTGAACGATTTTCCACCAAGGAAAAAACGGTCTGTAATCCGGGTGCCGCTGCCCGTTGACAGCAATGCCCCTCCCTCAAGTTCCGCAGACAGGATTACGCTATCATCGAAAAGTCCGTAATAGCCTTTGGCGCGGGCCACAGTTTTCGTATAGCTCACATCGCCGCCAAGACCGGCATATTCGCCCTTGAGGCTAATAAAATAGCCCTCCGTGGGTTCCACGCGCGAATTGCGCCGATCATAGGTTAATGTCGCCCCAAGTGCAGAGGTAAGCAGCGCGCCCTGTTCTGCGAAAATAATCGGTGACGCATTGACCGGATTGGGATCAACGCCGCGAATCTCATTTAAGGACAGACGGTAATTCACATTCAGGTTCGTATATTCCCCAAGCGCAAAACCAATGCTGGGTTCAATGCCGATATCCGTGGTCTGAAACGAGGATTCACTCCGGTCCACATTACGATAATATACGCTGATACTGGCAGACAGATCGCGATTTAAAAAGGCGGGTTCCGTAAAGCTGAACGCGAATGTTTCCGAGCGTTCGGCCAAAGAAATTTCAAGGTTAAAGGCCTGCCCGCGCCCCAGGAAATTTTTCTCGGACAGCGACACCGAGCCGTTAAAACCGGAGTCTGAAGAATAACCAAGGGCAAAGCCAACGCTGCCCGTTGGTTTTTCTTCAACTTCGACGTTTACGATGGCTTTATCAGGCGAAGAACCCTCGCGCAGCGTTACATTTGCATTGCCAAAAATACCCAAAGCGTGCAGTTTATCCGCCGCTTCGGCCATTTTGCGACGGTTGAAAGCATCGCCCTCAACAAAATCAAACTGCCGGCGGATAACCCGTTCGCGCGTGCTGGTGTTACCCCCGATATCAATGCGTTCAATGTAAATTCGGCGGCCGTTAACCAGCTCAAAATTCACATCAACAGTACGATTTTGCGCATTTTTGGTGAAATTCGGTGAAACACGCAGGAACGGCAGACCACGGCGCACGGCCTCTTCCTCGATGCGTTCAATAACATCGCGAATATCTTTGGCCCGGTAGACCTGGCCGGATTGGATGTCGAGATACCGTTCAAAATCCGCGGCATTAACCCCGTTTGCCGATGAGGATACGCTCGCCTGCCCAAAATTATATTTGAACCCCTCGTTTAGGGTAAACGTCAGGTAATAGGCACTGCGGTCAGCCGAAAGTTCGGGAACTGCGGAAAGCACTTCAAAATCAATGAAACCACGGTTGGTGTAATATTCGCGCAGATTTTGGCTGTCGCGGGCAACCTGTCCGGAATCTACCGTGCTATGGCCAAGCAGGAAAGACAGGAAGTTTGATTCATTCGTATCAATTGCCCCGCGTAAACGTCGATCAGAAATCGCAGAATTTCCGATGAAATTCACCTTGTTTACAGAGGTAATTACGGATTCGGTAACCTCAAAAACCAGGTTCACCCGCCCCTCGGAAACCGGAATAATAACCGGGCGCACAGAAGCGCCGGTATAGCCTTTTTGCCCATAGATTTGCGAAATCCGCTGGGCGTCGGCCTCGGCGGTCAGGCGGTTATAGGGGCGGCTGGCGGTTGAAGAAACGATCGTGGCCAATATATTGTCTTTGATCGATTTATTACCTTCAAAAGCGACAACACTAACCGTCGGATTTTCGATAACCTGAATAATCAGAGTTGATCCGGAAACCCGCAGGTCAACATTTTCGAACATGCCGCTGTCATAGAGGCGCCGCAAAACTGCGTTAATATCCGCAGAAGACAGGTTTTCGCCGAAATTGATGCCGGCAAAGTCGCGAATCGTATCCGATGGAATCAGCTGATTCCCCTCAACTGTAATGCGCGATATAACAGCCGCTTGCACAGAATTGGGTAAAACCAAAGTGGAAACAACTGGCGTAATTGCCGCGATTCCCAGAAAGATGTTTAAAATACAATGCTTTATATTGAGTTTGTTAACTAATTGACGTTTCATGAGTTACTCGCCTATTTTTATGCCGACAGCAAGATCGACCGTTTATTTCCCCAAACACATCATAATCGCAGAATGTCGTTGTAGGTCACAAATACCATTAATAACAGCACCGTGGCGAGTCCAATTGATACAGATATTTGAATTGTTTTATTGCCGAGCGGGCGTCCACGTATGGCCTCAATACTGTAAAAAACCAGATGTCCGCCGTCGAGCATCGGAATTGGGAACAAATTGAACATGCCAATGCCAGTGGAAATTAAGGCAACAAGCGAAAGAAACATTACAACCCCTTGATTTGCCGCCTCTTTTGATATTTGCGCAATGCCAAGCGGACCTTGCAAATTCGAGGCGCTGAGGTTGCCCAAGAATATATGTTTAAGGGCATTGAATGTCCCTGAAATCACATCGCCAACCCGCGTAACACCCATTGTTACAGCCTGAAATACATTCGGCGTTTGGGTTAGAGGCAAAAACGCTGGCGCGCCGCTAATGCCAATCATCACACGTTTATCAAAACCCCCTTCGGAGTTTTGAAACTCTACGGTGACAGGGGTAATTTGCAATTCACGTTCGTGCCCGTCGCGCCAGATTACGGCAGTAATTTCGCGATCCGCAGCATTTTCGACCACATCCACAAGATCTGAAAACGTGGTGATCGGCACGTCTGCCAAGTTTAGGATAATATCACCTTTGCGAAACCCGGCTCTACTGGCTGCTGACATCGGTGAGACAGCGTAAACAGCCGGGGGGAAAAGATAGGGGGAAAGCACCTGTTTCTCGACACCATCGCGCAACACCAGGATATTCATATCACTTGGCGGGTTCATTTCCGAGGAAATTTGGTAAACCTCGCTAAAATCCGTGACTTTTTGCCCTTCAATCGTCAGAATTTCATCGCCTTTTTGCAAAGTGTAGACCCCCTCGGGAAAGGTGAGCATTTCGCCAACCAGTGGCTTTTCGCTCGCTACACCGTGCCAAAGGATAAGGCCCGTGAATATTACAGTCGACAGGATAAAATTGGCAACCGGCCCCGCCAGAATCGTCAGGATGCGTTTATATAATTTGGCGGTAGGGAAACTGCGGTCACGTTCATGGTCGGGCATATTTGCAACGGCATCTTCATCGGCAACACTGGCCGCGTTTCTATCGCCAAGAAACTTGACGTATCCGCCGATTGGAATGGCCGAAACCTGCCATTTTGTGCCACGTTTATCACGGCGCGACCAAATCACCGGGCCAAAACCCATTGAAAACACCTCGGCGTGGATGCCAGACCAGCGTCCGACGATATAATGCCCATATTCATGGACAAATACGACGATCCCCAAAACACCAACAAAGGCAATAATAGTTGAGATAAATCCGCCAAATATCGGGATTTCTGAGATTAATTCCAAAGCATTCCCCTAGGTCACCGGATTCCATTTGCGGCCAGTATTACGAGCCATTTCATCGATATTCATTACCGCCTCCAGCCCTTCCAGACTTTGCATGCCACCCGCTATCAGATGGAGGTCCTCTTGCACATATTCAACCAGCGCGGCCATATCAAGAAAGCCAATTTCACCTGTAATAAAGCGATCCAGCGCGATTTCTTTGGCGGCATTGAAAACCGCACCAGCCAGCCCGCCGATTTCCAAGGTGCGCTGCGCTAAGCGCAAGGCTGGAAACCGCGCCGTATCGGGTGTGCTGAAATCCAGCTGCCCAATTGTGCCGAAATTCAGCCGATCCACTGGCAGGGCTTTGCGATCAGGCCAGTTCAGCGCATATCCAATCGCCCCGCGCATATCTGGTGCGCCAAGTTGGGCAATGATCGAATGATCAGCGTATTCGACCATTGAATGGATGATTTGCTGGTGATGTACGACGACCTCGATACTTTGTGTGGGCACTGCGAAAAGTTGTTTTGTTTCAATTATTTCCAGCGCTTTATTAAACATGGTCGCGGAATCAATTGATATGCGTTGCCCCATGGCGAAATTCGGGTGCGCGACAGCTTGCTCCAACGTGGCTGCGCGCATCTGTTCAAGGCTCCAGTCGCGAAATGGCCCGCCTGAGGCTGTCAGGATAATGCGGGCAATCTCGGATTGTTTTGCGCCTTGTAATGCCTGAAAAATCGCACTGTGTTCGCTGTCTACCGGCAATAACTGGCAGGCGTTATCAGCGCAGGTTTTCAGCAACAGCTCCCCGGCGCAAACCAGGCTCTCCTTATTTGCCAGCGCCAGAGTTTTCGCCGATTTTGCCATGTTCAATGTCGGGGCAACCCCGGCCGAGCCGACGATCCCCGATAAAGCCCAATCAACGTTGATTTCGGCCGCATCACTGATTGCTGCTGTGCCGCCTAAAACCTTAATGCCGGTGCCGCTCAGCGCGGATTTTAACGCATCAATCTGCGTGATATCCGCCGTAACGACCATATCTGCTTGCAATAATTTGGCATGTGCGGCCAAAAGGGTGATGTTTTTTGCGCCCGTCACAACGCGCACATCAAAGGTCTCAGCGCCCCCTTGGCGCATCAGTAAATCAACCGTCTGGCAGCCTACCGATCCGGTGGCACCAAAAATACTGACAGATTTACGCATCAAAATATGCTTTGGATCAAGAAGAACACCAAAACGGCGGCAATTAAACCGTCAAGACGGTCAAGCAATCCGCCGTGGCCGGGGATAATATCGCTGGCGTCTTTGATGTTTTTGCGCCGTTTCAGCCAGGATTCCAGCAAATCACCGCTTTGGGCTGCTAACGCCAATATCAAGGATATGCTCACCGATTTTCCGATGGATTCAGGGCCAAATATGCCCAGCAATACCCCCGCCAGCCCGGCCAAAACCCAGCCGCCGATCGTGCCGGCCCATGTTTTTTTCGGGCTAATGGCAGGCCATAGTTTTGGACCACCAAATATCCGCCCGGCGAAATATCCGCCGATATCTGACAGGGCAACAACGACAAGTATCCAAAATACACTGAAAAGTCCGTGCAACGGAGACATAAATATCACCAATAAGGCCGTTGCCGCACCGCCGATATAAAGCACGCCACCCGATAGCCAAAGCCATTGGACAAGATCACGGCGAAAAAGCAGCATCGCACCAATACCCAGCACCAGAACACTGGCAATCCAGCCATAAATATAGGCCACACCCATGGCGATAATCGCCGACAGTATCATCACGCCCAGATCAAGCGGGGAACGTTTTGAGATATCGCGCAGCACGCGCTGATATTCCCAGTACATCCCCCAAACGCCAATGGTCAGATACGCCGCGACCCAATAGCCGCCAAGCCAGAAAATACCGACACTAAGCGCCACCATCGCAACAGAGGACAGCACACGCGTCCAGAGGTCCGGGAATTTATCCGCCGTCAAATTCATTCAGTATTCGCCCATATGCCGTGCAGTAAAATCCATCTATACCTGCATGATTTCTGTTTGTTTACTGTCCAGAGCCGTATCGATATTGGCGATTACCTTATCCGTCAGCTCCTGAATTTCATCGGCCCAGATTTTGTGGTCATCCTCAGATATATTTTCTTTGGCCTTTTTAAGATGATCCATGCCGTCTTTGCGCACGTTTCGCACGGAAATACGGGCGTTTTCGGCGTATTGCCCGGCCAGTTTGGACAGCTCGCGGCGCCGCTCTTCGTTAAGTTCGGGGATCGGCAGACGCAGGGTCGTGCCATCCATTACCGGGTTTAGCCCCAGGCCAGACTGGCGGATCGCTTTATCGACCGCCGCAACCATGGTTTTATCCCAGACATTGACCGATACCATGCGCGGTTCGGGCACATTGATAGTAGCCACCTGATTTATCGGCGTAGCAGAGCCGTAAGCATCAACCATAACTGCATCGAGCATCGACGCCGAGGCCCGCCCGGTGCGCAGCGAACTAAAGTCGTGCTTCACCGCATTCAACGCGCCTGTCATGCGTTTTTCCAGATCATCCAGATCGACATCTTCTATTTCATCAGACATAATATTCTCCTCGCAAGTTCAGCCGGCATCAACAACCGTGTATTTGCCCTGCCCGTTCAGGATACTTAAAAACCCCCCCGGGGCATTAAGCGAAAACACGATGATCGGCAATCGGTTATCCCGCGCCAAAGCAATCGCCGAGGCATCCATGACTTTCAGGTTTTTCTGCAAAACCGTGTCATAGGAAACGCGCGCGTAATGTTTGGCATCAGGGTTGGTTTTAGGATCGCTATCATAAATTCCATCAACTTGGGTGCCCTTGATCACCGCCTCGCATTTCATCTCTGAGGCGCGCAGGGTCGCCGCGGTATCCGTTGTAAAATAGGGGTTTCCGGTGCCTGCGGCAAAAATGCAAACGCGCTTTTTTTCAAGGTGGCGCACGGCGCGGCGGCGGATATAGGGTTCACAAACCTGATCCATCGGGATGGCGGAAATTACGCGGGTGTGGATTTTTAACGCCTCCAGCGCCCCTTGCATCCCCAGCGCATTCATCACTGTGCCGAGCATACCCATATAATCGGCGGTAGTGCGCTCCATACCCTGGGCGCTGCCTTGCAGGCCGCGAAAAATATTACCGCCCCCGATCACCAGACAAATCTCGACACCGGTGTCGTGGACTTTTTTAATCTCATGGGCGATGCGTTCAACGGTTGGTGGGTGCAGGCCGAATTGTTGATCCCCCATCAACGCCTCGCCGGATATTTTCAGTAGTACACGTTTGTACTGCGGCGTGGTCTCAGTTTCCCCATCCGGCATCACAAGAATCTCCAGTTATTGATTTGGGGCAAGATGGCTGAAAACGGCGCTGATTTCAACGACAAAAAAGGGCGCGGCGGCTATTCAAGCCACAGCGCCCTGATCACATGGATTTTCAGCAATTAGCTGCCCATGGTTTTTGCAACTTCAGCTGCAAAATCTTCCTCGATCTTTTCGATCCCTTCGCCAACCTGAACATAGGCAAAAGCGATGATTTCGATGCCGCCTTCTTTGGCCGCCTCGGCAACCGTAATGTCAGGGTTTATGACGAATTTCTGGTTCAGAAGTGTTACTTCCTGATAAAATTTCTTCATACGACCCTTGATCATACCTTGAATAATATTGTCAGGTTTGCCGGATTCCCGTGCCTGCTCGGTCAGAATTTTTTCCTCGCGGGCAACCACTACCGGGTCCATATCGGCTTCAGACAAAGCGGCAGGGTTTGTCGCGGCAATATGCATCGCGATCTGTTTGGCCACGCCGTTTGTGTCATCGCCTTTAACGGCCACAAGCACCCCGATCAGCCCAAGGTTATCTGCCGCCGCATTATGCACATACGCCGCAACGGAGTCGCCCTCAACCCGCGCCATGCGCCGCACCGACATATTTTCGCCAATGGTGGCTACTTTTTCGGTCACGACAGCCTCAACTGGCTTGCCACCCAGATCAGCGGCTTTCAGCGCCTCCACATCATTCACCCCAAGTGCAACCTTGGTGATATCACGAACCATGCCTTGAAATTCAGCGTTTTTCGCAACGAAATCGGTTTCGGAATTCACCTCAACGGCCACGCCAACACCGCCAGATACAGCCACGCCAACAAGACCCTCGGCGGCGGTGCGCCCGGATTTTTTGGCGGCTTTCGCCAGACCTTTGGTGCGCAGCCAGTCAATCGCGGCCTCCATATCACCATCGGTCGCCACTAATGCTTTTTTCGCGTCCATCATGCCTGCGGCGGTCGTGTCACGCAGTTCCTTAACCATTGCTGCGGTGATAGCCATCACTGCTCTCCTAACGTAAATTGGCGGCTTAACGTCATGTCAAAACCGCAATGGAAATTCATATGTGCCCGCTGCCGGCATTTTGCAAGCAGCGGAATAATTACCCTACTCTTTTGCTTTCTTAGCAGGTGCTTTTTTCTTGGCTTTTGCAGGTGCCTTGGCTTTAGTCTCGGCCTTTTCAGCCGGAGCCTTTTTTGCCGGAGCCTTTTTTGCAGGGGCTTTTTTAGCGACTGCCTTTTTAGCAGGCTTGGCTTTTTCAGCTTTTGCCGGGGCTTCCTTGACTGGCGCTTCTGCGGCCGGGGCTTCCTCAACCTTTGGTTCTTCAACCGCTGGCGTCTCGGCTACGGATTCTTTTGCGGGTTCTTTTGCGAGTTCTTCTGCCACAACCTCCTCAGCCACGGCTTCTTCAACGGGTGCTTCTTCCATTGCGCCAACATCGACACCCGAGGCCCCAAGCTGTGCGGCCATCCCGTCAAGCGCTGCACGCGCGATCAGATCACAGTAAAGCGCGATTGAACGGGCCGCATCGTCATTACCGGGAATTGGATAATCAATGCCGACCGGATCCGAGTTCGTGTCCAGAACCGCAATCACCGGAATGCCCAGTTTGCGCGCCTCGGCAATCGCCAGTGCTTCTTTATTGGTGTCGATCACAAACAAAATGTCCGGCGTGCCGCCCATTTCGCGAATGCCACCCAGGGATGCTTGCAATTTTGTCTGCTCACGAGTGATTTTCAGCAATTCTTTCTTGGTCAGACCTTCACTGCCGCTCTCAAGACGTTCGTCATATTGCTTAAGACGTGTGATCGATTTGGAAACCGTCTGCCAGTTGGTCAGCGTGCCGCCCAGCCAACGGTGGTTCATATAGTATTGCGCCGAACGTTCAGCTGCATCCAAAATCGCCTTTTGCGCCTGACGTTTAGTGCCAACAAACAAAATGCGCCCGCCTTTGGCGGCAACAGCCTGAACTGCGGCCAGCGCCTGATCCAGCAGCGGCACGGTTTGCGTAAGATCCATGATGTGGATGCCATTGCGCGCGCCGTAAATATAACGGTCCATGCGCGGATTCCAACGGTGTGTCTGGTGACCAAAATGCACGCCTGCTTCTAATAGCTGGCGCAATGTGAACTCGGGTAGAGCCATTGTAATATACCTTTCCGGTTTAGCCTCAGCAGGGAGAAGGCGCCATATTGGCCCCAACCGGTGGACGCTCAAGGATTTCTCCCCCAAGAGCCGCAACCCCGCCTGTGGATTTCAGTGAGGGCCAAATAGCCCAAGGTTGAGGGGATTGCAAGCGTATTTTGCGGAATTGCCCGCCATTAAGTATCCCCTATCAGTCCGCAATCAAACGGTTGATCAGAACTGTGCACACGGGTTTTTTGCCCACATTGTCTTTGCAGATATTGTTGCTGGCCTTGGTGACCAGAATTTCAATGGCCTCGTCGTCGTTCAGCGTTTTGCGCGCGGCTTTTGCAAGGGCTTTGTCAATGGCCACCTCGATCTGCTCTGACAGGCTGCCTGTCGTGCGCGCATCTTCGGGCAGGCCCACGGTTTCAACCCAGACGCCGTCAATCAGGCTGCCGTCATCTTCCAGCACCAGCGACACCACCACATGGCCCCGCAACGCCATTTGCAGCCGTGCGCGCACGATGCCGTCAAACGCGCCGATCAGCTGTTTGCCGTCAAGATAGGTGCGCCCGGTTTCGATCTGCTCGATGATTTTGCCGTTGTTTGACAAATCCAGCATGGTGCCGTTCGGCGCAATCACCGCCTTTTGACCTTTGGCTTGCACCACTTCGGCGTGTTCACGCAAATGCCGGTATTGCCCGTGCATCGGGATAACCATTTCGGCGCCCATCAGCGCGTGCATCTGTTCCAGATCGGGGCGGTTGGCGTGGCCTGACACATGATACCGCCCGTCGCTGTCATCAATCACTGTCACGCCTTTTTCGGCGAGTTGATTGAGGATGAAAGACACGGAATTCTCATTGCCCGGAATGGTTTTAGAGGAAAACAGGAACGTGTCGCCCGCTTTCATCTCAAGTCCCCGGTACTTGCCGCGCGCCAGTCCGGCAGTTGCTGCGCGCCGCTCGCCTTGCGAACCGGTTGCCAGCACCAGCAGTTGGTTGCGCGGAATGTCATCGGCGTCCTCGACATCTACGATGGGCGGAAAATCGGTCATAACACCGGTGGCAAAGGCGTTTTTGATCATTGTGTCCATGGCGCGACCAACGACGAGAACAGAACGCCCCTGATCCGCGGCAGCTTGCGCCAGCGTTTTGAGGCGCGCCACGTTAGAGCCAAAGGTTGTCGCCACGACCATACCTTTGGCGCTGGCCATAAGGGTGTTGATATCAGGTGATATCGCCGCCTCAGAGCGACCCGGATCTTTGGAAAACACATTTGTGGAATCGCAAACAAGCGCTAAAATCCCGCCCTTTGCCACGGATTTCATCAACTTGGGGTCAAACGGTTCGCCCACCAGCGGAGTTGGGTCAGTTTTAAAATCGCCCGTATGCACCACCCGCCCGGCCGGCGTGTCAATCACCAGTGCCGAGGCTTCGGGGATGGAATGGGCAATCGGCAGGAAACCAACCTTGAACGGGCCGATATCAATCTGTGCTGGCCATGTATCAACCACATGTACCATCTCGGGGTCCTGACCGTAACGCTCCATCTTGTTGCGGGCAATGGCGGCAGTAAATTTGCGTGCGTAAATCGGCGCTTGTAGTTTGGGAAACAACAGCCCCACAGCACCGATGTGATCTTCATGGGCGTGGGTGATAATCACCGCGTCCAGACGATCGGCGCGCGCCACGATATATTCCGGGTCTGCCATGATCAGATCAACGCCCGGCGTGCTGTCCATATTGGGAAATGTTACCCCGGTATCTACCAGAATGTAGCGCTCATTATCCTTTGGCCCATAGCCGTAAAGATACATGTTCATACCGATTTCACCCGACCCACCCAGGGGCAGATAGATCAAACGATCTTTGTTACTCATTAGAATTCTTTCTGTTTAAGGCCGCGATCAACACTAATCCGTGGATCGTCAGCTCTGTATTAATTTCTGTCAAGACCTTGCAATCCTGTGCGAACAGCGTGGCCAATCCACCTGTTCCAACTATTTTCATTTCATGACCGCGTTCTTGCGCGATCCGTTCACAAAGGCCCTCAATCAGGCCAATATAGCCCCAATAGATGCCTGACTGCATACATGCAACTGTATTCGTACCCACGACCTTACCCGGTTTGGATACATCGACATGGGGCAAGGCGGCAGCAACCTCGTGCATGGCGCGCAATGACAGGTTAACGCCGGGCGCAATCACGCCGCCCTCATAAGCGCCATCATGGCCGACAACGTCAAAATTGGTGGCAGTGCCAAAATCAACGACGATTGCGTTTGCGCCGTATAAATCATAAGCCGCAACCGTATTGGCCAAGCGATCCGGCCCAACACCAGTGCCTGCATCCACCCTGATTGGCACACCGAGTTCTACCTCGGGTTTGCCAACCACCAATGGGCGGCAGTTGAAATATCTATCCGCCAGCACCCGCAGATTAAACACCACCCGAGGCACACTGGAACAAATGATAACCTCATCAATCTCTCCGGTGATCCCGCCGTGATCCATCAGCCGTTTGAGCCAGACAAAATATTCATCTGCCGTGCGCCGGTAATCTGACGAACAGCGCCACTCACCGATCGTTTTGTGGCCATCATGCACCGCAAAAACCGCGTTTGTATTTCCAACATCAATGGCTAACAGCATCTAGGTTTCCGTTTCAAAATATATCTCGGCCGCGGGCAGATGCACCGGGCCTTTGGGCGTTATTAAAACAATCGCCCCCGTTTCGTCTATAGTCTCGAATGTCCCAACCACTGTGCGATCCATCAGCTTGGCGCTGACCTTTGTGCCCAGCCGTGTGGCATGGTTCAGCCATTCGTGCCGGATCGGTGCAAAGCCATATTGCTGAAACTGCCCCTCCCAGCGCGCGAAAGCGGCAGCGATTGAGGGCAGGAAATCTTTGGGCGAGATAGTCAGCCCCGTGGCACTGCGCAAGGAAATCGGGGCCATGGCACCGGCTTCGATAAAATCGGAATGGGGTTCACTGATCAGGTTCACACCGATACCGATGCACAGATACCCCTGCCCGCTTTCCAGCAGAATTCCCGCCAGTTTGCGCCCGTTTAGCAACACATCATTTGGCCATTTCAACGTGAAAAGATCAGCCCGTCCGCAGACCTCGATCAAGGCTTCGCGCAGGGCCAATGCGGCAATAAAGGAACGTAGCGCCGCCTGTTCCAAACCGCCATCGGGGTGCATTAGCAAGCTGGCCGAAAAATTGCCCGCACCGCGATCCCATGGCCGCCCGCGCCGCGCCCGGCTTTGGGTCTGTTCAAGGGCTAAATACCAGATCGGCCCGACCTCGCCGCGCGCGGCGGCCCGAACGGCTTCGGCATTGGTGGAATCCAGGGTGTCAAAGATTTTGTGCCCAACACCTTCGGGCCAGATGCTCATCTAGGGAAACAACGTCAAAGCGGCCATTTCGGCAAGGGTTTCAAGGCCAAACATATTAAAGATACCCAGCACCATCGCTCCGGATGCGCCAAGCAAAAGTAACCAGTGCATTGCCGGCATCGTACCATTTAACGGATCGATATTTTCCCCGAAATACATCAGATAAACGATCCGCAAATAGTAATATGCCCCGATAACCGAGCCGATGACCCCGCCAACAGCCAGCCAGATAAGCCCCGCATCCATCGCCGCGGACAGCACCGAGAGTTTGGCCAAAAAGCCGACCAGTGGCGGCAATCCGGCAAGGCTGAGCATCAGCACCATCAACGCCAGACTGCGCGCAGGTGCCACACGTGAATACATGCTTAAAGACTTGATATCCGTGATCGCGCGCCCGTCGCGCTCCATATTCAAAATAAAGGCAAAAACGCCGACATTCGTGGTGACGTAAACGGCCATGTAAATCAGCAGCGCTTGCACGCCCTGTTCCGTGCCCGCCGCCAGACCCATCAGCGCAAAACCCATATGTGCGATTGAGGAATAGGCCATCAGACGTTTGATGTTTGTTTGCCCAATCGCGGCGATTGAACCCAGAAAAATCGACAGGATAGACAGCAGGATCAGAATTTGTTGCCAATCAGCCACCGCATCGCCAAAACTGCCGTGCAAAACCCGCGCCAGCATCCCGGCGGCCGCCATTTTCGGCGCCGTGGCAAAAAAGGCGGTGACCGGGGTTGGCGAACCCTCATAAACATCGGGTGTCCACATGTGAAACGGGGCCGCGGAAACCTTGAAGGCCATGCCGGTCACCATGAAAACAAGGCCGAATGTCAGGCCAAGGGACATGCCCTCGGCCTTGATGACACTGGCAATACCGCTAAACAACGTGGTGCCGGTAAAGCCGTAGATCAGCGATGCACCATAAAGCAGCAGCCCCGATGAAAGCGCGCCAAGTACGAAATATTTCAACCCCGCCTCGGTGGAGCGCAGACTGTCACGCCGAAACGCCGCGATCACATAAAGCGCCAGCGATTGCAGCTCAATCCCCATGTAAAGCGCCATAAGATCACCGGCTGAAACCATCATCATCATGCCGACTGTCGCCAATGTAATCAGTACCGGAAATTCGTATTTCAACAGACTGTTCTTAACCAGATATTCCTTTGAAAGCACCAAAATCGCCGCCCCGCCCCACAGGATCACAACCTTGGCAAAACGGGCAAAACCATCATTGATGAACCCTTCGTTAAAGGCGGTGCTGACCCCTTCGGGTGACAAGCCTATCCACAGGCCAAACAGTACGAAAACCATGGCCGTCGTCCACAGGATCAGGTTGGAAACGCCGTCTTGGTTTTTCGAAAACACCCCAAGCATCAGTGCCGCCATAGCATAGAGCGCCAGCAGCAGTTCGGGCAGAAATACGGAGATATCGTTGCTTAACATGTCTTCACCCGATCAATGACTTGTGGCGGTTTGGGCCGCGCCAACAACAGTTTCAAAATTATGCACCAGCGCCTCGACCGAGGGACCAGTGATATCGAGCACAAGGCCCGGATAAATGCCCAGCAGAATTGTAAAGAACACCAGCGGTGCAAACAGCAGTTTTTCGCGCCGATCCATATCTGCAATGCCCTTCAGGCTTTCCTTAATCAAATCGCCAAACATGACGCGGCGATACAGATAGAGCGCATAGGCCGCTGACAGGATCACACCGAAAGTTGCCCCAAAAGCAACCCAGGTGTTGACCTTGAATACCGCGACCAACGTCAGAAATTCCCCAACAAACCCCGAGGTGCCGGGCAGGCCGACATTACCCATCGTGAACAGCATAAAGATCAGCGCATAGATCGGCATACGAATGGCAAGCCCGCCATAAGCCGCAATGTCGCGCGTATGCATACGGTCATAAATCACCCCGACGCTTAGAAACAATGCGCCCGAGATGAAACCGTGGCTGATCATCTGGAATATCGCCCCGTCCAGCCCCTGTTGGTTAAACGCAAATATCCCCATGGTCACGAACCCCATATGCGCGACCGAGGAATAGGCGATCAGCTTTTTCATGTCCGTTTGTGCCAGCGCAATCAACGAGGTCAGAATAATCGCCGCCACAGACAGGAAAAACACGAAATTCTGCATGATATCCGAAGCAATCGGGAACATCGGTAAACTGAACCGCAAGAATCCATAGCCACCCATTTTGATCAGGATTGCCGCCAGTACCACGGACCCGGCCGTCGGGGCCTGCACGTGGGCGTCGGGCAGCCAGGTGTGCACCGGCCACATGGGCATTTTCACTGCGAATGACGCGAAAAATGCCAGCCACATCAAGGTTTGCGCCCCGCCCATGATCTGCCATCCCAGCACCGATATGGTGGATGAGGAAAACTCATGGTTAAGCAGGCGCACGATATCTGTAGTGCCTGCATCATACCACATGGCGATCATGGCGATCAGCATCAGCACGGAACCCAGCAACGTATAAAGAAAGAACTTGAACGCGGCATAGATTTTGTCTTTGCCCCCCCAGATGCCGATAATCAGGAACATCGGGATCAGACCGGCCTCAAAGAAGATGTAAAACAGCACCAGATCGAGCGACAGGAACACCCCTATCATCAGGGTCTCCAACAGCAAAAACGCGATCATATATTCCTTAACCCGGTGCGTCACACCCCAACTGGCCCCGATCACAATTGGCATCAGGAAGGTTGTGAGCATCACGAACAGAATGCTGATCCCGTCCACGCCCATTTTATAGGTAAGCCCGGCCAGCCAGGCCTTTTCCTCGACCATCTGGAAACTGGTGTTTGCAGGGTCAAATTCGGAATAGACAAACATGGAGGCGATGAATGTCGCCACGGTCGTGAACAGCGCCAGCAACTTGGCGTTACGCACGGCCATTTTATCATCCCCGCGCAAGGCCACCAGCAAGACGACCGCGCCGAACAGTGGCAGGAATGTAACGATGGAAAGAAGGTAATCCATATTAATGCGCCCCTCCGGCAATCGCGAACCAGGTAAGTATTGCAACAAGTCCCAGGATCATTGCGAAAGCATAGTGGAACAGATACCCCGATTGAGCCTTGCCAGCCACGCGGGTCAAGAACGGAATTATGCCCATAGAGATGCCGTTGATCGTGCCGTCAATGACCTTGCCATCCAGCTTTTTCCACAGGAAATGTCCGAGCTTCTGGGCCGGGCGCACAAACAGGAAATCATAAACCTCATCGAAATACCATTTGTTCAGCAAAAACTGGTACAGCGCTGGATTGCGTGTGGCCAGGGCTTTGGGGATATTGGGGTTGATGATGTAGAAAAGATACGAGATCAGGAACCCGATTACCATGGCAACAAACGGCGCTACCTTGACCCAGTTTGCAACCCCGTGCGCATCGTGCAGCACGTGATTAGTTTCATGGTTGGTGTAAATCGCCGGGCCAAAGAATTCTGCTACATTGTGGCCAAAGAAATCGCTGTAATAGAGCATACCGGCAAAAACCGCACCTATGGCCAGAACGCCCAGCGGCAGGATCATAGTCATGGGGCTTTCATGGGCGTGATCATGGGCGTGCTTGTCGCCCTTTTCACTGCCGTAAAATGTCAGAAACATCAGGCGCCAGCTGTAAAAACTGGTCATGGCAGCGGCAATAACCAGCATCCAGAAAGCATACATGCCAACGCTGGAACCGGCGGCGAATGTGCTCTCGATAATTGCGTCTTTAGACAGGAATCCGGCCAGACCAATATTGGTCAGCGGAATACCAACCCCGGTGATCGCCAGCGTGCCGATCATCATTGCCCAGAAGGTCATAGGGATTTTCTTGCGCAGCGCACCGTAATTGCGCATATCCTGTTCGTGGTGCATGGCGGTAATAACCGAGCCAGCCCCAAGAAACAACATCGCCTTGAAAAACGCATGTGTGAACAGATGGAACATCGCCGCCTGATAAACCCCGACGCCGGCGGCGGCAAACATATAGCCAAGCTGCGACATGGTTGAATAGGCAATCACCCGTTTGATATCGTTTTGCACCAATGCGATTGTTGCGGCAACAAAGGCGGTACTGGCGCCAATCACCGTGACAAAAATCAACGTACCCGGAGCATATTCAAAAAGTGGTGACATGCGGGCAACCAGAAATACGCCCGCCGTAACCATGGTGGCGGCGTGGATCAGCGCTGACACAGGCGTCGGGCCTTCCATCGCGTCGGGCAGCCAGGTGTGCAGGAACAATTGCGCCGATTTGCCCATCGCGCCAATGAATAAAAGCAGGGTGATAGCCTCAACCGCGTTCACCTCCATATAAAGGAAATGGAAGGTTGTTTCGGCCAGATGATGGCCCTCAGCAAAAATCTCCGAGAAATTGATGCTGTCGGTCATCATGAAAAGCGCAAAAATCCCCAAAGCAAAGCCGAAATCCCCGACACGGTTGACGATAAAGGCCTTCATCGCAGCCGCATTGGCACTGGGTTTACGGTAGTAAAACCCGATCAAAAGATACGAGGCAACGCCAACGCCTTCCCAGCCAAAGAACATTTGCAACAGGTTATCCGAGGTCACCAGCATCAGCATGGCGAAGGTGAAAAATGACAGATAGGCGAAAAACCGGGGCTGATAGCTCTCGCCGTCTTTCCACTGGGGATCGTCCTTCATGTAGCCGATAGAATAGAGGTGCACGAGGCTGGAAACGGTTGTCACAACCACCAGCATCACGGCCGTGAGGCGATCCATGCGGATGGCCCAATCCACCGACAGGCTACCGCTTTCAACCCAGCGCATAATGGCGATGGTTTCCACGTCTGGAAAATCGCCAAAGAACACGATCCACGACAGGAATGCCGACAGAAACAACAGACCCGTTGTCAGGTATTGGGCCGCAGGTTCGCCGATTATGCGCCAGCCAAAACCGGCAATCAGCGCGCCAATCAGCGGGGCAAAGAGAATTGTCATCGCCATGGTTTATCCCTTCATCGCATTAACGTCTTCAACGTCAATCGCGCCACGGTTACGGTAAAATACAACGAGGATCGCCAGCCCGATCGCAGCCTCAGCCGCCGCAACTGTCAGGACAAATAATGTGAATACCTGCCCGACCAGATCCCCGAGATAGGCCGAGAACGCTACGAAATTAATGTTCACCGCCAGCAACATCAGTTCAATCGACATCAGCATAACGATGACGTTTTTGCGGTTCAGAAATATCCCGAATATGCCGATCACAAACAGCGCGGCGGCGACGGTTAAGTAATGTTCAAGTCCGATCATATCCCCTGCCCCGGTTTTACATCCACCATTTCGATCGCATCTTTTGGATCACGGTAAATTTGTTCAACGATGTTTTGGCGTTTAACGTTTGGACGATGACGCATGGTCAGCACGATTGCCCCGATCATCGCGACAAACAGGATCAAGCCTGCTGCCTGAAAAATATACACATATTGCGTATAAAGCACCTGCCCGAGGGCTGCCGTATTTTCCACCTGATCAGGCATTGGCGTCACCGCAGCCCGCAGGCCGGGCGCGTTGGCCGCAAATACCCAGTGGCCAAAAACCAATCCCAGTTCCATCAGCAGTATCAGCCCGATCACCAGCCCCAGCGGCAGATATCCCGCGATATCGCCGCGCAACTGGGCAAAATCCACGTCCAGCATCATCACGACAAACAAAAACAGCACTGCGACAGCGCCCACATAGACAATCAACAGCAACATCGCGATAAATTCAGCGCCCATCAGCACGAACAAAGCCGCCGCCGTAAAGAACGTTAAAATCAGCCATAAAACTGAGTGCACCGGGTTTCGTGAGACAATAACCAGCACGCCAGACGCCACAGCGACGCTTGCGAATAAGTAAAATGCCAGGGTCGTGATGACCATTTCGTTTCCTTTCAATCAGCCCGGATCAGCGGTAGGGCGCATCCAGCTCGATGTTGCGTGCAATCTCGGCTTCCCAGCGGGCACCGTTATTCAGCAGTTTTTCTTTGTCATAGAACAGTTCTTCGCGGGTCTCGGTCGCGTATTCGAAATTCGGCCCCTCGACGATGGCATCGACGGGACAAGCCTCCTGACAGAACCCACAATAGATGCATTTAGTCATGTCAATGTCATAGCGCGTGGTGCGGCGCGAACCATCCTCGCGGGGTTCGGCATCAATCGTGATGGCCTGGGCCGGGCAAATCGCCTCACATAACTTACAGGCAATGCAGCGTTCTTCGCCGTTGGGATAGCGGCGTAGCGCGTGTTCGCCGCGAAACCGCGGGCTAAGATAGCCTTTTTCATGGGGGTAATTGATCGTGGCCTTGGGGCGAAAGAAATATTTCATCCCCAATGCAAATCCGCTTAGGAAATCCTTAAGCAGAAAGTTCTTGATAACGCGGTCTAATGTAACGCTCATGCGCCGCACCCCCTGTTTTCTAGGTATTGGAAGGCGTTGGCGAAAAATTCATCCAAACGCAGATAGTCTTCGGCCACAGTATCAGGCAGGTTTTCAATGTCCGGCAGATAAAAGCTGAGCGATTCAACGATTGTGTAAAGCGCCTCATCCACAGCTATGCAATCCTCACCGCGGACAATGGTACCAAAGGCGATTTTAAACTGCCAAAGTATCGTTATAATGGCATAGGATTCCAGACCGGCATCATGATATGGACGCACATAGCCCGGGCTAAGCATATCCAACGCCCCGACAACCGCCTCAAGCGGGCAAGCGGGCGTGCCAATTTGCACATCTGACTGGCTGCAAGCAAGCGGCAGCGGAAAGGCCTCATCCAACACCTGCGCCTGCACGGTTCCAGCCATCAGGCCCAAAGCGAGGGCGATATATGTGATACGCATCCTCAACCCCCTATCGCCCAGCGAGCGTAACCCGGGACACCGAATTGTGCGAAGGCCGCGACCAAAACCACCCAGCCCAGCGACAAGGGCAGGAATACTTTCCATCCCAGACGCATAAGCTGGTCATAGCGAAACCGCGGCACCAGCGCCTTGACCATCGAGAACAAAAAGAAAAAGAACAGCATTTTGCCGACAAACCATAATATGCCATCCGGCAGGCCCGGGATCGGTGAAAGCCAGCCGCCAAAAAACAGGATGGTCATCATGGCGGTCATGAAGACCAGCGCCATCAGCTCTCCAATCATGAACAGCAAAAACGGGGTTGAGGAATATTCTACCTGATATCCTGCCACCAATTCCGATTCCGCCTCGGGCAAATCGAACGGCGGGCGGTTGGTTTCGGCCAGGGCCGAGACGAAAAACAGCCAGACCATGGGCAGATGCGGCAACCAGTACCAGCTGAAAAATCCGTAATTGCCATCCTGTGCGCGCACGATGTCCGACAGGTTCAAAGACCCAGTCGATATTAATACGCCTACAATAATCAGGCCGATGGATACCTCGTAAGAAATCATTTGTGCGGCTGAACGCAACGATCCCAGAAACGCATATTTCGAATTCGAGGCCCAGCCCCCCATGATCACGCCGTAAACCTCAAGCGAGGAAATCGCGAAGATATACAAAATTCCGACGTTGATATCAGAAACCACCCAGCCCTCATTGAACGGCACCACGGCCCAGACAACGACGGCCAGAATGAAGGTGATCATCGGCGCCAGAAAGAACACGACTTTGTCGGAACCCGCCGGCACGATCACCTCTTTGGCGATATATTTGATGAAATCGGCAAAGGATTGCAGCAATCCAAACGGCCCCACCTGATTTGGCCCCTTGCGCATCTGCACCGCGGCCCAGATTTTCCGGTCGCCGTACATCAAAAACGCCAGCGCGACCAAAATCAGCACCACCACCAGCAGGCATTGGCCAAGGATCACCAGAAATGTCCCGAAATAGAGGCCGAATGTGTTGATCATAAAGTCCATGCGTTTACTCCGCCGCCATTGGTTTTGGGGTTGCGGCGATCTGGCTTAGCTCTGCCATCACGCTTGAGGCCCGTGCAATCGGGTTGGTTTGATAGAAATTCGCCACGGCATTTTTAAAAGCACCAGTACCCAGTTTCCTGGGCTTTGCGGCCTGCCACGCATTTTGCGGCACGGCGTCAATCGCGGCCAGATGCGGGGTATCTTTAAACAACGCGGCGCGCAGGTCATTAAGCGTATCATAGGGCAGTTTTGCCCCCAGATGTGCCGATAACGCCCGGATAATCGCCCAGTTTTCCCGCGCATCCCCGGGGGCAAACCCGGCGCGCTCGGCCATTTGCGGGCGCCCTTCGGTGTTCACAAAAATCCCGGATTCTTCAGTATAGGCCGCGCCCGGCAGGATTACGTCAGCGCGATGCGCACCCCGATCCCCGTGGCTGCCCTGGTAAATCACGAACGGTCCGGCGTCGATATCCAGCTCATCTGCACCAAGGTTGTAAATCACCTCAGCCCCGTCGAGCGCAGTGATCATCCCGCCATCCGTAGCAAAGCCAATGTCCATGCCCCCAACCCGCGCCGCCGCCGTATGTAGCACCATGAATTTGGAATTTGTGTTCTCGCTCAGACGTTTAGCCGCCTCAAGCACCGCTTGGCCGTCTTTGCCTTGCAAGGCACCCTGCCCGATAATCACCAGTGTTTTCATATCCTTGGCCGCGCCGATTTTCTTGGCTGACAGCATCTCAAGCGCCACGCGATCATCACCGATATGGGCATAATCATAGGTCAGATCAACCGCCTCGCCGACCAGCCCAATCATCGCGCCGTTCAGCCATGCCTTGCGGATACGCGCGTTCAGAACGGGCGATTCCGTGCGTGGGTTCGTGCCAATCAACTGGATCATCTGGGCGTTGTCGATATCCTCGATCAAAGCCGTGCCGACATAGCCGGCGCGATCCCCGATAGGCAATTGCGCACCATCGACGCGACATTCCAGATTGCCCCCAGCCCCACCGATCAGGTTTTTAAGGGCGAACATAGCCTCAATAGGGACCAGATCACCGGCGATTGCCGCAACTTTCTTGCCATCCACGGCATCAACAATCGCAGCAATAGCCTGATCCCATGTTGCCTTTTGCAGCCTGCCGTTTTTGCGAATATAGGGCGTGTCAAGCCGTTGACGCCGCAGCCCATCCCAGATGAAACGGCTTTTGTCGGAAATCCATTCCTCATTCACACCGTCATGATTACGCGGGATAATCCGCATAACTTCGCGCCCTTTGGTGTCGACCCGGATGTTGGCACCAAGCGCGTCCATCACATCAATCGTTTCGGTCTTGCCCAGCTCCCATGGGCGCGCGCTAAAGGCGTAAGGTTTGCTTGTCAGCGCGCCCACCGGGCATAAATCAATGATATTGCCCTGCAAATTGCTGTTAAGCGTCGCGTTCAGATAGGTAGTAATCTCGGCATCTTCACCACGCCCCGTCTGGCCCATAGTGGTGATCCCTGCCACCTCGGAGGTGAAACGCACACAGCGCGTGCAGGAAATGCAGCGTGTCATTGTCGTGGCGACCAGCGGTCCAAGTTCAAGATCCGTGACCGAACGCTTGGCCTCGCGAGAACGCGAAAAATCGACGCCATATGCCATGGCCTGATCCTGCAAATCACATTCGCCGCCCTGATCACATATGGGGCAATCGAGCGGATGGTTGAGCAGCAAAAACTCCATAACCCCCTCGCGGGCCTTTTTGACCATGGGCGATTTGGTTTTGACCACCGGCGGCTGCCCCTCTGGCCCGGGGCGCAGATCACGCACCTGCATGGCGCAAGATGCGGCAGGTTTGGGCGGGCCACCCACGACCTCGACCAGACACATGCGGCAATTACCGGCAATGCTCAGGCGTTCGTGATAACAAAAGCGCGGGATTTCAATGCCCGCAACCTCGGCTGCCTGAAGGATGGTCATCGCACCGTCAACTTCGATTTCATGGTCGTCAATGATGATTTTTTTGAGGTCAGTCATCGCCCTACTCCGCCGCCACGGCACTGACGCGCCCGGTTTTCTGATATTTGATCCGATCCTCGATCTCATTCCTGAAATGGCGTACCAACCCCTGAATAGGCCAGGCCGCCGCATCGCCGAGCGCGCAGATCGTGTGGCCTTCAACCTGTTTGGTAACGGATAAAAGCATGTCAATCTCTTCCAGCTCGGCCTCGCCCGTTACCAAGCGATCCATGACCCGCATCATCCAGCCGGTGCCTTCGCGGCACGGCGTGCATTGCCCGCAGCTTTCGTGTTTATAAAACTTTGCCAGCCGCCAGATCGCCTTGATCACATCCGTTGACTGGTCCATCACGATTACTGCCGCCGTGCCAAGGCCCGATTGCTGTTCGCGCAGCCAGTCGAAATCCATGATCGCGTCTTTGGCAACATCGGCTGGCAATAGCGGTACAGACGAACCACCCGGGATCACCGCCTTGAGGTTTTTCCACCCGCCCCGCACGCCGCCGCAATGTTTTTCCAGCAGTTCTTGCAACGGGATCGACATTGCTTCTTCAACCACACAAGGGTTTTCGACGTGTCCGGAAATTCCAAAAAGCTTGGTGCCGTGATTATTTGGCCGCCCCATGGTCGTGAACCAATCGGCCCCGCGGCGCAAAATGGTCGGCACCACGGCGATGGATTCAACGTTATTTACTGTTGTCGGCGCGCCGTACAGCCCCGAACCTGCCGGAAATGGCGGTTTCATGCGCGGCATGCCTTTGCGCCCCTCAAGGCTTTCCAGCAACGCGGTTTCCTCGCCGCAAATATACGCGCCCGCCCCGTGGTGCAGGTAAAGGTCAAAATCCCAGCCGGATTTCGCGGCATTTTTGCCCAGCAAACCAGCGGTGTAAGCCTCATCAATCGCGATTTGCAAGGCCTCGCGTTCCCGAATAAATTCGCCGCGGATATAGATATAGCCCGCATGCGCGCCCATGCCAAAACCGGCAATCAGACAGCCCTCAATCAAGGTGTGGGGATCATGGCGCATGATCTCGCGGTCTTTACAGGTGCCGGGTTCGGATTCGTCGGCGTTTACCACCAGATAGCTGGGGCGACCGTCAGATTCCTTGGGCATAAAAGACCATTTCAGACCTGTGGGAAAGCCCGCGCCACCGCGCCCGCGCAAACCAGACGCCTTGACCTGCTCAACAACCCAGTCGCGACCCTGTTGCAAGAACCCGGCCGTGCCATCCCAGGCACCGCGCGCCATCGCGCCTTTGAGGCTGCGATCGTGCATGCCATAAAGGTTCGTGAAAATACGGTCCTTATCTGCGAGCATTCTAGTCTCCTTGTTGGCGTTGCCGCCACACTCTGAATAATACAATTAACGCATAGGCAAACGCTGCCATTGCGGCAAAATCCGCCAGAAATGCATAGCGCGGGGCCAGCCCGATTTTGCCGCCCAGAAAGCTAATAAGCATCCAGCCGATCATCGCCACGATTATCACAATCGAGGCTGATTTTATCTGCGCTTTTTGACCACTATCTTTCACGTCAACTCTCTTTCAAGGCGTTAATACACGCCGCCTTTATCAACTTTTTTCGAAAATGCCGTGTCGCCACCAGCGGCCAGGGTTTTTGCCTGATCGGCCCAGTTATCGCGGCTAACGCGGCCCTTGAAACCTTGCAGGTTTTCATCAACCCAGGCGATTTCTTGTGCCGACCAGCCGGCAATTTGATCAAAATGGTGAAAACCCATGCCATTCAGCATTTTTTCCATTTTCGGCCCGACGCCTTTGATTTTCTTAAGATCATCACCTTTGCCGCCCCGTGCCGCGCTTAGCATTTCGGGTTTTGTTTCGCTTGTCGGCGTGTCATCTATAGATGTGGGCACAGATGCTGGCACTGGTGCAGGTGAAGGTTCCGGGATGGGAGCAGGCATATCCTCGGCTGTTGCGCCATTTTTGCCGCTACACAGCACCTGAACCAACCAATAGCCAAGCCCGAGCAGCACCAAAAACGCCACCACCGCCATCCAGAGCGGGGCGGATTGGGCTATATAATAGCTGATAATCCCGACAATAACTGCGGCAATAATTAAACCGATTGCAAAGCAAGTGTTTGACCCATTTGAAGTATTTGTCATGTTCATAGTCCCTTTTTATTGTCAGGCGATCAATAAACGTCGCCCTTTTTTACTTTTTCCGAAAATTCCGTAGTGCCGCCAGCCGCCAGGGTTTTGGCCTGATCAACCCAGCCATCCCGGCTGATACGCCCCTTGAAACGGCCGAGATTCTCATCGGCCCAGGCAACCTCGGACACACTCCATTTTGCGATTTGATCATAGTGCCAGATACCCTTGGCGTTCAGGTCACTCTCAAACTTCGGCCCAACCCCTTTGATTTGCTTAAGATCATCGCCGCCACCCTTGCGGGGCTTTTTCAACAATTCAGGCTGGTTTTCCTTTGCCGTGGGTTTAGTCGTTTTTTTTACGGCTTTCGGCTTTTTGAGCGTCATTTTCTTACCACCGCCAAGCCACGGCGTCAGGATCGGCGCTTCGGTGCCATCAATCCGCTTGATCGTATCACCAAGTTCCTGCGCCAATGCCACAGACGCATTCGCGCCCTCAACCGCCTTGCCCTTAAGGCTGGTTACACCGCCAAGCGGTTCGGCGGCGAAACGGCCGTTTTGCGGCCCCGGTATTGGTACTTTGCCCGCGGCGAAATCTTTCAGCATTTTGCGAAATTTATCGGCCGTCAGGTCTTCGTAATAATCTTTGCCGATCTGGGCCATGGGCGCGTTGGTACAAGCCCCGAGGCATTCAACTTCTTCCCAGCTAAACAAACCATTTTCGCTGATTTCATGGGGGTTTTCTGCGATGATTTCTTTGCAAACGCCGATCAAATCCTCAGCCCCGCAAATCATACAGCTCGTCGTGCCGCAAATTTGGATATGCGCAACAGAACCAACGGGTTGCAGCTGAAACATAAAGTAAAATGTCGCGACTTCAAGTGCGCGAATATAGGCCATCCCCAGCATATCGGCGATATGTTCAATCGCCGGTTTGCTTAGCCAGCCCTCTTGTTCCTGCGCGCGCCATAAAAGCGGAATAATCCCCGAGGCTTGTCGCCCTTCTGGAAACTTTGTCAACTGCGCCTCGGCCCATTTCTGGTTGGCTGCGCTAAAGGCAAAACTGTCAAGTTGTTTGGAATGTAATCGGCGTAGCATTTTTAGTCACAACCCTCAGTCAGTGTTGCAATTTGCGTTTTTTCATTAAAAACAACGACTTCTTCTATCAATAAAATTGCATATGCTTCACTCATCGCGTTTGATAGCACTGTCTCAGCGCTATCGCGTAAATTTGGATCTAATTTTATTCGAATTGCCAATGCATCCATAGTCCGTTTTGTAAATGCTTCCTCAGCTTCGTCAGAACTGAAATCTGCCATGCATCCATTATTAATTATAGCATCACGCGCCATCTGTATGGCTATAGCATTTTCATTGGCGGCTAATTTGGCCTCAGCCTGTATAACAGACGTGAGCATTTTAGCCGAGGCACTATGTGCGAATACAACTAATAAAAATGGAATAACTATTGTAAGTTTCATCTGTCAATCTCCCCGAAAACGATATCAATTGTGCCGACAATTGCGGCAACATCGGCCAGTTGGTGGCCTTTGGCCATTTCCTGCACGGCCTGAAGATGCGAATACCCCGGCGCGCGCAGTTTGGCGCGGTAAGGTTTGTTGGTGCCATCAGCGACGATATAGACGCCAAATTCACCTTTTGGCGCCTCAACGGCGGCGTAAACTTCGCCTGCCGGTACGTGAAAACCTTCGGTATAAAGTTTGAAGTGGTGGATCAAAGCCTCCATCGAGGTTTTCATATCCCCGCGTTTGGGTGGTGTCAGCTTGCCCCGGGCTAGAATATCTCCACCCTTACATTCGTTAAGTTTAACAACGGCTTGCCGCATGATCTTAACGCTTTCACGCATCTCCTCAAGACGACAGAGATAGCGGTCATAACAATCACCGTTCTTACCAATGGGGATGTCAAAATCAAATTCATCATAGCATTCATAAGGCTGCGCGCGGCGCAGATCCCACGCCATGCCCGAGGCCCGCACCATCACCCCGCTCATACCCCAATCAAGCGCCTGTTCTTTGGTCACAACGGCGATATCGACGTTGCGTTGCTTGAAAATCCGGTTTTCGGTCAGCAGACCTTCAAAATCCGCAAGGAACGGCGCGAACTGGTCGCACCATGTGGCGATATCGGCGATTAATTCTTCGGGCAGGTCCTGATGCACGCCGCCGGGGCGGAAATAATTGGCGTGCAGACGCGCACCACACGCCCGTTCATAAAACGTCATCAGCATCTCACGTTGCTCAAACCCCCAAAGGTTTGGCGTCAGCGCCCCAACGTCGAGCGCTTGCGAACCGACGTTCATCAGGTGGTTTAAAATACGGCCGATTTCACAGAAAAGCACCCGGATCAGGCTGGCGCGGTGCGGCACCTCGACGCCTGTCAGCCGCTCAATTGCCAGACACCAGGCATGTTCCTGATTCATCGGGGCCACGTAATCCAGACGATCCAGATAGGGCAGGTTTTGCAAATATGTGCGGCTTTCCATCAGCTTTTCGGTGCCGCGATGCAGCAGGCCGATGTGCGAATCTACCCGTTCAACGATTTCACCGTCAAGTTCCAGCACCATACGTAAAACACCGTGCGCGGCTGGGTGCTGGGGGCCGAAATTGATCGAAAAATTCCGGATTTTTTGTTTGCTGCTCAGCATGTCGCCGTTTGATCCATCCATGCTAAGTTTCCTTTTTCTCATCACCCGGCAGGATGTATTCCGCCCCCTCCCATGGGGACATGAAATCAAACTGGCGGTATTCCTGCGTCAAGGTCACAGGCTCATAGATGCAGCGTTTCTGGGCCTCGTCATAGCGTATTTCCACATACCCGGTGGTGGGGAAATCCTTGCGTAATGGATGCCCTTCAAAGCCATAATCGGTCAACAGGCGGCGCAGATCGGGATGGTCGGAAAAGGTGATGCCGAACATGTCAAACACTTCACGCTCAGACCAGTTGGCGGCGGAATAGAGGTCGGTGATACTGGCAACTTGCACCCCGTCCTCGACATTGATTTTCACACGGATACGTTGATTTTGCACCATGGACAAAAAGAAATACACCACCTCAAAGCGTTTTTCGCGTGCCGGGTAATCCACGGCCGTGATATCGATGAGCGTGGTAAACTGACAGGCCGAGTTGCTTTTCAGGAATGCGACAAAACTTAGCAAGCCCGCAGGGGTCACAACCACCGTCAGCTCATCGCGGGTGATATCGGTTGAGATAACCGCATCGCTTTGCTTTAGTTCCAGCATCGCCGCCAGGTCTTTGTAAAGGTCAGACATTGTGCCCCTCCTATCGAACTATCGTGCCGGTGCGGCGGATTTTGCGTTGCAGTTGCAGCAGCCCGTACATCAAGGCTTCGGCGGTTGGCGGGCAGCCGGGTACGTAGATATCGACGGGAACGATCCGGTCACAGCCGCGCACAACGGAATAGGAATAATGGTAATACCCGCCGCCATTCGCACAAGACCCCATGGATAAAACGTAGCGTGGTTCCGGCATCTGATCATAAACCTTGCGCAGGGCCGGTGCCATTTTATTGGTCAGTGTACCCGCCACGATCATCAGATCGGATTGGCGCGGTGAGGCGCGGGGCGCCGTGCCGAAACGTTCCAGATCATAACGCGGCATGGAGGTGTGGATCATTTCCACTGCGCAGCACGCCAAACCGAATGTCATCCAGTGCAAAGATCCGGTGCGCGCCCAGTTGATGATCTCATCCGTGGAAGTCAGTAAAAAACCCTTGTCGGCCAATTCATCATTCAGCGCAGCCGTGGCTATATCCTTGTCGCCGCCTGCGGAATTACTGCCGGTATCTAATCCCATTCCAGCGCTCCTTTTTTCCACTCATAAGCGAAACCGACGGTTAAAACGCCCAGAAACACGATCATCGACCAGAAACCAAACAGCCCAACATCCTTAAAGGCGACGGCCCAAGGGAACAGAAAAGCGATTTCGAGATCAAAGATGATAAACAGGATCGCGACCAGGTAAAACCGCACATCAAAACGCATGCGACTGTCATCAAACGGGTTGAACCCACATTCATAGGTTGAGGTTTTTTCCGGGTCCGGGTTGCGCACAGCAACAATCACAGCCGAGATGGACAGGATAATCGCCAAAGCAATGGCGAGGCCGAGGAAAATGAGGATGGGAAGGTATTCACGTAGAAGGTCTTCCAATATTAGTCGCTCCTTCAATCTGCACGCACTGCGATTACAACCGCAATAAACAAGAGTCGCGTAGGGTTTACGCCGCGCCCCATAAGAGGTCAACACAAGGGCAGCTATAATTTGGTGCATATTACACGAATATTGAAAAAATATTACATCCGATAAAGTGCCCGTGAGCTCACGCGGTTGTGTCTGGATTTATATATTGTGCCCAAGGTAGCCAATACCTGTCGAAATGACAAAACATTAAACAACTCTTTAAGGGGATATTTTATGTCTACTACTGCACTCAAATCCGTGGCACTCGCAAGTGCCGTCGCTGCTGCACTTGTTGCAGGCACAACTGGTGCCACTGCTGCATCACAAGAAAAATGCTACGGCGTAGCTTTGGCCGGTGAAAACGGCTGTGCGGCGGGTCCTGGCACATCATGTGCGGGTACGTCTTCGGTTGATTATCAAGGTAACGCATGGTCCTTAGTTCCCGCCGGTTCATGTGAAAGCATGGAAGTTCCGGCAAGCATGGATGGCACAGCGCGCAATGGCTCGCTTGAAGTACTGGAACGTGATATCCCTGCATAAGATCATTTGGGTTCGCGGCGATTTCGCGGACCCTGACCAAACGGAGGGATATTATGGGTGCTACAACGGCTATTCCACCAAATGCCGGTGTTGGGTATAAAGCTGTGCATCTTGATGGTATTCTTGCCACCCCGAACGCTGTCGGCTGGCTGGAAATCCATGCTGAAAACTATATGGGCGACGGGGGGGCGCAACTGGCCCAATTGCGCTATCTGCGCGAAAATTTCCCGATTTCCTGCCACGGTGTCGGCCTTTCGATCGGCTCTGAGGGGCCGCTTGATAAAGACCACCTCGCCCGGCTAAAAAAACTTGTTACCTGGCTGGAGCCTGGCCTGTTTTCTGAACACCTTGCATGGTCCACCCATGATGTGGGCTATCTGAATGACCTGTTACCTGCGCCCTATAACGCGGCAAGCGTGCAACAAGTGTCCGATCATATAGATCAGGTGCAAGAGGTCGTCGGGCGCCAGATGCTGCTGGAAAATCCATCCGTTTATGTGGCGTTTGAACAATCTACCATGGATGAGATTACGTTCCTGAAAGAAATCGTCAAACGCACGGGCTGTGGGTTACTGCTGGATGTGAATAACGTCTATGTGTCGGGCACCAACCAGCAAACCTCATTTGACGCCTATATAGATGCCTTTCCGGTAGAACACATCGGTGAGATACATCTGGGCGGGCATGATGTTGAAACCGATGATTACGGCGAGCCGCTGCTGATTGACAGCCACAATAATCCGGTCGTTGATCCTGTCTGGGCACTTTATGAAAAGCTGCTGAGCCGCACCGGCCCTTTGCCGACCTTGATTGAGTGGGATAATGACATCCCCGAATGGTCCGTTCTGGCCCGTGAGGCGGCGCTGGCCAATCAGATACTGCAACGTCGCAAGGCTGCTTGAGAGATGCAAAAGGATTTCTGCGCCAGTTTGCTTGACCCCAATATAGCCCCGCCCAAAGGGGTGATCGGCCCGCATGGTCGCCCGGCTGGCAAACGTTTTGATGTTTATCGCAACAATGTTGTCACCAGCCTGACCGAGGCGCTGGCTGCCGGTTTTCCTGTCGTGCATACACTCGTCGGGGTTGAATTCTTTACGGCTATGGCCGGGGCATATGTGCGCCAATTCCCGCCAAAAACCCCGATGATGATCTTTTACGGGGTGGATTTCGCGCAATTTCTGGAAACATTTCCCCCCGTTGCCCATCTGGCCTATCTGCCCGATGTCGCCCGTCTGGAATACGCACGCCGCCTTGCCTATCACGCGGCAGATGCGACGGCCTGTAATCCGGATACGTTAGGGCAAACAGCCGAGGGGGATTTGCCAAACCTGCGCATGATATTACACCCGGCTTTACAGATAGTACCCTCATCCCATCCGGTTTTTTCCATCTGGCGCTTTAACAGCACCGATGACAAATCCCCCCTGCCCCAAGCTGGCGAAACCGTATTAATTACGCGCCCGGCGCTGGAATTACAGATGCGCGTGATCCCCCAAAGCACGGCGGTGTTTCTGGAGGCCTTGCAAAATACATTGCTGGGGACCGCCGTGGAAACCGCCATGGCTTCTGACCCGAATTTCGATTTGACATCAAACCTGTCCGAGCTGCTATCCGCAGGCTTGGTTATCGACATAAAATAAGAGGGACAACATGCAAAAGCTTATCAGACTTCATGACGCGGTATTTGCGACCGTATCAAACATCCTTGCGCCATGGTTTTTACCTACAGCCGCACGGTTTTCTTTTGCTTCGGTCTTGCTGTGGTTCTTCTGGAACTCGGGTAAAACCAAGCTGGGTGAGAATATTTTCACGCCCTCGCTGGGTGCATATGCACAGGTTTTTCCTCGCAAAATGGAGGCCCTTGGCTATGATGTTGATATGATGTCAGGACTGGACACAATCATCGTGCTGATGGGCACTTATGCTGAATTTATCCTGCCTGCACTGATTGTTTTGGGCCTGTTTACCAGATTGGCCAGTCTTGGCATGGTCGGGTTTATCGTGATGATGAGCATTGTTGATATATATGGCCATGGGCTTGACGCCAAAACCATTGGGCAGATGTTTGACGGCGACCCATACGGCCTGCTGGTTGATCAGCGTCTGTTATGGGGGTTCGTTTTGTCAGTGCTGGTGATAAAAGGCGCTGGTCCGTTTTCAGCCGATCACCTATTGCGGCGTATGCGAGGGTAAGTCGCGGGCGTGAGATATCTTACGCCCGCAATATCTGGCCTAAAAGTCGATATATTCGATGAATTCTTCCATCATCACCAACCACCAGTCAAAAGTGTCGTTGAAGTTTTCAACCGAAACCCCGCCCCGCAGGTTGTAATCCATTTCGACCTGCGGATTGCTTTCTTCATTCGCATAAACATTCACCCAACGTTTAAGTTGGTTGAAATTCTGAATGCGCGTCAATGAAATGCCGTCCTCCATATCAAAGCCGACCTTGAACTGAATGGCCTTGCATTCAGTATTTTCAACACAATCGTAAAAGAAAACATTGAATTTATACCCATGCGCAGATGATCGGATCAGTGGGTCACCAACGGAATCCACGTCAATACTGGCTTTATACCCCAGATCCTGAATAAGCGCCGCCAAAACTTCGGGGTCACTTGCATCAACCAATGCCTGCGCATGTGCACCAAGCGGTGCAAGGGTGATGGCCATTGCGGCAATTACAGATTTACCAAACATATCAACTCCTTCAAAAATAATCTATATTCCGACAATATCAGAGGTAATCATATCTAGCGAGATATTTTTGTTGAAAAATGGCGCGGTTGACGGGACTCGAACCCGCGACCCCCGGCGTGACAGGCCGGTACTCTAACCAACTGAGCTACAACCGCGCATTCTTAGGAAATGGAGAGGCGGTGGCGCGGTTGACGGGGCTCGAACCCGCGACCTCCGGCGTGACAGGCCGGCACTCTAACCAACTGAGCTACAACCGCACAGCCTCTCGCATTGCCCCTAAGGGCAGGAATGGTGGGTGATGAGAGGCTCGAACTCCCGACATCTTCCGTGTAAAGGAAGCGCTCTACCAACTGAGCTAATCACCCATTCCGTGGAAGGCTGATAACGCTCTGTGACCCACTCTGCAAGAGGGAAATCAAGATTTTTATGACGCACGTAATGCTTGCAATTACCCAAGAAATTCAACTACAAGTCGATATGCAGCGTAATTGTATATACATTCTCAGTTTATAACTGTGTTTTTGATTTTTCTATTATCGTGCCACAGGGCAGCCCAACTGTCAGTATTGTCTTCAGCACTGTAGCCCGCACAATTTTTATGTGTACAGGCGATTGCTTGCCGGGGATCTCACTGACCAAGGTGACATTCCCATATCACAGGCATCAACGTTGTTCGTTCATCGTTTGTCGTAATGATTTTATAACCAATTTAATCAAAATAAAAGGATACTATAATGACTGATAATACTGTATCGGCACCCGTTTGCGCAGATATTACACGTGGCAGTGCCTTCTATCGGCTTGTCTGGAAATGGCATTTTCTGGCCAGCCTCTATGTTCTGCCGTTTATTTTTATTCTCGCGATCACGGGTGGAATTTACCTTTTCCAGCCACAGATCGAGGAGATAATCTATAGGGATCGCCTAAATGTCGTGGTAACGGGCGCTGCTCAAAGCCTGGAGCTGCAAGAGAGCGCTGTGCGCGCCGCTTTCCCCGAGGCCAAGATCAAGGATATTACCACTGAAGGTATCGCGGGCCGCGCGACAGTTTTCACGATCCAAAGTGCGGATCGCGCGAAATCCTATGTCTGGGTAAACCCTTATACGAGCGCGATTTTGGCAAGCCAGACTCGCGATTCGACTATGATGCGGATGCTCAAAAAATTCCACGGTGAATTGCTGTTGGGCAAGATCGGCACCAAATTTGTCGAACTTTCCGCCCATTGGGCCATCGTTATGCTGATCACCGGCATTTACATGTGGTGGCCACGCGGGCAACGTAGTTGGGGCATGGCCTTTAAGATACCGTCTGCAAAGGGACGTGCATGGTGGCGTGAAACCCATATGTTCACCGGATTTCTGGCGTTCATTTTGATCTTGCCTCTGCTGCTAAGCGGTCTGCCATGGACCGATATCTGGGGCGGTGGTTACAAGTATGTGCAAACCCAGGCTGGTCAAACATCCCCGAGCCTGCGTCCGGGCAAAGATCATACGCAATCTGGTCAAGCCAGCGGGGATTCCCTCGCCTATCAAGACGTGATCGACATTGCGGTCGCCCAAGGTATGGCTCTGCCAATTGTGTTATTGCCACCAAAGGATGAAATGGCAGTTTTTTATCTACAGTCTGGCTCAAATAAGCGGCTGGATCGTAGTGAAATCATCGTCGATCAGTACTCGGGCGTCGTGTTGAACCGTGTGGATATTGCGCAATTCCCGTTCATGGCGAAACTGGCCTCATATGGGATTGGTTTTCATCAGGGGCAACTATATGGAACGCTTAACATCATTCAAAATCTCGTTGCAGCTATTTTGGGGGTTGTTTTGGCTGTTAGCGGCTTTGTCGCCTGGTGGAAACGCCGCCCTGTCGGCAAGCTGGGTGTGCCTGCAACGCCTGATGCAATGTTGGGCTGGGGCATGATTGTGCTTGTTGTGGTATTGGCAATATTGTTGCCGTTAATGGGCGCATCTCTTGTGCTGGCACTGATATTGGATTGGGTAATATTCAAACGTCTTGGCTGGTTTCAGGGGGCGAAACTGGTTGAATAGCCTGAAAGTAGAAAGGCGCGCCATTACTGCGCGCCTTTCATTTACATAGAATTAATGGGCTGTTGCACCGCCCATATCGCCTTTCTTGGCCAGAATTGCCGCAGCTTTTGCGGCCTCGGCGGCCTCATCCCACTCAATCGCTTCGGGCATGCGTGTCAGCGCCAGTTCTAAAACATCCATCACGTTCGAAACCGGGATGATTTTCAGGCCGTCCTTGACCACATCGGGAATTTCGGCGAGATCTTTTTCATTGTCGGCTGGTATCAACACCGTTGTAATCCCGCCGCGCAAGGCTGCCAGCAGCTTTTCCTTTAGCCCCCCGATTGGCAGGACATTGCCGCGCAGGGTTACCTCGCCGGTCATGGCAATATCGCGGCGCACGGGGATTTGCGTCAGCACCGAGACGATCGAGGTTACCATGCCCACGCCTGCGCTCGGCCCGTCTTTGGGGGTAGCACCTTCGGGTACGTGCACGTGGATATCGATTTTTTCAAATTCCGGGGGTTTAACGCCCAGTGTAACAGAGCGCGAGCGCACAAAACTGGCCGCGGCCTCGATGCTTTCCTTCATCACATCGCCAAGCTTGCCGGTGGTTTTCATCCGCCCTTTGCCGGGCAGACGCAACGCCTCGATTTGCAGTAAATCCCCCCCCGCTTGCGTCCAGGCAAGGCCCGTGACCACGCCAATCTGGTCCTTTTCCTCGGCCAGACCGAATTTAAAGCGTTTTACCCCTAGAAAATCACCGATATTATCACTGGAGATCGTTATGCTTTCGGCGCGTTTCATCACAATCTCCGTCACGGCCTTGCGACAGAGTTTGGCAATTTCGCGTTCCAGATTACGCACCCCGGCCTCGCGGGTGTAATAGCGGATTATGTCAACCAGTGCGTCGTCTTGCAGTGCGAATTCACCTGCCTTCAGCCCATGCCCTTTGATCTGTTTATCGATCAGATGCTGGCGGGCAATCTCAGTTTTTTCCTGTTCGGTATAGCCAGCCAGCGTGATGATTTCCATGCGATCCAGCAAAGGGCCGGGCATGTTATAGGTGTTGGCCGTGGTCAAAAACATCACATTGCTAAGGTCATATTCGACCTCTAAATAGTGATCAACAAACGTGCTGTTTTGTTCAGGATCGAGCACCTCTAACATGGCGCTGGCCGGGTCACCGCGAAAATCCTGGCCCATTTTATCAATTTCATCGAGCAAAATCAACGGATTGATCGATTTGGCCTTTTTCATCGACTGGATAATCTTACCCGGCATAGAGCCAATATAGGTACGCCGATGGCCGCGAATTTCGCTTTCATCACGCACACCGCCCAAAGATATGCGGATAAATTCGCGCCCTGTTGCACGGGCCACGGATTTACCAAGGCTGGTTTTGCCAACGCCCGGCGGGCCAACCAGACATAAGATCGGGCCACGGGATTTCTGGCTGCGTTGCTGCACCGCCAGATATTCCACGATGCGTTCTTTGACTTTTTCAAGCCCGTAATGATCCTCGTCCAGTATCACCTGCGCTTTGGCGAGATCCTTTTTGATCCGCGTGCGTTTGTTCCAGGGGATAGATAACATCCAGTCCAGATAATTGCGCACCACTGTGGCCTCTGCCGACATCGGCGACATGTTTTTCAACTTTTTCAGCTCGCCCTCGGCCTTTTCCTTGGCCTCTTTGGACAGTTTCACACCGGCAATACGTTCTTCCAGCTCAGCGATTTCACTTTGACCTTCTTCGCCATCCCCCAGCTCTTTCTGGATCGCTTTCATCTGTTCGTTCAGGTAATATTCCCGCTGGGTACGCTCCATCTGGGTTTTGACGCGGGATTTGATTTTCCGCTCAACCTTCAGGACCGACATTTCACTGTGCATCAGCGCGAATATTTTTTCGAGCCGCGCAGTGATCTCGCTGATTTCCAGCAAAGTTTGCTTTTCAATGATATTTATCCCCAGATGCCCGGCGATGGTATCGGCCATTTTGCCGGCATCACTGGCATCGGTTACCGCAGAAACTGCGTCTTCGGGGACGTTCTTGTTAAGGCGCGCGTAGCGTTCAAATTCTGTCAGAACCGAGCGTGAAAGCGCCTCAAGCGTATCAGGGTCACCTTCTGTTTCCGCGACTAATGCAGCCTTAGCTTCAAAGAAAGAATCGTTTTCGATAAATTGCGTGATACGCGCCCGCTGCTTACCCTCAACCAGCACTTTGACGGTGCCATCGGGCAGTTTTAAAAGTTGCAGAACATTCGCCAAAACGCCAATTTTATTTATGGTTTCGACTGTTGGATCATCCTCAGAGGCGTCCATCTGGCTGGAAAGCAATATCTGTTTGTCGTCGTTCATCACCTCTTCAAGCGCCCGCACGGATTTTTCACGGCCAACGAAAAGGGATACAATCATATGGGGGAAAACGACGATATCGCGCAATGGGAGTACGGGATATGTTACGTTGCTCAGTTCAGTCATGGGTATTCCTTGTTTCGGCAGGGCGCGTGCGCCTTTTGGTTGTCTATAATTTGGAGGTCAACAGGGCGACATTCAAGAGCTGATTTGGATGTAATTCGGTTTTGTTCGGGGTTTTTGGTAAATTCTGTGCGTTTTCAGGACCAGCTTCAGAAGGGCGTCTTTATTATATTTTTGTATTTCCAAATCCCCCGGTGGCTAGACATCCATAAAACCAATGCTATTATTCAAAAAACCGGGGCGCCTTATCTATGACAGCCAGCAATCGCATCGTTCTTTCCAGTGATCACACTGCTATCTTGCGCAGGCAGGCCATTGCCGTTCATATCGCAGCACTTGGCTGGGAGGTGGTAGATATCGGGCCGACAACACCGCAGAGCACAGATTATCCCATGCACGGCGAAGCGGCGGCGCGGCTTGTTGCCTCTGGCGGTTGCCGGTTTGGCATCATTCTATGCGGCACCGGCCAAGGCATCATGATGGCGGCAAACAAGGTAAAGGGCATCCGTTGCGGTGTCTGCACCGACACATTTTCGGCCCGCATGATCCGCGAACACAACGATGCCAACATGCTGTCACTAGGCGTGCGCGTGGTGGGCGACGGGCTAATGCGCGATATTGTGGATGCGTTCCTGAGTGCCGATTTTGAAGGCGGCCGACATGCAACGCGTGTGGACATGATTGAGGTATTAGAGCGATAGCGCATGGATTTGGTATTAATGCATGGAAGTATAATATAGATCAAAAGATGATTTATTCAGTATTAACCAAGTTTCCGCACCCTTGATTTTTCTTTTAACGATATGCCCTTTTGCCATTTTTGAAATATGAAAAGCCAATGTTGAAGGCGTGAAACCGCTACGCGATAGCAGGCTATGAAAGGGCATTCCAGCGGCTCCGTATTCGCGCAAAATCTGGAACAGCATTTGACGCCTTGGATGCGCAAGCCCATTAAAGAAATCGGCTGATATTTTCTGCTTATACGTTGGTTTCATTGTGAAATCTTTCATTTTCCGTTTCTATTAACCTAGGTTAGTAGTTTTGGATTAACAAAAGGTAACGCACTGAAATCAACTCCAATAACCTATGTTCACAGTCGTTTATTGCGCACCATATACTTAAATCGGCGCAATATCTCCTTTCGTGCGCAGCTCGTGAAACGCGTCCACAAAATCCGGCAAGCTGTCCGCAGAGATAGCCCCGCGCAACCCTTGCATCAACTCTTGATAATAATGCAGGTTATGCCAGGTGATTAACATTGATGAAATAATCTCTTGCGCTTTAAAAACATGGTGCAGATAGGCGCGTGAATAATTCTGACAGGTCGGGCATGTGCACATCAAATCAAGCGGGCGGGGATCATCGGCATGGCGTGCATTTTTGATATTTATCGCCCCCATACGCGTTTGCGCCTGCCCCGTGCGCCCTGATCTGCTGGGCAAAACGCAGTCAAACATATCCACGCCCCGTTCGACCGCGCCGACAATGTCATCGGGCTTGCCAACCCCCATCAGGTAGCGTGGTTTATCAACCGGCAGCATGCCGGGCGCGTAATCGAGCACTGCAAACATCGCCGCTTGCCCCTCGCCCACGGCTAAACCGCCGATGGCATAGCCGTCAAAACCGATGGATTTCAACGCCTCGGCGCTTTCTGCGCGCAATTCAGGTATGGTGCTGCCCTGCTGGATGCCAAACAACGCATGATCCGGGCGATCCCCAAAGGCCGCCTTGGAACGCGCCGCCCATCTCATGGAGCGGCGCATGGAATCGCGCACCACGTCTTTGGGCGCCGGATAAGGGGTGCATTCGTCAAAACACATGACAATATCACTGCCAAGCAGGCGCTGAATTTCCATGGAGCGTTCCGGCGTCAGGTTATGTTCAGAACCATCAATGTGCGATTTGAATTTCACGCCCTCCTCGGTCAGTTTGTTCAAATCAGACAGGCTCATCACCTGAAAACCACCAGAATCTGTTAAAATCGGTTTGTCCCAGTTCATGAACTTATGCAGCCCCCCAAGACGCGCAATGCGTTCCGCTGTCGGGCGCAGCATCAGGTGATACGTGTTGCCCAGCAAAATATCCGCCCCCGTCGCCGCAACATTTTCCGGCAGCATTGCCTTGACGGTCGCGGCTGTGCCCACGGGCATGAATGCTGGCGTGCGAATATCACCGCGCGGGGTTTCTAAAACACCCGTGCGGGCGCGGCCCTGCGTAGCAGATACTTTAAACCTGATATTTTTCACTAGGTTTCCTGACATTTTAGACCTGCCGCAGCTTTGACCTCAAATTTGTCGCAGATACAAGTCTTGCATGATCTGGACGTTGGCAATGTTATACCCTATATGTTTAGTCAGGAATTAAAAAATTAGGATAAAATAATGAACGTCGAGAGTGAAACGCCCATGGAAGGCACGCCGCTGATCAAACCTTCAAGCACGGATCATTCGCTCTATGATACGATTGTCGAGGCTTGCCGCACCGTTCATGACCCTGAAATTCCGGTGAATATTTATGACCTTGGCCTGATTTACACGATCGAAATCGATGCTGACAGTAACGTGCAGGTCTATATGTCCCTGACCGCGCCGGGTTGCCCGGTAGCTGGCGAGATGCCCGGTTGGGTGGCCGATGCTATTACCCCTATTCCCGGTGTTGGCACTGTAAACGTCGCCCTGATCTGGGAGCCGCCCTGGGGCATGGACATGATGTCAGACGAGGCGCGTCTGGAATTGGGTTTCATGTAATATGGCCGGAATTGTTCAAAACCTGATTTACCGCGTCAGTATCTCGGCGATTATCGGCGCGATTGTTGCGGGCGGGGTGATCTATCTTAATACGGAACGTGTAAACAAAGGTCTGCGCGCCGATATGGTCAGCTATAATAAATACCGTTTAGAAATGGCTGGTAACATTACTAAAGAGCATGGCAGCCTGATAGAGATGCTGGCGATAGTGCAGGCTGAAAATGCTAAAAATGTCGCGGAACTGCGCGCCGAAATTGCGTATCTGCGGGCATCGCTCACCGATAAACCCGCGCCATCAGTGCCTGTTGCTCCGGTTGTTCCAGACATTAAGACGGAAAATGAAACGGGTGCAGCCAGCGAGAATGAACTTGGGGATATCATCAAGATTATCCCCGCCCCCGCCACAGAAGCGGAGCAATAAGATGTTTGCCATCCCCGGAAAACAGGCCGTCACGATGACCGATGCCGCCGCCAGACAGATCGCCCATCTGATGACAGGCGGCGACAAAAAAGGCCTGCGGATCGGCGTGAAAAAAGGCGGCTGTGCGGGCATGGAATACACGATGGACTATGTTGAAGACATTGATCCAAACGATGAGGTTATCGAATATAACGGTGCGCGCGTGATGATTGCCCCCATGGCGCAGATGTTTTTGTTTGGCACCGAGATCGACTATAAGGTTTCCCTGCTGGAATCCGGGTTCTCCTTTAATAACCCCAATGTCACCGAGGCCTGCGGGTGCGGTGAATCGATCAAATTCGCAGATATGTAACAGGAGCATCAAATGCGTCGTAAAATTGCCGCCGGTAACTGGAAAATGCATGGGCTGAAAAGCACGTTGCGTGAATTAGAGGCGCTGAAATCCAGCAGTTCTGATGCAGATTGCGATATCATTCTCTGCCCGCCTGCGACGCTGATGGCCGCTATGGCCGAGCTGAGCACTGGCAGCGGGATTATAATCGGCGGGCAGGATTGCCACTGGCAGGAAACCGGCGCGCATACAGGGGATATCTCGGCGGAAATGCTGGCCGATGCCGGGGCGGGTGCGGTTATTCTAGGGCATTCCGAGCGCCGGGCTGATCACCGCGAAACCGATGCCAGCGTTCACCAAAAAACGCTGGCCGCATGGCGCGCTGGTCTGCACGCGATTGTCTGCATCGGGGAAACCGAAGCGCAGCGCGATGCGGGCGAAACTCTGGCGGTTATCGGTGCGCAAATGCAAGGCTCAACGCCCGATGCTGCAACCACGCAGAACACCATCATCGCCTATGAACCGGTCTGGGCCATTGGCACCGGGCGCACCCCGACCCTGACAGAGGTGGGCGAGGTGCATGATTTTCTGCGTGCAAATCTGGTGAAACGCTTTGGGGATGATATCGGGAATGGCATTCGGCTGCTTTATGGCGGCTCGGTTAATCCTGCCAATGCCCGCGATATTTTCGCCATTTCCAACGTCGATGGCGGGCTTGTCGGCGGCGCATCCCTAAAGGCCGCCGACTTTGCACAAATCATTGCAGCCGCTAGCTGACCTTGCGGTGTTCCGGGGCGCAAATGCCATAATGACAGGCCAGTCTTTGCAACGAGATTTTCAGAACCACTTTGCCTGAACGCGCCGACCAACCCAACCTTTTCTCAGCCTTTTCAAGGCCTTCCAGGAAACAACACACCCGCAATGCAACATCGGCGAGGCCTGGGCCAAGTGCCTTCATGGCCTCGCCTACCCTGTCGCGCGCACCTGATGAGCCGCCCGCATCTCCGCCCATATTCCACCCTGACGTGCTGCCGCTGGTCAAAAACCTATCCCAGTTCTGGGCGACACGCGGACCCAGTTGCGCCTGTTCAAAATCCTCTCGCAGACGCTCGCCAGCCGCCAAAAGTTCCGGCGACAAATAGGTCATGCCCGATTTATCTTTTTTGCGCGCAAGTAACATCAACGGGCTTTCGGCAAGGTTATAGCGCATGGTTTTTTTACCCCCGCCGTCAATATCTGTAAACGTGCGCGTCGCCAGCTCCTTATGCTGATCCTGAAATGCCGAGCTAACCGATTTTACGCCTGATTTCACTTCCAAATCTTCAGCGATAAGCCGCTTGAGCGCCTTGCGCCCGGTCGGGGTAATCATATAGCGGCCAATCTTGCCGACCTGCTGGCCCGATATCCATTCTTTCAGGGCAAAAGCATTGATAAAGCCGCTTTCAACAACAGCAATCCGGTTGGGGCGACCGGGCACAATTTCCTTAAATACCGCCGCTCTTTCCATTTTCGGGGACACCAGAAGATAGGCGCCGGTTTCGCATAAACGGCGCAAAATACGACGCGCTTCGCGTGAAATTTCTGCATCGGTTACGACGTTGGACGAGGATGATTTCACCATGTTGATTTGCTCCTTTGAGGGGTCAGTAAATAGGGGGCGGTCTGAAAAATTTTGCGCAAGCGTATTCAGTGCCTCGTCAACAAGCGGATCATCACGGCGGGATTCGTATTTTCGAATTTGACGCAGGATCGTTGATGGATGACACCCTAATTTACGGGCAATCGCACGAATGCTGATGCCCTGCGTCGTATGTGAAATATATGCAAGCGCTGCACTTGGCAGCCAGTTTGGAACCCCGATTTTTGATGTGATTTGCCTGAATATGGTTTCATCTAGCAAAACTTTTCATCACCTTTTAGTAAAATTGAGTCCATCTACCTAAGGTTGTTTTCTAAATATTTTATTAATTTTACTGAAAATTGATTAATTTTGACGTGCCTTAAATGATAGCGTTCTGTGGTATTTCCATTCACGCAACACACCTTTGAGTTGTGTAATGTTGGGTTTCTACATTTCTTGCAGGAGGTAACCATGACCCAATCAAACGTTAATTTATCGCAACTTCGCCGCCCAAAACTCCTGGTACGTGCCGCACGCGCAGCCATGCAGGAATATTCTCGACATCGTGATTTGAAACAAATTTCCGGAATTTCGAGCAAACTGAATGGCAAATATCTGTTTGCCGCACTTCTACAAGAAGAAAGCGCCCTGGAGGAAAACCGCCTGCTTGGGGACGCGACATATAATGTGCGAAACCACATTTGCGTAATCACCGCGTTACTGGCGGAATCAACGCAAACCACAGTTTATAAGATAGCGGCCTGATTAGCCAAAAGCATCAGGCATGCTCTCTTTTTTCTGTGCTATATAGGCCTGCAATGCCTCGTCAATTTCCGGGGCAATTGCAGGTTTTTCATATTCCGCCAGCAGTTTTTTTACCCGGATATTTGCCAGTTGCACCGTGTCAAGCGCCCCTTCATCCGACCATTGTTCAAAGGGTTTGTAATCCAGCACATCACTGCGCCAAAATGCCGTTTTGAAATTTTCCTGCGTGTGCGCACAGCCAAGGTAATGTCCGCCAGGTTGAACCTCGTCAATGGCCCCCATCGCCTGACCGTTTTCAGACATATCCACGCCCGCAGCAATGGCATGCAAAACGCCCAACTGGTCTGCGTCCATTACGTATTTTTCAAAGCTCGATACCAGCCCGCCCTCCAGCCAGCCACAAGAATGCAACATGAAGTTCACCCCGCCCAGCAAGGCCGCATTAAGGGTGTTTGATGTCTCATATGCAGCTTGTGCATCGGGCAGTTTTGACCCGCAAAGCCCGCCACCAGAGCGAAACGGCAGCCCCAGACGGCGCGCCAACTGCCCTGCCCCATAAAGGATTTTTGAGGCTTCGGGGGTTCCAAAAGTAGGCGCGCCTGAGTTCATATCGATCGAGGTTACAAAGGTGCCAAAAATCACCGGCGCACCCGGGCGAATTATTTGCGAATAGGCAATGCCCGCCAGAACCTCGGCCAAAACTTGGATCAACGTACCCGCCACCGAAACCGGCGCCATGGCACCGCCGACAACAAAGGGGGAAATGATGCAGGCCTGATTGTGGGCTGCATAAACCTCAAGTGCGCCGATCATAATCGGGTCGAAGGTAAGGGGTGAATTAACGTTGATCAGATTGGTGGTAACCGTATGGTTTTCGACGAAATCATCACCAAACAGGATTTTGCACATATCAATCGTATCGTCGGCCCGGCAGGGTTCAGTTACCGACCCCATGAAAGGCTTATCCGTCAACGTCATATGGGCATAAAGCATATCCAAATGTCGTTTGTTAACGGCTATATCCGTTGGTTCACAAACCGTGCCACCGGAATGATGCAGCCATTTGGACATATGCCCAAGTTTCACGAATTTCTGAAAATCAGCAATGGTCGCATAGCGCCGTCCGCCCTCCATATCGCGCACAAACGGTGGGCCGTAAACCGGGGCCAGCACAAGGGTATTGCCGCCAATCTCAACGTTGCGATCAGGATTGCGCGCATGTTGGGTGATGCGTGCGGGGGCAGTGCTGCATAATTTGCGCGCCAGACCACGCGGAATATGCACCCTTTCACCATCGATCTGGGCACCCACAGCGCGCCAACGTTGCAGCGCCTCGGGATTATCAACGAAATTCATCCCGATTTCTTCAAGTACGGTTTCCGCGTTATACTCAATAATTTCCAAGGCTTCGGTGTTCAAAATCTCAAAATTGGGGATATTACGCTCAATATATTTCGCGAATTCCAGCTTTGGTTGTGATCTTTCAGCACGCCGTGCAGCCCCGCCACCACGGGTTCGACGGCGCGGTTCAGGTGTTGGCAAAGGGGGCGTATCAGGCATCTTAAATCCTTTGTTGATTCACAGCATTATGCTTTGAAAATCGCCGTATCTACGGGGCAATTGCGCCAAAATTTGCCTCATCCGCGACATTTAGACAGATAGCTTGCGCGAATCTGTGGCGCGCAATACACATCGCAAATGACACATCAAACCCATGACCGTATGCTCATCATCGATTTTGGCTCGCAAGTGACGCAGTTGATTGCGCGGCGCCTGCGCGAGGGCAATATTTATTGTGAAATCCATCCGTTTCAGAACGTCGATGCCGATTTTATTCGCAATTTCGCCCCCAAAGCCGTGATTCTGTCTGGCGGTCCTGCCAGTGTGCTCAACGCAGACAGCCCGCGCGCACCCCAAGAACTGTTTGACATGGGGCTGCCAATTCTGGGCGTCTGTTATGGCCAACAGGTAATGATGCATCAACTGGGCGGCACCATTAGTTCGGGCCACGGCACGGCAGAGTTCGGGCGCGCATTCGTGACGCCTGCGGCAAAAACAATGCCGTTGTTAAAAGGCTGGTTTGCCAAGGGCGATGAACAAGTCTGGATGTCCCACGGCGATCATGTCTCAAAGCTGGCCGAGGGGTTTGAGGTTTATGGAACCTCCCCCAATGCCCCCTTTGCAATCACGGCCGACCTAAGCCGCAATTTTTTTGCTGTGATGTTCCATCCCGAGGTCCATCACACACCAAACGGCGCACAGTTTTACAAGAATTTCACCGATCTGGCTGGCTTTGCGGGTGACTGGACGATGGGCGCCTATAAAACGCAGGCGATTGAGCGTATCCGGTCGCAAGTCGGCAATGAAAAGGTTATTTGCGGGCTTTCGGGCGGAGTGGATTCCTCCGTTACGGCGATATTAATTCACGAGGCAATTGGGGATCAACTAACCTGCGTTTATGTGGATAACGGGCTGATGCGCAAAGGCGAAACCGATGAGGTTTTGACTATGTTTCGCGACAATTACAACATCCCGTTGATCCACGCGGCTGAGGGGGATTTGTTTGTTAATGCGCTCGAAGGTATCTCTGACCCGGAAATCAAACGCAAAACCATCGGTAAACTATTTATCGATGTCTTTGAAAAACATGCAAAATCTGTTGGCGCTGCGAAATTTCTGGCCCAAGGCACGCTTTACCCCGATGTTATCGAAAGCGTCAGTTTTTCCGGCGGGCCAAGCGTTACGATCAAATCCCACCATAACGTTGGCGGCTTGCCCGAACGTATGGATATGCAACTGGTGGAGCCCTTGCGCGAGTTGTTCAAAGACGAGGTTCGCGCGTTGGGGCGCACGTTGGGTCTGCCCAAAAGCTTCGTTGGCCGCCACCCATTCCCCGGCCCGGGCCTGGCCATTCGCTGCCCGGGTGAAATCACCCGCCAAAAACTGGACATCCTGCGCGAAGCGGATGCTGTTTACCTTGATCAAATCCGCAAACACGGACTTTATGATGATATCTGGCAAGCCTTTGTGGTCATCCTGCCTGTGCGCACAGTTGGCGTTATGGGTGACGCACGCACCTATGATTTTGCCTGCGCCTTGCGCGCCGTTACCTCGGTCGATGGCATGACCGCGGATTACTACCCGTTCAGCCATGAATTTCTGGGGGAAACCGCCACTCGGATCATTAATGAAGTCCAGGGAATTAACCGTGTAACGTATGATATCACCTCAAAACCACCGGGCACGATTGAGTGGGAATGAAAACACCCTGCCTGTTGCCAGACAGAGTGTCATCATCGTTCACGGCCATCGGCGTCCCCGCCTGTACCGCAGAACCTGTTTGACAAAACATGGTTACTAAATGCTTAATCATTGTTCCATAAATATCCCCGCCGGAGGCTCGAAAACTTTTATGCCTTCGGCGAGGATATTTGCTGAACAATGAGATAAATGGAGGAAATCATGCCAAAAGTATATCTTGACGGGCTTCTGGTTGCTGAAACGGCAGCGCAGCGAGCTGTTGTCGATCTATATCTTGACGAGCATATTTTGCTGACCCGTGCCGAACCGGGGTGCCTGAAATTTGAGGTGACAAAGGACGAAAAGCGGGCTGGATATTATCATGTGTCCGAAATTTTTCAATCAGAAGAAGATTTTGATTTCCACCAGAACCGCGCCAAAGACAGCGAATGGGGGCAAGTTTCGACCCCGCTTGAACGCCGTTTTAAGAAACGGGTGGAATAAACGCCTTTAAGGCAGAAAACACAATATAAGAAGTTGGCTCCGGCGGTAGGGGTCGAACCTACGACAAATTGATTAACAGTCAACTGCTCTACCACTGAGCTACGCCGGAATATGCAGGCCGTATAGCAAAGCGTATTGGAGGCGGCAAGAGGAATATCTGCGGCATGACCGCAAGCCACTATAATCTTGAAATTCCTTTAGCGTAACAGCTTAAAGCGCGTTGAGGCGGTGAATTCCTCCTCTGGGCTGATAATTTTACGTGTGTATAGGTCAATAATATGCGCCAAAACATTACGTGCGGCGGCACCGTGTAAGTTGGGGTTAGTATCTGCGTATATTTCTGCTGTCAGCTCGGCCACGTTATGGTTCGATTGTGCCAAACACGCCCTGATCTGATCCTCGCGCTCCAAACGATGGGCCAGAAGATACTCCAGCATACTATGGGCCATCTCAATTGGCGCGCCGTGGCCGGGGTAATAGATATGCTCGCCCCTGCCCTGCAATTTGCGCAAGCTGGCCATAAAGGCGCTTAGATCCCCGTCGGGCGGCGACACAAGCGTTGTGGCCCAGCCCATCACGTGATCGCCTGAAAACAAACGGCCCTGCCCTATCCAGGCAAAACACAGATGGTTTGAGAGGTGTCCGGGCGTGTGGAGCGCCTCAATTTCCCAACCATCCCCGGCCATCCGCGCGCCGTCTTTTAGCAATATATCAGGCGCAAAATTCAAATCAATGCCCTCAGCCCCGCCAAGATCGCCTTTCAACGCAAGATTTTCCATAATCTCTGTACGCGCCGCATTTGCCGGACCAAACCCATAAACAGGCGCGCCAGTAATGGCCGAAAGATGTGCGGCCAACGGCGAGTGGTCGATATGGGAGTGGGTGATAAGAATATGGCTAACCACCTGCCCCGCGACCGCCGCCGTGATCGCTGCCAGATGGGCCGGATCATCGGGACCGGGGTCAATAATTGCAAGCTCTCGTTCGCCAAGCAGATAGGTTTGCGTGCCCGTAAATGTCATCGGGCTGGCGTTATTGGCGGTGATAACCCGCAAGCCATCGCAAAGGTGCAGCGGGATCCCTACCTCGGGATGATGGTCTGTGTTAAATGGCGGTTTCATGGCTTCTCCCTTGCCAGTGCGGCGTGTGGCACGTTAAACTTAAACGATGAACTTTACCTGGCTCAAGTCCTTAATGCCGCACAGCTTTTTTGCCCGCGCGGTGCTGATTTTGCTCTTCCCTGTGGTTGTGCTGCAATTGGTGGTGGGATTTGTCTTTATTCAGCGGCATTACGAACAAATCACTACACAAATGGCCGGTTCTGTGGCGTTGGAGCTGAATTACGCCGCCCATTTGGCCGATAGCGCCCGGGAAATAGCCTCGGCCCACATTGCGTTGGCCACAATTGGACGCCCGTTCAATATGCGGTTTAACCTGCTGCCTGATGAGGTCATAATCCCCGATGCGCGATATTATTTTTATGATCTGTCGGGCAAGGCTTTGGTTTCCAGTCTGCAACGGGATATTGAGCGCGCGATATCGGTCAACCTCACCAAGGATTTCCGCGCCGCCGAGATACGGATACAGACCGACAAAGGCGTGCTGCTGGCGATATTTCCGCGCAGCCGGGTCAGCGCCAGTAATCCCCATCAGCTTTTGGTGCTTATGGTCGCGGTTTCTATAATTTTAACCGTAATTTCGGCGCTATTTTTGCGCAATCAGGTGCGCCCGATCCGCAAGCTGGCCCAGGCCTCTGAGGCGTTTGGTAAAGGGCGCATTGAGCATTATCGCCCTGCCGGGGCCACTGAAATCCGCCGGGCCGGGTATTCATTTTTGGCCATGCGCGCCCGTCTGGAACGCCAAATAGAGCAACGCACCCAGATGCTGTCAGGTGTCAGCCATGATTTGCGCACCCCGCTGACGCGCATGCGGCTTTCGCTGGCATTGATGGATGAAACTACAGAAATCGCGCATCTTAGGCAGGATGTCACCGATATGGAAAAAATGCTGGGTGTTTTCCTGACCTTTGCCCGTGGGGATGCGCTCGAGGAAACGCTGTCCACTGATCCGGTTGCCATTGTGGAGAAAATCGCAAATGACGCGCGGCGCACGGGCAATAATGTGCAGGTTAATACTCTCAATAACGGCCCGAAAAACACCCATGTTACCCTGCGCCCACTGGCTGTTTCGCGCGCCATTACCAACCTTGTTTCAAACGCCTGTCACTATGGCAGCGAGGTTGTCATTACCGTTATGCTAAGCCTGCAAAACCTGGATATTTCGGTTGAAGACAACGGCCCCGGTATCGCCAAATCTGATCGTAATGAGGCGCTAAAGCCGTTCGTGCGTCTTGATCTGTCACGTAATCAAAATGATAGTGGCGGCGTTGGTTTGGGCTTATCGATTTCTGCCGATGTGGCCCGCAGCCATGGGGGCACGCTGATATTATCGAAAAGCAAATCTATGGGTGGTCTGCGCGCGCGTTTTTCGATTCCTCGCTAACTATCTGACTTATATAAACATAAAAAAGAACATTATCGGAACATGGTAAACTTATGTTAACCTTGCAGTGATATTCCTCTTGCATGGCCACCTGATCGCTCTGGTGGTTTTGTAACGAGTTTAAGGAGTATCACAATGAAACGCACATTAACTGAGCTTGATATCGGCCATGCATATGCCCCAAACAGTGGTGTGTTTGGGGATATTGCCGGCCTGCCCGCAATTGATTTCCTCAGCCAAAACCCTGCAATACTTGGTGCCCTGCTGGTCTGTATTCTTTACATCCTGCCCAAAGGGATATCGAGGTTGTAAAGCATAAGTTGACAACATCTAGCCAGTCACATGAAAAGTAGCCTGCCGCGTTTGATCATTTGCCCCTGTGCCAATAATTACAGTTATCAACACCGCGGATTCTGGTGGAAACCCGGCAATGCGATCCATAGTCAAGGATTCACCATAAATATCCGCCGCCACCCCGGTTGAACCAGGGCCGATAGTAATCGTGATCGGGTCATGCGCCAAAGCACCACGTATGCGAATAGAAATAGAAGTACCATCCGGCCCAGAAAGGGGTGAAACGCGCAGAGATGTATTACGTATCCCCATTCTTGATTGTAATCTTCGTAACATTCTATCGAAAAAGTCAAATATCCACTCTAGCATATATTGTCTCCTAGAAAAAACTGCCGAGGAAACCTCCAACAGCACCTGCCACACCACCAATAATGGCGCCAGCTGCAGTGCCAACTCCGGGTAAGACTGAGCCAAGAGCCGCGCCTATTGCCGCACCAGTTATAGCGCCTGATAATGTACCGGCTGCAACACCTGCTGCTTTGCTTCCTGTTGCAGCTGTTACTGCATCTCCGACTAATCCACCGACAATACCCCCGGCAACCCCACTTACCGCTGCGACAGCAAGCCCTTGCATTGCAGCAATCATAACAACTGATTTAGTGGTTACAACGGCCACTTCATATCCGGCAGCCATGCCAACGCCACTTTCATTTAGAATTAAGAATTCCAATAGCAAACCATCAAGGGCCTTAGCCAACATTGGACCATAAAAGAAGTGTCCAGCGAATGAACCACCGGCCAAAGTACCACCAATACCACCAATTACTCCATCAGATGCCGCACCCATTCCTACCTCCTTTAGTTCAACTAAAACTATAACATATTATTCATTACTTTCAAGGGGATGTCATTTTCGGGTACGTATTTAACATTGCAATGAACATTATTTTTCCTTGACCACTACCGCTTTGTGTATAACGCTACCCTCTATGTCTCCGTTCAAAGCGACCATCGGTAATGTTAGCCTGCGCCAGTTATTTGCCGCCCAAATCCCCTCAGATTTTGCCGATTGGCTCGATTTTGTCGCTATCGGCGCGTTGCTGGCTTTTACGTGGCATGTTGAGCCTTATGTGTTTGCAACTTTGGCAGTCTGCATGGGGCTACCTTATCTTGTAATCGGGCCTTTTGCCGGCGTTATCGTAGACCGCGCGCCGATCCTCCGGGTTATGATTGCCAGCAATATCGCGCGCGCGATCATGACGGCCTTGCTGGCATTCGCACCGGACTGGCAGATTTTGGTTGGTATTGTGTTTGTCCGCAGCACGGTTGATGCGTTTTACACACCGGCAAAACAAGCGGCAATTCAGGCCCTCGCCCCACCCGAGGCACTGATGCCAGCCAACGGTATCAGCCATGCGATCAACCAGGCCTCAAAGATTGTCGCCCCGGCTTTAGGTGGTGCATTATTGATTATACTCACGCCGCGCAGCATTTTTCTTTGTAACACCGGCGTGTCCCTGTTGGCCGCCCTGATGTTGCTGCGCATGGCCCCCATTCCCAAGGTTTTGCCCACGTCAAAGGCCAAGCTCTCGATTCTGGCCGAGCTGAAAGAGGGGATGGGTGTCGTGCTAAAAACCCCCACCCTGCGCGCCGCTTTATCCATCATGGCCGCAGGATATTTCGCGATGTTTTTCTACGACACCCTGATCGCCCCGTTGACCCGCGACCTTGGGTTTAGCGAAACCACGCTTGGGCTGGCCTTGGCCGCCGTCGGGCTGGGCGGGGTCAGCGGCGCAATCTGGATGGGCATGCGCAACACCGCGCGCCCGTTTCTGTGGATTGCTGCGGGATTAATCCTGTCCGCGGTGCTCATTGCCACCCTTGGGGTGTTTGAAATCACAGATCGCACACTGGCGATGAGCGTATTTTTAACCCTGTTTACGCTTGTCGGTTTTGCCAGCACGATGAGCGTCGTGCCCATCCGCACCATCATTCAGCGCGACACACCTAGCGATAAAATCGCCCGCGTCAGCGCCCTAAGCGAGGCCGCAAACATGTCTGCCCTACTAACCGCCCCGTTCATCGGCGCCATGATCGCCAGCCTATCCTCCATCGGCGTGGCCTTTGTCGCGGGCGCAATACTTATGCTGATGATCGGCATTTGGGCGGGGGTTTTGCATAAGACGGTGTAAAAACGTTACAGCCCGCCGCCTACGGCCTGAGTTTCAAGATACCCTTTGCTTATAAAAAATGCTCTGATTTCATCTGTAACGGGCAAAACTGTCAGAGGAATATGTCCTAAAACCACATAAAACTGATTGTTTTTCTCAAACACTATTGAAACGACCTCCCATGAAATTTTCTCAATAATTTTGGGCAAATGCAAAATCAATGAATCATCCAACAGTTCAACTGTCATAATTCCAGAGTTATATCCGTCAACCAGTTTTGAAATAGGATCCGTGGTGACCCCTTTTGAAAGCACCCAGTTGCGAAACTTCTTCAAAAAACCAGGAACAAACACCGCAATCCAAATGAATATACCCCAATCATAAATAGTCATTTCTTGGTAATAATTTTCAACAAAAATTATTTGAAAAAGTATTTTGGTAAAATAATATGTTATAATTAACCCAAATACTAACCAAGTATACCAGCCAAATAAATCGAGATGGCTACGCCGATAAACAACATTTTTTACTTGGTAATAACGACGGCTACGTTCTAATGGTTTCAGTTCTACATCAATTTTCATCATGATCTCGATTTCGCTCAAGCATAGAATTCATTCCCTCAAAATACTGTTGCGCAAGCTGAGCATTCTGTACCATTCCCAATATACATAAATCACCAACAACATTCACAATCCCGACTTCCAATGCATCTTTGTGAACACTCGAAATTGCATCTGATTTATATGTAATTTGATGTACTTTCCGTGTGATGCGCACCCCATCGGAAAGTACGTTGATAATACCTTCACCAACCTGCACCCCCTCGATAACAGAATAATTGCGGGCGTTTGTATTGCGGCCAATACTAAAATTTTTTGCATTCAGAATAACACGCCAAACGATCCATGACATGAGGACTATCAATCCAACACCTGCAACAAATCCACTAGTACTTAATACCAAGACTTTCAACGGGAGTGTTCCATCTTGCAAAAGATGGAACACATTCTCTGATATAATAAATTTTAGGTATTGAAACATCGGCCGCGCTAATATGCCAACAACTGCTAGTAATGGTATGATTAACATGATGAGCAATACTAATGTGAAAAACACCAGAAACCATTTCTGTTTAGCATGCCGTCGTAACAGTTGTTTGGCTGATAAAGTAACAGGAAATTCCATTCTGAATACTTTCTAATAGTGAATATTTATATACATTATACAATAGTTTGGTAGGCCCGGCAGGACTCGAACCTGCGACAAAAGCGTTATGAGCGCTCTGCTCTAACCAACTGAGCTACAGGCCCGCCTGCGTGTTTCAATACGCGCTGGGATTTGGCGGGTCAAGTGGGTTTCCTTTTAGGCAGGCTTGCGCTAAAGCATGCGAAAATCATCCTAAAGGAGCCTTTCCATGCCCCACCGCCCCAATGGTCTTACGTACGGCGATGCCGGTGTTGATATCGACGCAGGAAACGCGCTTGTAGAGCGGATCAAGCCTGCTGCTGCCAGCACCAAACGCGCGGGTGTTATGGATGGGCTGGGTGGCTTTGGTGCGATGTTTGATCTTAAGGCTGCGGGATATGTTGACCCTATTTTGGTCGCCGCAACGGACGGTGTCGGCACCAAGTTGCGCATCGCCATTGATACCGGAATTTTGTCTACCGTTGGCATTGATCTGGTCGCGATGTGCGTCAATGATCTGATCTGCCAAGGGGCAGAGCCATTGTTTTTCCTGGATTATTTCGCCACCGGCAAGCTTGATATCGATGAGGCGGCGCAAGTGATTGAGGGTATCGCCGAGGGCTGCAAACAATCAAATTGCGCGCTTGTCGGCGGAGAAACGGCTGAAATGCCGGGCATGTATGCCAAGGGCGATTTTGATCTGGCGGGGTTTTCTGTCGGCGCGATGGAGCGCGGCGCGATGTTGCCACACGGCGTAGCTGCGGGCGATATTTTGCTGGGGCTTGCCTCGAACGGGGTGCATTCCAACGGCTATTCACTGGTGCGTAAAATCGTTGAACAATCCGGCCTTGGCTGGGATGCGCCCTGCCCGTTTGGCGATGGCACATTGGGTAAGGCCTTACTGGCGCCGACCCGCCTTTATGTGCGCTCAGGTCTGGCCGCTTATCGCGCAGAGGGGCTGCACGCGCTGGCCCATATCACCGGCGGCGGGCTAAGCGAAAACCTGCCGCGCGCGCTGCCAGATGGCTTGGGGGCGGATATTGATCTAACCACATGGTCCCTGCCAGCAGTGATCAAATGGCTGGTCGATCAGGCCGGAATGGCGCAATCCGAACTGCTCAAAACTTTCAACTGCGGCATTGGCATGATTGCGATTGTCGCACCGGAACGGGCCGCAGAATTGCAGACCATATTTGAAAAAAACGGTGAGACCGTATTCACCATCGGCAAGGTCACACAAGCCGACGGTTTGCGCTATAGCGGCACATTGGCATGAAAAAACGGGTCGCGTTTCTGATCTCGGGGGGCGGCTCCAATATGGCGGCGCTTGTGCGCGATATGACGGGGGATCACCCCTGTGAACCTGTGCTGGTATTTTCCAATAATCCGGGTGCCGGTGGTTTGAAAATCGCTACAGATATGGGCATTCCCACGGCCAGCATTGACCACCGCACATTCAAAAAAGATCGCGCGGCTTTTGATGCGGCCCTGCATGCCGAACTGGTTACAGCCAAGCCTGATATTATCTGCCACGCCGGGTTTATGCGCATCTTAACCCCGGATATGGTCGCGCGCTGGCAGGGTAAAATGCTAAACATTCACCCCTCGATCCTGCCGCTGTTTGCGGGGTTACGCACCCATCAACAGGCGCTGGATGCCGGGATGAATGTGCATGGCTGCTCGGTGCATATTGTCACGCCTGAACTGGACGCAGGGCCGATCCTCGGGCAGGCCGTGATGTCAGTTTTAGCTGGTGACACCCCAGAATCGCTTGCCAAACGCCTGCTGCCGTTGGAACATCGCCTGTACCCGGCGGTTTTGCGCAAATTTGCCACCGGCGATACCAGCCCCACATGTTTATTTCAGGAGTAGCCCATGAAATTCATCCTGCGCGACGAGGCCCGCGCCACCGAGCGGCGCACCCCGATTACCCCCGATGACACCAAAGCCCTGTTGGCTGCGGGGTATGAAATTGCGGTTGAACACAGTGAAAAACGCATTTTTACCGATGTTGAATATGGCGCCGCAGGTTGTACATTAATCGCGCCGCAAAGCTGGCTGAAGGCCGGGAATGCGACGGTTTTGGGGTTAAAAGAGCTGCCTGAAACCCCGGCGCAATTGACCAGCCCGTTCATTCATTTCGCCCATATTTACAAGGATCAAACCGGTTGGCGCAAGGAATTGGCACGCTTCACCAATGGTGGCGGGTGCCTTTACGATCTGGAATATCTGACGATTAACAACCGCCGCACGGCCGCCTTTGGCTATTGGGCCGGATGGATGGGGGCGGCTCTGGCAGCATGGCGTCAGCTTGGGGGCGGGCCGAAGGGTGGTGTCAAAAGTTTTGAGAGCCGCGTTGAGGTTGAAAATATCCTGCGCAATCTGGCAAATCACCCCCGCCGTGCGATTGTGATCGGGGCCAAAGGGCGCTCGGGGCAAGGGGCGGTTGAGGCGCTGGAACTGGCTGGATACAAGGTTACCGGCTGGGACATCGAAGAGACCCGAAATCTGGATCGCGCCGCCCTGCTTGAACATGATCTGCTGGTCAACTGCGTGCTGATGACGCGCCCGGGCTTGCGTTTACTTGGGCCTGATGATCTTGGCAAAGGTAAATTGAAAATGATCTCGGATGTATCCTGCGACCCGTTCAGCGATTTCAACCCGTTGCCGATCTACGCTGCACCAACCACATGGGACGTGCCGTTCGTTGATCTGGGCAATGGCGTTGAATTAACCGCGATTGATAACCTGCCCTCGCTGCTGCCGCGCGAAGCCTCGATCGATTTTTCCGCCCAGTTGCTGAAATCTCTGCTGCACTACCCCGATGGCCCGGAATGGCAGGCCGCGCGCGCTTGTTTTACCGCCGCCCAAGCCCGTGCCTGAGCCGGTTTCCACCATCCGAAACCTTGGCCCCGCCTCGGATAAATCCTTTGCCAAAATTGGCATCACAACAGCAGATCAGTTGCGCGAAATAGGTGCTGACGCGGCCTATAAGCGATTGCTGGAAAACGGCACTCGCCCCCATTTCATCGGCTATTACGCACTGGTCATGGGCCTACAGGGGCGACCTTGGAATGACTGTCAGGGGGATGAAAAAGCGGCGTTGCGTAAGAAGTTTGATACACTCAAAGGCACAAAAAAGGGCCGCTCGGATTTTGAGACGGCCCTTGATAGACTTGGTGTGCGCAGCCCTGATTAACCAACCAGTTCAAGGCCCGAAAAGAAATAGGCGATTTCCTGGGCAGCGGTCTCAACGGCGTCTGAGCCATGGACCGAGTTTTCGCCGATGCTTAGCGCGAACTCTTTGCGAATGGTGCCGGCGTCGGCATCGGCGGGGTTGGTAGCACCCATAACTTCGCGGTTTTTGGCAATTGCGTCTTCGCCTTCAAGAACCTGCACAACGATCGGTTCGGAGATCATGAATTCACATAATTCGCCAAAGAACGGGCGTTCGGAATGCACGCCGTAAAATTCTTGCGCTTGTGCCAGGGTCAACTGAATACGCTTGGAGGCAACGACGCGCAGGCCGGCGGCCTCAAATTTCGCGACAATCGCGCCGGTCAGGTTGCGTTTGGTGGCGTCGGGTTTGATGATGGAAAATGTGCGTTGAAGTGCCATGGAAATCGTCCTTTGGAATGCTGGGCCCAGAACGCCCGGTTTAACTCTGGCGCGCAACTAACATGGCACTGCACCACATTAAAGCCCTAAATCCCGCTCATCGCACCCACCCATTGACAGCGGCGCAAAGAACGGCGACATAGCCGCCCATGCTGGCAATACGAAACATATCTTTTACCCTTGAGGGCAACAAGCTGATCGACAGCTCGAGCGTTACGATTCCTGCCGGGCATAAGGTCGGGATTGTCGGGCGTAATGGCGCGGGCAAAACCACGTTATTCAAGCTAATTCGCGGCGAATGGGTGCTGGACGAAGGGGATATCGAGATCCCGCGCGGCGCACGCATCGGGGGTGTCGCCCAAGAGGTGCCCTCTGGTCCCGAGAGCCTGATTTCGGTGGTTTTGGCGGCGGATACTGAACGTATGGAACTGCTGGCCGAGGCCGATACCGCCACCGACCCTATGCGGATTTCTGACATCCATATGCGCCTTGCCGACATTGAAGCCCATTCTGCCGAGGCCCGTGCCGCCAGTATTTTGCATGGTCTTGGCTTTGACAATGACGCCCAGCAACAGCCTTGCGCGGATTTTTCCGGAGGCTGGCGGATGCGGGTGGCCTTGGCGGCTGTGCTGTTCTCAAGACCGGATTTTCTGTTGCTGGATGAGCCAACGAATTACCTTGATCTTGAGGGTTCGATCTGGCTGGAAAACTATCTGACGCGCTATCCGCACACGGTTTTGATTATCAGCCATGACAAAGCTTTACTGAACCGCTCGGTCACCTCGATCCTGCATCTGGACCAACAGAAACTGACCCTTTACACGGGTAATTACGACACGTTTGAACGCACGCGGCGCGCACAACTTGACCAGATTATCGCCCAGAAAAAGAAACAAGACGCTGCGCGTGATCACATGCAAAGCTATATTGATCGCTTTCGCTATAAGGCTTCCAAGGCCAAACAGGCGCAAAGCCGGATCAAAGCGTTGGAGCGCATGGGCACGATTGCCCCGATTGTTGGCGACCATGTCAGCCCGTTCAATTTTCCCGAACCCGAGGAATTATCACCCCCGATCATCCGGCTGGAAAATGCTGCCGTTGGCTATAACGGCAAGGCGATTTTGCGCGGGCTGGATTTACGAATTGACCAGGATGACCGCATCGCGCTTTTGGGGGCAAACGGGCAAGGGAAATCAACTTTTGCCAAGCTGATTGCTGACCGCCTGCCTGTTATGTCGGGGCAAAAACATGCGGCGACAAAATTGCGGGTCGGTTTTTTTGCCCAGCATCAGGTCGATGAGCTGGACGTTGAGGAAACCGCGATCCAGCACATCCAGCGTCTGCGCCCAAAGGAACTGCCGGGCAGAATTCGCGCGCGTCTGGCAGCAGGTGGGCTACATGCTGAAATTGTGGAAACCAAAGTCGGGCGGCTGTCTGGCGGGCAAAAAGCACGGCTGTCCTTGCTGATCGCTACGATTGATGCCCCCCATCTGATTATCCTCGATGAGCCGACGAACCACCTTGATATCCAGTCCCGCGAGGCGCTGGTGGCGGCTTTAACCGAATACACCGGCGCGGTTATTCTGGTTAGCCATGACCAATCGCTGGTGGAACTGGTCGCGGATCATTTGTGGCTGGTCAAAGACGGTGCGGTCACGCCTTATACCGAGGATATGGACGCCTATCGCAAGATGCTTTTGCGTGAACGTGGCGGCCTGCCAAAGGTTGAGAAAAAGCAAAAGGGTAAACGCGCAAAAAAGATATCCAAAGAGAAATTACACGAAGATATTGCCAATTGTGAAGAACGGGTCACAAAACTGCAAGACATGCGCGATAAACTTGATATAAAAATGGCGGAACCCGGGTTTTATGACGGTGAGGCGGCTGCAATCAGCATGTGGCAGAAGAAACACGCTGAGGTAACCGAGGGTCTGGAACGCGCGGAAAGCCTGTGGATGGACGCGCTGGAAAAACTGGAAGCAAGGAATTAACATGGATGTTGAACTTGCCACGGCGGCGTTTGTCACCCTGTTTGTGATCATTGATCCCATTGGTTTAGCTCCGCTTTTCATCACTTTAACGGTCGGCATGACCACACGCCAACGTCTAAGCGTGGCGTTGCGGGCCTTGGCAACAGGTGCCGGCATTCTGGCCGTATTTGGCATCGCTGGCGAATTTGTGCTAACCAAAATTGGTATAGGCATGCCAGCCTTTCGCATCTCGGGCGGCATATTGCTGTTTCTGATCGCTATCGAAATGCTGTTTGAAAAACGCACACCGCGGCGTGAAAAAACTGCCGAAGAAGATGACAGGCCCGACCCCGCCATTTTCCCCCTCGCCATGCCACTTATTGCCGGTCCAGGAGCCATGACCTCGATCATTTTGCTGATGGGGCAAAACTCCGGCGAAGTCTCTAACCAGATCACCGTCTATCTTGTGATGCTCGCAGTATTGGTGATCGTTTTCGTGCTGTTCATGGCCAGCGGCATGATGGAGCGCGTACTTGGACACACCGGCATCAACCTGATTACCCGCCTGATGGGCATGTTTCTGGCCGCCCTTTCGGTGCAATTCGTACTGGACGGTTTGCGCGAGTACGGTATTTTTGCGGCCTAAATTATTCGGACGTATTTTTCGCCTTTTCTACCCAACGACCATCCCGTTGCGCCCAGTATTTTGCGGGCAGTTTCGCCGTAGTTACGGCCTTCCATTCAACGCGCGCAGCACTTACCGCATCTACGTCATTACCATCAAACAGCACACATATACGGGTGAATCTTTCCATGTTTTCAACGGGATAGGTGGCACCGTCAACCAGCATTAACACATCGGCATTGTTTGGCTCTTCATCCTTTGCGCTCAGATAAACCGGTTGATCTGCGCCCTGCCCGTCATCCGCCGTGCCGTGGGGTAAAAACGTGTCCTCACGATAGGTCCAAAGTGTTGTGTTCAAAAAATCGAGCCGCGCTGCATCACCGCATTTCACCAACACCCGCCAGCCCCGTTGCAGGGATTTTTCCAAAAGCTGCGGCAACATGCGTTCCAGCGGGGTTTGGGTTAGGTGATAGAACAGAACCTCGGCCATATTTATGCCTCAAATTTATCGCGAATAAGGCGGTCAAGCGCGCGCACGCCCCAGCCAGTTGCGCCCTTTGGCGCCAAATCACTTTCCCTGCTTAGCAAAGCCACACCGGCGATATCAAGATGAATCCACGCGGTATCTTTCTTGATGAAACGTTGCAAAAACTGCCCTGCGGCTGATGCGCCTGCCAGCTTGCCTGTAGAGTTTTTCATATCCGCTACGCGTGATTTCAACATCTTGTCATAGGTTGGTGAAAGCGGCATGCGCCAGGCGCCCTCGTCTTCAAGCGCTGCGGCCTTCATGAAGGCATTGCAAAGCGCATCATCATTGGAAAAAACGCCCGCATTTACATCCCCAAGTGCAACCATAATCGCCCCCGTCAGGGTCGCCAGATTGATCACGCCGCTGGGTTGGAATTTTTCTTGCGTATACCAAAGAATATCGGCCAGAACCAACCGCCCCTCGGCGTCGGTATTGTTGATTTCAATCGTGTCCCCCTTCATAGAGCGCACAACATCGCCCGGGCGCATGGCATCGCCATCGGGCATATTTTCCACCAGCCCAACCACGCCGACAACATTGGTTTTTGCCTTACGCAACGCCAATGCGCGCATAACACCGGACACCACGCCAGCCCCGCCCATGTCCATGGTCATGTTCTCCATGCCCAGCGAGGGTTTAAGCGAAATACCACCCGTATCAAACACCACACCCTTACCCACAAGCGCGAATGGCGCTGCGTGGCCGTCACCGTTCCAGCGCATAATCACAACCTTGGAGGGGCTACGCGACCCCTGCCCCACGGCCAGTAACGTGCGCATGCCAAGTTTTTCCAGCGCCGGTTCTTCCAGAATTTCAACATCAAGACCAAGTTCCTGCATTGCACCCAGACGCGCCGCAAAATCTGTCGTTGTCAGGACATTTGACGGCTCATTCACCAGATCACGTGTGAAAAATACCGCCGCGCTAAGGGCCGCCATCGGTGCGGCCTCGGCAGCAATCGCAACCGGATCGTTAACCATAAATTCTGCGCCCTCGATTTCATCCTGCGCATCGGTTTTATGGGCCACAAAAGCATAAGCCCTAAGCGCCAGCCCATAAGAAATATCCGCCGCTTTGAGGTTACCTGCTGCCAGAACGTTTAACTTTGCATTACCCTTGAATTTTGCCATCGCAGCCCCGGCTTTACGCGCTTCACCGATGCTCGGGCGTTTGGGCAGTTTGACCACCTGCACTGCCTCGGCCGCCAAGCCGGCCGGAAAAGACAGCGCGATTCCTTCACCAATTTTCAACTTTTCAAAACTATCACTGTCAATTAACCGCGCAATCGCCCCCTTGCTCAGACGGTTCGCCCGGCGCGCCAATCTGTCCATTTTACCGTCAGGGCTAATCAAAACGGCAATTTTTCCGACAATTACAGCGATTTTTTCGATATCAGTTTGGTTGAAATTAATTGTGGTGGGGGTGGTCATATCTCTCTCCTGAAAACGAGCAGAATCTTGCTATATCATTGGTAACCTCATAACGAACGCTTGACCAGTTGGGGCTGACAAAATACGCCTGATTGCGTAATATGTCTGAAAATTAAAAGGTATGCTGACTCGTGAACCGGCTTGATCGATATTTATTTGTACAACATCTCGGGCCATTCGGGTTTTTTACGTTGGCGCTGGCAGGGATTTTGTGGCTGGCACAGACCTTGCCTTTGGTGGAAATTGTTATCGACAGTGGGCGTTCCGGCCTTATTTTTCTGGAATTTTCATCCCTGCTGTTACCAAACGTCCTGTCGATGATCTTGCCGATATCAGCCTTCATCGCGACCATCTTCACGGTTAACAAACTTTATACCGAATCTGAAATGGTCGTGGCCATGGCCGCAGGTGTTTCACCGATACGGATCGCAAAATCGACATTACTATTTGGGATTTTTGTTATGATGGGCATGTATATTGTGGTGATTGCCCTGCTGCCGATTGCCAATACGCGCCTTGGTGATCAGATTCAAATCATAAAACGCGATGCTCTTGGTACGTTTTTGCGTGAAAAGCAGTTTATTCATCCAGCCCCCGGCATTACGATTTACATTAAGGACTCCAGCAAAGCCGGTGAAATCATTGGAATGTTTCTGCACGACCAAAGAGACCCCAATTCCCCCGTGACCTATTCCGCACATCAGGCATTGCTGCAACAGAATCAAAATGGTGATAAGTTGGAGCTGCGGTTGGTGATGTCAAATGGCATTGCCCAGCGGTATTCCGTGAAAGAAAATACGGTAAATACGGTGGAATTCAGCCAATTTGTCTTTGATTTATCCGATTTGGTTAACCAGACCCATAGCCGCAACCGCTTACCTGTAGAATATACATTACCAGAACTGTTAGCCCCGCAAAAATTAATCGACGCAGGCGCCACCCGCCCGTTCGGTGCGTATTTTGCCGAAGGGCATAATAAGCTCGCCCAACCGATGTTAGCGTTAATTTTACCACTTTTCGCCGTGGCAATGTTGTTATCTGCAAAATACCGCCGATCAGGCCTTGGGGTACGCATCACAATAACATCCGTTTTGGGCATAACCGCGCTGATATTAACCCTGGCGGCTAAATCCTGGGTTAGCGCCGAGCCTGGCCAATACCTCGCCGCATATTTCCCGCCTTTGATTACATTACTTGTCGCTGGTATGTTGTTGCTGCGCGCAAACAACAAGGGGCATTGGAAAACCCGTGTGCTTAAGGGGGGGGAATGACGATATATTTCTATATTATCTGGCGGTTTTTGGGTAATATGCTCAAGGTGCAAATCGGAATATTCATCCTTATTTTATTACTTAACGGGACCGAACAACTACGGTTTTTAGAACAAAAAGGTGCTGGTTTTGCAACCACAATCTGGTTGATCCTGACCAGCATGCCAGAGGTTCTATTTATTACTTTCCCGCTGGTTATTCTGCTGGGCAGCCTGTTCACATTCCTTGGCCTTTCGCGCTCCAGTGAATTGGTGGTGGTGCGGGCCTCGGGGATATCGGCGCTCAAAATCCTGATGGGGCCGGTATTAACGGCGGTTATGCTGGGCATGCTGGGCGTCGCAATTTTCAACCCGATAATTGCCGCAACCATTCGCAAACACGACACGATCCGTGCGCGTTTTACCGGATATGACCCCAATTTGCTGTCTTTTTCCAAAGACGGGTTGTGGCTGCGCCAATCGACCGAGCTTGGCAGCTTTATCATTCAGGCCAAAAGCGCTGCAAACAGTGGCGCGTTGCTTTACGGTGTGCGCTTTCATGAATTCACCCCCGAGGGAATATTATTGCGCCGCATTGAGGCCTTGCGCGCGCAATTGTTTGAGGGGAACTGGCGTTTAAGTCAGGCAACCCAATGGCAGTTTATGGATATAAACCTTACAGCCATGAATGATATCACGACGTTTAACAGGCTTGATATCCCGACAGATTTAACCGGCGATAAAATTCTTGGCAGTTTTCGCCCACCACGAAAAATTTCAATTTGGAAAATCCCTGGATTTATTCAGCAACTTGAGGCATCCGGCTTTACATCCGTGCGTCATCGTTTGTTTTTCCAGTCACAACTGGCAACTCCGATGTTATTGGCAGCGATGGTCCTGACCGGTGCGGTTTTCGCGCTTAGACCCTCTCGGTTTGGCAATGCCGGGGTCATGGCGCTGATCGCGGTCCTGTCTGGTTTTCTGCTTTTTGCCCTTAAAAACGTTGTCGAATCCCTTGGAGTAGCGCAAGAAGTCCCTGTTCTGCTAGCCGCCTGGGCACCTGCAACGGCCGCACTGCTGATTGCATTGGCGCTATTATTACATTTGGAGGATGGGTGAAAATCGATGTGGAGGATGCTGCAAAAACACAGCTTTATGCACATAAGCCTTTGCAAAGTAAAAGGTTTTTCGCTTATCCTATGTCTGTTATTTGCAAATACATCTATTGCCCAGACAGCCCCGGCCATCAGCCTTGTTGCTGATTCAATCTTTCTTAATCAAAGCACAGGCATCCTGATCGCGACAGGGAATGTGCAAATTTATTATAAGGGCCGCATATTAACGGCTGCTGAAATCCGTTATGATTCACGCTCGGGCGATATTTCGGCAACCGGGCCAATTACCATTCGTGAGGAAAACGGTACGGTAATAACGGCGGAGTTCGCCCAACTATCCAAAGACCTGCGCAACGGCATTATCCTTGGTGCACGCCTGTTACTGGCCGAACAGTTACAAATCGCAGCCGCCGAGATGCGTCGCACAGACGGGCGCTTTAATACCATGAGCAACGTCGTTGCCAGTTCCTGCCGTGTTTGTGCCGATCGCCCGACGCCGGTCTGGCAAATCCGCGCCGCAAAAATCGTGCATGATGAAAAAGCGCGGCGCATATATTTCAGTGATGCCACGATTGAGGTTTTCGGTTTCCCTATCGCTTTTTTACCCTATATGCGTATACCCTCCCCTGAGGTGAAACGCGCGTCCGGCTTTTTAGTCCCGACATTTCTGTCATCGGAATATTTCGGTAACGGCTTGAAATTACCTTATTATCTTACGCTTGGCGATCATGCAGATGCCACGATCACCCCGACGCTCACCCTTGATGGTGCCCAGATCATTGACGCTGAATATCGTCAGAGGTTTCAAAACGGCGGGTTTGATATGTTCGGTGCGTTGGCCCTAAAAGATACCACCGGGGAATTTGGTCGCGGTTTTTCCAAACTACAGGGCGGCTTTGCCTTTCGCGATAGTTATGCGCTTACTTTTGATATCACCACCGTCAGCGACACTGGTTTTTTAAAACAATTTGGCTATGATTCAACGGACCGGATTGTCAGCGAAATTGCCCTTAGTCGTTATAAAGAAGATCAGTATTTTACGCTGGCAAGCGCCTATTTGCTAAGCCTCAGAGACGATGAGGACAATGCCACGATCCCCTTTGTGCTGCCTGAAATATCTTATCGTAAATACTATACGGATTTGGCTTTTGGCTCTAAAATCGGCTATGAAATTAACAGCGTCGGCCTGTTTCGCAAAACCGGGCAGGATGTGGCGCGCCTTGGTGGCAGTCTTGACTGGCGTTTGCCGCTGGAATTTGCCTTTGGCATTCAGGCCGCGGTTTTTACCCAAATTGACCTTGATTTTTACCGTGTATGGAACACGCTTGCTTTTCCTGATCGAACGCTGATAAATTTTCACCCGACAATCGGTGCCGAGCTTAAATGGCCGTTGATCCGCCAAACCTCTAATGGCAGCCATGTCTTTGAACCAATTGTACAATTTATATACACCGGTGATCCGAACTGGAATGATATCGTGCCCAATGAGGACAGTTTGCAGGTGGAATTTGATGAAACAAACCTGTTCAATCTCAGCCGTTATCCCGGGCGGGATGCATCCGAAACCGGGTATCGGGCCAACATCGGTGCGACCTATACAATTTCGGATAATGACGGCTGGAATATCGGTCTGGCCGGCGGCCTTGTGCTGCGTTCGGATACAACCAGTCAGTTTACGCAGGATTTTCTCGGGGCGATAAATTTCGCACTGCCCCCAAATTTTTCCTTTGCAAACCGATTTTTGTTTGACGAAGAATTAACCATAAAACGTGCGGAATCCGAATTTGACCTTACATTTTCCAAATGGGATGTCGGGGGCACGTTTGTGTATCTTTATCCCGACCCTTTAGCCGGCTCTCCGGTTGAACGGGGCGAGGGTACTTTGCACGGGCGCTATCGTTTTGCGCCAAACTGGGAGATCAACATGAATTGGACCCGTGATTTTGTCTCTGGGGCGGCAGTTTCGGCGGGTGGCGGCATTACTTATGGCAATGAATGCATCGAAATCGGACTTTCGCTCTCGCGTAGCTTTACAACTTCGAATATTGTACCTGCAACCACCGACGTCGATCTGGTAATAAAGCTTGCAGGATTCGGTGGAAATACGGAAGATAAGTGGCCAGCGTCGCGCTGTTCGTATTAAAGGTAATATGAGGTTATAGATTATGGGCAAACCCCTTAACTGGTTAATGGTACTTATAATTACGCTGTTTGGAGGGCTAGGGCCTCTACAGGCACAAAACCCATATTCTGCAGCTTATGCTGTTAACGATTCTATCATCAGCCATTTTGACATCGATCAACGGGTAAGGATGTTGCGCGCGCTTGGTTTTCGTGGCGGTGACATTAAACAAGCCGCCGTTGATCAACTGATCGAGGATCGTTTGAAGATATCGGCCGCCCGGGCCATTGGCGCAAATCTAACCGAAGGCTCTCTTGCCCGCGCGATTGATACCGCCGCCCAAAACAGCGATACCACGGCCGAGGCATTGTGGTCGCGTGCCCGCGCTCGCGGGGTTTCGCGCGAGGCATTTGAAGAATATTACATGGTGCAATTGCTGTGGCGCGAAATTGTTCAGGCGCGCTTTCGCAGCTTTGCAGACCCGACCGGTGTTGATCTTGATAATGCAGTAAATGTCGCGGCGGCTATTACGCAGGAAACAATCCTTTTGGCCGAAATCGCCCTGCCCTTTGCCGAGCGCGGTGAGGAAGCAACCATGGCTTTTGCCGAACGTCTGTCGCGCGATCTTAACGCTGGTGCCGATTTTGACGAGGCCGTGAAACGTTTCAGCCGGGCTGCTACGGCGGCAAATGGCGGCAAAATCGGCTGGCTTGCCCCCGAACGCCTGCCCGGCCCGATTGCGGCACAAGTTCTGGGGCTGTCGGCAGGTCAGGTCTCAAAGCCCGTGCGCGTATCAACCGGGGCTATTTTGCTGAAGGTTATAGCAACCAAAGTCACAGGCAGCCCGTTGCAAAAACAGGTTTCTGTGCGCTACGCAGTATTAGATTTATTGGGGCAAGCCAATGCGACTGCAACGGCACGTGCAATGCAACGAGGCTTGGATGAATGCAGTGAAAGCACCTCAACGGCTGCGAATTACGCCGCAGGCAGTGGTCTGTTTGGCCCAGTTGGCGTAAACGATGTGCCCACGGATATCGCCCTGGCACTGGCCCGCCTGATGCCTGGCAAAAGCGAGGTTATAGTTAATGGGGACAGCGTGAAACTGGTGCAACTTTGCGACCGTTCAACTGATCTCGATGATGCTGTAAAGGCGCAACTGACAAATAATGTGTTCGGGCAAAAACTGGGCAACCTCGCCGCTGGTTACCTGTTAGAACTGCGTCGCGCCGCCATAATTGAGAAACGATGAGCCACAAACCTGTTGTCCTGACCTTAGGGGAGCCCGCAGGTATTGGTGGTGAAATTGCCCTCATGGCTTGGCAGAAAATGCAGACAGAATTGCCGTTTTTCCTGCTTGCCGACCATAAACATATGGCGAATATGGCAGAAAAAATGGATATTCCGGTTGTGAAAATCGGTTCTCCGGCTGGGGCTGGCGCTGCCCAGATACGCGGTCTGCCCGTGTTGCACCACCCCTTGCAAGCCCCCGCGCAGCCCGGTGCGCCAAATCTCAAAAACGCCCCTGTGGTGGTTGAAATGATCGAACGTGCGGTGGATTTGGTGCAAACAGGCATGGCTTGCGCGCTGACAACAAATCCCATTCATAAAAAAGCGCTACAAGATGGTGCTGGCTTTTCTTTCCCCGGGCATACGGAATTTCTGGGCGAATTGGGCAATATTCCATGCCCGGTGATGATGCTAAGCGCGCCGGAATTACGGGTGGTGCCGGTGACCATTCACATTGCGCTCAATCAGGTCAAAACCGCTCTTACCCCCATTTTGTTAGAGCAAACTATTCGCGTGACCCATGCCGCCATGATTGCGGATCTTAACATTCCCGCCCCAAGAATTGCCGTGGCAGGGTTGAACCCGCATGCTGGCGAAGGCGGGGTTATGGGGGGCGATGAGATCACTTTAATCACGCCGGTATTGGATGCGTTGCGCCTTGAGGGTCTTGATCTGCGTGGCCCGATTCCTGCCGATACAATGTTCCACGCCGCGGCGCGCGAAACCTATGATCTGGCGCTCTGCATGTATCACGATCAAGCTCTGATCCCCCTTAAAACCCTGAATTTCGCGGCTGGGGTTAACACCACACTTGGCTTGCCGTTTATTCGCACATCTCCCGATCATGGCACCGCGTTTGATATCGCCGGCACAGGGCGCGCTGATCCGACATCGCTGATTGAGGCCTTGCGCACCGCCTGGCACATGGCAGAAAATCGTGGCACCCGATGAACATTGATGGCCTGCCCCCCTTGCGCGAAGTTATCGCTGAACACGGGCTGAGTGCGCGAAAATCGCTTGGGCAAAATTTCCTGCTTGATCTTAATCTTACATCTAAAATTGCGCGCCGCGCCGGGGATTTAAGCGCTTGCGATGTCTTGGAAATCGGGCCTGGCCCCGGGGGATTGACCCGGGCATTATTGATGGAAGGTGCACGTAAAATTGTAGCGATTGAACGCGATCACCGTTGCCTGCCTGCCCTTGGCGAAATTTCAGAGGCCTATCCTGATCGCCTGACGGTGATTGAAGGTGATGCGCTTGAAATTGAGGTTTTTGATCAGCTGAGTGCGCCCATACGCATTGTCGCCAATCTGCCCTATAACATCGGCACAGAGCTTTTAACCCGTTGGCTTTCCACGAAAAATTGGCCACCAAAATGGCAAAGCCTGACCTTGATGTTTCAAAAAGAAGTGGCTGAACGTATCGTCGCGTGCCCCGGTTCCAAGGCGTATGGGCGCCTTTCAGTACTGGCACAGTGGCGTACAGAGCCTAAAATTGCCTTTGAAATCTCGCCACAAGCCTTTACGCCGCCGCCAAAAGTCACCTCGGCTGTTGTGCATCTGGAACGTCTGGAAACGCCGCGTTTTGAAGCTGATCAAAGAGATTTGAGCAGAACCGTCGCGCTGGCATTCGGGCAGCGCCGCAAGATGTTGCGCGCAAGTCTGAAAAGTCTTGGCCCTGATATTGCCGAGCGCATTCAGCGTGCAGATATTGACCCAACCCTGCGCGCAGAACAGATTTCTCTTGAGGGATTTTGCCGCCTTAGCCGCATATTATTTCCGAAATAATCAGCCGCTTACAGAATCAGTTGCCGATGTTTCTTGCGATGTCTCGGCCACAGGCGCATCGGTTTCAACCTTTACATCCGGACTTTCTGTCGTGGTTTCTTTACGTTGACGTATATTTCTACTGCGTGGTTTTGGCTGTGCGCTTTCAGGTGTCGCGACCAGATTGCTGGTATCTTCAGCAGGTTGCCCGGCATTCGCCTCAAAGCCGCCAGAAACATCGGGTTGTTCATCCCGTGCCTTCTTTTTCTCAGCATGTTGCTGCTGGCGCTGCGCATTTTGTTCGGCCTGACGTTCCGCATGTTCGGCCTGACGTTCTGCCATTTGGCGTTGGGCGACTTGCAATAAACGGTTGTAATGTTCAGCGTGTTGCTGGAAATTTTCTGCGGCCACACGGTTATCCGCCAATTGTGCATCCCGCGCCAGCCCACTATATTTCTCAATGATCTGTTGTGGTGTACCACGCACCCGCCCATCAGGCCCAGCACTGTCAAAAACCCGATTGACGATATTTCCGCCAGCATTATTATTGCTGCGGCGATTATTATTTTTGTTGCGTGAACGCGATTTGTTTGATGGTCTCATGTTCTCAGACTTATGAAATGTGGTTTGAAAAGGGTGCGCGCCATACGCGCCGTTTCCTTACGAAGTGTTTCCGATTTCGGTCAACGTATCCGCAGATTGGGCAATGCCCGTAACAACCTTAATCTGATGCGGATACAGCATGCTATACGTAGAATACCCTCTATAACAAGGGGAAAATGGTTAAAATCCTCCTAAATTGGCACATTTCTGCTGTTTTTCAACTTTGAACAGTGACTACACGGTCATGATCGCTTAAATCTGTTGAAATCGTTGCCTCATAACCAACAGATTCAAATATTTTAGAAACGCTTGCACCCTGTTGAAACCCGATTTCGAATATCCCGAGACCGTTCGGGGCAAGGTGCTGCCTCAGGTTTTTGGCGATCGCACGGTAAGCATCCAGCCCGTCGCCCCCGGGGGTTAAGGCCAGATGCGGTTCCCAGTTTTTTACATCGCGCGACAGGTTCTGCATCTCGTGTTTTGCGATATAGGGCGGGTTTGAAATGATTAAATCATAGCGCCCGCTGATATCCTTGAACCAGTTGGAATGTTGAATTTTTATGCGATTCCGCACCCCGTTCAAATCGGCGTTCTGCGCCGTTATATCCAACGCTGCCACACTTATATCTACGGCCGTCACCTCGCAATCCCCCCATTCTGCGGCCAGTGTAATCGCTAAAATACCAGTACCACATCCAAGATCAAGAATCCGTTTGAACGGCCCGGCATCAAGCGCCAGCGCAATCAGGGTTTCGGTTTCCGGTCTGGGGTCGAGCACGTCTTGCGTGACCTTAAACCACCGGCCCCAAAATTCTCGCCCGCCGATTATTTGGCTGATGGGTTGGGATTGTGCTCGGGCGTTTAAATGCTGCTGATATTTCGCCCAGTTTTTCCCTGAAACGATTCGCGCAGGCTCCAAAAACAGACGGGTAGCATCAGTGTTTATGGCATGAGCCAATAGCAGTTGCGCATCCCTGCCCGGATTGGGAATATCGGCGGCGGATAAGACATCGGTCCCAAAAATCAACGCAGTTTTTACATCGTGCGTCACGGGTCAAGTGCTGCCAATTTTTCCGCCTGATCTGCGGCGCGCAATGCCTCGATAAATTCGTCGATACTACCTTGCATGACCTGATCTAGTTTATAAAGCGTAAGGTTAATGCGGTGATCTGTGACCCGCCCTTGCGGGAAATTATAGGTGCGGATGCGTTCCGAGCGATCACCCGATCCCACCTGACCTTTGCGTTTGGCATCGCGCACATCATCCAGTTCCTGACGTTTAAGATCATAAAGCCGCGTGCGCAAAACCTGCATGGCTTTAGCGCGGTTGGTGTGTTGCGATTTTTCCGAAGAAGTCACCACAGTACCTGTGGGTAAATGGGTAATGCGCACCGCAGAATCGGTGGTGTTAACGTGTTGGCCGCCCGCACCAGAGGAGCGCATGGTATCGATGCGAATATCATTGGCGGGGATGTCGATATCAACGTCTTCGGCCTCGGGCAACACGGCAACAGTGGCGGCGGATGTGTGAATACGCCCACCGGATTCTGTGCTGGGAATGCGTTGAACGCGGTGCACCCCGGATTCGAATTTCAAGACCGCGAACACCCCTTCCCCTTTAACATTGGCGATAACTTCTTTATAGCCGCCGACCCCGGTGGAGGTTTCCGAAACGATTTCAAATTTCCAGCCGTGATCCTCGCAAAATCGTTGGTACATGCGCAGCAGATCCCCGGCGAATAACGCGGCCTCATCGCCGCCGGTTCCGGCCCGGATTTCAATAATTGCCGGTTTGCGATCCGCCTCGTCTTTGGGCAAAAGCGCGAGGGTAATGGCGTGTTCAGCCGCTGGCAGTTTGAGCTTTATCTCTTGTAATTCCTCTGCCGCAAGGCTTGCCATTTCAGGATCGTCCAGCATGGATTTGGCCTCAGCTTCAGCTTGAATATACCCTTGATACGCCTCAATTTGTTCGACCACGGGTTTCAGTTCAGCATATTCCCGCCCCAGCGCCGCCAGTTCAGAGGCATCCGCACCACCCGATAGCTTGGCCTCGATAAAAGCAAAACGTTGGCGGATTTGTTCAAGTTTTTCTGGTGCTATCATCAGCTTTTTTCATTTGATTTACGGGGATATGGCGAAAGATTTTCGCTATTCCTCAAATGAGCTTAACGTCGCAACCCAGGTTCTTACACGCTGTGCATTCACCCCTTGATCGCTATGGCCAAAACGCGAACGTGAATAGATCGCAATCGTGGATTTCCCGCCGTTGAGATCAATAAATTTGACCGAAATATAATCCGGAAAGTTCAGCCGTGGCGTGCGCTGCACATAGGTCATCCACCCTTCTTCAGGGGAGCCAGCGATGCGTTTTGTCTTGCTTTGGCTTAGCACGAAATCATCAAATGCCTTGGCCATCAGAGTGGGATTTGCGCTGTAAACCGGCGAGGGTTGATCTACGAATTCCGGTGTCAAATCGGGTGGTGCAATGCGATAACTGTTGGGTTTTAGCGATTGCGCTTCGGTTAGCGGATCAACATGCCACACCTCGGGGTCATGTTCCACTGTGCTGATTTTGTAAAATATTGCCCCTGCTCCGACGATATTCAGGAATATTAAAAATATAGCCATCCGTATCATGTTGATTACGCTGCGTTATCCGCAGTCCCCTGCATTGTTTCTATTTCTTTAGCTCGAGTTTCAACCATTTTAACAATATGTTCAATCATTCCCTCATTACCAAGTTTATGGTCCTGTTTGCCAGCCAAATAAACCATACCTGACCCTGCACCGCCACCCGTAAATCCCACGTCTGTCATCAAGGCCTCACCGGGGCCATTGACCACGCAACCGATGATTGACAGGCTAATCGGCGTGTGAATATGGGCAAGGCGGTTTTCCAACTCGGCCACGACTTTGATCACATCAAAACCCTGGCGCGCACAAGACGGGCAGGAGATAATATTCACCCCGCGATGGCGCAGGCCCAGAGATTTGAGTATTTCAAACCCGGCTTTGACTTCCTTTACAGGGTCCGCGGAAAGGGACACGCGAATGGTATCGCCGATCCCGGCCCACAAAAGGTTTCCCATGCCAATCGCCGATTTGACAGTGCCTGAAACCAGCCCGCCTGCCTCGGTAATACCCAGATGGATCGGTGCATACGTAACATCCGCCAACCCCTGATAAGCCGCCGCAGCCATAAAAATATCGGATGCTTTGACCGAGATTTTATATTCCCTAAAATCATTATCCTCAAGAATACGGATATGATCCAGCCCGCTTTCGATCATCGCATCAGGGCAAGGTTCGCCGTATTTATCCAACAGATGTTTTTCAAGTGAGCCGGCGTTCACACCGATACGAATCGAACATCCGTGATCTTTGGCGGCTTTTATCACCTCTTTCACGCGCGCAGCAGACCCGATATTTCCGGGGTTAATGCGCAGGCATGCGGCCCCGGCTTCTGCGGCCTCAATGGCGCGTTTATAATGAAAATGAATGTCGGCCACGATCGGCACCGGGCTTTCGCGTACAATTTCCCGCAACGCTTTTGTCGAGGGTTCATCGGGGCATGAGACCCGCACGATATCCGCGCCCTCATCCGCGCAGGCCTGAACTTGCGCGATGGTCGCTTTGGCGTCGGAGGTCAGCGTGTTGGTCATCGTTTGTACACTAATCGGCGCATCACCGCCAACCGCGATATTGCCAACGTAAATCTTTCGGCTTTTGCGCCGCGTAATATCACGCCATGGGCGAATGGGGTTATGCGACATGGAAATTTCCAGAGTATATAGGTGAACTCACCATGTTAATGCCGCCCAACCCATTGCTATGCTAGTCGCTTATCCGCGCAGTATGCATTTTGCGCCACGCGTCGGCGGCAACTTGCAACGCTACGGAGGGGTTTTCAACAGCCCCCATGGCATTGGCAATTTCGGTGGGCAATAATGCAATATCGCGCACCACAGCCTGCGTAGTGCTGATCGGCCCGTAAGCCGCATCATCGACCATAACGAAAACCGCGGTTGCATTTCCGGCCCGCAAATACGCAGCCGGCGCATCGCTGGGCAAGGCGTATTGCTCTCCTGCTGCCAGGGTTTTTTCAAAAATAATCGTGCCGTTTTCCTGATAGACCCGCACCCATGCCTCTTGCTGGGCGACGATACTGATGCTGGGCACATGCGGCGTTTCGCTGACAATCGGGGCGGTTTCAACAATGGCCGTAACCAATTCATCGGATGTTGGATCAACAATGCCTAAAGTTGGCGCCAGGGCATCGGGATCAATCGCGGCAATCGGGCCGTCGCGCGGCTGCACGACCGGAATATCCAGCTCTCGGCGGTTATAAAGGATCGAGGGGTCGGCGGCGACTTCAATCCCTGAGGCCAGAAAACCATCGGCGCCGTTCAGACGGGTCGCGCCCAGCCCTTCGGGTTCAAAAGCCACCATGGGATTATCTTCAATCGGGGCGAATTCGACCCGTTGGATATCTTGCAATACGAACCAAACCCCGTAGCTAAGGCCGGCAATTACGACCGCCAAAGCCAGCACCGGGCCGGCTGCCGCCAAAGTTGCGCCGGCATTGGAATTATTGCGCCCGTCAAATCCACCGCCCGGCAAAGATGGCACCCATGCGTGCGGATCGGTGATCGGGCGCAGTTCCGTTTTACCCGAGGCAGGTTTTTTCTGTACGCCGCCAAGTTCGGCGCCCGAGCCTTGAAAGCGCGCCTCCTGGCAGAAACGCGCGAAGGTCGCGTCAGGATCAAGCTTTAAATACCGCGCATAGGAACGCACGTAGCCAGCCACAAAACTGGGGTTCGGAAAAACCGAAACATCACAATTTTCAATGGCAGAAATATAGGCCGCTTTCACACGCAATTCGCGTTGGACATCCAGCAGAGATTTGCCCAGCGTCGCGCGTTCGCCGCGCAACTCATCCCCGAGCTTCAACTCGAACGAGTCAAAACCGCGTGGTGCATTATCAAAAGTCGGATTATCCATTAGCCTGCATTTACTTTTAGCCTTAACTGCGCGCGTTATACATAAAATAACGACATTTTATGTTGTTAGCAATTTTTTAATAACATCTTTTTTTGGGTTTGTCGCACTAAAAATACTGAAGCAAAAACGCAACTATTGCCGCTTTGACCGTCTATTAGACTGCGATTTCAATACGGTTTAATTCGCAATGACGCCATAGTGAATCCATTGCCTGGACAAGGTGATCCATCATCTTGGCGTCATGTACCGGCGAGGGCGTGAAACGCAAACGCTCCGTGCCGCGTGGAACGGTCGGGAAATTTATCGGTTGCACGTAAACCCCAAAATCATTCAGCAGTCGGTCCGACAGGCTTTTACATTTAAGCGCGTCCCCAACCATCACCGGCACGATATGGCTGTCGTTATCAATAACCGGCAGGCCCATGGCTTTTAGCCGTGTTTTCAATATCTTAGCTACATTTTGCTGTTGCTCTCGCAGCGTGGAATTGGATTTTAAATACCGCACAGACTCAGCCGCGCCCGCAGCGATTGCCGGTGGCAGGGAGGTCGTAAATATGAAACCGGGCGCGTAAGAACGCACCGCATCGGCCATTTTTTTCGACGTGGCGATATAGCCCCCCATAACCCCGTAAGCCTTGGCCAGCGTACCATTAATGATATCAATCCGCCCCAAAAGCGCGTCACGCTCAGCAACGCCGCCACCGCGCGGGCCGTACATTCCAACGGCGTGAACCTCATCGATATAACTTAATGCGTTAAACTCTTCAGCCAGATCGCAGATTTCTTTGATCGGGGCAAAATCGCCGTCCATCGAGTATATCGACTCAAATGCGATCAGTTTCGGGCGATCTTTATCGACCGATTCGAGCAGCGCACGCAAATGTCCCAGATCATTATGGCGCCAGATATGTTTTTCCCCCCGACCATGACGAATACCTTCGATCATCGAGGCGTGGTTTAATTCATCCGAAAAAATCACCAGCCCGGGAAATAGTTTTTGCAGCACAGACAAAGTCGCCTCATTGGCGATATAGGCGGATGTGAAAATCAGCGCCGATTCTTTTTGATGCAGATCCGCCAGTTCGGTCTCAAGGTCTTTGTGATACATCGTTGTGCCAGAGATATTGCGCGTACCGCCGGAACCCGCCCCGGCATTGCGCAATGCGTTTTGCATAGCATTGATAACGTCTGGATTCTGGCCCATGCCCAGATAATCATTCCCACACCAAACCGTGATATCCTGTTTGCTTCCGTCCGGTTTTGTCCAAACCGCATGAGGAAAAGTGCCGCGTGTGCGTGAAATATCAGCAAAAACGCGATACCGCCCCTCTGCATACAGGGCGTTCAGTGCAATATCTAAATCAGCTTCGTAATCCATGTATGTTCCCTTGGACACATTCAATAAGTCATATACATGGAAAAATCCATATCCACACAGCGCATATCGCCGCAGGAAGTGGGCTTAGTCAATAGCTTTCAACGCACGTACCTGTGATCAAAAAATCAGTAGATAAACCGAATTCGCTCTGACCAGAACCGTTCAATCTGGCGCAGGTTCGTGTTCATGTTATCAAGCGAGTCAATGCCCAGTATCGGGGATTTCACTAAACCATCAACATGAGTAGCAAATAAATCTGACAGTATCGTGCGGATTTCCTTGCCTTTGTCGGTCAATTTCACCCGAACAGCCCGGCGATCAACTTTGCATTTTTCATGATGCATATAGCCAAATTCTACCAGTTTTTTAAGGTTATATGAGACATTAGAGCCCTGATAATAACCACGGCTTTTCAGCTCGCCGGCGGTTACTTCTTGTTCACCGATATTAAACAACAACAACCCTTGCACAGAATTAATATCAATCAACCCAAGACGTTCAAATTCATCCTTAACTACATCCAGCAGCAAACGGTGCAGCCGTTCCAGCCGCCCAAGTGTGTCCAGGTAAATCGCCAGATCATCCGGCGCGGATTGTTCCCCTACCGCAGTTTGAACATTCATATCCATTCCTCCAAAACAAATTACGCATGTACCTGTTTTGCCATTAAGAATCGAAACAACTGGTTAAAATTTGAAATTTTATTGAATTTTATGGAAATCCCTTATTATATTGATCATACTAGAGAATTCAGTCGGGGGTTTCTGCTGATCAGACACCCAAAGGTACAAATCCTGGTCATTTTCGTGCAACAACGCCTCATATAAATTCAGGGTATTTTCAGAAATCACCGTCAAAGCAGAATCGGCGTATTGCCCTAAAATCATATCCATTTCCTTGGTGCCACGGCGCCAACTGCGCATACGTAGACGTTTAATCCTGTTTTCGGGGGTCTCGGGCATGTTTTCCTCCATGAATTGGTGCATTGCATAGAAATTCCGCCTGATGCAAGCTTGATCCTGTGACTGAGGCTAATTAACGTTTTTGACAGGAATTCACAGGAAACCAAGCACATGACCTTTATTGCAGACGCCCTTTCACGGGTGAAACCCTCGCCTACACTTGCCGTCACCACAAAGGTGCAGGAATTGCGGGCAGCGGGTGTTGATATCATCAGTCTAGGGGCCGGAGAGCCGGATTTTGACACGCCTGACAACATCAAAAATGCCGCGATTGCTGCGATTAATCGTGGTGAGACAAAATACACGGCCCCTGATGGGATTACCGAGCTGAAAACCGCGATTTGCGCTAAGTTCAAGCGCGAAAATGATTTATCCTATGATCCGAAACAGGTGATTGTTTCTTCTGGCGGTAAACATATACTTTTCAATGCATTAATGGCGACACTTAATCCAAGTGACGAGGTGCTTATCCCTGCGCCCTACTGGGTAAGTTACCCCGATATGGTGCGTTTATGTGGCGCGAATCCGGTGGTGATTGAAACCTCGTTTGAAAGCCGTTTCAAGATCACAGCCGCGCAGTTGGAGGCGGCAATAACGCCTAAAACCAAATGGATAATATTCAACTCGCCGTCCAATCCAACGGGTGCCGGATATTCCTGGGATGAGCTGAAAGCGTTAACAGATGTACTGCTGCGCCACCCCCATGTCTGGGTGATGAGCGACGATATGTACGAGCATATAACCTATGCCCCGTTTGAATTTTACACCCCCGCACAGGTCGAACCGGCCCTTAAGGAGCGCACGCTAACCGTTAACGGCGTTTCCAAGGCCTATGCGATGACTGGTTGGCGAATTGGCTATGCTGGCGGGCCGCAGGCGTTGATTTCGGCGATGATCAAAGTGCAGGGGCAATCGACCTCTAATGCGTGCTCGATCAGTCAATGGGCGGCAGTTGAGGCGCTGAATGGCCCGCAGGATTACATCATGACAAGCCGTGCAGCATTCGCGCGGCGCCGGGATCTGGTTGTCGGGATGCTCAACAAAATTGCAGGTATTGACTGCCCGCTGCCCGAGGGGGCGTTTTATGTATACCCGTCGATTAAGGGCCTGATAGGTAAGGTTACAAAAGAAGGACAACATATTGATAATGATGAGGTATTCTGTATTGAACTTTTGAAATCTGAAGGCGTTGCGGTAGTGTTCGGGGCCGCCTTTGGCCTTAGCCCGAATTTTCGTATAAGCTATGCTGCATCCGATGAAGTATTAACAAAAGCATGTGCGCACATTGCGCGGTTTTGTGAAGGGCTGGAATGATGCTGGATAAACCCAAATTGTATTTTCGCCGCAAAGATAACGGTGCTGGCGTGTATCGTGTTGACGCCCAAAACAGCAACCGGATGGATTTGCAGCATATCGCAGTTGTGAAACAAAATGGCGATATAAAAGTGCAAAATAAACAAGAGCTTAGCCAAGATGAAGTGGCCGAAATAAACGCCTGGTTCACTGCGCGAGAGACCACGCAGAGCGCGCGGGATTCAGCGCGGCTCGATATGTTAGTCGGTGAAATGAACCGCGCAGCGCAATGGCTGCAATCGGATGCCAGCGGGGATGAAATTATGCAGGTAGCGCAGCCGTTATTGATGGCAATGCATGATCTGCGCACAACATTGGTTAAACAAATGGCCCGAAATTCGCCCGGCATTGATTGAAAACCGTAATCGTGCAAGATTAGACGGAAAAGGAGCCATCATGACCGAACTTTCAGACGATCAAAACGCACTGCGCGCATCCATTCGTAAAGGGGCGATCACCTGGGGGGTGATTATCGGGGTGTTGACCGCGCTGTTGGCCTATTGGTTGCTTGGCGCCCAAGGTAATGCGGTGCGGTTTGGCGGCTCTGGCCTCGCCGGGCTGATCGCAGGGTTTGGGTTGTTTAAAAAATCATTTGCCTCAGGCGCCAAAACGGCTCGCTGTACGGCTTGCAATGCAGCCTTTAGCATCACCCGCACGGATCGTGTGGAAACGCTGATTGCCAGCGAACTCAAGGAAGAACGCGACGTTCAGGAGGATAAATCCACTAAAATCACGACATGGAGCGCCGAGACATACGATGTGACAGATACATATACCTGCACAGCCTGTGATGAGGTGACTACCAAGCAATACCAGACAGAGCGCAAGCAGGATGAGGCGACCACAATTGAGCCGTTTGTCGCACCAAAAGCCGGGGATAAGCAGGCTAAATCCGCGCCGAAAAAGACGGCGAGAAAAGCCGGTAAATCCAAGACGTGAATGGTGATATTATGTGCGGAACATAAGAGCCACTGCTTGTTATTTTCACCTAAATACTCAATGTAAAAATATCTATATATTGATGATTATCATATGATAACAAGGTGTTATGCTACATTTAACTAAACTACTAAACTAGGTTAGTGGTTTAAGTGGCGCCCTGATTTTTGTACCTATTTTATCCTTAGCGCCAAAGGGTTTATCCGGTGCAACGTTTGGTGCATAAAGCACGCTAAACGAATCCGCAACGAATGGGCAAAACCATGCATGACATACGCAATATTCGCGAAAACCCCGAGGCTTTTGATGCCGGGCTTGCCCGCCGCGGGATGTCCGGCATGTCAGCCGAAATTCTGACGATTGATCAGGCGCGCCGTGGTAAGATACAGGCCGCCGAAAGCGCGCTGGCAGAACGCAATGCGGCCTCAAAACTGGTAGGCGCGGCCAAGGCCAGCGGTGATCAGGTTGAATTTGAACGTTTGCGCGCCCTTATGGGCGATAAAAAACTTGAAATCACCCGCCTTGAAGACGAAGCCAAAGCCGAGCATCAACGGCTCAATGACATGCTGATGGAGCTGCCCAATATCCCTGCCCCGGATGTGCCTGATGGCGCGGACGAGGCTGATAATGTTGAAATAAAACGCCAGGGCGCGCAGCGCAATTTTGCCTTTGAACCACGCCAGCATTATGAGGTGGCCGGTGCCGCTGCTGGCCTAGATTTTGAAACAGCGGCCAAGCTGTCGGGGTCACGTTTTGTCGTGCTAAACGGCGCAATCAGCCGCCTGCACCGGGCGCTCGGGCAGTTTATGCTCGACACGCATATCGACAAAAACGGCCTAAGCGAAACCTGGGTGCCGGTGCTGGTGCGCGACGAGGCGATGTATGGCACCGACAAGCTGCCGAAATTCGGCGCGGACAGTTATCGCACGGAAAACGGCTGGTGGCTGATCCCGACTGCCGAAGTGCCACTGACCTACAGTGTCGCCGAGAGCATTTTAGAGGAAAACACCCTGCCCCGCCGCCTAGTGGCGCTGACGCAATGTTTCCGCTCAGAAGCAGGGTCTGCGGGGCGCGACACGGCCGGGATTTTACGCCAGCACCAGTTTGAAAAGGTTGAGATGGTCTCGATCACCAAACCCGAGGATAGCGCCGCCGAGCTGGACCGCATGACCGCCTGCGCCGAGGGTATTCTGGAGGTCCTGAAAATCCCGTTCCGCACCGTGATCCTGTGCACGGGCGACATCGGTTTCGGCGCTTTGCGCACCTATGACATTGAGGCTTGGTTGCCCGGGCAAAACACGTTCCGTGAGATTTCCTCTTGCTCGGTTACCGGGGATTTTCAGGCCCGCCGCATGAACGCACGTTTTAGGCGCGAAGGCGGTAAGCCGGAATATGTGCACACGCTGAATGGCTCGGGCCTCGCAGTTGGGCGCACGATGATTGCAGTGATTGAAAACTATCAGCAACAGGACGGCGCGATTGATATCCCGCTGGTTTTACAGGCCTATATGGGTGGAAAAACCCGAATTACGGCTGATGGGACATTGGCCTAAATGGCCCTGCTTGAGGTCTGCATCGACACAATTGAGGGCGCAGAGGTCGCCGCTGCGGCCAATGTCGCGCGCCTTGAGGTCTGCGCAGCGCTCGGCCTTGGCGGGCTGACACCTAGTGCGGGGTTGATGCAGGCTTGCGCTAAATTACCCGTAGAAAACTATGCCATGATCCGCCCGCGTGCCGGGCATTTCAGCTACGATGCTATTGAGGTTGATGTGATGTGTGCAGATATTCGCGCCGCGCAAGATTGCCGCATGGATGGGGTGGTTCTAGGGGCGCTCAACGCGGATAATACGCTGGATGTGCGGGTTTTGCGCAAAATGCTTGCAGTTGGCGGCAAGATGAAGGCAACCCTGCACCGGGCTTTTGATCTGACCCCGAACCCTATGCAAGCACTGGAACAGGCGATTGATCTGGGGTTTGAACGCATTCTGACCTCTGGCCAGCGGGTAAATGCCTTGAAGGGGGCGACATTGCTTAAGGCTTTGGTCGATCAGGCCGATGGGCGTATCTCGATCATGCCCGGATGCGGTGTGCGTGCAGAGAACGTGGCCGAAATCCTGCGGATCAGCGGCGCTTATGAGGCCCACAGCTCTTGCGCTAAAACCCGCCATACAAGCCTTGACCCTTTCGGCTTTGAAAACGCCGCGGGCCAGCAGGTTACAGATAAAGCCGCGATAGAAACGCTGCAAACGGCGATGAACCCGAAATAATACGCAAGAAACGGGTCGTTTTGTGCCGTGTGATGGCAAATAAACGGGGTTCTTATGAAAGGAACCTCCATGCTATTATTTCACGCCCTACCCACCAAAGATGTTCGCGCGCTGCAGGCTGGTCAACCGGATATCAACGGGCAACCCGCCGAACGTGCGACCTCGAACGGTGCGGGTAATCCTTGTCGCCATTGTTTGGCCGAAATTCCGGCGGGCACACCGATGTTGATCCTTGCCTATCGCCCGTTTCCCATCCCGCAGCCTTATGCCGAGGTTGGGCCGATTTTCCTGTGTGGCACGGCATGTACGCGATTTGAAACCTCTGGAAATCTGCCCGAAAACCTGAAATCCTCACCGGAATATCTGATCAAGGGCTATACATCGGATAACCGGATCAAATACGGCACAGGCGTGATTGTTAAGCAGAAAAATCTGACGCAGGCCTGCGAGGATATATTTCTGGACATGGATATCAGCTATATCCATGTACGTTCGTATCAAAATAATTGCTACAACTGCAAAATCACGCGGGGATAGTGCGGTATTTAAGACTCAGTTGCGCAGAAAACATATGTCTTTGCCTCCAGGCTCTGGACGCCGCTGAAACGCCTGCTTAGAAGATACCAAGTAGAACGATACAGGTGCTTCATGCGTATATTAATCACCAATGATGACGGGATCAGCGCGCCGGGGTTGGCGGTAACCGAGGCCATCGCGCAAGCTTTGGCTGGGTCGGAGGGCGAGGTTTGGGTCGTGGCCCCGGCGTTTGAACAATCTGCTGTTTCGCACTGCATTTCCTATATTCGCCCGATGGGGGTTGAAAAACTGGCGCCTCGGCGTTTTGCGGTTGATGGGTCACCGGCTGATTGCGTGCTCGTTGCCCTTAACCGGATACTGAAAGACACGCCCCCTGATTTGATCCTCTCGGGCGTCAACAAGGGCCACAATGTCGCCGAGGATATCGTGTATTCCGGCACAATTGCCGGCGCGATGGAGGGGGCCATGCACGGTTTCAAATCCATCGCCCTGTCGCAATATTACGGGCAACGCGGTGTCGAGATGGCCGATGCCTTTGAAATCGCCGCCGCCCATGGTCTGGAGGTTTGCCGCAAGATTCTCGAAAACGCCCCTTGGCAAAATCACACATATGGTGTGTTTTACAGCGTCAATTTCCCGAATTCCGCGCCAAAAGGGATCAAGGCCACCATTCAGGGGCATCGCCCGAACCCGACCTTTGATGTCGCCCCGCAAGTTGCCCCAAATGGGCGCGAATATCTGTGGTTAAGCCACAGCGCTGGTAACGCAGAGGCTGACAATGGCACCGATGCCCGCGAGGCCGCGCGTGGCTGGATCACCGTGACCCCCTTGCGCGCAGATCTAACGGCCCATGATATGATGGACCAACTGGCCGAGGTTTTTTAACGTATGGATTTTGCAGAACAACGTATGGAATTCATCCTGAAGATGCGTTCGCAAGGGATCACGGACACTCGCGTATTGGCCGCAATGGAGGCAACCCCGCGCGATGTCTTCCTTGAAGGCGTCTTTCGCGCCCGCGCCTATGAGGACCGCCCGCTGCCCATTGCCTGCGGGCAGACCATCAGCCAGCCCTCGGTGGTGGCAAAAATGACCGAAGCGCTTGAAATCACCAATCGCTGCAAAATTTTAGAGATCGGCACCGGCTCGGGTTATCAGGCGGCTATTCTGTCGCATCTGGCACGCCGCGTTTACACGATTGAGCGCCACACCGGGCTGGCACGCGCCGCCAAAGCGCTGTTTCAGCGGCTGGACATGGGTAATATCACGGTGATTGCCGGGGATGGTTCCAAGGGATTGCCCGCACAATCGCCCTTTGATCGTATCTTGCTAACAGCCGCTGCCGAAGACCCTCCAGCGCCGCTTTTGGCACAACTTAGGGTTGGCGGAATCATGATTTTACCGGTGGGACAGTCCGACACTGTTCAAAATCTTATTAAAGTGGTAAAAACCGATAGCGGTATGGAATATACCGAACTTGGAGAGGTCCGTTTTGTCCCTTTGTTGGAAGGGGTGGCAAAGGATCCAGCAGAATGAGGCACGCCGAAATCGGCATAAGGCATAGGAAATATTATGATTTTCACTGGAAAAACAACGGGTTTCATTGCGGCGTTAATGGCCGTCAGCTTTTTAAGCGCCTGTGAGGGTATGTCGGATTTCAAAATGCCCAGCTTTGGTCTGCGCACCGACAGCAATGTTGATACTGCCCCCCCCGCGATAAACCGCCCACAACCTGACGGACGCGGCGTTATTACCTATGAAACCTATCAGGTGATGGTCGCACGTTCCGGTGATACGGTCGGGGCAATGGCGGGCCGGGTTGGCCTGTCGCCCGAGGCATTGGCGCGCCATAACGGGCTTGAGCTTAGCTATGCACCGCGCGCGGGTGAATTGTTCGCGCTGCCCGGCAATGTCGGTGGTAACGTTGTTGCCAGCCCCACAGGTTGGAGCCCAGAAATTGCCGCAACTGCGATTAGCAATGCCACAGGCGGCGGAATCGGTGGCTCGACCCCATCGGTTGGAACCCCCAATGAACCGCTGCGTCACCGCGTTGAAAGCGGCGACACTGCCTATTCCATCGCGCGGCTTTACAATGTGTCCGTGACTGCACTGGCTTCCTGGAACGGTCTTGGGGCTGATCTGGGTGTGCGTGCCGGTCAAGAGCTGATCATTCCCGTGCCAGACACGGCGCAGATGGCTGTGGCCGCGCCCACAGCTGTCGCAACCCCGACACCAACACCTGTTGTGACCCCGACAGTTGCACCAACCCCAACCCCAGCGCCGGTAGCAGTGAAATTTATACCGCCCGTAAACGGCCCTATTGCGCGCCCCTATAACCCACAACCCGGAGGCAGCAAAAACGATGGCATCGACTTTTCTGCACCGGCAGGCACGGCTGTACATGCGGCAGCGGCCGGTACTGTGGCGCTGGTTTCCAAGTCAACTGGCGGGCTGGGTACGATCGTTCTGATCCGCCACGCCAATGGTATTTTGACCATTTACGGACGGGTTGATAAGGTGAGCGTCAGCAAAAATGACAGAGTCAGCCAAGGGCAAACCATCGGCGTTGTTGCGGCTGGCAATCCGGCAACGGTGCATTTCGAGGTCCGTAAAGGCTCCGATAGTGTTGATCCAACACCATATTTAAAATAATGCGCGCGATATTTTGTGCCGTTAGCCAAGTATGTGCTATGCTGACACTACAGATGTGAATCACCATTATCCTGCTTGCATGAAAGGATAGACCATGATCACGCGCCGCACGATGATAGTCGCTGCCCTGTTGTCCTCGCTGACCCAAATCGCCTTTGCACAGGATGTTGGCGATGATGGTTTGCATAAGCAACCCTGGTTTCATGAGGGTTTTCTGGAAATGGGCCCTGACCTGGCCGAGGCCGCAGAGGCAGGTAAAGGTTTGATCGTAATTTTTGAACAAAAAGGCTGCCCCTATTGTCGCGAATTGCATGAAGTTAACCTTGTCATCCCGGAAATTGCTGAATATCAGGCCGAAAACTTCCTGACCGTACAGATAAACATGTGGGGATCACGCATCGTCACGGATTTTGACGGCGTTGAGGTCGGTGAACGCGAGCTGGCGCAAAAGTGGCTGATAAACTTCACGCCGACAACGTTGTTTTTCGCAAAAGAACGTGTTGATGCCGCAACATTTCAAGAGGCTGAAAGCTTTAGAATGCCCGGCTATTTCAAACCCTTCCACTATGCCAGCGCCCTGGCTTTTGTCGCCAGCGGTGCATATAGCGATGAGGGTTTCCAGCGTTTCACCCAAGCCCGTTTTGATCGCCTTGTTGAAGAGGGTAAAGACCCCTCCATATGGGTTGATTAGGTTTCAAGCTTAACACCACGCCGCCCGGCCAGGTCGGTGACATATTGCCAGGCAACACGGCCCGATCTGCTGCCCCGGGTCTGTTGCCACTCTATCGCTTCAGCGCGCAATTCTGCATCGGAAATCTTGATTTTAAGCGCATCGCAATACCCCCGTATCATCGCCAGATATTCATCCTGCGTACAAGGGTGAAACCCCAGCCATAATCCGAAACGATCCGAAAGGGACACTTTTTCCTCAACCGATTCCGAGGGGTTAATGGCGGTGGAGCGTTCATTCTCAATCATAGCGCGCGGCATCAGGTGGCGCCGATTCGAGGTTGCATAAAATACCACATTATCAGGCCGTCCGGCAATGCCACCATCAAGCACGGCTTTCAAGGATTTATAATGGCTATCATCCTGATCAAACGACAGATCATCACAAAACAGTAAAAACCGTTTGGGGATATCGCGCAACAACGCCAGCAAACGGGTGATACTGGGCAGATCATCGCGTTGGATCTCAATCAGGATCAAGTTTTCAACCTCGGCATGGGCCGCCTTAACCAACGAAGATTTCCCCATGCCCCGCGCGCCCCACAGCAATACATTATTGGCCGCCAAACCCTTGGCGAATTGCCGGGTGTTGGCCAGCAAAGTATCGCGGGCGAGATCGATACCAACCAGCAAGGCGATATTGATCCGGTTGACCCGAGTAATCGCTTGCAGACGGTCAGGATTGGTATGCCAGATAAACGCCTCAGCATGGGTGAAATCGGGGGGTGGCACCGGGGCGGGGCTGATGCGTTCCAGTGCATCGGCAATACGCAGCAAGGCTTTACCCTTTTGCCCCATTAATCTGCATCCTCGTCAAATTCGGCCATCAAGGGGTCTTTGGCCTCACCTTCATCCGCGTCGTCGTCATCATCATAATACCCGTCAGCCCGCCGCTGTTCCTCGCGCTTCTTCTCAACCAACCGCACCAGCATAATCGAGACCTCATAAAGCCCGTAAACCACGACAAACAGGATGACTTGCGTGATAACATCAGGGGGCGTCACGATTGCTGCCAGTATCAGAATCGCGACCACCGCATATTTGCGCATCGCCCCCAGCCCCGCCGCAGATACCAGCCCCGCCTTACCCATCAGGGTCAACAGGACAGGCAGTTGAAAGCAAATACCAAAGGCGACGATGAATTTTAGCGCCAGCGCCAGATATTCCTTGATCGAGCCAAAATAGAACACCCGCAGACCTTGTTCTGCATCCTCAGTCGGAGCGCCGCCAAAGCCCAGCATTGACGAAATCGCCGGGATTATATTGCCAAAACCCAGAAAAAAGTTGATCGCCAGCGGCATGACAACGAAATAAGCAAACGCGCCACCAGCAATGAATAGCAACGGTGAGGCGATAAGAAACGGCAAAAACGCGCCCTTTTCCTCTTTATAAAGGCCAGGCGCCACGAACCGCCACATCTGATAGCCGATATAGGGCGAAGTCAGGGCGAAACCGAACAGAACTGCGATCTTAACATAGGCAAAAAACGCGTCTTGGGGCGCGTCGAAAAACAGTTGCGGGTTCTCACCACGGGCACGCATGATATCGGCCATGGGTTCGGCTAGCAGGGATAAAATCTGTTGGGCAAAGGGAAAACAGACGATCATGCCCAGCAGAAATACGACGACGGATTTGATGATGCGTGCGCGCAGCTCGGTCAGATGTTCAATCAACGTTGCGGTGGAATCTTCAACGGAATCGTTCATGATTTTGTCACCGTTTTAGACGTGGTTTTAGCTGCGGGTGTTTTAGCTGCCGGTTTTTTTGGTTTTTTCACGACTTTAGGCTTTGGCTTGGCTTTTGTCGTGGTTTTTACAGTCGTTTTTGACTTGGGCTTTGCTTTAGCCTTGGGTGATTTCACAGATTTCCGCGCTTTTGGCTTTGGCTTTTCCGCGCTGTGCGCTGCCACGTCATCCCCGGCCTCGGGATCAGTCGTTTCCATCGCAACGCCGCTGTCTTTTGCGGCCAATATATCTGCAAACTTCTTTTTCACGGCCTTTTTGGGGTCAAGCCCGCCGGTTGCCAGTTTATTAATATCATCCAGCCCGCTGGTCATATCCTTAAAATCTGACCCCACATCCTTAAGACCCGTCGCATCCGCTGCATCCTCCATCGAGCGCTGGAATTCCCGCGCCATGCCCTTGGCCTTGCCCACATAGCGCCCAACCGTGCGAAACATCCCCGGCAGGTCTTTTGGACCAACAACAATCAAGGCGACAACGCCGATCACAAGCAGTTCGGAAAATCCGATATCAAACATAAGGTTAAGCCTTTATAGGGGGTCAGGCTTCGTCTTTTTCAGCGACTGGCGTCACATCAACCGCCTCATCAGCGGCAGCTTTTTCCAGTTCGTCTTTTCCCTCGGAAACACCTTTTTTGAAACTGGTAATCCCCTTACCTACTTCGCCCATCAGTGACGAGATTTTGCCGCGCCCGAAAAGCACCAGCACGACAACGGCAATCAACAAAAGACCCGGCAGGCCGATATTGTTTAGCATGAATTCACTCCCATAACGCAGGCCGAAAACTTTCGGCGATATCTGTCCCTTACTACATTTATTGGCTAATGGCGCAGGTTTCAAACCCCAAATGGGTATTTGTGATAAATAGTTGCCCTGTAAGCAGAAAATACAGTCGAAACCACTTTACAAAAACAAGCGCCATATCCACCTAATACGCAGGTATTCTAAGGATAATGGCCCTTAGTTCAAAGAGTATCGTCCTGATCTTTGTTCAAATCTCTGGCCAACTTAAATATTGGATCTGCGTGCCGATAAGGATAAAAATGTCCTTCATTCTCAAGGGTCTGCAAGGTTGCATTCTGAATATTCTGCGATAGATGTTCGCCAAATTCATAAGGCACGAGACGGTCACTTCGCCCATGAATAATGTGCAGCGGATAGATGATTTCGGCAATCTTGAATCCCCAATCAGCATAATGGATACGCGCATCATGCGCCACGCCAGCACTGCCATGGCTAAACGCCTCTTGCTGCATTTTCAGTAGTGTATCTTTGAAACCAGAGGAATGCGCGATTTCAATGTCCCCAGGGGAAAGCTGTTTAAGAAACGCTTTAAATGTTTGATTCGGGAACCGGTCAACGCCGACTTTCAGTATCGTAAAAAAGGCTCTAAAGAGGGGCGGGCAACAATGGGCAATGCTAACGGCAAATCGGTCTGCGCTGTTCGCCAGAAATGATTTTGCATTTGGTAACTCCTTGAAGTTTGTGTAACCAGCAACAGTAATATTGAACCTCAGCCGATCAGGAATTGCATAAGCACATGCAATTGTATGCGCCGCCCCAGCTGACCAACCCAGCACGCCAAATGTTTCAATATTCAAGCTATCCGCCAGAGCCGCCATATCTTGGGGGTAATCAAGCAACCTGCGGTTTGGGGCGAATTCAGATTCGCCGAACCCCGGACGATCTGATGCGATCAACCGAAAACCATATTTATAGGCCGCCCGATGAAAAATCATGGCTTCGGATTTTGAACTTGGTGCACCATGTGCATAAAAAACCGGGATGCCCTCTGGATCACCCAATTGGCAAAATGCAATTTCACGATGTCCCGCGCAGGTAAAAAATTCTGTTACCGGCTTAAGTATCTCATCGGCTAAAGTGGGGGTTTGGCTGTGCATTTTTATCCATTATCATGATTAAAAGAGCAGGTTTTGCCTAATTATCCTTTACACGCAAAAACAAAGCAACGCTCGCGGCGCATGGACAGCCATAGCGGCGTGTCGGGGTTGGGTAAAAATACCCCCGGGATGGTTGCGTGCAAGCTTGATCCGTCATACTCCATCACCAGTTCCACCAGACTTTCATTGCCCAGATAGCGCGCGCGTTTCACCAGCCCTCTGGCTGGCACGCCGTTTTCAGGTGTTGGATTGGCCCCTTGTCCACTGCGATCAAAGTCGATTTTAAGGTGCTGGGGGCGGATGATAATCTCGACATCCGTGCCATCGTTCAAGCCGGGTGTGAAAAACATCCCGAAAGGTGTTTCTGTCTGGGCATTTTTCACCACACCGTGGATGATGTTGATATCAGAGAAAAACGCCGCCGCCTCACGGTCTTTGGGGGTGTTATATATATTATATGGCGCGCCGATCTGGATGATTTTTCCGTCCCGCATCAACGCTATCTGATCGGCCATGCGCATGGCTTCTTCGGGTTCATGGGTGACCAGCAGCACCGCCGTGCCCTCCTCTTTCAGTATCCGCAGGGTTTCATCGCGAATACCGTCGCGCAGGCGATTATCCAGCCCGCTGAACGGCTCATCCATCAGCATAACGTCGGGTTTTGGGGCAAGCGCGCGCGCCAGCGCCACCCGTTGTTGCTCACCGCCAGATAACATATGGGGGTATTTATCGGCATAAGGTTTCAGGCCAACCCGCGCCAGCATCGCCAAGGCTTCGACGGATTTACCCTGCTCTTTCAGGCCAAACGCCACGTTTTCCAGCACATTAAGATGCGGAAACAGCGCGAAATCCTGAAACATCAACCCGATAGAGCGATTTTCAGGCGCCATATGGGTGTTTTCATCCGAAATCACGCGGCCATCCAGCAACACCTGCCCCGCATCTTGCTGGTCAACACCAGCAGCAATGCGCAAAGTCGTGGATTTTCCGCACCCTGACGGCCCCAGCAAGCACGTAACCTGTCCGGCCTCAAGTGTCAGCGACAAATCGTCAACAACCGATCGCTCTGCAAACAGGCGGGTGATATTTTTCAATATCAGCTTTGGAGGATCTTGAGGCACGCGCAGGCTCCTGCCAGAATTTACTACCCTAGCCAGATAGCAACTGCATCACGCTTGGGCAAGCCTGCGCCGCATTAACACACCGATAATTGCAGCACTAAAACCAATCAGCAGCACCGTCAGACAGATAAACAACAGACGTTCATATTTATGCCCGGCCCCGAAAAGGACGATCACCAGATCAGAACTTTGATAAAAATACGCAATGGCCCCCAGTATGACCGCGCTAAAAGCGGTCAAATAGGACCAAAGCGGAATGCGCCAGCCAAGGCCAAGGCCAAGTACCAGAACCGGTGTCAGGAACATTGACGCCGTGCCCGATACGGCCACAGCCGCAAACAGCTCTTTTGTGTCGCCCAGCAAAAATATCACGCCAAACAGCATGAAAAGGGCCATGGCAATACGCCCGTTGCGTATGGTGGTTTTACAGAGGCGCATCTCGATGATCACCAGCCTTGCCGCTGATGCTAAAGCGGAATCAAGGGTGCTCATCGCCGAAATCAGTAATGCTGCGGCGATCAGGAAATAGACGAAGGGTCCAAACATCCCCTGCCATGTCCCCAAAAGCTGGCTATTGACCAGATCGGCACTGATCACGCTGGCCTGCACGCCAAATAGCGCAAAGCCAAAAATGCTGAGCGCTGACAGCCAGAACGCATGCAAAAACGCGCGTTTCGTGGTTTGTTCATCCGCCAAAAATCCGCGATCCATCATCACCGGATCATGGGCCGGATAGGATGGTATTTGCAATAATGCCACTAAAAACAACACCCAACCGTTGTATGCGCCAGCGATACCATCAGCGCGCAACACTTTTGTGATTGAGAAATCCGGGCTAACAAACATGACCGTAAAAGCAATCAGGAAAGCCCCCAGAAACAGCGTCATCTGGGCAACATCTGTGCGCAGCGAGGCCCGCAACCCGCCAAGCGCTGAATAAGTAAGCGCCACCAGCGCCAGTATGATCATAGCGATACGTCCCGCTTGCTCGGAACCACCATAAGCGGCGCTGAAAATCAGGCCGACAACGATCAGATTGGCAAAAACTTCGGACATCAGACGCAAGGCGATAACGACATTATAACAGGCAACCCCGGTGCGACCATATTGTGTGCGCAACCAGGTTTGCAAACACCGCGCGCCCGTGCGCCGCAGCCGCGCAACAATCATCATGCCGGTCAAAAAGCTAAGGTAATACGCCGTATAGGCCAAAGCCCCGGCCACACCGTAATAATACCCCAAAATCGCCGCCGTCAGCAATGAGCGCGCAAAAATCCAGGTGGTCACCTGACTAAATATCAGCGTCAGCAGGCCGGGCGCACGGCCATTTGCATCCGTTCCGGCAAAAAAGGCTGCCGTGGTTTTAGCGCGCGGCGAAAGCAGTAAACTGCCACCGGCGATTAGGGCCGCAAGGGTGATAAGGGCGTGGGGAGAGGCGAAAATATGCACGAAATGCTCCTGTTTTCACAAAGTGCTAGCGTGCCTTTACCCCGTTGCCCAGCGATAATCTTTGCGATCAGGTGTTTGTGATGGAATGTCAAAGGGATGTGAGGGGATCACATGGTTGAATTTACCCCGCCCCCATCCAGCAAAATATTCTGCCCAACAATAAATCCCGCATGCCCGGAACATAAAAATGCACACATCGCGCCAAATTCTGCTGCTGTGCCATAACGGCGGGCCGGAATGCTGGCTGCGCGCGCGGATTTTGCCTCGGCCAGTGTTATCCCATCGGTCTTTGCGACGCCCTGATCAAGGCTGATCGCACGATCGGTTGCATGAATGCCCGGCAAAAGGTTGTTAATCGTCACCCCGTAAGGCGCAACCTGGCGGCTGGTGCCCCCGACATAGCCGGTCAACCCGGCGCGGGCCGCATTTGATAACCCCAGCACAGCAATCGGCGCTTTTACCGACTGCGAGGTGATATTGACTACTCTGCCCCAGCCCTTGTCGATCATGGAGGGCAGCACTGCCTTCATCAAAGTGATCGGGGTCAGCATATTAGCGTCAAGAGCCGCAATAAAGTCGCTGCGGTCCCAATTAGACCATAACCCCGGCGGCGGACCACCGGCATTTGTAATCAGAATATCAGGATGGGGACAAGCGGCCAATACCATCGCCTGCCCATCAGGCGTGGTGATATCACAGGCAATTGGCGTGACGTTGACGCCAAAGGTCCGCAGCTTTTGCGCCGCCGCCTCCAGCGGTTCGGGGCTGCGCGCATTGATCACCAGATCCACACCCGCCTCTGCCAGTGCGTTCGCACAGCCATACCCCAGCCCCTTAGAGGCCGCGCAGACAATCGCGACCTTGCCTTTTATCCCCAGATCCATAGTAAATCCACCTTACCCGCAGGTGATTTCAGCGATGCGCCCATCAACATCCATACGGAAATTCGTGCGGGTCGTCACGTGATCCGTCGTTGCGGCATCTCCGTGGCGAATAACCCGGATCGGGCCGGAAATTTCCGTCGCGCCAATGGCGGTTTCCGGCTGGCCGATCATCCATTGCAGATTGCGCGAATTACAATGCCCGCCCTGATGCGGAACAGTGGAAACCGTATCCATATAAGGTGAGGTCGGGCCATCGCATGCGCCCAAAAACACCATGCCAGCAACAATGCCGCTATGCACAATTGTAGATTTTGCAAAGGTAATAATTGTCATTTTGTGTGCCCCTGTTTGATTAATATATCCGATCTTAACCCGCCCTTAACGCCGCCTCAACCATAGATTACATAGCATGGGCTGATTTGTCTGCGGATGCATAAAAATGTTTCGGGAAATTGCGTATGGCAAGCTGGTCAACGGTAACGACGGCAAAGGAAAACCCAGCACAGCTTAGGGCATTTGTTGCCTGGCACCTTGGGGCTGGCGCGCAGGAAATCGTGATTTTCTTCGATGATCCAGCCGATCCCAGCGCACAGATTTTTGCCCATATGCCGCAGGTGACCACGTATTTATGTGATCAAACCCATTGGGACAGTTTTGATATGCCCCGCCCGAGCGGCATTCGAAAACGCCAGATACTCAATACTAAAGTCGCATATAGCCGTGCCAAAACCGACTGGCTGGTGCATATCGATATCGATGAGCTGATCTACCCGAGCGCGCCTGTTTCACAAATTCTGGCCGCGATCCCCGCGTCGCATATCGCCCTGCGCATGCGCCCGATGGAACGGCTGTTTCGCGCGCAGGACCTGGATCAACCCTATACGGAATATTTCCGCCATATGGATGGTGAAAACGCCCCTGAGTGGTTGGCTAGAATCTATCGCCATCCCGAACAAATGCCCCATGGGTTTTTTGGTCATACAGGGGGTAAGATTTTTGTGCGTACCGGCCAAAACGGGCTGACGCTTTACCCCCATAACATGTTGATAAATGATCAACCTGCGGAGCTGCCCGAAGTCAGCGCCATGCATTTACTGCATCTTTATTCCTTTGGGCATGCGCATTTTATAGACAAAGGCCGTTGGAAGTTTGCACGGCTGGATTGGCGCAGAAAACAGGATGAATCCGCTGCAAAATTGGGAAAATCTGCCCGTAGACGCAAGAACATAGCCGAGGTTTTTGAACGGAATGATATGGATAAGCAAACCGAAATGTTTCGGGATGCTTTTGTTTTTGACCACCGTCGCCTGCGCAGCTTGCGCAAATACCAGACTGTGCAGCGCTATGCGTTTACCAAAACCCTTGATGGCCGTCTGGCACGGTATTTCGGCGCCACCAGCTAACATTTCTTGCCCTTTTCGCCGCCCTGCCCTATACGCCCCTTCATGACTGATATTGCCGAAATAACCCGCCGTCGCACATTCGCGATCATCTCGCATCCCGATGCTGGTAAAACCACATTGACGGAGAAATTTCTGCTGTTTGGCGGGGCGATCCAGATGGCGGGACAAGTGCGGGCCAAGGGCAACGCGCGCCGTTCGCGCTCGGATTTCATGCAAATGGAAAAAGACCGCGGGATCTCGGTTTCCGCCTCGGCGATGTCATTTGAATTTCGCGAATTCTGGTTCAATCTGGTCGACACCCCCGGCCACTCGGATTTTTCCGAGGATACCTACCGCACCCTCACGGCCGTGGATGCGGCGATTATGGTGATTGACGGTGCCAAAGGCATTGAAAGCCAGACGCAAAAGCTGTTTGAGGTCTGCCGCATGCGCGATCTGCCGATCGTGACATTCTGCAATAAAATGGACCGCGAAAGCCGCGAAATATTTGAAATTATTGACGAAATTCAGGAAAGCCTGGCGATTGACGTTTGCCCGGCCAGTTGGCCCATCGGCATGGGGCGCGAATTTATCGGCACGTATGATATTTTCAACGATCGCATCATCCTGATGGATCGCGCCGATCGTAACGTTAAGGCTGAAAGCATTGAAATAGACGGGCTAGATGACCCGAAAATCGCCGAACATGTGCCTGCTGAGCTGCTGGAAAAGCTGCGCGAAGAGGTTGAAATGGTACGCGAATTGCTGCCCGCCTTTGATCAACAGGCATTTCTGGAAGGCACGCTGACCCCGATCTGGTTCGGCTCGGCAATTAACTCGTTTGGCGTGCAGGAATTGATGGAGGGTATCGCCAATTACGCCCCGCCCCCGCAAGTGCGCCCCGGCACCCCGCGCGAAGTTGAACCGTTTGAGACCAAAGTCACCGGATTTGTCTTCAAAGTTCAAGCGAATATGGACCCAAAACACCGTGACCGCATCGCTTTTGTCCGCCTGTGCTCGGGGCATTTCAAACGCGGTATGAAACTGAAGCATGTGCGCAGCGGTAAACAGATGGCGATCTCTAACCCTATGATGTTCCTGGCAAATGACCGCGAATTAACCGAAGGCGCCTATGCCGGTGACATCATCGGCATCCCCAACCACGGGCAGTTGCGCATCGGTGACAGCCTGACCGAGGGCGAGGATATCCGTTTCACCGGCATCCCGTCTTTTGCGCCCGAACTGTTGCAAAACGTGCGCGCCGGCGACCCGCTAAAAGCCAAACATCTGGACAAGGCCTTGCACCAGTTTGCCGAGGAAGGGGCCGCCAAAATCTTTAAACCCAACATCGGCGCGGGTTTTATTGTCGGCGTGGTCGGACCGTTACAATTTGAGGTGCTTGCCTCAAGGATTGAGCTGGAATACGGCCTACCCGTGCGCTTCGAGGCAACCCAATTCACCTCAGCACGCTGGATTTCAGGGGGAAAAGAGGCGGTAGATGCCTTTATCAACGCCAACAAAGGCCACATGGCCACGGACCACGACGGCGACCCGGTCTATCTGACAAGACTACAATGGGACATCGACCGCGTAGAACGCGACTACCCGGACGTAAAACTGACAGCAACCAAGGAAATGCAGGTTTAGGGGGTAATGAAATGCAGGATTACAAATGCCTTGAATGTAAATTCAACCCCAAAGCGCAAAGATGCCATACCGATGGAATATTTGCAGCATCGAAGGTTGCACTGCATGGCTAACACATTGTAGGATTCACGACAGAGCGGGCGATACTGTGACTGCCAACGAATATATGTGGGCTTATGAGTGCGTTACTGAACGTGTATATGACGCGCCAGAAACGGCTTTCGAAATATTGCACGCACGACAATCTTTACGTTTTCGATACGTCCTTTCTGGTGTATGGCCAGACAAAAGTAATGTGGATGTGTATTCTAGAGTGATCTTTCTTCAAAAAACCGGATCACACATGGATAAAGGCGATCCATTTCCCAAAGCGTAAGCCAGATAACCGCAGACCTACCCCAACAGCTCGTGGCATGTTTCCAGCGCATCTATCAACACATCAACCTCTTCAACCGTGTTATACATCCCGAAAGACGCGCGGCACGTGGCGTTTAGGCCTAGAAACTGCATCAGGGGTTGAGCGCAGTGGTGTCCGGCGCGCACGGCCACGCCTTTACGATCAACGATGGTTGAGATGTCATGAGGATGCGCGCCGCCCGTAAGTGTCAGCGAAAATATAGCACCTTTGCCCGGTGCATTGCCTTGAATATTCACATAATTCAGCCCGCGCAGCCGTGTGTTGGCATATGCAAAAAGCGTGGCCTCATGGGCTGCGATATTTTTCATACCAACGCCCATCATATATTCAAGAGCCACACCAAAACCGATGGTTTGCACGATACCCGGAGTGCCGGCCTCAAATTTATGGGGCGGGGTGTTATAGCTTATATTTTCCTGTGTGACCTCGTTAATCATGTCACCCCCACCCATAAATGGGCGCATTTCAGCCATACGTTCGGACCTGATATAAATCGCCCCGGATGCCGATGGCCCATAGAGTTTATGGCCCGTGATAGCATAGAAATCCGCGCCCAGTTCGCGCACATCCACCGGCATATGCACACAAGCCTGCGAACCATCAACACACACCGCCACCCCCACGGCATGCGCGGCGGCACAGATGGTTTTTATGTCAACAACCGTGCCCAGAACATTGGACATATGGGTGATCGCGATCATTTTGGTGCGCGGAGTTATCGCATCAATCACCGCCTGTGGATCCAGCGAACCATCCGCCGCGATATCGACCCATTTCAGTACCACGCCCATGCGTTCGCGCAAAAAATGCCAGGGCACGATATTGGCGTGATGCTCCATCACTGACAAGATAATCTCGTCGCCCGCTTGCAGGTTTTCCACCCCCCAGCCATAGGACACAAGGTTCAGCCCCTGGGTCGCGCCAGTTGTGAAAATTATCTCGGATTCGTGCTCGGCCCCAAGGAATTTTTGCACAATACCCCGCGCGGCCTCATATTTATCCGTCGCCAGATTAGACAAATAATGCAACCCGCGGTGCACATTGGCGTATTCTTCGGCGTAACCGCGCGTGACCGCATCGATCACCACCTGTGGTTTTTGCGCCGAGGCGCCGTTATCCAGATAAACCAGCGGTTTGCCATGTATTTTGCGCGAAAGGATCGGGAAGTCAGCACGGATTTTGGCGACATCATACATTTGTCGGCAGCTCCTCAATCGGCAGGTTTAATACCTCGATTACTGCAAGTAATATCGCCGAGTTGATCAAAGACGCAATGATTATTAACGCCAAACCCATGAAAAACCCCGGGTGTTGCAATAATTCAGACCAATAGCTGCCAAGCGCCCAAATCCCCCAGATTGCCGCAGGAATAAACAGGATGGCGGATAATGGCCCAAGGGCGTATAAAAATGCTGCAAGGCATAGCATCAGAGCGGATTCAAGTATGCCAAACCAGATGTATATAGTCACAGAGGCGCGAAAATTCACCGGCACCCCGGTACTGCGCGCCAAAAGCATGACGATATGGCTGGTCAAAAATATGGCACCAAAACTAAACGCTAAATCAACTGATAATGGCAACGTATTATTTACAGGCAATTCCAGATCATATCTTGCAAACACAAGCGGTAATATAGCCCAGGTCAGAGCCGAAAGAACCGCTGCCAGCACCGCCCCTTGGGCAATAATGTCGTTTGAAAACCTAAGATCGATCAGATGGCGCGCAACTATACGGGGCCGAAGAAAACTGCTCCGGAGGAAATGCGCAACATTTTGCGGCATTCAGATCACGCCGCGGGCGCGCAGGATCATCATACCGATGATGGAAATAATGCTGAGGATCGACATGGAAATAAACAGCGGGAAGACCTTTTTAAAGCCATGGGCCTCGGTAGCACCTGCAGAAACAAACCACACATAAGGCAGCAAACCAATCCAGAGCGGCGCCAACGAGATCATATCACCACTAAGAAACGGCATGACCCCTTCAAGACGGGCCATAAAGAATGTGATTACGGCCGAAAACAGCTCAAACGGGGCGGCAACAAATGTACCCCAGAAAATCCCGATACGTGTGGCGCGGAATGTCCCTGTACCCCCGAAAAGCCGCAGGATCAGGCTGACAACAAGGGCGAAAACATAAACGGATATTGTGCGAAACAGCAGGGCAACGACCAGCAGCAAGGCAACATTATCGGGCAAAATGCTGGACATCACCGAATTCGGGCTGACAACAGTTTTAACGGCAAAAGACAGGAATAATATCAGATCCGACATCAACACAAAGAACAGTAACCGTGCCTCGGAAGGGTTTTCTGCGATCATCCGCCTGGTCGAGGCGCGCATATCCCTCCACGCATCCCAAATCCGATCTTTCAAAGATGTTCGATCCTCGCGAAACACACCGTCGCCCGACGTGAAGGTTTTGGCAGGTTCACTGCTTGGTACAGTCTGAACTGGTTCGGGATTCTCGGTGTTTTCTGTCATCTTAAATCTCGTTTATTTGCAAACATTCACTGTATTTGGCGACTTTCTGCCATAGATTGCATTTATGTCTATGCGGGGTCAACACCTGTGACACATATAGTGTATAAATACTTTAAAAATGGCCAAAAGCGCTAGATTTAGCTTATCAGATATACCACAACACCAAGGGTAATGAACGTAATTGCAATAAGGAGTGAGGTAATGTAGGTGCGAGAAAATCCCTCAACTTCAGCCAAAAAAGCGCCCCAAATCCGCAAAATTGCCGATACCAAAATGATATTCAAAGCCATCAGCAGATTTTCCCCCGCGGTCCCGCCTATCTGGATAAAAACGCTGGTAAGCATGGCTTTAACAAGCAAAACCGGGCTAAGCACGGTGAGCATCCAAAACAGGGCATGACGGGCATTGAAAAATGAACCATTTGCGCCAAAAACCCTGGCGATCAGGTGGGAAATTGCTGCCACTGCGTAAAATAACAGCGGGAAAAAAAACATCACAACAAAGAACCACATGATGATACCGGCAGCGATGCTTTGTTCCGGTGATGCTGAAAGATTAGTCGCCAGCAGGCGCGGCAAAAAGCTTAGAAATATCGCAAAACAGCCATAAGCCACCAGCGCCAGCAAGCGTTCTTCGCCGTAATTTCGGTGGATTTGTGCACGCATAGATGCCCGAAGGCCACCATAGGCGTTAATAATATCGGGAATGAACCCGGTGGTTAATATACCCATCAGCCTCTGCGCCGTTCCATCCAGCCGCCTAAACGGGCGCGTATGATATCTGCCAATGCGCTATCTTCGATTTCCTGAATGCTTTCATCCATAAATGCCAACACCAGCATATCTTGGGCCGCCGCCTTTGGCACCCCGCGCGAGGTCAGGTAAAACAGCGCCGTTTCATCAACCCCGCCACATGTGGACCCGTGTGAGCACACCACATCATCTGCATAAATTTCCAGTTCAGGTTTGGCCAAAAACGTGCAGTCATCCTCCAGCAACAGGCCTTGGGCGATCTGGTAACCGTCGGTTTTTTGCGCATGGGCCGGCACCAGAATTTTGCCTTGAAATACCCCCGTTGCCTTATTACGCAGCACTTTTTTGAAAACCTGACGGCTCTCGCAATTTAGCGCGTTATGGGTGATGAAGATCGTGTCATCATGATGAAACGCCCCGTCCCCGGCGCTAGCACCTGAAACCGTAGCAAAGGCATCGTCGCCGGTAAGTTCAATCACGGCTTCATTGCGGGTTAACGCCCCGTTTACCGTTAGGGTAAAGCTTTTGAGCCGGCTTTCCTGGCCAAGACGCGCAAACATATATGTGGCCGCCAGACGCCCGTGATCGCGCCCTTGTGCACGCACATGGTGAAAAGTCGCGCCATCAGCGATATCCACCTCTAGGGTACTGTTAAAACGCGCCGCTGCGGCACCGTTTTCCAACAAAGTCAGATCGGTACCTTTTTCAAGTTTGATAACATGGCGCACCATCACGTCGGCATTATCGCGCGCACGCAGATAGCGCAGCGCAATCGGTTTTGGGGCGGCACCGCTGACACGAATAACCACGCCTTCAACCGCAAGGGCTGTATTTAGGGCCGCAATCGGGCGGGAAACCGGCGTTTGGCCATTGGCCTCCAACACACCGAAAATATCGCTTGCCCAGTGGATATCTTTGGACATGGCTGCGGCAAGGGTTTCGATCTCAACCCCTGTCATCGTCAGATCATCAGACAAATCGGGGCGGTAAATACCATCGACAAAAACGATCAATAGCTTGCCAACTGTATCAAAAACCGGCGTTTCACCTGTGTCCAGGGTTTCTGCCGATGGTGTTGGCGCCAGCAATCGCGCCGGATCGGTAAATTTCCAGTATTCATCCCGCTTAAGCGGCGCGCCGTTTTGGCGCAAGGTTGCCAGCGCCCGGGCACGCGCATCGCTCGCCCATTTTGCGCTGTCATTTGGGCGCGGATAAGCTGCGATCATGGCCTCTGTTGCATCGATGTTTTTTGCAGGCACGGCCATCACGCAACCTCGTTCAAAAGATCAGCGTAACCGTTGTTTTCAACTTCTAACGCCAGTTCAGGGCCGCCGGTTTTGACGATTCTGCCATCAGCCATAATATGCACCACATCGGGTTTTATGTGGTCCAAAAGACGTTGGTAATGGGTGATCACAAGGAATGCACGCTTGCCATCACGCATCGCGTTCACCCCCTCGGCGACCAGTTTCATGGCGTCCACATCAAGGCCGGAATCGGTTTCATCAAGAATGCACATCTTGGGTTGCAGTACGGCCATTTGCAGAATTTCATTGCGTTTTTTCTCACCGCCTGAAAATCCGACATTCACGGGGCGTTTCAGCATATCCGCATCGATTTTCAATTCTTTCGCTTCAGCGCGCACAAGTTTCAAAAACTCTGCCGCGTTCAGCTCTGCCTCACCGCGGGCTTTGCGCTGGGCATTAAGGGCCGTGCGCAGAAACGTCATATTGCCGACCCCGGGGATTTCAACCGGATATTGAAAGGCCAAAAACAGCCCTGCCGCTGCGCGTTCTTCAGGTTCCATATCCAGCAGATCAGCCCCGTCAAGCGTCGCAGAGCCGCCATCGACAATATAACCCCCCTTGCCCGAAAGCACATAAGATAACGTCGATTTACCCGAGCCATTTGGCCCCATAATCGCATGCACCTGCCCCGGCCCGACATCTAAATCAATGCCTTTAAGAATTTGCTTGTCTTCCTCTTCAAGCGAGGCTTTCAGGTTTTTGATATTCAACATTTCTTATTCCGTTTCTGCCAGAGGGCGTTTCATTTTATATATTTAAGCGGCAACATTTGACGATATTTCTGCGCCAAACCTTCCGGAGCATTGCCGTTTTTTACCAGTAAATCGATGCAGTACAGCGCCAGATCATAACTTTCAAACACCCCATCGGCCAGAATGGCGAGTTTTTTAAGTTTTACCGTTTCAACCTCATCCAGCGTCCGCAAGCCTCGGACATAGATAAAATCGGTGTCAAGCAGTTGCTTTGCGCAGTTGTTGCTTGTTTTTTCCATTTGTGAATGCGGTATTCGAAAACGATTTGGCCTCTCGAAGAGAGAATGCATCTCAAAACCCTGGCTGTTCAACTCTATGTCGACTTCACCAAATAGCGGCTCGTCTTCATATATGCGTAAAAACCGCATTTCAGTTTGAATAGCGATCGTGCCCTGCAATTTCTGCCGCGCGTTTTGAAAAACGGCCAACTCACCACCCTGAATATCGATTTTGAGGAAATCGACCTGCGGAATCTCATCCATATCATCAATGCGGCGGGTCGCGATTGGATTGGCCGACAGGGTTTTATAGGCAGCACTATCGTGGTGGTCCAAAAAATCAATCACAGTTTTTGCCTTTTGATCGAGCTTATAGAGCGACTGCAAACCATCGGCTACGTATTCATAAAAGATGTGCGATTGCCCATCCCCGACGGCCGCGTTGATATAGGTTTCTTGTGGGGATTTTTGTTTTTCCAGCTTGTCAAACGCCTCTTTTTGCGGCTCAAACCCGATAACCTTGCACAGGTTGGCCTCCAGCAGGGATTTATAGGGCGCATCGAAATCCATAGGATTAGCGCCGACATCAACGATGATGATCGGTTCCTCCAGAAATAGAAAATCCGCCAACATTTGCAGTCGTGCGTTCTTATTTTTCGCCTGCGTTTTTGCATACTGCTTTGGCATCACAGCCTGAAACAGGCGTGAAAACCGCAATTTTAGTATCAAGGATGAGAACCTGAACGGCCCGATAGAAATACCCATGTAACGCCTTATCCTTTAGTTTCTTCCCGTTGCCAATTGTCTGGCCAGTCCTCAAACCGGCCAGCGGCAACGATGGATTTATTGCGGGCAAAACCGACAAACAAAAATTGCGCAGGGTCAGGAAACCCGGCCCAATCATTGTCCATCACCCAGAATTCCTGACGCTCAACCACAGAAACAGCGATCAGATTATCGGCCCCCAGATGATCGCGCATTGCCATAAAGCGGCGACGCTGTGTAGCCGAGGGTTTCCGCCACGATACATCCGTAGCAAACATAGCGCGAAACCCGTCTAGCAACGCCGGCGGGAAATCCGCATTGTCCATATCAGCCGTAAACCCGAATTCATAGCGCTGCGGAAACAGCAAGCCACGGATACCATCATAGACATCGGTGAAAGCGCGGAGATACATCTACCCCACCGACCCCTCAAGGCTGATTGCGACCAATTTTTGGGCTTCCATGGCGAATTCCATCGGCAGAGATTGCAGGACCTCTTTGACAAAACCATTGACGATCAGGGCCACGGCCTCTTCTTCGCCAACACCGCGTTGCAGGCAGTAAAACAACTGATCGTCGTCTACCTTTGAGGTGGTCGCCTCGTGCTCTACACGGCTGGAATTATTTTTGACCTCAATATATGGCACCGTGTGCGCACCGCATTTATTGCCGATCAGTAGGCTGTCGCATTGCGTATAGTTGCGGGCGTTCTTCGCCTTGGGATGCATGGTTACCAGCCCGCGGTAAGTGTTTTGCGCATGCCCCGCCGAGATGCCCTTGGAGACAATCCGCGACTTGGTGCGTTTGCCCAGATGGATCATCTTGGTGCCCGTGTCGGCCTGTTGATAGTTGTTGGCAATGGCGATGGAATAGAACTCACCCTGGCTGTCATCGCCGCGCAGAATGCACGACGGGTATTTCCATGTAACGGCCGAACCTGTTTCCACTTGCGTCCACATTACTTTCGCCCGGTCCCCCCGGCAATCCGCGCGTTTAGTGACGAAATTGTAAATCCCGCCAACGCCGTTTTCATCGCCCGGGTACCAGTTTTGCACAGTAGAATATTTCACATCCGCGTCTTCCTGGATCACAATTTCAACCACAGCCGCATGCAGTTGGTTTTCGTCGCGCATGGGCGCCGTACAGCCCTCCAGGTACGAAACTTTCGAACCTTTTTCAGCGATGATCAGCGTGCGTTCAAACTGGCCGGTGTTTTCGGCATTGATGCGGAAATATGTCGAAAGCTCCATCGGGCATTTCACGCCTTCGGGGATATAAACGAACGAGCCGTCCGAAAATACCGCTGAATTCAATGTCGCATAGTAATTATCCGTGGCCGGTACCACCGTGCCAAGATATTTGCGCACCAGTTCCGGGTGATCTTTCACAGCCTCGGAAAATGAGCAGAAAATCACGCCGGCGCGGCCCAGTTCTTCTTTAAATGTTGTCCCCACAGACACACTGTCAAAAACCGCATCAACCGCAACACGGCGTTCGCCTTCGGGCATTTCAACACCAGCCAGCAGCGCCTGTTCCTTTAGCGGAATGCCCAGTTTTGTATAGGTTTCCAGCAGTTTTGGGTCAACCTCGTCCAGAGATTTCGGTTTTTCCTTCATGCTGGCAGGCTGGGCGTAATAATAAATATTCTGAAAGTCGATCTTGGGGTAATCCACCATCGCCCAGTCGGGTTCTTCCAGCTTCAACCAGCGCCGATAGGCATCGAGCCGCCATTCCAGCAGCCACTCCGGTTCATCGTTTTTGCCCGAAATCAGCCGCACTATATCCTCGTTCAGTCCAAGCGGGGCATATTCGGTTTCAATTTCCGTCTCAAAACCATATTTATATTTATCCGCAACACCTTGCACCGCTTCCACGGTTTCAGCGTCCACGCCCTCTTTTACGACATCATCCAAAGCAGCCATTCGGCATTCCCCTTTTAGGCCGCACGTTTTTTGAAACGGCGGTAGTGTTCAATCCATGTAGTAGCAAAACGTTCAACATCAGCGCGCGTAGTTTCAAGCCCGAGCGAAATACGCAGAGCGCTGTTAGCGGATATTTCATCCTGCCCCATGGCTTCTAAAACCTTGCTTGTGCGCAGCTTGCCACTAGAACATGCTGATCCGGCTGAAACCGCGAACCCCGCCAGATCCATCTGCATCACCTGCGTCTCACCGCGCCAGCCCGGAATGGCGAAATAGCTGGTATTGGGCAGGCGATCAACGGTTTGGCCAAAGATCAGCAGATCATCTGCCGCGTCTTGCAAGCAGGCCTCAAGCCAGTCGCGAATGCGCGCCACAGCGTCCCACAGGCCCGCGTCAACGTCGCGCGCAGCAGCCATTGCCGCCGCTCCGATACCGGCAATACCGGCCACGTTTTCCGTGCCAGCCCGCCGCCCCATTTCCTGCCCGCCACCCTTAAGTTGCGCCGCGACCTCAACGCCTTGCCGCACAATCAATGCGCCAACACCTTTGGGGGCGCCAAATTTATGGCCGGAAATCACGGCGCGCTGGGCGCGGCTCCAATTAAAAGCATAGGGGATTTTGCCAAAGGCCTGTACTGCATCACAAAATGCGACCCCCTCGGGAAGCTTGTGAATAACGCCGGTTTCGCTGTTGGCTTGTTGTAATGCGGTGTTTTCGGGGTTTTTTACGCGCACATGACCGTTTTCATCTGCCTGCAACGCTACCTTGGCCCAAACGGACACACAATCATGTTCAACCCCGGCGCAAATATAATCCTGATCTGCCAGCGCCAGCGCCGCCGCCTCGGTGGCACTGGAGGTAAATACGATCTCGGCGCCCAAAGCCCCCGTAGCCTCGGCCACCTGACGGCGCGCCGTTTCAACAATAGCCTTGGCGGCCCGCCCCTCATTGTGCACAGATGACGGGTTGCCTAGCGCATCCATGGCTGACAACATCGCCGCACGGGCCTCGGGGCGCAGGCGGGTGGTGGCGTTATGATCCAGATAAACCCGGTTCATTCGTCTACCATTTCAATAAAGGCAGGCACCGCCGGACAAGGCACTAATGCATCGCTCGTAATGTCGCTTAATCGGGTTTGGTGCAAGAATACATAGATATGCGCCGACAACCGTTCCCATAATTTATCGGTCAATTGCTGCGCTGGTGCCCCTTTGTCAGCGCCACTTGCACCTGCCCCGCGCGACAGCGCATCCATGTTCTCATCCACCGCACCCAGAATTTCCGAAATCCGGATGTCAGTCGCCGGTGAGGCCAGTCGATACCCGCCCCCCGGCCCGCGCACGGATTCCACAATCCCTGCCCGACGCAATTTGACAAAAAGCTGTTCAAGATAGGCCAGGGATATGTCCTGACGCTCGGCAATTTCAAACAAAGAGATCAGCCGGTCCTTGCCCTCGGCCGCCATATCGACCAGCGCAATCATCGCATATCGTCCCTTGGTGCTGAGCTTCATGGCTAGTTCCGTTCACGAGAGGTTGACGCAAGCCCGCGCAAGGCTTACTTCCATACCGAAGTTTAGGGTTACATCCCTAAGTTAGAATGTTTCTAGGTTGGCTGACTGATTAAGTCAAGCATACGATCGGCCGCCTTTTTCGTGGAGTAAATTACATGCCCGAGGTTATTTTTCCTGGTCCTGACGGTCGTCTTGAGGGGCGGTATCATCCGCAAAAAGCCAAGGACGCACCGATTGCGATAATCCTGCATCCCCACCCCGAACATGGCGGGACGATGAATAATAAAGTAACCCATAACCTGCATTATACCTTCCATAAAATGGGGTTCACCTGTCTGCGTTTCAATTTTCGCGGTGTTGGGCGCTCGCAAGGGGAATATGATCAGGGTGTTGGGGAATTATCCGATGCCGCCGCGGCCCTCGACTATCTGCAAGCCCAAAACCCTAATGCAAAACATTGCTGGGTTGCCGGATTTCAGTTTGGCGCCTGGATCGGCATGCAACTGTTGATGCGACGCCCGGAAATCAACGGATTTATTTCGATCTCGCCACCGGCAAACTGGTATGATTTCAGCTTTCTTGCCCCCTGTCCCTCATCGGGCCTGATCATCAACGGCGCCGATGATCGCGTTGTGCCTACCGAACCGGTTGAGGAACTGGTGGAAAAACTCCATCAGCAAAAAGGCATCACCATCACTCATGAAGTGCTGGAAGGCGCGGGGCATTTTTATGACCCCGGCATGGTTGATATGCTTGATCTGGTCGATGGCTATGTGCGCCGCCGTATGACGGAGAGCACCCGATGAACACTGAGATTGACCCCGAACAACCATCCAACTGGTCGCGCCTTGTGCCGATGATCATTCTGGCCATGTGCTTTGGCCTTGCCCATTCGGTGCTGTTTCTGGTCGCCCTGATCCAGTTCATCTGGACGGCCGTTGATAAGACCCCAAACCCTGAACTAACGCAGTTTGGCGCATCGCTGTCAAAATGGCTGGCCCAAACGGCGGCATATCTAAGCTATGCCTCGCAAGTTCGGCCTTTTCCGTGGGATGCATGGCCAAAAGACCACGATTAATGGCCCTTTGACATGCAATACCGATAAACAGCAGATGAATTAATTATCTATTCATTGGCTTCATGAACATGTTCGGCAATCAGATCGGCAACCGAAGGCCCAGGGCCAACAAGTTCCAGAACATTGCGATCCGGGTCGCGGATGAAGATGGTTTTGGTGCCGCGAAACGCGCGCCGACCCGTAATCGCAATGCCATTATCCGTGACGAATTTTTCAGTCGCCTCGGCATCTTTCATTTTGATCGCCATATGCGTAATACCCGGATATTTCGGCTTTTCATCCATCAGGATGTTTTCCCCAGGTTTTGCCGTTGCAGGGCCAAGTAGGTTGATATTTATCCCCGAAGGATGCAGCATCACCAATGGATGCCCGGCCTCATAGCCCCCATCTGCAATCATTTTAAATCCCAGCAATTCATAGAAAGTCACGGATTTCTGGCGGTCGCTTATGCGAATGCCGATATGATCAAAATTACTGATTTCAAGCATGAGATGTTCCTTTGTACGATGGTATGTCTGGAAATATAGATAACCATAGCATAAAAAGATATTAATACCCTATTTAGAAACGGATTAATTCCAAATGGATCAAAGTAAAACACTGTTCAATGGTATGGCTCTCTTTTGTACAATCGTAGAGCACCAAAGCCTAACATCTGCTGCCAAATTACTGGGCCACACAGCATCCCACGTCAGTAAAGAGCTGGCGCGCCTTGAAGCAAGGCTTGGCGCGCGGCTGCTGAACCGCACGACACGCAAGATAAGTCTGACGGAAATCGGACGGATCTATTATAATAATGCCCGGCGCATAGTTAGTGATGCCGCAATGATAGAAAACCAAATCCAGACGCTTGGCGATAAACCCTTTGGAGAGCTAAAAATCAGTATTCCAGCCGTTTTTGCGCAAAGCTGTTTTATGAAATGGGTGCCGGATTTTCTGCACGATTACCCGGATATCAGTCTTAACCTTGACGTTTCAGATCGTAAAGTTGACATGATTTCTGAAGGGTATGATATGATTGTGCGCATCGGCACTTTGCCCGATTCAGAATTTATTGCCCGCGAATTGTTCAAGACCGGCATGTCTACGATTGCTGCGCCAAAGTATCTTGCAAATCATGGCACACCTGAACATCCCCATGATCTGGCCTCGCATACGCTCATTGATTTTTCGCTCCGCGATGTTGCTCACACCTGGTCTTACCCTGATAAAAATGCCCCTCCGATCGTAATTGCAGTTAACCCGCGCGTAAGGTGCAATGATGCCGAAATGGAAAAAACGCTGGCTCTTGCGGGGGTGGGTATTACACGCCTGCCCGATATTCTGTGCGATGGGGAAATCAGGCAAGGTTTACTGGTGCGCATTCTCAGAGAATATGAACCGCCAGCGGCAGCTATCCACCTTGTTTACCCAAAACGGGATCATTTACCAAGAAAGACCCGGGTGATGGCTGATTTTCTGATCAAGAAATCAAACGGGCTTAACTGATCTTCCTGCCACATACGTTTCCACAATCGCGCGGTCGTCGCCAAGGGTTTGCAGCACGAACAGTTCTTCTGACAGGGTTTCCACCGTCTCCATGCGAAGCCGCATCGCTTGGGTGGCGTTTGCGTTCAGCACCACGATATCGGCCTCGGTGCCAGCATCAAGCGTACCGATTTTATCGTTTAACCCCAGCGCCTTGGCGTTACCAAGCGTGATCAGGTAAAACGCATAAAGCGGTGACAGGTTTTGGCCTTTCAACTGGCAAACCTTATAGGCTTCATCCAGAGTGCGCAGCATGCTATAGCTGGTGCCGCCGCCAATATCTGTGGCTATGGCCACGGGGATATCAGCGTTTTGGATGCGGGCATGATCAAACAGGCCAGAGCCGATAAAAAGGTTTGAGGTTGGGCAGAAAACGGCCACAGAACCTGTCTCGGCCATCACCGATATTTCGCGGTCACTAAGGTGGATAGCATGGCCCAGCAGGCTGCGCGGCCCCAAGAGGCCGTAGTGTTCATATATCCCCAGATAATCGAGATGCTCGGGGTAAAGGGACATGGTTGCGGCAATTTCATCGCGGTTTTCCGACAGGTGGGTCTGCATATAACAGTCGGGGTTTTCAGCCACCAGCGCCTGAGCTGCCTCAAGCTGCGCCGGGGTCGATGTGATCGCAAACCGCGGGCTGATCGCATAGAGCGCCCGCCCCGTCCCGTGCCATTTACCAATCAAATCCACACTATCATCATAGCCGGTTTGCGGCGTGTCCAACAGCCCGTCCGGTGCATTTCGGTCCATCAGAACTTTGCCGCCAATCGCGCGGATATTGCGCGCAGCCGCCGCGTTAAAATACGCCTCGGCGCTGGTTTTATGCACTGAACAATAGGCCACCGGCGTTGTCGTGCCATGGCGCAGCATTTCATCAAAATACTGCGTTGCAATACGTGCAGAATGGTCAGGATCATTGAATTTGGTTTCGGCGGGGAACGTGTAATTTTCCAACCAGTCCAGCAACTGCGCCCCGTAAGAGCCGATCACCTGCATCTGCACGAAATGGTTGTGCGTGTCGATGAATCCCGCCATCAATAAATGTGGGCGATGGTCGGTCACCGGCACATCCTGTGGCATTTCATCAAATGCCCCCATGGCGACAATTTGCCCGTTTTCAAGGCAAAGCGCGCCATCCTCAACGTAAGTATAAGCCGCGTGATCATCCGCATTTTTGGGGCATGCGGTAAAGCTTAGCACCCGCCCACGCAATATCTTTTGCGTCATTGCGCGCCCTCGTACCAGGTGACAATCAGCGCGCGTTCAGCCGGTTCCATATAGGTTACATTGCCCGGTGGCATCGCGTGACTGCGCCCGGCTTGCAGGTAAATTTGGCGGGCACTTTGGGCGATTTGGTGATCCTCTTCCAACAGCACGCCTTTAGGGGCACGCGCGATTCCATCCCAGTAAACCTCGGCCCCGTGGCACATGGAGCAGCGCCCAAGAATGGTGTCGCGCACCGCCTCAAATTCAACCGCCGCCAGCAAACGCTCCTCGCGCGCGTTCAGCGATACCTCTGTTGGTGCAGACAGGATTTTTGGCACTGTCGACAGCCAAATAATGATCAAAAACAACGCAGTAGTTACAACCCACGTCCAGCGCGGATTGCCGCTGCGCGCATGTCGGCAATTGAAATAATGCCGTATCGTCACCCCCATCAAAAACACCAGCGAGGCAATCACCCAGCTGAATTCCGTCGCGAAAGCCAACGGATAATGATTTGACAACATCAAAAATATCACCGGCAGGGTCAGGTAATTATTATGGGTTGAACGCTGTTTAGCGATGCGACCATATTTCGGGTCAGGCCTGCGCCCGGCAATCAGGTCTGCCACGACAATTTTCTGGTTGGGGATGATCGTGACAAAGACATTCGCGCTCATGATTGTGGCGGTAATTGCGCCAAGATGCAAAAACGCGGCGCGCCCGGTGAACACCTGGCTGAAACCCCAGGCCAGCGCCACCAGAATTATATAGAGCAAGATCATCAGACGGGTATTATCCTGCCCAAAACGCGATTTGCACAATAGATCATAGGCAAACCAACCCCCGAATATCGATGTAAGCGAGAGCGTGATCGCGCCCCAGATCGGAATTTCCAGCCCGTCGGTGTTGATCAAAAACAGCTCGGCCCCGCCATAATATACCAGCATCAAAAGCGCAAAACCCGACAGCCAGGTCGCATAGCTTTCCCATTTAAACCAAGTCAGATGTTGGGGCATCGCATCAGGGGCCACTAGGTATTTCTGGATGTGGTAAAACCCGCCGCCATGGACCTGCCATTCCTCGCCGTGCGCACCCACGGCCATGTTTTCACGCCGCCGCAGCCCCAGATCGAGCGCAATGAAATAGAACGACGAGCCTATCCAGGCAATCGCCGTTATCACATGCACCCAGCGCACCGCAAAGGCCAGCCATTCCCAAAGTAACGGATACTCAAACATGTATGCTCCCTGTTTTTTACCAGAATGCCAGAGTTCCGGAGCAAAGGTAAGTCAATTCTGCAAGGCACACTTTCAATATTTATTAAATAATGATACCGAAGAGTCTGCGCTGAATTCTGCGCTGAATTCTGTGCTAAATGAGGGTTAAATGTCATATCTCAATAACATCAAAATGTTTGTGCGCGTGGTGGAATTGGGCAGTTTGTCATCCGCCGGGCGGGATTTACGCGCCTCGCCAGCCGTGGCCAGCAACCGGATCAAAGAGCTGGAAAAACACCTTGGTGTGCGGCTGTTTAACCGCACGACCCGCAAGCTGACAACAACCGAACACGGGCGGATATTTTATAGCGGTGCCTTGAAAATTCTTGAGGCTCTCAACAGCGCCGAGGCCGCAGTTGCCGAGGTAACCCACAATCCTAAAGGCTCTATTCATGTGACGGCGCCCTTGGGGATCGGGCGGCGCCTGATTGCACCATTGATCCCAAAGTTTCATGCGAAATACCCCGATATTGAGGTCCGCCTGCGCCTGTCTGACCGCGAGGTCGATATCACCTCAGAGGCGCTGGATGTGGCGTTTAAACTGGGTCAGGTGCCGGATTCAAATTTTCGTATGCACGGCATAATTGATTGCACGCGGGTGCTGGCCGCCTCCTCGAAGTATTTGCAAAACCACGGCACACCGCGCCTTCCCCATGAACTGGTTTCCAACAATCACAACTGTCTTTTGTTGCGCTACCCCGGGTCCAAAGAATATTTCTGGACCCTTCAGACCAGCAATGGCATCCAGAAATTCGATGTCTCGGGACCATTTGAATCTGATGACGGTGATGTGCTGACCGAATGGGCGCTAAACGGCCACGGAATAATCAACAAACCACGTTTCGAGATCACCGGGCAGCTACAAGACGCCACCCTGATTGAGGTGCTGCCAGACACGCCGCCCGAACCTGTCAGCCTTGCCTGCATTTTCCCGCATAAACGTCTGCAAGACACCAAAACCCGTCTGTTTATTGACTATATGACCGGAAATATCCGCCAATCTGTTCTTGAAATTCTTGATGAATAACAAGGGGGCGATCAGAGAAACAACCCTTTAATGGCATAACCGATCGTACCAAGTGCGGCCGCAAGCAATGGAAGAAACGTCAGCATAAAACCAATGCGGCGCAGCCAACCGGGAGCGTCATCTTGGGTAAAATGACGCGCATGCAGCACCCGCCCGATAAACAGCGCAATCCCAAGGATATGAATGGCCCAAATTGACACGCCCATCAATGCCAACAGTAGCATCAGTAATAGAATCATCGGCACATTTTCAACAAAATTCCCCTGCCCGCGCATCGCCCGGATAAGCCGCGCATTGCCACCATCACCAATGGAAATTTTTTCAGTTTCCCGCAATTTCCCAATATGGGATAGTAACCACATCAACACCAGACCATTTAGCCCTGCATATAAAGCCACTGCAATTATTGCCTGATTCATCATCTCGATTCTCCCGATATATATTGCCTGTAGTAAAGTATTGATATTATATAGAAAACCCTGCGCAATACCAACAAAATTCCGGAGAGACACATGCCCACAGTTTTGGTTAAAAACGCCGACGTCCTGGTCACAATGGATACCAGGCGGCAGGAGATAGCGGGTGGTGGCCTATTTGCCCGTGACGGGGTGATAATTGCTGTTGGCCACGATCTGCCTGTCACGGCGGACAAGGTGGTTGATGCCAAGGGCTGCGTTATAACGCCGGGGCTGGTCAACACCCATCATCACCTGTTTCAAACCCTGACGCGCGCTGTGCCAAACGGGCAGGACGCGCTGTTGTTTGGCTGGCTGCAAACGCTCTATCCGATTTGGGCGCGCATGGGGCCGGATGAGGTGTTTAGCGCCGCACAAACTGGTCTGGCCGAACTGGCGCTATCGGGCTGCACCATGAGCGCGGATCATCTTTATCTATACCCCAACGGCGTGCGGCTTGAGGATACGATCCACGCGGCTCAAAGCATCGGGATACGGTTTCACCCCACGCGCGGCTCTATGAGTATCGGGGAAAGTTCCGGTGGCCTGCCCCCTGACAGTCTGGTCGAAGACGAGGCCGCGATTTTGAATGATTCCATCCGTCTGGTTGATACTTTTCATGACCCCAACGATGGCGCGATGCTGCGCGTTGGCCTTGCGCCATGTTCGCCCTTTTCGGTGTCGTGCGAATTGATGCGCGATACTGCCTTGCTGGCGCGTGACAAGGGGGTGATGCTGCACACACATCTGGCGGAAAACGACGAAGATATCGCCTATTCGCTGGAAAAATTCGGGGTGCGCCCCGGTGATTATGCGCAAGATTTAGGCTGGGTTGGTTCCGATGTTTGGCATGCGCATTGCGTAAAACTTGATGCCTCCGAGATAAATCTGTTTGCGCGCACCGGCACTGGCGTCGCCCATTGCCCGTGCTCAAATTGCCGCCTTGGCTCTGGGGTTGCGCCTGTGCGGGCGCTGCGCGATGCGGGGGTTAATGTGGCGCTTGGGGTTGATGGTTCAGCCAGCAATGACGCGGGGCATTTGCTGTCGGAGGCCCGCCAAACCCTGCTTTTGCAGCGGGTGCAAAACGGTGCCGATGCCATGTCGGCGCGCGAAGCTCTGGAAATTGCCACCATCGGCGGCGCGGCGGTTCTGGGGCGCGATGATCTGGGGGCCATAGCGGTTGGAAAACGCGCGGATTTCGCGATCTGGGATGTCACTGGCCTTGCCGCCGCCGGCGCATGGGATCCCGTCGCCGCCCTTATTCTGTGCGGCCCACATAGCGTGCGCGACCTGTTCGTTGAGGGCCGTGGCGTGGTGCAAAACGGCGCGCTGACAGGGGTGGATTTAGGGGCAGTTACAAAACGTCAAAACACCTTGGCGCGTGCATTGGCAAACGGGGGGTGAAAAGAACCTATACTGGGCAATTTCGTGTCATAAGCACCGCCAGCTCTTTGGCACTTTTAACATTACGCAAGACCTTATAACCGCATTTCTCAGCAACTCGGATTGATGCCGTATGCTCTGATGCGATCAGGCAAACCGTATGGCTGCCAAAACTTTGTTGATCCATCCAGGCTAGGGCTGCAAGGCATGCTTCGGTGGCGTATCCTTTGCCCATATGGGCCGGGCTAAGGACACAATTCAATTCGGGATGATCATCAAAATCAGGGCCATGTCCGCGCAGAGCATTCATAAAACCGACCAGCCCGACAAATCCCCCCGCTTTGTCAAATACAAACCACGTGCCGTATTCCAAAAGCGCCCAACTGCCGGCAAGTCGCAAAAATCGTGGCCAGCTTTCAGCGCGGGTTTGTGGTTCAAATGGCAGGTCTTTTAGCATATCCGCATCGCCCCAAAGCGCTGCGAAAAGGTCGAAATCATCCTTATGTGGTAAACGCAGGATCAAATGTTTGGTGGTGAGTGTCGGCATATGGCGCGCCCCCAGGTGAAACGTATCCCGATATCAACATATATGGCCTAAAAAGCAAACAGCGGACCATCTGGCCCGCTGTTTTTAGTATGTTATCGCAGGTTTGTGCGGCTGTTGGGAATACGCAACCAGACCTCAACGCGGCGGTTACGCGCACGCCCCAGATCGTTGCCATTGCACGACAGCGGCAGCAGTTCACCGTAACTTAGCGGGATCAACTTTAGTTTGCTAAGCGCTTGTGGCGATAAAACCCGCTCCATTTCTTTGCGCACGGCCAAGGCGCGGCTTTGGGCAAGTTGGGTGTTTTGCACCTGATTGCCCACGGAATCGGCAAACCCGATCAGCAGCACTTCGGTGCCATCAAATTGCCCCAGCTCCATACGTTCAGCCAGTTCTTCAAGGTTACGCACAGATTCAACATCCAGTGTACTGGAACCGGTTTTGAAACGGAATGAAATGCTAAGACGATCCGTATTGCGCAGCTCACGCATCATGTTGACGTATTGCCCGGGGTTGAAATCCGGCTCAACGGCGGCTGTATGGATCAGCATCATGCCCATATCTTCAAGGCGCATACGATCAAGACCACGGCCAACGAACCCGGATTCTTCAATGTATGGCTGGGCTTCATCGGTTAGCGACCAGTCGATAAACGCCCGCGCTTCGGGGTGCAGAGAGCCCGGTTTGGTATACATATAAAGACGCCGTGACAGCGCATACCCTTCAATTTTGATCCGGAAATCGGTTGGTGGCGACAACAATCCACAGTCTTCGCGGATAGTCAGGCGTCGCACACCATGCGCGAAGGAACGGCCGACAAAACCAATGCCGCCGCGATCCGCGATGACCGCATCAACCATGCCTTGGTAGGATTTGTTTTCAGCAACATTCAATGTCTCGTCACGGCCATGCGGGCGCACGACCCGGTCAAGCAGAATGCCGCGATCCCCTGAGTTTTTTCCAAAACTCTGGATATTAATCGGATAGTTCCCACCGCCCAGTTCCAGCCAGTTTGTGATCTCGCCCGACCAGATTTGCGCAATTTCCAGCGTGCTCAGGTTTCGTACCGGATTATCGGGATGCAAAATCACCACGATGCCGTCCACGCCAACCACGGTTTCATTGCTGGTGTCGCGCAGCTCGGCAATACCGGCAGCTTGTAGTTTGGCCAGATCGCTGTCTTTCATGCGCCGGTCAGCCACGCCAATCGCCGCCGAGCCATCCACCAGTGCCGGAAACGCCGTGCCGGAACCACGCGACTGCAAATCGACCTCAAGACGAAGGCTGCCATCAGGGTTGTTCAGGCGCATGATACGTTCAGCCGGATCCGCAGTTGCAATAATCTCAAAGCTGGCGCCAACATGTTTAGCATAGCCGCGCATTAGGTTTGGAATAAGATTCGTGCCCACTGTGCGAGAGCCGTAAATACCGAAATATGGTTCAAAATCCTCAAGAACCGGGCAGACGACGCCCTCACATATCACGTTTTTCGCCTCAATGCGCAATTGTCCCATGCTTGGCACGAGTATATAATAATACCCGTCCTTCACCTCTTTCAGCTCGCCAGTCATATTCAGCGAACCATCAAGTGATTTCAAAGTAATCGTCGCAGAATTCTGTGCAAGTAGCGGACTGGTTGAAATCAGCAAAGCCGCAAAGGCAGATGCCAACACTCCGCGGGCTATTTTATAAAAATTGCGTGTTTTTTGTTTCATATTCAATACTCCAAAAGCCCATACAATGGGTGTACAAATTATCAGGCCACATGACCGGCTGGCGAGAATTTCAGACTGTATAATCTATGCGTTCACTACCAACGGATTTCTATAAGGTTAATTTTTCATTAAATCAACGAATATAATTAAAATGGTTTACATTGTTTGTTTTCAACATGTTACATGGCGTTATTTTGAAATATTAAAACCTTGGATGAAATATAACCTTCACAAATAAAAACGGCGCCCGAAAAGGACGCCGTTAAAAGCATGTGTTTAGCTGGTGTTCAGGCTGTTCAGGAGTTTTCGGTAATGAACTTTACTGCATCGCCAAAGGATTGGATAGTTTCAGCGGCATCATCCGGAATTTCAATGCTGAATTCTTCCTCAAAAGCCATGACCAGCTCAACCGTATCCAGGCTGTCAGCGCCGAGATCATCGATGAACGATGCGGTTTCGGTTACTTTGTCGGCGTCCACGCTTAAGTGTTCGACAACAATTTTCTTTACGCGGTCTGCGATATCGCTCATGTTTTTTCCTCGGTTAAATCGGGTTGATACCCGTATATTAAATGTTATCTGCTGCCCGAACCGGGCGGCGCTGTTTTTCGTCTTAACGACAAGAGCACCGCAGATATGATCTTTGGCAATTACTCGAGCCGCGCTATACCATATACGGGCGGTTTGGCAAATGTTTTCCTGCGCAAGTCATCAGAACATGGCCATGCCGCCGTTCACATGCAAGGTCTGCCCGGTCACATAGCCGGATTCCGCCGATGCCAGATAAATAGCCGCAGCCGCGATTTCCTGAACCGTTCCCATACGCCCCATAGGCACCCCCGTCAGCAGCGCGGTTTTTTGCTCGTCGCTCAGCTTGTCAGTCATGGCCGTAGTGATAAAACCGGGCGCAATGGCGTTGACGGTAATGCCACGGCTTGCGACCTCATGCGCCACGGATTTCCCCATGCCGATCACCCCGGCCTTAGAGGCCGCATAATTCGCCTGCCCCGGATTTCCCGTAACACCAACGATGCTTGAGATATTAATAATTCGCCCCCAACGCGCCTTCATCATCGGGCGCATAACGGCGCGCATCAGGATCATGGTCGAGGTGAGGTTGATATCCAGCACGCTGTCCCATTCCTCATCCTTGAGGCGCATAAACAGGTTGTCCTTGGTGATACCGGCGTTATTCACCAGAATATCCAAACCACCCATCGCGTCAACAGCCGCTTTGGGTAAGGCCGCAACAGCCTCACGATCCGACAGGTTGCAGGGCACTACATGCGCCCGCGCACCAAGGCTGGCGGCCAACGCATTCAACGGATCGACCCGCGTGCCAGAAAGCGTAACCGTCGCCCCGGCCCCATGCAAAGCCGTGGCAATCGATGCACCAATGCCACCAGATGCCCCCGTTACCAGCGCCGTTTTTCCTGTTAAATCAAACATAATATTTCCTTATTGGTAGGTTGCGTCACCAACCTTATTGCAAAATTTCATCCCTAGACATGACTTTAAGGCCATCCATAGGTGCTGCATAGATGCTAAACTCGTAAAAACCGGCCACACGGGTATATCTCTTATATATTTGTGGTTTTACTTGTCTTTAGAGGCGTTCTGAAAATACAATCAACCCGCACAGATTGCGTCTGCGCGGGCTGGTTTTTCATGTAGTTACAAGGGACTTACGGGGTGGGAATAAGATCACCCCTGTCAATCACAAACGCCGCCGAGTCGCTTTCATAGGCATTACTAAAGCTATCCCCGTCAGTTCGTTTGTTCCAAGCCGTCAGACCGACCGTAAACGCACATCTGGACAATGGGTTCGTGCCCACCGGTGTTGCCAGCATTTGAGCAAACGTGTTTGTCGGGCTTGCACCTACCGGTAGGGGTGGCTTGCCAACATTGTCTGGATTACCAACCGCAGGGGTCAACGATCCAGTCATACCGCCCAATCCACGATGCCATGAAATCTTATGGTACAACTGGAACATCGGATTTGGGTGATATGCCCGATAACCGATACCAAACGTCGAGCTATCGTCGCCAATCAGGAACTGACATTCGTTTGTGCTTTCAGCTCCGTTCAGACGCAGGTCCTCAACCTTGACCGCAACCTCACGGTTATCCCACCAGAACATATGCGTCAAAGCACCGTGGGGCACATTGGCTGTAGCGCCAACTTCTTGATACCGGCGTTCATAGGTAAACGATGCCGGACCCTCGGTACCACCCAATCCGGTGGCAGCCGTTGCATTGGGGCGTAACCGTTTGCCCGCATTGTCAAACAGCTCCAACATCACCAAATGCCGCACATCTGGATCAATCCAATGTGCGTCCTCGGTGTTGAGATGTGCATGATACTGCCCCGCGTTCCAATCCGTGGTCGGGTTGGTATCATATGGTATCTCGAACAACGCATTCTGCCCACTAACGCTGACAGGGCCAAGACTAACCGGGACAATTTCCGTGCCGGCACCTGTGGATACTGTCTTGTTCCAGGACAAGCCAGCCGTCAGATTGTTGCGCACACCGGAAGGATTACCGTTGGCATCAGCGGCGACCACACTAATACGGTAGTATTTCGCCCCGGCGTCTTGCAGACCCTCCGGGAACATATAGCTTAGCTTTAATGTGCCCCCCCAGTTTCGATCACGGTTAGCGCCTTTCGCCGCCGCTGCATCTGCTGCGGGAAACACCAGACCACTGTTATAAGCTGGGTTGGCCACAGAATCTGGCCCATCCGCATCAGGCGTGATCAGTTCATGTGCGCTTGTATCCCCGATGATATCGAGATAGACGCCGTCACCGTCTGGGTTTTTCCGACACCCATAAGCCAACTCACTGTGCGAAGTCAGCATCGGATCATCACCTGCGTGATGCCAATCCCCTGCCGCAACACCATTATATATAACGATATTGAACCATCCAAACGGTTGCGTGACGACATACGCATATTCATCATGACATCCAACCGGTAACAGGCGGAACCAGTCATTCCAACACACGTTGAAACGTCCGTCATGGCCCAGTTCTCCGCTGCCAACCCTGACAGGATCACCACATTCGAACCCGCGGCACAACAAATAGGGCCGTGCGTTTACATAAGCGGCTACTTCCATGGCAGGTAGCTTGCGCAGGGTTGCCAGATCTTGCGGAGCACGCAAAGCGAACGTGTTCAATGCACCTTCGTTGACAAATACGCCAGTATCAATTGGCGCGGGATCAGGATCTGGTCCACCGGGGCCGATTTCAGGCACACCTGTCACAATATCTTCCAGGTCAATCAACAAATCTTCAAACCGGGGGTCTCGGAAAATCCAGGGCTTGCAGCAGCATGTACGTCGGTAAACCGTTACAGTACCCTGACAAACAGGCGAACACCGCCACGGCCACAAGACCAAAGCATCCAACGATAGCGTTGGTTTTTCGAACATCACACTTGAAAGCGACAAAGACTTTCGTGCCATCTTAACAGGCGCCATCGCAGCTTGAACCAGATTTTGCTGCCACCAGAAATTGTGATGACAAACACGCACGTGCCCGGTCTCACAATGTGTAAATGGAAACCACCCGCCCCAGATACCGCGCCCGATGTCGATCACACCGACATCAAGCATCGCTTTAAACTTGTCCACACTCAGGGACAGGGCATTTTCTTGCCCTTCCGCCGCACCGATTTTGATCTGGCTGGCCTCTTTCAAGGCCTTAGCAGGAAGCGCAAATGTACCGTCTTTCTCAACCATGGCGCTATGCAGTATCTTACCACTGCGCGTCAATGCGGTCACGGCCATATCTGGCTTGGTTTCTGCGGACTTCAGACCTGCCAGATTAATAGCCGGTCCTTTTTTGGAAGTTTTTCTAGATTTATCAGACATTGTATTCTCCTTTTTGAAAACACCAAATGCCCCGCGCAATTTCTTCGCGTTAATGCGCTGGCATATTATTGAATAAGGATAATCGTCACAGGTTTAATATGACCTCATCGGCCAATGAAACCTTATGTCGTGTGAAAATTAAATTATGTGAGAATTGGCACAAAGCCAGAGCCTAAATATGTGCAAACACCACTTAGGCGACGCGCATGTCCACGTCGTCACCCATTACCTGCTTAGGTTTACCCGTGGATTATTACGTGGGATCGGTCACCAGCCCATATTGCAAAATCTGATCCGCACTCATGACATGGATACCGTCCGCGGGGGCTGCATAAATCGTAAACCAATAAAATGCGTCATCGCCTAGCATATCCTCGATATAACGGCGGTTTTGTTCGTGCTCAGGGGAATCGCGGGGATAATCTTTGGCGTCTTTGCTGCCATCCGACCACGAATGCACGCCAATCACAGCGCCGCGTTCCATCGTGCGATTTACGCCTGCCAGAAACAAATCCACCCCGCCGGAATAAATTTCACTATGCGCATCCAGATGCGTTGAAATGCCCAGTTCGCGCACCCGGTAGGCCAGTGCAATCATCGTGTCATCATCCATAGAACCGGGAACCACGCCTTCAACCAGCAGCGAAATATCGGGGTGTGCTGCAATGATTTTTTCAAACTGTAAAAGGGTTTTACTGTTAATCTCGCCGTCCATATGAAGCGTTGTGCCTGCAACCCTGAACTCCGTCACTTCAAACTGGTTGAGCACAAGGCCGACGATATTTTGAACGCCCAGCATCCATACGGCGATAACAATCACCGCCAGCGATCCAACCAGAATTTTACCCCGGCGTTTCATGGTGTATTCAAATTATCCGGTGTATTTATCGCCCTACAGGTAATTTCCCGGTCAATCCGGCGGATCATACCGCTTAGGGCCTTGCCGGCGCCAATTTCCCAGATTTCATCAACCCCCTTCGCGGCCATAAAGAGCACGGATTCGCGCCAGCGTACCGAGCCGGTGACCTGTGCGAACAGATGGTTACGCAGCAATAGCCGATCAGAACAAGCCTCCGCAGTGACATTCACGACAATCGGAGTATTCGGTTTATTAAAATCGACTTTGCTGAGCGCAATGGCCATTGCTTCGGCAGCCGGCTCCATCAGAGCGCAGTGAAACGGGGCGCTGACCGGCAGGATTACGGCGCGTTTGGCGCCCGCCTCTTTGGCCAGCACACAAGCACGTTCAACCGCATCCTTATGGCCGGAAACCACAACCTGGCCCGGGTCATTGTCATTCGCTGCCTGGCAAACCTGCCCTTGCGCAGCGTCTTTGGCAATGGCCTCAGCCGCCACAAAATCCAGCCCCAGCAAGGCCGCCATGGCCCCGACACCGACCGGAACCGCATCCTGCATGGCTTTGCCCCGGATTTTAAGAAGGCGGGCCGTATCTTTCAGTGACAAAACCCCGGCTGCACAAAGTGCCGAATATTCGCCAAGGCTATGTCCGGCCACGAACGCGGCATCCGTCACCTTAACGCCCTCGGCATTCAGCGCGGCCATTGCCGCCATAGAGGTCGCCATCAAGGCCGGTTGTGCGTTTTCAGTCAACGTCAGCTCGGCGATATCACCTGCCCAGATCAGGCCGGACAGGTTTTGGCCCAATGCCTCATCCACCTCATCAAATACGGCTTTAGCGGCGGGGTATGCATCGGCAAACGCCTTGCCCATCCCGATAGATTGTGCCCCTTGTCCGGGAAATACGAATGCTTTGGTCATGATCGTCCTGTCTTGCTAATTTACACTTGGTTTATCGTCTTGGCAGGGCAATAACAATAATGTTTGTGTGCAGTGGCAGAAAATGGCGTAAACTATACTAACCGCAAAAATATAGGGCAGATATGGGCGCCTTCAACACCTACACCACCTATGGCAGCATTGCTAAAATATTTCACTGGCTTACGGCAGTGCTGGTGATCTTTCTGCTGGGCCTTGGCCTTTATATGCATGAGTTGCCCCGTGAAACCCCCGAGGAAATCACCCGGGTGGTCAATCTCTACAGCCTGCATAAAACGCTTGGAATCGCGGTGCTGGGCATTGCAATTTTGCGTATCCTCTGGGCCATTCGCGAACCGAAACCGCACCCGTTGCACGAAGGGCGCGCAGTAGAGATATTCGCCGCCGAAACCGTGCACTGGATATTGTATATTGCGATTTTACTTACGCCGCTTATGGGCTGGTTTCACCACGCCGCCACGACAGGTTTTGCTAAAATATGGTGGCCATTCGGGCAGGATATTTTCTTTATCCCTAAAAACGAAGCCCTAAGCGATTTTTTTGCCTCGATGCATTGGATATTGGCGATCCTTATGGGGGTCTCAATTCTGGCGCATATAGGCGGCGCTTTGAAACATTTTTTTCTTGATCGTGACAAAACCCTGCACCGTATGTTGCCGCTGGTTGATACGACGGATGTTGCTGTCATGGATGCGAACCATCCCAAATGGCCCAAATGGCTGGCGGTCGCGGTATTTGGTTTGGCGACCCTTGTTATGGGCACGTTGGCGCTAAACACCCCTGCCCCAACGCCCCGAACGCAATTGCAACAAATCGATTCTGACTGGAGCGTCGATCCTGAAAACAGTACGCTTGGCATATCAATCATTCAACTGGGCACGCCGGTTGAGGGCCATTTTGCCAACTGGCGCGCGGATATCCGTTTTGACCCTGAAAACCTGCCCGAGGCCTCGGTAAAAGTCATCATCGCCATGGACAGCCTGTCGCTTGGCACAGTCACACATCAAGCACAAAGCCCGGAATACCTGGCGATAGATGCCTTTGCCACCGCTGAATTCACCTCAGGGCATTTCAGCAAAAACGCGGACGGCAGCTATCTGGCCAATGGCACGTTGCGGCTGCGCGGTATTTCGATGCCCTTAAAGCTGAATTTCACGCTTAATATTGAAAACAATGCCGCCACCCTGCAAGGACACGCGCCCATTGCCCGGCTTGACTATAATATCGGCGCAAATGACATGCCAGATGATGCCTCGCTTGGATATATAGTAGATGTCAACATTGCGCTACTGGCCACACGCCGCTAACGGTTATTCTGCTTTTTGCGCCTCAATCGAGAGCATCAGCATAACCTCATCACCAACAAAGGGCGCAAACATGCCCATGTCATATTCCGAGCGGATCAGCGTTGTTGTCGCACTAAACCCAAGCCAGGGTTTTTTCGCCATAGGATGTTCACCAGCCTGATTCATCGTGGCGGCCAGAACAACGGATTTCGTAACGCCGTTCAAGGTCAGATCACCGGTAATATTGGCAGTATTTTCACTCGTTACTTCGATCGAGGTGCTGTTGAAGGTGATTACCGGCGAAAATTCGGCGGTAAAGAAGTCTTGGGACAACAGATGTTTCGTGCGCTCATCCCAGCCACTGATTAAGGAATCCGTTGGGATTTCAATCGAAACCGTAGAGGCCGCAGGATCGCCCTCGTCAAACATTATCTGACCTTCAAAGCCGGAGAACATTCCGTAACTTGTTGAAAATCCAAGGTGATTATACGAAAATACAACTTGTGAATGGCTCGCATCCAACACATATTTATCAGCCGAAAAAGCCGGTGTTACACACATGATTGCCAACGCAGCCGCGAGTATAGAAGATTTTCTCATATCCAGTTTCCCCGATTGTTGTTGCATATTTCAACAGTATACACGGGAATTCAGGGGATTTACATTTTGGCGGGTAACAATGACGTTATTACATAACTAGCTTGTGGTTTACGTCGGAAATATTGATCGTGCTGTGGTTTAAACGGCGGGTGATTGCCGGGTAACCCCCGTTACTCCACGCCGTTTTCAACCGTACCTTGAATCGCCACACGAATGGCCTCATAGACCTGATCATAGCGGGGCGGCAGACCGACCGCGCCGGCACAGCCGGGGGTGGCGGATGTTTGAGTGTCCTGTTGCACCAGCGCGATGTTTTCCTGTGGCAAATCGGTTATCGTGTTGCGATCACCTTCGGGAATTGCGTCACACATCTTGGGCAGTTCTGCAAAATTATTTTCCTGCATATAGGCAAGCGTGTCGGCGTAGGCCCCGGCAACATGGGCCATTTTATGCGTATCCATGCCCTTGGCGGCTTCTTCGTGGATCAGGAAAACCATGTCATCCGCCTGAATCCGCCATACCATATGATAAACCGATTCCCAGTTATTAGACATAACCACCTGAATATGATCCATTGAATCGTCAGGCGGCGTGAACTTTTCAGCGCACCCCGTTGTGATGGCCCCGGCCGTTAAAACACACATGAGCGACGTAATACGCATAGCTTTCCCTTTCAATTTTCCCCGATCATACAAGTTTTCTAACAGCATCCAACCCCTTGCATTCCCCGCCTGCCCCGCTATAAGGCCCCATTCCTCCGAGAAACCATTCACACACGCGTGGCCTCTCGTATGCGGGTTCGGAGGGTTAACGCTCGCATTTTGAAGCACGTCTACATATAGGTGACTAATATGGCGCTCTACGAGCACGTATTTATTTCGCGTCAGGATCTTTCCAACGCGCAAGCCGAAGGCCTGATTGAGCATTTCGGCGCTATCCTTTCTGATAACGACGGCAAAGTCGTTGATACGGAATACTGGGGCCTGAAAACCATGGCCTATAAGATCAACAAAAACCGCAAGGGCCACTATGCGTTTGTACGTTCTGACGCCCCTTCTGCCGCCGTGCAGGAGATGGAGCGCCTGATGCGTCTGCACGACGATGTGATGCGCGTTATGACCATCAAGGTTGACGCCCACAGCGAGGGCCCCTCGGCCGTCGTTCTTGCCAAAAACAGCCGTGACGAGCGCCCGCGCCGTCCACGTCGCGATTAAGAAAGGATCATAACCAATGGCAAACAAACCATTTTTTCGCCGTCGTAAGTCATGCCCCTTCCTGGGCGACAATGCACCGAAAATCGACTATAAAGATGTAAAACTGTTGCAGCGTTACATTTCCGAGCGGGGCAAAATCGTGCCCTCCCGTATCACCGCAGTATCTGCGAAAAAGCAGCGTGAACTGGCTCGTGCCATCAAACGCGCCCGCTTTCTTGCCCTGCTGCCCTACGCCGTTAAGTAAGGAGAATATCCATGGAAGTAGTTCTTCTTGAACGCGTGGCCAAACTGGGCCAAATGGGCGATGTTGTATCTGTTAAAAACGGATTTGCCCGCAATTACCTGATGCCGCAAGGCAAAGCGTTGCGCGCCACAAAGGCTAATCTTGCGAGTTTTGAAACACAGCGCGCCCAACTAGAAGCCACCAACCTTGAAAACAAGGGTGAGGCTGAGAAAATCGCGGCGAAACTTGATGGACAACAGTTCGTTGTGATTCGCTCGGCATCTGATGCGGGATCGCTTTATGGTTCGGTTTCAAACCGCGATGCAGTCGAAGTGGCCGAAGCCGAAGGTTTCACCATTGATCGCAAACAGATCGTTCTGGAACGCCCGATCAAAGAGCTGGGTCTGCACAACATGTCCGTTGTCTTGCATCCCGAGGTTAGCGCCACAATCGTGATCAATGTCGCGCGCTCTGCTGAAGAAGCCACGTTGCAGGCATCCGGCGAATCCATCGTCGATCTGGCAGCCGCCGCCGAAGTCGAAGCCGAGTTTGAAATCGCCGAGCTGTTTGACGACATCGGTGCAGCTGCTGCTGACGACAATGATTTGCTAGCCTCCGATAAGGAGCCAAGCGAGGATGAAGTCACCGAGGACGCGCCAGAAGCCGAAGAAGAAAAACCCGACGCTTAAGCGCACCCCTCTGAAATTACAAAGGCCGTATGCGACATTGCACGCGGCCTTTTTCATGTCTAACCTTGCGTCAAAAGCGGCGTTTTGGGGCGGTCCAGGGGCACGATCAGGTTCATTTCGGTGTTCAGCGTAATTTTGAAACTGCCATCCCGCACAGAAAACTCCCGTGAATATTGCTGTGAACCTCTTTGATATATTGGGTGAAAACCCCTGGGGCCATCGCGATTAAGTTGATTGCTTCCATCGAACTCTATTGTAAATACATCCACCAGAAAATCCCAAACATCATTAAGCCAGCTTTCGTTTTCTGCCGCCGTTATATTCAAAACCACGCCATCCTCACTGTCCAACGCGATTTCGCGCTGCAAACCGCTGCCTGTCAACGTGAAGGTTACGGGAAATCTGCTCTCACTGGAATGCGGATATTACAACCAACGGAAATATTGGTCGTACTGACGACATGGATATTTTTTGTGACATTTTTCACTCCCGTTGGTGTTTTTAATTTACCCGTATCCCTTTATCTGGTGCACAATGAGCTGGTCTGTGCGAAACTTCACTTTCCACCTTGAAACCGGAGAACCTATGAAAAACCTGCCTGTTATGAGATTTGCGGCCCTTGGCTTTGTTGTTTCAATGACCAGTTTTATGTTTCTGGATGAAATCGTCTATCATCTGACCCTGGCAACCGAGGACGATATGCGGGTATTTTGGGATCGGGTGACAGACCTTGGCGATTCTGCCTGGATGGGCGTTGCCACCATAAGCGCATGGGTTTTGGCGATGCTCCTGACACGGTTTTACCCACAAAACCCGCGCTGGAAACAGCACGCACGTCAAAGCATTTTTGTCTTTGCTGCCGTCGCTATGCCGGGTGTTGCTGCGATGATCATCAAGGGGTTTATCGGACGGGCGCGGCCTTATCTTTATGATGAAATCGGTCCGTTTGGCTTTGATCCGCTGTCATTTCAATCAACCTATGCCAGCTGGCCCTCGGGGCACACCACCACGGCCTTTGCCTTTGCTATAGCCCTTAGCCTGTTGTTTTCGCGCGCCAAATACATCCTGCTGCCCCTTGCGTTTCTTGCCGGATACAGCCGCATGGCGTTGGGGGCGCATTATCTGGCGGATGTGATTATGGGGGCCACCATCGGCACGATCGGGGCGATATTGGTTTATCGCTGGCTGGCCCAAAAGCTGAAAATATAAAGTTATCCCCGATCTTAACATGATGGGGATAACTTAAAATCATGTACACCTATTGCTTGAGGGAGAGATTCACATGGCAGATGGTGGGATAAATCTGGAAGCAGAGGCGATAGCCCTGCCCCAAAATACTGAGGCCGAGCAGGCGTTGCTGGGCGCGCTTTTGGTTAACAATGATGTCTACGACCGCGTGGCCTCATTGGTGAACGAAGAGCATTTTTATGACCCTGTGCATGGCCGCATTTTTGGGGTTATCGCGCGCCGTATCCAGAAAAATGCGCTGGCCTCGCCCGTGACCCTTAAGGCATTCATGGAAGATGACGAGGGTTTGCAGGAACTTGGCGGGCCAAAATATCTGGTGCGTCTGGCTGGCGCGTCAATTTCGGTTTTTGCCGCCAAAGACTATGCGCAACTGATTTATGATCTGGCGATCCGGCGTAACCTGATGGCCATCGGCGAGGAAATTTCTGCCACGGCGGCATCTGTTGACGTGGACAGCGAACCAAAGGACCAGATCGTTGAGGCCGAACAAAAGCTATACCAGCTTGGCGAACAGGGTAATGTGGACAGTGGTTTTCAAAGCTTTCTGCGCGCGCTTACCTCAGCTGTCGATATCGCCAATGCCGCGTATCTGCGCGAAGGCGGCATGTCGGGGGTTTCCACCGGGCTGATTGATATGGACAAAAAACTTGGCGGTTTGCACCCGTCAGATTTGCTGATCCTGGCCGGGCGGCCCTCCATGGGGAAGACATCGCTGGCAACAAATATCGCGTTTAATATCGCTAAAGCGTATAAAAAAGGGGTAAAGCCTGATGGTAGCGAAGGCGCGGTTGAGGGCGGTGTTGTCGGGTTTTATTCGCTTGAGATGTCGAGCGAACAGCTGGCGGCGCGGATATTATCCGAGGCTGCCGAAATCCCGTCTGAACAGATCCGACGCGGCGATATGTCAGAAGATGAATTTCGCCGCTTTATCGAAGCCGCCAAGGATCTTGAGACCTGTCCGCTGTTCATCGATGACACACCCGCCCTGCCGATTTCCACTTTGGCTGCCCGCGCACGGCGCCTGAAACGCCAGCATGGGCTGGATGTTTTGATCGTCGATTATTTGCAACTGGTGCGCCCTGCCACCGCCAAAGATAGCCGCGTTAATGAGGTATCGGAAATCACCCAGGGTCTGAAAGCGATTGCGAAAGAGCTGAATATCCCGGTGATTGCCCTGTCGCAATTGTCCCGACAGGTGGAAAATCGTGACGACAAGCGCCCGATGTTATCGGATCTGCGCGAATCCGGCTCGATCGAGCAGGACGCCGATGTAGTCATGTTTGTGTTTCGCGAGGAATATTATAAAGAGCGGGAAAAACCCGGCGATCACGACATTGAGGGCATGATGAAATGGCAAGAGGAAATGGGGCATATGCATGGCAAGGCCGAGATTATCATCGGCAAGCAGCGCCACGGTCCGATTGGGACGATTGAGCTGAGTTTTGAAGGGCAATTCACCCGTTTTGGCAATCTTGTGAAGACATTTCAGCAAAGCGGCGGGTTTGAGTAAGGGGGATTTCATCCCCCCTTGCTACGCAATTCCCCCCTAGGATATTTTGGCAAAGTAGAGGGGCGCGATTTTTTTCGAGGGCATATGCAAGCAACCTTAACAATTGATTTGGATGTAATCGCGGGGAACTGGCGTCGACTTGATGCGATGTCGGGCAGCCGCGTGCAGACCAGCGCGGTTGTCAAGGCGGATGCTTATGGGCTGGGCATGGCACGGGTTGCGCCGGCGTTGTTTCAAGCGGGTGCGCGGATATTTTTTGTAGCCCAAGCCGAGGAAGGCGTGGCTTTGCGTGCCATTCTTGGTGAGGGTGCGGAAATTTTTAACCTTTCGGGATATTTACCCGGCGACGATGCGGCACTGGAACGATTTTCTGTAGCGCCTGTTTTGAATTCCGCGATGCAAGTGCAAAGTTTTGCCCGTAAACACAAAGGCCAACCCTGTGCGGTGCAGTTTGATACCGGCATGAACCGACAGGGATTAGAGGCGGCTGAGGCGATCCGTGTTACACCCGATATCATAGGATTGAAACCTGCGATGCTCCTTAGCCATCTGGCCTGCGGCGATGATCCGAAACACGGGTTAAATGATGCGCAGCGCCAGGTTTTTATGGCAATGACTGCGGCAATGCCCAATATCAAACGCTCAATAGCCGCGACAGACGGGATTATGCTGGGCACGCCATTTCATTTTGATGTGACCCGCCCGGGGATCGGGCTTTATGGCGGGCTTAGCCTTGAAAACAGCAATCCGATTGTCTCGCTGGAGCTGCCGGTTTTGCAAATCCGCGACGTGCGCCCTGGGGAAACTGTGGGGTATGGTGGCGATTGGCGCGCCGCGCGGCCAAGTAAAATCGCGACGGTTTTGGGTGGTTATGCGGATGGAATCTTACGGGCAAGTAAGAATTTAACTCTTTATTCCAACAACACTCCCTGCCCGGTGATTGGGCGCAAATCGATGGATATGCTGGGGGTGGATGTGACGGATATTGAGGATGTTCCAGTAACATTATCCTTGCTTAATCGCCTGCAAACTGTCGATGATCTGGCCGCGCGCGCCGGGACGATCAACTATGAAATCCTGACAGGCCTTGGCGCGCGCTATAAACGTGTTTACAAAGGCGGAAAATAACCCGAGGGGCGCATGCAGGCGATGTATTTTATCAACGGTTTTTTGGCGGCTATCGGGCGCGCGACACTGGGGCTGTTTGCGGCCATCGGGCGGCTGGTAATTTTCATGGGGGAAACTGTTTCCCATATTGTGCGGCGGCCGTTTTATGTGCGTGAACTTGGGCAACAATTGCTGCGCATCGGCTATTTTTCCCTGCCGGTTGTGGGGTTAACGACGCTGTTTACCGGGGGCGCGCTGGCCTTGCAGATTTATGCAGGCGGGGCGCGGTTTAATGCTGAAAGTGTTGTGCCCTCAATCGTGGCTATCGGCATGGCGCGTGAGCTGGGACCGGTGTTGGCGGGCCTGATGGTCGCGGGGCGCGTGGCGTCCTCGATTGCAGCCGAACTAGGCACGATGCGGGTCACTGAACAGATCGATGCGCTGACCACGCTTTCCACCAATCCGATGAAATATCTGGTGGTGCCGCGGGTTGTGGCGGCGACGCTTGTCATGCCGCTTTTGGTGCTGATCGGCGATATTATCGGCATCATGGGCGGGTTTCTGGTCGGGGTGTATAGGCTGGATTTCAACGCGGCGACCTACATCCAGAACACCATAGATTTTCTGGTATTGGGCGATATTACTTCGGGGTTGATCAAAGCGGCAGTGTTTGGGTTTATCCTTGGCCTGATGGGCTGTTACAACGGGTATAATTCCGGGCGGGGCGCGCAGGGCGTTGGGCAGGCGACGACGAATGCGGTGGTCACGGCCTCGGTGCTGATCCTGTCGGTAAACTATATATTAACAGAACTGTTGTTCCCGGCATGAGCGCTATTCCCAAAATCTCGCTTCGCGGTGTGCATAAATCATTTGGTGACAAACATGTGCTGGCCGGGGTTAATCTTGATATCCTATCAGGTGAAAGCATGGTGATTATCGGGGGGTCTGGCACTGGGAAATCGGTATTGTTAAAGTGTGTTTTGGGCTTGATGCAGCCCGATGCCGGTACGATTTTGATCGACGGACGGGCCGCAAACGCTGGCAGCCGTGATGCGTTTCTGGCGCGTTTTGGCATGCTGTTTCAGGGTGGCGCGCTGTTTGACAGCTTGCCGGTCTGGCATAATGTTGCTTTTCGTCTGCGCCAGGGGCAGGATCGTTTGTCCAAGTCAGACGCCCGCGATGTGGCGATTGAAAAGCTGCGCCGCGTTGGGTTGAAACCCGAGGTGGCCGATCTGTTTCCCGCCGAATTATCCGGGGGCATGCAAAAGCGTGTGGGGCTGGCGCGTGCCATTGCCGCTGAACCCGAGATTATCTTTTTTGACGAGCCAACCACCGGCCTTGATCCGATTATGTCAGGCGTTATCAACGCGTTGATCCGCGAAATTGTCGTGGAAATGGGGGCCACAGCCATGACCATCACCCATGATATGTCGAGCGTGCGCGCCATCGCCGACAAGGTCGCGATGATCCACAATGGCGTGGTGCAATGGACGGGGGGCGTGGGGGAAATTGACAACTCCGGCGATCCGTATTTAGACCAGTTCATCAACGCCCGCGCCGATGGGCCGATTGAGAGTGTGCGGTGAACACCCCCCTAAAACTCGCCAACATAGCCCTGCTTATCCTGTTCCCTGTCGCGTGGTTTGCGCCGTTGTTAAGGGCCGGGTTGCTGCCGTTTTTTGCACTTGATGAAATATCCACCATCACGGCGTTGCAGGCGATTTGGGAAAAGGATGTGTTTTTAGCTCTCGCCGTCACATTTTTCGCCCTTTTTGCCCCGATGATCAAGGTTTTGGGGACCGGGCTGGTGCAGTTCAAATTATTATCGCCAAAATCCATCCCCACGCTTGAAATCCTTGGAAAACTGGCGATGGCGGATGTGTTTTTGGTGGCGCTTTACATAATCACCACCAAGGGTGTTGGGATTGGGCGCCTTGAAACGGCCTGGGGGTTATACCTGTTTACGGCGTGCGTCGTGGCCTCGATGATTGTCACGCATCTCACCAAACGCGCTGCGCGATGATCGTTTCCGTGTTTGCCGGGGCCTTGATGGCCGTGGCGATTTTCTGTGCATTCTTATGGTCACTTTACCAAAGTTTCACCCAACGCGCACAGTTGCAATTGGCCCATATCGGGGCGGCAATATTCACCCTTTTAGGTATGATGTCGATATCAATGCTATTGCCCTTGCTTGCCAAAATTTCCGGCGCACTCCTGGTGATCGCCGCTTTAGCCGCCATTATTCTTGATACCCGTTGGAGCCGCCTTTTACCCGTTTTTCAACTGTTATTTGCCATAATCCTGATCTTGAACTTGCCATTCGCGCCATAAATCCGCACATATGTCCTATGGATATTTACCTGATCAACCTTGAGGTCCGCCCGGAACGTCTGGCATTCATGCACAAGCAGCTAAGCGCCCGCAATTTGCCTTATCAGCGGATTACGGCAGTTGATGGTCTTGGCACGCAGGACATCGGCTATCCCGCCGCTCACCCGCGTCTGAGTAAACCGGAATATGCCTGTTATCTTAGCCATGTGAAATGTTGGGAGCGTTTTGTGCATTCCGGCGCGCCCATATGTCTGATCCTTGAGGATGACGTGGCTTTGGGCGCACGGTTCTCTATGGTTCTGGGGCATCCTGCATTTTTCAACCACGGCGCTTGTGTTACAAAACTGGAGACCCGGGTGTTTCCCATGAAATTATCCCGCAAACGCTATATGGCCCACGAAGGTATCAGCCTGCGCCGTCACGGTGCATATGAGGGTGGCACTGCGGCTTATGTTATCACGCGCGCTTATGCGCAGTATATGTTGCAATATTACCGAATTCCCTATCAGCCGGTCGATGACCAGTTGCTGGATGAAAAACACAGCACATTCAAGGGGCATACGATCTTGCAGCTTGATCCGGCTGTTGCCTTACAGCAGATATTTCTGGATACGGCTTCTAAAAACTACGATGTACACAGTGATCTTCAGGCCCAGCGGGTTGCGCCAGAGCCTGTACATTTGAACCCCGGGATCATTCATAAGATTTTGCGTCGTTATTACCGGGTCTGGAAACGAATATTTTATAAAACTGCCCTGATCCCTTTTGACGAGGAATAGCTATACACTTGCCTCTTTAATCGTAATCAGGCACTAAACCCCATGGCTAAATCATCCACATTCACCTGTTCGGCTTGCGGGGCGGCCCATAAGAAATGGGCCGGGCGTTGTGAGGCTTGTGGCGAGTGGAATTCTATCACCGAAGAGGCCGCACTTTCTGCCGGTCCCAAAGGCCAGAGCCTCGGGGCGATGAAGGGGCATAAAATCGCGCTTTCCAGCCTTGATACGAAAGACGCACCTCTGCAACGCAGCCATTTTGGCATGGCCGAGCTTGACCGCGTGCTTGGCGGCGGGCTGGTGCCGGCCTCGGCGATTTTGGTTGGCGGGGATCCGGGCATTGGCAAATCCACCTTGCTGTTACAGGCGGCTGCGGCCTTCGCCCGCCTTGGTAAAAAGGTGCTTTATGTGTCTGGCGAGGAAGCTGCGAGCCAGATCAGAATGCGCGCCAATCGTCTGGGATTGTCCGACGCGCCTGTGCAATTGGCCGCTGAAACCAATTTGCGCGATATCCTGACCACGCTTGATACTGAACGCCCTGATCTGGTGATCATCGATTCCATTCAAACCATGTGGGCCGATCATGTGGGGTCCGCCCCCGGCTCGGTCAGTCAGGTGCGGGCCGCGGCGCATGAATTGACCAGTTTTGCCAAACGGCGCGGAATTTCGGTAGTGCTGGTCGGGCATGTCACCAAAGACGGGCAGATCGCCGGGCCGCGGGTGGTGGAACATATGGTGGATACGGTTCTTTATTTTGAGGGCGAGCGCGGGCATCAGTTTCGCATTCTGCGCGCCGTCAAAAACCGTTTTGGCCCCGCAGAAGAAATTGGTGTGTTTGAGATGACGGGCGCCGGGCTGCAACAGGTTTCAAACCCCTCGGCGCTGTTTTTAAGCGAGCGGGATAAACCCACATCCGGTTGCGTGGTTTTTGCCGGCATTGAAGGCACGCGCCCGGTTCTGGTGGAAATTCAGGCCCTTGTCGCCGGATCACCACTGGCCACGCCGCGCCGGGCAGTTGTGGGCTGGGATGCGGGACGCCTTGCGATGATCTTAGCCGTGCTTGAATCGCGCTGCGGGATCAGTTTTGGCGGCATGGATGTCTATCTTAATATCGCAGGTGGCATAAAAATCAGTGAACCGGCGGCGGATCTGGCGGTTGCGGCTGCATTAATCTCTGCGAAACAGGATCATGCTATGGCCATTGATTCGGTAATTTTCGGGGAAATTAGCCTTTCCGGCGCGCTCAGACCGATATCTCAGCCAGAAAATCGCCTGAAAGAAGCTGAAAAACTTGGGTTTACCAGCGCTTTTGCCCCATCCAAAATAAAAACCATCGCAAAATCAGGCATGAACGTGCATAAAGTCGCAGACTTGGCCGCCTTTATCGAGGCATGCTTTGGCCAGATAGATAATTAGCGAGGGGCTAATCGAATGGAAGATTTTACACTTTTTGATGCCGGGGTTGCCGGTGTAATATTCATTTCGGCAATATTAGCCTATTCCCGCGGCCTGACCCGCGAAGTGTTAAGCATCGGCGGTTGGATCGTCGCAGGCGTCGCGGCGTTTTTCTTTGCACCGCAAGTCGTGCCATTTATCGGCGAGATACCGGTTTTAAATGACATGATCGGCTCCAACTGCGAGCTGGGCGTGCTGGCGGCCTTTGCCGGTGTTTTTGCCATAGCACTGATCCTGATCGCGCTGTTCACACCCCTGATATCGGGCGCTATACAAAAATCCCCGCTGGGCGGGCTTGATGGCGGTTTGGGCTTTCTCTTTGGCATCGCACGCGGCGTGCTTTTGGTCGTGGTGGTGCTGGTTGTCTATGATTTCTTCATCGCAGGTGGCGAAGGATACACCGTTGTCGAGGATTCCAAAACCCGTGAAATCCTGGCTGAACAACAGGCAAAAATGCAGGATGTTATCCCAACGGAGATTCCAACCTGGATGGAAGACCCATATAATACATTAATGGCAAGCTGTGTCGGCACCCCTGAAATTGATGCAGAAACGCCTGACACACCTGAAACCTGATAAAACCCAGCTAGTTGCGCATTGGGTGGGTGACACCTGATGCGCGCCCACGTATAAGACGGGCAAATAGAACCAAGTATGCGAGTCTGCGTCACATGACACCAGCCCCCGCCACCCTGCCCTGCCACCCATTTGATGATGATAAACTGCATGAAGAATGCGGGATTTACGGTGTTTTAGGTCTGAAAGAGGCCGCGAATTTCGTGGCTCTTGGCTTGCATGCGCTGCAACATCGCGGACAAGAAGCCGGTGGCATTGCCGCCTATGCGCCCGAGACCGGTTTTAACACCGTGCGCCGTTTTGGTTATGTGCGGGATCATTTCACCAAGACCAGCCTGATGGAGACCCTGCCCGGCACGCTTTCAATCGGGCATGTGCGCTATTCGACCTCTGGCTCCAAAGGGCCGACGGTCATTCGCGATGTGCAGCCGTTTTTCGCAGAATTCGCTATGGGCGGCTGCGCAGTGGCCCATAACGGTAATATCACCAACGCCGAGATTTTACGCCGGGAGTTAATCGATCGTGGCTCAATTTTTCATTCCACGTCTGATTCCGAATGTATCGTGCATCTGATGGCGCGTTCATTCCAGAAAAACATCCCCGAACGCCTGAAAGACGCGCTGCGCCGGGTGGAGGGTGCGTTTTCTATCGTTGCCATGACCCGCACCAAACTGATCGGCGTGCGCGACGCATTAGGTGTGCGCCCGCTAATGCTGGGCAAGCTTGACGGCAGCTGGGTGTTATCGTCGGAAACCTGTGCGCTGGATATTATCGGGGCCGAATTTATCCGCGAAATCGAACCGGGCGAAATGGTTGTCATCACCAAAGACGGCATCACCAGCGATTTCCCCTTTGCCATAGCCAAGCCGCGGTTTTGTATCTTTGAAAAAGTCTATTTCAGTCGCCCTGACAGCATTATCGGTGGCCAATCGGTCTATGAAACGCGCCACAGTATCGGCGTGGAACTGGCCCGCGAGGCCCCGGTTGAGGCCGATCTGGTTTGCCCCGTCCCTGACAGCGGCACCCCGGCGGCTATTGGGTATTCCCAGGAAAGCGGCATTCCGTTTGCCATGGGGATCGTGCGTAACACTTACGTTGGGCGCACATTTATCGAGCCGACCGAGCAAATTCGCAACATGGGCGTTTTGTTGAAACTCAACGTAAATCGTGCGCTAATCCGTGGTAAACGGGTGATTTTAGTCGATGATTCCGTGGTGCGTGGCACGACCAGCCGGAAAATCAAACAGATGATGCTGGATGCCGGCGCAAAAGAAGTGCATTTTCGCATCGCCTCTCCGCCCAATGAATGGCCATGTTTTTATGGGGTTGATACGCCAGAGCGGGAAAAGTTGCTGGCCAGCAACATGACCGAAGACGAGATGCGCAAACATCTTGGGGTCGATAGCATCCGATTTGTGTCCCTTGACGGGCTTTACCGCGCCGCCGGAGAACCCAAAGGGCGCAACTCGGCCTGCCCGCAATATTGCGACGCCTGTTTTTCCGGTGACTACCCGGTTTTACCCCAAGATAAGCTTGATCAGGGGTTTGAGCTGAAGGCAGCTGAATGACCGCCGTCGCACCGAAAGTAGACGCCATATTTTCGACATACCCACCGCCAGCCCGCGCAAAAATCATGGAACTAAGGTCCCTGATATTGACCACGGCCACAGCCGAAAATGTCGGCGAGATCGAAGAAACCCTGAGATGGGGGCAACCCTCTTATTTAACCGCCCCAAAAATTGGCAGCACCATAAGATTGGGCTGGAGCAAAAAATCACCGGATCGTGTATCGGTGTATTTCATCTGCACCACCCGTTTGGTGGGCCGTTTTCACGACATCTATCCGGACACATTCACCTATGACAGTGGTCGCGCGATCCATTTCACCCTATCCGAAAAAATCCCCGCGACCGAGCTTAGCCATTGTTTTGCCATAGCCCTCACATACCACCGGAACAAGAAATGAAAATTGACAAGGATACGGTTGCGCTCATAACTGGCGCCTCACGCGGGCTGGGGTATGCCTGTGCGCTGGAACTGGGTCGCAAAGGTGCGCATGTCATTGCGCTTGCCCGCACGGTTGGCGGATTGGAAGAATTGGGCGATGCGATTGAAAATGTCGGCGGCACAACGACGCTGGTGCCCCTTGATATCACCGATGAGGGGGGATTGCAGCGCATGTGTCTGGCGATATTTGAACGCTGGGGGCACCTTGATTTGCTGGTACACTGTGCCGCCCATGCTGCCCCCCTGTCCCCGGTCGCGCATGTTTCCCAGAAAGATTTTGACCGGGCCTGGGCGGTGAATGCCCGCGCCACACAACGCCTGATTGCCCTTTGCGAACCTTTATTAAAAGCTGCCAGCGACAGTGCGGCCATATTTATTGATGACCCGGTAAGGGGCGCAAAATTCTTTGCCCCCTACGCCCCCAGTAAAGTCGCGGCCAAGGCAATCGTCGATATTTGGGCAGCCGAAAACGCGACCATCGGCCCAAAGGTCTTAACCTTTCGCCCCGCGCCAATGCCAACATCCCTGCGCGCGCGGTTTTACCCCGGCGAGGACCGCAAGGCGCTTAGCCCTCCAAAAACCGAGGCCAGGCGATTATTGCAAATGCTTATGTAGAAAACCTGTATTTCCGGGTGGGATTTTAGGTTCTGAGCCTAGGTAATGACAACTTCTGACACAAATTTTGCCATAATGTACCGATAGACCCTTAAACAGTCATTCGTATTTATGTATTTGGTGTAAAATGAAGCAATTTTCGCTTTTTGTCCGAAATGAAAGCGGCTCCACGTCAGTGGAGTGGATTATACTGACCGCGATGATACTTGGCATTTCTGTGGCTATTTTTAGCAGCCTAGCAAATAGCATCGATCGCACCGCAAATGTGGTGTCCACAGATATCGCACTGGTTGCCAGTTATGCGCAGAACAGCCCGACTGTTATCTCGCCGGACGCTTGTGATGAAGAAACGCTCTGTGATCGGTATGGCGCGATGCAATAACGTTGGGCTACATCCCCAGCGCGTCTTTATATAGTTCCAGAACAGCCTCTGCCTCACTGACCTCAACCGGATCAAGTTTACGCAGCGCGACTATTTTGCGCAGGATTTTGGTGTCATAACCGCGCGATTTTGCCTCTGCCATGACTTCTTTTTGCTGCTCCGCCAGATCTTTTTTCTCAGCATCCAGGCGTTCAAACCGCTCAATAAATGCGCGCAACTCACCTGCAGTTACCCGATATTGGGTCTGTTTTTGATCATCAATCACATCCATAGTTTTTCCTTAGCCTAGCTTTCATATCTGTGCTGAGATAGCTATCCCATCCCCAGTATTGAGGGCAAGAGGTGTTTGGAAAAATTTATGATGCTTACTAAACTACTAAACCGGTTTAGTAGTTTAGTAACGATTCAAATATTTGCATTTAATTCAAATGGTAATGGGCTAATGCTAAAGTAAAATATAGTTAATATCCCCGCAAAACCTTGCGAAAATATTGCTGGAATATTCCACGTGGCTATCTTAGTTTATCCCAAATCAATCCGTTGAGGAATTTCAATGAAATATCTTTTATATGCAGGCGTCATGTTGGCCATCCTTGGTCTGGTTGGCCTTGGTATTTGCATGAAAATGGTGCTGGATTTAAAGAAACAAAACCTGCCCGCTGAAGAGATGAAAAACCGGATGAGCACTGTGATTGCGCTCAACACTGCCTCACTTGGCACTGGGTTTATCGGGCTGGCGTTGGTGGTTGTCGGGATGTTAACAGCACCTTAAAAAACACTGCTGACGCGGGTAAATACGCGCAATTCGCGCGTGTCAAACCGGTTCAGATTTGAAAAACCCCGGGTAAATGCCACGCCAAATGTCGGGTTAAAACCAAACCATTGCAGCTCCCTTGGTGTCGCGGTGATTTCCAATGAAACAACATCATCACGCCGCACCAGACTATCGACGCTTGACCGGGATTTATACCGCACGCCCGTGTAATATACGTTCCCTGAAAGACTAAGCGGCAGTTCTTGCAGATGCCACGTCAAACCTATGGAGACATTGCCAGCACGCGCACCAATCAATACATCCGGGCTGACAGTATCCTCCAGATACCCTCCGATAAACATCGCGGTATTATCAAATATCGGAAACCCGTAAGATCCACCAAGGCGCCATATTTCAGCATCCGATGTGCCATTATCATCTGATTTTCGCAAACTATAACTGGCATATCCCGACCAGTTTTCTTGAGGCCCGGGCTGCCAATGACGCTCAATCCCGACACTGAACTGCGTGGTGTAGGGCCGGTAATCATCAAACGCCGGTCCGCCCAGTTCTTTGCTGATATAACGCCGATCAAACCCAAAATACCCGAGCCATTGCACTGGTGAGGGGCATTGCGGCACATATTGCAGACTGGTTTTCACCCCAAGGTTAATATCGTTGCGCCCCCGGCCCTCATAGGCGGTTCCGTTCAAGCGGAATGTCGTTTCCCAAAGCATGTGCGCCGATATCTGGCGGCGATAGGAGGCATTTGTAAAAAGCGAGAAGCCGATCCCCGTTTGTGCCTGCGCATCCGCATCCAGATTAAACGGCAAACCATTGATGAAATGTATGCTATGCAGGCTGCCAGCGTTCACGTTGTTACTGGGATTAACGTTAAAGCTCAGCCCGAATTGCCAAGGCGCGCGCGCCCGTACCTGGGCCATCGCCTGGCTGATAATACGTTTTTCATCGGGGTTATCGGCATAATCACTGCCGCGGCGCAGCATAATTCTGGCTTTCAGGGTATTCCCTTGCCCGGCCTCAGCCATGCCGGAAATCAAATATGAGGCAAAACGTTCCGAATTCGCCAAAGGGTTTTGACGCGCGCGACGTGCAAAATCAGCAGCAATATCCCATTGCCCCAATTCTTGTGCTGCACGTGCAAATACCAGCTGCGCCTCGGCATCATTTGCATTAGCTTCAAGACGTAAGCCGCTACAATAATAGGCCAAACCAAAATCTCTGTGTAAAATTATTTCCCGTAATGGTTGCGCACAATCTTGCGTCTCGTCCGCAAAAACAGGTGCCGCAAACAGGGATGCCACCACAAAATAAAATGGAAAAATCAAGTCTCGGGTAGTCTTTTTTTTCATTAAATGCATCTTGCCACTTTATTAATCGGAATCATTTACGTAAAACTAAATTTAATATATATAAACGCGAACGTCACAGCAACGTAACCGTTATAATTTTGCCCGGAGTACTCTAAATGCGTTTTTTAACTGTTCTATTGATTTCAGCCTTCACGCTTACCGCATGTGGCAACAGCACATCCCCCACACCGCCAACACCATATGTTGCGTCCCCTATTGCAGATTTAACCGCAGGCACTGAAATGCAGGTGCGCGGCAATCACACGGGCTGGTGGCGTGCGGATATTCAAAACCCAAGCAGTGGGGATGGCGAAAACCGGGCGAATGGTATTGGGCCGAAGTTGCAAAAAATAATCACGACAGACACAGTAGGGGAGTACAGGATTGTGTTTCGCAGAAACGCTATCTTTAACAACGGCATCGAAGTCCACGCCAAGAAAGAATACGGCGATGCGACATTCACTATGCCGGCAAATGGTGATGTGGTGGCCGGTGTTACCAGCCTGAATTACAAATACACCATCACACGCAACAATGATAATCTGGTCTATACGCTTACCGGATTGTTCTCAATTTCGACCAAGCCGATCTCGACAGCAAATCCAAACCCCGGCCGCTTTGCATATGGCGGCTATGTTGCTGGTTCCTACACCCCCGCCGGGGATGTCCCGACCGCTGGTAGCGCTACATATAACGGTGATTTCATTGGGCAAAGCAGTGTCCCAGCCGCAGGCACTGTAACCGGCACGGCGCAGGTCAACGTGAATTTCGCAGCTGCCACAAATCAGGTAAGCGGCTCGATCACCAATATTTCCGGTGGCGGGCTCAGCCTGAATGATCTGAGCATCTCTGCGACGATCACACCAGCTGATGGCTCTTACACGGGCATTATTACCGCAGGTGCACAGCCTGCAGGTGATGCTGGCATGCCTGTGGGGACACAGGGTAAGATCGATGGAGGGTTTTACGGACCAAACGCCGAGGAAACAGGTGCCACTATCTATATCAAAAACGGTACGCATCATCTGACCGGTGCTATTGGCGGGTCTCAATAAGCGTTAATATGGTGCGGGTTCAGGCCAGCACCATATTATGCCCATTGGCGATAAAACGGTCATTTTGAAAGCACCTCATCAAGGGTTTGTTGCAACAACGCCAGAGATTGCAGGCTGCTGAACCGGTGATCGGCACCTTTAACAAATGTCAGGCGGATATCAGGGCCTTGTGCATGCGAAAGCAGTCGCAGCGGCACCGAAATATCCACATCTCTATCAGCATCCCCTTGCAAAAACCGGGTTGGAAATGGCAGCTTTAACGGGTCACGCAGCACCAGATGTTTGCGCCCGTCCTCGATCAGTTTTCGGGTGATTATATAGGGTTCCTGCGCATATTCAGAGGGCAACGCGACCTGCCCCCCCTTTAGTATCTGCGCGCGTTGATCCTTATTAAAACCTGCCCACATGGAATCCTCGGTGAAATCCGGTGCAGCAGCAATCCCGATTAAACCTGCCAGTTTTGCAGGCATTTCACGCGCAATCAGCAACGCAATCCAGCCCCCCATGGATGACCCCACCAACACTTGAGGACCCTTTGTCAAAGCCGTAATCACGGCCATTGCATCGCGCGCCCAATCGCCAATGCACCCATCCAGAAATTCCCCCGAAGAATGTCCGTGACCGCTGTAATCAAACCGCAAAAATGCGTGGCCATTAGCCTTGGCATAATCTTGCAAAAACAGCGCTTTGGTGCCCGCCATATCCGATTTAAAACCGCCCAGAAAGACAATGCCGGGGCCGCCTCCATCAAGCTGATGATAGGCAATCCTGCACCCGGAATGTTCAAAATATTTATGCATTTCTGACCCTTAGATTGCAATTTCACCCTGCCCCAGTCAGTAACAAACTGCAACTCTTGACAATATGTGCCAGCTTGCTAAATCTGACGGCATTTGTAACCGGGCGCGTTGTTGGCGCCGAACCATAAAGGATTGCGCCATGAGCAACAAGAAACTCACTGATATCAGCCCATCGAAAAAACGCTCTGATTTAGAGGAACTTGATTTCGTTGCCATGCAATCACGCAGCCGCAAATCTGGCCTGCCGCCGATCAAAACTGCTGCAAAAACCAAAGAACCGACCATGCCTGCGCCGCCTAAAGCTGCGCCGCCCAAGGGGGTTACCGGTCTTGTCTCACTTACCCTGCCTGATGGCGCAACCCGGACGTACCCCGTGGGTATTACGGGGGCCAAAGTTGCCGCGGATATCTCAAAATCTTTGGGCAAGGCGGCATTTGCCTGTGCAATAAACGGTGTGTTCAGCGATCTCTCGATCCCGATTGAAACCGACGCTGATTTTGAAATTTACACCAGTAAAGATGAAGAACAAGCGCTGGAACTGATCCGCCATGACGCCGCCCATATCATGGCGCGCGCCGTGCAGGAAATCTGGCCAGACGTCAAGGTCACCATCGGCCCGGTCATCAAATACGGCTGGTATTACGATTTTGACCGCGCCGATCCCTTCACATCCGATGACCTGATCACAATTGAGAAAAAGATGCGCGAGATCATCAATAAACGCGAGCCCGTGCGCACCGAGGTTTGGGAACGCGACCGCGCCATCCAGTTTTATATGGACAACGAAGAGCCTTACAAAGTTGAGCTGATTGAGGGCATTCCCGGCGATGAGGATTTGCGGATGTATTGGCACGGCGATTGGCAGGACCTCTGCCGTGGCCCGCATCTGGCCCACACCGGACAGGTTCCTGCAGACGCTTTCAAGCTGATGTCAGTGGCCGGGGCCTATTGGCGCGGGGACAGTAATAACGCCATGTTGCAGCGTATTTACGGCGTTGGTTTTCGCAATAAAGATGATTTGAAATCCCATCTGCACATGCTGGAAGAGGCCGAGAAACGCGACCACCGCAAGCTTGGCAAATCCATGGACCTGTTTCATATCCAGGAAGAAGCCCCCGGCATGGTCTTTTGGCATCCCAACGGCTGGACCCTTTATCGAGTGCTACAAGACTATATGCGCCGCCGTCAAATTGCTGATGGCTATCTGGAAATCAACACCCCAGAAATCGTTGATCGTAAGTTATGGGAGGCATCGGGCCACTGGGAAAAATACCGTGAAAACATGTTTATCACTGAAATTGATGAAGAACATGCTAATGAAAAACGTGTGAACGCCCTGAAACCGATGAACTGTCCGTGCCATGTGCAGGTCTATAATCAGGGGCTGAAATCGTACCGCGACCTGCCATTGCGTCTGGCGGAATTTGGTTCCTGCCACCGCTACGAAAGCTCCGGCTCTATGCATGGATTGATGCGGGTACGCGGGTTTACCCAAGATGACGCGCATATTTTCTGTACCGAAGATCAGATCGCTGCCGAGACCAAAAAATTCATCGAATTGCTTACTTCGGTCTACAAAGACCTTGGGTTTGATAGTTTTGAGATCAAGTTTTCCACCCGCCCCGAAGTGCGTGCCGGTTCTGACGAGGTTTGGGATCAGGCCGAGGCGGCGCTTGAGCAATCCATAAAAATGCTGGGCATTCCTTATGAAATTGACGAGGGCGAGGGCGCGTTTTATGGCCCGAAACTGGATTTTAAGCTAACGGATGCGATTGGTCGGGAATGGCAGCTTGGTACGTTTCAGGCCGATTTTGTGCTGCCTGAACGCCTTGAAGCTGAATATATCGGCGAGGACGGGCAAAAACACACACCTGTAATCCTGCACCGCGCCACTTTAGGCTCGTTTGAGCGTTTCATCGGCGTTCTTATCGAAAATTATGCCGGAAAATTCCCGCTATGGCTGGCGCCCCGCCAGATCGTTGTGGCCTCAATTGTCTCGGACGCCGATGATTGGGTGAATGTGATTGTTGCGCGTCTGCGTGCGCAAGGCCTGCGGGCCGAGGCTGATATCCGCAACGAGAAAATCAACTATAAGGTCCGCGAACACTCGCTGGGCAAGGTTCCGGTAATTCTGGCCATCGGCATGAAAGAAGTTGAGGATTTGACCGTTTCCATGCGCCGTTTAGGCAACAAAGGTTCAACGGTTCTTGGGGTTGATGATGTGCTGGCTGAATTGCTCGCCGAAGCCACACCGCCCGATCAACGCTAAAAAACCCACAGCACTTGGGTGCTACGGGGCAATTTAGATGTTTAATAACTGGTTCATCACGGCTGAAGGTTGATCGCACCCGGCCTCACCCACAACTTTGGCAGGCACACCGGCAACCGTTTTGCCAGGTGGTACATCGTTTAACACAACCGAACCCGCCGCAATACGGCTGCAACAGCCCACTGAAATATTGCCCAAAACCTTGGCCCCGGCCCCGATCAGCACATCGTCACCAATGTTAGGGTGGCGCACATCGTCATCCTTGCCCGTCCCCCCCAAAGTTACTGCATGCAGCATTGAAACATTATCCCCAACCACCGCCGTTTCTCCGATCACAATCCCATGGGCATGATCAATCATCAGCCCCCGCCCGATGCGCGCGGCGGGATGAATATCCACACTAAAGGTCTCAGAGGTTTGCATCTGGATATAATAGGCCAGATCGCGGCGCCCGTTTTCCCAGAACCAATGGGCCATGCGATAGCTTTGCAACGCCAAAAATCCTTTGTAATACAGTAATGGCTGGATATAACGATGGCAGGCCGGATCACGGGCATAGGTCGCCAGAATGTCAGAGCGCGCAATCGCCCCTAACGTACAATCGGCGCTGTAGGCTTCTTCAAAAGCGCCATGCAAAATCGATTCCGTCATCTCGCCAGAGGCTAATTTATGCGCCAATCGATAGCATAAAGCACATTCCAGCGTGGAATGCCCCAAAATCGCCGAATACACCAAGGGGGCCATCGTCGGTTCATTTTCGATTATTTCCCGCGCTTGTATGCGAATTTCTTCCCAAACCGGGTCAACACTGGCAATATTTGGATTACCTTTGCCCATTATCCTCTCCTCTATTGTGCGGGACACACTAACATAGCAGAGTGATATATCGTAAGCTCAAATCTGTAGGAATAGGATATGTGCGCAAAAAATCGCTATAAAACCTTGTTGGATGCCCGTTTGAAAGTGCTGTCTATGCTCGATCAAACCAATGCTGACAGTCGCGACACAGTGGTGCTCGATCAGACCAGCGTCGGGCGTTTGTCACGCATGGATGCCTTGCAGCAACAAGCGATGGCCAAGGCTACGCGGCAGAATAGAATGCAGGAAATCACAGCCATCCACGCCGCGCTCCAACGTCTGGAAAACGGCGAATACGGCTATTGTGATGATTGTGGCGAGGAAATTCCGCCAAAACGTCTGGAACTGACCTTAACGGCCGTAAAATGTGTCGGATGTGCAAGTCACTAGAAAAGGTATGAACATGAAAAACCTGTTTTCATTTGGCGAAACCGTTGAAGGTTACAACGTAAACGTCATTAATGAGCGCGAGGCTCGTGCCGGTGCCGGCATTCTGTTTCTCTTTGCGATATTATCATTTCTATACGCCTACACATACATGGATTTTCGGTTTACCAAGGTTTTCATTACTTTTTTCATGGTGGATTTTTTCATCCGGGTGCTCATTAACCCAAAATTCGCGCCCAGCCTGATTGCCGGACGCATTGCTATTGCGCATCAAAAACCAGAATACGTCGGCGCGCCGCCCAAAAGGTTTGCTTGGTCCATTGGCTTGCTGCTCGCCGTCGTGATGTTCGTGATTGTTGTCGTTCTTGAACTGATGACCTCTGTAAAAATCGGCATCTGCCTGCTCTGTCTGGTATTACTATACTGCGAGGCGGTCTTTGGCATATGCATTGGCTGCAAACTTTATAATCTTGTCATGAAAAATGAGGCGCAATACTGTCCGGGCGGAGTCTGTGAAGTGCATGAAAAAGAAGCCATCCAAACCATTAACCCTATGCAAATTTTGATCGTACTCATCGCTGCGATACTCGCCACATACTTTGTGATAAAGGTTATCTAACAGTCTTTACACCGCGCGCGGTACGATCAATTCTGCGAAATGCACCGCTAATCGCACTTCACCGCCGGTAAAACTGCCCGCATCAGCCGTAATTTCCAGCGGTGTGTCTGCCCAATAGGTCAGCGGGCTGCCGCCCAACCCTTTGGCATAAGAATTCAGGGCAATTCCAAGGCTGTTGCCATAGCGGTCAGGTGCACCCGAAACCCCCAGTGACCAGTTCGCAACGCTGCCCCCTGTAATCGGTGCGATTACTCGGGCCGTCACCCCGATAACTTGCGCGTGTGAGGGGATAATATTGCTGGTAACCGACACGCCTGCCGCGGCCAATGTATGATCCAGCTCGACAATCTTATGCACCGTTCCCGCCCCGCCTGTTGACACAAGGTTTGCGTTGCGCACCCAGTCCGTGCCATCAAAGATCACCTCGCCGTTCAGGGCTTCATTCCAGGCCCGCCAGCCGAACTTCGGCGTTAAAAACACCCAACCCCCATTGGAAAAAACCGCCACCGCATCATCTTGTCCCAACCAATCACCCGTGGCCCCCATACCAACGATATAGGCCTCACCATCCACCGGCCCACCCGGGGGCACGGTAGCATCATCGCTTTGCACCCGCATTTGCGCGACCGCATCAAGGCGTGCCAGTGCCTCGTTCACGGTCACATGTTTTTGCGCCTGCGCAGCTGCCACCAAAGGCAACTCAAATTGATAAGTCTCAGACATTTACTGTTCTCCTGCTGAATGGGCCACGCCCAAAACGATCCGAAATTTGGGCAACGTCAAAATCAACGGCCCCCGAGGCACCATCACTGGTCTGCATAGCACTGGTATAGGTGAATTCAGGCACGTTGGTTTCAACCTCGCGCAACGTTGAACCTGCGCTGGATATCCGCACCAGATAAGCTTCACGATCCTCACCAACAGGCACGTCGTACCCTTGCCAGTTATCGCCCTCAATGCGCGTTCGACGCACCCAGTTCAGTGCCCTGTCCCCGTTACCTGTAACCTTGAAATGCGCTGGTGCATAAGGGCGTAAACCATTGCCTTTATTGGCAAAAATTTGGTACACGTAAGTATCATCATCATAAGATTGATGCGCTGGCCCAATGCGGTAATGGCGCTCCAAACCGCGTTCTGCGGCGGTTAAATCCACCTGCCGCACAGCGCTGTCAAGCAGCACAAAATCGGTGCCAACAGGCCATTCAGCCGGGATCAAAAATTCAGTACCCGCCTGCCCGCGCAGCAGTTTTCCCAAACGGTATTCGCCCTCGGCAATCAGGGTTGCATCACAAAACTGAAACAGTTCCCAGTCGCCAACACCGCCCAATCGCAGCGCTGCAAGATTGGCGCCGTTCAGCACATCGGCCTTGGAATGTGTCTGCAAAACGCCCGAGGAAACCTTGACCCGCATTCCTGCGCGCTGCCAGATATCAGGCCGGGCTGTTACCAACGGATCCAGGGTTTCGCCAACAATCGCACTTAAACTAAGCGTCGTATTCTGCCGATAGCCAAAATCTGCATTCGCCGAGTACACTGCCACCTGCCCCGGCCAAGGATCCGCTGAGGCCGCCAGATGAAACGCATGCGGCACCTCAGAACCTTTCATAAGCGGCAGATCCATAAATTCCGTATAAACCGGTCCGAATTGCACCGTCGGCGGCTTGCCACGTAGCGCCACATCCCGGGTGCGCGCAGCATAAACCCCCGCCTCGATCCGCACGCCCTGCATGCGCCGCGCGTTTGCCTGCTCAATACGATCAATGCGGTAATCCGAGTCATTGATCGACACCACATCCCCGGCCCCGATTTTTGCCTCCGATGGTGGCAGGGCAAATGACACCTCGTCGCGCGCAATCCGCGATTCCGCCAGCCAACGCTCGGCAATCCCCTGCCCTTCGGTTGGAATCAACGCCAATTGCACGTTGCTTTGGGCAACATGGGCGGCGCTGTCATCGGGGAAAAGATGCTCAGACGCCCCGCTTTGGTAATCATTATCCGCATCAATATACCCCACCCGCAAGCGCCCCGCAGTTTCGGCCTCGGGGTTGCGCGTAAGCGAAATCGCCGGGATATCTTCCTCAATCACGAATTCCGCAGGATCAAGCGTCGCAACGATATACCCATCGCGATTACGGAAAAACAGTATGCCGTCCTGATCAAAACAATCAAACCCATAGGCCAGCATTAAGGGCTGCAAACTGGCCCGCGCCGTTTCCACATCCCCGATGATAAACCCGCGCACCAACCCGTGTAATGTGCTGACATCAATCTCTTGCAACCCGGATTTACGGCAAATTTCCGCTACCACTGCCGCCAAAGACGCCATGTGAATGCGCCCTGAAATCCAGTGACCACGCGCATGCGCTCCCCCGTCAGACCAAACATCCAACTGTTCTGGGAAATCCGGAAATGGTCGCGAATCCCAGGCCCAGACATGCGCTTTTGAGATATCAACCATGCGCCCATCATACTGGCTGGCCTCGGGATTATGCGCATCATTGCCCCAATATGACAGTAACGCCTGCAAATACCTGTGCTGAATCAGATCATCACGATTGCCGTTGGAAAAATATGGCACCGCGGATTCCGAGGACTTAGGGTCAATGAATTTATTCGGCTCATTCGTGCCCTTATCTACCGCCGGACAACCAATTTCCGTAAACCAAATCGGTTTTGTCCCCGGCAACCAGGCGCTCGGCGTGCCACTGCGCACCCCGCCAATACGGTTGAAATGCTGATCCCCCCACCAGTTGCGAATATCCTTATAACGATAGACCCAATCCTCGCCATAAGCCCCGTCGGTAATCGATGTGCGGTCTTGTATTTTGCGCGCCTCCGGGCTGGCATAATACCAATCATACCCCTCGCCACCTTCGATATTGCTTTGCAAATAATCGATATCATAAATAGTGCGGAAAGCATCATCCGCATGCTCGGGATCGTCTCGCCAATCAGAAAGCGGCATGTAATTGTCAATCCCGATGAAATCGATCTCATCGTCTGACCACAAAGGGTCAAGATGGTAAAGTACATCCCCCGATGCAGGCTGATAGCCAAAATATTCCGACCAATCCGCCGCATAACCGATCTTGCAATCCGGCCCTAAAATACTGCGCACATCCGCAGCCAGCGTGATCAATTCGACCACTGTCGGAAAACTGTCCAAGCCATCGCGTACTTGGGTCAATGCGCGCATTTCTGAACCGATGCAAAACGATTCGACCCCGCCCGCTGCCGCACAAAGATGCGCATAATGCAGCACAAATCGACGGTAGGACCATATGGGCGGCCCTGAATAATTCACCCCCGTCGCCGTTTGTGTGAAATCGCCAACCGCAGCTGTGCCGAAAAACGCCGCGACCTCAACCGCCGCTGCCACGCTTTGATCTGGTGAGCCAAATTGCCCCGGCGCCTTAGAGGTCGTAATCCGCCCCCGCCAAGGCACTTTGGGTTGATCAAGCGCGGTGCTCCAAGGGTCGGCCAGCCCGTTACTTTCAAGAATATCCATCAGGATAAACGGGTAAAACATCACCTCTTTGCCAAGGCTGTGGATATGCTGGATTGCCTGAATGACCGAATGATCCGCCGGAGTGCCGCCAAAGATTGATCGCCCGTCTATTTTTCCGATAACTTTGGCACTACTGCGCCCTTGCCCCGAGACATTCCAGTCCATGGAATCCCCCTCGGTCTCGGCCTGTTCCACGGCTGGTTGCAACTGGCATGTGTTGCAGCGCAAATCATCGCCAAACCAGCTAACGATCAGTGATACCGACTGGCAATTGGGCAAATCCTGCGTCATATGTGTCAAGGATCGCACCAGATCGGTTTCCTCACCCACCCCGTGCACATTTGCACTGCGCGAAACACCTTTGCCGTAAGAATAGCGCACCGGATCCGTAGCCAGCGCATACTCCCCGGTCCCTGGCACCAGCGCCACGGCCTGCACCAGATCAGCCGCATCCACCGGCATGTCCGCAGGCAGGGGTTCAGGTTTGCGAATAACTTCAAAGGTAAATTGTGGAATGCGATTGCCAAACCGTGACAAGTCCATGTTTTCAAAGACAATATAGGCCGTTCCCCGGTAAGCAGGCGCTTGTGCCGCCCCCTCGACAGCTGTGATAAGCGCATCAGGCAATTGCGTCTCATCGCCCCTATACAAACGGTATTCTATCCCGTCCAAACTCACCTCAGAGCCATCCGCCCAAACCTTGCCAATGCGGGTTATTTTCCCTTCGCACAGGCCAACCGCCATGCTGATCGAATAGCTGAAATCCCGCACTTTGGGTGAGGGCGTCCCTTTGCCGCCACCAGAATTGCGCACATTTTCTTTAAACGCCGTAGACCAGATAATCTGCCCTGAAACCCGCATACCACCGTAAATCCGTGGAATCCCCGCGCCCTCACGTGACCCAAGCATGCGAAAGCTTTCAACCCGCCCCCGCTCCACCGGGTCTGCACCAGCCCCCAGTAACCTCTGATCCAGCGAACGCCCGATCATACCCCCAACGGCCCGGCCAATAATAGCCGCCGAAATACCTAAAACCGCGCCGCCCACTGACGATCCAATCGCCGCACCAACGGCTGATAAAACAATAGTTGCCATTATTTTCTCCTGTCAGGAAATTGGAATACACCAGCAATTCGCCGTTCCCAGGCTGGCGAAAGCGGTGTTTCGACAACACCCTGCCCTGAATATGCATGAATAATTTTTGGATTGGGTTTTAGCGCTGAAACTATCGCCAGATGTTTGGCAACCCTGCGGGCGCGCATACGAAAAACCAGCACATCCCCAAGCGCCATCTCTGCGGTGTTTAGGGTGAAATACCGGTTTGCGGCGCGCAGTAATACTTCATCGCGCGCCGGTTCGGACCAATCGGGCGTATAGGGTGGAATGGGTACAGGCTCGCTGTCATATAACGTGCGCCAAATGCCTCGGATAAGACCCAAACAATCAGCACCAGCCCCCAGACAACTGGCTTGATGCTCATAGGGCGTCCCCAGCCAGCGGCGCGCAATCGCGACAATATCCTCAGTCATCAAACAGACTTTCAAATACAGGATGCACCAGGCTTTGCCCTTCATTGCGTTTTTCGCTGGTCGGATAAGCAGTTACCCAATCTTCCCCGGGCATATGGGGAAAGCCGCGGAAATTCAGAAAATTACTGAATTTTTGGACGCATGTTCCGGCACGTTTGTCACATCCGGCAATCACTTGCGCTACGTCCCCGTTTGTCACAGGCAAGCGCGTTTCTTCCCAAAGCTCCAACACCCGTATCCCGTCTAAAAGCCTGTCTGCTTTGATCAAAGACACCTCGCCGCTGGGCCATTTTATCGACCCGTTCACAAACCACTGAGGATCAAACCCTGCCAGTCCACTGAAGGAAAAGCTGCGTTTAGCCTCCGATTCGATCAGTTCAACATGCCCCGACACAGCTGGATCTTCAATATTAACACCGCATAAATCATCCCCAAGCACCCGATCACAGACCCGTAGGTAATTGCGCCCAAGCGGTTGATTCAACGCCTCCGTCAGCCCACGCAATTCTGCTTCAAAGGCCGTCTCACCACGTTGGATTTCCCCTAAAAACCCACGAAACAACAGGCTGCGCAATGCCGTATCCTGCCAGTCAACCAGCCAATGGCTAATCTTTGCACCGTCAAACTTTCCGGCCATAATATCGACCTCGGTGATACTATCACTACGCAACGCCCCCAGCGCCTGCGCATTATCCACGCTCAACCCGGTTGACGTTTCCAACACCGAGGCATCCAGCCCGCTGTCGGCGGTATATTGCATGCCCTCAAAGCTTAGATCGCGGTCATGATCCGTAAACCCAAAGCGCACCCCATCGCGCCGTTCCACCAGCCAACAACGGCATAAAAACGTCGCCCCTGTGTCCAGACGCGCTTGCATTTCATCGCTAATATCGCGCATCAGACCCGCACCTCAATCACTGGCACTGAGGGTATTTCGCCGGCGGAAAACCCACTGACAGAGCTTTCAATACGCCCAGTATCAAAGCGCACGGGTACGTCAAATTCAAAACCGGCACTCACCACAGCCTCGTCTGCAGGAGGCGAGCCAAAAGTGATCTCGCCGTTTTCATAATCCACGGTATAATCTGCACCCATGGTCTGCGCATCCCCGGAAATCGCGACTTTAACCTTATTTTCAACAGGTTTTGCGATAACACGCGCTTGGGCCTGCGCCCCCGACCTGTAGTGTTTCACCAGCTGAAATACCGTTTGCACGTCATTCCCAACGCCTATTTCCTGATCTGCGGCCTCAATTTCACGCGATGGAAGACAAGATTTATAATCGCTCCAGTCTTTCCAACGAAACCCAAATAACTGCCCGGCACGTGCTTCAAAAAATGCGATCACCACCGCCAAATCATCCAAAGAACGCAGCCCCATTCCGGCATCAAAACGGCGTCGGGATTGTGACCAGGGGCTGTTACGCTCCTCATGTCCATTGTTCATTGTTACGATATCCGTGCGCCGCTCGGGCCCTCCAACCGAACCAAATGAGAGGTTCGTTGGAAATCTGACGTCATGAAAATTCATGCTGCTTCTCCAGTGGTTATTTGCACGCAAATTTTGAAGATTACTAAACTACTAAACCGGTTTAATAGTTTAGTTGTTAAGGGGAGATACCCCACTTAATAGCTTATTTTTCAAATACTAAGCTCTCTACTAAACTAGTTTAATAGTTTAGTTATATGTTTAATGATTACGCTGTCCGCGCCCAATTGCACGGCTGATTCCAGCAGCAATCTGGCTTCGGGATTTCTGAAAACTCGCCGCATCGGGCGTCGATATATTCATGGATACGTTCACAACAGAACTGCCCCCGCCACGCACGCCCAGCTTGCCATCCGCCCCTCGCGACAATGGCATAATCGCCTCTGGCCCAGCCTCGCCCATCAGGCCAATCCCGCCTCGCATCGGAAAGGTTGTCGGCCCATTTACCACACCGCCTTGGGCAAATGCCGCGACTCGACCGCCCGCAAAACTGGCCCCTTTTTCATACTGAAACAGCCCTGAAATTAGGCTGCCAATACCATTGCCGATTGCATTGGTTAACGGGCTAATCGCTTGATTAAAAGCCGAATTTGCCATACTTCGCGCCAATCCCCCTAGGACGTCAGACAGTTTTGCACCGTCAATCACCAGATCACCAATCGCCGTTTTCAATCCTGAACTCAGACTTCGGCTAAACCCCCGCGCTTCTGCCCCGGCAGAAGCCACCGCGAATTTCATCCCGGCCAGCTCATGTTGGAAAGCCACGGTCGCAACCTGCGTTCCCGTCAGGCTCCCTTCGAGATTTTCCAGCAAACCGTCAAGCTGCTCCAGATCCGTTTCAATATCCGCCATGTTTTCACCTTTAATCTGGAAATAGCGCCGATAATTCGGCAAAACCGGCCCGCGATAGCGCACCGTTCGCATCCTCAGCCCCTGTCAGCAGCATCAATTCAGCCGGTGTAAGCGCCCAAAAAACCTGAGGCGCCAGCCCCAGCTGCACCAGCCCCAGCCGCATTAATTTTGGCCAGGCGACCTTCATTCCGGCACGCTAAATGTCACCTTCAGTAATCGCCCTGCCGCTTTGGCTGCCCCAACCGCACCCCCGTCGATCGCGGCTTTCGCAAGGTCTGAAACCGTGAAATTACTGCCGCCGCCCCGCAGACCTGCCGCGAGCAATGACAATAAGTCCCGTGCTGAAAATGCTGCGTTTTCAAAGCGTTCCACCATATTCATAAGGCTGTCACTTTCCATGTCAGCTTCCAATTCCGCCAGCGCCCCGAGGGTCAGGCGCATCACGTGCCCGCGCCCCTCAATCATCAGCTCCACCTCACCACGATAGGGGTTAGCCATCATATGGCCGTAAAGCTTAGCGCCCCGGCCGAGGCCAGCGCCATCTCATACGCCGCCTCACCGTCATGTTGCCCTGAATATTCCAGCGAGGTGATCTGAAACGCCCCTTCAATCACGCCAAAATCGGGAATAATCACCTGAAATTCCGGAATATTGCCATCAAAGAAAATCTGCCGCGCACGCTCATCCGTAGACTCGTCGCGAAACACCCCCGAGCCACTTATCGCCGCCGAGCGCACCCCGGCCCCGCCAAGCAGCTCACGCCATCCCCCGGCGCTATCCAGATTGGTCACATCAACCGTCTCTGCGTTGAACGTAATGCGGCTTGCCCGCAGCCCGGCGACCGTTTCAAACGTGCCAGTGCCATCCATATCGATCTTGATTAAAAGATCCTTACCTTTTTGCGCAACCATTTGAATTTCCTCTGTTAAGTATTTTCCACCACGGCCCGAAACCGCATTTCGATCCGCCGTAATTCCGGCGCAACCCCACGTTTGGCGCGCGCTTTTAGAAATCTGAGTGACACTAAATTGCCACTCGCCAAGCTTAAACTCGCATCGATCAGTACAGTTCCCACAGCTGCTGAAACCGCCTTTGCGGCGCTAAAGCCATTGGCGGATGAATGCACCAGCACATCAAAATCATGTACGCCGCCGCTGGATGTGACCGTGTCAAAAGGTTTCACGACCTCCTCGCCCAACGTCACATGTTCGCCCAGCGGCAATGCGCCGCCCAACGGCAGAGGGGCGTCATAAATTTCAGCCCCAACCAGTGCCGCCAGCCCCACATCCGCGGCCAATGCGCCGTAAACCGCACCCTGTAATTCTCCTGACAAAGCCACGCTCATTCCTTGCCCTCCTCAGACCAGCATTCCAGATACCGCGAACCCGCATCAAATTCGGCCACGGCCAGAATTGAAAACACCCGCGTACCCTCTCTAAACCTTTGATCTACCTTGGGTCTTGCGGCGGCCCCAATGGGCACGGCGCGAACAATAATACGGTATTTCACCCTTGTGTGATCCCGCGCGCCCACCAAAGATTCCCGGCCGTAACGTGCATCCACATCGGCCCAAACCACGCCCAAAGCGTTCCAGTTAACGGTGAATCCACCCTTGCCATCCGGGGTGTTTATCCGCTCCTCAAGGACCAATTTTCGCGAAAGGTTAACTTTCACCGCGCACCCCCGATCCGCACCGGGCGATACCCTTCAATCAGGGCCGCAACCCCGTATGGCATGCCGTTTATGCGGGCCTCGCCTGTGCGGTTTTCATAAAAACTTGCGGCCAGCATCAACATTGCCTGACGTAAATCCGCCGGGATACTCGCCCAGGGACCAAAGCCCGCGTCAAAAACAATCGCGCCGTACCCGCCCTCGGGAATGTTTGGCAGGTTTCCCCGCGCCGTCAGTTTCGGGCGTTGGCTGTCTTTTTCCAGACCGTAACGCGCCGGGTCAATCACCTCACTTCCCGCGTCAGAGACCAGCGTTATCGATGTGATTTCCGCCACTGGAGCAATCGGTAATGCCTGTGCATCCTGTTCAAACCAGCGGGTTATCTGCCATGAAAAACTACGCCTTATCAAAGCCTTACCAATGCGAGCCTCAATCGCGGCCATGGCAGACCGCAAGCAAATTTCCAGCACTACATCCTCGGAACCATCATCACTGAACCCCGAGCCAAGTTTCAGATGCGCGCCAAACTCACGGATCGGCAATTTCGCCACTGTTGGTGTTGTTAATTCTTCTAAGATCATGTGAAATTCCTTTGGCTTACGCGAAATACGAGCGTACGTTCCAGCACACGCCCCTCGGTTGTCCTAATTTTGTTAGAAACCATGTAAATTCGCCCGGGGATACCGTTGGTCAAAACCGCTTTTGACGTTGTTGGCGTGCATTCCTGATAGGCGATTTTTAATTCCTCTGGCACATCCTCAACGGGTCGTATCGTCCACCCTAAATCATCATTAACCTTCTCATTTCGCTGCAAATATCCGGCTCTCCAGTCTATCAACAGTTCCAACTCAGAATCTGGGTTTTTCACGAAATATCCACTCATACGCGGCAAATCTCCGGATAATAAATATCAAATGCCCCCCACACCGCTCGAGCGGAGGGAGTAGCAAACTGGACGATGCAAGGGGCAACCCGCCCCCGAAGGGGCAGGCATTCACGCAGCCCTTAGGACAGCGCGAATTTCAACAGTTTGATGGCCGCAAAATCGCTGACATCTCCGCCGATACGTTTGGTTGCATAAAACAACACGTGGGGTTTGGCGCTGAACGGATCACGCAAAATACGCAGGTCCGGGCGTTCCGCAATCGTATAGCCGGCTGCAAAATCACCAAAAGCAATCGCCATCGCATCCGCGGCAATGTCCGGCATATCCTCGGCAATCAGCACCGGATAGCCCATCAGACGTGCAGGCTCACCGGCGGCCAGACCATCAGACCACAAGAACCGCCCGTCCGCATCCTTCATTTTGCGCACGGCACCAGCGGTTTTGGAATTCATCACAAACGCTGCATTCGCGCGGTAACGTGCGCCCAGCGAATAAACCAGATCAACGATGGCATCCGCAGGTTCAGTGCCATCAAAATCGCCGGTATTACCCGTTGCCACATAGCCCAGATTGCCCCAGGTCCAGCTGGTATTATCAACACCCGTATAGGTCAAAAACCCTGTGGGTTTGTCGATACCGTCACCGGAAATAAATGCCACACCCTCGGCGCGCGAAAACTTGTCGGCAATGCGCGTGCCCAGCCAGCTTTCAACGTCAAATGCACTGTCATCCAGCAGGCGTTGTGAGGCTTTTGGCAGTGCAGAAAGCTCATAAAGCGGGATCGAAATGCGGTCCAGTTGCGGCGTGCCGGTTTCTGTCGTGGCCGTCGTTTCATCCGCCCAGCCAGCACCAATATCCGTGTGGTCAATCAACACGTCAAATGCGGTTGCTTCCACTTGGACCACACTGGCGATGCTGCGGATCGAAGATGCGCCGCGCAACACACTGGAAATCTGTTCCGTGGTTTGCGGGTCAACCAGATAGCCACCATCGGCTGACACGGATGTTGACAGAGCTTTTTCTTCCATATTCAGGCCGCGCAGCGCGTCATCATCGCCCGAGCGAAGATATGCCGAGAATGCCTTTTTATGGGGCACATCGGCCTCGGAATTTACGGAAAGCGCGGGGCGCGAGGCGGCAATTGATTTGCGATCAAACATGTTTAAACGATCTTCCTGTTCTCTAAGTTTCGATTTAATATCATTCTGAAAGTTGCTGAATTCGCTCAGAAAACCTTGCATAGCGGCCTTGACCTCAACAGCAGGATTATTGCCCACAGCATCGCTGCGGGACTTTTTTTCAGTCTTTTGCATTGAAATTTCCTTGTTTGGATATGCTGTCAGCTTAGGCCAACAAGTCTCTTGCCTGCCGGAAGGTTTCCGCCAGGTTTTGCGCCAGTGCGACCTCGTCATCCGAGGGCTGCACTCGTGCCTCACTCAGCATCGGGAATGTCACCAATGACACTTCCCAAAGCTCAATCTCATGGAGCAATCTGCCGCCGTTTTGCGCCTTTTCTGAGCGCACCGTGCGATACCCGATTGACAACCCGTCAATCGCCCCCGCCTGTAACAGCGCCAACGCCTCGCGCCCGGCCTGCACCTCGGCCAAAAGGCGCCCCTTAACGTATAATCCCTTGGCGTCCTCGCGGATATCATCCCACACGCCAATCGGTTGGGTCGGGTTATGCTGCCAGAGCATTTTCACCTTGCTGCCCATCTTTTTGACCCGCTGCAGTGAGGCGTCATACGCCCCCTTTTGCACCATATCACCGCCCTTGTCCTTTGCGCCAAAAAGTGACGCATAACCGGTGATCTCAAAACCATTTTTCAGGCCAACATCGCCTTCAAAGCGACAAAACTTCGTTTCATATTGGGGGATGCCCCCCGTATTAAAATTCATGCTAATCCCCTTTGATATGCAGGTGTAAATGCCATTTAGCCCTGTGTGATCAATCCGTAAGCGACGTTAGCGGCAAACATTGCCGCCGCCCCGTAAACCGCCAGCCAAAGCCTGCGTTCCAGACGTTCCAGCATGCTTTCAATCGACAGTAATCGCCGCTCTAACCCCAGCCAACGTTCCTCGGTCACACGTTCATGGGCCTCAATCCGGGCGTTGGCCGCATCAAACGGCTCATAGAGGTATTTTGACCCCCCGCCCCGCCGGTTATTCATCCTCGACCAACTTCGGCAGCCCCAGCATCTGGCGTTTTTCTGCCTGGCTCAGAAATTCTGCACCCGCCACGCGCCGCCACTGGGCCTCGCGTTCAACAGACAGTGCGGCAATCCCGTCCAGATCCGCCTTCAGCGTCAGACCTTCGCCAAAATGGGGCGACAACCAGCCAGTTAAAGCCGCCAATGTCTTGCCCACCAGTGGCAACACCGTCAGGCGGTAAAACGCCCGGTTTGCCTCCTGGTAATTTGCATAGGAATTATCCCCCGGGAAACCCAGCAGCATCGGCGGTACACCAAAGGCCAGCGCCACCTCACGGGCCGCACTTTCCTTGGTTTTCTGAAACTCCATATCCGACGGGCTGAACCCCATTGGCTTCCAGTCCAATCCGCCCTCAAGCAGCATCGGACGCCCGGCATTTATCGACCCTTGATGATGGTTTTCCAGTTCATCCTTAACCCGGTCATATTGATCCGCCGTCAAGGCCCCCATCCCGTCAGAACCTTTGTAAACAATCGCCCCCGAAGGGCGCGCGGCATTATCAAGCAACGCTTTGGACCATTTTGAGGCCGAATTATGCACATCCAACGCCGCCGCTGCCGCCTGCAACGGGGACAACCCATAATGATCATCCTGCGGGTGGAAAGCTTTTACATGCAAAATATCCGCAAAATCCCCTTGCATATCAAAGCGATGCTTGCGCCCGCCAACGGCATACTGGTAAGCCACCGGCCAACCATCGCTGCCCGGAATAACCGACATACGGTCCGAGCGCAGCACATGCAATTCGCGTGGCACCCCCCGTGCATCCATCCCGGCGGCTTCAAAATATCCGTTGCCTGACAGCAATAACTGCCCGTAAAACGCCTCCAGCAATGCCGCCGACCCCTGCGCCAAATTTGGCTGCGTCATCAGGGATAACAGCGGGTGATCTTCATAGCGGCGCTCAATATCCTGCAAAAGCACAGGCACAGCCGCCGCCGCTTCGGCTATCATCTTGACGCATCGAAACCCGACCGGATTTCCCACGAACCCCATGCGCGTCAAACTGGCCGTATCACGCGGCGACCAGGCCACACGCCCGGCCCCGTGAAACGCAATCACCGGAGCCGCCGCCGAGGCCTTCTGCTCCACGCCACTTTTGGACGCCTTGAAAAGCTGCAAAACCATAAAGCCATGCTCCCTTATTGCTAGATTTTATCTGGATTTGAAAACTACTAAACCGGTTTAGTGGTTCAATAGATTTACGAATTTATTATTAATATCAAAGTATTAAGCGTCATTATGGTAATCAAAATTTCACAATAACCAAACTACTAAACCGGTTTAGTAGTTTTCAAATTTCAAAATCCGCGCACCCGTGGGCGCTGAAATGATGCAGCCGGTGCAATCATCAGATCCGTGATTGCCCAGACCAAAGCATCCAGGCGGTCCGGGCTACCTTTGCCGGTAAACCCGGAAATTGTCATCGCACAAAGCTGGTCTTCCAGATCGGAAAACCCGCCACAATGGGCCACCCGCCCCTGCTCGTACAACGCCGCCACCGGCTCGGCCCGGGCGGCTTTACCACGTGATGCCCGCACGCCCCGATAGCTGATCAGCGGGTCAATTGAACGCACCAGCGTTTCCACCAAATCGCCGCCCTGATTGACCTCCGCTACCAGCCTATCCGCGCCATATTCATGTACCTTGCTCACCGCGCGTTCAGCCCAAACTTGTGGCGACGCCGCCGCGATCGAGGCATCCTCCAGCACATAGGCTCGCCATTCCTGTGGCGGTCCCTGCATCTGCACACCCGCCACGATAATCCCGCAATCATCCGATTTTGGCCCACCCGTCACCGGCGGGTCCACCGCCACGACGATCCGGTCCATTTCCGGCTGATCACAACGACAAGCATCCAGCATATCAAAATTCCACAGCGCCCCCTCGATGTCGCTCAGAATTTCGCCCTCAAGTTCTTGGCGTCCCAACCGTGATCCGGCATATTTCCCCGTCACATAGTCCAAAAAACTATCGGCCAAATTCGCCGCATTTGCCGCCGTTGGCGCGGCCGTTTGCACGGTGCGTTTCTCGGCCAGCAAATCCACCAGCAGACGCGAGGGGCGCGGTGTCGTAGTCACAACCTGCCTTGGATCATCCCCCAAACGCAGGCCAAACTGCAACATATCCCAGGCATCCTGCCCTTGTTTCCACTTGGCCAACTCGTCCGACCATGCCGCATCAAATTGTGGGCCACGCAAGGTTTCAGGGCTGCTAGCTGAATAAATCTCGGCCACCGCCCCATTTGGCCAAACCAGCCTTTTGCGGCTCGCCTGCCATTCTGGTCGCCGGTCTGGTGGCGAACACGCCAAAATTCCGGAATCGCCAAAAATCATAACCTCACGCGCCTGATCCAGCGTCTCGCCCAGCAGCGCCACACGTCGGCAACGCCCTTCATCCAGCGGCGTCGCGCCCTCAACCTGCATGCGCACCCATTCCGCGCCGGCTCGGGTTTTACCTGCCCCGCGCCCACCTAAAATCACCCAGGTCGTCCAGTCGCCTTCAGGGGCAAGCTGATGCCCCTGAAGCGCCCAAATATCGAACAGCCACGGCAGTGACAGCACTGCATTCGGGCTTAGCCCATCAAGCAGTTCCTCCACCTCCCCGGGATTGAGCGAGCTTAACAAGTCGCTCAATGACCTCCCGTCGTGCGGCTTCAAGATCAAGGGGGCACGCCCCTTCACCGCCGCTACGTTGTTCATAGCTTCGTTTTGCAAGATTTGCCTCAATATCAATTACGGATTGTATGCTTTTATTAAAAGCCGAGATCGGCGTTGTCAGCGCCTTTCCGTCCTCATTAGTGTTTTCAATACCTGCGTTCAGGCGTTTTACCGCTGCCCGCAAGGCTGCTCTTGTTGTATCAAATTGTCTGCGCGCCGCTTTTAAAAGACGCCGGTTAATATCCCGGTCCTCGGGGTAATCATTTTTCATAAATATAAGCCTATACTGCCCGCTTCGAGCAGAAACAGAAAAACGGCCCCGATTCTTCAATCGTGCCGCTAACCCATTCCTTCCAGCTTGCCACAAGGTATACTATGAAGCGTTCGCTATGTCAATCATTAAATCACAGGTTGTATGCTTTATTCCGATGCCCGCGCCCGTTCAATCTTGCGCCAAGCGGCTACATTATTGTTATGTTCCCTTAAATTACTGGCAAAAGCATGGCCGCCAGAACCATCAAGCACAAAATAATAAAACTTTGAAACCTCGGGATTAGCCGTAGCCATAATCGCATCGCGCCCGGGATTAGAGATCGGAGTCGGGGTCAAACCGTCGATTTGATAGGTATTATAGGGTGTCACACGCGCGAGCTCTGATTCGCGCAAACCACGGCGCAACCGCTCCTTGCCATCCGTTAAACCATAGCGAATAGTCGCGTCAGCCTGCAAACGGATGTTGGCGTTCATCCGGTTATAAAACACCGAGGCCACCAGCCCCCATTCACCAGCCCCCCCCGCTTCGCTTTCCACGATCGAGGCCATGATCAGCAGTTCCTCTTTCGACTTAAGCGGCAAATCAGAGGCGCGCCCGGCCCAGGCCTCCTCCAGAATCGTCATTTGTGCGGCCAGCATCCGGTCCACCACCGATTGGCGCGTATCACCGCGTTGAAAACTATAGGTATTAGGGGCCAGCATCCCTTCAGGCGGCAGGTTTTCAATCACCCCGGTCAGATCGCTGGCTGCGTTAATCCGCGCCACAATCTCCGAAATATACATGCCCTCAGGCAGGGTTACAAAATACTGGATACTCTTGCCCTGCACCAGAATATCGAGGATTTCATCCATTGAGACCCCCGCTGGCAGCACATATTCCCCAAATTTCAACCGATTGGCACGGTCCGTATATTTTGCCCCTATGCGGAAAATCTGGGCGTGGCTAATCGCGCCAATTTTCAACAATTCCTCCGATACCCCTCCCAAATTCGCCCCTTTGGGCACCTCTATCACGGTATCTTTTACCAACGGTCCGGGATCACGAAACTGCGTTTGCGCCCAGGCCACAAGCCCGCCCAGCGCGATCAACGCAACGATCAGAAAACTAAACGCATTCGCGGCAATACTACGGCCCATTTACCTGACTTTCCCCATAACCAATGACGCGTTCGTTCCGCCAAATCCAAAGGAATTTGACAAAACTGCGTTAATTTCGCGTTTAACAGCCTTGTTCGGGGCCAGATCAAGATCCGTTTCCACCATCGGATTATCCAGATTAATCGTCGGCGGGGCGATCTGATCGCGCAGCGCCAGAATGCAAAATATCGCCTCAACCGCGCCAGCCGCGCCCAAAAGATGCCCGATAGACGATTTGGTTGACGACATCGTCGCCCCCTTCGCCGCATCCCCCATAAGGCGCCCAACCGCGCCCAGTTCAATCGTATCAGCCATGGTCGAGGTTCCGTGTGCATTGATATAATCGATATCCGCCGCCTTCAGGCCGGCCCGCTCCAGCGCCATCTTCATAGACCGATACCCCCCGTCACCATCCTCGGCGGGGGCGGTAATATGATGGGCATCCCCCGACAGACCATAACCCAGAATCTCCGCATAAATCTTTGCACCGCGCGCCCGCGCATGCTCATATTCCTCTAACACCAGCACCCCGGCCCCCTCGCCCATCACAAACCCGTCACGATCCGCATCATAAGGCCGTGACGCGGTTTTTGGTGCATCACTACGTTTCGTCGAGAGCGCCTTATTAGCGTTAAACCCTGCAATCCCCAGCTCGCAAATCGGCGCCTCGGCACCACCGGCCACCATCACATCCGCATCCCCCCATTGAATAAGCCTTGCCGCATCACCAATCGCATGCGCGCCGGTTGAACATGCCGTTACAACCGCATGATTTGGCCCTTTGAAACCGTAGCGGATCGAAACCTGCCCCGAACACAGATTAATCAACGTCCCGGTGATGAAAAACGGTGAAACCCGTCGTGGCCCGCGTTCTTTCAAGATAACGGCCGTTTCAGCAATCGTGCCAAGCCCGCCAATGCCCGAACCAATCAAAACCCCGGTGCGTTCGCGCGCATTCTCATCCTCAGGTATCCAGTTGGCATCCCGCACAGCCATATCTGCCGCGGCCATCGCATAGACGATAAAATCATCAACCTTGCGCTGTTCTTTTGGTGCCATCCAGTCGTCGGGGTTAAAGGTCCCGTTGCTGCCATCCCCGCGCGGCACCTCACAGGCGTAATCTGTCGCCAAATGCGCTGCATCAAAACGTGTGATCGTCCCCGCAGCCGAATCCCCCGTCAACAGACGTTTCCACGTTTCCTCAACCCCGCACGCCAAAGGCGAAACCATTCCAAGACCTGTAACAACAACCCGCCGCATATTATCCCCTCATTTTCATTTCTTAACGTCTTTTACAGCAACAAGATATATTGGGGCAAGCCAAGAGAAGCACCCCCTCAATGCCCCTGTGTAAACACCACCCGAACCCGCATCAAATCCCTGTTAAGGGACGTATGCCCGTTATTATTACGGGTAAAATACAAATACGCAGTCTCACCCGTTGTTTCAAAATTCATAGAGGCGCTACCCGGGTCAATCAATGTCGGATATAGATAATTCACCTCATCAGGGTTAAGAACGGTCCAGGGCAATGGCACCTCAAGCAGTAATTTGCGCCGCTCCCAATGTATCAGATCTTCAGAAAACGCATAGTAAAACCCATAATCCGCAGGATCCTTACGTGGGTCACTACTTACCCCTATCAATACGAATTTTTCCAAATAGGTGTTATAGGTAACCCCCTCATATAACTGCGCAATTTCATCCAACGCCAACGGCGGGCAGCTATGTTCACTTACAGAGCGTATTTCCGCACGATAAGGATCGGCAAATTCACCTTTAAACGCAACACCATCCCAATAGCGCCAACTGCGCGGCGCGGATAGGTCTTGGGTGCGGATCAAACATGTATGCTGCGTTTCAACGAAATACGTCTGGATTTTCAGAAATGCGTAATAATACCCGTCTTTCTTTATGATATTGCTCGGCGAAAACGCCCCGTATACCCCACCATTTGGAACATAAACCTGTGGTACATTGGCCACCATATGATTAGGCGGCGTTGCTGCATGCACAAAATTCCTGCCGCCATCTTTTGAAACCATCATTGTGATCGTATTATTCCAGCACTGGTAATATTCCCCCGAAGGGCACACCGCACCTGGCTGATTGTTGCCCTGAAACTCATTATGAACCAACGCATACACGGTATTTCCATCCTCTGTATAAACCGAGGCCAGCCATTCTTTGTCCGTATATTGTGACGGGTCAGCATTTTCGCGCGAACGACTGACAGGATTACAATCAATCCGCAAGTCGTCCAAGCTTTGCCCCCGCATTGCATAGGCTTCGGTATGGGAGATTATCAGATTGATGCGTTTATCTGCCCCCCTATAGGCCCGTACAGCAAGATCAGGGATATTTTCCTCTGTGCACCGCTCAGTGCTCCAGTCAAAAACCACTTCCCAGTCGCCATCAATAAGAACTGTATCACCGCTATCCGGCACCTCTTGCGCCACCCCCGCAACAGGGTTGAGCATAAACACAATCACGATCATCCGTATAATATTTTGCAAACCAGCCTCCGTATTTTTTGAAAAAACTAAATATCATATTATCTGCGATATTTCATCATTCCTTAACCGATTTCCAGCCAAATCACCAAACCTAGCAGAAAGCTACCTATATGTCCGTTGCTCTTGTCCCGCAAAAACCGCCCTCCCCGCCTGCGCTTGCGCAAAATCCGGCTGCGGTGCCAATTACAAAACAACAAAAGGCCGCCGTGCTTTTAAGTGTGCTGATCAGTGCTGATGTGGCGCCCAATCTTGATAAAATCGCCACACAATCACTGAAAAACGTTGTGGATATCATGGCGAATTACGGTGATGTTGATCGTGATACTGTTGATCAGGTCATATTGGAATTTTTAACAGAGCTTGGGGCGTTCGGCCTTTCGATGCGCAGCGAGCTGGAAGACACACTTAACGCCCTTAAGGGCCATGTCAGCGACAAAGTTCTCGACAATATCCGCAAAGCTTATACCCGCTCGCCCGATGTTGATGTCTGGACCAGAATCACCTCTGCCGAACCGTCTGATCTGCGCAAATGTCTTGAAACTGAACACGTACAGGTCGCCGCCACGGTTCTCTCCAAAATTCCCTCAACTCTTGCCGCCGAGGTTTTGGGTGGCATGGAACCAGCCCAGGCCCGTGAAGTCATGTTAGCCATTATCAACGCCGGCAACGCCAGCCCCGAGGTGATTGAAGCAATTGGCCAAAGTATTAGTACAACATTATTCGCCAGCGACGGCCCGGATTTGTTCGAAAAATCCCCGGTGGAACGCGCCGGTGACATTATGAATTTCGCCCAAAGCGAGACCCGCAATCGTTTGCTGGACGATTTTAACGAAAATGATCCCGAAACGGCTGCAAAAATCCGCAAAGTTATGTTTACCTTCCCCGATATCCCGGATCGCATTCAGCCCCGCGACATTTCCGCCGTTACCCGCGCTGTGCCCCCTGAAACCCTGCTCAAGGCCCTCAAAGGAGCCGAGGCGGATGCACCCCAAGCCGCCGAATTCATCCTCTCCAGCCTTTCCACCCGTGCGGCGGCCCAATTGCGCGAGGAACTGGGCGAAATGGAAGCGATCAAGAAAAAAGACATGGAATCTGCCATGAACGAGGTAATCGTTGGCATTCGCCAGCTTGAAACTGACGGGGCCATCACCTTGATCGTCGAGGATGAGGAAGATGAATAGCTGGAGCGGGTGATGGGAATCGAACCCACGTATTCAGCTTGGAAGGCTGCTGCTCTACCATTGAGCTACACCCGCGTTGCTGCCCTTATATTGCCGAAGTAAAGCAAAGTTCAAGGCCTCTGTGACAGGCTGAAACACTTTGTGCCTACCTTAACGCTTTTGCCCCGCCCGCTTGCCTGCTAAAAGAGGGTAAATCGTTAATGGAGAACTGACATGAGCACCGCCGTCCTTATCCTTGCCGCCGGGCATGGCAGCCGCATGAAATCCAAGCGTCCAAAGGTGCTCCATCACATTGGCAGCGCCCCCATGCTCTGGCACGCCATGCAACGCGCGCAGATGATAAAGGCCGACAAAACCATCGTCGTTGTCGGACATGGCGGCGAAGCGGTTGAGAAATCGGCGAAAACTTTTGATTCCACTGCCGATATTATCTGGCAAAAACAGCAAAAAGGCACTGGCCACGCGGTTCAACAAGCAGCCGATATCCTAAAAGATTTCGAGGGTGATGTGATCATTCTTTATGGCGACACACCGTTTATCCGCCCTGAAACCCTGCGCGCCATGCAAGACGCTCGCGCCGCTGGAAATAGCGTTGTTGTGCTGGGATTTGAAGCTAAAGACCCCGCAAAATATGGCCGTCTTATGATGGAGGGCGATCAGCTTGATGCCATCATCGAGGCAAAAGACTGCACAAAGGCACAGCTTGATATCACCTTTTGCAACTCGGGCGTCATCGCAGCCCCGGCCAAAACCCTGTTTTCCCTGCTAAACGACATGCGCGATGGCAATGCCAGTGGCGAATTTTATCTGACCGACATCATCGCCATTGCACGCGCGCAAGGTTTATCCTGCACTGCAATTTCCTGCGAGCAGGCCGAAACCATGGGCATAAATTCGCGCCACGACCTTGCAACTGCCGAGGCTACGTTCCAACAATCCGCGCAAAGTGCTGCCCTTGATAACGGCGTTACACTTACCGCACCACAAAGCGTGCATTTTGCTTTTAACACCGACATCGCACCTGACGTTACCATAGAACCAAACGTATTTTTTGGGCCCAATGTTTCGATCCAGTCCGGCACCACCATCCACGCGTTTTCCCACCTTGAAGGCTGCCATATCGGCCCCGATTGCCAGATCGGCCCCTATGCACGCCTACGTCCGGGAACCACGCTGGAAATCGCGGCCAAGGTCGGAAATTTCGTTGAAATCAAAGCCGCAGACATCAAAGAAGGTACCAAGGTAAATCACCTGACATACGTCGGCGATGCCGTTATTGGCGCGGGCACAAATATTGGTGCCGGTACGATATTTTGTAACTATGACGGGGCAAACAAGTATCATATCGAGGTCGGAAACCGGGTTTTTATCGGCTCTAATTCAGCTTTGGTAGCACCCCTGACAATCAAGGATGACGCATTTGTCGCCACCGGCTCGGTTATCACGGATAACGTGCCCGACGCCGCCTTGGCCATTGCGCGCACACGACAGATTAACAAGCCCGGTCTTGGCAAACGTCTGATGGAAAAAGCTAAAGCCATCAAAGCCGCAAAGGCCGCAAAATGACTCCGCTGCAACAACTTCAGGCCCTCAATAACCCTGCACGCGCCAAGGAAAAAGCCGCCTATCATAAATCAAAACGTGTGCATTTAGGCATTCCGACACCTCAAATTGCCGATCTGGTCAAAAAATGGCGCGCTGAAAGTGATCTTGATACCCGTATTTCAATCGCCGCAACCCTATGGGATAGCGACATCCACGAGGCAAGAATAGCCGCCGCTAAACTGTTAACCCAGGCCCGTATCCGCCCCGACGCCGCCGTTTGGGCCGAAATTCAGCGTTGGGTGCCACAATTTGATTCCTGGGCCATCGCTGATCACGCATGTTCTGCCGGTGCACGCCGCTTGGTCGCCGACCCTGCACGTCTGGACATTGTTGAGGGTTGGACAAGGGATGAAAACATGTGGGTGCGCCGCGCCGCCATGGTCATAACCTTGCCCTGGAGCAAACAAAATCACCCAAATACCGCCACGCAAGCCGCGCGCGAACGCATACTCGGCTGGGCCGCACATTACGTGCCGGATCAGGATTGGTTCATCCAAAAGTCCATTTCATGGTGGCTGCGCAGCCTTTCGCGCCATGACCCTGACCGGGTACTGGCATTCATCGCAGAGCATGGCAACACTATGAAACCCTTTGCACAGCGCGATGCAATCCGAAACATCAAACGCGAATAATAGGTGCCTAAAGCGCGGCTTATGGATGCAAAATGCTATTTTGACAGCTATCGGAAAACCCCGCGGGGATAGTATTCAGGCGAGCGAAATCCATCGAGAACCACGTCTCACGCCCTTTGGTGCGTCGACGTAACACACCGCCTTTATCCATTTGCCCAAGGTGATGCCCAAGCGTTGAGGCGGCCATTCTGGTCTTGGCTTGCAGTAGTTCAAATGACAGCCCTCTGCGGCCATGATTAAGCAAAATATCACATATCATCAAACGGCGTTTATGGCCGATTGCCGTAAAAAATAACGCAAGCTCTTCATGGTTACGGGTTGGTTTCATGGGGTAAAATTTCATGACTATATTTCCTGTTAATAAAACTACTAAACCGGTTTAGTGGAAAAGTATTAAACAATGGTTAGTTAATAAAATATGAGAAATCCCGAGATATCGATGGTAATTTCCACCTCCTGACTAAACTACTAAACCGGTTTAGTAGTTTGCCAATACTAATCTCTTCACGCAAAAAACCGTCAATTTAGCATCTTCAGTTCCCGGCGCAAAATTTTACCAGTCGCAGTCATTGGCAACCTATCAATAAACGCAACCTCGCGGGGCACTACATGCGGTGAGAGCCGCTCTCGAACACGCCTTTTCAACGCGGCTTTCAACTCTTCAGAGGCAACCGCACTCACAATATACGCCTTGATAACCTCGGTGCGCACAGGGTCCGGTACGCCGATCACCGCAGCCATAGTTACATCGGGATGCCCCATCAGGCATTCTTCAATCTCCGTGGGGCCAACCCGATATCCCGATGTTGTGATCACATCATCTGTGCGGGCAGAAAAATAGAAATACCCCGCCTCGTCCATCACCCCTTCGTCACCTGTAAGCATCCAGTTTTTGCGAAATTTCTCGGCCGTTTTATCAGGTGCCCGCCAATATTTCAGAAACATTGCCGGATTAGGGCGGCGCACCGCGATCTCACCTATTTCACCAAACGGCAGGGGATTTCCCGCTCGATCAAGGATCGCTACCGCGTGTCCGGGTACCGCTTTGCCCATAGAACCGGGGCGCGGTGAAAAGATTCCACTGGAATTCCCCACCACCAGATTACATTCCGTCTGGCCGTAAAATTCATTGATCGTTGTGCCCAGAACCCGCCTGCCCCAGCCCAGCAGCTCAGCCCCCAATGCCTCACCGCCCGAGCCAACACTGCGCAGGTTCAGCGGTGCCGGCTCGGGGACCTGACGCATTAATTTCAATGCCGTCGGGGGCAAAAACACATTGCGCACGCCCAATTCCCGCATCAGCCAAAACGCATACTCTGGATCAAATTTCGCCATGCGATGCGCGATCAGCGGCACCCCGTAATAAAGGGCGGGCATCATCACGTTCATCAAGCCACCCATCCACGCCCAATCGGCTGGCGTCCACAGGCAATCCCCCTTTTGGGGCAGGAAATTATGGTGCGTCTCAATGCCCGGCAGATGCCCAAGCAGTACCTTATGCCCATGCAGCGCCCCCTTTGGCGGGCCGGTTGTCCCCGAGGTATAGCTGATAAACGCCGGGTCATCCGGCGCGGTCTCAGCCATAACGCACACATCCGAGGCTTTCTCAAGTTCTTGCCAAAAACCATGCGCGCCCGTCGCTGGGCCATCAATTGAAAATATCATCTGTAATTCCGGCAAATCATCGCGAATATTCATTAATTTCATCAGGTTATCATGATCTGTTACCACCGTTTTTGCACCGGAATTTTGCAACCGATACCGCAACCCGTCTTCGCCAAATAATGTGAATAGCGGCACGACAATTGCGCCCAGTTTATAGCATGCCAGATGGGTTAAAACAGTCTCCGGGGCCTGTGGCAGCAACACAGCACAGCGATCTTTGCGCCCGATACCATAAGCCGCCAGCGTATTTGCCAATCGAGAGGAACCCCGCGACAAATCACGATACGTGTAATCCTGCCGCCCTCCGGCTGCATCGAGATAACTTAACGCCCGCCGCTCTGGTGCACGACGCGCCCAACCTTCGCATATTTGCTCGGCAATATTATAGGTCTGGGGTTGCGGCCAGATGAAATCCGCCCGCATTTCCGCCCAATTACCTGCTTTATGGATCAAATTTTCGATTTATATGCCCCCCACCTACATCACAATTTAACCGCTTGGCTCTAGAAGCCAAGGAAAAGCTTGTAACCGGCACTGCAGGGGCATAGTTTCCGCTTGAACCACAGGATATCCTATGCAAAACGCCCCAAAATTGATCGATCCGTTTGCGCGCGCCGTTACCTACCTGCGGGTCTCGGTGACAGATCGCTGCGATTTGCGCTGTTTTTACTGTATGTCTGAAAACATGACGTTTTTACCCAAGAATGACCTGCTCAGCCTTGAAGAACTCGATCGCCTGTGCAGCACTTTTATCGATATGGGTGTGCAAAAACTGCGGATCACGGGCGGGGAACCGTTGGTGCGACGCGGGATTATGACGTTTTTCGATGCCATGTCTCGCCACCTTGCCAGCGGCGCGTTGCACGAACTGACCCTCACCACAAACGCCACGCAATTGCACCGTTTTGCCCAACCGCTGGTTGACGCCGGCGTGCGGCGGATTAATGTCTCGCTTGATACTTTAAATCCTGAAAAATTTAAGGGAATCACCCGTTGGGGGCGGTTTCAACAGGTTATGGACGGGATTGATGCCGCCGACAAAGCTGGCCTGAAAATCAAGATCAATGCCGTGGCGCTGAAAGGCACCAATGACGATGAGATCCACGATATGGTCACCTGGTGTGGTACGCGCGGCTTTGATTTGACCTTTATCGAGGTCATGCCCATGGGCGACATGGGGGATGCTGATCGCCTTGATCAATATTGGCCGCTTTCTGACGTGCGCACAGAACTGGCGCGCCGCTGGACGCTTAAAGATATTGCGCTCAATACGGGTGGTCCGGCAAATTACGTTGAAATTACAGAAACCGGCGGGCGTGTCGGGTTTATCACGCCCCTTACCCATAATTTTTGCGAAAGCTGCAATCGCGTGCGCCTGACCTGCACCGGGCAGTTGTACATGTGTCTGGGTCAAGAGGATGAGGCCGACCTGCGCGCCGCGTTGCGCAAAACCCCTGATGATCAAGCGCTGCTCCATAAGGCCATCACCGCCGCCATTGCCCGTAAACCCAAGGGCCATGATTTTGACTATTCCCGCCAGAACATACAAGGCCAGATGTCGCGTCATATGAGCCACACAGGCGGGTAACACCCTATTCTTTGCCAAGCATTTCTTGCAAATATATGTCAAATTCGGGGTTATCGAACAACCCATTATGCCCAATACCTGCGCGCGTTTCCCGATGCACCTGACGTCCGTTTGCCAATAATTCTTGCGCAAGGTTCTCTGAATGGCGCGGCGCAATAACCTCATCTTGCAGCCCGTGCAAAATCATAACCGGGGCATCAACATCCGCTAACATCGCAATATTATCAAAACCCTCGGTCAATATGAACCGCGGAAATAAGAATCCCTGACCCCAGGCCACATTGTAAACGCTGTCAAACGGGGCAAATAAAAATACTGCCTTTGCGCCATAACGCGCAGCATAAATCGATGCGGCGCCACTGCCCAAAGAATCCCCCATCACGCTGATATTTTCATATTGTTCCTGAACGCTCCAGAGCGCGGTTTTTTCCAAGGTTACCTCGATTCCCGATTTTGAGGGCCTTTGCCCATCACCGCCATATCCGGGGTATTCCACAACCAAAACATCATAGCCAAATGCCGCCAAATGGTTAACGCCCAGATAACGCCAGTTGCAGGCAGAGCCAGCATTTCCATGAAAAAACAACATCAGGTTTTGATTGTCATTGCGGCTCAGCAACCCTTGCTCAGCACCGGCGCGCCAAATTTCTACACCCTCGGGAAGGTCACATTCAGAAAGCGTCTTTGTGTCAGGGAAATACAGCAGCTTATCTTGCCAGAAATACACACCAAGTGTTGCAAGAATATAAAGCACCATTGGCAAAAGAACGAAAACGCGCAATTTTTGCATTATACTTTCTTTTCACCTTCAATCGGGGTTTAGCAAGTCTCTGACTATTCATAATCCAGGGCGGGCAATCAAAAAAGGCCGCATCGAAACGCGGCCTTGATATCATATGACAGCATAATTACCCGCCGTAATTCAGTTTCCAACCGGCATAGATGTTGTAAATTGGATCAACAGAACCGCTTGGCATCAGCGCCGATGCCCCGACGTATCCATGATCCATAAAGCTATATTCAGCCCCGATGGTCGCCATCTCGCCAAAGGGAAAATCAATGTACTCTGCAGATAGTTCAAGGTTCTGCATTACTTCGTAACTGGCCCTGATAGAATAGAGCGTAGTTGACTCAAAATTTGTAATCGTCATTTGCCCGCCAAATTGGCCGTAATCGGCCTCAAGGGAGGCAGAATATTTTGTATCAGAAGCAGAACCGTTATCCAAATACTCGACCCCGAAAGCGGCAGTATAGTAATCAGCAAACCGATAGCGCCCGGCAGCAGCTATTGAATAATTAGCGTCTTGGAAATCATGATAGGATATCCCATATTCAAAATTCCCCATCTGCCCGTCAAACCGCGCACCGTATTGGTAATTATTGGACCCTCCATCCAGCACTAACAAATTAAAATAACTACCAAAATAATACCCGGGAAAGAGGTTAAACAACATCGAATTCCCAAAGCTCGGCCGCGCGATATAATCGTCCAGTGGTGAATCAGGTTTACCAATGGATATACGACCAAAAGAACTGTCATAGAAAACCGAACCCAAAACTACCGGATCAACGTTGAAACCATCACTATCGATTGCGTAGAGATCAAGCTCAAACCCGATCGGCATGCTGCCCGTATTCGCGCCGCTATAGCCCAACGTAACATCTATACCATAAACAAATTCGCCATCACCCGAACCTGTGATATATTCGCCTTGCACATAGCCATCCATGTAAAAGCCTGCCGGCATGGATTGCGCATGCGCAGCCCCTGCACTTAAAAGCATTACCGATGTCAGTCCCAATTTCTTAAGCATATCAGATATCCCTTCGTTAAACACGCGGCCCAACTGGCCATAAATCTATTGCAGTTAGTATAGAGCGGAATTTCCAACTGGCCACAGGACGAGGGTACCGATACCGCTGACTGTGGCAAGAAAACACCTATGGTGTTAACCTGATGATTTCACGTGATATTTCACCTCACAAACACGGCATCACCATATTATGTGAGCAAATATTACCAAACTGCAATATTTTGTGCTGTCGTGTATTTCCGGAATTTTGCATAAAATCCCGCCCAATTCAGCAAGATTCGCGCGATGCAAAAATGGTGGGCGACCCTGGAATCGAACCAGGCGTGGGTCACCCCGAGGGAGTTACAGTCCCCTGCCACACCTTGCGGCCTGTCGCCCCGACATTTCTGAAGCGGTGAATAATCGTCCTGTTCATCCGCGTCAACATGAAAACATCGCTTTTGCCAACTGTCTCGCAATTATCCACAAAATATGTGATTAGCAGATGTATGGAGGCAAGCATATCTACCCCCCCCGCCCGTACTGATCTGTTAGATGCTGCAACATATAAATGTAAGACGGGTATTCAATCTTCAAGTGAGTGGTTTACTTTATTACCCGAAACAATCGACATAAAAAAACCGCCAAAGAATATCTGTCCACCAATCACAATCAATGTAACAGATGCAGAGAGATTTCGAATTTCATTTAACTGCCCATAATCTGATGATATCCACATGGCCGTAATAATCATCGACCAAACAAGCCCCCCTGAGAAAACCCCGAGGCCTATCAGTATCCAATAGTGTAATTGTGAAATATCCAAGAATTTTCGCAGCCGTTGCGTAGGAATTCGAAACTTCTCACGACATCCATACACCAAGGAAACCAAGCCAAATATACCGGCCTGCACGCCCAAAACAAATGTCGCTGAGGCTACAATGGACCAGTGATCCCCAATCGCAAACGGCCCGATCTGAACCATTTCAACATCATTTGAAATCAACAATATGGCTGAAACCACTGCCCCGAATATAGTCAACAGTATTGCAGGAATCATGAATAACCAGGCCGGGCTAAGCATGAACATGTAAAATAAATGTCGGAACCCATCGCGCCATGGCCGCAAATGCGGAGGGCGCCCGCGTTGATCCGGTGAAAGCGTAACGGGAACCTCGGCGAATTTCAGTTTAAGCAAAACAGCTTTTAACACAATCTCGGACGCAAACTCCATCCCGCTGGATGTCAGGTTTAACCGCTCAATAGCACCGCGTGATAAGGCCCGCAGCCCACAATGTGAATCACTGATCGGCGTGTTAAACAAAATGCGCAGAATGGCCGACAGTACTGGATTACCAATATAGCGATTTTTCCACGGCATTGCGCCGGGCTTAATTTCCCCCAAAAACCGCGATCCCATACATATATCTGCCCCCCCGATCAAAGCCTCAACCATTGGCACAGATTCAACAAAATCATAGGACATATCGCTATCCCCCATAACAATATATTGGCCTTGCGCTGATGCAAACCCGGCAGAAAGAGCCGCCCCGTACCCTTTGCTTGGGACATTAATAACCCGCGCACCGACAGAACGCGCCATACCCTGACTGCCGTCCGTACTGCCATTATCGGCAACCAGAACTTCACCGTGCAACCCGTGTCGTGTACTTAATATTTCCAACGCTTCTTGCGCACGTGCAATACAGGGTTCGATCGTCGCGGCCTCGTTTAAGCAAGGCATAACGATTGAAATTGATATGGTTTTTGCAGTCATTTTTTTGCCTATAATTTTTTATGTACAGTAAGCTGGGAAAATTTAAACTACAAGATAGCTCATTACCAAATGGGACCCGCAGGTTTATTAAAGCAGGCAATAACCCTAAAAATCCGTATCTTGCAAACTTTTGTTGCACATGGCATGCCACATAAAAGGAAATATCATGGCCCCGCGCAACAAAAAGAAACCCGCCTGGATTATTGAAAAAGAGCGTGCCCGTGCCGCCGGCGCCGCCGAGACTTTTTGGCTGTTTGGCATCCATGCGGTGCGCGATGCCTTGCAAAATCCGATGCGCGAAAAACTGCGGCTGGTTGTCACGAAAAATGCCGCTGACCGGCTGGCGGAGGCGATTTTAACCTCTGGCATGACCCCCGAGGTTGTTGACCCGCGCAATTTTTCCGTACCCATTGATCCGCAATCGGTGCATCAGGGTGCTGTGCTTGAGGTCAAGCCACTGGACTGGGGGTCGGTCTCGGAAATCTGCGCGCCGCGCAATGAAAATCCACTGGTGCTTATTTTGGATCGAGTCACAGACCCCCATAATGTCGGCGCGATTTTGCGATCCGCCGAGGTTTTCGGGGCGCGCGCGCTTATTGCCCCGCACCGCCATTCCGCCCCTGAAACCGGCGCTTTGGCCAAGACCGCGTCCGGCGCGCTGGAACGCCAGCCCTATATGCGCATCCGTAATCTGGCCAAAGCCATGAACAGCCTGCGCGAGATGGGATATTTCATCATCGGGCTGGACGGCGAGGCCGATATGACCCTTGAAAAAGCCCTGTCTGATCTACCAGATGTCCCCATTGCCCTGGCGCTGGGGGCCGAGGGGCCGGGCCTGCGCGATTTGACCAAAGAGACCTGCCACAGGCTGGCCAAAATCCCTTTTGCCGGTGAATTTGGCTCGCTCAATGTTTCCAACGCCGGGGCCGTGGCGCTTTATGCGGCCCAACACCACAAAGCAAAGTTGTCGACCTGAGCAAGGCCATTATTCACATCAGATCACATCCTTGTTCCCTTGGTTCCAAAAATCGCCTCCCATAGGTATGCTTGCCCAAAATCAGAGCATTCCGAAGGAGGATGATAATGTTAACCCGCCGCAAAGCCTTGGTCGTAATGACATGTGCCCTTGCCACACCAACATTTGCCGCCAGCCCGCCGATATTTGTAAATGCTAACCGCATCGCCATTAACGACTATGACCCGGTTGCATATTTCACCCAATCCCGACCAGTTGCCGGAGTATCTCAGCACAGCGTTGAATGGATGGGAGCCATTTGGCATTTTTCCAATGCGCAAAACCAAAGCCGTTTTGCCAGCACACCCGATGCCTTTGCCCCACAGTTTGGCGGATACTGCGCTTATGCTGCTTCCAAGGGGGCCATTGCTCCGACAATCCCCGAAGCCTGGACGGTATATAAAGGTCAGCTCTTTTTGAACGCCAATCTGAAAGCCCGTGAATTATGGTTGCGGGACATTCCCGGCAATATTGCATTGGCCAACGGGTTTTGGCCCGGGATCCTCAGCTAATTGGCCCTGCCCTAGGCTAACAACCGCTCACATTAGCTTTACCGCCCTTTAATTTCCGAAAATACGACATACCTTAAGTATTGAGACGGGGGCGGAACACCCTGTTTCATTTCACTGTCCCTCGTTCCACACCTGCGCCCGGACACGCTCCGGGCGCTTTTTTATTTCTCGTACACCCAACGCACCTTTGGCGTCAAAAAGCCGCCCTCGCGGATTTCCAGTCGTCCCGGCGTGCAGTCAAACCGGCGTTTGGTGGTATAGCTGCGCTTTGGCCCCAAATATTCATCCATACTGATCCTGGTGCTAATACCATCGGGATCGATCACCGTTTCATCAATGTGAATATCCCGCGCGGGCGCATAGCATTGTTCCAGCCGTGTGCCATTAATCGACCAGGTGCCCTGTTGGGCAAAGGAAAAATTAATCTCTCCGACAAAGGTTTCACCCTCCGGTGTAGTTACCTCCAAATGCCCGTCATCATCGGCACGCAACGTAAACGTCCCGTCTGCGTTCAGGGTTAAAAACCCGTCGATATCGGGGTAATCAATGTTTTGCATATTCGGCACGCGCTCCAGTGTTTTTTGGATCTGCGCCCCGTAGCCGCCGCTGGTCAGATGCCATTCCCCGACCAGACAGGCCGCAGGACCATCGCTGTAATTGGCGGCCATACACTGGCTGCACGGTTCTTTTTTGATGTCGATGGTAACCCGAAAACCCTGCGGACCTGTGGCGCCATCAACCAGCCTATATTCAAAATCCCCTTCAGAATCCGAACGCACCTCAGGGGGCATTGATTCCCATGTCTCACCGGGTTGACGTTGCATCTCATAGCGCCCGATCAGCTCGGATTCGTCCAGATTCCAGACACCGCATTTGAATTTCAGCCGTGTCCGAAACACCACGAAACGTTCTGCTGACAGCTCTACTTCTTCGTCTTCGGTTATTTCATAATAGTCCCCGATAAACGGGCTGGAGGCAATTGCGCGCCCACCGGGCTGGGTGATTTTTTGGTCCATATAATCCTTGGAAAACTGCAAAAATGCCGCGTCGTCCAGCACCCCGGCCAAGGTATCATTCTGCGCCTCGCCACCCGTTGGCATGGCACGGATCAGGCTAATCACGCCATCATTGCCGTAATGCTGGCTGTACCACCAGAAAAACACAACGTTGTCATCTTGCATGCTTGTCAGCGGCGTCTCGGGTGAGCTTGCATCAAATGCAGCCGCCACGCCGTCAGATTTTCCCGTGCCCGGATAGGTAAGGCTCGCGAACCATTCCGCACTGCCCTCAACCCACCATTCTGCCCCGGCAGAGTGATATTGCGCGGTAAAATTAAACATCTGTGCACAGTGAAAGAATTCATGGGCGAAAACATAGGGCAAATCATCTGTCGGGGTCGCGGGGAATGTTGATATAACACAGCTATGTGGCTCAACCGCGCGGGTCGCAATCGCATCGACCTCGCCCAGTTCATCAACCAGCGAAAAAGCCTCGGGCGACAGATAAACCGCAACCGGATCAGAGCCAAGCGCCCCAAGCCCCTGCAAGGTAGCGCCTGCCCGCATCAACCCTGCCTCAATGGCCGCCACACGCGCCGGATCGGCATCATCTAGTCCAAAAATTTCCACCGATACCGGCCCCTGCCCTGTGGGAATGTCAAAACCCGCCAGTTCCACACATCCAGCGCCGGAACCCGCACCGAGATATTCCAGATCCGAGGCATCCGGGCAGGCCAGCGCCGGGCGACTAAACAGCAATACCCCCAATAGAAATATGGTTAAAAATCCGGTTTTTCCCATGATACCCCCCCTAGTTTCATCCACCATAAGGCAATTTGGCGAAACTACAAAATATTTGAATATCCCCCCATTGCCCGTTAAGCTTGCACCATGAACCAACCTGATTATCCCGACGCATATCTGCGCAACATCCTCAATACCTGCAAAACCATCGCTATTGTCGGCGTGTCCCTGAATGAGGTTCGCCCCTCGTATTTCGTGGCGCGCTATCTGAACCTCAAAGGTTACCGCGTGATCCCGATCAATCCCGGACATGCCGGTAAAACCCTGTTCGGGCAACAGATTTACGCCGATTTGGCGGATATTCCTGATACTGTCGGCCCGATCCACATGGTCGATATTTTTCGCCGTGCAGACCACGTACCGCCCATCATTGATGCTGCGATTGCGGCACTGTCCCAGCGCGGTCTGACCACAATCTGGATGCAAATCGGCGTGATAAATGAGGCGGCCGCCAAAACCGCGCGCACCGCCGGGCTGAACGTCATCATGAACCGCTGCCCGAAAATTGAGCACCAACGCCTGTTTGGCGAATTGCGCAAAGCAGGGTTTAACACCGGAATTATTTCCTCTAAGCTGTGAAAAAAGGGGCTGATATGGGCAATCATCTTTATTACGGCGATAATCTGGCAGTTTTGCGTGAAAGCATTAGGGATGAATCGGTTGATCTGGTCTATCTCGACCCGCCGTTCAATTCCAACGCCAGCTATAACGTGCTGTTCAAAGGTCCGCAGGGTAATGAAAGCGCAGCCCAAATCGAGGCGTTTGATGATACGTGATCTTGGGGCGAAGAGGCCGAAGCCGCTTTTCATGAGGTCCTGACGGGGGGTAATTCCGACGTTGCCGAAATGCTGCGCGCCATGCGGGCGTTTCTGGGTGAGAACGACATGATGGCTTACCTCACCATGATGGCCGTGCGGTTGATAGAACTGCATAGGGTGCTGAAAGACACTGGCAGCCTCTATCTGCACTGCGATCCCACGGCCAGCCATTATCTGAAGATATTGCTGGATGCGGTGTTTGGGAAAAAGTGTTTTCAAAACGAGGTTATTTGGAGTTATCGTCGCTGGCCCACCAAAGCGGAAAGATTTCAACGTATGCACGATGTCATTCTTTTCTACGGGAAAACAACTGAAGTGGGAACCTTCAACACATTATTTCAAGAAGCCTCAGAAAGCTCAAAGAAGCGGTGGAAAGGGAAGAAACAGAAAGTAACATTCACCGAAAGCGGCCAAAGAAACCCAACAGAGGAAACCTTAGAGGACGCCACTGTTCCATTAAATTCTGTTTGGCCAATGCCAATCATTGCACCAGCGTCAAAAGAACGCCTCGGCTACCCCACTCAAAAACCTGTCGCTTTGCTGGAGCGCATTGTGCAGGCCTCGTCCAACGAGGGGGATGTGGTGCTGGACCCGTTCTGCGGTTGCGGCACCACCGTTCACGCCGCCCAGAAACTTAACCGCAACTGGATTGGCATTGATGTCACGCACCTCGCCATTGGCCTTATTGAACGCCGCCTGAAAGACGCCTTTGAGGGGATTAAATTTGAAACCCATGGCACCCCCAAAGACCTGAGCGGCGCGCAGGCGCTTGCCCACGCCGACAAATACGAGTTTGAGAAATGGGCGCTCAGCCTGATCCCCAACGCGCAACCCTGGAAGGGGGGCAAAAAGGGGGCTGACAAGGGCATCGACGGGGTGCTTTATGTGGGCAAAAAGACGGATCGCTGTATTATCTCGGTTAAGGGTGGTAAAAATATCGGCGTGGCGATGATCCGGGATCTGGTCGGCGTGCTGGACCGCGAAAAAGCCCCGATGGGTATTTTCCTGACCCTGACGCCCCCCACCAAACCGATGATCACCGAGGCCGCCGCCGCAGGCATGTGGGACATTGAGGGGCTCGACCCCGTACCGCGCGTGCAGATTGTAACCATCGACGCCCTGCTAACCGCCATCACCCTGCCCCTGCGTCTGCCCTTGGCGCGCACCGATACCTATAAAAAAGCCGCCAAAGAGGGCGCTTCGCAAGGTACATTAGACCTTTGAAACATAAATACACGGGAATTTTTCCCACCTGCGTTACCTTTTTCACAACAATGTATTTTTCCGGAGACCACAGATAAAAACCGCTTATCTTATAGTTCCCTCTGGGCTACTGTGGTTTAAATCATAACGCGGGGGCAAAATGTTGAAATATCTGACTTTTCTGGCCAGTTTGGCACTGGCCCCTGCCGCCCACGCCGGGGATTTTCTGGAGGATTTCCCGTTTTACGTTCTCAAAATGATCCCGGCAAATATCGCCTACGGCGAAACGCTTGATACCACCACCCCGGAATTTCGCGGCACGCTTTTGTTGCTGCGCGATGAATGGAGCGCGATTTGCGGGGCTGATGTCAGCGTCTGGCACACCAGCCTGATCGGGGGTGTTGACGGGGATGAATGGCCCGCAAATCAATGGGTGGTCTTTTTTGATGATGATTACGGTGCGGCCAAGCTGCCCGAAAGCGTTTGCCTGGAAGATGGTTATGAAAAACTGGGGAATATGGTCATTCCCGGCCCCTATTACCATTGTCTGTTTCGCGAAGACGACCCTGAACATTTTGATCAAACCTGCTATTAAAACGGAGAAAATATGACTGATACTTACGGTTTTGACACCCTGCAAATCCACGCCGGTGCCCGCCCTGATCCCGCAACAGGCGCGCGCCAGACGCCGATTTACCAAACCACCGCCTATGTATTTCGCGATGCGGATCACGCGGCTGCGCTGTTTAATCTGCAAGAGGTGGGTTATATTTATTCGCGCCTCACCAACCCCACCGTGGCCGTATTGCAAGAACGTGTCGCCACGCTTGAGGGCGGCGCGGGGGCTGTGGCCTGCTCCTCGGGGCATGCAGCGCAGATCATGGCGCTGTTTCCGCTAATGCGCCCGGGCGATAACGTAGTGGTTTCAACCCGGCTTTATGGCGGCTCGATCACCCAGTTCAGCCAGACAATAAAGCGTTTCGGCTGGTCTGCAACCTTCATCGATTTCGATGATATCGATGCCATCCACGCCGCTGCGGACGCCAACACCAAAGCGATTTTCTGTGAGAGCATTTCCAACCCCGGCGGCTATTTAACCGATATTCCGGCAGTTGCTAAGGTCGCGAATTCATTGGGTATTCCGCTGATTGTCGACAATACGCTCGCCACACCGTATCTGTGCAAACCCATCGAGATGGGGGCGACGCTGGTGGTGCATTCATTAACCAAATACCTGACCGGCAACGGCACTGTGACCGGTGGAATTGTAGTAGACAGCGGCAATTTTGACTGGTCTGCCAGCGATAAATTCCCCTCGCTTTCACAGCCCGAACCCGCCTATCACGGCCTGAAATTTCACGAAACCTTCGGCAATCTGGCCTTTACCTTTCACGGCATTGCCATTGGCCTGCGCGACCTTGGCATGACCCTCAACCCACAAGCGGCGCATTACACGCTGATGGGGATTGAGACCCTAAGCCTGCGCATGCAACGCCACGTTGAAAACGCCGAAAAAGTCGCCGCCTGGCTAGAGGCAGACCCGCGTGTGGAAACCGTCACCTACGCCGGATTACCCTCATCCCCCTATGCAGACCGCAAAGCCGCCATCTATTCCAAAGGGGCCGGTGCATTGTTTACATTCGCGGTCAAAGGCGGCTATGCGGCTTGCATAAAACTGGTCGATGCGGTTGAAATTTTCAGCCATGTGGCCAATCTGGGCGACACCCGCAGCCTGATCATCCACTCGGCCTCGACCACCCACCGCCAACTTAACGCTGAACAACAAGAGGCCGCAGGTGCAGGCCCTGACGTGGTGCGCCTAAGCATCGGGATTGAGGACGCCGATGACCTGATCCGCGATCTTGATCAGGCTTTGGCGCAGGCAACCGCGTAGATGCGCCAAAATATGTGGAAAATCACCATACCCCTGACTTTGGTTTTTTGGGGTATGGCCAATACCGTTCATGCGGATTTTAGCGAAATACTCGAAAAAACATTTCGTGACGCAGGGCTGATTGCCATCGCCTGTGGGGTTAGCGATGACGTGCAAACCCTTGAAATTGCGGCGTTTGGTATGCGTGAAATCAATAATACCATCCCGGTAAGCACGGCTGATAAGTGGCACCTTGGCTCCATCAGCAAATCCCTGACCACGATGTTGCTTGGCACATATGTGGCCGAGGGGCGACTTGATCTGGATGCGAATTTACCCGGCCTTTTGCCGCATCTGGCTGCGGATATGCACGATGACTGGCGCCAAACCAGCCTGCGGGATGTGCTTGAACATCGGGCAGGCTTGCCGGTTAATTTTGGCTTTACCACCATGCGGATGGTGGAAATTGACACGCAAAACCGCCGCTCGGCCCGCGCCAAGGCCCTGCGTGCCGTTCTTTCTAAACCCGCCAAATCCCGGGAATTTCGCTATTCCAACATCGGTTATACGCTGGCAGGTCACGTGGCTGAAACCCTTGGTGATCAGGCCTGGGAGACACAGATGCGCGCCCGTATATTTATACCCATGGGCCTGAAAACTGCTGGTTTTGGCGCACCTAAAGGTGAGGGGCGGTACGATCAACCCGTTGGGCACGCCAACTTTCTCGGGGTATTTCGCAAACCGATGAACCCGTTTGACAGCCCCGCCGATAACACCCCGATCATTGGGCCAGCGGGGACTGTGCATATGTCAATTGACGATCTGCTAGCTTACGGGCGCAGGCTTTTGGTCATGTCAAACGGCCAGGACGCGCTGCTGCCCGCCGCCGTTTTCAGCGATATTACCACCCCAAATCATGGGCAATATGCCGGCGGTTTCATTCAGGCGCAGGCAGATTGGGCCGGTGGGGAATATTTCTGGCACAACGGGTCAAACACCATGTGGTACGCACTGTTGGTGATTTTGCCGCAAAAGAACCGCGTAATCGCGATTACCACCAACCAGATCACCACAAAAACGCCGAAACTGATCTGGGATACCATGGTGGAAATCGCGGCAAAAACCTCCATGAATTAAGCAACAGAATGCCGATTGCATTTTATTGTGAAAAACGGCTCTACAAAGATGGATAAACCCTTTATGAATACATAGCCTGCAATGCTTTGCCGGTACTCTGACGTATTTAAAGGACACCACAGCCGATGCGCCCTGTTCTGGCCCTAGAACTTTCTTCTGATGGCATAATTCTGCATGAGCTGTCTTATGACAGTAAATGGCGCAAACTTGCGTCTGTGCCGTTGCGCGACCCGTTTTTGCCCAAGAAAATGGCGGCAATGCGGGTAACCGCACGGGCATCTCAAGGGCGGTTTTTCAAGAATGAAGTTTGGATACCTCCAAAGCAAGTCATTGTTATCAAATCAAAAATGACCGCAACTGACCCGGATGCCCGCCACACCGAAGCCGTGCAAATCCTGCGCACCAATCCCGATGTCCCCAAAGGGAATTACGTGATCCGGCTTAGCAAAAAAGATGCGCGTGGCAACACCACGATTGCGGCGATTGAACATGGGATTCTTAAAGAAACCAAACGTTTTGCGCTGGGATATAAATTCGGGGCTGACGGGGTTACCTCGTCAAGACGTATCCCCGGTTTTGCCACGCAGCCAATTTTTCAACTCGAAGACACCGCAGAATTGCCCATTGATTTTCGCAAAATCGGGTTTGCGGCCAGCATCTTATTAAGTGCAACAGCCGTCATTTCTGCTGGCTGGTGGATATATAAAAGCATCGACTTCAGTCCTGATCTGATCACAACGATTGAGGCGACCGACAACCGTGTTTTCAGCGAGAATGAGGACCCGCGCGCGCCCATTCGCCCCAGTGGCATTGCCGCCGTTAACGCTGGACCTGCGCCTATTGCCATTGCTGTGGGGGCCAATCTTGCGCCCCTGCCCGCGCATGAGATCACGCCCGTTGTTTTCACCGTTGATATGCGCGCCGTTGTTATGAATTCTGTTCTGGAAGTTGGTACGAATCCAACTCCGCAAACGACCCTTAACCCAATTATCACCTATCAAGAAGCCCCGATTTGGGCCAATATCGGGCGCCCGGACAAGCTGCCAACAGCCGAAATTTTGGAATATCCGGTTACGGCTGCCGTTGAGGATGAAAACATTGCCGACACGCCTGTGGCCGCGCCGCTCGTTGAAGTTCCTGATTTCGACAACACAATCGCGACCTTGCAAATGCTGCCTGCAATCATCGTGCGCGGCCCCTTGGCCCAAGCGCCGCCGCGCCGCGCCGAAATTATACCCGTCACGCAGCCCGTGGTTACCGCGCCTCTGACAATCGCCGAACTGCAAGCCCTGCCACCCATTATTGCAAACGGCCCCTCGCCGCTTAGACCCTTGCGGCGCACTGTGGCTGAAACAGTCATCGAGCCTCAGCCCGAAGTTGCCGCACCTTTGACATTGGTCGAGCTGCAAGCCCTGCCACCGATCATCGCAAATGGGCCATCCCCGCTTACGCCGCTTTTAAGAGCCGTGGTTGAAGCTGTCGTTACGCCCGAACCCGCGCCCCAAACACCCCCCTTAACAATTGCCGAACTGCAAGCCTTACCGCCGATCATCGCCACCGCCCCCACGCCGCGCACGCCGCTTTTCAGGCCTGTGATCGCAGTCGACGTTGAACCTCAATCCACGCGCGCGCCCCTAACAATTGCCGAGCTGCAAGCCCTGCCCCCGACCATCGCAATCGGACCGGCCCGGTTAATGCCGACGCTCAGACCTGACGCGGTGGCCCTGCCCCCATCCGCGCCAATAGAGCCTGTGCTTGACGAAATCCAGATCGCCAGTTTGCAGATATTGCCGCCAAGGGTGTTAACCGCGCCGCCGACGCATCTGCCGATCCTGCGCGGAGGAAATGAGATCACTGGCGCCGCTGAAATCGCCCTCGCACCCATACCTGAAACTGTGCCTGAAGACGGCAGCCTGCGCCCCCTGGCCCGCCCATCAACCATCCTTGAAATTGCCGTCGCCAATGATCCGGCCCTGATTACAGGTGCGGTGGTGAATCCCCTAATGCCCCTGCGGCGTGCCCCGGATTTTGGTGCTAAAATTCAGGCCCTGATCCAGTCGTTTGCCGAGACCGAGCGCACCACCCCGCGCTACACCGATGCGCCCCGCGAGGTCAGCCTGCCAACCAGCGCCAATGTCTCACGCGAAGCTACAATCGATGGCGGCATAGATTTAAACGCCACCAGCCTGATCGGCGTTTACGGCAAACCGGGGGAATACCGCGCGCTAATCCGCCAAAAGGGCGGCGTATACACCTATGTCAAAATCGGTGATACGTTAAGTGGCTGGACCATTACCGCAATCAGCGAAAATACGGTACGCATCAAGAAAGGCAGCAGTAACGAGGTGCTGCGCATGCCGGGCTAGGGGTTACAATAACATGGCGCTCGCCAGCCCCAGAAACGCCAGAAAACCGACAATATCGGTCACCGTCGTCACAAAAGCCCCCGAGGCCAGCGCCGGATCAGCGTTGAGCTTATCCAGCCCGATCGGGATCAAAATACCGGCCATACCGGCCACCAGCATATTACCAATCATCGCCATCCCCAGCACCAGCCCCAGCATGGCGCTGCCATACCAGACATAGCCAACCACGCCGATAATCAGCGCGAAAACAACGCCATTGGCCAGCCCCACAAGGGTTTCACGCACCACAACGCGATAAGCATTTGCCGCCGTTAAATCACGTGTTGCAATGGCGCGCACCGCGACGGTCAGGGTTTGGGTGCCGGCATTTCCACCCATTGAGGCAACAATCGGCATCAGCACCGCCAGCGCCACAATCGTCTCAATTGTGCTGGCAAATTGGGCAATTACAATTGACGCCAATATCGAGGTCACCAGATTGACCGCCAGCCACGGGAACCGCCGTTTAGCGGTTTGCCAAACCCGCGCCGACAGATCCTCGGTGCCCAGACCCGCAAGGCGATTCATGTCTTCCTCGGCCTCATCTTCCAGAATTTCCATGGCGTCATCGATAGTGATCACCCCAACAAGTCGCCCCGAAGCATCAACTACCGGCGCGCTGACCATATGGTACTGGTTGAACGCATATGCGATGTCCTCCTGGCTTTGATCAACCGGAATGGGGCGGAAATCATCCTGCATCAGCGTCAATAATTCCACATCCCGCGCGGCCCCCATTATCCGGCTAAGGGGCACCATTCCCACGGGGTGCATATCGGCATCGACAACGATAACATCGTAAAAATCCGTCGGCAAATCATCCTGCGCGCGCATAAAATCTATGGCATCTCCGACCGCCCAATGACTGGGCGCGCGCACCAACTCGCGTTGCATAAGACGCCCGGCGCAGGCTTCGGGATATTGCAGCGACTGTTCAACCGCGACCCTGTCCGCATCTTCAAGCGCGCCCAGCAAAGTTTCCTGTTGCGGCGCCCCCAGGTCCTCGACCAGATAAACAACGTCATCGGTATCAAGCTCCTTAACCACCTCGGCCAGCACCGCATCAGGCGTGTGCGCCATGATCTCGTCGCGCACGCCTTCCTCAAGTTCTGACAAAACCCCGCCATCAACGCGATCCCCCCAAAGGCGGATAAGACGGCGGCGATCTTCGGTGCTGATTTGCTCCAACAGATCGGCGATATCGGCTTCGTGCAGGCCCTCAAACAATAGCAGCAAATCGGATTGCGTGCCTGTATCAAGCGTTGCCAAAACCCGTGGTATCAGCGCAGAATCAAGGGCGTAAATATCTTCGGGGCTCTCAATGATAGTCTTTGGCATATTTGCTCCGGTATCAGTTCACGACATGTGTTTACACATTTTACCTGTAAAAACCTGATCAGAAAACCGGCTGTTTCACAATAGTGCTCAACCCTATAAAATGTGGTAAATCATATATTTACCACAATATACTGCGGTCCCTTCGTGTTTTTGCGAAACAGCTTTTAGATATCTATTACATACAATGCACCGGATATCGGCAAGAATTTGCTGAAGCGTGCGGCAATAAGACCGCCAGAAAACCGGGAGACAGTGAAATGAATGATACTGCAAACAGTAATTATAGTGATCCAAATATCACCCCGCCCATGGGCCAAGCCGTGCCACTTGGGCTGCAACATGTGATGGCGATGTTTGCCTCAAATGTCACGCCTTCAATAATCATCGCCGGGGCTGCGGGTTTTGCCTTTGGTGGGGCTGATATGACGTATCTTGTGCAAATGGCGATGCTGTTTGCCGGGGTTGCTACATTGTTTCAAACCATCGGAATAGGGCCGATTGGCGCGCGCCTGCCGATCATGCAGGGCACCAGTTTTGCCTTTGTTACGGTGATGGTTATCGTGGTCAAACAATACGGCATGGGGGCGTTGATGGGCGCGCTTTTGGTCAGTGGTATTTTCCATTTTGCCCTTGGGTCCGTTATCGGACGTTTGCGGTTTTTGTTTCCGCCACTGGTCACGGGTCTGGTGATCCTGACCATCGGGTTGAACCTGATTTCGGTGGGCATTAAATACGCCGCTGGCGGGGCTGCGGATTTTCAGATGGCGGCTGAAAGTTTCGGCTCGCATGCCCATTGGATCCCTGCCCTGACGGTGATTTTTGTCGCACTTGGCATCAAATTTTATACCAAAGGTGCGCTGTCAGCCGCGGCGATTCTTCTTGGATTGCTCGCCGGCTATATCGTGGCAATACCTTTTGGGCTGGTCAGTTTTGGTAAGGTTGGCAGCGCTGATTTTGCCGCTATCCCACAATTCCTGCCCTATGGACTGGAATTCAAGATGGGTGCGATTATCTCCATCGCTCTGATCGCCGTTGTCTCGGCAATTGAGACCGTGGGCGACACATCCGCCACCACCAAAGGCGGGGCCGGACGTGAGGCAACTGACGCCGAAATCACCGGTGCTACCTATGCCGACGGTCTGGGTTCGGCCATCGCCGCCCTGTTTGGCGGCCTGCCCAACACGTCGTTTTCCCAAAACGCCGGCATCGTCGCCATGACCGGCGTCATGAGCCGCCACGTCGTGACCATCTCGGCAATTATCCTTGTAATTTGCGGGTTTAGCCCAAAAATTGCCGCTGTTTTCTCCTCCATGCCTTTGCCGGTGCTTGGCGGCGGCGTGATCGTGATGTTTGGCATGGTAGCAGCTGCGGGCCTTAATATGCTGGCCGAAGTTCGCATGAACCGGCGCAACATGATCATCATGGCTGTGTCACTTTCCGTCGGGCTTGGCCTAAGCCAGGTACCAACGGCCGTGCAATACGTGCCAGGCACACTGAAGACCCTGCTGGTTTCCGGCCTGTTACCAACCGCCTTTATCGCGATCATTCTTAATCAAATTCTGCCATCAGAAGATTAAGTTTTTGTAACCAGTACCCGGCCGCTCTTTCTTTATGAGGGCGGCCTCTTTATGTCTGGGGGAAAGGAGCCTTTATGAATTTCCCAAATGACCCCAGAGAAATGTCCAAGGCCGATTTTGTCGCACAGTTCGGCGGTGTCTATGAGCATTCCGTCTGGATTGCCGAAAAAGCCTGCGGGCACGGCTTGCCAATGGACGCAAATGATGTGGATACCTTGTGTAAATACCTGCGCAACATCATTGAAACAGCAGGGAGCGAGGCGCAGCTAACCCTGCTACGCGCCCACCCTGATCTGGCCGGAAAGCTGGCTAAATCCGGCGATTTAACCGATGATTCCAACGCCGAGCAAGCCAGCGCCGGGCTTGATCAATGCAATGACGCGGAGTTTAGTGAATTTAACGATTTGAATAATCGCTATAAAACCCGCTTTGGATTTCCCTATATTCTAGCCGTCAAAGGCCGGAATCGTCAGGAAATTCTGGCGAATTTTCGCGCCCGTATTGACAATAAACCGACCGTGGAATTTCGCGAGGCCCTTGATCAGGTGCACCAGATCGCGCGCCTGCGCCTTGTGGCCATGTGCTGATTATTTCGTGCCAAACATCCGGTCGCCAGCATCGCCAAGCCCCGGTAAAATATAGCCAAGCTCGTTCAGACGTTCATCTAGCGCAGCCGTAACAATCGGCACATCCGGGTGTGCCTCTTTCATACGCGCAACACCTTCGGGGGCCGCCAAAAGACATAAAAACCGGATGTTCGTGGCCCCTGCCTCTTTCAGTAGATCGATCGCGGCAACAGATGAGTTGCCCGTGGCCAGCATCGGGTCAACCGCGATGACCACGCGTTCGTCCATGTCGGCGGGAACCTTGAAATAATATTGCACGGGTTTGAGGGTTTCTTCATCCCGATAAAGCCCGACAAACCCGACCCGTGCGGATGGAATAAGCTCCAAAATCCCATCAAGTAGCCCGTTTCCAGCCCGTAGAATTGAGATCAATGCCAGTTTTCGCCCCTTAAGTACCGGCGCATCCATCGCCACCAGCGGCGTTTCCAGTCGCTCGGTTGTCATTGGCAGCTCGGCCGTGACCTCATAGGCCAAAAGCTGGCTGATTTCGCGCAAAAGTTGGCGAAAAAGGCCGCTGGGCGTGTCTTTACGGCGCATAAGGGACAGTTTATGCTGCACCAACGGATGTTTAACGATTGTTAAATGTGTATCCATCACACTAAATCCTCCGAAAATTTTGCAAGCAGGCGTTCACGTGTCGGCGCATCACAAAATGCAGCTTTCATGGCCGTGCGGTTAATCGCCTGAAAATCCGCGGCAGTCCAGCCAAAAACTTCGGCCAATTTGGTGTATTCATTCGTCATATCTGTGTGAAAATACGGTGGATCATCGCTTGAAATTGTGACCGGGACGCCCGCCGCGCGCAGCTTATCAATCGAATGATCCGCCCATTTTGGGAACACGGATAGCGCAATATTGGAGCCGGGGTTAACCTCCAGCACAATGTTTTCTGCAACCAGACGTTCCACCAACGCCGGATCCTCAATCGCACGCACCCCGTGACCGATACGTGTCACATGCAAATGATCAAGCGAATCGCGCACGCTTTCAGCCCCGCAAATTTCACCAGCATGGCTGGTCAGGCCCAACCCGGCCTCATGCGCGATGGCAAAAGCCCTGGCGAAATCCGCGGCCTTAAGATGGCGTTCCTCGCCGCCCATGCCGAAACCTGTTAGCATATCATCAGCCGTTTCAGCCGTAACCCGCGCAATCTTTTCTGCCTGTTCAGGGCCAAAATGGCGCACACAACTTGATATAAACCGCGCCTCAATCCCATGTGCCGCTTTGGCATTTGCCGCCCCTTCGGACATCGCCGCAAGATATTCTTTCCACGCAACAATATCCCCGCCACCGCAAAAATCAGGCGCCAGAAACATTTCCGTATAAATCACACCGTGGTTTGCACATTGCTCCAGCACCGCCTCGGTCAAGCGGCGAAAATCGTCAGGGGTTTGCAAAACTGTGCAGGCGGCCTCATAGGTCTGCAAAAATTCTGCGAAATCTTTCCAACTATATGCCCCATTCGCATCAAAAATCCCGGAAAGATCAACGTTTTTCTCAGCGGCAAGTGTGCGGATAAATTCCGGCGGTGCGGCCCCTTCAATGTGAAGATGTATTTCCGTTTTCGGGAGTGTTTTCCAGTCTGTCATAAAAAATTCCTGCCATGTTTTCCGGGCGTTAGCCCAAGATGCGCCGCGATAGTTTCCCCGACATCTGCCATGTTAATAATCCCGATTTCCTGGGGTGGAATTTTCGGACCGCTAACCAAAACCGGCACCCGCTCACGGGTATGCTCAGTGCCGGGCCATGTGGGGTCATTGCCATGATCGGCCGTGATTATCAACAGGTCATCAGGTTTTAAGCGGCGGATAATTTCGGGTAAACGCGCATCAAATGCCTCTAGTGCGCGCGCATATCCCGGTGCATCGCGCGGGTGGCCATAAAGACTGTCAAATTCGACAAGGTTAACAAAAATCATGTCGCCAGCTTTCGCCTCATCCATAAAATCCAGCATATCATCGATCAGTTCGAGGTCTGCTTTGCCTTTTTTCAATGCCGAAATGCCCCGGTGTGCAAAAATATCGCCGATTTTACCAACGGCCAGCAAGCGCCCCCCTGCCCCAACAACCCGATCACAAATCGTGTCTTCTGGCGGGGGAATTGTATAATCTTTACGATTTTGCGTGCGGGTGAAATTTGCAGAAGTTTCGCCAAGAAACGGGCGCGCAATAACACGGCCAACCATTAAGGGGTGGAAAATATCAACGGCAATTTCGCAAATATCATAAAGACGTTGCAGGCCGAAATTGGTCTCATGGGCGGCAATTTGAAAAACACTGTCGGCAGAAGTATAGCAAATTGGTTTGCCACTTGCGATATGTTCTTGGCCAAGTTTGTGCAGGATCGGCATGCCCGAAGCATGGCAATCCCCCAGAATTCCGGGAATTTCGGCACGTTTAATGAATTCAGCGATCAAATCGGATGGAAATGCCGGGATTGTATCGGGGAAATAATGCCATTGAAACGGTACCGGCACGCCTGCCAATTCCCAATGTCCCGAGGGGGTGTCTTTGCCTTGCGAAATTTCTGTTGCGGTGCCAAATGTCCCGATATTGCTGGCATCAAACCCCGGCATAGGGTGATTTGATGACAAACGCACTGCCGCACCAAGCCCGAGTTGATCTAAATTCGGCAATGATAACAGACCTTTGCGAGCGATATCAGCCTTTCCAACTGCGCAAGTATCCGCGATATGACCAAGGGTATTTGCGCCCTTATCTCCAAAAGCATCCGCATCTGGTGCACCGCCACATCCCACGGAATCGAGCACTAATAGAATTGCGCGCGCCATTTATCACTCCTGCAAATGGGATTTTGTGAAACTTCGGGGCAATAATGCGCCCATGGTTTCAGCCACAGAATTTCCTTGCAAATCAGACAAAATAACCGGCGTATCGGCCTGCGCAAACTCCGATAATTTCTGACGGCAGCCTCCACAAGGCGGCACGGGTTGCCGACTTTCGGCGACAATGCAAATCTCAATTATCGTCTGCTCACCCGCTGCAATCATTGCTGCAATCGCCCCTGCCTCGGCGCATGTGCCTTGCGGATAGGCGACATTTTCGACGTTGCAGCCGCAGTAAATATTGCCCTTATCCGTCTTTATCGCCGCGCCAACTTTGAAATTTGAATAGGGTGCATAGGCGTTTTGGCGCGCGGATAGGGCGGATTTAAATAATGTCATTGCAAGCCTCGGATTTCTGATATCAGCTCAGACTATAGAAAACCCCGGGTAGAGGGCAAGCCCATGCATTTAAGAAATCACTTTTCCCAGCTCTCTTTTTTGCGATAAAGCGTCGAGGGCGACACATCGAGCAGCCGGGCAGCTTGCGGGATTGAGCCATCACAAAACATGATAGTTGCCTCGATAAAATCGCGTTCAAGATCAGCAAGCGGGGTGCCGATAAACGCCGAAATATCCATCGGCACGTTGCTATTCAACTGGGCCGACTGCTGCGTGTATTTCCTTTGATAAGAGGCCGCATCTTCCTGAACAGATATGGCGATATCAGCTGGCAACATCCCGGTTTCCACGACCGGCCCTTCATTTAGAACGATGACGTTGCGAATAATATTCATCAACTGGCGCACGTTCCCAGGCCAGTCTGTTGTTTGTAAAATCACCCGGGTTTCATCACTGAAATGGGTGAATTCCTTACCCTCTTCGCGGGCAAATTTTGCAAGCATTGCATCGGCGATTTCCATGATATCACTTACGCGCGCACGTAATGGCGGCAGATGAATGGGCACAACATGTAGCCGATAGTATAAATCCTCACGGAATCGGCCGGCACGCACCTCGACCAGTGGATCACGGTTCGTCGCGCAAACGATGCGCACATCAACAGCCCTTGGCTTGGTCGCCCCAACAGGTTGCACGGTAGATGTTTGCAAAAACCGCAGTAATTTTGTTTGCAGCGCCAGATCCATTTCGCATATTTCATCAAGAAATAGCGTCCCCCCATGCGCCGCCGCAGCGGCCCCCATTTTATCGGCAATCGCCCCGGTGAAGGAACCTTTGAGATGACCAAACACCTCTGATTCGAGCAAATCCCGTGGAATCGCGCCGCAATTTAGCGGAATAAACGGGCCTTTGGCACGCGCCGAAATATCGTGAATTGCCTGTGCGCAGACCTCTTTGCCGGTCCCGCTCTCGCCCGTTACAAACACCGTTGCCGTCGAGCGGCCAATGTTGCGGACCATCTGGTAAATATGTTTCATCTCATCCGAAGACCCGATAAAACCTTGAAAACCATTGTTAGAATCCGTGTCCTGATCGACCGAAAGAAGGGCGGTATTTTTCAAGATCAGTGAGGCGTTGCTGACGGCCGATAAAAGCCGGGCTTCATCAAAGGGTTTGACCAAAAAATCAAATGAACCCAGACGCATAGCCTCAACCGCGCGGTTAATAGAACCGTTGGCTGTAATGACGATTATCTTTACATCCGGGGCCGCTTTGATGAAACCGGCCATCAATTCGGTGCCATCCCCATCGGGCAAAAGCAGGTCAAGAAGAACGATGCTGTAGCGATTATCTGCAAAAGCTTTACGGGCCTTGGCAATGGTTGTGACACTATCAATTTTATGACCGGCTTTTTTCAAAACCGTTTCATAAACCATCGCAAGTGATGGCGTGTCCTCGACAAGTAAAATTGGAAAAGTCATAAAAAAACGATCTGGAGTTATTGTTTGGCTAAAAAGGTCAAGACCTCCGAAATACCCTTAATACAGTCCATATTCAAGGATTGCCTGTTTGGCCCGTTTTCAACCTTTGTTTCTGCATTCAATAATTCGGCACATTTTTGCAGATTTACGGCCCCAATTGCCCCGGCAACAGAGACAAGCGTATGGCTGGCGCTCTGAATTGCGGGCAGCGCATTCACAGCCTCGGCCTCAATCAATGCTGTTTGCATATCTTGCAGATCGATCGTGACTTTTTCCAACAACTCGCCTTTGGTCTCTGGACCAATGGCGGCAATAAGTGCATCGAAAATATCCCTCTTAACCTCTCCAATATCACCAGAATTGTCGGTGCTGATATTTTGCTTTTGCACGAATAATTCCTTTGCGGGCACCGTGGTGTGCAGATATTTTAGGATAGATCGCCCCAGCGCCGCAATGCCTTCAATCGGTTTACCGATAATGCCATCCGCCCCGGCATCTTCAATGCGCTCGCGGTGTTCGGGCATTACGTAAGCGGTAAGTGCAATCAGAGGAATGCGCGATTTATCGCCCCCGCTGGCACGGATTTCCCTGAGCACCTCCAGGCCGGATTTACGGGGCATTTCAATATCAAGTAACCCCAAATCGAAATTTCCCTTTTCAAACAATGTAATAGCTTCGACCCCGTCAGAGGCAATCTCATATTTTGCGCCCATGGTTTTTAACATCTGGGTAACGACCAACTGATTTGTGATGTTATCCTCGGCCAGTAGAATGTTCAGATGGCTGAGGTCCGGCAAAGTATTATCACCCATTTTCTGCACGACAGATTCGGCTTTTTGGCAAATCGGCAACGTTACAGTTACACGCGCGCCACCTGTCGCACGATTATGGGCAGCAATAGTCCCGCCCATGCCTTTTGTTAAAGTACTGGCGATATAAAGCCCAAGCCCCGAGCCGGGCTTATCAGAATTTTCAGGGCGGCTGCGAAATTGGAAAATCCGCGCCATTGCCTCATCGCTAAAGCCAGGACCGGAATCCGCAACCTCAATCGTGATCATGGTATTATCATTGGCTATAACATTGACGCTGACGTCTCCGTCGGTTGAAAATTTATGCGCGTTACCTATAAGATTATTCAGGATGCGATGAAAACTTACCCGATCAGACGATTCTAAAAGCGGCGGATTATCCGGGAGGTTTACAGAAAAAACACCGCTCGAAGTATTTGCCTGCACTTTCCATATGTCAGAAATCACGGCGAGTTCATCTTTGACAGAAACCGGGTCACCGCTGTTTTCCAGCAACGCCTTATCGTCGCCCATGTCAAAGGCCAAATCCAGCAGCTCTTGCAGCATTTGCCCAGAGGCACGCGCGCGTTTCAAATGGTCTTTTGTGTCCTGATCTACCTTGGTATCATCGATAATTGTCAGACTGCCCAGAATACCGGCAAGCGAAGACCGCAAGTCATGGGATAAAAGCGCAAGGCCGCTTTGTGCGTCTGTCTCACGTTCGAGCGACGCCTTACCTGAATATTCGTTCATACTATTGGCATTCATCAAAAAATCTCAATTTATATACGTAACAACCACTTTAGGTTGTAGATATCTGTAGTATACACCTGAAAAAGATGAATTGCATGTTAATTGTCTACGCAATTTGGCGAAAAACAATTTCACGCAGCTCTTGAAAATCGAGCGGCAAATCTATTGTGAAATCAAATGGTTCACTGTTTATCGGCAAGCCAAGTGCAACAACAAGCGCATCGGGATAGGATTTCGCGGCTTGTCTTAAAAACCCACCCTCGCTTTCGTTACCTGATTCTATCAGCACAATATGTACTTGGCTCGGGGCAGAATCATTATAGAAAACAATATCGTCATTTTTCAGCGCCGCACGGCAAATCGCAGCCATTGCTGTAGAATTGGCCAAAATATCCACACATATTTCATGCACTTCAAAGACTTCAACCGGAATACTTGCATGCACAGAAATACGGTTTCCATCCGGATTATCGACACGAATGTTACCCTGCATAGTTTCAATCAACCCACGTGCAATCGCCGGGCCAAGCGCGTCAGTTGCGAATTTATCGCCCGTCCGATTCTCGCCCCCTAAAATCAAATCAGGCGTCCATTCCCCCCCGTCGCTGGCATATTCAAAGGTCAGACGCATGGTCAATGCATTGTCCAAGCAACCAAATTCCAAAATTGTCTCGCGCACACCGGCCGTTTCCACAATGTATTGTGCCAAATGGCCAAAAGCCTGTCTAAGCCTGCGGAAATCACCCTTCATATGTTTGGGGCATCCTTCGCAGATAACCACATCGAAATTGATACCTTCGCGGCGCGCCAGTGGCGCAAAACGATCATTTACGGCCTTGGCCAGATGGGTAATTTCAAAGGGCTTAAGCTCTAATTTCACATTATCAGCCTGCAAAGAGCTGAAATCGAGGATATCCGCCAGCAGGCTAACCATGTGTTGGGCTGATTGTTCGGCCTTTTCGATCAGTCTTTTCTGCCCATCAGGCATTTCTTGTTGCTTGGTTAACGCCAGCAGCCCCAAAACCCCGTTCATCGGGGTGCGTAATTCATGGCTCATCATGGTCAGGAACTGGGATTTAACCCGACTGGCTTTTTCGGCAGTTGTCGCCAAGGCATTGTTTTCCCGTGCCAATTTTTGAAATTTCAGGCTTTCGAGAATGATATAGCCAAGCCCAAAAAGCGCGAATACACCGGCCAATCCCGTAAAAATCATTGTCAGGTTCAAACCAGACTGCAATTGATCACGGATTTTCCGCCCCTCAGATTCTTCACCAAGGGTTACTAGACGGCTAAACTCGTTAAGTTCAATGGAGAAACTACTGAATTCGGCTTGTATCGCCCTCGCCTCGGCAATATCGCCGTTTTTCAAACCAACAACACGCCGGTCCACAGCTCGCATTTTATCAAACAAACGTGAGACAACCTGAGTGTCACGATCATAACTGGCCAGGCGTTTTCCAACCGGCCCTTGCTGGAACAGAGCAATGCGGCTCCAGAGAATATCAAATCGGTTGTTCACATCCCCAACGTCCACATCACTGCCCGTCACCTGAAACCGGATAAGCATCTCACGAAAGCGCCCAAGTTCCAATTCAAGTTGACCAGCGGTCCAGGCAATATCCTCAATACCTGCGGTTCGCATCGCATCAAGATCTTTTTGAAATGTATAGAAACCCACCCCGGCAAAGGCACTTATCCCAAGGATAATTGCCAGCAGAACCGCAGTGGGCAGCCCGGTCTTTTTCACTTCACGCTGACCTTAACCAGCTGCCAGATAAGACGGTCATTATATACCCGGTCCTGCAATTCGGGATTATCTGTCATCGGGTAAATCACCCAGATCGGGCCTTTGTCGCGCAGGGAAAATTTAATCCCGTCTTGCGAGGTGGCGAAAATGACATTAAAATTCAGGAAATCATCCAGTGGCACATCAATTGCATAATCATTTGCCGCCAGCAACGTGACTGTTTCAAAATCGCTGTTACCCAGCAATGTGATCGCAGTATCATCGCTACCGGTATCCTCGTTTGTAAGCAATAACACCAAAACATCCCGCGCCAGCGGCCCCATGAATGTAGCGACATCATCTACAAATTCGTTTTTGGTATTGACCGTCACTTGCTCCAGCGATGACAGATCATCATCCGTAAGTTCGTACGTTTCATTTGTTATCAGGTTGGCAACAGTCAATACAACATCTGATGCAGCAAAACTTGTGCCAGCAAAAAACATTGCACTTATCATCATAAGCCCAAAGGACCATTTTTGTGTTGATTTTACTATGCTCATAGCGATACCTCCTATTATCTATAACATGAATATGCAAGCTTCGGGCCAAAACGTAATTTCAGTGGATTTTTTATTGTTTCCGATGAAAAATGCCCAGCACTTGTGTTCCTTGTACAACCCACAGGATTATCATATCGCATATTGCGAGGTGGTTTCGCAATATGCAAATCCCAAAAAATGGAATTTTCTCCAATAAGTCAAATGGTTAACAGATTATTAACAGCCAGTACGCAGCGTAGCAATACGTACATCTCTTGATTAGATACAGGTCATATAAATACAGGAATTATGCCAAAATTGTCGCATATCCGACATCCTGTAAAGCCTTTTCAATCTCTTTCAGCACCTCAGGATCTTCAATCGTGGCGGGCATTTTCCATGATGCGCAATTGGCAATATTAACCATAGTTGCACGTAATATCTTACCGGAGCGTGTTTTGGGCAGGCGCTCCACTACCACCGCGAGTTTAAACGCCGCCACAGGGCCGATAACCTCGCGCACCAGCTTTATCACCTCGGCGGTAATCTCGGCGTGCGGGCGCGTAACCCCCGATGTCAGGCACAAAAGCCCCAGCGGCAGCTGCCCTTTAAGGTCGTCAGCCACCCCGATTACTGCACATTCCGCAACATCCGGGTGACTGGCCAGAACCTCCTCCATCGCGCCGGTAGACAGGCGATGCCCCGCGACATTGATCACATCATCGGTGCGCGCCATGATATAAAGATAGCCATCCTTATCAATCATACCCGCGTCACCGGTTTCATAATAACCGGGGAAGGTTTCAAGATAGGACTTGCGAAACCGCTCTTCTGCGTTCCACAGGCCTGGCAATGTCCCCGGCGGCAGAGGCAGCTTTATCGCAATCGCCCCCAAGGTATCGGCCGGCAGCGAATGCCCGTCTTCGCCCAGAACCTGCACATCATACCCCGGCAACGCCACCGTAGGAGAGCCAAGTTTCATCGGTAATTCTTCCAACCCCAGCGGATTCGCTGCAATCGGATAGCCGGTTTCCGTTTGCCACCAATGGTCGACAACGGGGATCTTCAGCTGGTCTTTGGCCCAAAGGATCGTGTCGGAATCCGCGCGCTCGCCCGCCAAAAACAAAGCTTTCAGGCTGGACAGGTCATATTTTTTAACAAATTCCCCCTCCGGGTCCTCACGTTTGATCGCCCGAAACGCCGTTGGGGCCGTGAAAAGCGACGTGACCTTATGATCCTCGATGACGCGCCAAAACGTGCCTGCATCCGGGGTGCCCACGGGTTTACCCTCAAAGACAATCGCGGTGGCCCCGTAAATCAACGGCCCATAGCAGATATATGAGTGCCCAACCACCCAGCCGACATCAGACGCGGCCCAAAACACCTGACCGGGGTTCACATTATAGACGTTTTTCATAGTCCAGTGCAGCGCCACCGCATGCCCGCCATTATGGCGCACCACCCCCTTGGGCTGTCCCGTCGTGCCAGATGTATAAAGAATATAGAGCGGGTCATCGCCGCGCACCGGAACGCAATCCGCAGGGGCTACATCTTGTTGAAAATCCTGCCAGTCCAGATCACGTGCACCCATTTCCGAAAACACCTGATCACGTTGATAAATAACACAAAAATCCGGTTTATGCGCAGCGATCTCAATCGCCCCATCGACCAGCGGCTTGTAAGCAATCGTGCGATTAGGCTCCAACCCGCAAGAGGCGGCGATGATGGCTTTGGGGGTTGCATCATCAATGCGCACCGCCAGTTCATGGGCGGCAAAACCGCCAAACACCACCGAGTGCACGGCCCCGATGCGCGCGCAGGCCAACATCGCGACAATCGCCTCAACAATCATCGGCATATAAATGATCACCCGATCGCCCTTTTCAATCCCTTGTGCCTGCAACGCCCCGGCCAATGCCGCCACACGGGTCAGCATTTCGCGGTAGGTGTATTTCTCGCAAGAATTGGTAATCGGGCTGTCATGAATGATCGCCACGCGGTCGCCGCGCCCGTTTTCCACATGCCGGTCCAGTGCATTATAACAGGTGTTCATCTCGCCATCGTCAAACCACGTATAAAGCGGCGCGTTGCTGTCATTTAACGCACGGCTTGGCTTTTTGCTCCAACTGATTTCTTCAGCTGCTGCCATCCAAAATGCCTCGGGGTCGGCCTGACAGGCCGCGTATACTTCTTTATAACCCATTGATTTTCCTGTTATTCATAGTTTTGCACTGGCGTCCCTGCCAATGCAGCAATATTTAGCAAGCCACGCGCGGTAATGGAGGGCGTCACGATATGGGCGCGGTTACCCATGCCCATCAGGATCGGCCCAACCTCAAGCCCGTTTGCTGCGGTTTTAAGGATGTTGCGCACGGCACTGGCCGCGTCCGAGTTGGTAAATACCAGCACGTTGGCCGCGCCCTCAAAGCACGAGTTTGGATATATTTTGCGCCGCAGATTTTCATCGAGCGCCGCATCCGTGTGCATCTCACCCTCATAGATGAAATCAAGGTTTTCGGCATCCAGAATATCAATCGCCGCGCGCATGCGACAGGCGGAATCTGTGGGCAAATTCCCGAATTGTGAGTGCGAGCACAGCGCGATTTTCGGCTCCACCCCAAAGCGGCGCACATGGCGCGCGGTGGCAATGACCGTATCGGCCATCTGTTGTGCATCGGGTTCTGGATTAACGTGGGTGTCAGCCACAAACAACGGGCCGTTTTCAAGGATCATCAGCGACAGTGCAGCAATGGGTCGCAAACCGCCAGTACCCAGCACCTGCTGAATATACTTCAGATGCCACAGATACTGCCCGAATGTGCCGCAGATCAGACTGTCAGCATCGCCGCGCTGGACCATCACTGCGCCAATGGCCGTCGTGTTGGTACGCAAAATCGCCTTGGCCAGATCAGGGGTGACGCCGCGACGTTGCATGATATCATGATAGCTGCCCCAATAATCACGAAACCGCGGGTCATTTTGCGGGTTCACCAGTTGAAAATCCCGCCCCTCGCGGATCGGCAGGCCGAATTTCTCGCACCGTGCAGCTATCACATCCGGGCGGCCAATCAGGATCGGCATATCGACCATTTCCTCGGTCATGGCGTGTGCTGCGCGCAACACACGTTCAGATTCGCCCTCGGCAAAAACGATTTTACGCACCGCCGAGCGCGCCGCCTCAAACACCGGGCGCATAATCAGCGCCGATTTAAATACCGAACTGTCGAGTTTTTGCTTATACGCCTCAAGATCCCCGATCGGGCGGCTGGCAACCCCGCTCGCCATCGCGGCCTTGACTACGGCGCAGGAAACCACCGCCAAAAGGCGCGGATCAAAGGGTTTGGGGATCAGGTATTCAGGGCCAAACTTCAGGCTTTCATCCTTATAAGCGGCGGCCGCCTCGGCGGATGAACTGGCGCGCGCCAATTCAGCAATCCCTTCAACACAGGCGATTTCCATGGCATCGTTGATAGTGCTGGCCCCCACATCCAGCGCCCCACGAAAGATAAACGGAAAGCATAGTACATTATTGACCTGATTGGGAAAATCCGAACGCCCCGTGGCGATAATCGCATCCGGTGCGACGGCGCGCACGGCATCAGGCATAATCTCGGGCGTTGGGTTGGCGAGGGCAAAAACAATCGGCGCTTTGGTCATTTTCGCGACCATTTCGGGCTTTAGCACCCCCGGGCCGGACAGCCCCAGAAACAAATCAGCGCCGCCAATTACATCATCAAGCGTGCGTAAATCGGAATTTTGCGCAAATTCCGCCTTTTGCGGCGTCATCTCGGATGTGCGCCCCTTATAAACCAGCCCGTCAATGTCACACAGCCAAATATTTTCACGCTTCACCCCCAGTTTCAGCAACATATTCAGGCAAGCAATCCCCGCCGCCCCACCGCCGGTTGACACGACTTTGATATCGGCAAAATTCTTATCCGCAACCCGCAACGCATTGGTCGCCGCCGCCCCGACGACAATCGCCGTGCCGTGTTGATCATCATGAAAAACCGGAATACCCATGCGTTCGCGGCAGATTTTTTCAACGATAAAACACTCCGGTGCTTTGATATCTTCAAGGTTGATCGCCCCGAACGTCGGTTCCATCATGATCACGGCTTGGGCCAGTTTTTCGGGGTCAGATTCATTCAGTTCAATATCAAAACAGTCAATATTGGCGAATTTCTTGAACAAAACCGCCTTGCCCTCCATAATCGGCTTAGAGGCGAGCGCCCCGATATTGCCCAGCCCCAGCGCGGCTGAACCATTGGTGACCACCGCCACAAGATTGCTGCGGGCCGTATACCGTGCGGCATTGGCCGGATCTTTGCTGATCTCAAGGCAAGCCTCGGCAACCCCCGGCGAATATGCCAATGACAAATCCCGCCCGTTGGCCAAAGGCTTGGTCGCCCGGATTTCCAGCTTGCCGGGTTTGGGATATTCATGATAATTCAGCGCCGCACGGCGCAGGCTGTCTGATGGGCGGTCGGTCATGAGGTATCCTTTATGATAGTTTTGGCCATAGAGGCCGCGTAATCATTGGTAGTATAAGGGCCAAAATCTTGGCAATGAGTGAACCCAGCTTTTCTATAAAATCGCAGTGCCTCAGGGGGCACAGATACCGCATTAATCAACGCGCGCATTACGAGTTTTTCCGTTGGATAAGCCGTAAGACCTTATCCGCAGCCTCAGGGATATTGGTGCCCGGCCCAAATATCGCCCGCACCCCCTTGGCGTATAGAAACTCGTAATCCTGTTGCGGAATGACGCCGCCGCAGACCACCAGAATTTCCCCGGCTCCGGCGGCGTTCAGTGCCTCTATCAGTTGCGGAGCCAATGTCTTATGCCCTGCCGCCTGCGATGATATTCCCACCACATGCACACCTTTGGCGATCGCGTCTTGCGCGGCCTCCTCGGGCGTTTGAAATAACGGGCCGACATCAACGTCAAAGCCGATATCAGCGAATGCCGTCGCGATTACCTTGGCGCCGCGATCATGGCCATCCTGCCCCATTTTCACCACCAGCATGCGCGGATGGCGCCCTTCAGCTTTGGCGAAACTTTCGACATCCGCCTGAATGGCCGCAAAACCCGCATCGCCCTCGTAAGCCGCGCCATAAACCCCCGAGAGCGTCTTCACTTCAGCCTTATGCCGTCCAAACACCCGTTCCATCGCGTCTGAAATTTCCCCCACAGTCGCCCGGGCGCGCGCCGCTGTTACGGCCAGTTCCAGCAGGTTGCCGGTGCCCGCGCGCGCGCCTTGTTCCAGCAGCATCAACGCCTGTGCGCAGACATCACTGTCGCGACTGGTTTTGAGCTGTGTCAGGCGCGCCACCTGAGCATCGCGCACTTCAGTGTTATCAATCTCACGAATGTCGATATGATCCTCTTGATCAAGGCGGAATTTATTCACCCCGACGACAACATCATCCCCCTTATCAACCGCAGCCTGACGTTTGGCGGCCGCTTCCTCGATCCGCAATTTCGGCATGCCCGAGGCCACAGCCTTTGTCATGCCGCCCATTTCATCGACCTCGCAGATCAGTTTCCACGCGGCATCGGCCAGTTCTGCGGTCAGGCTTTCCACGTAATACGACCCCGCCAGCGGATCGATCACATCGGTGATGCCGGTCTCATTTTGCAAAATAAGCTGGGTGTTGCGCGCAATGCGGGCAGAAAATTCCGTTGGCAGGGCAATCGCCTCATCAAACGCGTTGGTGTGCAGGCTTTGGGTGCCGCCCAAGGCTGCCGACATCGCCTCATAGGCTGTGCGGATGATGTTATTATAAGGGTCTTGTTCCTGCAAACTGACCCCCGAGGTCTGGCAATGGGTGCGCAACATCGAGGATTGGGGGACTTGCGGATTGAACTCGGCCATGATGCGGGTCCACAACAGCCGGGCCGCGCGCAGTTTTGCCGCCTCCATGAAGAAATTCATGCCAATCGCAAAGAAAAATGACAGCCGCCCGGCAAAAGCATCCACATCCATCCCCGAGGCAATCGCGGCTTTCACGTATTCCTTACCATCCGCCAGCGTGAACGCCAGTTCCTGCACCAGATTGGCGCCGGCCTCTTGCATGTGATAGCCGCTGATGCTGATGGAGTTGAATTTCGGCATTTCTTTGGACGTATATTTGATAATGTCCGAGACGATCCGCATGGATGGCTCGGGGGGGTAGATATAGGTGTTGCGCACCATAAATTCCTTAAGCACATCGTTTTGGATGGTGCCGGTCAGCGCGCCCCGTGCGACGCCCTGTTCCTCGCCCGCCACAATAAAGCTTGCCAAAATCGGGATCACCGCGCCGTTCATGGTCATGCTGACTGACATTTTATCAAGCGGAATACCGTCAAACAGGATTTTCATGTCCTCGACACTGTCAATCGCCACGCCCGCCTTGCCAACATCCCCGACAACCCGCGGATGGTCACTGTCATAACCCCGGTGCGTGGCCAGATCGAAAGCGACCGAGACCCCCTTTTGCCCCGCCGCCAGCCCTTTGCGATAAAACGCATTGCTTTGCTCAGCCGTAGAAAACCCCGCGTATTGCCGGATAGTCCAGGGCCGCCCTGCATACATTGTGCCGCGTGGCCCGCGGGTAAACGGCGCAATCCCGGGCATGCCGCCCAGATGCGCAACCCCCTCCAGATCATCCGCCGTATAAAGCGGCTTTAGCGTAATCCCTTCGGGCGTGTCGCGGTTTAGATCCTTGATAGCCCCGCCCCGCAATTCTTTTTCCGCCAGCGTTTTCCAGTCATTTTCACGTGTCATACAGGTATTCCCTGGTTAGTGTTTTACATCGATATTTTACGGCATTTACCCGCGTTTTAACGTTTTTCTATTGAATTCCAGCCCTCGCAAGCATATATTAACGAACAAGGGATAGGATATCGCTTTGATATCTTCTTGTCTGTTGGAAAGGGTCGTCATGTCTTACACTCCTAAAAAACCGGCGCCGATCAATGGTCGCGGTGGTCCGCAGCCTGGTTATTAAGCCAGTCACGCACCTGCTGTTTTTCTGCCTGCAAATCCGTTGAAACATCCGTCATATCAATGCCAAGCGACGTATTTAGCCGATTTATTGCCGCTATTGCCCGCGTATTAGCCTCTACTTTCATCTCGATATAATCCCCATATGCCAGCGCGCGACGTTGTGCGGGCAGCTGTGCAAATGCGTCGCTGCGCAGGTCCCGGGCAAAAATTGTCAAATCCTCTATTTGGCTGTAAAATTGCACAACTTCGTCAACGGTTTCAGGTGGTAACTGATCAATTCGACTGACAAGAGCCGCAAATACCGTGGTATTTTTCTCTTGGGGAATAAACGGGCGATAGGAATCTTTCCCGTCCCCGGCCTGCTGGATTTTATCTTCCAGCATTTTGCCAAAGGCGACCGTGTCTGCGCGCACGAAGGTCTTATGAAAATCCCATATTTCAGCGCGTAATGCCAATTTCAAATCCGTGCGCCGCTCGGTGCGTTCGCGTTGATGGCGGTATTCCTGCAACAGAAACGTCACCAGCCAGCCGATAACCACCAGTAACGCCGGGACGATAATTTTAAGCGTATCCGCGGCAATCTGTTGCCCCGAAAAATAGGGCGACAACAATTTTCCCAGCAAAGCAAACGCCGCCAGCAAAATCACGAGGGTTAGCTTTTGTATCCACATCCTACCCCTGCCCCCCGCATCTCGCATTTGGCTCTATTACTCCTTGAATTCGATTTTCAACGGCACCCGCCCAAAGGCGATTTTGGCGCCGGAATAGGGCGTCATACCCTTGGGCGGCGCGCCAAAAACCACCGTATCGCGCCCATAGCGCTGGTTGAGCGCATCCAGACTGGCGCAAAGGCGTTCGCGCGGCGTCAACGTCCCGGCGGCGCGATCCTCGAACAGATCGGCAATATGATTTTGCCGCGCCACCAACCCGCCCAGCATCACCCCGACGGCAAATAGTTTTTGCGCCCCCATCTGCTGCCAGAGCTGTTCCATATAGGCAAGCAGCGTGAAACTGTCCTGTGTGGCCGGGATTTTCACCCCCAGATTGCAGCGCTTGTAATGCTGGTTTTTCAGCGAAATATGCAGGTATGTGGCGAAAAACCCGCCCCGCCGCAGTCGTGTGGCCGCTTTGACCGTTAAACGCCGTAAAATCAGGCGCGCGTTGTCCGGTAAGCGGCTGGTGCCATTCAGCACTTGAGAATGGCCAAAACTGTGGGATTTTGTCACGGGATCGGGGATATCCTCGCCCCTGAGCGCGCGCAAAAACCGCTCGCCTTCGACACTGCGCCAAATCGCGCGGGCGTGGCGGGGCGGTAATGCATAAAGCGCTGAAATATCCATGATTCCAGCCGCTTGTAGCCGTTCGTTCATGCGCCGTGATATCCCCGGCAAGTCGGTTAATTTCAGATGCGTCAGCTTGTAGGGCAGCACCGCAGGCGTCAACCAATCGGTGCCACTGGGTTTGTGCAATTCGCCTGCGATTTTGGCCAGCAAACGGTTTGACCCCAACCCGATGGAGCAATGCAGCGCCACGCCTGCGTGCTGATAAATGCTTTGCCGCGCCGCCTCGGCCAGCTTTAAGGCATTGGGCAAATGTTGCTCGGCCCCGGTTAAAAGGCATGAAACCTCGTCCACCGAATGCACGCCATTGATCGGCAAAACCCGCTGGATTGCCGCTTTGATCTGCACGTGCACATCCACGTAAATGTCGTGACGCGCGGCGCGAAAGGTGATGCCGGGGCAGAGCGCGCGTGCCTCTTCCATGCGGGTGCCCACCCGAATACCGGCGCGCTTGGCGTCGTAACTGGCCGCAATGCAGGCCGCGTTTTTGTGCAGGCTGGTCACAATCCCCACGGGGCGGCCGCGCAGTTTGGGTTCCACCTGCTGGGCGACGGAGGCAAAATAGCTGTTCATGTCCAGATAAAGCACCTGAACGGTAATGTCCTTTTCCATGGGGCAACCTTGCTGAAGAATCAGCGAAAAGCTTAGAACATTTCAGGAACATTTGCATTGTTAAACCTATTCAAACTCCATAATAATTTCGTCAACCGCCATGCTGTCACCGGCCGTTGCGTTGATTTTGCTGATAATTGTCTTCTTTTCGGCCCGTAGCACATTTTCCATTTTCATGGCCTCAATCGTGCACAGCGCCTGGCCTTCCTGCACTTCGTCACCCACCGCAACCGCCACATTAACCACTAGCCCCGGCATCGGGCACAGCAACAGGCGTGAGGTGTCGGGCGGGGTTTTTGCTATCATATGTTTGGATAACTCAAACAACCTAGGCGTGCGTATAATAACCCGCAAATCAGCGCCCCGATGGCGCATCTTATACCCGCAGGTAATCTGGGCCACTTTCGCCACAACCACTTCTCCCGAAATATCGAGCCGCGCCAGCCCCTCGCCCGGCTTCCAGCTTGAGGTTACACGCAGGCTGCTGCCATCGGCAAACCGCACGGTTGATCCCCCAAAATCCGCCGAAATCTGCACCACGAAATCCTGCCCGCCGAGCGAGATCACAAAGTCGCGGCCAACCTCGCGTTCATGATTATCCAGCCGCCCCGAGACCCGGGCTGCGCGAATTTCAGACACCCGGTGCATCGCCGACGCCCCTGCCGCCAGTTGTTTAAGCACATCCATAGGCAAGGCTGCCCCCTCAAACCCATCGGGGTATTCCTCGGCGATGAAAGCCGTTGAAATATTGCCTGAAATGAACCTTTCATGATCCATAACGGCACTTAGGAACGGCAGGTTGTGGCCGATGCCCTCAACTTCAAATTCATCGAGTGCCTGACGCATATCAGTAATCGCTGCCGCGCGATCCCGCGCCCATGTGCAAAGTTTGGCGATCATGGGGTCATAAAACATGCTGATCTCGCCGCCCTCAAAAACGCCCGTGTCATTACGCAGCTTGCCGTCGATTTCTGCGGGGGGGCGGTAGCGGGTCAAACGCCCGATCGAGGGCAGGAAGTTACGGTAAGGATCTTCGGCGTAAAGACGGCTTTCAATCGCCCAGCCGTTGATGCCAATATCATCTTGTGTCAGGGTCAGTTTTTCGCCCGCCGCCACCCGGATCATCTGTTCCACAAGATCAATGCCGGTGATCAGCTCGGTCACGGGATGCTCAACCTGAAGGCGTGTATTCATTTCCAGAAAATAGAAATTTTGCGCGCTGTCAACGATGAATTCCACCGTTCCGGCACTGCAATAATCCACGGCCTTAGCCAAAGCCACCGATTGCGCGCCCATCGCGGCGCGGGTTTGAGCATCAAGAAACGGCGAGGGGGCCTCTTCGATCACTTTTTGCTGACGCCGCTGGATCGAACATTCGCGTTCATTTAGGTAAATACAATTTCCGTGGCTGTCACCCAACACCTGAATTTCGATATGGCGGGGCTGGGTGATAAATTTCTCGATAAAAATCCGGTCATCGCCAAAACTGGCCGCCGCCTCGTTTTTGGATGACTGAAACCCTTCGCGGGCCTCCGTATCATTCCAGGCGATGCGCATACCCTTGCCGCCCCCCCCGGCTGAGGCCTTGACCATCACCGGATAGCCGACCTGCTGTGAAATTTTCACCGCTTCATCCGCATCCTCGATCAAGCCCATATGGCCCGGAACGGTCGAAACGCCAGATTCCTCGGCCAGTTTTTTTGAGGTTATTTTATCCCCCATCGCTTGAATTGCCCCAACCGGCGGGCCGATAAACACGACACCAGCGGTTGCTAGTGCTTTAGCAAACAAGGGATTTTCGGATAAAAATCCATAGCCCGGATGCACGGCCTCGGCCCCGGTTTGTTTGACCGCATCCATGATTTTATCGATCACCAGATAGCTTTCAGACGCAGGCGAGCCACCGATATGCACCGCCTCATCGGCCATCTTGACATGCAGCGCCTGTGCATCGGCATCCGAATAGACCGCAACAGTGGCAATCCCCATCTTGCGCGCGGTTTTTATCACCCGACAGGCGATTTCCCCACGATTAGCGATCAGAATTTTCTTAAACATTATGGCCCCCGCCTAACTGGCAAACAAAAAGGGACGCCGCGTGTACCGCAACGTCCCTTTAAATTTTTCACAGTCGCGCAGATGCGCGACGGTTAAATTAGCATGTGTTGGTTTGGTGACAAAGCGCACCTGCGCCTGCACCGATAACAGCGCCAACAACCGGATCACCGCCTGTTGCCATTGCAACGCCTGCGCCAACGCCGGCACCAAGACCGGCACTTTCGCCCATTGTGTTACAGCCAGCAAGGACCAACGCGGCCAGTGTGATTGCGATAAACTTCTTATGCATACTCTCTCTCCTGTAATACGCTTGCAAGACAACAACTTGCCCGCAATAACGTTAGAATAGCCTATAATCACAGTGTAGGGAACACTCTGTTTGATATCGGCAAATTTCCACCTATTTGCCATCATCTACCCGCCTCGCCCAGAACCTGGGGAAAACTGCGGTGTAGGGCCGCGATATCTAGGCGCAACATGGCCTCATAGGACTTATTATCAAAGGGATCCTCGGCCGCTACGACCTCGCGGCCAAACAGCCAGTTAAGGCGCCCGGCATCGAGGTTTCCGCGTGCAAACGGGTTTGTTTCAAAATGTTTCAACAGGGCCGTTAAGAAGGCTTCATCAGCTTGGCGATCCGGCGTGCGACGGTCACGATAACGCTCGCGCGCCACCAGCGGCGTGATGCCTTTGGTGGCTGCACGGCGAATGGTAAACTGGTGGTCTGTGCCGGCAAGTCGCGAGGGAAACCCGCGGTGTTTCAACATATAAGGAAGATTAGCCATGATCGTGCCTATTGTTTGAAAAATGATAAGTTGGGTGATCTAAAGGCCTAAAACCTTCTCCAAAGAAAGCAGCTAGAACAGCCACACATATGGTTTGGCTATTGCTGTTGGCTGTAATCATAATTCTACCGCCTTTCCAGAACCCAGACAGACACCTGCGACAATATTAAAGAAACGTCCTTTGCTATAACTCACGTTTGCAATTGATATCCCATAAATGCGTTTAGCAAAAACCTTTAACGTCAATTTCTCATCCCGTAACAAGTATTTCCGCAACCCAATTGGCGGAGCTGACATCACAGCTTCACAAGCTTTTTCAAATGGAAATGTGTCAAATTCAGGCTCTCCGTCAGCACGCCATTCAAAATTAACCGTAAGCTCTATGTTTTCTCCTCGTATTTTATATTTGAAATCCTGCAAATCCCAATCTTCCAAAGGATGGGGGTATCTGAAAACAACTTGCCAGGTATTATCAGCAAAATTGCATGCACCGTCTTTAACCGATATTTGATATACCAGATCACTTTCGGGCTGTGCCCCATCATTGCGATTGCGATACCCCTCTGCGGGCAAAGTGATTGTCACCAGAAAAATATCTTTTCGGGTAATACCATCATGTGGTGCAAGCGGAAAACTAGTTAATATTCCACCACACAGTATGCTTAGAGATTTCGTAGTTACCGTAAACTGACCCGGCCCGCGAACCGGCCTTAATGTTGCAGATACCTGATAACTATCCCACAATGGCTTCCAGGCCACATCTTCTAACGACCAAGTCCAACCGTCAGCGTGCATTAATGCATCAATATCCCGCCGATCCTTATTATAGTACCAGTAAGAACCTAGCATAAATGCAGCAATGAGGCTTAGCGTAATTATGTATTTTTTAGGATTCATGTGACATTCGCCCGGTTAGAATAACCCAACCGTCAGCCTCTACTGCATGAGAGATCGGAGCGAAGGGGCGTAGCCCATTGGAGAAGGGTTGAAAGTCAATCATTTACAGGGCTTTCATAATTGTACGTATTTGCATTTGGCATTTCACAGCCGATTTCAATTCGCGCTTAAAGTGCGTTATTGTAAGAAAGCACCTCATAACGGAATATTACCGTGTTTTTTCCACGGGTTATCAAGTTTTTTACCCCGCAAGCTGGCGAAGGCGCGTGCAATGCGTACCCGGGTGTTGCGGGGCATGATGACCTCATCGATAAAGCCGCGTTCAGCCGCGACAAACGGATTGGCGAAACGGGCCTCGTAATCGGCGGTATGGGCGGTGATCTTATCTGCATCGCCCAGATCGGCACGGTGGATGATCTCGGTGGCGCCCTTGGCCCCCATCACCGCGATTTCCGCTGTGGGCCAGGCATAATTGAAATCACCGCGCAGATGTTTGGAGGCCATCACGTCATACGCCCCCCCGTAAGCTTTGCGGGTAATCACGGTGACTTTCGGCACCGTTGCCTCGCCATAAGCAAACAGCAGTTTCGCACCGTGCTTGATAACGCCGCCGTATTCCTGCGCCGTTCCCGGCAAAAACCCCGGCACATCGACCAGCGTCAGGATCGGGATTTCAAAGGCATCGCAAAACCGCACGAACCGCGCCGCTTTGCGCGCGCTGTCGATATCCAGACATCCCGCCAACACCATCGGCTGGTTGGCAACAACCCCGACGCTTGCGCCTTCGAGGCGGATGAAACCCGTCAGGATATTCTTGGCAAAATCCGCCTGAATTTCGAAAAAATCGCCCTCATCGGCCAGTTTTCGCACCAGTTCTTGCATATCATAAGGCGCGTTGGTGTTTTCGGGGATCAGAGTGTCGAGGCTTGGCTCCACCCGTGACTGGCTGTCAAAGAACGGTCGTCGAGGTGGTTTTTCACGGTTATTAAGCGGCAGGTAATCGACCAGACGACGGACCTCAAACAGTGCGTCCATATCATTGTCATAGGCCCCATCTGCCACCGAGGATTTCGCGGTGTGCGTACCTGCCCCCCCCAGTTCTTCGGCGGTGACGATTTCATTGGTAACCGTTTTCACCACGTCAGGGCCGGTGACAAACATGTAAGAACTGTCGCGGACCATAAAGATAAAATCGGTAATCGCTGGCGAATAGACCGCCCCGCCCGCGCAAGGCCCCATGATCACGCTGATCTGTGGAATAACCCCCGAGGCCATGATATTGCGCTGAAATACATCCGCATAACCGCCAAGGGCTGCGACGCCTTCTTGAATACGTGCACCGCCAGAATCATTAAGCCCAATGATCGGCGCGCCGTTTTTCATCGCCATATCCATGATTTTACAAATTTTCTGCGCGTGGGTTTCAGACAGTGAACCGCCGAGCACAGTGAAATCCTGACTGTAAACATAGACCATGCGCCCGTTGATCGTGCCCCAGCCGGTGATCACCCCGTCGCCGGGATATTTCTGGGTTTCCATGCCAAAATCCACGCAGCGATGGGCGACAAAAGTGTCGAATTCCTCAAAGCTCCCCTCATCGAGCAGCACCTCAAGACGTTCGCGCGCCGTCAGCTTACCCTTGGCATGCTGCGCAGCAATCCGCCGCTGCCCGCCGCCAAGATGCGCCTCAGCCCGGCGGGTTTCCAGTTCTTCAAGAATATTTTGCATGGAAATGCTCCTTTTGCGCAATACCTTAGGCGATTGCGAGCAATAATAGAAGTACTGGATCGTGGATTTGCAAAGTTGATATAATTTAAGAGTAGTAAATTGCATATTTGCAAACCCTTCCTCTCTCTGTAAAATCATGCCATAGGATTGAACGTCGTTCATGGAGATTCTAATGACCAGCAAAACTGACGAGCGCCGCAATAACCTGCGCACCAGACTGATTGAAATCGCCGAAGAGGTTATTACAGCCAAAGGTCTGTCGGCAATTCGCGCGCGCGATCTGGCAAAACAGGCCGGTTGCTCGGTCGGGGCTATATATACTGTATTCGATGATATGGAAAAACTGACGATGCAGGTTAACGGGCGTACCTTTAAACGTCTTGGCGCAAAAGTTGCTGGCGCGATTGAAGGCATGGATCAGGCCCCCCCAACCGAGCGCCTGATCGCCCTCGCCCTCGCTTATCTGGATTTTGCCCGTGAAAATACCCGCACCTGGAACGCGCTGTTTAATTTACGCATGAGCCGCGAAAGCGAAATACCTGCGTGGTATTTATCCGAACTCACCACGTTATTTGCCCATATCTCAAAACCCGTTGGCGAATTGCGCCCGGATCTGGACAAAAATACGCTAATCCTTCTGACCCGCGGTCTGTTTTCCTCGGTTCATGGCATCGTATTATTGGGACTACAACACCGTATCTCTGGTATTCCCCCCAAAGACCTTCCGAAAATGATTACGCTAATCCTTTCAAATCTAACACAAAAATAATTATTTTGAACATTGTTCAAATACATACTTGAACAATGTTCACGCATACCTATATTTGAGTTGTGAACAATGTTCATCAAAAGGAGGACTATAAATGCTTAATGTAATCAACACACTATTCAAAGGGGCCAATGCCCGTAATGAGGATAAATTGCGCGACCATTTCGCAATAGAACTGATAGATCAGAAAATCCGTGAGGCGCAGGTTGGCCTTCAGGCTGCAAAGGCCACACTGGCCAGCCTCATTCAGCGCGAGCGCAATGAAGCGCGCCAGATCGACGCTATAAAGGGGCGCATTGAAAAGCTGAGCGAAAGCACAATTGCGGCGCTTAAGGATGGTAAAACTGAAATGGCGGATGAGGCCGCAAATGCCATCGCGCATATGGAAAATGAACTGGTCGTGCGAAGTGAAACCTCGGAACGGATCGAGCGCAAAATCACGCGCCTGCGCCATTCTGTAGAGGCCACAAATCGCCGTATTATTGACCTTAAACAAAGCGCAGTCACAGCAAAAGCCATCCATCAGGAGCGTAAAATTCAGACAAAACTGTCCACAACTATCGCGAACCGCAGCAGCATTGATGAGGCCGAAGAGCTGATCGCTCGCATCGTTGATCAAGAAGACCCTTACGAGCAAAGCGAAATTCTGCGCGAGATCGATTCAAACCTGAAATACGAGGATATAGGGGAACGCATGGCTGCAAGCGGCTATGGCACATCCTCAAAGGTAACAGGTGCCGATATATTGGCGCGTCTTAATGCGGCGGCTGGATAAGACCACTACAAATCGTAACTTTCAACCAAATACACATCACATATTTTTAGGAGAAATACTATGAACGGTAACAATGAATCCAACGGACTATACACATTATTTAACGGCGTAGGCGCATTTATCTCATACGCAATGTTAGGCGGCTCACTATGGTATGCCCCGGTGGATTTCTCCACCAAAGGATACTGGGCCATGGGTATAATACTTTTGACCATCAGCCTGGTAAATGTCGTAAAATACCGTCTTGACGACCGCGCGTCGGGCGATCGCATCAACAAGCTGGAAGCTGCAAAAACCGAGAAAATCCTTGAGGATTACGTCACAACCGACAATTAACCCCCACCCTGCCCCCGCATCCCTCGCGGGGGCAGATTTGCAAATATCGTTTCCTGTCTTGCGAATTTGCGTATACGTTAAAAACACCCAAGGAAAGACAGATCATGCCCACTCAAAAACTCTATGCCGGTGTCAAAATTCGTGAAATTCGTTTGCGTGTGAATCTAACACAAAAAGAATTTGCTACAAAAATGGGCGTCTCGCTGTCCTACCTCAACCAGATGGAAAACAATCACCGCCCGATTTCAGCAACGGTTATTTTAGCCTTGGCGCAGGAATTTGGCTTTGATGTCACCCAGCTTTCGGCAGGGGAAAGCACCCGAATTGTCGCGGACATGCGTGAGGCTTTGGCGGATCCGGTGTTTGGGGCTGACACGCCGCCACTGGCAGATTTACAACTGACGGCGACGAATGCCCCAAGTCTGGCGCGCGCATTCTTGACCCTGCACCGCGCGCACTGTCAAAGCCATGAGCGCCTTGCCTCTTTGAACGAGGCATTGGGGCGCGAAGATATTGGCATGGCCCCGCTGCCCTGGGAGGAAGTGCGCGATTTCTTCCATTATTGTGACAATTACATCGATGCCGTGGACCGTGCCGCCGAACATTTTCACACAATCGCGAATTTGGCGCATCACAGTGGTATCACAGCAATAGAGGGATGGCTAAAGCGCGCGCATGGGGTTGAAATCACCCTGTCAAATACTGGCCCGTTGCGCCATTATGATGCCGCTAAAAAACGCCTAACCCTGTCAGCACGCGCCAGCGTTTCAACGCAAAACTTTCAGATGGCCCATCAGATTGCCTTTCTGGAGCATAATGAATTACTGGAAGCAACGCTCGATCTGGCGCGTTTCAGCACCGATGAGGCCCGCGCCATTTGCAAGATCGGTCTGGCCAATTATTTCGCCGGGGCCGCCACCCTGCCCTACGGCGCCTTTTTGCAGGCCGCACAGGATTATCGCCATGATCTGGAACGTCTGGGGGAACATTTTTCCGCCAGCATTGAACAAGTCGCGCACCGTCTTTCTACCTTGCAACGCGTCGGCGCCAAAGGCGTTCCGTTTTTCTTTGTGCGGGTTGATCAGGCCGGAACCATCACTAAACGCCACTCGGCCACACGGTTGCAATTCGCGCGCTTTGGCGGGGCCTGCCCACTGTGGAATGTGCACCGCGCTTTTGAAACCCCGGGGCAGTTTTTGCGCCAACTTGCCGAAACCCCGGACGGCGTGCGATATTTTTGCCTGGCGCGCGATATTTCGAAATCCGGTGGCGCTTTTCGCGCACCCGTGCAGCGTTTTGCCATCGGTTTGGGCTGCGAGGTAAAGCACGCCAGCGCCCTGATTTACGCCGATGATCTGGACGTAAAAAACGACGCCGCGTTCGAACCTATCGGCATATCGTGCCGTATCTGCCCGCGCGAAACCTGCCACCAACGTGCCGTGCCACCGCTGGAACGACGCTTGAATATTGACCATTCCACACGAGGTATACTGCCTTATAGCATTGAATAACATGTGGTTTTTATGTTTTTACCTAAACTACTAACCTAGGTTAATAGTTTAATGAGTTTTCAGAAATTGCCGCTAGATTTCACCAAATAACTTTTCGTTAATATACCGGGATCAGGCGTCGAAATCCCGCAAACGCCGGATCAAACTAGACGTATCCCAGCGCCCTCCGCCCATGTTTTGCACGTCTTTGTAAAACTGGTCAATCAGCGCCGTTACGGGCAGGGCCGCGCCGTTATTATCAGCCTCGTTCAAACAAATACCCAGATCTTTTCGCATCCAATCCACAGCAAATCCAAACTCCACTTCGTTATCAAGCATCGTTTCCCCACGGTTCTCCATCTGCCAGCTACCAGCCGCCCCCTTAGAGATCACATCGACAACGGCTTTGCCGTCCAGCCCGGCTTTTTGGGCAAAATTCAGCCCCTCAGACAGGCCCTGCACCAGCCCGGCAATGCAAATCTGGTTTACCATTTTGGTCAATTGCCCTGCACCGCTTTGCCCCATCAGACGGCACGCGCGTGCAAAACATCCTATAATTGGCTCTGCCTGGGCATAGGGCGCAGGATCGCCGCCGCACATCACGGTTAAAACACCGCTTTCAGCCCCGGCTTGCCCACCGGATACCGGCGCGTCAATGAAATGGATGCCAGCGCCTTGCGCGACTGCGTATAATTCCCGCGCGACTTCAGCCGAGGCCGTTGTGTGATCGACAAACACTGCCCCTGCCTCCATGCTGGCAAACGCCCCGTTATCCCTGATAGTTACCGCGCGCAAATCATCGTCATTACCCACGCAGGCAAAGACAATCTCAGCGCCCTCGGCGGCCTTGGACGGGCTGGTCGCAAATGCGCCGCGGTGCTCAGCCACCCATGCCTCAGCCTTGGAGGTCGTGCGATTATAAACCATCACCTCATGCCCGGCCGCTGCCAGATGCCCCGCCATTGGGTACCCCATTACCCCAAGCCCCAAAAATGCAAGTTTCATGAATATTCTCCCCTGACACATTGTTTCCAGTTAACTGGCCTGCTATCCACACAAAGGTCAAGGCACGCAGTGCGGGAAAAACTATATGATACGACTTTTCAAGTGGATGTTCCGGATTTCTCTGGTCGCAATAACCCTTGGCGTGCTGGCGCTTGGGGTTGGGTATTACCTCGCCAGCCAGTCGCTACCAGATTATGAGGCAGATTATACCGTTAACGGCCTTGATGGCCCGTTGGAAATCGTGCGTGACACCAATGCTATCCCGCATATTTTTGGCACCTCTGACAGGGACGTGATGTTTGGCCTTGGCTTTACCCACGCGCAGGATCGTCTGTGGCAGATGACTTTGATGCGGCGCACAGCGCAAGGGCGGTTATCCGAACTTTTTGGCCCTGAAACCCTGCCGATTGATGAATTTCTGCGCGCCCTTGATATCTATTCGATCGCCCAGCGCGCGGTTTCGCATCAAACGCCTGAAACCATCACCATGTTGGATGCCTACTCGGCTGGTATAAACGCCTGGATCAATATCGTGGCGCTTGATGCGTTGGGGCGCGGCGCGCCTGAGTTTTTCCTGTCCTCCAAACAGATCGCCCCCTGGCTGCCTGCCGATTCTATTGCGCTGATAAAACTTATGGCGCTGCAACTTTCCGATCATGCCAGCCGTGAGGTTTTACGCGCGCGGATGTCTTTAATCCTGCCCCCCGAGCGGCTGGCAGACATTTTCCCCGATGTCCCCGGCACCGGGATTATGGCCTTGCCCGAGTTTTCCACCCTGTTCCCCACAACACCAAACCGCTTTGCAGCCGCTCCAAAGCCGCATCCGCTTGACCCGATCCAACCCGTCGATCTGGCGGGGGCCTCGAACGCATGGGCGGCAATGGGGTCGCGCGCGGCCTCGGGGGGGACATTGCTGGCCACTGATCCGCACCTGCCTCTGCTGGCGCCGGGATACTGGATGCTGGCGCGGTTGGAATTTTCAGACGGCGGCGCGATTGGCGGCACAATTCCGGGCATTCCGGGCATTCTGATCGGGCGCAACGGCGATCTTGGCTGGGGGCTTACATCAAGCTATCTCGATGATCAGGACATCACGATTGAACAGCTAAACCCGCAAAATTCCGGACAATATCGTACCGAAAACGGGTTTATCGATTTTGACACCAAAGATATCCTGATCGAGATCAAGGATCAGGTCGCCGTCAGCCGGCAATTACGTTGGAGCAGAAACGGCCCCGTCATCCCCTCGCACCGCTATAATCTGGCAGCCATAACGCCCCCGGGACATGTGGCCACACTATCCTGGAGCGCGTTGATCGAGGTTGACCGTTCTATCGCCGCAAGCATGAACCTGATGCGCGCGCACTCCGTTGATGCAGCCCTTACGGTCATCGCCGATTTTGGCGCGCCGTCAAATAATATCGTGCTTGCAGATAATGAAAACATCGCCCTTGTCGCCGCCGGGCGGATGCCACTGCGGCGTGACGATCACCCGACCAAAGGCCGCATGCCCGCGCCGGGCTGGGAAGATGCAAGCACCTGGCAGGGGTATTTCCCCTTTGAAAGCAACCCGTTAGAGGTTAATCCAACAAGCGGAATCGTCGTTAACACCAATAACCGGATCACGGATAACGCCTATCCGAACCATTTCAGTTTTGAATGGGGTGACACGCAACGTATCAAGCGTGCCACCGCTCTTTTGAATGCCCGCCAGTTCCACACCCGCACCAGTTTTGTCGAAATTCAGACCGATACGATATCCATTACGGCGCGCAATCTGCTGTCCCTCATTGCCCGCGATATCTGGTATACGGGCGCGCCTGCCAGCACGGACAGCTTTGCGCGTCGTCGCCAGGAAGTGCTGGAACTTTTGGCCAACTGGAATGGGGAAATGGGCGAGCATGACCCCGAACCGCTGATTTATGCCGCCTGGACACAAGCCTTGCAACGGCGGATTATTGTCGATGAACTGGGGCGCGCCAGCGGTGAATTCAGTCGCCTGCGCCCCGATTTCATTGAGCGCGCCTTTCGCAATACCTACGGTGCCGCCGTTTGGTGTGATATCCAGCAAACCACCCGGGTTGAAAGCTGCAAAGACATGTCGGAACTGGCGCTGGATGAGGCCTTGCTGCACCTTCAGGAACGCTATGGCAATAACGTTAACCGCTGGCGCTGGGGGGCCGCACACCAAGCGTTTCACAAATCCAGTGTTTTGGGGAAAATTCCGGTGATATCGTGGTTTGCCAACATCCGTCAGGAAACGCCCGGCGGCGATAACACATTGCTGCGCGGTGCCACGCGCGGCACCGGGGATGCGCCGTTTACCAACGTGCACGCCAGCGGATTTCGCGCGGTTTACGATTTTTCCGACCTTGATAGTTCGGTAATGATTATCTCAACCGGCCAGTCGGGGCATTTTCTGTCGCGTCACTATGATGATCTATCCGCATTATGGCGGCGCGGCGAATATATCCAGATGTCACTTGATCCGGCACTGGCGCGCGGCGGGGCGGTTGGTATTACAAGCTTGCGGCCAGGCCCCTAATCGACGAAAGCTTTTTCAATCACGAATTGTCCGGGTTCGGAGTTTGATCCCTCTTTCAGGCCTGCAGATTCGCAAATCGCCTTATGTTCTTGCAACATCGCCATGGAGCCGCAGATCATCACCCGGTCCGTTTCAGCCGTCAGCGCCGCCCCCGTGGCCGCCGCAAACCGTCCATCGTGCAGCCAGTCGGTCATGCGGCCCATGGCAGGGCTTTCTTCGCGCGTAGTGGTCCCGATAAAGGTCAGCTTATCCCCCACGACTTCGGACAATAATTCATCCGTGTGGATTTCGGCGATCAGCGCCTTGCCGTAATCCAGTTCCTTAACATCCCGGCAGGTCTGGGTCAGGACCACCTGTTCAAACTTGTCATATGTCTCGGGGTCACGAATGGTGCTGGCAAAAGGCGCAATGCCGGTGCCCGTGGAAAACAGCAACAGCCGTTTGCCCGCAATCAGTGCATCATGCACCAATGTACCCACGGGTTTGGGGCGGATCACAATCGCGTCCCCGACCTTAAGGTGCTGCAAACGCGAGGTCAGCGGCCCGTCGGCGACTTTGATGGAATAAAACTCCAACCCCTCAGCCCAATTTGGCGAGGCGATGGAATAGGCCCGCAGCAGCGGCTTATCACCGTTTTCCAGCCCGATCATCACAAATTCGCCGGAACGAAAGCGGAAACTATCGGGGCGCGCACAGGTAAAACTGAACGTTTTATCGGTGAAATGCTTAACAGCCGTAACCGTTAAAAAATCCATACCGCGGTATGCTTTGGGCCGTTCGTCTTGCAATTTATTCCCTCAATCGTAATTTCAAAGGCGTATATCGCCCTTGGCTACACGAATAAACCCCAGAAATGCACAGCCTTCATTGACCAATGTCAAATTGCAGGTTATGGAGCGTACCTATGGAAGGGTTACAATACGGTAACCCGCGCCGCGTTTACATTTGCGGCCATTTTAATTGCCGCAAAAAAACGGAAAAACATGACAACTTTTAATGATTTGGAGCTGGACCCAAAGGTCCTGCAAGCCGTAGCTGAAACCGGCTACGAAACCCCTACCCCTATTCAGGCACAAGCCATTCCCTTTGCGCTGCAAGGGCGCGATGTTTTGGGTATTGCCCAGACCGGCACCGGAAAGACTGCGTCTTTTACGCTGCCGATGATCACCTTACTGTCAAAGGGCCGCGCCCGCGCCCGCATGCCACGCTCTTTGGTTTTATGCCCTACACGGGAATTGGCGGCACAAGTTGCCGAGAATTTTGAGACCTATGCCAAGCATGTAAAACTGTCGATGGCGCTGCTGATTGGCGGCGTTAGCTTCAAGGATCAAGATCGCCTGATTGATCGTGGTGTCGATGTGCTGATCGCAACCCCGGGCCGACTGCTGGACCATTTTGAACGTGGCAAGCTGATGCTGAACGGCGTGCAGATCATGGTGGTTGATGAGGCAGACCGGATGCTCGACATGGGATTTATCCCTGATATTGAGCGCATCTTTAAACTAACCCCTTTCACCCGCCAGACCTTATTTTTCTCGGCGACAATGGCGCCGGAAATCACGCGGATCACCGAAGAATTCCTGCATAACCCCGAACGTGTCGAAGTGGCGCGCCAGGCGACGACCTCGGAAACCATCACCCAGCTGGTGTGCAAACACACGCCCAGCCGCAAAGATCGCGGGCCAAAAGACAAACGCGATATTCTGCGCGCTTTGATCGATGCCGAGGGCGAAAGTCTGACCAACGCCATCATCTTTTGCAACCGCAAACGGGATGTGGATATCGTTGCCAAATCCTTGCGAAAACACGGGCTGGATGCATCGCCGTTGCATGGTGATTTGGATCAAAGCCTGCGCATGAAAATCCTGAACGGTTTTCGCGATGGTGAGCTGAAACTGCTGGTGGCCTCGGATGTGGCCGCGCGAGGCTTGGACATTCCAAATGTCAGCCATGTCTTCAACTTTGACGTGCCCATCCATTCCGAGGATTACGTCCACCGCATTGGTCGCACGGCACGCGCCGGGCGCGAGGGTAAATCGATTACCCTGTGCTTGCCATTTGAAGAAAAATACCTTGATAGCATTGAAAAACTTGTCAAAAAGAAGATTGACCTGATCGAAAGTCCGTTGGCTTCAAAGCCTGAAAAAGCAAAGCCAACGCCGCCTGAGAAACCGGCAAAACCTGTCAGGGCCGCCAAGGACGAAGTGGAAAAACCACAAAATTCGCCGGCTAAACAGCCTGTCAAACCTGATACCAAACCAGACGCCCCGCGCCAACCCCGTGGACGAGGCCGTGGGCGCGTTTCCGGGCCGCGGGTTCTGGGCATGGGCGACCATATCCCGACGTTTATGCAACAGGATTTAAGCGAAGCCCTCAAATCCGCACAAAAATCCCCAGAGGATGATGTGGTTGAGGAGGTTATTACTGAATCCCCGGATCAAGATCCCCCCGCAAAACCCCGCCGCCGCCGCGCCCCGCGCAAAAAACCCGAGGAAACCGCTGAGGTAACAACAAGCGAAACGGCTGAAAAACCGGTGCCTGACACCAAAGCAGACGACAAAGCGGACAAAGCCAAGCCCGAAACGGTTGAAACACCAGAGGCCAAAGAAAAACCAGCCAAAAAACCCCGCAAACGTCGCGTGGTAAAAAAGAAACCGGCTGAAGAACCTCCTGCCGAACCCACGGAATAAAACATGTAATCCTGATAGAATATCTGGCGCAGGCGGCAAGGTAAGCTTAGAATTCGTTCACCCAACCTGCGACTTCACGTCGGTCGGTCAGGCTGCTTATCGGAGGCGTTTTTGCGCCGTTAAATAGAAAATTTCACCCCTTTGCAGAGAAACTTCAAACGTCGAAAGCTCTCGATGTTTCGTTGAAACACCTGCTGCTCTTCACACTTACCGAAAAGTTTTTGGCCCTTCTGTTCCAGAAGGATGTGGAATGTCGCGCATCTTTGACTCGATGCGGCTGATTTCCTGAATTTCACCGCGCGGGTTCGTCAAGTAATATTGGCCCAAACGTCAAGCACTTCTGACCCAAACCGGCCCTTCATCGCGATCTGTGCCAAGGGCGACTGTGCGGGCTTTGCTGCCGTTCGGAAGCACTAAGCGTGCGGCGGCTTCTATTCAAAGGTCCAATTGTTCCGCCATCGCGTCGATTATTTCTGCATGAACAATTGCTCGGTCCGTTCCAGCAGGATCGGTGCAGACAGGATCATCTCCTTCTTCAATCAAAATTGCTTCGCCCGTGGGATTGCACATGGGCATTGCCGTGAAGTGAAACCCAGGGGCAATGCGTCTAAAATTTGCATTTGGCAGGAAGTTAGCCAAGCCGCTTTCGTCAAAGTTTGTAGCGCTCATACGATCGTCGGGCCCGCCGAACCCGATCATAAGCAGGTTAGGGACAAGCGTTGCGGCATCTTGAGCCGTCAGCCCCCACACAAATCCAGGGTCAATTGCAGTCACATGCGTGATACGGGGGTCAGCATAGCTTGCGTTCCAAACAACAGGATCAAGACCCTGCATGTTCACATCCTCAGACAACAGAAGGTCGCAGGCCTCCATCGTATCGATAAATCTTGTGCAGGTTTCAACGATCCCTTGATGGTTGCCTCTCAAGCCGCCCATAGAAAGTGCGGTCCAACCGCCATAGGAAAACCCTGCTGCCATGATGCGGGAGGTATCAATGCGCCCCGCGAATGCGGGGTCAGCCAGCAGCTCATCAAGGGCAACGGACAAGTCGGCAACCCGTGTCCAATGCTTGACGCCTTCGGTCATATCAAAGTCACCCCAAGTCGAATTTGCGTGGTTCACGGAAACGACAATAGCGCCCCGACTGGCCAGACCAGACGCCAACCATGCCTGAGCACGAGTCGTCCCGCCCATGCCGTGACTGAACAGGACAACGGGATGTAATCCGTCTTGAACCTCAGCCCAGATTGCGGCCTCAACACCTTCAAATACGGGGTTTTCAGCGAATATCGTTTCATCACCACCTCCGCCATTGGGATACCAGATCGACACGCTTGCCCGTTTGTCATGGTGGGGCATTTCGATCTTGGTTAGTCTTAGGCCTGCGGGGTCAGCAACGGTCTGAGATGCGGCAGTCATCAGCATCATTGCGGTTATGATCGTTTTCATAGGGCTTCTCCATTATTTAGGTTCCTGCCCACTTGATGGAGACATTGTTGGCTTCTGGCGTCCTAAAACCGGTTTTAGGTCGTCAAGATCCGGTTTAGAACTACAACAGATGTAGAAATTACAAGAAAGTTTATGATGCCGAGTCTTCCCGTCCCTGTTTTCGGAGCCCTCGTCCTAGTGTTTCTGTTCATTAGGTTGTGGATGGTGCGCGGACGGCTAAGCCCAATCGCCATCCTGTTAGCGGTCTGCTCAGTCCAGACAGCCATCATCGCGATGGCGCAGCATTATCAGGTGCCGAGTATGCGGCTTGTTCAGCCGATCACGGCAACAATAATCCCGCCGATGGCATGGTGCGCGTTTCAATGGACCGCAGTGCGACCAAGTCGAAAGACAGATCTCATTCATGTCTTGTTGCCTTTGACAGCTGCGGCGGCGCTTATCACTGCACCTAATTTTCTTGATGTCTTTGTACCTAGCACGTTCGTGATCTACGGGCTTGCGATTTTAGTATATTCAAAAAGGGGCCCAGATGCGCAGCCTCGGGCCTATCTGGTGGACGGTGATCTGCCTGCAAAAATCTGGCAAGTCGTTGGCGCTGCATTGATCGCTTCGGCCTTTAGTGATGTGTTGATCGTAGTGGCTATCGCCGCCGGTTGGGGTAATCTTCAACCGTGGATCATTAGCTTCTTTTCCGTTGGAAATCTGCTGCTGATAGGCATCATCAGCCTGTCGAGCCATCTGCAGGTAGAGGATCCAGTCCTAGACGAGCAACCGCGTCCTAACAGCGAAGCTGAACAGGAGATTTGGGGCCGCGTCCAAGCCTATATGTCAGATCGTCAACCCTATCTTGACCCCGACCTCACGCTAGCACGGTTGTCGCGAAAGCTGAGCGTTCCTGCCAAGACCCTGTCGATCGTGATCAATCGGGAAACCGGAGAAAATGTCTCACGCTATGTCAACCACGCGAGGATAGCTGCGGCACAGGCGGCATTATTGTCCGGTGAGAGCGTCACATCTGCAATGCTGTCATCAGGGTTTAACACAAAGTCAAATTTCAACAGGGAGTTCTTGCGGATCACCGGAGGCAGCCCGAGTAAATGGTCAGGCAAAAACCTTGCAATATCAAACCCCAGCTGAGAGATTTGCTCAGTGTGTTGCATCGATCAGTTGAATCCACCGCTCAAACCGGCCATTCGCTGCATGATGTGCGAATGGCCGCTTTCAACATTTTCCGAAATTGGGTCAGTTTATGACGTAAAGGTCAAAGTCATATGACGTTTCACAAAGAACCTTTGGTGCTGGCGATCAGACTGACTTAGAACCGTCAAAGCTCTCGTCGCTTTTGCAAAGCGACTGCCGCCCAGTGAAATACTGTGAAGGGGTTTGGCCTTTCGCGTCACGAAAGACCTTTGGTGCAGGCGATCAGACTGACTTAGAACCGTCAAAGCTCTCGTCGCTTTTGCAAAGCGACTGCCGCCCAGTGAAATACTGTGAAGGGGTTTGGCCTTTCGCGTCACGAAAGACCTGTGGTGCA
>JAZGFN010000016.1:0-40094 GCA_036479695.1 Paracoccaceae bacterium
GAATGGCGAGCATGGCGATGATGAGGTCAAAGCCGCGGTTAAACATCAGGCCAACCGCCTGCTCGGGACCGGCACCGGCTTTGATGAGCACATGGGCGAGGCGGTTGGCGCGGGCGTTTAGATCAGCATAACTAAACGACTGATCACCAAAAACAAGCGCGGTATTGCCGGAGTTATTGCTGACCTGCTCCGCAAAGGCGCGCAGAAACGGCAGGCCAGTTTGCGTGCCGTCTCCGCTCCAGTTTTCGGTCTTCGCCGCCTCGGGCAACGGCACCATGCCCAAGCGCCCGATGGCCAGGCCCGGTGTGGCGCAAATGCTTTCCAGCAGGACCACCAGTTGTGCTGCCATCTGCTCAATTGTAGCAGCGTCAAACAGATCGGTCGCATAATCCAACCCACCTTCCAAGCTGCCATCGCTTTGCTCGGTCAGGCGCAGGGTGAGGTCAAATTTGGCCACCAAAATTTCATTGACGACCGGCTCAGTGGTGATTTCCGGCATTTCAAGCCCGCTCATCGGGGCGTTTTGCAGCACAAATACGGTTTGGAACAGCGGCGAATGGGCCAGCGTGCGCTCGGGGCGCAGGGCCTCTACGAGGTGCTCAAAGGGCAGGTCTTGATGGGCAAAAGCATCCAGCGCAGTTTTCTTCACGCCTTTGAGCATGTCAGAAAATGGCATCTCGGGATTAATCTTTTGGCGGATCACCAGCATGTTTACAAAAAACCCGATCAGCGGCTCTATATCGGCGCGGTTGCGGTTGGCAATATAGGTGCCGGTGCAAAAATCGTTTTGCCCCGCATAGCGCCATTGCAGCAGGTTAAACGCCGCCATCAACACCATATAAAGGGTGCTTTTGCTTTGGGCGCCCACATCGTAAAGCCGGTTAACCAGATCTGTTGGCAGGTTAATCTCAACCGTAGCCCCTTTGAAAGACTGGGTTTTCGGGCGGGGGTGATCTGTGGGCAATGCCAAAAGAGGGGGCGCGCCGCGCAGGTGCTTTGTCCAATAGCCAAGCTGCTCAAGCAAAACCCCGCCTTGCAACCATTCGCGTTGCCACTCGGAAAAATCCACGTATTGGATTGGCAAATCGGTCAAGCTGTGCGGAATACCGTGGCAGGCGGCGGTATAAAGCGCCGTAAATTCTTGAACAATTACCCCCATAGACCAGCCGTCAGAGGCGATATGGTGCTGTGAAAATAACAGGATATGTTCCTGCTCCGCGAGCTTTATCACCCGCGCCCTGATCAGCGGACCGGTTTCCAGACTAAAGGGCATGAGCGCCTCTTGGTGCGCCATTTCAAGCGCGCGGGCATGGGCGGCTTCGGAGGAAAGATGCGTGAGATCAATCAGCGGCAGGTCTAGACTGAGGTGATTATGGATGATTTGCGCGGGTTGGTCGGCAATGGTTTCAAATGTGGTGCGCAAAATTTCGTGGCGTTCAATCAGGGTATTAAGCGCGCTGTGCATGGCGCTCAGGTTTAAGGTGCCGCGTAGCCATGTGGGCGTTGAAATAATATAAAACGGGTTTTCAGGCTCAAGCTGATAGAGAAACCAAAGCCGCTTTTGCGAATAGGAAAGCGGCATATGCGCCAGCCGTTTTGCCCGTGGAATGCGCTGCATGGTGGTGCGGGCTGATTGGCTGAGCGCCGTTTCGACCTGCTTTACCAATACCGCCAAGGTCGGATCTTCGTCCAGCAATAGGCTTTGGTCAATATCTATCTGATAGGCTTCGCGGATTTTTGAAATCACTTGTGTGGCCAAAAGGGAATGCCCGCCAAGATCCAAAAAATCGTCGCTCAGGAAAACGGAGTCTATCTTCAATGTCTCTTGCCAAATATGGGCCAGCGCCAGCTCTACCGCCGTTTCGGGCGTGTCTGAAACGTCTTCATCCTCTGCTTCAGCTTGCAAATATTCCAGCAGCGCGTTGCTCGAGCCCTCAGTCTGAATGCGGTCTACCTCGGCGGCCAATCCACGAATGGTGGGGTTCTCGAAAAACACTTGCATCGGGATTTCAATTTCAAACGCCGCCCAAATTTTTGAAGTCACCTGCATGGCAAAAACCGAATGGCCGCTTAGGTCAAAGAAATTGTCAGTAACCGAAACTTTTTCAACCTCCAGCAATTCGCGCCAGATTTCCGTGAGCTTCTCCTCGGTTTCCCCCGAGGGGGCGATATATTCGCGCTCTTCGCTCCCCAAAACATCCGCTTCGGAAACCGGTTTTTGCCATGCCCAAATCGGCTTTAGCTCAGGCGAGACCACCAAGGCGGCGCATTGCAAGCGCTGGATTTTACCGCTGGAGGTCCGTGGAATTGCGCCCGGTTTTACCAAGGCCACCGCGCCGACATCAAAAATATCGTGTTGCTCAGAAAGCGTGGCGCGCAGGCGCTCTATCAGCCCGTTAGTGTTCAGCGCCCGGCGATTTTGCACTTCGATCATTACACCGATTTGGCTCAGGGTTTGATCTTCCAGCGCAAATACGGCGCAGCCACTGGGGGCAAAGCACGGGTCCACCGTTTCGATGGTTTGCTCAATATCATGCGGAAATATATTGCGCCCGTTAATAACAATCAGCTCTTTTTCGCGGCCGGTTAAATAGAGCTGCCCATGCCAGATAAACCCGAGATCACCGGTTCGAAGCCAGCCGCCTTCGCCGTCAATTTTTTGGTCAAAAACCTTGGCGGTTTCCTCGGGTTGCTGCCAATACCCCTGCGCGATCGAGGGGCCTTTTATGCAAATCTCGCCAATGTGCCCGTCGGGCCGCGCACTGGGCGCTTTTGGGTCGGCGACAATTACGCGACTGTCTTTGTGGTCTACCGCGCCAAGGGCGGGCCACTGGCTGCCTTTGCCGGACTTAAAAAAACCGGCTTCAATTTTGGCGGGGTTAGCCGATAACAAGGGCGGCAGGGTGTTTGCGCCTTGCCTGCAATGCGAGGTTACGTGCAGGGTGGCCTCGGCCAAGCCGTAGGCGGGCGTAAACGCACCAGGATTAAACCCGCAAGGCGCAAAAGCGGTGGCAAAGGCCGCTTGGGTTTCAGGGCGAATGCGCTCGGCGCCATTCAGGGCCAAACGCAGGCTGGAAAGATCAAGCGTTTCCTTTTCCGCATTGCTGATCCGGCGGGTGGAAAGCTCATAGGCAAAATTGGGCGCCCCGGTAATGGTCGTGCCAAATGCGCTCATGGTAGACAGCCAGCGATAGGGCCGCATTACAAAGGTTGCGGGGGCCATTTGCACACAATGTGAGCCATGATAGAGGGTCGAAATTATCGCCCCGATCAAGCCAAAATCATGATGCGGCGGCAGCCATGAAACCAGTGTATCATCGGATGAAAGCCCATAGATTTCGGTGCTATATCGAGCATTGGCCAGCAGATTTTCATGGCTGCCCATCACCCCTTTTGGGCCGCGCACAGAGCCGGAGGTATATTGCAAAAACAGCGTGCTATCAGGGGCTGCCACCGAGGGTTTAAACGGGGTGCTGTCCAGCTGGGCATCCTCGATATCCAGCCACGGCACGGCAAATAATTTCTCGGCACCTAGCATCGGCCTGATTTTGTCAATCACGCGGGCATTTGAGAGCACGCAAATGGGCTGGGCATCGGCAAAAATGTGCAGCATCCGCGCCAACGCTTTGCCACTGGACGGCACCGGTACCGGCACCGCAATCAGGTTGGCATAGGCGCAGGCCACAAAGCCGGTAATAAATTCAAGCCCGGGCTGAAAGCCAAGCAAAACACGGTCTCCGGGGGCGCAAACCATTTGCAATCGGGCCGCAACCTGCTTGGCCCGCTGGCGCAGTTCGGCCGCGTTCAGAGTCTCATTTTCGGGCTGGTTTGGGCGGATAAACGTAAACAGCGGACTGTCGTGATCGGGCAAACGCTCGATCAATTCAACAAAGGTTTTTTCTGCCATTCTGCCCACCCGCTAACTGTCTTATTGGCTATCCTTCAAGATGCCTTGGGGCATTCCAGAATAAAACCGCACTCCGTTACCAATAAAACGAGCAGAAATAGGCCATTCTAGCCCCTGCCAAGCAATAACTCTAACGTGATGATGAAATCAGTTCTAATGCTGATTTTGAATACCTTATTGAATTTATGAATTGTTAATTTGGGGCTATCACATTGAGGCGCCATTATTTGCGAGCCCAAGCTTTACCGCTGGTCAGCTGTGATCGGTACTCACCCACCCTGTGAAAGTATCGCTACCCGCCAAGCGGCTTGCGGAGGAAATGTCGGGATTTCTGAACTGGTTCAACCAAACCCCGACGCATGATCTGATGATGAAGGCGGCGCTTGCGCATCTTTGGTTCGTGACCATCCCCCCGTTTGATGATGGAAACGGTCGTATTGCCCGCGCAATCACCGATATGGCGCTGGAACGCACCCAGAAAGGCGGACTGGACGTGAGCGAATGGAAGGGCTGGTTTTTGGGCTGCCTGCACCGCGCGATTGGCGGGGCGCAGGATGTTTTATCGGCGGTCATTGCCAAGGCGGCGTTCTGGGAACCTGTTTACGACTAAGCCCACCCGTCAGTGCGACGCGCACAACTTCCTGTCTAAATTCTGCTGAGCGGTTCGTTCCCATGTGTATTCTCTTTTAGTGCATAATATGTGATTAAAAAAGCAGCACGATTCCGCGACAGGGTCAGGTCTTGGAGGGGCAGGCCATTCCTGTATCGTGGTATTGCGGATGGTAAAGCAGGCCGGGCTGAACCTAGCCAGGGCTGCGTTTACCAAATACCTTGATGTGGGAGGGCAAGAGGCAGCTAAAATCTTGCGGGATTTGTTGGTAGGTTATGGTTATTATGATGTGAATGAAGCGCAAAGAGACACGGCTGAAGAGTTTGATGTACCATTGGAATGATATATTGACCTTCTAGATAAATCCTACTCATTAGAGTGAATTCGGGATGTGATAAAATGACATGGGGCATAGATAGCAAAATAATAGTTTGTTCTGATGCCTAACTTCCCCCACGTAGTCCCGCAAAAAATACCTGCAATAACGCCGCCGATTCTGCCTCGTTGATGCCGCCGTAAATTTCCGGTTTATGGTGGCATTGGGAATGGCTAAAGATGCGCGGGCCTTGCTCTATACCGCCTGATTTTGGGTCAGGGGCGCCGTAATATAGCCGTGCTATACGCGCCGCAGCGATGGTGGCGGCGCAGATGGCGCATGGCTCAAGCGTGACGTAAATATCCAGCCCTGTCAGGCGTTCACGGGCCAGTTTATGGCAGGCCTCGCGGATCACCAAAATTTCGGCATGGGCGGTTGGATCGTTCAGCTCTCGCGTGCGGTTACCGGATTTGGCCAGAACTTCACCGGCATGTACGATCACCGCCCCCACGGGAATCTCACCACGTTTGGCGGCTTTGCGCGCCTCGCTCAGGGCGATGTCCATATAGCTGGTAAATTCGCGCAAATCCAATTCCCCGCTTTGCAATGGTGCTTTGCTAATGTATGCCTCGGCGTTATGACAGAAAAGAAACATGAAGGCGAGCGGATCGCCAAGCGTCTGGCGCGCGCCGGGGTTGCCTCGCGCCGTGAGATTGAACGTATGATAAGCGCCGGGCGCATAAGCGTTAACGGCAAAGTGCTGGAATCGCCGGCGCTGAATGTGGTGCCCTCTGATAAAATTCTGGTCGATAATAAACCAGTAGCCGCCGCAGAACCGTCGCGGATCTGGCGCTATCACAAACCAAAAGGGCTGGTGACAAGCCATAATGATGAAAAAGGACGCGAGACGATTTTTGACCGCCTGCCCAAAGATTTGCCACGGGTGATGACAATCGGGCGGCTGGATATCAATTCTGAGGGGCTGCTTTTGTTAACCAATGACGGCGAGCTGAAGCGCAAACTTGAATTACCCTCGACCGGCTGGATGCGTAAATATCGCGTGCGCGCCAATGGCTATCCCACCGAGGAAACGCTGGCGCCCCTGCGCAAAGGGATCACCATTGACGGTGAACGTTTTCAGCCGATGCAGGTAGTTCTGGACCGCCAGCAGGGGGCGAATGTCTGGCTGACGATTGGCCTGCGCGAAGGTAAAAACCGTGAAATCCGCCGCGCGGTGGAATCCATCGGCATGCGTGTGAACCGCCTGATCCGCATCTCATACGGGCCGTTTCAATTAGGGGAACTCAAGCTGAGTGAAGTTGAGGAAATCCGCCCCAAAATCCTGCGCGATCAATTGGGCATTACGCGCGATCCGGAAATAACCCGCCAAGCCGCACCAACCCCCAAACCCAAAGCCCCGCGCGTGCGCCAAGTGCGCCCCGGATCATCCAGCCCGGGGATATCGCTGCGCGGTAAAAAGCGCGGTGGGCGTTCGTAATTACGGGTATCTGATTTTTGGCACGTAATATATGTTTACGTTGTACTAACTTTCATAAGAGCCAAAACGCAGCATATAACCATGAAATAGCCAGTCATTATACGCACGGTAGTTTACTGCAATCTACCGAAACGGTCATCCTTGGGATGGGCAAAACGACAGACACAATCACCGTGGATGATCTCGCACCTGTTGACGAGTTTCATATTGGCGGACATAGCCCCGATAGAGCTGATTTGCAAAAACCGTTGAGAAAACAACGCAAACCATCCATAAATTATAGATATCCCTAAACCCCACCCAAATCCGGTATTCCGTATCCGGTTTGGGCATTCCATGCATCGGCATTGCTGGCGGTGTTTAAAATACTGGCTTTCAATGCACCGGAACTTTGTGTGTTCACGCCTGAACGGATATCGGCCAGCATGCCGGCAAATAGGGCGCAAGCGGCGGAGGTGCCGGTATTTGCAACGCTTGCGTCGCAATCCTCGGAAAACCAGCTGGGGGTGCATAGATCGGGCTTTTTGTTAGTGTCAGCACCACAATTACTTGGTTTCAAAAGGCTTTTGCGTGACGGCCCCTGAGAGGATGCGCCAACGGCGATACCGTCTGTGCGTACGGCGCCAATGGTGAAAACTTCCTCAAGGCCGTTCGCGCCCCAGATGCTATGGGCATGTCCGCGATCATATGGTCCGGAAAAAGGCGCAGGCTGGAATACACCGGCATTTCCCGCCGCAAATATAACATCTATATGGTCCATTTCAGCCAGCTCGATGATCTGTTTATTCAGGATGTGCTCGCGGCTGTTTGCATAGGAGTGGGTCTGCCCGTGATCGGCAAAACTGGTGGCAACTGCCCATGCATTCACCAGAATCCAGTGTTTGTGCTTTGGCCAGCACGGATGATTTTCAGTATTTTCAATCACATGGCGAATGCTCTCAAGAGCGCCAACAACATCCGAGGAAAATCCGTTCAGGTTATAGACTTGCGATGGCAGAATTGGCACGTCATAAAGTGTGACTTTCGGGGCAATACTAAGGATATTGCGAGCAATCATGTTACCATGCCCGTCTGAGGCCCGCTTGTGTGGATCGAGATAACTGCCCACATGTTGTGCCGGATCAGGCTGGTTGGACCATCCACCACCATAGCGCCCCGGCCCGGCCAGAGCTTCGATATATTTGCGGTTAAAACCGGCATCGAGGATGATCACCCCAACATCCTCTCCTGCCGACCCTTGATTGGCAGGATCAATTTTCAATTGCCGCAAAGCCTGATTGCGATTGCCAAACTGCCCGCCTGACACCCAGTTTTGGCCCGCGGTCGCACCAAGCAATGTCAGCGGCAGGTCAATGGAAATAACTTCACCGATTTTATCGGGTGATACGTCAGAAAGCTCTTTTTGAAAGTCCGCAATTTCCTCTTGCACGATCTCAGATATGAAACTGGTCGGGTGATGATCTTTTGCAGGATGTTTGTTATCCTTACCATCAACAAAGTGCCAACCAGAGGTTGCATTAAGAACACGCCCTGATTTTAATACATAATTCTCTGGTATTTTTCCAAAAACACGCCTTTTCAGCATTGACTAACCCCCATAAATTTTCAAGTATTTAAGACGATAATCTATATTCCTGCGCACCTTAAGTGATTTTTTTCACATAAGGGCAAAAAATATGCTCTAAGCAGGCGGGAAACACAGTTTATGCATGCAAGAATTGGGGTGCTTGACGTTATGAGCGTAAAAATCGGTAAAGAACTGTGTGTCGTATTTGCCGATATGGTCGGGTACACGGCGCTCAGTGCGCGAAATGAAGCGGGCACGCATGCGATGTGGATGAATTTCACAGACACCTGCCTGCAGCCCATGGGGGAAAAGTTCGGCGCCAATATCATGCGCACGCTGGGGGATGGTTGTTTGGTCAGCTTTGATGATCCGGGTAATGCGTTGGATTGGTGTCAGCATGTACGGCGCGATATTATTTCGGACCGTGCTAATTTGGCGCAAAAATGGCCGGCCCTCTCGATGCGATTTGGCATTCATGCCTGCGAGGTTATTGTCGATAACAATGAAATTTACGGCGATGGCGTGAATACTGCCAAACGTTTGCAGGAACGTGCGCAGGCCGATGGAATTTTGCTGTCAAAGGTGCTTTTTGAACAATTATCGGCGCCTGATACGGCTGATTTCCGGTTTTTGGGCGCATTGAGTTTTAAAAATCTGGAAACATCTGTACCGACATATGAATTGATTTTCAAAGACGCTGAGCCAATTAAACGTATCGATGACGCCAGTTTGCCCAGCATCGCGGTCTTGCCTTTCAGAAATCTGACCGGGGATAATGCGTATGATTATTTCTGCGAAGGGGTGATTGACGACATCATTTTTTCCCTTTCCGGTCTGAAAGAACTGCATGTTATTGCCCGCGGTTCAACCATGGCATTCGCGCAAAAAACTGTCGACCCACGCGATGTCGCGCGCCTGTTGTCAGTGCGCTATATTCTGCAAGGGACGATACGCAAAGCCGGGGAAATGGTCCGTCTGGCTGTGTCATTTGAGGATGCCCATAACGGCGAGACGATTTTTGGCGAGATGTGTGAGTTTTCTCACAGAGAGGTATTTGAAGTTCAAGATAATATTGTACGAAAAATTGTATCACGAGTTGCACCCAATGTACGGGCGCTGGAATTGGAGACTGCTTTGCGCAAACCCGCAGATAATTTTACTGCATATCAATGCACATTACGTGCACTTGATCAGATGCGGACATTGAATAAAAAAGATTTTGAAAAAGCCAAGAAAAACCTCGACCGGGCAATGAAACTTGATCCGGATTTTGTCGTGCCCATTGCGTGGGCCGTGCGCTGGTATACGATCAATATCGGGCAAAATTGGTCTAAAGATCGTGAAGCGGATGTAAAACATGCGCAGGAACTGGCAACACGCGCCGTGAATATCGATCGACAAAACCCTTTGGCACTGGCGGCATACGGGCACGTTAAATCCTATCTGGAACGCGATTACACCACCGCCCTCGTCTATTTCGACCGTGCCCGTCAAGTTGGCCCAAGCCAGGCAATCGTCTGGATGTTATCAAGTGCAACACTCGTGTATTTGGGTAAAGGTGAAGAAGCCGTTGAACATGCAAAACGAGGGTTGGAATTATCGCCCAATGATTATGATTTATATCAGTTTTATGACTTTTTGAGTTTTGCACATATTTGCAATGAACAATACGAAGAGGCATTTATCTGGGCTAAACTATCGCAGTCAGAAAACCCGAATTACACCTCAAACCTCAGACAGCTTATTGTTTGCTGTGTTGAATTAAAAGATATGGACAAAGTCAAGTTTTATGCAAAAAAATTGCAGGAAATTGATCCGCATTTTTGTCTATCTAACTATCGCAAAGAATGTCCCTTACAGGAAAATATGAAGGAAACCTACCTTCGGAATTTTGAATTGGCAGGGCTATCAGAAAATGCATCAAATCCGGATGCAGATTAAAGGAAAATAAAACATGAGTAACATAGTTGCCCCGCAAAATGCTTCGAACGCATCAAATGCGTCCAACGCCTCGAATGCGTCAAATGCATCCAGTGCACCAACAGCGACAGGTGCACCTTTTGCCTTTCGCGACATCGGCATTTCGCCGGATTATGACGCGGTGAATGCGGCGCTTGGGGCCGGGCTTTCGGCGTGGTCGGGCAACCAATGGCCGGCTGTAACGCCGGTGGTAAAGGCCTCGGACAGTGATCAATATGCACCGTTGCATGAGATTTATCAGATGTTCACGGTTCCTTTGCCTGCGTTCACCCCAAACCACTGGTCACCGCCAAATTATGCGGCGGCCTTTATGGGCACGCATCCGAATTTGGTGCCATCGCCCGGAGATACGGATGCCGATGGCAATTTAGTCGTACCCGCGCCGCCCGTGGGTGCCAATGTGGTCACCGAACTCGAAGAGCTGGTGGCGCTGATGGAATACCGTCCCGGCGTGATGGGCGAGGCGATCACGCAAGCCCCGACTATCGATAATTATTTCAGCGGCATTCTAAGTTTCAACCGCTATTCCCATCCGGTAACTACGCGGCTGGTGGCCGTTGCGCTGGCGGCTGCAACCTCTGGTGCGATGCGGTTCAAATGGCACTTTCAACGCCCGCGCCCCAGTCAGGTATGCCCGGCCTTGCTGCCCCCGATTGAGCCGCCTCAACATGCGGCATACCCCAGCGGGCATTCAACGCAGGCCCATCTGATTGCCCATGTTTTAACGGCGATTGTCGGGGCGCGGGCTAATACGGATCACACGGCTTTTGGCTCTACAGATGCGATCACCCGTAACCCGTATTTCGATATGGCCGAACGTATCGCGCGCAACCGCGAGGTTTTGGGCCTGCATTATCGCAGTGATAGCATGGCCGGAATAGGCCTGGCGGCCGAGATATTCAGCCGCATGGAAGGTGACGCTGATTTCACAGCCGAACTGGCGCTGGCAAGGGCGGAATGGCAGGTCTAAATCTTGGTTAACACCAGTTTACGCAAGGCAGGAACGTCCGTTACGGTCAGTTTCTGTCTGCCGGTTTTAATAATTCCCCGCGCGGCCAGTTGCGAAAATTCGCGGCTGACGGCCTCACGGTGGGTGCTTAGGCGTGTGGATAGTTGATAATGGGATGGCGCCGGATCGATCACCACCGATTGCGCGTTTGCGTCCGAAACATCGACCAATCGCAGCAGTTCTGCACATATACGGTGGCGTACAGTCATAGTGCTGTACTCGTAAATCCGTTCGGTTAAACGGCGATTTTTGCCGATCAGATGTTCACACAGCTTCAGACCCAACTCCGGTGTGGTATTGATCAGATCGCGGAATTGTTTTGAGGACATGCTGGCAATCAAACTGTCCGTTGACGTCTGCACAAAGGCGGAACGCGGCTGGCCGTCGATTGCGGAAAATTCTCCGAAAACCTGCCCTGCCGGAATTTCGGAATAGGTAACCTCTTTACCATCGCTAGAAAAACTCTTGATGACAACACAGCCCGTGACAATGAAGAACACGGCATTGGTCGGGTCAGCCTGTGAAACAACGACCTTTTCCGTGCCCAGCTGTTGCCATTCACAAAGCGCGCTAATCGCCTCGATCTGATCTGCATCAAGGTCGCAAAACAATTCGACGGTATGCAAGTTTTTCATAAATTTCGCCGACATTTCCCACTCCGCAAAGCTCTATAGTTCTTGTCGCATTATTTTTGTGAATAGGCAATTGTGCATATCTTAACCGCGCAGGCGTTACCCGATCACATGCGCAAATGATCCGCAGATATTTTTGCGGATATGGCCCATATCGGGCAGGGTGGTTCCCATCGAATCCGTGGCATTAAACAAGGGCGCTTTGGGGGATTTTTGAACAATTGAGGCGTAGTGAAATTCATGTCCTTTTAACGCGCCGCTCCAAGGCAAGCGGCCCAAAGGTTGCAAATGCCGATAGCCCAGATGCAGGCGCGGGGTTGCAAAACTGGTGTGCACGGGCAACATGCCAAGCATCCGGTGAGAGATCCCGAGGCTGTCCGTAAGGGTCTCACCAAGGGTCATATAGCCCCCGCATTCCCCATAAATCAGGGTGTTTTTGGCATTTGCCCTGTGCATGGTTTTGGCAAAATTGGCGCTGTTGGCAAGGTTCTGAGCGTAAAGCTCAGGGTAGCCACCGGGCAGAAAAACCGCATCGGCATGGGCGTCTGGGCCTTCGTCTTTCAAAGGAGAAAAGAATGAAAGCTGCGCGCCCGCCCGGCGCCATCCTGACAGCAAATGCGGATAGGAAAAAGCAAACGCGGCGTCTTGGGCAATGGCGATGTTTTGCCCCAAAGGCGGCAGGGCGGGCGCGTGGCTTGTCAGGGGTATTTCCGCAGCGTGGTTTTGTAGCGCATCAAGTTCAATATGACGGGTAATCAAACCCGCAGCAGTTTCAATAAAACGTTCCAGATCAGGATGTTCTTGTGCTTGTATCAACCCTAAATGCCGCGAAGGCATTTGCATCTCTGGCGCACGTGGAATTGCCCCCAAGACCGGAATACCGAGGGCATTTATCGCCTTTGAAATCATATCCCCATGCCGAGGTGAGCCGATCCGGTTAAGGATCACACCGGCAATTTTGATCCCGGGGCGAAAATTGGCCAACCCATGCACGACCGCCGCCGCTGTCTGGGATTGTCGCGCCGCATCGAGCACTAAAATAACCGGCAAATCCAGAGTTTCAGCCAAATCCGCAACGCTGCCCCGCCCCATGGGATTGCTTACATCGGGCGCGGCATCAAACAGCCCCATCGCGCCCTCAACTATCAGCAAATCACCTGTCTGCGCCGTTGCGAGGGCGCGCAGTTGCGCAGGCGGCATCGCCCAGGCATCAAGGTTTACGCACGGCGCGCCGCTTGCGGCCCTATGAAAGGCTGGATCAATATAATCCGGCCCGCTTTTGGCCGAAACTACAGATAGCTCACGGTTGCGAAATGCGCGCAACAACCCCAATGTCACCATGGTTTTACCGGCCCCGGAATGGGGGGCCGCGATGATGATCCCGTTTAGTGCCATTGCAAGGTTTTACGCAGCAAGTTGCCCCGCCCGATACTGATAATCGCCGGGGCTTTAACCCCGTACATTGCAATATCTGCCGCCGCCTGTGCCAGAGTTGTTTCGAGCACGCGCATATCGGGCAAACTGGCATTGACAACAACACACGTCGGATCATCGCCGGGCCGCCCGGCAGCGATCAGTTTTGTTGCAATTTCAGCCATATTCCGGACCGCCATATAAAGCACGATCATCCCCGCACTGGCCGTCGCCGCCCAATCGATATTATCGGGCAATCCGCCAGTATGGTCATGCCCCGTAAGAAAAATCACACTTGAATTAACGCCGCGTGCGGTCACCGGCACCCCGGCATAAGCCAGCCCGCCAATCCCCGCCGTTATCCCGGGAATAATTCGAAAACCTATACCGGCTTTTGCCAGCGCTTGGGCCTCTTCAGCCCCGCGTCCAAACATAAACGGGTCACCGCCTTTCAGACGCACCACACGTTTTTTGGCCCCCGCCTCGGCAATCAATCGTGCGGTAATCTCGGGCTGTTTTGGCGATGGCTGTCCACCCCGTTTCCCCAGAAGAACCAGCTCGGCACCGCTCGCATAGGCCAACACCTCAGCGCTTATCAACGCATCATGTACAACCACATCCGCCTGTTTTAGCGCTCCAACCGCGTGCAATGTCAGCAATCCTGCATCGCCCGGCCCGGCGCCAACCAGCCAAACCTCGCCTGCCGGAAAATCGATCATTTTTTCACCCGTGGGCGCAAAACATGCGGGATGGCAGGGTCGTAAAGTGCTGAATCTTTGAAATCCTGCACATCCGCCAGCGCTGGCCCGATAAACACCAACGCCGTGCGGGTGATCTTCTCAGCCCGCACCAATGCGTGGATCGTATCAAGCGTTCCACGGATGATCAGCTCATCAGGCCAGCCCACGCGGTAAGCCACCACCACAGCACAATCATCGCCATAATAAGGTGCGAGTTGCCGCCGGATTTCGCGCAAATTGCGGATCGCAAGATGGATCACCAAGGTCGCGCCTGTGCGCCCGAAATTCTCCAACGTCTCGCCCGCAGGCATATCGGTGGATTTCATCGACATGCGGGTCAACACGATGCTTTGCGCCACCTCAGGAATGGTTAATTCCTGCCCCATCGCCGCCGCTGCTGCGGAATACGCCGAAACGCCCGGCGTGATATCATAGGGGATCCCCGCCGTTTTCAGGCGCCGAATTTGCTCGGCGATTGCACCATAAAGCGCCGGATCACCAGAATGCACCCGCGCCACATCTTGCCCCTGTGCGTTGGCCGCAACAATCTCGGCGTGGGTGTCATCCAGCGTCATTGGCGCTGTATCCAGCACCCGCGCGCCCGCAGGTGCACAAGCCACCACCGCCGCGGGCACTAAAGAACCCGCGTATAAACACACACGACAGGCCTCGATTAATCGCCGCCCCTTGATGGTAATCAAGTCAGGATCCCCCGGACCGGCCCCAATAAAATGCACTGTCATTTTGCCATCCTTATCATTGTTCCTCAAATATCCCGGGGTGTGGGGCAGCGCCCCGCGTTACGCTAAATCACCGTCAATTTTGCGCGCATACCCGCGCGGTGTATACATCCGTGGCCCTTCACCAAGACCCGCCAGCTTAGAGTGACTGGACCCAACTAGCACTACCGTCAGCATATCGACATCATCCACCATCAAGTTGGCCAATTCCACATAGCGCACAGCTTCTTCAGGCCGACCAAGCGAGCTGGCCAGCATTACCGGCGTGTCTTTCGGGCGGTGCTTTAACAAAATATCACGCGCCTCAGCCAGCAGGGTGCGGCGGCGTTTTGAGACGGGGTTATAAAACGCAATCACAAAATCACCCTCGGCGGCGGCGTGCAAACGTTTGATAATATCTTCGCGCGGGGTCAGCAGATCGCTTAAACTGATCGCACAAAAATCATGCCCTAACGGCGCGCCAGCCCGTGCAGCTGCCCCTTGCAACGCGGAAACCCCAGGGGTCGAGACCACCTCAACGCGCCGCGCGGCATCCGATACCCCCATCATGTCAGGGCCACGGTCCAGCAGCTCAAACACCAGCGCGCCCATGGCATAAATGCCTGCGTCGCCTGAACAAACCAGCGCCACATTGATGCCTTTGCCCGCCTGTTCCAGCGCATAGCGGCAGCGATCTTCCTCGCCACCCAGCGGAAAATCCATGCGCGCTTTACCCAGCGCCAACGGTCCCAGCAAATCGATATAAAGCCCATATCCCACCAGTTCATCGGCCTGGGCAATTAACGTACTGGCCTCGGGCGTGCGCCAGCTATGCTGCCCCGGACCAATGCCGATAATCGACAGTTTGCCACGTGCGCGCCCTTTCATTTCTATGATCACTTCAGGCGTGCGGGCAATGGCGCAGGTGGCGTTTAATGTCTTGTGCTTTTCCACAACCAGCACCGCATCCGGCCCGGCACTTGCCAGCGCCGCCCCCTCGGCGACCCCGTGGCAGCCGACCTCGGCAAAGACTACATCGGATGGATTTGCCAGCCGGTCTGCTTCGGCCTCCAGCGCTGCGGTGTCAAAAACCCGAAACGGCACGTTAAGGCGCTTTGCGGTCTGGATCATCGCCGGTTCATCAGCTTTAAGATCAAGCGAGGTTAAGCAGGCAATCGCCTCGGGGGCAATGTTGGCCTGTGCTAAAGTTTCCATAACCAACGTCCACATTTCATCCACTGCGCAACCGCGCGCACAACCTATCCCCAGTGTGAACCGCTGTGGATGATAGGCTAACACAGCCTCGTTCGTTGCGATCGGGGCCTCGGAACTCATCAACTTAACCGGCCCGTCGCCAGCCTTCAGCCCCCAAATATTTTCGCCTTCAATAATCGGTTTTTGCCCTGAAAGCAGCGCAACCATTACCGGCTTGGCATCCTCGGGATTTGCCAGCCGCCAGCCTGGAGGCGGCGCGTCAAGCGCGATGCCAAGTGAGACATCTCCGGCGGTTGTCACGGCCGCGTGGGCCTCTAACGCTGCGGCTATTTCTTTGGCCAGCCGGTTGGCGCCGTGGTGCCCGCCGAGCAGTGGAATTACCGTTGATCCATCATCGGGGATGGCGATTAGAGGCGGCTCAACGCGTTTATCTACCAGCACCGGGGCTACGGCGCGTACCAGAATGCCGGTGGCACAAACCCCGATCACCGGGTGCCCTGCCTGAAACAGCATCCGCACATGTTCAAGGGCGTTGGGAAAATAGGCATCGGCCTGATCAACACGACTTGCGCGGCCATGAAGCGGTACTTTCAAGGCTAACGCAACACGCCGTGCAGTAGCTTCACCGCTGCGCGAAAGGCAGATAACAATCGGGGTTAATTCAGCCATGGGTCATCGCCTTTTGTGATCAGAATCATGGAAAAATAAGGGGCAGGATCGGGCGCGCGCGCCAAAGGCAGCACTTGTTGCAGCGGCAGGCTTGCGCGCGCGACAAAAATTGCGTTTGCGGACAGGTCCATGGTATCCAGCATCGTGCGAATGCGCCCCAGATGGCGCCCGACTTTCATGATTGCCACAGCACCGGCAGATTCGATGCGGGCGCGCATTTCAGCTGTTTCCAGCGGGCCGGGGATGATGGTCAGCACGTCATTGCGCGCAGTTAGCGGGGTTTTAGCGACGGCAGCGCAGGCGGTGATCGAGGTCACTCCGGGGATGATTTCAGTGTCATATCGCCCCGCCAACCGGGTGAACAGATACATAAAAGAGCCGTAGAAAAACGGGTCACCCTCACATAAAACCACCACATCGCGCCCCGCATCCAGATGCACCGCAATGTCTGCGGCACCTTTGTCATAGGCAGCTTGCGCGGGGTCACGGGCGATTGTCATAGGGATGCGAATGGGAATTTCCTGTGCCGTTTCAGGGATCACATCAGCGGCAATAGCGCGCGCGAAACTCTCGCCATCCTCAAGCGTGGGATAGGCGATAACATGGGCGCCTGCGATCAGGCGATATGCTTTTAGGGTCATCAGCTCCGGATCGCCAGGGCCAAGACCGATGCCATATAATGTGCCGCTCATCGTTTGATCAGGCTCCACTGGGTGACGGGGCGCAGCGGAGTCCAACTGGTCAGATTGCCTAGCGGTTCGGCGCGGTTAACTGTAATTTGCACCAGATCACCACCGTGGGTTTTGTGCAAATCAGCCAGCAATGTCTGGCTTTCCAGCGTCACCGCATTCGCCACCAACCGCCCAAGTGGGCGCAGCGCAGACAGGCAGGCCACAAAGGTTTCAGGGGAAAACCCACCGCCGATAAAAATCGCATCGGGGGCAGGCAGGTCATTCAGTGCGGCAGGCACAATGCCATCAATCAGCTCTAATGAGGGCACCCCCAGCGCCTGGGCGTTATCAGCAGCCATAGTGCGCCGGTCCGCGCGCGGTTCAATCCCGATAGCGCGGGTATAGCGCGCCGCGCGCAGCCATTCCACCGCGACCGAGCCACAGCCCGTACCCACATCCCAAAGCAACGCACCCCGCATCGGGATCAGCTTGGCGAGCGTCGCCGCGCGTACTTCGCGTTTGGTCATGGTGCCGTCATGGGTAAACACCTCATCGGGCAGGCCGGGAACACGTGGCAACAACGCCGCATCGGGTGCCGCCACACATTCCACCGCAAGAGTATTAAAAGCAGGAACGCTATGGGACCAGCTTTCGGCAATACCCTCAAAACGGGCCTCATCTGTGCCGCCCATTGCCGCCAAAACAGTCATGCGGGATTGCCCAAATCCGCGAGCGCTCAGAAATTTCGCGATCTGTGCCGGGGTTCCTTCGCCCGTGGTCAGGATCAACAGTCGCACATCGGGTTGAATAAAGGCGATCATCTGTTCCACCGGGCGACCATGCACGGTCAGGGTTTCAAGATCGGCCATGCTCCAACCCATCCGCGCCGAGGCGAGCTGAAAAGCCGAAAGCTGCGGGTGATAGGTGATCTCATGGGGCGCAAAATGCCGCCCGATCTTGGCCCCGACCGAAAACCACAGCGGATCGCCAGTTGCCAGCACGACCACGCGTTTGTTACGCATCGCTTTCAAATCGTCAATCAGCGCGTCAAACGGCGAGGGCCATTCCAGCGTTTTAGCCTCCGGATTGGCCGCCAACACATGATGGCGCGCCCCCCCAACGATCACCTCGGCGGCCTCGATCACGGCGCGGGTGGTGGGCGTCAAGCCATCCATCCCGTCCTCACCGATACCAATGATATGAAGCCAGGGTGTCCTCATTCTACCCGTTTCTTTCTTTTAAAAATACTCATTTTCCTGCATCCTCCGGCAATCCCGCAGCCATGGCGTTTAGCGCGGCTGAGGCCATCGCCGAACCCCCGCGCCGCCCGTTCAGCGCCAGATATGGCACGCCGCGCGGGTTGGCGGCAAGCTCCGCTTTGCTTTCAGCCGCGCCAACAAACCCGACGGGAAAACCAAGGATTGCCGCGGGTTTTGGCCAGCCCTGATCAAGTTTTTCCAACAGGTGAAACAGCGCCGTTGGGGCATTGCCGATGGTGACAACGGCCCCCTCAATATGGTCGCGCCACAGCTCGATAGCCGCCGCAGAGCGCGTTGTGCCAAGGGATTTTGCCAGCTGGGGCACACGCGGATCATTAAGGGTGACGATCACCTCGTTGCCATGCAAAAAGCGGATGATAATGCCAGCGCGCACCATTTCAACATCACATAAAACCGGCGCGCCAATGTTTAGCGCGTTGTGGGCCGCTTTATAAACATCGGGTGAAAAAGACAGGTATTTTGGCAGATCAACCATCCCGCAGGCGTGGATCAGCCGGGTCGCAGTTGCGTGCAAATCAGCGGGCAATCTGGTAAAATCGGCCTCGGCGCGCAGGATGGTAAAACTGCGTTTATAAATCGCGCCGGGATCGTGAATATAGCTGTGCGCGGCTTGCTGCATGAGGGTTTCATGGGCTTGCCCGAGCATGCAGGATTCTTCAACCCGCACTTTTTCCGGCATGTTTTGCGGGGCATCTAGCAGATCAACCATGCGGCCCTTGCGGTCAATTTCCGCGAAAACCTCGGCCAATTTGCGCACCTGAATGGCGTCCTTGATGCCCTCGGGCACGGTTTTTGTTAACATAGACGGGTAAATCTCGCATAAAACATGACCCTGATCATGGGGTTCAAAGGGCCAGATATGTACCGGGATTTCATGGCGCAGGCGTTCAAGTGCTGCAATGCCCGTCAAAGCCTGCCCCCCGACCGAGCCGATGCCCGACAGTTTCCATACCTCTTGCGCGCCCTTCATATGTGTATCCGCATACCGTTGTCGCGCGGGCAGGTGCGCTTTGTGCTCATCCGGTTTTTTGCGCGGCAAATCCGGGATATCAACCGACGTACCATTACCCCAGAACGGGCCGGGTTTGTCAAAGATTGTGTTCAGCCGCGCGGCCGCCGCAAACCTATGATTGCCGTTGTCGGGCGTATCTGTGATTTCGCGCGCGAGCAGCGCCCAAAGATCCTGCCAGCCCCCGCCGGTCAGCGCCTTGGCAGTGCCTTCGGGATAGCCAAACGGGAAATCAAACCCCGCCAGAACCCGCCCCGTGGATTGGTTGAGGATATCCGCGACAATCTCCATCGCTTCAAGACGGGTTGCGGGATTTTCAATGCGTAAATCACCCCCGCTAAGATAGGCGATCCAGATGCTGTCCGCACCCGTAGTCGGCTTTGCCGCCGCGGACCAGTCCACCATCAGATAGCCATCAAACAGGGTCATTTTTTGCGCACGGACTCTGGCCCGTGCGGGTGATCCGCCTGTGGGTATTCTGGATGGGCGTGCCCGTGATCATGGTCGTGGTGATGCCCGTGACCATGATGATGATCATGATGGTGGTCCATATCCAGCCGACAGGCGCCGGTGCAAAATGTGTCACACAGATCGCAGGTTTCGACCGTCGCGCCGGGCGCATTGGCACCTTGGCCCTCGACATGGTGGTGATGGCTTTCCTGCACGGCCCCGACCTCGGCCTCAAATCCCAGCACGGTCTCGCGGTATTTACACATGCCGCAATTCATGTTGTTTTCCCCCTCCAAAATCTCACGGACCCTTTCAGCAAAGGTCTCGATCACCTTGGGGTGGTCATTCAGATACGCCGCCTTGATGAAATTGATATTGGGGTATTTTGCACTTGCAGCATCCGTAAACCCGTAAATCCGGTCGATCAGAACGCCGGCAAACAGGAAATACGGAAACACGATAACACGACTATAGCCAAGGCGAGCCACGTGATCGAGACAGGGCGCGACCAGCGGGAATGTGACGCCGCTATAACCGACCTCGGCCCAGCCAAACCCCATGCCCTCTTGCAGCAATCGCGCAACTTTTGAGACATTGGCGTTGGCGTCAGGATCCGAGGCACCGCGCCCGATGACTACCAAACAGGTGTCATGCAGGGCCACCACGCCGTGGTCTTTATTGGCCTGTTTGACCGCCGCGCTGATGCGATCGGCTGCGGCCTCCAGCATCTTGGGGTCCACCCCCAGCTCGCGGCCATAATCGACCGTGATTCCATGTTTGGCGGCATAGGTATTGAGCACCGTGGGGATATCGTTTTTGGCGTGCATAGCCGCAAAAAGCATGCCCGGCACGGCCAGAATCCGATCACAGCCCGCATTGCGCAAATTATCCAGCCCGTCGCGCATCACCGGATTGGCAAATTCGAGATAACCGTAATCCACCGGCCAGTCGGGGAAATGCGGCTTTAACCCTTTGGCCACTTGTGCAAATTCATCCACTGCCTGTTGACTGCGCGACCCGTGCCCGCAGACCATTACACCAATTTTTGACATGATCTCAGCGCTTTAGGTATTTGTAAGCGGCCAGCGCCACTATGCCGGTAACAACGGCCAGCAGGTAGATTTCATGCGCGATATGCAGACCATTGGCAGCGCTATGCGCCATGGCTGGCGTGGCCGCGAGGGTACTTAGGGTAAGTAGAGTTTTCATATCATTTTCCTTCCGGTTTTATCGGTCCACCATGGAAGAAAACGCCTGCTTTTATTGACAGTTCCGGGTTTTGCCCCCTATTTGGGTCAGCATCTCCCAGACGCGCTTTCAGCCCCGAAGGGCACCGTCTGTGGTTGGATTTGTAGCCCAGCATAAAAATAGGCGCAAGGGAGATTAAGACTGATCTCAATCGTTGTATCATAATAATAGTTACAAAGAGGTTTGGGTGAATTACATTTAAGTAGTGCTGCCTTGGGACCAAACATCGCCTTACTGTTGCTTAAATGCATCTAGTGAATGTAATATTGAGGAAGGGGCAGGGCGTAATGAAACCTTGCTTGCTATTGCTGTTTTGCACCCTAGTATTCCCGCGCAATGGCTTTTTGGTTAGTATGTGGTAATATAGGTCTCTGGAAATATGCGATAAGAGGGTATGAAACATGTCGAATGCACGTTCTCTGTATTTAAATACGGCAATAGTGTTGGCTGTCACCATCGGTTTTCCCGGCATTGGTGCAACGCAGGATCGTGTGCAAGGCCCGATTATTTCGCAACTTATCACCGCCAGTTTACAACGCTGTTTTCTGGCGCCCAAGGATGGTGTTTTAGCTGATGACACGGTGGATATGGTGGTGATGCTGAATGCACAGGGGGATATTGATGGGCTGCCTGAGGTGCAAAAAGATGGTGATTTGTCCATAGCCGAACGTAAGTTGATGAAATCAGCGACTGAGGCTTTGCTGGCCTGCACGCCCGTTGTCACCGAGGCCGGTGAGGAGGCTGTGGAGGGAGATTTCACTCTGACCGCCACAATATCCGGCCTGAAGGTTTCAAATGTTGCGGCGGCCTTTGCGACGCTCGAAAATCCGGTGCAAAGCCGGGAAATCATTCACGAAACATCCATCGATGACGTGGATGATGTCGTTGAGGCGGTTGAAGCAAGTGAAACCTCTGACGACAGCACGCCGCCAGAAGAGGCCGAGAATGACAATGACACGGATGCTGAAGACACAAATACAACCCTTAACGAGGGCACCGAGGAAACCGAGGATGCTATGGAGATGTCGCGCAAGCAAAGAACGGTTATTCAGCGCAGATTAGTGCTGCTGGGGTATGACCCGCGCGGTGTTGACGGTGTTTTTGGCCCCGGCAGCCGTGCGGCTATTGAGAAATGGCAAGGTGAAAATGAACTGCCAACATCGGGGTATTTCAATGAAAATCAGGTGGAATTTCTGAACGTGATGTCCGAGGCCGCCTATTCCAAATGGCGTAACCGTCCGCGCCAGTATTATGATCGCAATGGCTGCCTGCGCGAGGCAAGTGGTAAAATCATCGAAGGGCGCTCGTTTGGCTGTGACATGAACGCCGCGGGGCAGTCTTTGGGGTTGTCAAAATAGGGGGATTTGCGTGTCGAAACCCCCGCCAAGTTCCTTTGCCGCGCCACTGCGGCCACCTAAATGAGGTTTATCATGCTTAAGAAAAATATGGGTAATATCGACCGTATTGTGCGCGCCATTGTCGGCGTCGCGGCCCTCGCGGCGTTTTTCATGTTGCCAGTTGGCACGATCCTGCACTGGCTGTTCCTGTTGGTGGGCCTGATTGGTGTTGGCACATCCTTGATGTCATCCTGCCCGGTCTATTCCATCGCTGGCATGAACACCTGCGCTCTGGATGATGACGAGAGCTGAATTTCAAGCGGGGTATCTGTTGTGCCTTTTACGCTCAGCAGCCCCTTGAATTCCCGCCCGGAACCACGTAAGTGATCTTGCAACATATCCATGCGCAATATCAGGAGTCGTCATTATGGCCAAAGCCAACCCATTTCAGTTTGCACAACAGGTGCGGGCCGAGGTATCTAAGGTCGTATGGCCTACACGCCGTGAGACGATTTTAACAACCGTAATGGTCTTTATCATGGCAACATTAGCAGCGATTTTCTTCTTTGCGGCTGATCAGATTATTTCGCTGGGGTTAGAGACAATTCTGCGCTTGGCCTCTTGATTTCACCGGGCGCGCGCGGTATATGCGCGATCTCCACTACTGCATGAGCGCGCCTCGATTCGTCTGCGCGCTCTGTTCTGTTTTGGTTAATAGGCGTAAGCGTCTGATATATTGAATAAATTGAGCGCACGCGTTCAGCAAACTAAAGGTCGGGCAACAATGGCTATACGCTGGTATTCGGTGAGCGTTCTCTCGAATTTTGAGAAAAAGATTGCAGAGTCGATCCGCGAAGCCGCTGCTAAAAACGGCCTTGAGGATGAAATCCTTGAGGTCATGGTGCCCACCGAAGAAGTTATTGAGGTGCGCAAAGGCAAAAAGGTTCAGGTCGAAAAACGGTTTATGCCGGGCTATATTCTGGTCAAAATGGAAATGTCTGACCGCGCCTACCATCTGATCAATAACACCAACCGCGTGATGGCGTTTCTTGGCCCGCAAGGCAAACCCGCGCCGCTGCGCGATGCCGAGGTTGCGCAATTGCTTAACCAGGTTGAAGAAGGGCTGGAAAAGCCACGCTCGATGATCACCTTCGAAGTTGGCGAAAATGTAGACGTGACCGACGGCCCGTTCGAGGGATTCGCAGGCATGGTCGAAGATGTGGATTACGAAAACGAACGCCTGAAGGTGACGGTTTCGATTTTTGGGCGGGCAACGCCTGTAGAGCTGGAATTCATGCAGGTTAAAAAGCAAACCTGAATGACCCCTGTGGGAGGCATGCGCCGCACCACTAAACCAATGTCTGGCGGAATAATCCGCCGGGCGGTGATAAATAGGAGGCCGTAATGGCTAAGAAAATTGCTGGCACTATGAAACTGCAGGTCCCTGCAGGTAAGGCCAACCCATCCCCCCCCGTCGGGCCGGCGCTCGGTCAACGCGGGATTAATATCATGGAATTCTGCAAGGCGTTCAACGCCAAGACCCAGGAACTGGAGGCCGGTGCGCCATGCCCGACCATTATCACGTATTACGTTGATAAATCCTTTGACATGGAAATCAAGACGCCGCCTGCGTCCTTTATGCTGAAGAAAGCTGCCAAGCTGAAATCAGCGGCGAATAACCCCGGCAAGGAAATCGCCGGTTCGGTGACGCTTAAGCAGGTTAGGGAAATCGCCGAGGCCAAAATGGTTGATCTGAACGCGAATGATATTGAGGCCGCGATGCAGATCATCATGGGCTCTGCGCGTTCCATGGGCATTGAGGTTAAGGGGTAATCGATATGGCAAAAGTAGGAAAACGTTTCACGGCGGCAAAAGCGGCCTTTGGAGAACAAGCCAACGTAACGGTTGAAGAAGCCGTTAAGCTGGTAAAAGCCAACGCGACAGCAAAATTCGACGAAACGATTGAAATTGCAATGACCCTCGGGGTTGATCCACGCCACGCCGACCAGATGGTGCGCGGCGTTGTGAGCATGCCGTCGGGCACAGGTAAAACCATGCGCGTAGCCGTATTTGCCCGCGATGCCAAGGCTGACGAGGCCAAGGCTGCTGGCGCTGATATCGTTGGTGCTGAGGATCTGATGGAAAGCATTCAAGCTGGTAATCTTGATTTTGACCGCTGTATCGCAACACCTGATATGATGCCAATCGTCGGGCGTCTGGGCAAGGTTCTTGGCCCACGCAACCTGATGCCAAACCCGCGTGTTGGCACGGTAACGATGGATATCAAGGCGGCTGTTGAGGCGGCCAAGGGTGGCGAAGTGCAGTTCAAGGCGGAAAAAGCCGGGGTTGTGCATGCTGGTATCGGTAAGGCTTCTTTTGATGAGGCGGCAATGGTTGCCAATGTCAAAGCTTTTGTTGCTGCGGTCCAAAAGGTCAAACCGGCCGGGGCCAAAGGCACCTATATGAAAAAAATCTCGCTTAGCTCCACCATGGGGCCGGGCATATCAATCGACGTCAGCGCCGCTGTCGCCGAGTAAAGAATTCCCCCGCTTTTGGGTGGGGGATGTTTCGGGCCAAGGGTGCAAACCTGCGGTCCAACTGTCCAAGATGGCGGGTGACCATTCGGTCATAATTCCTGCCTGAGATAGGGAAACGATCAGATCAAACGGGCAATTGCCCGGGCGAATTTGGCGGGAACCTGGACACCCGAACGCTGGGACGCGAGTTTCAGTGAATATGAGCCGGAGGGGGCGACCCCTCTATAATTTGGAGTAATATTGTGGATAGAGCCCAAAAAGAAGCAGTGATCGGGGAACTCGGTCAAATCTTCACGGACTCTGGTGTCGTCGTGGTTGCACATTACGAGGGCCTCACAGTTGCAGAGATGTCGGATCTTCGTCATCGCGTAAGCGATGCCGGGGGAACCGTGCGTGTCGCCAAAAACAAGCTCGCCAAAATCGCTCTTGAGGGTAAACCGACCGCTGCTATGGCCGATTTGCTGACAGGAATGACTGTTTTTGCCTATTCTGAAGACCCGGTTGCAGCGGCCAAGGCCGTTCAATCCTTTGCTAAAGATAACGAAAAGCTCGTTGTTCTTGGCGGGTCGATGGGCGAAGATATTCTTGACCCCGCCGGTGTTAAAACTGTGGCAGCCATGCCGTCGCGTGATGAGCTTCTTGCTCAAATCGCTGCGTGTCTGGGCGCCCCAGGTAGCAACATTGCCGGTGCGATTGGCGCGCCTGCCAGTAACATTGCGGGTATACTTTCTACCCTCGAAGAACGGGCAGCGGCGTAAGTCTTAATGCAATTGTGTGGACCTTATTAGTTGGAACAAAGACAACACTGGAACACATCGAAACTGAAAACGGAAAAGTAAAATGGCTGATCTGAAAAAAATGGCTAAAGAGATTGTGGGTCTGACCCTTCTCGAAGCCGCTGAACTGAAAACAATCCTCAAAGACGAGTATGGCATCGAGCCTGCTGCCGGTGGTGCCGTAATGGTTTCCGGTGGTGGTGCAGGTGGTGATGCTGGTGGCGAAGTTGAGAAAGACGAATTTAACGTCATTCTCGTAGCTGCCGGCGACAAGAAAATCGCTGTCATCAAAGAAGTTCGCACCATCACTGGTCTGGGCCTCAAGGAAGCTAAAGACCTTGTAGACGCTGGCGGCAAAGCCATCAAAGAAGGCGTTCCCAAGGCTGAAGCTGAGGAATTGAAAGCGAAACTCGAAGCTGCGGGTGCAACTGTCGAGCTGAAATAAGCGCTGGCGGCCATGTGGCTGCGACGCTGAAACAAGGCTGGATCCATTATATAATGGGTCCGGCTGTTTGCGTCTCTCTGGGTGCCTGACGGGTATCTTGAAAGGTGCAGATATCCGGAAGCGAGATGTGGGAATTTCGCAAGAATTGGATAGCTACGCCGCAAGGCTTTAGACGCGTGTTCCCAGTCACGTGTCGGGCGTTGAAAAACAGGTAAGGACGAGCATGCCCCAAACGCATTCAGGTCATAAACGTATTCGTAAGTATTTCGGTAAAATTCGCGAAGTTGCGAAGATGCCCAATCTTATTCAGGTTCAAAAAAGCTCTTATAAGCTGTTCCTCAATTCCGGCGATCAGCCAGAACCAACGGACGGTGAAGGTATTAACGCGGTATTCCAATCGGTTTTCCCGATCAAGGATTTCAATGAAACCTCGGTTTTGGAATACGTGAAATACGATCTTGAACCCTCAAAGTACGATGTTGAAGAATGCATGCAACGTGACATGACCTATGGCGCCCCCCTTAAGGTGACGCTGCGTTTGATCGTGTTTGATGTTGATGAGGATACGGGCGCGCGCTCGGTCAAGGACATCAAGGAACAAGACGTATTCATGGGCGAGATGCCCCTGATGACGCCAAACGGCACGTTTGTTGTTAACGGCACCGAGCGGGTGATCGTCTCGCAAATGCACCGTAGCCCCGGCGTGTTCTTTGACCATGACAAGGGGAAAACCCACTCGTCCGGCAAATTGCTGTTCACCAGCCGGATCATTCCTTACCGCGGTAGCTGGCTGGACTTTGAATTTGACGCCAAGGATATCATTTACGCCCGTATTGACCGTCGCCGCAAACTGCCTGTAACCACGCTGCTTTACGCACTGGGGCTGGATCAGGAAGGTATTTGTGACGCTTATTACAACACCGTAAGCTATAAACAGAACAAAAAGAAAAAAGGCTGGACCACGGCGTTCTTCCCGGAACGTATCAAGGGCACCAAGCCGCTTTTCGATATTGTCGATGCAAAATCCGGCGAAGTGATTGCCGAAACGGGTAAGAAAGTTACGCCGCGCACGGTCAAAAAACTGATTGACGAGGGCAAGGTTAAAACCGTCCTCGTGCCGTTTGAGCAAATCATCGGCCGGTTTGTGGCCAAAGATATCATCAATGAGAAAACCGGCGAAATCTGGGTTGAGGCCGGTGATGAGCTGACATGGGATGTTGACCCCAAAACCGAAGAAGTTTCGGGCACGCTTGTGACCCTGCTCGACAATGGTGTAAGCGATATTCCAACGCTTGATATCGATAATATCAACGTTGGCCCGTATATTCGCAACACCATGGCGATTGACAAAAACATGAATCGCGACACCGCGCTCATGGATATCTACCGCGTTATGCGCCCGGGCGAGCCGCCCACCGTCGAGGCGTCGGCTGCGATGTTTGACAGCATGTTCTTTAACTCGGACCGCTATGATCTATCCGCCGTTGGGCGCGTGAAAATGAACATGCGTCTTGATCTTGATGCCCCCGATATTTTGCGGGTTTTGCGTAGCGAGGACATTATTGCTGTCGTTAAGGCGCTGGCTGATTTGCGCGATGGCAAAGGCAGCGTTGATGATATCGACCACCTTGGTAACCGGCGCGTACGCTCGGTTGGTGAACTGATGGAAAACCAGTATCGCGTCGGACTTTTGCGTATGGAACGGGCGATCAAAGAACGCATGTCCAGCGTTGAGATCGACACGATCATGCCGCAAGATTTGATCAACGCCAAACCGGCGGCAGCAGCCGTGCGGGAATTCTTTGGCTCCAGCCAGCTTTCGCAGTTTATGGACCAAACCAATCCCTTGTCCGAGGTTACCCACAAACGCCGCCTTTCAGCACTTGGACCCGGTGGTCTGACGCGTGAGCGCGCCGGTTTTGAGGTACGGGATGTGCACGCAACGCACTATGGCCGGATGTGTCCGATTGAAACGCCCGAAGGGCCAAATATTGGTCTGATCAACAGCCTTGCGTCTTTTGCGCGGGTCAATAAATACGGCTTTATCGAAACACCGTACCGCACTGTAAAAGACGGCCATGTGACCGATGAAGTCACCTATATGTCCGCCACCGAGGAAATGCGCCATACAGTGGCGCAGGCCAATGCCGAAATCGATGCCAACGGCAAGTTCGTTAATGATATGGTTTCGACACGTAAGTCGGGCGATTACATGCTGAATCAGGTGGAAAATGTTGATCTGATCGACGTTTCGCCAAAACAGTTGGTCTCAATCGCGGCCTCGCTTATCCCGTTCCTTGAGAACGACGATGCGAACAGGGCCTTGATGGGGTCCAACATGATGCGTCAGGCCGTGCCTTTGGTTAAAGCCGAAGCGCCGTATGTCGGCACCGGCATTGAAGAAATCGTGGCCCGGGATTCGGGTGCGGCGATCACGGCGGCGCGTGGCGGTATCATCGATCAGGTCGATGCCATGCGGATCGTTATTCGGGCAACCGAAGATATGAAACCGGGGGATCCGGGCGTCGATATCTATCGTCTGCGCAAATTCCAGCGTTCAAACCAGAACACCTGTATCAACCAGCGCCCCTTGGTGAAGGTTGGTGATCGGGTACGCAAAGGCGAAGTTGTGGCTGATGGACCATCAACCGATCTTGGCGAATTGGCGCTGGGTAAAAACGTGCTGGTCGCGTTCATGCCGTGGAATGGCTACAACTATGAGGATTCGATCCTGATTTCGGAACGTATCGTCAAGGATGACGTGTTTACCTCAATCCATATTGAAGAATTTGAGGTCGCCGCGCGTGACACCAAGCTCGGCCCTGAGGAAATCACCCGCGATATTCCCAATGTCGGTGAGGAAGCTCTGCGCAACCTCGATGAGGCAGGCATTGTTTATATCGGTGCCGAAGTGCAGCCGGGCGACATTCTGGTCGGTAAAATCACCCCCAAAGGCGAAAGCCCGATGACGCCCGAGGAAAAGCTTTTGCGTGCGATTTTCGGTGAGAAAGCCTCGGATGTGCGTGATACATCCCTGCGTCTGAAACCGGGCGATTTTGGTACAGTTGTCGAGGTTCGGGTCTTTAACCGCCACGGCGTTGAAAAAGACGAACGCGCGCTTCAGATTGAACGTGAAGAGGTTGAACAGCTTAGCCGTGATCGCGATGATGAATTGGCGATCTATGACCGCAATATCTACAACCGTCTGAAAACCCTGATCATGGGGAAAAAGGCCGTCAAAGGCCCCAAAGGTGTGAAAGCCGGTTCCACAATCACCGAGGAACTGCTGGAAAGCCTAAGCCGTGGTCAATGGTGGCAACTGGCCCTGCATGATGACAAAGACGCCGCCGAGGTTGAGGCTTTGAATAGCCATTACGAGGCGCAGAAAAAGGCTCTGGAAGCACGGTTCGAGGACAAGGTTGAGAAAATTCGCCGTGGCGATGATCTGATGCCAGGTGTCATGAAAATGGTCAAAGTCTTTATCGCTGTCAAACGCAAGCTGCAGCCGGGTGATAAAATGGCTGGCCGTCACGGCAACAAGGGTGTGATCTCACGGGTTGTTCCCGAGGAAGATATGCCGTTCCTTGCCGATGGAACGCCGGTGGATTTCTGTCTGAACCCGCTGGGCGTGCCATCACGTATGAACGTTGGGCAAATTCTGGAAACACATATGGGTTGGGCTGCGCGCAGTCTGGGTAAATCCATTGATGATTCCCTTAAGGAATACCAGCGCTCGGGCGATATGACCCCTGTGCAGGACGCCATGAAAGTGGCGTATGGTCCCGATCTTTACGGCGAGGTGATCGCTGCCATGTCGCAAGACGAAATGCTTGAAGCTGCGGGCAATGTCACAACGGGTGTGCCGATTGCCACCCCGGTTTTTGATGGCGCCAAAGAGGCTGATATCAATGACGCACTGGAACGCGCCGGGCTGGATACATCCGGCCAGTCGGTTCTTTTTGACGGTCGTACCGGCGAGCAGTTCGCGCGCCCCGTGACCGTTGGCGTCAAGTATATCCTGAAACTGCACCACCTTGTGGATGATAAAATCCACGCGCGCTCTACCGGGCCTTACAGCCTTGTGACCCAGCAACCGCTGGGCGGTAAAGCGCAGTTCGGCGGGCAGCGTTTCGGTGAGATGGAGGTCTGGGCGCTTGAAGCCTACGGCGCCGCCTACACCTTGCAGGAAATGCTGACGGTGAAGTCGGATGATGTGGCAGGGCGTACCAAAGTCTATGAAAGTATCGTCAAAGGCGAAGATAACTTCGAGGCTGGTGTGCCAGAATCGTTCAATGTATTGGTCAAGGAAATCCGCGCGCTCGGCTTGAATATGGAGCTGCTGGATTCGGAGACGGAGTAGGGGCGTTTCATCGCCCTTACCTAAAACCACGAGATTAAGGATCATAAAATGAACCATGAAATCACGAACCCGTTTAATCCGGTCCAACCGTTGAAAACGTTTGATGAAATCAGAATTACGCTGGCCTCGCCGGAACGTATTCTCAGCTGGTCTTTTGGCGAAATTAAAAAGCCGGAAACCATTAACTACCGCACGTTCAAACCGGAACGTGACGGGCTGTTCTGTGCGCGTATCTTTGGCCCGATCAAAGATTATGAATGTCTGTGTGGCAAATATAAACGTATGAAATATCGCGGTGTAACCTGCGAAAAATGTGGCGTTGAGGTGACCTTGCAAAAGGTGCGCCGTGAACGCATGGGCCACATTGATCTGGCGGCCCCTGTGGCGCATATCTGGTTTCTGAAATCGCTGCCGTCGCGCATTGGTTTGATGCTGGACATGACCCTGCGTGATCTGGAACGCATCTTGTATTTCGAACAATACGTGGTGATTGAGCCGGGCCTGACCGACCTTATGCATGGCCAATTGATGACCGAGGAAGAATATCTCGATGCGCAAGACCAGTTTGGTGATGACGCTTTCACCGCCGGTATTGGCGCTGAAGCGATCCGCGAAATGCTGGCGGCGATTGATCTTGATGCCGAGGCTGAACAGCTGCGCGCCGATCTGGCCGTAGCTACGGGTGAACTGAAGCCCAAGAAAATCATCAAACGTCTGAAACTGGTGGAGAATTTCCGCGGCTCGGGCAACCGTCCGGAATGGATGGTTCTGACCGTGATCCCGGTGATCCCGCCAGAATTGCGCCCATTGGTGCCGCTTGATGGGGGGCGTTTTGCTACGTCCGATCTTAACGATCTTTACCGCCGGGTTATCAACCGTAACAACCGTCTGAAACGTCTGATTGAACTACGTGCACCGGACATCATTATCCGTAACGAAAAACGTATGTTGCAGGAATCTGTTGATGCGTTGTTTGACAATGGTCGTCGTGGCCGGGTAATTGCCGGTGCCAATAAACGCCCGCTGAAATCGCTCAGCGACATGCTAAAGGGTAAACAGGGCCGTTTCCGCCAGAACTTGCTGGGTAAACGGGTTGATTTCTCTGGGCGCTCGGTGATTGTGACCGGGCCAGAGCTGAAGCTGCATCAATGCGGCTTGCCCAAAAAGATGGCGCTGGAGCTGTTCAAACCGTTCATCTATTCACGCCTTGAGGCCAAGGGCCTGTCGAGCACCGTTAAGCAGGCCAAAAAACTGGTCGAAAAGGAGCGCCCCGAAGTTTGGGACATTCTGGACGAGGTTATCCGCGAACATCCCGTGATGCTGAACCGTGCGCCAACCCTGCACCGTTTGGGCATTCAGGCGTTTGAACCGGTTCTGATTGAAGGCAAGGCCATTCAGTTGCACCCGCTCGTTTGCTCAGCTTTTAACGCTGATTTTGACGGTGACCAAATGGCCGTGCACGTGCCGCTTTCCCTTGAAGCGCAGCTTGAAACCCGCGTTTTGATGATGTCCACCAACAACGTTCTGTCGCCCTCAAACGGCAAACCGATCATCGTGCCATCGCAAGATATGATCCTTGGGATTTACTATATCACGCTGGAACGTAAGGGCCAGATTGGTGAAGGTATGGCATTTGCAAACATGCAAGAGGTCGATCACGCGCTTGATAATGGCATCGTGCATCTGCACGCCAAAATTACAGCGCGCATTGAACAGATTGACGCTGAAGGCAACGCTTATATGGAACGTGTGGAAACCACGCCGGGGCGTTTGCGTTTGGGGCAGCTATTGCCGAAAAACCACAAAGCACCGTTTGATATCGTGAACCGTCTTTTGCGCAAGAAAGAAGTCGGTGATGTGATTGATATTGTGTATCGCCATTGCGGCCAAAAGGAATCGGTTATTTTCTGTGACCAGATCATGACTTTGGGTTTCCAGGAAGCCTTCAAAGCCGGAATTTCCTTTGGTAAAGATGACATGATCATTCCTGATACCAAATGGGATCTGGTGAATGGTACCCGCGATCAGGTTAAGGAATTTGAGCAACAATATATGGACGGTCTGATTACACAGGGCGAGAAATATAACAAAGTTGTCGATGCCTGGTCTAAATGTTCCGACGTTGTGGCCGATGCCATGATGGGCGAAATCTCGGCGCTTAGGGTTGACGATGCCGGGGCCGAGCTGGAACCAAACTCGGTTTACATGATGTCCCATTCCGGTGCGCGTGGCTCCCCTGCGCAGATGAAACAACTGGGCGGTATGCGTGGCTTGATGGCCAAACCTTCGGGCGAGATTATCGAGACGCCGATTATCTCAAACTTTAAAGAAGGGCTTTCGGTGCTGGAGTATTTCAACTCGACCCACGGGGCGCGTAAAGGTCTGGCCGATACGGCGATGAAAACCGCGAACTCGGGTTATCTGACCCGCCGTCTGGTGGATGTTGCACAAGATTGCATCGTTAAGGTTGACGATTGCGAAACCGATCGTTCCATCACCGCAAGTGCAGCGATCAACGATGGTGAGATTATCTCGCCACTGTCCGAACGCATTTTGGGCCGCACATCCGCCGAGGATGTTATGCGCCCCGGCACTGACGAGATACTCGTGCGCCGCGATGAGCTGATGGATGAACGCGCATCAGAACTGGTCGAGGCCGCCGGTGTGGTCTCAATGCTGATCCGCAGCCCGCTGACTTGCGAGGCCGAAGACGGTATTTGCGCCACCTGTTACGGTCGTGATCTGGCCCGCGGTACAAGGGTTAATCCCGGCGAGGCTGTCGGCATTATCGCGGCACAGTCGATTGGCGAGCCAGGCACACAGCTAACCATGCGGACCTTCCACATTGGCGGCATTGCGCAGGGTGGCTCGCAATCCTTTATCGAAGCAAATCAGGAAGGCAAAATTGAATTCCGCAACCCCAATATCATCGTGAACGCCGACAAAGAACAAATCGTTCTGGGCCGTAATATGGTGCTGGCAATTATGGATGAAAACGGTGTTGAACAGGCCGCGCATAAACTGACATATGGTACGAAAGTGCTGGTCAAAAAAGGCAAGGCGGTTAAACGGGGCGATAAGCTGTTTGAATGGGATCCCTATTCTCTGCCGATTATCGCTGAAAAACCGGGTTTGGCCAAATTTGTTGATCTGGTTCCGGGTATTTCTGTGAAAGAAGACACCGATGATGCAACCGGCATGTTGCAGCGCATCGTGGTTGATTGGCGCACGGCCCCCAAAGGCGGTGATCTGAAACCCGAAATCATTATCGCCGACCCTAAAACCGGTGAACCTGTGCGGCTTGATAACGGTAACCCCGAGGTCCACGCCATGTCCGTTGAGGCGATCCTCTCGGTTGAAGATAGTCAGGAAATCAAGGCAGGTGACGTGATTGCGCGTATCCTGCGTGAAGGTGCCAAAACCAAGGATATCACCGGTGGTCTGCCGCGTGTGGCCGAGCTGTTTGAGGCCCGTCGCCCGAAAGACCACGCGATTGTGGCTGAAATCGACGGTTATGTGCGCTTTGGCAAGGATTATAAAAACAAACGCCGCGTGTCGATTGAACCTGTCGATGACACGCTTGAGCCGGTCGAATATATGGTGCCAAAAGGCAAACATATTCCGGTTCAGGAGGGTGATTTGATCCAGAAAGGGGAATACCTGATGGATGGTAACCCCGCACCACATGACATTTTGCATGTTATGGGTGTTGAGGCGCTGGCTGATTATATGATCGACGAAGTTCAGGCCGTCTACCGCCTGCAAGGCGTGAAGATCAACGACAAACACATCGAAGTGATCGTACGCCAGATGTTGCAAAAATGGGAGATCACCGCGTCAGGCGGCACAACCTTGCTGAAAGGCGAACAGGTCGATAAGGCCGAGTTCATGGAAGCCAATGAGAAAGCCGTGGCCGAGGGACGTGAGCCGGCAACTGGCGGTCCCATCCTTTTGGGCATTACCAAGGCCAGCCTGCAAACCCGCTCGTTTATCTCGGCGGCATCGTTCCAGGAAACCACGCGGGTGCTGACGGAGGCGTCAACCCAAGGCAAGCGTGATAAGCTGATCGGCCTGAAAGAGAACGTGATCGTTGGGCGTTTGATCCCGGCAGGTACGGGGAGTGCAACGCACGACATCAAACGTGTTGCGGCATTACGCGACGCCAAGATTATTGCGCAGCGCAAAGAAGAGGCCGTAGCGATTGCCGGTGCTTTGGAAATGCCGATGGAGGATGTGCAATCAGACGTAGTGGACGTTCCTGAAGCTGAGTAAGACAACCTAAATTAAACCAGAAAAACCCGCGCTTATGTGCGGGTTTTTTGTTGCGCATTGGTTGGATTCTGATGATGGGTTATGCCCCACTGCAAAGAACGAGTTCCAGATTTTGGCCTATAATACAAATTGAGAATACATCGGGTTATTCTGTAATTAATGTTTAATTGTAACGGGTTGTTGGGTAAATAATCAAACTACTAACCTAGTTTAATAGTTTAACTGAAGGCCGAAATCTTAGCATTCACCTGTGGTGATCCGTCAGGTTTTGGATGTGTCAATGAACTAAGAAAAATCGGCGCATAGGTGCGGATGTTATCGACTTTTTGCGTAATGCATTTGATAGCGCCCGTCATCGTCAGGGTTTCCCCCTTTTAACTGCAATATGATCTTTATGTAGTTGGCACAACAAAGATGATGCAGACGTAGCGTTTCGGGATCATTGACAAGCGCTGCGTATTCGATTTTGAAACGCGCAAGATTATTAAGGGCAGAGATATCCTCAAACGCATTCTTGTTATAGGCGGCCAGAAAATCCGAACTATAGCGCCCAGCATTATTGAAACCGGCCCATTTCACACGCCGTTCCAGAAAGTTCTCCTGCGATTTTATGACGTAATGATTAACTTGTGCGTCCCTATGGGTAATGCGCGAAATACGTGTGGCGCAACGGGGGCTTGGGCCAAGTAGCTGAATGCCCGACAGGGTTTTACCCTCAGAATCTACCCAACGGTTTTTGCCCCCCCACATCCCCTGATAATCATTGGGGGCATGTGAGGCAAAACTGTTGAAATTATTTGGCTCGCGAAAAATGGATTTGAAATTTGCATGCACCGGATCGTTATCAGCCGCGCAACTTGTAAAGGCCTCACGAACCATAATATCCTGCCATAATGCCTGATCATTATCACCAAAACATTTCCAGTGCACCGCCATGCCAAGACAGTTTCCACCGTTTTTCTGCATGAGCGCCTGAATGGTGTTATCCCCTGTATGCACCACAAGAAATTCATCGGCATCCAGTATCATCAGCCAGTCGGCATCCCGTACAGACGGGTGTTTCTGGGCAATTTCAAACGCGGGTATAAGGGCAAACTGATCTTTGCGCGGAGTATGATCCTTATGCAAAACTAAATTCTTAGCGGCCAGATGTCGTAATAACAAATCACTGCCGTCTGTGCAGTCGTTGGTAATGACAAGAATATTGTCAAACCCAATTGCCCGATGCCAGGCGAGCCATTCCAGAATATACGGCCCCTCGTTGCGCATCGGCGAGACAAGCGTGAATTTTTGCCGCTGGCGGGTATATTTGCGTATCTTTTGGCCCAGCACAGTCAGAGGATTTTTATGCAAATAGTGGCTCCGTTGGTGGTGGGCTTATCTGGATCGCCCGCATATTACATGCTATGGCCTTTCAAATATATCTACAAGAATAACTGGGCAAGAATAATTGAGCACGCAAAAAACAACAGTACAGATGTTACAATTCGATTGTGCAAACTGCGCGGCGCTTTGCTGTGTTGCGCTGGCTTTTGATCGCTCAAAGCTGTTTGCGATTGATAAGGCGGCCGGGCAGGCTTGTGTTAATCTCGCCGGGCAGGGGCGGTGTCGCATTCATAACAAGCTTTCAGACAAAGGTTTTGGCGGCTGTGTGCAATATGATTGCCACGGCGCCGGACAGCGGGTCGTGCAGGGGATGTTTTCAGGGCAATCCTGGCAAAAACACCCGACGTTACTGGCCCCGATGCTTGAAGCGTTTCGGATGATGCGCGATGTGCACGAACTTTGGCTGTTGCTGGATACGGCGCTAAAGCTGCCGCTGTCGGCAGATGAGATCAGTCAACAGCGGACATTTTGTGCTGAATTGCAATCAGATGCCCTATGTTCAGAGCCGGCACTTACAGCCTTTTCACGAGGGCCAACTCCAACCAAAATCCGGGCATTCCTGGCATCCTTGAAACCGCGCGTACAGGCAAGAATTTTGGATAAAAAAGGCAAATAATACCAGCAAAATTAATTTGTTAACAGTATTTGCATTTCTACGTATAGAGCTGTTGACTTCCCCCCCTAACCCTTTTATGTATCGCCTCGCTCAGGAAAGGTATGTGCCGAACCCTGATACAAGCCACAATTTGGCGGTCATGATCCGGGTGTATGCCTCGATCCTCTGGAATTTCGTCGCAGCGCCCGCATGGGATCGTTGTGGCATTTGGCGTTTTGCACATTCGGTGCCTGGCGCGAGTTGAAACTGGTTGAACGGGGTCTATGCCGAATGCCAACGATACAACAGCTGATCCGCAAACCGCGCCAAGCGCGCGTAAAGCGGCAAAAATCGCACCATTTGCAGGCTTGTCCGCAAAAACGTGGTGTGTGCACGCGCGTATATACAACGACGCCGAAAAAGCCGAACTCGGCCATGCGCAAGGTTGCCAAAGTGCGCCTGACCAATGGTTTTGAGGTCATTTCCTATATTCCCGGCGAAAAGCACAACCTTCAGGAACACTCTGTGGTTCTGATCCGTGGCGGCCGTGTAAAAGATTTGCCCGGTGTTCGCTACCACGTTCTGCGCGGTGTGCTGGATACCCAAGGCGTTAAAGACCGTCGTCAACGTCGTTCGAAATACGGCGCCAAGCGTCCGAAATAAGGAGTATTACCTATGTCGCGACGTCATGCCGCCGAGAAACGTCAAGTATTGCCGGACGCCAAATATGGTGACCGCATCCTGACGAAATTTATGAATAACCTGATGCTGGATGGTAAAAAATCCGTGGCCGAGCGTATCGTTTACGGCGCCCTTGATCGCGTTGAAGGCAAGCTAAAGCGCGCCCCGGTCGAGGTCTTCCACGAAGCGCTGGAAAATATCAAGCCGTCGCTTGAGGTTCGCTCGCGTCGTGTGGGTGGTGCAACCTACCAGATCCCCGTCGAAGTTCGCCCTGAGCGTCGCGAAGCATTAGCCATCCGTTGGTTGATCACCGCCTCGCGCAACCGTAATGAAAACACCATGGAAGAACGTCTGGCCGCTGAGTTGCTTGATGCATCCAGCTCGCGCGGTTCTGCTGTGAAGAAACGTGAAGACACGCATAAAATGGCCGATGCGAATAAAGCATTCAGCCATTATCGCTGGTAATTAGGACATAAAACAATGGCTCGCGAATATCCCCTGACGGAATACCGTAACTTTGGTATTATGGCGCATATCGATGCAGGTAAGACCACCTGTACGGAACGCATCCTTTATTACACCGGTAAAGAACATAACATCGGCGAAGTGCATGATGGCGCGGCCACCATGGACTGGATGGAGCAAGAGCAAGAGCGCGGGATAACCATTACCTCGGCGGCGACGACCACATTCTGGGCGCGCACCGAAGATGGCAAGACGGACCAGTCTGCCAAGCACCGCATGAATATCATTGACACGCCCGGCCACGTTGACTTCACCATCGAAGTTGAACGTTCCCTGGCGGTTCTCGATGGCGCGATTGCACTGCTGGATGCCAATGCCGGTGTCGAGCCACAGACCGAAACCGTTTGGCGCCAGGCTGACCGCTATAAAGTGCCGCGCATTGTGTTCGTCAATAAAATGGACAAAATCGGCGCGGATTTCTTTAACTGCGTTGAAATGATTGAAAGCCGTGTTGGCGGTAACCCTCTGCCGATCCAGTTGCCGATTGGCGCCGAGACCGAGCTTGAGGGTCTGGTTGACCTGATCACCATGCAGGAATGGGTGTGGGAAGGCGAGGATCTGGGCGCTTCATGGGAAATTCGCGATATTCGCGACAGCCTGAAAGACAAAGCCGAAGAAATGCGTGCCGAGATGATCGAAAAAGCGGTCGAAATGGACGATGACGTGATGGAGGCATACCTTGAAGGTAACGAACCAGACGTTGACACGCTGCGCCGCCTGATCCGCGCGGGTACGATTTCCATGACTTTCGTGCCGATCCTCTGTGGTTCTGCGTTTAAAAACAAAGGTGTGCAGCCGTTGCTGAACGCCGTGATTGATTTCTTGCCAACCCCGCTCGATGTTGTGGATTACTTGGGCTTTAAACCCGGTGATGAAACCGAGACCCGTGATATTGCCCGCCGTGCGGATGATGATATGCCGTTCTCTGGCCTTGCCTTCAAAATCATGAACGACCCGTTTGTTGGCACATTGACATTTACACGCATCTATTCCGGCACCCTGAATAAGGGCGACGGCATCTATAACTCTACCAAAGAGAAAAAAGAGCGTGTCGGCCGTATGATGATGATGCACTCCAATGATCGTGAGGAAATCACCGAAGCTTTCGCTGGTGACATCATCGCGCTGGCTGGCCTGAAAGATACAACCACCGGGGATACGCTGTGTTCGGCTAATGATCCGGTGGTTCTGGAAACCATGACGTTCCCCGATCCGGTTATCGAGATTGCTGTTGAGCCTAAAACAAAAGTGGATCAGGAAAAAATGTCGGCTGGTCTGGCCCGTTTGGCCGCCGAAGACCCAAGTTTCCGTGTTGAAACTGATTTTGAGTCAGGCCAAACGATCATGAAAGGCATGGGTGAGCTTCATCTCGACATCCTCGTTGACCGTTTGAAACGTGAATTCAAGGTTGAGGCAAATATCGGCGCGCCGCAAGTGGCATACCGCGAGACAATTTCTCACGAAGCCGAAGTTGACTATACCCACAAGAAACAATCTGGTGGTTCCGGTCAGTTCGCGCGCCTCAAAATGGTTCTTATGCCGACCGAGCCGGGCGAAGGCTATTCGTTCGAATCCAAAATTGTTGGCGGGTCTATTCCCAAGGAATACATCCCCGGCGTTGAAAAAGGTATCCTTTCGGTAATGGACAGCGGCCCTCTGGCTGGTTTCCCGGTTATCGATTTCAAGGTTGTCTTGATTGACGGAGCGTTTCACGATGTTGACTCCTCCGTTCTGGCATTTGAAATCGCGGCGCGGGCCGCGATGCGCGTAGGTATGAAAAACGCTGGCGCTAAACTGCTGGAGCCGATCATGAAAGTCGAAGTGCTGACCCCGGATGAATATACTGGCGGCATCATCGGCGATCTGACCTCACGTCGCGGTATGGTTCAAGGCCAAGACGCACGCGGCAACGCAATTGTCATCGACGCTTTTGTGCCGCTGGCCAATATGTTTGGATATATTAATACGTTGCGTTCCATGTCCTCCGGGCGTGCGAACTTTACAATGCAGTTCGATCACTACGATGCAGTGCCGTCGAACATCTCTGATGAAATCCAGGCAAAATTCGCCTGATCTGAAAACCACAGGTCAGCTGCCTGACCAAATTAAAATGGAGACCTATCATGGGTAAGGAAAAGTTTGAGCGTAATAAGACGCATGTTAATGTTGGCACGATTGGTCACGTTGACCACGGCAAGACGACGTTGACGGCGGCTATTACAAAGCAGTTTGGGGATTTTCAGGATT
>JAZGFN010000017.1:0-209427 GCA_036479695.1 Paracoccaceae bacterium
GGTCAGGGCGGTTAACCTGTTGTCAACATCATAAGCGTAAGCATAGGCCCCACCGAGGTGATCCGCCAGCCCAACACGCCGATCCAGCGCGTCGTAGGTATAGCTGAGGGTGGAGGCGGGTTGAGGGCCAAGCGTGCCATCCGTGGTCGTACTGGCCAGACGATTGCGGTTGTCATAGGCGAAGGTAACGCCGGAGTCGGTGTCATTGGCCGCTGTGAGGTTGCCGTTGGGGTCAAAGGCGTAGTTCAGCGTGTTGTCAGGTGTGATGACCTTTGTGCGGCGGTTGAGGGCGTCATAGGTGGCGGTTTCATCGGTGAAGTTTATTTCGTTACTACCCTCACGTCTCAGGAGGGTGAGGTTATCACGCAGGTCATAGGCCCGCTCGATGCTCTGGCCCAGCGGATTGGTGCGCAGGGTCGTGCGGTTGAGCGTGTCATAGGCAAAGGTCGTGATATTGCCCCGCCCATCCGTGACCGTTTGGATATTGTCGCTGAGGTCATAGGTATAGGCAGCGAGATTGCCCTCAGGGTCAAGGGTCGAGGTCATCCGGCTGAGCGCGTCGTAGGTGTAGGTGTGGATGATCCCCTGGCCGTCGATATGCTGGGTGATTTCGCCTGCGAGGTTATAGGTGCGGCGGATGGTTCCCTCGGCAGGGTCGTCAATCGCCGTCACACGGTCGAGTGTGTCGTAGGTAAAGCTGGTGGTCAGGCCGGTTTCATCGGTGGTTGTGGCCATATTGCCATTGGCGTCGTAGGAATACAGGGTTTGGCCGTCGATAGTGGTGCCATCCGCGCCGGTGATTTCCATGGCGGTAAGGCGGTTTTTTGTATCGTATGTGCGATGGATTTGGCGTTCGAGCGGGGTGCCTGTGGCCTCGGCGATCATGGTGGCGTTACCGCGGGTGTCATAGTTCATCTGGGTGACAGAACCGTCGGCATAGGTGATGCTGGCTAGGTTTTTGTCGTCGGTATAGCTGAAGGTTGTTGCATTGCCGTTTTTATCCGTGCGTGCGGCCGTTTTGCCTTCAGCTGTGTAGGTAAACAGGCGCGTGCCGTTAAGGGCGTCGGTGATTTTGGTAACCTCGCCGTTGGCGTCATACTCGTAGCTGGTGACAAAGCCATCCGGGTCGGTTTGGGTCAGCAGTTTATTGAACGTATCCTCATAGGTATACTGTGTGGTGCGCGCAAGCGAAGTGCCCACAGCTTCTTGCAATTGCAACAGGTTACCGCTTGCGTCATAGGCCATTTCGTCAATGCGTATGCCCGAAGGATCGGTATCTGTGGGGCGTTCAAGCCGGGTGATCAGATTGCCACCATCACGCGTCATGACAGTTTTGCGGCCAAGCGGATCAATGATCTCAACCGGTGCGCCAAAAGCGTTAACGGTAAGCGTGGTTTCGTTGCCTTTGCGATCCGTAAGGGTGGTTACCCGATCCTCAGGGGCGATATAGCTAAGCGGCTCTGGTGGAACGCCACCCAACCCGTCGACCAGCCCGAGCGATGCCCCGACTTTGTTCAAAATGCTGGAGCCATCCGGGAAAGTTGCGCCAGAAAGCCGCCCCTGCCCGTCATAGGAATAATTCGTAGTATTGCCCCGTTGATTGGCCGTTGATACCAAACGGTTATTTTCGTCATAGGCAAACTGGATTGTGCCACTGTCAGGTTCGCTAATATCGGTAAGATTGCCTTCAGAATTATGGGAGAACGTTGTTACATTCCCTTGTGGATCAGTGATGCTTGCAACCAGACCAGAGGAGCCATAGGTGAAAGTTGTGACCAGCCCGGCCTGATCGGTGATTGTCAGCAAACGTCCCTCAGCATCATAAACATACGTGGTACGGTTGCCTTGCGTATCTAGCGTGGCCGTCTGGAAACCTGCGGCGTCAAATTCAACCGTAGTTCCATCCTTGTAAGTTCTGATCCAACCACCACCGGGCACAGGCACAAGCGTTGAAAATTCGCCCTTTGCAGCCAGCAAAGTGTTGTTATCAGCTTTGAAGAAATCAATATCGAGTGTATTTCTATTGACAGCGATCAGATCAGCATTGCCGTCCCCGTCTATATCTGCCACGTCGCCATAACTAACAGGATGTCCGATATCTATAATTTCACCGGGGAGCACAGGTTGGGTGCCATTGTTGCTAAACAGCACAACTTTTCCACGTTTGCTATAAATAATGTCTTCAAGCCCATCGCCATTCGCATCAAGCGTTGTAATCTTTCCAACTGGATCAATACCAATCGGCAACGGGATTTCAACGACGGCATCAAATGCCAGGCCTTGTTTGGTATATAAAATTGTGATCCCGGTATTTGAAGAATACGCAATATCGGTAAATCCGTTACCATCATAATCACCGATAGACATGAATTGACCCAGAAGATGAGTTCCTTCGCCACCATAATAGTATTCGCCTTTATACGGCGTTCGGGTAAACCCGCGATTTTTGGTGTTCACGAACAGCGTAATTCCGCTTGGGGTGCGCGTAATGATATCTTGATAACCATCATTATTAAAATCAAAAACCTTGATTTCTTTGATATTATCCATGCCCCCCCTATCGCCAAAGAAGTTCTGGTATTCACGCTGCGTCACATGGGTAACACCCGTAAAATATACAACATCTAAAAATATTCTTAAACCAAAGAATGACCCTCCTTTGGCAGCATAAACAATATCCATATCCCCGTTATTGTCGAAATCTGCAATCGCTGATGCCATGAACCCTTTTACACGGCTATGATTTCCGACATCTGCCAATAATTCAAGATTATCATAATCTTTAAACCGCAACAGGTTTGCCTTCACTGATAATTGTGAGGTGGCAATGATTGTCCCAAGCGGGCTTCCTGACAGATTGCCAACGCTTATGTCCGTAATATCAGGATAGCGTATTCCCGTGATTTCATCAACATTTACATGAGGCACCCCAAATATTTGTCCCTCAGACATTTCAAATTCACGATTGCCAAAATTATACAAAATGCGAACGCGCGCTTCGTCAGTTTCCGTGAAAATAACGTCCAGATACCCATTGGCATCCATATCGAACAGTTCAATTTTATAGCCCCATTCGATCGGGAAACTTAAGGTTTCGTCGATTTCTGTCAGGCCGGGCGTTGCGTCAAACGGAATTATTTCGCCGTCTGTGCTGATGGTAACGTCCCCATCCGGGTTAATATTAAGCTGCTGAAGGCCCGCAATATTCCAGCCGGTTCCAAGTGGGCTGTCCGTGTCATTATGGATATATACCTGATTATCCAAACGGGCTGAAACGGTTGAGCAATCATAATGTGCCCGGGCAATAAATTCATAATCATAACGCCCCGTTGGCAGGCCTGTTGCATCAAGCGGGGTTGACTGGCGAAGGGTTACAGCCTCGCCCAAAAGAGCGGGCACAGCGCCATCTGCGCCAAGACGCGGGTTCCAGCTGGCGGATTCCGTCACGTTCAAACCACCAATGTTCAAGACAGCATCAAGCGTAACCGGCAGGCCGGCGTTTTCTGCGATGGTAACGTCACTGGCCACAATCGGGTTAGGGTCCGCAGCTGTTGAATGATAGGCAAGGCTAACGGATTGGCTGGTATTAAAGGATGTATATCCCGGCACTGTATAGGTTTGCGCCAGATCGCCCTCAAAAACGCTAAGGGTTTGATTACCCTCGGGCTGATCGCTGGACTTTGCAACACTTGGCGGTTTGGGCAAAAACGCAAACAAAGCGCCGCTGCTTAGAACACTGGATGTTGTCGATACCAGATCACCGGCGACATCTACTTTTGCCGTGCTGCTAGGTAAAAATCGGCCAATACTGTCGTAGAGCTGCCAGAAATCAAGATCCGCCTCGCCGGGCAAAGCATCAACATTTGGGGCCGAGATAATCATACCGGCGGTAAATTTTGCGCCCGGTGCATCCAGTGCATAAATCTGGCATGCATTCGTGTGCTCGGGCATTGCAGGCTGTACAAATTTTTGTGGCAGCGAGCCAAGACAGATATCACCGGTATAAGGATCGCCTGCGGTATCTGTAATTGAATTCGCCGGGATCGTGACCGTCACACCAAGGCTGGCACTGACCAAAACGGTTTCAAGCGTCGGGTCAACCGTTACACAGCCCCCGTCAAGACGCCCAAGTAAAATTGGCGGGTCAATCACCCGGTCCTGATTTTGTGTAATTGTAATTCTGCGAATTTCAGACGTGTATCCCCCGGAACCCCCTGCCGCAGTTGGCTCAACATTGATCTGGTCGCCACCACCGTTTAGCCCGGCAAATGAGAATGCCCCATTAGCATCCGTTATTGTCACCAGCGCCGCTTTTCTCAATCGAACCGGAATGCCCGCCAGCGGCGTTTCAATCCCGTTGGCAAAATCCGCACTGTCGAGCACACGCCCAGCAATAGTTGTGTCACTGGAATCAGCGGGCAAAACATTAATGGTAACCTCAACAATGTCCGTCAAAACCTGATCAGACACACCAAAGGTAAGCGTATAGGTCCCCTCTTGTCCGGTTTCCGGGATGAAATGCACGCTACCAGTTGTGGCATCCAGCGTCATACCTGCCGGCAAAGGAAGCGGCAGCGCATAAAACCCGAGTGCATCGTCAGGGTCAGCATCGCTTGCCTGCAATTCAATCGCCAGATGCGCCCCAACCTCAACAGTATAAACAGGTTCAAGCGCCCCCAGTACCGGCGGATTATTCCCAGCCGTTGCCGCAAAAGCCTGCGTTGTAGTGGTTTCAAGTAAACCATCGGAAACGGTCAATGATATCGTGTAACTGCCACTTACATCAGGGGTGAAATCAATGAGTGACGGGCTGGCCGATACGGTTAAAGTTGCCGTTGAACCTGTTGGCGCCTGCGTGATGCTCCAGACATACGACAGCGTGTCATTATCCGGATCACTGGAATTCCCTCCATAAAATCCGGTACTTGCCCCGGTTTCTCCTGCTGCCTCGCCTTCAATTTGGGCGATTGGTGCACGATTTGGTGCCGTCACGGTCACCTGATCCGCCAGCGACGTCCCCAGAAAATCCGAGACAACTAATTCCAGAATATAATTACCACGTACATCAGGGATGAAACTTGGGCGTGCGACATGCATATCGGATAGGGTTACGGAACTCCCCGCAGGTTTTGAGGCAAAATGCCAAACATAGCTGATCGCATCTCCATCCGGATCACTGGAGGCCGTTCCGTTAAGTATAGCGGTATCGCCTACAAAAGTATCAAAATCCACGCCAGCATCTGCAACTGGTGGTTGGTTCGTAGCTTCAAAAACCAGAACGATTGGTTTTGACAATAGATCCTGATCGGATGCTGTTATTTGAACAAGATAAAACCCCAGACTATCCGGTGTGAACGAAACTTCGTCACCGTCATAAAGACCGGAAACATCCCCATTTAACAGCACAGTTGACCCCATTGGTCGCCCGATTAATGCCCATTCAAAACTTAGGGTATCCCCATCTGCATCATGGCCATACAAAATCCCAGATAAATCAATGGGTGTTCCAACCGAAACTTCAGAATCAGGCCCGGTTATCCCAACCGGGCGGATATTACCCGTACCTATATAAACTGTATCAGGAATCGAAGTGCCAAAATCATCTGCAACAACAAGCTGCACAACTGTTGCAGCAGGGCCAGAACAAACGGCGGCGTGATAATAAAACCAGTAATGCGTAGACCAGGCCGTATCTATTGTTGTTGTGCCTTGGGTTAAAATCGCGGTTTCCCAACCAATATCAGGCGTTGAGACATAGGCCGACACACCTGAGGGGATTGTGACAGAAATAACTTCACCACCGGCGGATAACTCAAATGTTTCAAGAATTTGAGAATTATTTTGAATTTGCCAAACATGACGCAAATCCCCTGCGGCGTTCTCAACAAGGCCTTCAGAATAGAGGTATGACGCACTCGTCCACCAATTTGTCAGGTCCGGGTCAAAATCGGTCAGATCGGTCGTGAATACGCATCGCGTGTTATCGATCTCACAGCCGTATCCAGTATACTGCCATTCAGACCGGTTTTCATAAACGATCTCGGAAAAAACAACCTCGTGTATAGGGGCGCGAAGCGTACCAAGACTAATTGTTGCGTTAGCAAGCGATGTATCATCAAACGTAGCTGAAGTTATGGGCGAACGTTTACCTAGCCCGACCTCGCTCCAGGAAAATTGTAAAGCACTTGTACCAAATCCAACGGACAGACCACCATCAAGCATTACGGCTGTTTGCTCGCCAATATTGATATCCAGACCGGCATTAGCGATTGGGCGAATGCGGTTTGTGGATATCAGAACCGTTTGCGGGATAGATGCGCTGCTTTGGTCATGCACAATCAGTTGCACGATATAATCGCCCGCAACATCCGCAATCAACGCGGGCCGAATGCCGCTACTATCACTCAAGCTTGCAGCACTGCCCGCAGGTTTGTGGATAAATGCCCAAGTATGGCTTAGGAAATCCCCGTCGGCATCATAGGATTGCGTGCCATCCAATAGGACCGTGGTTCCGATATCCGTCAACACGTCGTGATTTACGACAGCAACCGGTTTTATGTTTTTTGTCCCACCCACATTTACAATAGCAACGTCGATGTCGGCCTTATACGCAGAATAGTAATGGCGGCCATAGCCACGATATCTGTTTCTGAACCGTTCTTTTGTGACTTGCAACCCAATCAGATAATCCCCGAGGGTATCTGTTGAGAACCCGACACGGCCATCGCCGCGTTCTGCCAAAACGGATGTACCTCCGTCCGGCTTTGACAATATTTCCCATGCATTCGTTAATCTAAAACCCTGTGGGTCAGTGGACGCAAATGAATCAAAAACCAGATTTTCATCCACATCAATCGCAGCACCGGAAACGCTGTTATCTGCTGTCGGTTTTACCCCGTATTTTGTATTAAAATGCAAAACACGCGCTGGTGACGCGACCCCGTGACTGTCTGTAACGATCAACTCAACTGCGTATTTCCCTCTAGTGTCAGGGGTAAAGGAAACAACCGGCCCTTGCATTTCTGACAAAACCGATGCGCATCCATGTGGCCGTTTTGTTAATCTCCAGGCATATGTTAATCCACCCCCGTCCAGATCGCTGGAATCTACACCCGATAAATCAAAAGCCTCGCCGACAGCAACAATTCCTGCCGCTGTAATTTCTGCAACAGGATGAACGTTATCTGTACTGATATGAACACGGATTGTTTCAAGTGAATAATGATGCCATCCACTTGCGCCTTTTGGATAAACGCGAAGTTCGGCCACATAATTACCGGCAATATCAACGTTCAGAACTGGCCTAAGCAACGACGCATCTTGCAATTCTGCGATGCTGGATGGCGGGCGCTCTATCAGGGACCAGGAATATTCAACGGGCTCAGAAAAGAGTGTCGTAAAACCGTCTGTCGGGTCAATAAGCACTGTCGCACCGACCTCAGTTTTAACTGGATACCCGTATGCAACGACACGTGAATTTGCCGCGGCGGCAGTAAAAGAAATAAGGAAAAGTAAGAAAACAACAAAAATTGTGCGGGATACCCGCAAAAATAAATTACGCAAAATCAATCCTCAACTTAAAATAGAATCATTATGCGGTGCATTAAATACATTATTCATACTAAATCAACTATTTCGTGAACAACATCATCACTGCTCTCCAACGACGCGAAAAATCTCTGCTGTTGAGGTCTGGTTTTTTGTCACAAGTGATTGCGCATTTTGGGAAATCGTCTCAAAATTTTGCGCCTGGGCCAAAGCAAATAAATCATCGCCCCGCAGACCATTTCCTACGGCTTCACGCAATTCCTGATCCAACTCCAACAGCTCCGAGACAACTTGTCGCCCTGAATACCCACTTTCACCGCAAGCATTGCATCCTGTTCCTGCACATTCGATGCAATAGCTGCGCACCAAACGTTGCGACAAAATGCCCCGCAAAGTTACCCCCAACAGAAACGGCGGGACACCCAAATCAACCAAGCGGTTTATCGCGCCCACCGCAGAATTGGTATGGATGGTGGATAAAACTAACCGCCCCATTAGCGCTGCACGCACTGCATTTTCCGCCGTTTCCGCATCACGAATCTCCCCGACCAGAACCACATCGGGATCTTGGCGCAACACTGCGCGAAGAGCTGCGCCAAAGGTCATACCGATTTCAGGCTGCACCTGCACTTGATTGATACCTTGCAAAGAATACTCAATCGGATCCTCTAGTGTGATTATCTTCAAGGCATCAGTGTCGAGCTGCGACAACGCCGTGTAGAGCGTCGTGGTTTTCCCGCTGCCGGTTGGGCCGGTAACCAAAAAAATCCCGTTGGGGGACTGTACCAGCGCATTCAATTGCGCAATGCGCGGCGCTGCAAACCCCAGCGCCTCCCAGTTCAGTTTCAGCTTACTTTGATCCAGCACCCGCATCACAACACTTTCGCCGTATTGGGTTGGCAGGGCTGAAAGCCGCAGGTCAATGTTGCGGCCACGCACAGTGATACGAATGCGACCATCTTGGGGGCGGCGGACCTCGGAAATGTTTAAATCTGCCATAATTTTCAAGCGTGATACAGCAGCCTTTCTATCCGAAGAACTCAGCGTTCTTTCACGCCGCAACTGCCCGTCAACACGATAGCGGACCTGCGCATGGCCGTCCTGCGCCTCAATATGGATGTCGGATGCACCCCTATCAACAGCCTTGGCTACAATGTCCTGTACCAGGTTAATAACCGGCCCGTCATTGGCCGAGGCAACCAGACGTTCCACATCATCATCTGTTTCAAAAACATCCTGCGCCGCGGGTTTTTCGTGATTGAACATACGTTCCAGCATCGCAGATATCGTGCGCCCAGAGGCAACTCCCCGCTTGATTTCATAGCCCAGATGAAACGCCAGTGTTTTGAGCAAATCTTCATTACGCGGATCACCCAAAGCGATTGTCATCAGACCCCGATCCCCATCAAACGCGACAGGTGCTGCGGTGACACGTTTCAAAAATGCATAATCCAGTGAAAGTTGTGCTGCATCAATAGACTGAAAATCCCCTTGTTCAAACAACGGAATATTTAACCATTTAGCAAGAAACACCGCCAGATCCTCGTCTTTCATCAAGCCAAGTTCAATCAAGGCGCGTTCAACGTTCAGGCCGGAATCCTCACAAGCAGCAGCAATACGCGAAAGCGCATTTTCAGGCACAGCTTTGGCGATACGCAATGCATCGATCAACTCTTTGTCTCGAAGTTCCAACATTTCGCCCGCCTTTCGCGCTAGTAAATTCCCTAAAACTCACCTATTACGATTCTCCAGAGAACGCAGCAATTATTTACCAAGGTCAACCATTTTGAAAATATTTTCTGTTTTCCAAAGTACCTTTTTATGGTGGAAATCCGAGATTTTCGCGATGCTCCCAGATTCCGTTTTATTCTTTCTGTTCGGCATTCCCCGTGCAAAAACGTTAACTTTTTCACCAAATGCCCAAGCGATTACCGAAAGTGGTGCGGTAATATCTGCACCATATACGTTGCTAGCCAAGACAGGCACGCCGCCGATAAATACCTTAACGAATCCAGTAATCGTTGATGTGATATTACCACAAACCGCTTGTTTGATTCGCGATATTGCCTTGCCAAAAATGAGCCGGAAAAACCTGCTGCAAGCCATTGCACTGGACACGCAACGCACAACGCCGTTTCAAAGTGATGAAATTATCTGGACGTATATACCCGTCGAGAAAGGCAAAATTCGGCAGTTTATCTTTCGGCAGGCCGATGCAATCGAATTGCAAATGCGGCTGGAAAACAGCGATCTTATCGTGAAACAGTTAATGGTTGAAAAATGTGCGGACCCGCCATTATTTGATTTTTCATCGAAATTAACCGATCCATACGGTTTCTGGCGCAAGGTTAACTTTGCCCTCACAGCCATTCTGGTTGGCATAATCGCTGCCAGCGTCTGGCAACCAATCGCAACAGACCGCAGAGCGCTTGAGCATGTGAACCAAGAGATTACCGAATTGCGCAAAACTGCGTTGGCCTCACGTACCGAGCTAACCGAAATTAACGGGGCACAAGAAGAAAAAGCGGCGTTTTTGCAAATTCTTTCAAAACAGTATTTTCTGGCCGATTTGTTGCGTGAACTGACCGTGCGTTTACCTGATAGCGTCTGGATATCCAGCATCCAATATAATGGCACAGAGGTCATTATCTCTGGCAGCGTAAAGGGGTCGGCTGCTGAACTGGTGTTGGTGGTTGCCCAATCCAATATTCTGGTTAATCCGCGCCTGTCCGGTCCTGTTTCACGAGGTCAGATCCCTGACACCGAAAACTTTGAAATTGCTGCGACAATCCGGCAGGGCGCCTTATGATAAGCCCCCACACACCCCTTTCTCGCGTGGCAGCCCTTGGCATTTTTGCCTTACTTGTGATGTCTGTCTGGGTGCTTGCGATCAGTCCTGTTTTGCAAATAAAAACAACGGTAGCTTCTGAACTTACCGCCGCGCATCTGGAAAAGGATCGTTTGACGCGGGCTGCGGCGAACCTGACATATCAGTTGGAAAATATCGATACAGTAGATGTTCAAGATGAAATTTGGCAGGCCCGGCAGTTAGGTGAAATGACCGCACGTATTCAGGCGCGCCTAGGCGAGATAGCCCGGGAAAACGGCGTCACACTACGTGCAGTCACTCCGGCTGCGGCCCGCGACATGCCTCACGTGGATACAACCGCATTACGTATCGAGGGTGAAGCTGACCTCGGGCAATTTCGCAATCTTATCCTTAGCATTGAACACCACAGCCCTACGTTATTTGTTGAACGCGCCACAATCCGCCGCCTGAATCGTGTCGAACGCCAATCAGAACAACCGCTGGTGTTTTTTCAACTCGATATCGCCGCACCCATCCGTGTTGAAGGGGGGAAATAGCATGTGGCCAAAATTTCTCCCGCTTCCCAGCACCTTGCTTTTAAGCGGCACTGTCGCTTTGTCGGGGTACGGATATATCACGGCCCCCAAAACATCATCATCCCAATCTGGCACAGAAATGGTCTCTGAGCCTGTGGCAACATCGGATGAAAAACCTGGTTTTGAGCGTTCGTATAAACCCGCGGTTTATTATCAGGCCATCACTGAAAGACCTTTGTTTTCCGCAGAACGCCGCCCGATATCCCTCGCCCCCGTAGAGGTTATACAAGAGGTTACAGAGGAACCCGAACCCATAGAGATTATCCCAGAACCTGAACCCGTCATCCAGATAAATTTCACCCTGCACGGGACGATGGTTTTGAACGGAAACAACATGGCATTGATCGGTGCCGATGAAGCCTCTCCTGTGTGGGTCAAGCAAAACGCCTTGATATCAGGGTGGACTCTGCGCGAAATTACCCCAGAAGTTGTTAAGCTACACCGCGATTCGGATATAATTGAGCTATTTCTTTATGAAGAGGATCGATAGTATTTTATGAATAGATTTTCCCCACGCACGGTTATTCTTGCATTTTTGGCCACATTTTTTCTGCTAAGTTGCGAGTCTACAGATAAACCCCGCCCAAGATCGCCGCTTTTAGCTGCGATGGCTAATGGTGGCGGGTTGTACGGACCTCGCGGCTATCCACCCGGCTTTGATCCAACCGGGCTTAGTGATGCAGAAATCGTAGCACAGCTTGGTACGGGGCAATTCATGGCCGGCATGGTCAGCCGCAATGCTCCTTTGGTCGATGTCAGTGGCGGGGATGTTAGCCTGAATTTGGTTAACGTGCCTCTGGCTGCTGCTGCGCGTGCCGTGCTTGGCGATGCGCTTGGGCTAACGTTTTCGATTCAAGAGGGTGTTGCAGGCAATGTTACTTTGCAAACGACACAGCCCATATCCAAAAAGGCCTTGCTGGAAACATTTCAGACAATTCTGGAGGCTCAAGGCATAACTTTGGAGAAAACCGGCAACCTGATCTCTGTCGTTAATTTAAGCCAGGCCACACGCCGCGTCGCCCCTTTGGGTGGAGCAAACGGCATAGGTCCGCGCGTTGTTGCCGCGCCGATTAAATATGTTTCCGCCAGTGAAATCGTGCGTTTGCTAGGGCCAATCGTTGGGCGCGGGGTTTCGATGCAAGCCAGCGATAATCGCAATATCCTGCTGATTTCCGGCACCCGCGAAGAGGTTAACGCCACAATTGAGGCCATTAACCTGTTTGATGTTGATGTGCTTAGCGGAAAATCCATTGGGCTTTATAAACTACGTTCGGCTGATCCCGAGGCTGTCGCGGTTGAACTTTCGGTCATCTTTGAATCCAATGAAGGTGGCGCGTTGCAGAACGTGGTCCAGTTCATCCCCAGCCGTCGCCTGAATGCGATTTTGGTGATCTCAACCCGCCCGGATTATCTGCAAAAAGCCCAGAACTGGATCCAAAAGCTGGATGCCACGGCAGATGGTTCGCGCCGCCGGCCAGCCGTATATCCTTTGCAAAACCGCAGTGCCGAAGAGCTCGCGCCTATACTGGCAGAAATGGCAGGCGCACAAGCGACTACAGCCCCAACCGAAGAAGGCGCCGCTGCAACCTCCAGTCAGGTTCGTGTGGTCGCTGATGACGCGCGAAATGCTATTATTGTATGGGGCAATGATAATGAGCAAAATGATCTTGCACAATTGATCGCCCGTCTGGACACAACGCCGGTTCAGGTCTTGCTGGAGGCAACAATTGCCGAGGTTACCTTAACCGATGAGCTGAATTTCGGGTTGCGCTGGTTCTTTGAGGGGGGCAGTGCGCGCACCACGTTTAGCGATGTGGCCTCTGGGGCTGTGGCCTCAACTTTTCCCGGCCTGTCATTCCTTTTCCAAGGTGCAAACGGGGCCGTGGCGCTTAATGCGTTGGCCAGTATTACGGATGTAAACATCATTTCATCGCCCAGCCTAATGGTTCTTGATAACCAAGAGGCCACCTTGCAAATCGGGGACGAAGTTCCGATTGCAACGCAACAATCCCAAGGATCAGCAGGGCCAAATGCGCCCGTTATCACGACAATTTCTTTCCGCGATACAGGGATCATCCTAAAGGTACGCCCACGGATATCCTCAGCCGGCCGCGTAATTTTGGAGATCGAACAAGAGGTCAGCAGCGTTAACAAAACCACCACCTCTGGTATTGACAGCCCGACGATCTCGCAACGCAAAATCAGCACAAAAGTCGTGGTGGACGATGGGACCACGCTTGCACTCGGTGGGCTGATACAAGAGGGGCGAACCAATACGCGCGACCAAGTGCCAGGGGCGGGTGATATCCCGATCCTTGGCAATCTTTTCCGCTCTAAGGAAGACAGACAAACCCGCACGGAATTGCTGATCCTGATCACACCGCGTGTTATTCGCGATGGCTCCGAAGCCCGTGCAGTGACCGAAGAATTCCGTAATCGGCTGTTGGCACCAAACCAGCTGATTTTTGGCGGTCCGGCGACTGAAACAGGCATGCACAGGTTTCTGGAATAGCCCATGCCAAATTTTCAATATCAAGCGATAAACGCTAACGGAAAACAGGAAACCGGATTTCTTGAAGCTGACACCAAAGAGCGTGGTCAAGATATACTGATCCAACGCAATCTGGTGCCCGTAAGCCTGTCAGAAACCAAATCCCGTGACCAGACGCCGTGGTGGTCTAGGGATATTATTGCCCTTGGTCCACCTGTGAAGCCACGCGAAATAGTCACGTTTTTTCAAACACTTGCAACAATGCTTGAGGCACAGCTTCCGATGAAATCGGTGTTGGAATATACGGCCAAACAGACAACATCAAAACCTTTGCGCCAAGCGTTAGAAAGCGTGATTGATGATGTGCAAAATGGTAAAACCTTGACTACGGCTCTGGAAAAATCACCGCAAATATTTGCGCAACGTTACGTGACAATTCTCAAAATCGGGGAACGTTCCAACGCCCATACAGTTGCTGCCAACCAATGCGCAGAAATGATCCGCAGTGAACAGGAAATGAAATCGGAAATTCACGCGGCCCTGATCTATCCGGCCATTTTGCTGGTGATGAGTATGGTCGTTATCGGTATCGTGCTGTTCCACCTTACCCCGACGTTAGCGCCTGTTTTTGCGCAAGCGGGGGCCGAACTGCCGACATCCATGCGCATTATGCTGGCCATTCGTGACACAATACTGGCGCTGTGGCCAATCATTTTGGTAGGGCAGGGGGTGGTGATTATTCTCTTGATTGCTCTATTTCGCGCCCGGCCGGTTTTTGTTGAAAATATTTTGCTCCATTTCCCATTTATCGGCCCTATTTTTCAGGATCGCGAAAATCAGCGGTTTTCCAATACGATGTTTTTAATGTTAAAAAGCGGGGCTGGCCTGCCCGAGGCCTTGGACATGGCCGTATCTGCAACCAATTGGCGGCAATATAGCACCCTGTTTCGTGAAACCCTGACCACTGTAAATGCTGGCGGGACGCTCTCTGAAAACCTGAAAAACTCCTCGCTGATCTCACCTTTGTTGAAAAATATGTTAAGTGTCGGCGAGAAGACCGACAAGTTGGTGCCTTTGTTAAAAACAACTGCCGATATTTTGCATAAATCCCATCAGGAAGCCCTGCAAACGGCGATAAAAATGTTGACTCCGGCATTAACCCTGCTGATTGGCCTTGGGGTTGGCGGTATGATTTTTTCAACCATGACCGCAATTATGGATATCAATGACGTTGTTTTTTAAGATCATAAAGAACGCCCGTGCCAGCCATGGATTTTCCCTGCTTGAAATGCTGGTTGTGCTGGCGCTACTTGCCAGCATCTCGGCCCTTGGCCTGCGCGCTTTTCGCCCGCCATCACCAATAATGCGCCTAAACGCAGCATTCGCTAAGCTCACACTAGCGGCAAGCACCACCCGCAGTCACGCTATAACCAGCGGCGCACCGCAAACATTGGCCTTTGCACATGAGACTGTTGAGCTATCCAACTGCAAGGATGGCCCGGTTCCACCTGTAGTATTTTTTAAAGACGGCACCACGCGGTCCGTTGAGATTTGTATGATACTCGACGGTGAAACCATGCAATTGCATATTGATAACCTTACCGGCCGCGTGGTGCGCCCATGACCCGCAGTACCTCAGGATATTCCCTGATCGAGGTTCTGATTGCCTTTGTTATTCTGGTCTCTGTTCTGGCAGTCCTGCTGCCATCAAACGCCACCCTTTTTGCTGCTATTCCGCGCACCGAAGAACGCGTTCTTGCGCAGGATTACGCCCAATCCCGCATTGCTACATTGGGCATTTCACGCTCTGTTGCCATCGGAGAAATCCAAGGAACATATCGCGATAAATGGATTTGGCATGAGGTAATCATTCAACGTCCGGAACTTATTACAGACGGCCAACTATTTGAGATAACTGTAAAAATACTGTCACCGGATCAAAGTGAACTGGCGCAGGTAACTTTGATCCGAGTACAAAAATGAAAGAGTCGTTGCGGTTTCGCTCTGATAGCGGTTTAACCTTGCTGGAACTTCTGGTTGCTTTGGCAATTATGGCGATCATCGCGGCAGGTCTTGCACAGACCTTGGGGCAAGGAATTCGTGTCTGGGAGGCCAGCAAAACCGTTCAATCCCGCCAGGAACCTATTATTTTGCGCACACATTTACGTAACTGGGTTGAACAGGCCGTAGCGCCTAACAGGTTGCTACCTCATGACAATAGTTTTAGCGGCAACAACATGGGGTTTTCCTTTTTAACGTTGCATAGAACCCCCTATAACGCTCTGGCAGCGGCCCAAAGGATCCGCGTATACGCAACCATCGACAAGCTATTTGTAACCATTGCCTATCTTGATGACGCAGGCGACCAGATTAGCAACGAAACACGTCAATTATCAGATAGTACCGCGATATTTTCCTATTTTATACGAACATCAGAAGGAGGGGAGTGGACACCAAAATGGAGCGATGAGCCGACCCTACCAGACCTCATCCGTATTGAAAGCCTTGATCCAAATTGGCCCGAATTCACCGTAGCGCCATTACTGCGTTAAGATGAAAGATCCTGGTCCTCGCCTGTGCCGCCCGATGTTCCGTCTTTTCCCAGAGTTTCAATCATAAAGCCCGCAATACTGCCACCAACAGAATAGATGTAATCGCGTGCCCAAGGGTCGCGTAATGCTGCATCCGTATCCAGATATGGCCCGCTCCAACCTTCGGCGCCTGTGGGGGCAACGAACAGTGCTGGCAGTCCTTCGGTATCTGAAGGGTAGCGCCCGGTATCGATATAAAACAACTGCACCGCCGCCGCCAAATTATCGATCTGTAACGCCGCTGCTTGCGATTTAGCCTTACCCAGTTGGCCGATGACACGCGGCGCAACAATCGATGCCAGCAAGGCGATAATCGCCAACACCACAAGAATTTCCAGAATCGTCACCCCGGAATTGGGTGCCCATGTCATATTCTTGCGTACCCGCATATTAAAAACCCTCACAGTAGCGGCCCGAATGTCCAAACGCTCCAGATTGATAGGCATAAGAACGGGCCAAATGCAATCGCTGATTGCGACATTTCCTTTAATGTTCCACCGCGAAACCCGCGCATTACTAAAATAAACGCGATCCCTGAAAGCGCTGCAAACAGCACAACCGATATCGGCGCAGGCAGGCCAAGCCATACCCCTGCGCCAACCATCAGTTTGGCATCCCCAAGCCCCAACCCGTCATAACCACGCAATTTCCTGAACAATATACTGACGCCCCAGAATAGCGCGCCCCAAAAAAGCCCCGCAACAGCGTGTATCATCAGATTTTCTGCATATAACAGCCCTGTCACAACCAGCCCGCTTATTACCAACAACAAGCTTGCCAAATCCGGAATAGTAAATGAAACAGCATCCTTTATACTGATCCAGATCAGCAGTCCGGCTAGTATAATACTGGCATATCCAACAATTTCATATTGCCAGACACCGGATAAATATCCAATTCCGAAGTACACCCCCAGATGGCTGGCAATAAGCCCTGCATTTTGATATTTGTTCATATACAATATCATTTCTACAAATCGAAATTTATGGCATGTATACAAATATTCCCCCACAACACCAGAAAAACCACATAGGTTTTGCCTTGATTGCTGTGCTGTTCAGCCTTGTTATTCTGATTTTGTTATTCGGATCAGCACAAAAGAATTTTCTGACCCACACTATGCTGATCGGGGCGCAATTTCACAAAGTTGAACAGGATGCGGTTAGACCAAATCTTATGGCTCTCAGCCAAATATATGCTGACACAGCCGAACCGGTCACAGTGCAACTTGACGGGCAGGACCTGTCGGCACATTTTCAGGATGTAGGCGGGTTGGTTGACCTTAACTATGCCTCCCCTGAATTATTGGAGCTGCTGCTTAACGCGCTCGGCCTTGCCCCGCATCAGACCTCGACAGCGATTCTTGCGTTTCGTGATTTCCGCCAAACGGGCTTGCGTTTGCAGCGCGTTTCGGATTTTGCACGTATTGCAAGGCTTGATCCTGCAACAATTCCAAACCTCGCCAATTTTGCTACTGTCCATTCTGGCCGTACCGGAATCGCCCCGGATATTGCACCCATCATCTTGCTGGAATTATTGACAGGCACGACCGGCTCTCGGGATTTTCTCAAAAGCAAAATCTCCGGGAAATTCCACTCACCTGCCTCCGGGAATTTGTTTCGTGTGGTCTTTCAGACACAAAGCACCCCACAAGAAATCATTGTGGCGATTATCAGTTTGTCCCAAAATTCCGATGTACCGCGTATTGTGCAGTTTCAATAGAAACGGTTGGGATCGGGCCCAAAAACCTGGTGGACAAGCATTTATCGTCAAAACGATCAAGATATTCCCGTCATACACTCGCTTCTAGCTTTTCCCTGACCCAAGCAGACTGCTTTCCAGCAGGTGCTGTGTATAGGGGTGTTTTGTGTGCATTTCGCGCATGTCCTCAACGCTGAGAGTTTCGACAATTTCCCCCAATTGCATCACCGCGATTTCGGTGCATATGTGGCCAACGACCGCTAGGTCATGGCTGACCATCAGATAGGTAAGTTGGCGTTCCTTGCGCAGATCGGTCAGCAGGTTAAGGATTTCAGCCTGCACGGAAACGTCCAGCGCCGAGGTTGGCTCATCCAGTAACAACACCTGTGGTTCAGAGGCCAGCGCCCGGGCAATCGCCACCCTTTGACGTTGCCCGCCCGACAGTTGGTGGGGATAACGAAACCGAAATGCCGGGCCAAGACCCACGTCATCCAGCAGCTTTGCGATGCGTTTATCCACCCCCGAAAAGCCATGTAACGACAGTGTTTCGCTAAGCACCTGATCGACCGAATGGCGGGGATGCAGGGATGCATATGGGTCCTGAAATACCATCTGTACACGTCGGTAAAAATCCCGGCTGCGGTCAGGGCCAAGCGTGGTATCGATGACCTCCATCTTGCCAGACCACGTGGGCGCCAGCCCCATGATTGCACGCAATATCGTGGATTTACCCGAGCCGCTTTCACCAACCAGCCCGAAACTACCGCCTTTGGGCACAGACAGGCTGGCATTTTTGACAGCATCAACACGGTCTTCATGCTCGCCGAACCAGACGTTGAGGGCGTTTATTGCTATTTCACTCATGCTGTTACGCTCGCCTCCTTGGCCCATGCCGGATCACGTTTCAGCACTCTTAGCCGGTCAACCGGCGCATCAAGGCGTGGCAGGGAATTCAGCAATCCCTGCGTATAGGGGTGCTGGGCGTTGTGTAGCTGGTCGGCCTTCAGGGTTTCCACCACGCGGCCAGCATACATGATCAGCACCCGGTCACAAAAGCTGGAAACCAAATTGAGATCATGGCTGATAAAAATCAAACCCATACCACGCTCCACCACCAATTTATCCATAATTTCAAGAACTTGCATCTGAACGGAAACATCCAGCGCCGAAGTCGGCTCATCGGCAATCATGATTTTGGGGTTGGGGATCAGCATCATGGCGATCATGATCCGCTGGCCCATACCGCCCGAAACCTCATGGGGATACATGTTGTAAACGCGCGCCGGGTCACGAATGGCGACGGCCTCCAGCATCTCCAGAGTTTTGGCCCTGGCAGCGGATTTGGAGACATTATTGTGCAGCCGGTAGGCCTCGGATATCTGTGCGCCGACCCGCATCACCGGGTTGAGCGAAAACTTCGGGTCTTGCATGATCATTGATATCTGCTGCCCACGCACATCGCGCATTTGCTTTTCTGTGCGGGTTAACAGTGGTTGCCCTTCAAGGTCCAGCCGATCCGCGCTGACCATGCCCGGCGGGCGGATCAGGCGCAAAATCGCACGCCCGGTCATGGATTTACCCGAGCCGCTTTCACCGACGATCCCCAACCGTTCGCGCCCCAGTGAAAAACTAACCCCGCGCACCGCGTCAAAAATGCCGTTGCGGGTGGGGAATTTAACCCAGAGGTTTTCAACATTCAGAAGGTTGCTCATGATTTTCCCTCCTTGGGATCAAGCACATCGCGCATACCGTCGCCCAGCAGGTTGAACGCCAGTGAAACAGTAAAAATCGCCAGCCCCGGCATGGTCGCGACCCACCAGTGATCAAGGATAAACTTGCGCCCCTCAGAAATCATCGCACCCCATTCCGGGCTGGGAGGTTGGGCGCCAAGGCCAAGAAAGCCAAGCCCGGCAGCGGCCAGAATGATGCCTGCCATATCCAGCGTCACCCGCACCACGAGCGATGAAATACATAGCGGCCAGATGTGTTTGGTGATAATGCGCAACGCTCCGGCACCCTGCAGTTTGATCGCGTGGATATAATCGGAATTGCGGATAGTCAGGGTCTCGGCCCGGGCAATGCGCGCATAGGGTGGCCATGCGGTCAGCGATATCGCCAGCACCGCGTTTTCAATACCTGCCCCGAGCGCCGCAACAAAGGCCAGCGCCAGCACAAGCCGTGGAAAGGCTAGGAAAATATCGGTGATGCGCATCAAAATAACATCGACCCAGCCGCCAGTATAGCCTGCAACCGTGCCGACAAACAGTCCGGCGATAGGGGCAATGATGGCCACCAAGGTGACGATATAAAGCGTGATACGTGAGCCATATAAAAGCCGGCTGAGGATATCTCGCCCCAGACTGTCCGAACCTAAAATATACCCCTCGATCCCTTCGGGGCGGGTATCAATCCAAATGGGGGGTGTCAGGCGCAAAGCCAGATCCTGAATAAACGGATCTGCCGGGGCCAGCAGGGGCGCAAACGTCGCAACGCCCACCAGAAACGCCAGAATGCCAAGGCCAAACATCGCCATATGATTGGATTTCAGCGACAACCACCCCTGATAGAGCGCCGCCATACGCGCATGCCGGCGCGAGGTTGGCGTATCGCTCAGTAACCACGCACGCAGGCCCTGTTTCTCCATGCTCATTTTGCCCTCGGATCAAAGAATTTGTACAAAAGATCGGCAAATATATTTAGCAGTACAAACACCAGGCCAACCACCACTGTGCCGCCCATCACCGCGTTCATATCTGCGGACAGCAACGACGTGGTAATATACGACCCAATACCCGGCCACGAGAATATGATCTCGGTCAGCACAGACCCTTCCAGCAGCCCTGCATAAGACAGCGCGATCACCGTGATAAGCTGCACTTTGATATTGCCAAAAGCATGTTTCCAGATCACCGCGGTTTCCGACATGCCCTTGACCCGCGCGGTCACGATATATTCCGAGCTAAGCTGTTCGAGCATGAATGATCGTGTCATCCGGCTGATATAGGCCAGCGAATAATACCCAAGCAACGTAGCGGGTAAGATGATATGGGAAAGTGCATCCTTGAAAATCACCCAATTACGTGCCAGCGCGCTGTCGATCAGGATCATACCTGTCACGGTTGGAATTATGTCCTCATTGAACACATCGAGCCGCCCCGGCCCATCGATCCAACCGAGCCAGCCATACAGCACCAAAAGCCCGATCAGCCCGATCCAGAACACCGGCATCGAATAACCGATCAGCGCCACGACGCGCGCGATCTGGTCGATCCATGTGCCGCGTTTAACAGCCGCTAAAACACCCAGCGGCACCCCGATAAACACGCCCATTATTGTACCAAGGGTCGCCAGCTCCATCGTGGCGGGGAACACACGTTTGATATCGCCCCAGACCGGAAACCCGGTGCGCAGGCTGATACCAAAATCTCCGTGCAGCACGTCGTTTAAGTAATATAAAAATTGGACAATCAGGGGCTTGTCCAGGCCGAGTTTCAAAAACTCGCGGTCGTATATTTCCTGTGAGGCGCGTTCGCCAACGATGGAAAGCACCGGATCAACCGGCATCACCCGCCCGATAATAAAGGTCATGAATAAAAGGCCGAGCATAGTAACGGCAATCGCCACCAGCGTTTTACCTGCCTTGATTAACATCCCAAAAAGGGGCGACCTGCGCCGCCCCTTGGATACCATTTCACTATGCGCCATTTATTTGGTCACATTCCAGTACGATACTGCGGTAATTGCGCCGCCAAGGCTGAGGCCTTCAACATTGTCAGCACGCCCGGTTTGCTCAATTTTCTGGAACATCACCGCGAATGGCGAGGTGCGCATATGTTCGCGTTGCAGCTCCTGGTACATGGTCGCCCGGGTGTCGCGATCGTTCTCGACCACAGCTGCCAGCGTTGCCTCGGACATTTCAGGAATGTGCCAGGAATTGCGCCATGCCAGCAGCCCAGTTGCGCCCGCCTCGTCCGAGTTATCGGGGTTAAAGGCGAACGTGCCTGCATTGGTGTTTGGATCAGGATAATCCGGTCCCCATGCGCCCAGATAGATATCATGGGTACGCGCACGATATTCACCAAGGATCTGTTTGGCGGTGCCTACGGTAATATTTACCGTGATCCCCGCCTTGCCAAAGGTATTTTGCAGGCTTTGTGCGATGTCGATACGTTCCTGTGCTTCGCGCACCACTATCCCGACCTCAAAACCATCACCATGCCCGGCCTCGGCCAGCAGTGCTTTGGCTTTGTCAATATCCAGCGAATAGGGCTGATCATCAATCGCCCCCAGATATGTCGCCGGCAAGAAACCCTGATGAATGGTGTATTGACCCTTAAGGAAGCTATCTTGCATCCCCTCGTAATCGATCAGATATTTCAGCGCCTCAGCCACTAGCGGATTGGCCAGAACCTCATTTTTCTGATTAAGCGAGATATACATCAAACGCCCGCGAAGTTCGGAATCAACCGCGACACCATCGGCTTGCATCACGCCTGTTATGTCCTCGGGGGAAAGATTGCGGGCCACGTCAATGTCACCGCGCTCCAACATCAGGCGCTGTGTGGCGCTTTCTTGCACGTGACGCACAACAACGCGCTGCATTGCAACTTCGCCACCATACCAGTTGGGGTTGGCAATCAGCGTTACAGATTCATTCGGCTTCCAGCTGCCAAGAGTGTAGGCGCCCGAACCCGCAGTATTGGTGCGCAGCCACTCGTTACCCATGTCGCCGTCAACCTCGTGCTCCATCACGGTTTTGCTATCCACGATGCCGCCAACGGTCGAGGTCAGACAGTTTAGTACAAAGGATGTTGCATAACGTTGATCTGTGGTGATCGTCAGGGTGTTGCCGTCTGCCACAATGGTTTCGGCCACGTTTTCGGGGGTAAAACCAAATTGAGACAGAATAAACGACGGGGTTTTATTCAGAATGATTACCCGGCGCAGGCTGTATTCAGCATCAGCAGCGGTGACAGGGTTGCCCGAGGCAAACTGCGCGCCCTCGCGCATGGTGAAAGTGATGGATTTCCCATCTTCCGACACAGTCCAGCTTACAGCAAGATCAGGACCATAGCCTGCATCGAGGTTGGTCGGGTCGAAATTGACCAGTTTACTATATATATTTCGGCTGACGTCTGAACCGGCGAACTCAAAACTTTGGGCCGGGTCGAGCGTGGTAATATCATCAATCCGGTTGGCAATGACCAGCATATTTGCCGGTGTCTCAGCCAAGACGGGAACGAATGTAACTCCGGCAGCCAGCGCCACGGCTGTGCCAAAGATTGCTGAACGAATGGCGTTCATAATATTCCTCCGTTGGTTTTTTATTATTGAGTCTTAAGAACCCATTAGCCTGCGCTTTGTGCGAATAGTCAAGCGATACAAATCTACGGTTAGCAGCACACCGCCCAGCCACAGATCAATCACCGATGGCACTTAACTTGCGGATTAACTTGACTCATCAAAATACATGTTGCACCATATGAGCAATATTCGCTCATATGTAACATTACTATTACCCTATCCCCGGTAGAGATTTCAATCAGCGCAGGCTAAAGGGTCAGGAAATGAATTCTGATAATTATACGACTTTTATCAAGGGCTTAGCAACAGCAGAGATGCCGCTTTATGTGTCGATCTTTCACGCTGTTCGCAATATTCCCTATGGAGTCACCGGTGAGCGCAGCCCCGATGCTGTGTTGAAAAACCATCTCGGTTCATGTTCGGGTAAGCATATATTGTTGCGCGACCTGCTGATCACAGCCGGTTTTACCGCTGAAGTTGTGACAATCTACTGCCATTTCAATAAAGGGCTTCCACAGCATTCTTCATTCCCGCCCGATCTGGCAGAGATGATCCGTAAGGGCGAGATGGTGGACTATCATCATTATGTCCGCGCCCAAATTGATGGCGATTGGCTGCATCTGGATGCAACCTGGCCTGATGCGTTGCAGATATATGGATTTCCGGTCAATATAGATTGGAAGGGTGTTGGCCATACCCACATTGCAGCCACCGCAATAGAAGAATACGCGGCTGTTGATAATCTGGCTGAATTTAAACAAGGTTTGATTGCCGCGCTCCCAAGGGATGTTCGAGAAGCCCGCAGTCGGTTTTTCGCAAAACTAACCCAGTGGATGCAGCAGGAATTACCACCAAGCAACGTAGAAAAGACCATGTGATGGCATCCAAAAGCCCTTCAAAACAAAGGTCCGCATTTCCGAACTGGAAATTGGCATTCTTAATGCTGGCGCCTTCGATTCTGTTTTTGGGGATGTTCACATATTTCCCGATGGTTAGCGTGGTATGGGATTCGCTTTTCTCTAACGGCGGGTTGGGCAAAGCGCCTGAATTCGTCGGGTTGGAAAATTACTGGAAGCTGGCGCAGGATGATGTTTTCATAAAAACCTTCGTCAACAATATCATTTATGCTGTGGGCACGATTGTTCCTTCGATTATTCTAGCGCTGTTGTTTGCCCTGCTGCTGCGCAGTTCCAGCCGTTTCAATTCTATCGTCAGATCGATCCTGTTTTTCCCCACTCTCATTCCACTTGTTGCTGCGGCCGGGCTTTGGATATTCATCTTTTTACCCTCCATCGGGCTGTTGGACTTTTATCTGGCTAAACTGGGGGCAAGATCCGTTAACTGGCTGGGCGATCCGGATATCGCGCTTTATGCGTTAATGGTTCTTACGGTTTGGAAAAATGCCGGGTATTTCATGCTGTTTTTTCTGGCCGGGTTGCAAGGCATCCCTGAGGATTCACTGGAAGCGGCCCTTCTTGAAGGCGCAAGCCCGTGGCAGCGGCTGCGGTACGTCATTCTGCCGCTCCTTAAACCGACCACATCTTTTGTGCTGGTTATCGCGTTTATATTTTCCATCACCCAGGTCGATCATCTGATCGTTTTAACCGAGGGTGGCCCCGCGAATTCAACCAATCTGCTGCTCTATTATATTTTCCAGAATGCTCATGAGTTCAACAATACCGCAACCGCTGCGGCAGCGACCGTTATCAGTCTGGTTTTACTGCTAAGCGTTTCGATCTTTAACATCCGCATTCTGGAACGGGGGACGCATTATGAATCGTAAACCCCATATTTTCAGCATGCTTGCGATGACACTTTTATGCGTGGTGGCGTTTCTGTGGGCGGCACCTTTTTTGTGGATGTTCGTGGCCTCCATTCGCCCCGAGGGGTTTGGCGGCTTAAGAATGGCCTCAATCTGGCCGGACTTTAGTCCAACGCTCGATAATTTCGCCCTGGCCTTTAAAAGCGCCAATTTTGCCCTCTATTATTTCAACACATTTTTGATGGCTGCCGGGATATTACTGGTGCAGATGGTGACCATCATGCTGGCAGGATATGCCTTTGCGCGTCTTGAATTTCCGTTCAAAAACACAATCTTTTACGCCTTTCTGATCCAGTTGATGCTGGTGCCGCCGATATTGATCGTGCCCAACCTGTCAACCTTGGTGATGTTACACCTCAACGACAGTCTTTTGGGTGTTATGGCCCCCTATTTTGCATCGGCTTTCGGCGTTTTCCTGATGCGCCAAAGCTTTAAATCCATTCCAAAAGACTTTGAAGATGCCGCGATCATTGACGGGTGCAGTTGGTACCAGTTGATCTGGTACGTTTTGCTGCCCCTGTCCCGCCCAACGCTCGTTGCCTTTGCCATCGTCAGCGTCGTGTTTCACTGGAACGAGTTTTTATGGCCGCTGATGGTGATCACCTCACCGGAAAAACAAGTCCTTACGGTTGGGTTGGCCAGCTTTACGTTAGGGGCCGAGGGGGCCTCGGAATGGGGGTTGATTGCGGCGGGAACAGTTCTGGTTTCTGCTCCGCTATTAATCGTGTTTGTGGCCTTCCAACGGCAATTCGTAAACAGTTTTGTTTCATCGGGGATCAAGTAAATGCTGCAAGAAATACCAAAAATTGCGTAACTACAACAAGGGAGACGATAATGAAAAATATACTTAAAAAACCTATGATTGCTACCGCGCTCGCGATGGGCCTTCTGGGGGTGGTTTCTGGCGCTGAAGCTCAGACCAAAATCGATTTTTACTTTCCGGCAGGCGTGCAAGGCCCGGTTGCCAGAAACATGCAGGAACTGGTTTCGCAATTCAATGAATCGCAAGATGAAATCGAAGTGGTTGCGGCCTATACCGGCAATTACACCCAAACAAAAACCAAAGCGCAGGCGGCCATTGCTGCCGGCGCGCCCCCGGCACTCGCCCTGATGTCCGCCAATCTGACGCTGGAGCTGGTGCTTGATGAGCAGATCGTATCGATTGAGGGATTGCTTGAGGCGGAAAATCAGGATCGCGATACGTTTCTAAGCGATTTTTGGCCAGCCCTGCATAAAAACGCCATTGTAAATGACACGCTATATGCAATTCCGTTCCAAAACTCCACACCGCTTCTTTATATCAATGCTGAACATTTCCGCGAGGTTGGGCTTGATCCTGAAAACCCGCCAAGCACCTGGGATGAACTGCTGGATGCAGCGCAAAAGCTGACACAGCGTGATGGCGATGAAGTCACCCGCTATGGCATCGTTCTGCCACAAAGCAGCTCTTACCTCAGTTGGGTTTTTCAAGCGTTTGTTATGGCAAACGGCGGGGATTTCTTTAACGCGGATACGGGTGCAGAGGTCTACTTTGATTCCGCAGAAACCACGGACGCTTTGACGTTTTACCGCGCTCTGGCTTATGAGCATAACGTCATGCCGCAAAGCATTACAGACAGCAAACAAGTCAGTACCTTCTTTATTTCCGGTAAAGCTTCGATGATGATTCTAAGCACCGGCGCGATGGGGTTTGTGCGTGATAATGCACCTTTTGATTATCAGGTTGGTTTTGTCCCCGGGAATGTGCGTAATGCTGTGCCGATTGGTGGTGGGTCTGTTGTGATTTTCAAAGGCCAGGAGCCGGAAAAACTGGCAGCCGCCTGGACCTTTGCCAAATGGCTGACCGATGCGCCCCAGCTAGGTTTCTGGAGCCGCGCGACAGGGTATTTCGCCCCTCGCCAAAGCTCCTATGAGATCGAAGAGATGCAGGAATTTCTGGCTGAAAACCCGGATGCCAGCACGGCTGTGCAACAATTACCTTACGCGCAGCCATGGCTTGCAACCTATAAAACCATTGCCGTGCGCACAGCCCTGGAGGACGAATTGCAACAAGTCATAGCTGGGCAAAAGACGGTTGAAGAGGGGCTGGCGGATGCGCAGGCAAAAGCCGAGGAAATCCTGCAACCCTACGTCGATACTTTGCAATAGTATCGCACGATAAAGTAATATTCTGGCCCCGGGCGTATTCCACGGGGCCAGATTTCACCATATATGGTAATGACTGTGGGCATTAGGTAACTCGGGACGTATATCCAATGATCATCGCACAACTGACCGATTTACACATCTTTGTAGATCAGTCCATGGATCGAAAAGCGGCGCTGCGTGTGTCGAATTTGAAAACTGCAATACAGCAACTGAACACGATGACCCCGCGGCCAGATATTGTGCTATTCACAGGTGATCTGGCCGATACTGGCAACCCCGAAGAATATACGCTGGTCAAAAAATGCCTTGATGTTTTGCGCATTCCATTTGTCGCCATTCCGGGGAACCACGACAATTCGGATAATTTGAAAACGGTTTTTGCCGGATCAGATGGTTCTTTTGATTATGTCATCGACGATTTTCCGTTACGGCTGATCGGGATAAACAGCGCTGTTGCGGGGGAAATCCATGGCCGGGTTTCTGCTGCTCAACGGCATTGGCTGGATGACCAGTTAAGCGCACAGCCCACGCGCCCCACGCTGATATTCATGCACCACCCACCGATGAACACGGGCATCCATGGCCTGGATAAATATCCATTTTCTGAGGCGCGTGCACTGGAAGATGTGATAGGCAAGCATGCGCAGGTTGCGGCAATATTATGCGGACATGTTCACCGCACCATGATCAAAAAATTCGGGGGTTCCGTTTTGATAACCTGTCCAAGCACGGCGTATCAATTTGATTGCAATCTGGCTGAGGGCATCCCACTTGCCACTATTCATGAGCCCTGCGGCTATTTCCTGCATACCTGGTCGCCAGATAATGGCCTGCTCACCCACACGCGTTTCATCGATGATTTTGGCGCCGCTACCCCGCTGGCTTCATGATGCGACAGCCAATAAAACCTCGTGCACACGGCGCGACAACCCAACCAAGGACACGGTAATGTCTTCTATAAAATGTAAAAAAATAAACAAAAGTTTCGGTGATATTCAGGTGCTCAATGATATTGATCTGGATATCAACATGGGCGAGTTCATTGTTTTTGTCGGTCCGTCAGGCTGCGGGAAAACGACCCTGCTAAGGTTGATATCAGGCCTTGAAGATATCTCCAGCGGCGATCTTTTCATTGGCGATACGCGCGTTAACGATGTCTCACCAAAACATCGGGACATCGCGATGGTGTTTCAAAACTATGCCATTTATCCACATATGAGCGTTGCTGAAAATATCTCTTTTGGCATGAAAGTCCGGGGAAATTCAAAAGCTGAGAGAAAGGCAGCCGTTGACGAGGTCGCTGCCATTCTTGGGCTTGAGCATTTGCTGGACCGTAAACCAAAACAACTGTCGGGCGGACAGCGGCAACGGGTGGCAATGGGGCGCGCAATCGTCCGGCGCCCTTCGGTTTTTCTGATGGATGAACCCTTAAGCAATCTGGACGCAAAGCTGCGCAATCAGATGCGCGTTGAGATAAAAAATCTCCAGCGACGTTTGCAGACAACGACAATTTACGTCACCCATGATCAGGTTGAGGCCATGACGCTGGCCGATAAAATCGCAATAATGAAGGATGGGGAAATTCTGCAATTCGGCACACCGGATGAACTGTATTCAAGGCCAACCAACAAGTTTGTTGCCAGTTTTCTGGGCACACCACAAATGAATTTTCTAAAGGCAGAACCCGCTGCAAAAGGAAAGCTTTTGCTGGAAAACGGCTGCACATTGAAAATCCCGCCAGCGTATAAAAGCGCCGTGGAAAACCTGGATAACATTGAAATAGGGATTCGCCCGGAAAGTCTTAGAATTGGGAAACAGGCCAAATCCAGCACAGTTAACTGGCAATCAACAGTTGATTTATGCGAGGCATTGGGCAGCGAAACAATTGTACATTTTGAAACCGCGGAACAAGCATTTCAGGGGAAAATCAGCCGTGGCGCTGATATTTCTGAAGGCGATATGATTAATGTTGGCTTTGATGCCGCTGATGTCTATTTATTTTGCGGCAGCACTGGCGAGTGCGTTGGACATGCGCTAAACGGATAACGCAATTTATGTCGGATAGCAGCAATTTGGCTATACTCAGGTGGTATTTTGTTAAATTGGAAGGCATAAAATCATGATCTGTTCGATATTTCAACACCAATGGATTGAAGGTTAGCGCGGCATGTCTTACTCACCGGAATTACTGGCCAAAGTTGGCCATTATTACTATTTCGAACAACTTACCATGGCCGAAATAGGCATGCGGCTGGGGTTCTCGCGCCATAAAGTCGGGCGTTTGATCAAGGAATCCGTAGACACGGGTATCGTAAAAATTGAGATACAGGCGGTTTTGGTTAAAGGCGTGCATCTTGCACAACAACTGGAACAAAAGCTTAACCTCAAAACCTCTGTGGTTGTTGATGTGAGCAAGGAGCCGGATACAGACGCCATCAAAAACGCAGTCTGCATAGCAGGTGCGAATTTTGTAGCTGAACGCATTTCTGACGGCGATACCGTTGGCATTGGCTGGGGCAGCACAACGCACGGTCTGGTGGAAAAATTTTCGCCGCAAGAAACAAAAAATGTGACTGTCGTGCAGGTGACCGGGGGCAACAAACATCTGTCCTCAATATTTGACTGTCAGGATGTAACGCGCAGTTTGGCGCAAAAGCTTGGCGTTGACCCGGTTTTGCTGCATGCCCCGGCGATTGTTGACAGCAAAGATGTGCGGGATGTTTTCGTTAAACAAAGCGCAATTGCCTCAACATTTGCGCATTTCGATGATCTTAATCTGACAATCGTGGGCATTGGTTCGCTGGTTCCAAGCCGTTCATCGACCTTGTTAACCAGTGGGTATTTGACGGAACCCACCATCGATTCCATGACAAAGACCGGGGCCGTTGGTGATGTTTTCTCATATTTTATTGATGCTGACGGAGGGATCATTGATACCGAATTGCATGAACGGATCATTTCCATTAAAATTGAGCAGTTGCGCAATGTTAATTCCTCTATCGGAATTGCATCTGGAAAAACCAAGGCCAAAGCCGTGCTCGCCGCGGTTCTGGGCGGGTTTGTTAATATCCTGATCGTTGATTCCATGCTGGCCGAGGAAATTCTGCATGAGGCCGAACTACGAGGGTAAAATCCACGCCACCCGCAGAAACCCTTGACATTTACCCCCTAAACCTGTGTATCCAACTTCGATCAATTACCCGTTTTCAAAGGCCATTCACATGCATGCTTTTCGCTCTCATAAATGTAACGAACTGACGGCTGCCAATGTTGGCGATAGCGTCCGCCTGTCGGGCTGGGTGCACCGCGTGCGCGATCACGGCGGAGTTTTGTTCATCGATCTGCGGGATCACTACGGTATTACGCAGGTTCTGGCAGATGAGGACAGTCCGGTTTTTCATGCTCTGGAAAACGTGCGCTCGGAATGGGTGATCCGCATTGACGGTGAGGTCAAGGCGCGTGATCCCGAACTGGTGAACGCCAATATCCCCACCGGCGAGGTTGAGATTTTCATTCGCGACATGGAGGTTTTGGGTGCCTCTGACGAGTTGCCTCTTCAAGTGTTCGGCGAGCCTGATTTCCCCGAAGAAACCCGCCTGAAATACCGCTTTTTAGACCTGCGCCGCGAGGGGCTGCACAACCGTATGATGCTGCGCTCAAACGTGGTGGCGTCTTTGCGTCGGCGCATGATGGACAAAGGGTTTAACGAATTTCAAACGCCGATTATCACGGCCAGCTCGCCCGAAGGTGCGCGCGATTTTCTGGTGCCCTCGCGCCAGCATCCCGGCAAATTCTATGCGCTGCCCCAGGCACCCCAGCAATTCAAACAGATGATGATGGTCGCGGGGTTCGATAAATATTTCCAAATCGCGCCATGTTTCAGGGATGAGGATCCCCGCGCCGATCGCTCTCCAACCGATTTTTACCAACTTGATATGGAAATGTCGTTCGTTACCCAACAGGATGTTTTTGACACGATTGAACCTGTAATCACCGGCGCGTTTGCCGAATTCACCAACAAAACGGTAAACCACGACATCCCGCAGATTTCGTATAAGGACGCGGCGTTATGGTATGGTTCCGACAAACCCGACCTGCGCAACCCGATCAAGATGCAGATCGTGAGCGAGCATTTCGCAGGCTCGGGCTTTCAGATTTTCGCAAGCATTTTGGAACAAGACGGCACCGAAATTCGCGCCATTCCGGCCCCCAAAGGCGGGTCGCGTAAATTCTGCGACCGCATGAACAAATTCGCCCAACAAGAGGGGCTGCCGGGGATGGGGTATATTTTCTGGCGAAGCGTAGCGGGGCAGCACTATTCCGATCAACTTTGGATAAAAATCGGAATTTGGCTTAAAGGGGAAATGGACGATAATGAACTCGTTACGCGTGGACTAATTGAGACAAAACCAGAGCAGTGGGATCGTTTGGATAAATTGATGGCTAGGTATCGCTCCGAAGACCCGCTCGGAAAGGTGCAGGTAAAGGAGCAAATTTCGTCGGAATTCGGCCCTGCGAATATAGAAGCCGCTGGCCCCTTGGCCAAAAACATCGGGCCAGAGCGCACCGAAGCTATCCGCCAGCAGCTCGGCTTGAAGGTTGGCGATGCGGCGTTTTTCCTTGGTGGCAAGCCCAAAAGCTTTGAAGGGGTGGCGGGGCGCGCGCGCAATATCATCGGCAAGGAACTTGGCCTGACAGACGAAAACCGCTTTGAATTCTGCTGGATCGTCGATTTTCCGATCTTTGAAAAGGACGAGGAAAGCGGCAAAATTGATTTTGAACACAACCCGTTTTCGATGCCCCAAGGCGGGATGGACGCGCTGAATGGTGACCCGCTCAAGGTGTTGGGATACCAGTATGATCTGGCCTGTAACGGTTATGAACTGATCTCGGGCGCGATCCGAAATCATAAGCTTGACGTTATGTATAAGGCGTTTGGCATTGCCGGATATGACAAGGCCGAGGTCGAAAAACGGTTCGGTGGCATGGTTAAAGCATTCAAATACGGCGCGCCCCCTCACGGTGGTTGCGCAGCCGGTATCGACCGGATCGTGATGCTGCTGGCGGATGAGGAAAACATCCGCGAGGTCATCATGTTCCCCATGAACCAACGCGCCGAAGATTTGATGATGGAAGCCCCCTCAGACGCCACGAATGACCAACTGCGCGAGCTGGGGCTAAGGGTCATCCCGCAGGAATAAAAGGAAAAACATGTCAAAACTGGTGGTTTATGGGGGGGTTCCCCTGTCGGGTGAGATCAGTGTTTCCGGCAATAAAAATGCCGTGTTACCGATGATTTGCGCGAGTCTTTTGACGGATGAAACCGTGCAGCTTTCCAATATGCCGGCCATCACGGACGGATTGAAAATCGGGCAGTTTTTCCGCGACATGGGCGCCGAAGTGTTGGAGGACGCTGCTGCCTCGACCATTCGCATTACCCACGGGCCTTATCGCGCTGAAAACAAGGCGGAAATTCCGACCGGCATCCGCTCGGCTGTGTTGCTGATCGCCCCGCTTTTGCACCTGACCGGGCGGTTTGCCTTTGATCAGGATGCTAAGGGCTGTGCGCTGGGCGTGCGCGAGATCGACCCGCATCTAAGCATTCTGGCAGAATTTGGCTGCGCCGTCACTTATAACGGCACAAGCTGTCTGATCGAAAAACCGAAAACCTGTGTCCCTGCCAATATTTGGATGGATTATCAATCAGTTACAGCCACCGAGACGTTTTTAATGATGGCGGCGTTAACCAAAGGAACCTCGCGCCTTACCAACGCCGCCAGCGAGCCGCATGTGAAATATTTCTGCAAGTTTCTGATGGAAATGGGTGCGAAAATCACCGGGCTTGGCACCTCTATTCTTGAGGTCGAGGGGGTGGATCGCCTAACCGGCCTCGACTTTCGCGTACCAGATGACCACCATGAAGCCGCGACCTATGCCGCTATCGGGGCCGCGACGGGCGGTGTTTTGCTGGTTAAAACCCATATTGTTGATGAGATGACCTTGATTATTCGCCAGTTCCAAAAGGTCGGTTTGAACATGAAAATCGTTGATGGCGGCATCCTGACCGGCCCCAGCTCCTTTGAGATTGCGGAAGGTTTCACGCCGGAAATTCTGACCAAGGTCGAGGCCGCGCCGTGGCCCTATTTCCCCGCCGACATTCTACCGCAAATTATCGGCGCATCCATTCAGGCCAAGGGCGAGCTTTTGTTTTGGAACAAGGTTTATGAGGGCGCGCTATTTTGGTCGTCCGAGCTGCTGAAATTCGGTGCGCGCGCCCATTTGTCAGACCCTCACCGGCTGGTTTTGACCCGCAATAAACAACTGCGCCCGGCCACGGTCGAGGCCCCCTACATCATTCGTGTGGTGCTGGGGCTGGTGATTGCGGCTTTGCAAATCGAGGGGCGCTCAAATATCCTGAACGCCGCACCAATTCGCCGCGCACACCCTGATTTTATAGAAAAACTCAAATCTATCGGCGCGAATATTGAGTGGGTTAACGAAGATTAACGGGGGGCAAATATGGTTCATAAATCAGCCACTGACGGGTACGCAAAAGCGGATGTTTATGTTGCTGGCAGGCCGGGTTATCCCGAAGGGATTGAAGGTTGGTTAGTCGCCAAAATGGGCCTTGATGCCAAGAAAATCGTGCTTGATCTTGGGGCCGGCACCGGAAAATTCATCCCGCTATTGCAGACCTCGGGCGCCAAAATCATCGCCGTAGAACCCGTTGAGGGGATGCGCGGGACTTGCCAGCAGAATTTCCCTGATATTTCGGTGCTTGCGGGATCGGCCACAGATGTTCCGCTGGCGGATCAATCCGTTGATGCGGTGATCTGCGCGCAGGCGTTCCACTGGTTTGCCAGTGATAAGGCGCTGGCAGAAATCCACCGTGTGCTAAAGCCGGGCGGAAAGCTGGGGTTGGTGTGGAATGTGCGCGATGAAACCGTCGATTGGGTCGCCAAGCTTAGCCAGATTATAGCCCCTTATGAAACTGGCACGCCGCGGTATCACACCCAAGACTGGCGTAAAGTTTTCCCCTCGCCGTTGTTTAATAAATTGAGCGAAACACAGTTCCCACACAGCCACACTGGCCCCGCATCGCAGGTGATCGGTGCGCGGATTATGTCGGTCAGTTTCATCAGATCATTGCCAATGCCGGACCAAAAATCTGTGGGAAATGCCGTGCAGGATTTGATTAGTTCAACACCCGCACTCGTCGGGCAAAAAGCGGTTTCATTTCCCTATGTCACATCGGCTTTTTGCTGTACGCGGCAGATTTAGCGCGATATTTTCACGTTAAATACCTGGATATTTCCCATGACCCAGAGCTTTGTTCTGAAATTTCACCCATCCATTGCGCGATCTTATCAACGCCGGTTTCGCGGGCATATTGCATCGGTCCACCGCGCCAACGGGGAAAGCCATAGCCGTGGATTTGCACCATATCGACATCAAGCGAGCGCTCTGCAATGCCTTGCTCAACAATCAGCGCGCCCTCATTGATCAGGGCTGCGAGCATGCGATTTGTTATCTCGTCCCGGGTGAATTTTTGCCGCGGTGTGATCGCGTTAATCAGGGCTTCAACTTCAGGGTCGCGCATTGGTTTTCGACTGCCCTTGGTATAGGAATACCAGCCCATATCGCTGCGTTGCCCAAGGCGGCCCATCTCGCATAATTGATCGCCAATCGGGACATAACGTTCTGCGGGATTGCGCGCCTTGGCTTGTCGTTTCCGGTTTGCCCAGGCAATTTGCAGCCCCGTCAGATCCTGCAATTCGTAAGGCCCCATCGGCATGCCAAAGGCCCGCATTGCAGCGTCAATTTCATAGGGCAGACAACCGTCCGCCAACAGATAATCCGCCTGACGTCGATAGGCTGAAAGCATCCGGTTGCCGATAAAGCCGTCACAAATCCCAGCTAACACCCCGATTTTACGTAGTTTTTTGCCAAAGACAAAACCAGTTGCCAAAACCTCTGGGGCAGTATCGGGGGTTTTTACAATCTCCAGCAATTTCATAATATGCGCCGGTGAGAAAAAATGCAGCCCAACGCAGCGGGATAAATTCGGCGTGCCTTCAAATATTTCCTGCGGGTCCAGATAGGAGGTATTTGTCGCCAAAACCGCATTTTTCGACATCACCTTTGCAAGAGATTTAAAAACGTCGCGTTTAACCGCGAGATCCTCAAAAACCGCCTCAATCGCCAGATCGGCCGTACTTGCAGCGTCGTAACAATCGCTGGCCGTAAAACGGGCCAGTTGCGCCACATGTTTATCACCCGAGATTTTACCCCGTTGCAGCGCCCCGTCGATAAGCGTTTTCACACGTCCTACACCAGATTTTGCCGCATCCTGATCCTGCTCAATCATCGTGACCGTAAACCCGCCCGCCAAACATGCCGCCGCAATCCCTGCCCCCATCAAACCACCCCCAACAATGGCAATATGTGAAATTTCACGCGGTGTAATGCCCTTTATAACGGCAGGTTTTGCCACAGCACGTTCAGCGAAAAATGCATGGCGCAGGGCGCGCGATTGCGCTGAGGCCCGCAGGCCCATATGCAACGCCCGTTCACGCGCCAACCCGGTGGTAAAATCGGTTTCACCGGCCCAGGCAACGGCCTTGAGGTTATCAAGTGGTGCGGTCTGCCCCTTGGCGCGCGCCTTGATTTCAACCGCTTTGCGCTTGATAAATTCTGCCGAAAGACGCGCCACGTTGCGCTGGCTCACTGCCATGGGGCGTGCCGTAATTGTCTGGGCAAAAGTGATCGCTGCATCGGACAGATTATCATGCGTGATATGGTCAATCCCGCCAAACGCATGCAAGGCCTCAGCGGTGATCGGCGCACCTGTGCAACAAAGATCAATCGCAGCCTTGCTGCCAATCAGGCGCGGCAACCTTTGCGTGCCACCCGCGCCCGGGATCAGTCCGACATTGACCTCGGGCAGGCCGAATTTCGTGCCCGCAACCGCAATGCGAAAAGTGCAGCCCATAGCCAGCTCAAACCCTCCGCCCAAAACATGCCCGTGCATCGCTGCAATCCACGGCACAGGGTTGTTTTCAATGGCATTTATCACGTCCGGCAGATGTGGCGCTAACGGCGTGGCATCAAATTCTGACATATCACCACCCGCGATGAACGTTTTACCGGAACAGGTCAGAATTGCCGTACTCACAGCACTGTTCGAAACAGTTTTGACCGCCTGCATCAACCCTTGGCGCACCAACACCGAGGTCGCATTTACCGGCGGGTAATCAATATTAACAAACGCCAGGTTTTTTTCGATCTGAATGGATACAACTGATGTCATAATGCTGGTTCTACCGTATGTTGATGACAAGGCTACAACAAATCCTCAACTGCATTTTGAATGCCCGCACTCTGCGCAGGTCATGCAGCCTTCGAGCATGTGCATGGCATATTGTCCGCAGCTTGGGCAGGCGCTCGCGCGGGGGTGTTCGCCTATGGCAATTTCTTCGGCTTTGGGGTCGGTTTTCAGGCCCATGCCGATGCCCGCAATAAATCCGGTGTCGATCATATGGCGTTCAATCACGCCCCCGATGGCCGCGAGGATTGAGGGGATGTATTTACCTTCAACCCATGCACCCCCGCGCGGGTCAAACACGGCTTTTAGCTCTTCGACCACAAAGGACACATCACCGCCGCGCCTGAATACGGCCGAAATCATCCGGGTTAGCCCCACGGTCCAGGCGAAATGTTCCATGTTTTTGGAGTTTATAAACACCTCGAACGGACGGCGGTGACCACCGATGATGACGTCGTTGATGGTGATATAAATCGCATGCTCGGATTCTGGCCACTTGATTTTATAGGTCTGACCTTGCAGGTTTTCGGGCCGATCCAGTGGTTCAGACAGATAAACAACATCGCCAACGTGATCGGGTGCGGCGTCTTCGGGCCTGGTTTCGACCTTTTCACTGATGCTAAGCACTGAGCCGGTGATTGCGTTCGGGCGGTAGGTGGTGCAGCCTTTGCAGCCGGAATTCCAGGCCTCCAGATATATTTCCTTGAAATCGTCAAAACTGATATCCTCGGGGCAATTAATGGTTTTCGAGATGCTCGAATCCACCCATTTTTGTGCCGCTGCCTGCATGCGCACGTGATCAATGGGCGCGAGGGTCTGGGCGTTAGTGAAATGCTCCGGCAGCGCCGTATCGTCGAATTTTTCTCGCCATAGTTTGACCGCGTAATCTTCAACCTGCTCCTCGGTGCGTGAGCCGTCTTTTTGCAACACTTTGCGCGTGTAGGCATAGGCAAAAACCGGCTCGATCCCGCTGGAAACATTGCCGGCATAAAGGCTGATCGTGCCGGTGGGTGCGATCGAAGTCAGCAATGCGTTGCGGATGCCGTGTTTTGCCACGGCTTTTTGCACATCCGCGTCCATCGCCTGCATGGTGTCACCTGCCAGAAACGCTTTGGCATCGTAACGCGGGAACGCCCCTTTTTCACCAGCCAAATGCGCCGAAGCAAGATAGGCCGCGCGTGCGATTGCCTTTAGCCAGTGTTCCGTTTGACGCGCGGCTTGCTTGGTGCCGTATTTCAGGCCCAACATCAGCAATGCATCCGCCAGCCCGGTCACGCCCAGCCCAATGCGGCGTTTGGCCAAGGCTTCGGCCTGTTGGGCTGGCAGCGGGAAACGGCTGGCCTCGACGGTATTATCCATCATGCGCACAGCTATGCTGACCAGATCATCAAGCTGCTCAAGGCGCAGTTTGGCATCTTTTTCGAACGGCTTATCTACCAGCCGCGCAAGATTGATCGACCCTAAAAGGCACGCACCATAAGGCGGCAAGGGTTGCTCGCCGCAGTTGTGCACATAGAATCCATTGGCATCAAAGGCATTGAGACCCGGAATTGAAACATCAAACACATCCTCGAATCCACTGGGTTCAAGACTTTGGATACGCACCGAATAGCGCTCTCGGTTTAGCGAGCGTTTATATCCCTGCAAGGCAACCTTTAGGCGTTGTGACTTTTCAAAGTCCTCAAAACCGACACGCGCCGCAAAGATCTTCAGGTTTTCCCGTGCAATAACCAGTTCGTGCTGCGCCTTCACCGGGTAAATCGTGCTGATGATACCAAGACGCGCCAACATACGCTGGGCTGTTTCCAACAGCTCAAGGTCGCTTTGTGAAAGTCGGACCGACACACCCTTTTCCTGCTGACCTTGGATTGAGCCATCTGCGTCAAACAGCCCGCGCAGCACTGCGGCCCCGAATTCCGACCCGGCGCGTTCAATCTGTGGCGTCAGGGTTTTATACCCCTGTATCAACCCGTAATTCTGCGCCAATCTTCGCAAAGACGCGCTGCTTATGCGGTGTTCTTGTCTGTCGTTAACCGCTTGCCATCCGGCAAAATCACGTCTGACGGGCATCTGGCGCAACAGGTTTTCAACCCGTGCCATCACCGCATTAACACCTACATCTGCGCCTACACATGCCGTTTTGCGCCAGACTGACAGGACGGTTTTATCCGCACTGATCACACCATCACCAATCAAAAGGCCCAGCAAATAACCACGTGCAGCCTCAGCCGGGGTCTCATTTCCCCACCGCACATCACGGTGATCGTGCAGGATAACCTCATCCCCGGGCAATAAGTCACCCGCCTTGGTCCAGCCGGTTTCCAGCCGCCAGCGGGTATTGCATGTGACCTTGCGCACCAAATGGTCAGCCGTCAGGCGCATTTTTTGACCACAGACACTGCGAAGCGTCAGTACCTGTTTGCGCCCCGTGGCAAAGAACCCCTGATCACCGCTGGCATGGGGTTGGCCATCAACCAATGCCGTAAAAGGTCTTGCGATAAGGTCTGCGACCTGCCTTGGACCCTCAACGGTATGCACCCAGGTATCTTTGGGTACGCAAGGATTGGTCGCCGCTATATCCTCACAGTAGTTTAAGTTATTTTTCTGATTGATCCGGTCGATAAAAATCACACCGGGTTCAGCGAAATCATAGGTGGATTGCATGATCCGGTTCCACAAATCGCGCGCCTGCACAGTGTGATAAACCTTGCCCTTAAACACCAGATCCCAGGGGCTGTCTGTTTTTACGGCCGCCATAAACGGATCTGTGATCAGCACCGACAGGTTGAACATTCTAAGACGTGCGGCATCCTGTTTGGCGCTTATGAAATCCTCAATATCCGGGTGATCAACGCGCATGGTCGCCATCATCGCGCCGCGCCGCGTGCCTGCCGACATGATCGTACGGCACATGGCATCCCAGACATCCATAAAACTCAGCGGTCCCGAGGCATCTGCCCCCACCCCTTTAACATTCGCGCCGCGTGGGCGAATGGTAGAAAAATCGTAACCGATACCGCCACCTTGCTGCATGGTTAACGCAGCCTCTTTCAGCGCATCGAAAATCCCGCTCATGGTGTCGGGAATGGTGCCCATAACAAAACAGTTGAACAGAGTGACAGAGCGTTCGGTTCCCGCCCCGGCCAGAATGCGCCCCGCAGGCAGGAATTTGAAATTCTCAAGGGCTTTATAAAACTTGCCTTCCCATTCTTCGGGGGCTTCTTCAACGCTGGCCAATGCGCGCGCGACGCGGCGCCAGCTATCCTCAACCGTTTTGTCAATCGCCACACCTTCGGGCGTTTTGAAACGATACTTCATATCCCAAATGGATTGCGAGATAGGGGCGGCGAATGCAGACATATGCAAGGTCTCCGGTAAATTGGCAGGGTGCAAAGATACGGCGCTGAAGGGGCATAGGTCAAGAGACGTGACATCGCGCGGCGCTCTGATATGAAGGACATGTCTGGAGGGGCGCATGCGCGGTGATCTGAATTTGGTAAAACTTTGTGTCGGGGTTGAAAAGGTCAGCGACCTGGCGCGCTGGCAGGCTATTCGCGCCGATGAAGCCCGTGCCAAAGGCGAGGTTTACACGCCCCACCACGTAACTCGCATGTGGCCACGCCGGGCCGATGAATTGCTGGATGGTGGCTCGCTCTATTGGGTTTTCAAAGGGCTTATCCTTGCACGTCAGGAAATTCTGCGACTCGATGAGGTGATCGGAGATGACGGGATTCGCCGTTGCGGAATCGTCTTTAACCCGTGCCTTATTTTGACACAAACACACGCCCGCCGTGCGTTTCAGGGGTGGCGATATTTGCAAAAATCGGACGCTCCAAAGGACATTGGCCCTTATATTGAAGGGGATCAGGAGCTGCCGGGGGCACTACAGGCTGAATTATCTGCACTTGGCGTACTTTAACATATTGCTGACATATTTTGGCCGCATCCACCGTTTACCTTTCTTAACAACAGCCAACTTCTGGCAATTAAGTAAAATTTTCAGAAGTCAGACTGCTTGTATTTAGAACTTAGTAACCTTTGGCATGTAGCCATAGGGAGCGAGTAAAAAGGGGTAGAGAATATGTTTAAACACTGCATAAAACGCTTCCTGACATCAGAATCCGGCGCAATACGTGTGGATTTTGTCTCAGTAACATCCGGTCTGGTCGTACTTGGCACCGCCAGCCTGTTGGTCCTTGCACCAGCAACAGCGGCAGATACCGGCGTAACACTCGAAGCCTCGGTTGATATCCTGACCGACACCGAAGTCAGCCTGCTGGATAGCTAAAAATACACATTCTGGCCTTAGGGCAAGGAAACAAAAGCGGGCACTCACGCCCGTTTTTTGTGTTTTATGGATGGATATCCCCTAATCATCCATCTTCAGCGCATTGATAAACGCCTGTTGGGGGATACTTACGCGGCCAAATTCGCGCATCTTTTTCTTACCCTTTTTCTGCTTATCCAGCAGTTTGCGTTTGCGCGTCATGTCGCCGCCGTAACATTTGGCTGTTACGTCTTTGCGCAGCGCCGAGATGGTTTCGCGCGCGATAATGCGACCCCCGATGGAGGCCTGGATCGGGACTTTGAACATGTGTTGCGGGATCAGCTCTTTTAGTTTTGCACACATGGCGCGACCACGGGCCTCGGCGCGGGCGCGGTGGACCATGGTGGAGAGCGCATCAACCGGCTCGTCATTCACCAGAATTTGCATCTTAACCAGCTGATCCTCACGATAACCGTTAATTTCATAGTCAAAACTGGCATAACCCTTGGTCACAGATTTCAGCCGGTCGTGAAAATCAAACACCACCTCGTTAAGCGGCAGATCGTAAACCACCATCGCGCGCGCCCCGACATATGTCAGATCTTGCTGGATACCGCGGCGATCCTGGCAGAGCTTTAGCACATCACCAAGGTATTCATCCGGCACAAGGATAGTCGCGGTGATACGCGGTTCTTCAATGTGGTCGATCAGGGTCGGGTCGGGCATGTCGGCGGGGTTGTGCAATTCCTGCACGGTTTCGTCACGCATATGGATATTGTAAACCACCGAGGGCGCGGTGGTGATCAAATCAATGTCGTATTCACGTTCAATGCGGTCACGCACCACCTCAAGGTGCAGCAGCCCCAAAAACCCACAGCGAAATCCAAAGCCCAGCGCCGCCGAGCTTTCGGTTTCATAACTGAACGACGCGTCATTCAGTGCCAGTTTTTCAATGCTTTCGCGCAGGTCTTCAAATTCACCGGCATCCACAGGAAACAGCCCGCAAAACACCACGGGTTGCGAGGGTTTGAAACCTTCCAATGCCTCAGTTGTGCCTTTTTTTTCATGGGTAACCGTGTCACCGACACGGGTGTCGCGCACCTGTTTGATGCTGGCAGTCAAAAACCCCAATTCGCCAGGGCCGAGGCTGTCAACATTGGTCATTTCGGGTTTAAACACGCCAACACGATCCACCGGATAAACGGCATTTGTGGCAAGCATACGAATGCGATCACCCTTTTTCAGACGCCCGTCTATAATCCGCACCAAAACGACCACCCCGAGATAGGAATCATACCAGCTGTCCACCAGCATGGCACGCAGCGGTGCATCCTCAACCCCTTCGGGTGCCGGCAAACGAGTAACGATGGCCTCAAGCACCTCGGGAATGCCAATGCCGGTTTTGGCGGAAATCATGATAGCGTCGCTGGCATCAATCCCGATCACGTCCTCGATCTGTTCGCAAACACGCGCGGGTTCGGCGGCTGGCAGATCAATTTTATTGAGCACCGGGATGATCTCATGGTCCGCTTCAATGGCCTGGTAAACATTCGCCAAGGTCTGCGCCTCGACACCTTGTGCCGCATCAACGACCAGCAAAGACCCTTCAACCGCCCGCATGGAGCGGCTGACTTCATAGGCAAAATCGACGTGCCCGGGGGTGTCGATCAGGTTTAGCACATAATCCTGCCCGTCCTTGGCCGTATAATCGATCCGCACAGTATTAGCCTTGATGGTAATGCCACGCTCACGTTCAATGTCCATAGTATCAAGCAATTGCGCCTGCATATCGCGATCAGCCACGGTGCCGGTATGCTGGATCAAACGGTCAGCCAACGTCGATTTACCGTGGTCGATATGCGCCACAATGGAGAAATTACGGATGTTTTTAAGGTCGGTCATGGGATGGGGGTATGGTAGGGTTTTGAGGACGGGTCAAGGGGGTTGCCATGCTGCAAGGAATATATGCACAAACCCAATACACCCCGCCTACATCCCCACAAGATGTGTCAGCAGTTCGGCCACGTTTTTCACATTGAATTTTTCCAGCAATTGTGCGCGATAATCTTCCACGGTGCGGGGCGATATAGAGAGGGTTCGGGCGATCTCTTTGCTGGTTTGGCCTTTGCGCAGCCATAAGATCACCTGCCTTTCGCGCGGGGTAAGGGCGATGATCTGGCGGGTATCAGACATATCGGCAAAGCTAAGGATCGTGCGCCCCAGCGGGTTATCAGGCGTCAGGGTTTTGGCGCGAAAGCGACACCAGAACATGTGGCCATCTTTGTGCAGCATGATACGTTCATCGCTGTACCGCCCGGTTTTGCGCAGCGGATCAAGACCGATATCGCGCACCTCATCGAACTCTTTTTCCGTTGCATAAAGCATGCGAAACGACTGTTCCAGCAGCGCGCTTTTGGCATAGCCGAACAGATCGGCGAACGTTTGGTTGCAGGCTTTAATGGTGCGGTTCTCGGTTAACACGATCCCGACCGGCGCCTGCTCAAAGGCCAGATCCATGATTTCCTGTGGCTTTGGCATATCCCCTCCTTATCCCCCCGTATTTCTACTGTATTGCTCCGGGATCATGTCTCGGGGAATATATGCACGAAATGCTAAACAGATATGATGGGGTTTGAAATAGCCAAAATTGCCGAATTTACAGCCCGCATTGATGGCGCGCGCGATGATCTGATTGCCCTGACGCAGGATCTGATACGCATTCCGACGCTTAATCCACCGGGGCATAATTATCTTGAGATATGCGAGTATCTGGCAAAACGGCTGGGCGCGCGGGGTTTTGAGGTTGAGATGATCCGCGCCTTTGGCACCCCCGGCGACAGCGATAAATATCCCCGTTGGAACGTTGTTGCCCGGCGTGATGGCGCGGGCAAAGGGGATTGCGTGCATTTCAACAGTCATATTGACGTGGTCGAGGTCGGGCAAGGCTGGAGCTTTGATCCGTTCGGTGCGGAACTGAAAGACGGCAAGATTTACGGGCGCGGGGCGTGTGACATGAAAGGTGGGCTGGCGACCTCGATTATCGCGGTTGAGGCGTTTATCGACACTTGGCCCAATTACGCGGGCGCCATAGAGATTTCCGGCACTGCGGATGAGGAAACCGGCGGGTTTGGCGGGGTGGCCTATCTTGCTGAAAAGGGCTTTTTTGCGCCTGAACGGGTGCAACATGTGATTATTCCTGAACCCCTGAACAAAGATCGTGTCTGCCTTGGGCATCGCGGGGTTTGGTGGGCCGAGATTGAAACGCATGGCCATATCGCCCATGGCTCCATGCCGTTTCTGGGCGATTGCGCCGTGCGCCATATGGGTGCTGTAGTGGCTGAAATGGAGGCAACCCTGTTCCCTGCCCTTGCACAAAAGCGCACCGAAATGCCGGTTGTTCCTGCGGGGGCAAAACAATCAACGTTGAACATCAATTCAATCCACGGGGGCGAGCCTGTACAGGATGATGCTTTTGACGGCCTGCCTGCCCCTTGCGTGCCCGACAGTTGCAAAATGATCATAGACCGACGCTTTTTGCTGGAGGAAAACATCGAGGATGTGCGCCAGGAAATGTGCGATATTCTTGATAAGGTTCAGGGCGCGCGCCCAAAATTCAGCTATGACATCCGTAATTTGCATGAAGTACAGCCAAGCATGACGCCCAAAGACGCGCCGGTCGTGGCCACGATCAGTAACGCGATCACGCAGGTGCTTGATAAGGCGCCGGAATATGTCGTGTCACCGGGTACGTATGATCAAAAACATATCGACCGGATCGGGCGGATGAAAAACTGCATTGCCTATGGGCCGGGCATCTTAGACCTTGCACATCAGCCGGATGAATATATTGCGGTGCAAGATATGATAGACTCTGCCAAAGTTATGGGGTTAGCATTGGCAGAGTTGCTGACAAATCAGGGTCAGTAACAAAAAAAACCCCGATAATAGCTGGAGGGAAACATGAGATTTTTGACACCGAAACTGGCACTGGCCGGTGCGCTGGCAATTTGCACAACCGTCGCACAGGCAGAAACGACTGCGATCACCGTTGGTATGCAACTGGAGCCACCGCATCTTGACCCAACGGGTGCAGCCGCAGGTGCCATCGACAGCATAGTTTACGCCAATATATTTGAAGGGTTGACCCGCTTTGCCGCTGATGGCGCGATCCTGCCGGCATTGGCCGAAAGCTGGACCATATCGGATGATGGGCTGATCTATACGTTCACCCTGCATTCCGGTGTTACATTCCACGACGCCAGCGCCATGGACGCTGAGGACGTGGTATTCTCGCTAAACCGCGCTCGGGCTGAGGATTCCACCAACGCGCAAAAAGCCTTGTTTGAGGGGATAGATACCGTCGAGGCATTGGACGCAACGACGGTCAAGATCACCCTAAGCGCGCCCAATGGTGCGTTTTTGTTCAATCTGGCATGGGGGGATGCGGTTATCGTGGCGTCTGAATCCATTAAGGATGCAAAAACCCATCCCATCGGCACCGGCCCGTTTGTCTTCACAAACTGGGTGCAAGGCGACCGGATTGAGATCACAAGAAACGTCGATTACTGGGGCACACCGGCGCGCCTTGAAAAGGCGACGTTCAAGTTTATCTCGGACCCCACGGCTGCATTTGCCGCTGTTATGGCCGAGGATGTCGATGTATTCCCAGCTTTTCCCGCCCCTGAAAACCTGCTGCAATTCGAACAGGATTCGCGTTTTCAAGTTATCGTTGGCTCTACCGAGGGGGAAACTATTCTGGCGATTAACAACAAAATGCCGCCCTTTGATAATGTCAAAATCCGCGAAGCCGTCGCCCATGCCATTGACCGTCAATCGATCATAGACGGGGCAATGTTTGGCTATGGCACCCCCATTGGCACGCATTTTGCGCCCCATCATCCTGATTACATGGATTTGACCGGGCAATCAAACTATGACCCTGATTTGGCGAAATCGCTTTTGGCCGAGGCCGGATATCCCGACGGGTTTGAAACCACATTGAAACTGCCGCCGCCATCCTATGCGCGTCGTGGTGGTGAGATCATCGCAGCCCAGTTGCGTGACGTTGGGATTACCGTTGAAATCAGCAACCTTGAGTGGGCGCAGTGGCTGGAACAGGTTTTTCGCGGTTATGATTTCGGACTGACCATTGTTTCACACACCGAACCTATGGATATTGGCATCTATGCGCGCCCTGAATATTATTTCCAATATGACAGCGCCCCTTTCCAACAGTTGATGGAGGACCTGAACGCCGCTACCGATCCGGCCGCACGTGCGACGATCCTGAAATCGGCCCAGCAGATGATTGCGGATGACTATGTCAACGGATATCTGTTTCAGCTGGCCAATACCACCGTGGCAAACGCCAAAATCGTTGGGCTGTGGAAGAATGCGCCGACACAGGCAAATGACCTGACGGCGATCTACTGGAACGATTGATTTTATGAACAGAGGCGGCATGCTCGCCTCTGTTTTTCACTGAACGCTGGTTTATATGCTCCGTTTTATCCTGAAACGTCTGTTATCTCTTGGCCTGAGCCTGCTTGCGGCAAGCGTGGTGATTTTTGTTGCCATCGAGGTTATTCCCGGTGATCCGGCCAGCTATATGCTGGGGATCAACGCGCAGGCCGACACTGTTGCGGCGCTGCGCGAAGAGCTGGGGCTAAATGTAACCGGATTTGCGCGCTACTCGGGCTGGGTAAGCGGGATGCTGCACGGGGATTTTGGCACCTCCTATACCTATCGCACACCGGTTACGGATATGATTTCGGATCGTATCATGGTTTCGTTACCGTTGGCGATTTATGCCTTGACCCTGTCAACACTCATCGCCTTTCCGGCGGGCATACTTGCTGCATCGCGGCGTGGTACTGCGGCGGATGTATCGATAATGGGGGTCACACAATTAGGAGTGGCCGTGCCGAATTTCTGGTTCGCAATGTTGCTGGTGCTGGTCTTTTCGATCAATCTGCGCTGGTTTTCTGCCGGCGGTTTTCCGGGCTGGGATCAGGGGCTGTTTGCGGGACTGAAAGCCCTGACCTTGCCGGCCATTGCACTGGCGTTACCACAGGCCTCGATCCTTGCGCGGGTCATGCGATCGGCCTTGATTGACACGATGTCCGAGGATTTCATCCGCACGGCGCGCGCTAAAGGCCTGTCAAAAAGTCAAGCATTATGGCGCCACGCCCTGCGCAATGCCATGATCCCGGTGCTGACCATTATCGGGCTGCAATTCTCATTTCTGCTGGCCGGTGCAATCATCATTGAAAACGTGTTTTTCCTGCCCGGCCTTGGGCGGTTGGTATTCCAGAGCATCTCACAACGTGACCTGATCGTGGTTGAAAGCGTGGTAATGCTGCTGGTCTTCGCCGTGGTTATTGTGACGTTTGTGGTCGATATCACCTATGCCGCCGTTGACCCCAGATTGCGGGGGCGCGCCTGATGCAAAACCCCGGGTTCATCCGCGCAGCCTTGCACAACCGCAGTTTCATAATCGGTTTGGCGCTGGCAATGCTGTTTGTCGGGGCGGCGCTGTTGTCCTATTTCTGGACCCCTTACGATGTGACCCGCCTTGATATCGCCCATAAACTGCAAACGCCATCGGGGGTGCATTGGTTTGGCACTGACCATTTGGGGCGCGATATATTCGCGATGATCATGGTTGGCGCGCGTACATCCATCGCCGTGGCAGTTGTGGCCGTGGGCATCGGGATATTGTTGGGCGTACCCTTGGGGCTGGCAGCGGCCGTGCGCAAAGAAAGCCTGCTGGATGAGGTAATCATGCGCACAAATGATCTGGTTTTTGCCTTTCCCGCGCTGCTGATTGCCATCATGATCACGGCCGTGTTTGGCCCCTCGGCAATCAATGCGATCATTGCTATCGGCATTTTTAACATCCCGGTTTTTGCCCGTCTTTCGCGCGGGGCCGCACTGTCACTTTGGCAGCGCGATTTCATCCTGTCGGCCCGTGTCGCGGGGAAAAACGCCGCGCAAATTTCCTTTGAGCATATCCTGCCCAACATCCTTAATCTGCTGATCGTACAAGGCACTATTCAGTTCAGCCTTGGCATTCTGGCCGAGGCAGGGCTGTCTTACGTTGGTCTTGGCGCGCAACCCCCGATCCCAAGCTGGGGGCGGATGCTGGCCGAAAGCCAGACCATGATCAGTTTTGCACCGCATCTGGCGCTGTTTCCCGGCTTTGCGATTGTGCTGACCGTTTTGGGCCTGAACCTGATGGGCGACGGCCTGCGCGATTTGTTTGATCCCAAACTCAGGCGGCGCCACGTATGAGCTTTCTGGAAATTGAAAACCTTAAGCTGTCTATCCACGGCACTCCAATCCTGAAAAACATTAGCCTAAAGGCTGAACGGGGCGAAAAAATCGGGGTGATCGGGGAATCGGGTTCCGGTAAATCGATGACCGCGTTTTGCGTGATGGGGCTGTTGCCGCCCGGGGCCGAAGTTTCAGGCAGCATCAAGCTTGACGAACAACCCTTGTTGCAAAAAACTGAGCGTCAGATGTGCGCCCTGCGCGGCAATGATATCGGGATGATTTTTCAAGAACCGATGACCGCGTTAAACCCTGTGAAAACCATTGGCGATCAAGTCGCGGAAACGGTGCTGATCCACGGTGGCGCGACCCGCACCGAGGCCCGCAAAATCGCGCGCGCGACGTTAAACCGTGTGGGCCTGCCTGCCGATCAATTCCCGCTAAACCGCTATCCCCATGAGCTTTCGGGCGGGCAACGCCAACGGGTGGTGATCGCCATGGCCATTGCACTACGCCCGAAACTGCTGATTGCCGATGAGCCGACAACGGCGCTTGATGTGACCACGCAGGCCCAAATTCTGGCGCTGCTGGAACAACTGGTTGTCGAGGATGGCATGTGCCTGATGCTGATCACCCATGATCTGGCGGTGGTCAGCGATGTGGCCGATCATCTTGTCATCATGAAGTCCGGTAAGGTTGTTGAAAGCGGTGAAACCCGCAAGGTTTTTCACGAAATGCAACACCCCTACACCCGCGCGCTCTTTACGGCCTCTAGCCATGTTCCAGATCGTGATAGGCAGAGCGAGACCAAGGACATGCCAGTGCTAGAGGTTAAATCCGTAGTGCGCGATTATGCAATACCGCGCAAAGGACTGTTCGCAAAACAGACATATTTCAGGGCCGTTGATGCCGTGAGTTTTGCGATTAAACGTGGTGAAAGTCTGGGGCTCGTGGGGGAAAGTGGCTGCGGGAAATCCACGTTAACCCGGGCCATCCTTGGGCTTGATGCTGTTCAGGGCGGTACGATTTGCGTCGCTGGCACGGCCGTGTCGGCGGGCAGCCATATGCCCCGCGCGCTGCGGCGCAAAATGCAGGTGGTGTTTCAGGATCCCTACGGGTCGTTCAATCCCCGTCACAAAGTGGCGCGCCTGATTGCCGAACCTTTTCATCTGCTCGATAACCCGCCCAGCGGGTCCGCGCGGCAGCTGGCAGTTGATGAGGCTTTGCGCAGCGTCGGGATGGTTGCGGCCGACGCACAAAAATACATTCATGAATTTTCCGGGGGGCAACGGCAACGTATCGCCATTGCCCGGGCGTTGATTATCCGGCCCGATCTGATCATTCTCGACGAGGCGGTTTCGGCGCTCGATGTTTCCGTGCGCGCACAAATTCTGGACTTACTGGCAGAGCTTTCGGATCGCCTGAAGCTGTCCTATTTGTTCATTAGCCACGATTTATCTGTTGTGCGCAGCATCACCGAACGTGTTATCATCATGAAATCCGGCGTGATTGTCGAGCATGGGGAAACCAAGACTGTGTTTGAAAACCCGCAGCATCCCTATACGCAAGAATTGATCAATGCCGCCCCGAATTTACAAGAAATTCTAACGAAGGAAATAGTCTGATGACCATTCAAAACGATTTGTGGTTTGATACCGCAAAATGCTTTATCAACGGGAAATGGGTCGCACCGATTGCAGGGGAAACATGGCCGTTGTCAAACCCCTCGGACGGTCAGGAAATCGCGCGAATCGCTCGTGGTCAAGCCGCTGATGTTGACGCTGCGGTTAAAGCCGCCGGTGTGGCCTTAAATGCCGAATGGGGTCAGAAAACCGCGCTGGAACGTGGGCGAATTTTGACCCGCATCGGGCAATTGGTGCTTGAACGCGTCGATGTACTGGCCCGTCTTGAGGCAATGGATGTTGGTAAACCCCTGAAACAGGCGCGCGCCGATGCCGTAGCTTTGGCGCGGTATATGGAGTTTTACGGGGGTGCTGCGGATAAAATCCACGGTGAAACAATCCCCTATCTGGATGGTTATACGGTTTATACCCTGCGCGAACCCCACGGGATTACGGCCCATATCGTGCCCTGGAATTACCCGATGCAGATCATCGGGCGCTCGGTCGGGGCAGCACTTGCGATGGGTAATGCCGCCGTGTTGAAACCCGCCGAAGAGGCCTGTCTGACCGCCCTTGCATTTGCCGATATCGCTCGTGAGGCCGGCCTGCCAGCAGGGGCGCTAAACGTCGTTCCAGGCCTGGGAATTGAGGCAGGCGCCGCACTTTCAAACCACCCTGATATCAACCATATCTCATTCACTGGCTCGGTCGGGGTTGGCGCGATGATCCAGAAAGCTGCCGCTGATGCGATTGTGCCTGTGACGCTGGAACTGGGCGGAAAATCCCCGCAGATCGTGTTTGACGACGCCGATCTTGAGGCCGCTTTGCCGTTTTTGGTGAACGCAGGTATTCAGAACGCGGGGCAGACGTGCTCGGCTTCGTCACGCATTCTGGTGCAGCGCGGCATTTATGAAAAACTCAGCACGATGATGGGGGATCGCTATCGGGCGCTAAAAGTTGGCCCTGCAATGGAAGATCACGACGTAGGCCCACTGATTTCGGCACGTCAAAAGGCTATTGTCGAGGGGTTTGTCAACGCGGCTGACCCTGCGTACATTATTGCGCAAGCGACGATTGTGGGTGATGCCCCAGCTGGCGGGCATTATTTTGCGCCGACGCTTTATGGTGAGATCAATTCGGATGATAGGCTGGCACAAGATGAAATCTTTGGCCCCGTGCAGGTGATCATCCCGTTTGATAGCGAATCCGACGCGCTGGAAATCGCCAATAGCACCGCTTACGGGCTGGTTGCATCAATCTGGACCCGCGACGGTGCACGCCAAATGCGACTGGCCAAGAAACTGCGTGCCGGTCAGGTATTTATCAACAACTACGGCGCAGGCGGCGGGGTTGAGCTGCCCTTTGGCGGGGTTGGAAAATCCGGACATGGCCGCGAAAAAGGCTTCGAGGCGCTATACGGATTTTCCGTGCTGAAAACCATCGCGGCACATCACGGTTAATGATGCGGATTGCCACCCGTTGCCATTGCCCAGTGATGTTTCTGGTGATGCATGCCCATGGCCATCACCCCGAAAAACCCAAGGCCGTTTAGGCGGGGCATGTCAGATGAAGGGACCGTGATTGTCATTACAGCGCCCTCGGGATGCGTCTCGGCAACATAATGCCAATCATCGACACCCTCCATCACGCCCGCATGGGCAATGGATAAGTTGCGGATTGCTTTACGCACGCGGCCCTCTCCGGTTATGGTAAACCGCAGGCCGTTGGCCACAGGTTCGCTTGACACTTCGGCCGCAATGAATACCAGATTCATATCCCGGAGGTGTTCTCGCAACCCGGATATGTCAACCTTTGACCAATCGGTATTCGGGTCCATATCCAAGGCCAAAATAATCTCTTCAATTGCAGCAAATGCTGACTGTCCGGGCTGTGTGATTTCATTTTCCGACATTCCGGCACTATGGGCGCTGTGATCCATCATTGCCGTATGGTCTTGGGCAAAAACAGGCGTGGCGAGCAAAGTTGTGATGAGTAAAATACGGTGCATGATTTCTCCTGAAAACGGGTGATTTAATAGCAAGCTTGCAATATTGCGGTGAATCAGAACATGATCACAATCATGCCCACACGTTTTTTTGATCATCTGTTATGCCTCAAGCACTCTCAACACAGGTTTTCCGCTGGAGAATTGATTTTTGAGCGCGCGGACCCAATCAGCCAATACTATGCAGTACAGTCAGGCGAGGTACATCTTTTGCGTAGGCAGGAAGATGGAAAAGCCGTGATATTGCAGCGCGCTGTCAGTGGCGCCATCCTTGCGGAGGCTTCGTTTGATGCACAGGAATACCACTGCTCTGCTGTGGCCGCGACAGATTCTACCTTGGTGGTTTTCAATCGGGAAAGCGTGCGGGAACTACTGATTAATGACAGCGCCGTCGCGCTGGCATTTACCGCCCATTTAGCGCGCGAGGTTCAAAATGCACGCCGCCGCGCCGAGATAATGTCACTGCACCGGGTTGCAGATCGTGTCAGTGCATGGCTGATCTGGAATGATGGCACACTGCCCCCAAAGGGGTCTTGGCACCGGATGGCTGCTGAAATTGGCGTAAGCTGTGAAGCCCTTTATCGAGAGCTTGCACGTCGGCGCTAACAGTGCCACGCTCAAATCAGATAAGCAGGGGGAAAACATGCGGCTTGCAGGGAAAACGGCGATTGTAACGGGGGCTGCTTCGGGTTTTGGGGCAGGCATTGCCAAAAAATTCATGGCCGAGGGGGCATCGGTGATGATTGCGGATATTAACGCCGAGGCTGCTGCGAAAATGGCGGCTGAACTGGGCGGGATTGCCTGCACCGTAGATGTTGCGCATTCGGCCAGTGTGCAAGCGATGGCTGAAACGGCTATTGCAAGGATGGGGCATATCGACATTCTGGTGAATAACGCCGGCATAACCCACCTGCCCGCCGCGATGGAGGACGTCTCGGAGGAGGATTTTGACCGCGTTCTGGCCGTCAACGCCAAGTCGGTTTACCTAAGCGCCAAACATATTGTGCCCCACATGAAATCCCGTGGCATGGGCGCAATTTTGAATGTGGCATCTACGGCAGGGGTTAGTCCACGGCCGCGCCTTAACTGGTATAATGCCTCCAAGGGGTGGATGATTACAGCAACAAAGGCAATGGCGGTAGAACTGGCACCAAACGGTGTGCGCGTCAACGCGATCAACCCCGTGGCCGGGGACACACCGTTGCTGCAATCTTTCATGGGTGAGGACACGCCGGAAATACGCGCCAAGTTTATCGCCACCATCCCGTTGGGGCGGTTTTCCACACCTGAAGACATGGGTAATGCCGCCTGTTTCTTATGCTCGGACGAGGCCAGCATGATCACCGGCGTCGCCATGGAAGTTGACGGAGGGCGCTGCATATGAAGCTGGGTCCGCGCAATTTAATCACGGATGTTGACGGTTTGCTGGTTGGCAACGCACAGGATGATACGCTGAAATCCGGCTGCACGGTTCTGCTGGGGGATGCGCCGTTTACGGCGGCTGTTCATGTGATGGGCGGTGCGCCGGGTACGCGGGAGACGGATCTTTTGGCACCCGATAAACTGGTGCAACAGGTCGATGCGCTGGTGCTGTCCGGTGGTTCGGCCTTTGGGCTGGATGCCGCATCAGGTGTTTGCGACGGGCTGCGACGCATGGGGCGCGGGTTTTCTGTGGGGGATGCAAATATCCCGATTGTGCCCGGGGCAATTCTGTTTGATCTGCTGAACGGGGGCGATAAAAACTGGGCCGAAAACCCCTATAAAACTTTGGGTGAATTGGCGTTGAAGGATGCGTCAGCTGAATTCAAACTGGGGACTATTGGTGCAGGCACGGGCGCGACGACGCGGGAATTGAAAGGGGGGCTTGGGTCGGCCTCGGTGGTGCTTGATAATGGTATTACGGTTGGGGCTTTGGTGGCGGTAAACGCAATCGGTTCGGTCATACAAAATGAACAACCCCATTTCTGGGCCGCCCCGTTTGAAATAAACGGCGAGTTTGGTGGGCGCGGCTCTGCCACTAATTTTGACCCACTCGCCAACCCGCAACCTTTTGCACCGCCCACCAGTGGCACCAACACCACCATTGCGATTATCGCCACCGACGCGGACCTTAGCCAAGCCGAGGCCACCCGTATCGCCATCGCCGCCCATGACGGAATGGCGCGCGCAATTGTGCCCAGCCATACCCCTTATGACGGCGATCTGGTGTTTGTGGCGGCAACGGGCAAAATCCCCCTAACTGATCCGCCAAAAGACCAACTGGCAATCGGCCACGCCGCCGCCATTTGCCTGTCACGCGCCATCGCACGCGGGGTGTTCGAGGCCACCTCAGCCCCGGCAGATACCTTGCCGACGTGGCGGGACAAATGGGGATAGGTTACCAGTCGCTTTTACGGCGAATCAGTTCCTGACATGCATTTAATTCGTTCATTGCGATCGAGGAACCATCAAGAGAGTACCACGCTTTTTGTTCCCCAAAACGATTATATAAATAGAGCTTGCTGCCCCGTTTCAGCTCATTAATAAACCGCACTGACATGTTCTGCGAGCCTACCGACAGGCTAGAGGATATAGAATTTCTGTGAAACGCCGCATTTGCCATTTCCCAATAGGGACGGCGATCAATGCGCATGGAAATATCTTTATGTGTGGTTTCTGTCCCAAACCATTCATCTTCAAGATTAAATTGCAGATCGATAGCTTTGTCAGGGTGCAGAGAAATGGAAAACCGTGCGTCAGCCCCGAGATAGGAAACCTGACAAAATTGCGCACCGTCGTCTGACGTAACAATCTCGACACCCCAGTTCTCATAAGAGAAAAGTTTTTTGTTCTCTCTCGCATAGGTTGGGCTAGTTATGTAAAGGAATGATGTAAGAAAAAACGCAAGTAAAACAACAGGATTTGCAACCTTGTGACGCAACTCGCGCCTCCTCGTAACGTTTACATACTGAACGGCCAAGCATTGTCACAATTTATGTAAAATTGCAAATATATACAAGCAATTGGTTAACAAACCTGCGCTCAGTGTCGCTCAGCCGACAGGTTTTTGTAAAAGCGGCAGAAGTTTTGACATATCCGGCCCGTGTTCCATCCCCGTTAACGCCTTGCGCAGTGGCATGAACAGGGTTTTGCCTTTGCGCCCTGTCGCGCCTTTGACATCCGTCGTCCATTCTTTCCATGTCTGAGCCGTGTAAGGCGTGTCCGGCAACATAGCTATGGCCTTGGCTACGAAATCCGCGTCTTCGGCATCAATCACTGGTGTAGCACCGTCTTTGCATAGAGACCATAAACCAGCGATATCGGCGCGGGTGTTGATATTTTCACGGGCCATATCCCAGAAACTGGCCGCCAGATCATCAGGAATATCCAAAGCCATAATATCGGCTTTTACCTCCCTAAAATCCATAGCATGCAACAGTTTGGCGGACAGTGGCCCGAGGTCTTCGACATCGAATTTAGTCGGTGCCGCGCCAAAGCTTGACAGATCAAACCCGGCAACCAGCCCCTCCATATCCTGTTGCAATTCCAGCGGCGCAGATGATCCCAACCGCGCCATATGCGACAGCAGGGCCATCGGTTCAATCCCTTGATCGCGCAAATCTTTCAGCGCCAGCGTGCCAAGACGTTTAGACAGCCCCTCACCCTTTGGCCCGGTTAGCAATGAGTGGTGCGCAAAATTCGGAACTGCCCCGCCCAGCGCTCCAATAATCTGAATTTGCGTGGCGGTATTGGTCACATGGTCCGAGCCGCGCACCACATGGGTGATCGCGTAATCCACATCATCGCAAACAGACGCCAGCGTATACAAAAACTGCCCGTCACCGCGGATCAGCACCGGGTCAGAGACGCTGGCAGCATCAATCGACAGATTCCCCAGAATGCTATCTGTCCAAGTGATCCGTTGATGATCGAGCTTGAAACGCCAATGCCCGGCACGATCCTGACGCAACGCATCGCGCTCAGCCTCGGTAAGCTTCAACGCTGAACGGTCATAAACCGGCGGTTTGCCCATATTCAGCTGCTTTTTGCGCTTCAAATCCAGCTCGGTCGGGGTTTCAAAACACTCATAAAGCCACCCACTGGCACGCAACGCATCGGCGGCGGCGTAATACTGTTCAAGGCGCGAGGATTGCGTTTCAACACGGTCCCAGGTCAGGCCCAGCCACTCCAGATCACGTTTTATCTGGTCGGCGAATTCAGGTTTGGAGCGCGCAGGGTCCGTATCATCAAGGCGCAGAATAAACGTGCCACCAGATTTGCGGGCAATCACCCAGTTGAACAGGGCTGTACGCAAGTTGCCAATATGCAAATAGCCAGTCGGCGAAGGGGCAAAACGGGTGGTGGTCATCTCTAGTTCTCCTTAGAGACACAGGTTTCTCATGAAAGTATTCATTTGTCTATATCTGACGAACGTTCCATGGTTTGAGGATGAAAGGTTAACCACTGCAGCAAAATAGAGCATAATGTTACGAAAAGAATATAGAGGATTGGATCACCCATAACTTGCGCCGCTATAATCCCTACAAAAGGATATAGCATCCGCCTAACGAAATCCTCACCAATCCTCACCGTAATGTTGGTTGCTTGTGATGCGCACACGCCGCATCTATGTGGGGTTCTATCTGGAGAGACATCATGAGAATTTTTGCGATTATGTTGCTGGTGCTCAGCACTTTAACCACATCCGCCTATGCCAAAACCCTGCAAACCGCGATTTTTGCCGGTGGGTGTTTTTGGTGTGTGGAATCTGATTTTGACAAGGTCGAAGGGGTGGTTGAAACCACGTCGGGCTATACTGGTGGCACGGTTGCAAACGCGACCTATAAGCAGGTTACCCGTGGCGGTACTGGCCATTACGAGGCTGTGCGCATAGTTTTTGATGCCGATATTACCAGCTATGACCAGTTGCTCTATGTCTTTTGGCGCACGGTTGATCCAACAGATGCGGGCGGGCAGTTTTGTGATCGCGGTGACAGTTATCGCACAGCAATTTTTGCCACGGATGCGGGGCAGGCTGCCAGTGCCAAGGCCTCCAAAGCGGCGCTAAACGGGCGTTTGTCTGGGCCGATCGTCACCCCGATTCTGGCCGCCAGTGATTTCTGGGAGGCCGAGGGCTACCATCAGAATTACCACAACACCAATTCGCTGAAATATGGATTTTACCGCAGCAGATGCGGACGCGATGCACGGGTGAAAGATCTTTGGGGCGACGAGGCGATCTTTGCCCATTAGGTTTTTTAATAGCGGCCCTGTTTATATTTGCTTAGACGAATCTTTCGCATATTGCCCATGATAGCACCTGTTTGGTGTTATCTGGGTCAGTTCTGTTAGTTATTTGGTGCACACCCAATAAATTTCCCTTTTGTTAATATTCATACTTTGGTCACATTTTCGCCGAGTCTTCGCCATGTTCCCTAATTATTAAGATTCGTGTAGCTGCAAAGCTTCTACCGGCATCGCGCTTATCAGCCCCACCCCGATTTCGCGATGCCGGTCACTTTCCCAAACACAAACTCTCTGGCCATGACAGCATTTTTGCGCGTATGCTGCGTGTGAAATCTAACGGATTGGCCAAGTATCATGCGCGATTTTCATCTGCCCGGACGTTCCAGCGTTATTGCCAGCAACGGCATGTGTGCCACCTCGCATCCATTGGCCGCCAAGGTTGCTGTGCAAATGCTCGAGCAAGGCGGCAACGCTGTCGATGCGGCTATCGCGGCGGCCATGGTTTTAAACACGGCTGAACCGCTGATGACCGGCCTTGGGGGCGATTGTTTTGTGCTGCTTAAACCTGCGGGCACAGAGGATGTGATCGGGCTGAATGGTTCGGGGCGCGCACCTGGTGCGTTGAATGCTGAACAAATTCGGGCGGATGGGTACAGTGTCATGCCGGTGCACGGGGTGGAATCGATCACCTTGCCGGGGGCGGTTGATGCGATGGTACGTCTGTCCAAAGACTGGGGCAAACTGGGGTTGAAAACCATCCTTGCCCCGGCGATTCACTATGCTGAACAGGGTATTCCGGTTGCGGCCCGCACGGCTGCTGACTGGGCGCGCAATGCTGAAACCTTGCATAAAAGCGCCAAACCCCATTTTCTGCTTGCCGGCACCCCCCCGCGAGAGGGGCAGGTTTTTCGCGCCCCCCTGCAAGCCGAAGTTTTGCGCCGGATTTCCCTGCAAGGGCGCGCCGGATTTTACGAGGGTGAGGTGGCCAAGGACATGGTGGCCTCGCTTAACGCCTTGGGTGGCTGTCACACGCTGGAGGATTTTGCCGCCACGAGCTGCGATTACGTCACCCCGGTTTCGGGCGATTATCGCGGCATGGAGCTGCTGGAACTGCCACCAAATGGCCAGGGGGCGACGGCGATTTTGATGGCGCATATCCTGGAAAATTTCGACATTGCAGCGCTTGATCCGTTCGGGGCTGCGCGCGCCCATCTTGAGGCCGAGGCCGCCAAGCTTGCCTATGATGCGCGCAACCGTTTTATCGCCGATACCCCCCAGCGCCTTGAACATATGATGTCTAAAGATACCGCCAAAAAACTGGCGGGTTTGATTGATCCCAAGCAGGCGATGGAATCCCCCGCGACCTTGTCAGAATCCGTGCATAAAGAGACCGTTTATCTGACCGTCGTTGATCGCGATCGCATGGCGGTATCGCTGATTTATTCAATTTATTACGGGTTTGGTTCGGGTATGGCCTCGAATAAGTTCGGGATATTGTTCCAAAATCGCGGGGCCGGTTTTACGTTGGAAAAAGGCCATCCAAACGAGGTTTCGGGGGGAAAGCGCCCCATGCATACGATCATTCCGGCGATGCTGAAAAAGGATGGCCGCATCCTTATGCCTTTCGGGGTTATGGGCGGGCAATACCAGCCAAACGGGCATATGCGGGTGCTGTCAAACATGGTTGATTTCGCGATGCCTGCGCAACAGGCGATTGACGGGCCGCGCAGTTTTCCCAGCGATGGCACCTTGCAACTTGAGCGCGGCTATAGCGATAGCGTGCGCACCGAATTAGAGGGGCTTGGCCATAAGGTCACAACCCCCGATGCGCCATTAGGCGGGGCGCAGGCGATTTTGATTGATGCGGAAAATGACACGCTGCACGGTGCGTCAGACCCGCGCAAGGACGGCTGTGCGATTGGGTATTAACCCTAGTGCATCTGCCCGCCGACATCATATTGCCCACCCGACAGAGGGCCAAACATTTCGGCAACTTCAGGGTGGTCAACCGGATCACCGGAATCATCCACCAGCAGGTTTTGCTCGGATACATAGGCGACATAATAAGACGCATCATTTTCCGCCAGCAGATGGTAAAATGGCTGATCTTTTACGGGGCGCGTTTCCTCGGGAATCGATTCCCACCACTCGTCGGTGTTGTCAAACGTCGGGTCGATATCAAAAACCACTCCGCGAAACGGATGCAAACGGTGCTTGACCACCTGCCCCAACGCGAATTTTGCCGATTTTTGCAACATGACGTACCCTTAAGTGTTAACCAGATGTCCTCTTACAGATTGCTTGACTTCCTGTCCATACAATCTGAAATGCACTGAACTGTCAAAAAGGCTGGCACATGGGCATCGCGCTTCAAGTTTTGCAAATTATCGCACCGGTGATCATTCTGGCCGGGATTGGTGTCGGCTGGGTCAAGCTGGGGCTGGAATACCGGGTGCAGTTTGTGACGCGTTTAACCATGAGCCTGTCGGTGCCGGCGCTGATTTTTGTCGCCTTGGTGAAAACCGAGATTGAACCACAAGCCTTGCGTGACACAGCGCTGGCGGCACTTGTGACGTATATCGTGGTGGCGGCAGTTATTTATGCCCTGATCAAAGCTGTGCGGCTGGACCTGCGCACGTATCTGGCACCCTTAACCTTTGGCAATACCGGCAATCTGGGCCTGCCATTGGCGCTGTTTGCTTTTGGTGGGGCGGGGCTGGATTACGCGGTGATTGTCTTTGCCATCATGGCCGTTTTGTCGTTTACCATCGGGGTTTGGGTGGTGTCCGGGCTTGGCTCGCCCAAGGCGGCGCTCAAAGAACCTATTCTCTGGGCGACTCTGCTGGGCGGGGTGTTTTTGTTACAAGGTTGGAGCTTGCCAAGCTGGGGTATGAACACGTTGGAGCTGTTAGGGCAGGTCGCTATTCCGGTGATGTTGATCACGCTCGGGGTGGCGATGGTGCGGCTTAAGGCGGGATCAATCAAGCGGTCTATCTGGCTGGCGGGCGTGAAATATATCATCTGCGTCACCATAGCCTGGGGGGTGGGGCGCCTGTTCGCACTGGAACCCGTGGCATTGGCGGTGCTGATACTACAGGTCTCGACTCCGGTGGCGGTTACGTCGTATATGCTGGCTGAAAAATATGCGGCTAACAGTGATCAGGTCGCGGGGCTGGTAATGGTCTCGACGTTGATGTCGATCGCTGCGATCCCGCTTATTCTGGCCTTTTTGGTATAGGAAAATCGATGGAAAAACGTTCCGAATTGCTGATGCCTGCGGGTAATCTGCGCAAGTTGAAAATGGCGGTGCTTTACGGCGCGGATGCGGTTTATCTCGGCACGCCGGACATGTCTTTGCGTACAAAATCGGAATTTTCGCTGGAGGACGTTATTGAGGGCGTGGAATTTTGCCACGCCCATAACAAGCGCGCCTATCTGACGTTAAATTTGTTTTCGCACAACAAAGATGTGCCGAAACTGAAGGAATATATCGACACGATCCGCAAAGTGAAACCTGACGGGCTGATCATTGCCGATCCGGGAATTTTCCAGTTTGTCAAAGAGCATGCGCCGGAACTGCCCTTGCATATTTCCACCCAAGCCAATGTTTCATCGTGGTTATCGGTGAAATTCTGGCAGGATCAAGGGGCTGATCTGGTGGTGCTGGCGCGTGAGGTATCCTTTAACGAGCTGACCGAAATTCGCGAAAAATGCCCCGATATCCAACTAGAGGCCTTTGTGCACGGCGCCATGTGCATGACCTATTCAGGGCGCTGCCTGTTGTCTAATTTCATGTCCGAACGCGGGGCAAATCAGGGCAATTGCGCCAATTCCTGCCGTTGGAATTACAATGTGCGCATGCGGCTAAAGGATGGCACGATAGAGGCGCTCGATATTAATGAAAACAACAAGGATATGTTCGAATTTCTACTGGAAGAAGGCTGTCGCCCCGGTGAGTTGATGCCGATTGAGGAAGACGGGCGGGGATCCTATATCCTTAATTCACGCGATCTGTGCATCATGCCAAAACTGGATGAATACCTGCGTATTGGCGTTGACAGCCTAAAGGTCGAGGGGCGCGGAAAGTCAGAATATTACGTCGCCGTGGTGGCGCGCGCTTACCGGATGGCGATTGATGATTATTATGCGGACCCCGAAGGTTGGAACCCGCGCAAATATATGCATGAGCTGGATAGCGTTGGCAACCGCGGCTATACATTGGCGTTTCACGAGGGGCGGCTGTCAAACTATGCGCATGATTATGAGCATACCGCCAGCATGGCGCAGTGGGAATATGCAGGCGTGGTTCGCGAAGTGACACAGGATGCGTTTCTGATTGACGTCAAAAACAAGCTTGAGGCCGGCGAGGTGCTGGATTTCGTATCCCCGATCAGCCGCGAAACTGTGCTGCTGCGCGCATATGATTTTGAGGTTGCTGACACCGGCGAGCGCCGCAATGTGATCCATGGCGGCACCCAAACCACCATCCGTTTCCCGTTCAGCCTGTTCGACCATGAGGATATCGATGACCTAAAGGCGCGTTTCCCGGCATTTACGGTGTTACGCAAGGAAAAGGCGCTGAATGCGGAACAGTGGAATCGGATCAAATTTGACAAGCTGGTGCAAGGCCTTGAAGTCGCAGACAAACGCGATGACGCAGCTTATGAAAAACGCCGCGATGCGCTGGCTGAATCCATTGGTGAGGATCCCAACGCGCGACGTTTTAAAACCAATCGTGTTGGCACCGAGGGCTGCTGCGGTAAAGGCTGTAACGGCTGCATGATTTTCTGGCAGGATGACACTTATGCCCGCGCCCGCGAGATCCTGCTGAAACGCAAACAAGGCGAACAGCTGAGCAATCAAGAGGCAAAAGAACTGCGGTTGGCTTAGCATCAGGCCGGATTGATCTAAAACGCCAACGGCGGCGATACATATCGCTGATAGAAAAACGTGAGCACTGCGCTCAAAACAGATGCGGGGCGACGCCAGCCGTTGATTTTTGCCAGCAGGTTTTTACCCGAGTTTTGTGGAGCCGTGTTTGGGCGGTGCATCTCGTCAGCGCAAATAGAGCGCTTGAAACCCTACTTTCCACGCTCCTACGGGGTGCCACGTGTTGACGATCGTCGTGTGCTTGGCGGCATCATTCATGTGAGCAAACGGGGGCTTTAATGGCGGGATGCGCCTGTTGAATACGGGATTATCTTTGATAAAGTTATGTATAAATAACGTCATAAGGTCAAAAACATGTTCGCTCGCCTAAAGGAACCCCTCTCGGGCATGTAAACATACCCTGCCGGGCAGCTGGCGTCGCATAGCAACTCGCTACGACCGCTGTGCACACGCCTTTTTCCCCGCAATCTGCATCGCTGCAATCGTCATTTGATGGCTGTAATGAGCCTTGGCACTAGTACATCACCCATTGATATCCTATGAGGGAAGTATTTGAAAATAAGACCATTGATTTATTAAGGCACCCACCGTTTAATATTGGTTTCAAGGCACGTCATTTGGCTGCTGTCACACCAGTTAGTTAAGGTCAACACAACACTTCCCCCCTTAGCGCGAATAGGGTAATGGAATTCCATGACCTTAACCGTTTCTGATCTCACCTGCACGCGCAGCACGCGCACTATATTTTCGGGCATGTCTTTTGCCGTTCACGCGGGCGAGGCTGTGTTGTTGCGGGGGCCTAATGGTGCGGGAAAATCGACGTTGTTGCGGGTGCTGGCGGGGATGATTCCGGCTGAGGGGCGTATTGATCTGAATGGTCAGGCCCTTGCTGATGGTCGCGATGCTGTGCAGGAACAAATCACTTATGCGGGGCATTTGGATGCGATCAAACCGCAGCTTACGGTTGGCGAAAATCTGGCGTTTTGGGCGCGGTTATTCGATGGTGATACGCTTGTGGGCGCCAAAGAAAAATTCGCACTGGCCGATATTTGGGACCGTCCCGCGCATGCTTGTTCAGCCGGGCAAAAACGACGGCTGGGGCTGGCGCGGTTGCTGGTAACAAAACGCCCGCTTTGGCTGCTGGATGAGCCTACCGTATCGCTGGACACAGCCACGGTCACGCAATTCGCCAAAATCGTTACGGAGCATTGTGCGCAAGGTGGAATGGCCCTGATTGCCACGCATATCGACCTTGGCCTTGATAGTGCGCGCGAAATTCATATGCCTGCCGATCAGACCGGCACCCCCCCCTCAAACGATCCGTTTTTGTCCGGAGATTGGGCATGAGCGCCGCCTTTGCCCTGCTAATGCGTGAGCTGCGTCTGGCCCTGCGTTCGGGGGGCGGTGCGGGGCTGGGGCTGGCATTTTTCCTGATCGTCATCATGCTGATCCCGTTCGGAATTGGCCCCGCGCCTGCATTGTTGGCAAAAATCGCGCCCGGCACCTTGTGGATCGCGGCATTGCTGGCGTGCCTTTTGTCGCTTGATCGTCTGTTTCAGGCAGATTTTGAGGATGGCACGCTCGATATTTTAACCCTGTCACCCCTGCCGCTTGAGGCACTTGTTGCCATCAAGGCACTGGCCCATTGGCTGACCACGGGATTGCCGCTGGTCATTGCCGCGCCCGTATTGGGGTTGACGCTAAACCTGCCCGATCAGGCCTATTGGTGGCTGGTTATCAGCCTTGCCGTCGGGACTCCGGCGCTAAGTTTTCTTGGCGCAATCGGGGCGGCCTTAACGGTTGGGATCCGGCGCGGCGGCTTGCTTTTATCACTGCTGGTACTGCCGCTATATATCCCAACGTTAATATTTGGTGCGCGCTGCGTTAGCGCCGCTGCCGAAAACACCGCCGTCCTGCCCGCCTTTCAACTGCTGTCTGGTGTCACCCTGTTCACCCTCGCACTGGCGCCCATCGCCGCCGCGGCCGCCATCCGCATGCATATGCGATAACGGCCCTGTGAGCACAGAGCCATTGATCCCCGCCACAACACCGATTAGGAAATCAACATGTCACTTTGGGAATTTGCAAATCCGGTTCGCTTTATGCGCCTCTCGGGCAAGATATTGCCCTGGGTCAGTGTGCTGGCCGCTATCACCTTGGCAACCGGCCTGATCTGGGGGTTTTTCTTTACGCCTGATGATTATCGCCAAGGCTCCACCGTCAAGATCATCTATATCCACGTACCCGCAGCGACATTCGCGATAAATATCTGGGGGATGATGTTTGTGACCTCGCTGATCTGGCTGATCCGGCGTCACCATGTTTCCGCCCTTGCGGCCCGTGCAGCGGCCCCCATCGGCGCTATCATGACCCTGATCGCGATTTTTACCGGCGCATTATGGGGTTCCCCGATGTGGGGCACCTATTGGGAATGGGATCCGCGCCTGACATCATTTCTGGTGCTTTTGGTGTTTTACTTCGGTTATATGGCGCTTTGGAGCGCGATTGACGAGGCCGACAAGGCCGCGGATTTAACCTCCGTTCTGGTCATGGTTGGGTCCGTCTTTGCCATTTTGTCACGCTATGCGGTGAATTTCTGGAACCAGGGCCTGCATCAGGGCGCGTCCTTATCGCTGGACAAAGAAGAACACGTCTCGGATGTTTTTTACCAACCTTTATTGCTGTCCATGGCCGGGTTTTTCTTTCTGTTTCTGGCGCTGTTATTACTGCGCACCCGCTCTGAAATCCGCGCCCGCCGGATTACAGCCCTACAACAACAGGAGGCAAACTGATGCCTGATCTGGGAAAATACGCCGTAACCATCCTAAGCGCTTACGGTGTCACGATTGTGCTGCTGGCAGGGATTATCCTTGCCTCACTGGTGCGCGCGCGCCAAACCAAACGGCAACTGGCCGAGCTGGAGGCGCGGCGCAATGGCTAAAATCAGCCCACTTGCCTTCCTGCCACCTGTGATTTTCCTCGGTATCGCGGGCATGTTCTATTTTAATTTGGGGCGTGAGGGCGGTCAGGATTTGCCCAGCACCATGCTCGGGCGCGCGGCGCCAGGGCTGATGCAAATCACGACGCTACGTGATGATGCCCCCCCGACAATGGCTGATTTGCAAGCAGACGGGATAAAATTCGTGAACTTCTGGGCCAGCTGGTGTGGACCCTGCCGCGCCGAACACCCGTTGCTGGAAAAAATGGCCGATGAGGGGCTGATCCTGATCGGTATCAACTATAAAGATCAGCCAGACAACGCGCTGAAATTCCTGTCCGACCTTGGCGATCCTTTTGCCCAAATCGGCGCCGACCGCACCGGGCGCACCGGGCTGGAATGGGGCGTCTACGGCGTGCCCGAAACCTTTGTGATCGACAAAAATGGCAAAGTCCTCTACCGCCACCCCGGCCCGCTGACACAGCGCGTGCTGGACGAACGGATACTGCCGGTGATCGCGGCAGCAGACTGAATCGACCCCACAAGAAATAGACCATAATATTTGCACCACAATAAACAGGGTTAAATGTTGCGCTATTACCTCCCGCGTTCCTGATTTATTCGCACTATATGCATCCATAAATATGCGACTTAAAGGATGTGTAAATGTGCAAAAGCACTTCTGATAGTGGACCTGTCCCGCTTTCGTTCAAAAGCCAAGGGACTTTTCCAGCCTAATGCCGAATGTCTGCGGCGCAGGTTATAGAAGCCATTGATCTATTCTAAGATGGCGATTTCCAAGGCTCTGCGGGTTTGCCTCGAGTGTCGCCAGATCAACTCCGCCTTGCTGCCCGACAGGGGGAGACAATCGTGCCCGGCATTCCGCGTTCGGCGATAACCTGATCCAGTTCCCGCGTGACACGCTGGCCAGACAAGGATGTGTCGGCAATCAGTGCCAGATTCTCGCGGGTGAAATCATCGACGACGGTCAGAATGCGAAACCTTCTGCCATCGCTGAACGCATCAGACACGAAATCCAAAACCAACGCTGGTTCGGGCTATCCGGCAGCACACCTGGAGCCTCTCCTTTGTATAGATGCGCCGCGATTTATAGCGCACCGTTGATCTGTCCGTCGGTGAATCTCTTTTTCATTTTGTCCGTCCTTTAAGTTGGGCGGACTCTACATCAATTTGGAGGAGTTTAAGGGGCGCAGGTCACCCCCGTTTGATCACATGAATGATGCCGCCAAGCACACGACGATCGTCGACACGTGGCACCCCGTAGGAGCGTGGAAAGTAGGGCTTTAACCAACCGTCAGGACGATTTTACCGATATGACCGCTGCTTTCGATACGGCGGTGCGCATCTGCGGCATTCTCCAAGGGAAAGGTTGAATCCATTACCGGCTTTATCCGCCCCGCCGCAATCATTGGCCAGACAACTTTACGTAAGGCTGCGGCGATATCGGCTTTGTCTTGAACCGAGCGTGGGCGCAGGGTTGAACCCGTTATCGTCAGACGTTTTGTCATGATCTGGGCAAAGTTGATCTCGGCCTTGGGACCACCCAGAAAGGCGATCATGGACAGCCGCCCATCCATCGCCAGCGCACGGATGTTGCGGGCAATATAGCTGCCGCCAACCATGTCCAAAATCATATCAACCCCGCGCCCGTCTGCGGCCTGTTTGATCACCTCAACGTAATCTTCATCCTTATAATTAATCGCCCGATCGGCCCCCAGCTCCAGACATTTAACGCATTTTTCAGCGCTGCCAGCCGTGGTAAAAACCCGCGCGCCCATGGCTTTGGCCAGTTGAATCGCCGTGGTGCCGATGCCAGATGTGCCGCCGTGCACTAAAAATGTCTCACCAGCTTTTAGGTGCCCGCGTTCAAAGACGTTAGTCCAGACAGTAAAGAATGTCTCGGGCAAGGCCGCGGCCTCTAGCATCGATAAACCGGCAGGAATGGAAAGCGCGTGGTCTTGATGAGTGGTGGCAAATTGCGCGTATCCACCGCCTGCGAGCAGCGCGCAAACCTTATCACCCAACTGCCAACGGCTGACATCGGGGCCAAGGGCGACGACCGTTCCCGCGCATTCCAACCCCGGCAAATCCGAGGCATCGGCTGGCGGTGCATAGGCCCCCGCACGTTGCAGCGCATCGGGGCGGTTGACCCCGGCGGCGGTGATTTTTATCAGAATTTCACCGGCACTGGGCGTCGGAATCCGGCGGGTGATGGGTTGCAAAACCTCTGGACCGCCGGGGGTCGTGATCTCAATCGCCTGCATAGTTTCAGGGATGTTCATGGGCGTAATTCCAGTATAAGGCCCGTGCGCGCGCCCCGATTTTGGTTGACGGCATTTGACGATCTTCAAAACGTGTCACCGGCATGATTTTGGCGGCATTGCCGCTAAGGAAAATCTCATCCGCGCTTGCAAAATCCGCGATCGTCAGGCTGGTTTCCGTGACCGGCAGGCCATCGGCGGCCAGCAGTGCCATACTGCGTTGGCGTGTGATACCGTTCAGGAATGTTCCGTTGGGTTTGGGGGTGAAAATCGCGCCATCCCGTACCAAAAACACGTTTGTAGAGGCGGTCTCGGCGACGTTGTCCTCAATATCCAGCGAAAGTGCGTTGTTAAACCCCCGGCTGACGGCCTCGGCGGCGATGCGGGCATTATTGGGGTAAAGACAGGCGGCTTTGGCCTCGGTCACGGCCATGTCAGGGCGTGGGCGACGATAGGGGGAAACGGTCAAGGTGTATTCGCCGGGTTTTGGCATGGCGAGTTCCTCGATGCAGATCGAAAACGCACCGGAATCCGGGTCAGGAGCAACCAGCGTTGCATCATTTTCACAGGCCCACATCATCGGGCGCAGGTACAGTTCGGCATTTGGCGCAAACAGGGCGATCCCCTCGCGGATCAAGCCCTCGATGACCTTCGCGTCAACCGGCGGGGTATAGCCCATCGCAGTGGCCGAGCGCGTGATACGCTGGCAGTGCAAATCAAGGTCAGGGGTCACCCCTTCAAAGGTGCGCGCCCCGTCAAAAACCATAGAGCCAAGCCACGTCGCGTGATCCGCCGCCCCCAGAATTTCCACATTGCGCGCCTGCCATTTGCCATTGAACCAGGTCTGCATATTTTTGCTAAACGCCATGATTTTCCCTTACTTGTCGCGACAACCGGGGGCGGAAATATCATCCAGTATCCGCCCTGGCCCCGCCATAAAAGCCTTTACCAGCGTAGTGTCCCGCAGGCTGGTTTTGAATTTTTCAAACTGCATAACATTGTTGATCCGCCGGTCAATAAACGCATCCGTTTCTACCCCGCCGCTTTCATCGCCAAGCCAGAACAGCGCGGCCGAGGAATACACCGCCGAGAGCGTGGCCCGTTTGGTGTACCAATTAACATCAACGCTGGTATCGCCGAGCGCATTCCAGATCGTATCAGCCGTATGCCAAATAGCCTTGGCCCCGTCAGCGCTGTGGGTTGGCAGGGCAAATAACGCACAGGCCCGCCGCACGGCCTCGCGGTTTGGCTGGGCAATATCCAGACGTTTGCGCACCCCGTAAGCCACACGATCTCGATACCGCATGCCCTCCATGTCTTTTGCCGCCATTGCTGTAGTTAACTGACGGTCGCCCTCTATGTGAAAGGCTAAGGCCAGATCAATCGCCCCGCGTGGAAAAGCCAGCGCCGCCAGCCCTGCATCAACCCCCGAATCGTTGATTGCAGCATCAAGGGTGGCCGTGCTCCAACCGTCAAAAACCACATGTGGCAAGGCGGCATCAAGCACGCGCGCACGGGTTAAATCAATGTGATCTGCTTCGGTTTTATGTGGTTTGGCCATGCTACCCTCAAGATTTGCATGTACTGTAGACAGATTACGCCCAAGTTGCTATAGAGCGCGTTCCTGCAATTCTGCAAACTCTAACCTAGAAAGGTGGTGTAACCACATGCAGGTATCAGTTCGTGATAATAACGTCGAACAGGCGCTCCGTGCTCTGAAGAAAAAACTTCAACGCGAAGGTGTTTTCCGGGAAATGAAGCTCAAGCAACATTTCGAAAAACCCTCCGTGCGTAAAGCGCGCGAAAAAGCCGAAGCTATTCGTCGTCAACGCAAGTTGGCACGCAAGAAATTGCAACGCGAAGGCATGCTGTAAGGCAGAACTGAATTGGATTTCGTCCATTTGACGACCCCTGCATGAAAATGTGGGGGTTTGTCGTTTTTAGGGGAAGAATAATGTCATCCCATAGCCCGCCAATGCGGCAAACAACAACACGCGGGTGATTGTCCAATGAAGCCAGAACATTGCCAAAGCACATAGACCAGATAAGGTCAAAACACGCCAGTCCAGCGATGCCAGCTCAGGCTGCCACAGGGTAACAGGGCCGTATTTCACCGATCTGACAGTGTTAAAGAACACGTGCAACGCAAACCAGATGGACAGATTTAAAATCACCCCCACTACCGCGGCTGTGATTGCTGACAGTGCGCTTTTCAGGCGTGGTTGTGCCCCTATCCATGCAATATAGGGGGCACCTGTGAATATCCACAAAAAGCACGGGATGAACGTGGCCCACAGGGTTATGCCAGCACCCGCCAGTGCCAACGTCCAGCCCCCTCACGAAAACCGGCGATGAAACCTACAAACTCTGTGACAAGGATCAGTGGTCCCGGGGTGGTCTCGGCGATCTGTCGTCTGATGGCATGCCGGTTGTGCTGATTGATCCGGGCTGGGTCAAGACCGATATGGGTGGACCAGAGGCGGATATAGACCCAAAAACCGTTGCCGAGGGAATTTTAGACATTGCCACCACGCTTGATATATCAATGAGCGGGCGGTTTTATAAATGGAACGGTGAGGCCCGCGCGTTTTAATATTATTGGGCCATGCCTAGCTGAGTGACTATAGGCTGTCATAAGGCATGAAGAATAGATGCGCACACCGTTCAAGGGTTTCAGAGGCCGAAACCCGCGAGGTTGTCCGGTATTTTGCAGGGCTCCAAAAAGGACTTGGTTCCAAGGTTGGAGTATCTTGAACAATGCTGCTGAGGTGTCACATAAACCCACTCGAGCGCCGGAGCGGGTTATACTTGTGAAATGCACCCCGAATAATTTGTGCTGAATCAGCAACCCAAAAATATCCGAAATCAACCTGGCTGTGCCGACCGTTTCAAACATTGTGCAGAGTCTTGAAGGGACACTGATTGTTAAAGTCCAATATATGGGATAAATGTGTAACGTTTCTACTGGAAACGCCCCTCGATCCGGTACAGTTACCATGTAATCAATCTCGTTTGGACAGGAAATAATGCAACAGATCAACATAATCGGAGCAATGGTTTGGGATGGGGTTTCTGATGCCGCCTATCCGGCCACTGTGACCGTTCAGGGTAACAAAATAACTTCAGTCGCCAAGCGCAGTGAAGAGTCGAGCGAACTGATCGGCGAAATCATTGACGGGACCGGAATGACCCTGATGCCGGGGCTGGTTGATGGCCATTGCCACCCCAGTTTCACCGATGTTAATGAACCATTTGAGCTTGGGAAAATATGTCCGGAAGAACATATGTTGCTGACGGCAAAAAACCTTCGCTTGTTGCTAAGCCATGGATTTACCTCAATTTTTGAAGCCGCTTCGGCCAAACCAATGTTGGGGGTTACAGCCCGTGATGCCATCAATAGTGGACTGATTGACGGGCCAAGAATGCTGGCAGGCAGCCCCGAAATCACGACAACCGCCGGTCTGGGAGATGAGCGCAAGCGTCATATCTACCAAGAGGGTTTTGGCCTGATAGCTGACGGCCCAGATGAAATGCGCCGAGTGGCGCGCGAATGTGTCCGTGACGGTGTGGACATCATGAAAATCAACATTTCGGGGGATGAATTTGCCAGTGCCGCCAAAGCCGAAATCACCCCAACCGAAGACGATGAACTGGCGGCTTTTGTCAAGGTTGCGCATAATTTTGACAAAAAAGTCGCCGCCCATGCGCGGTCAAGCCAATCGGTAAAAATGGCCGTGCGCCACGGTGTCGATTGCATTTACCACTGTGATTTCGCCGACGAAGAAGCGCTGGATATGCTTGAGGAAGCCAAGGACAGAATTTGGGTTGGGCCAGCTTTTGGACTGGTACATAATTCCACCAAAGAAGGTGACATCGCCGGGCTAACCAAGGAAATCGCCGAAGAGCTTGGCCTTTTTCGAAAGTTTGAGATGACCTGTGCCAGCTATCATGAAATCCGCAAACGGGGCATTCGTGTGGTGGTCGGTGGCGATTACGGTTTTGCCGTGACTCCGATGGGCCAGAATGCGCGGGATATTGAACATTTCGTGCGGTATTTCGGCTATTCACCGATTGAGGCCTTGAAATGTGCCACAACCGTTGGTCAGTCCTTGATGGGATGTGCGGATACTCTGGGGCAGGTAAAAGATGGTTTTCTGGCCGATTTATTGTTGGTGAAGGGTGATGTGACAAAAGACGTCAGTCTGGTACAACATCAGGACAACCTGGCAATGATCATGAAGGATGGCGTGCTATTTAAGGATCCACGCAAAGGTGTACAGGCCGGTGGCCTGATCCAATAACCGGCCATTTCGGTCAATTCTGTGCGAAAAGGTAGCCTGGAATATGGTTGACAAGATGCGGTCTAATATTCAGCGGATATCTGCGGTGTTGAAAGGCTTTGATAGCCTCAATACGCCGCGCTCGACCCATGCAATTATCTCGGATGTTAGCATGTCCCGCTCAACCGGGTTTGCATTGTTGCGTGCGCTGGTTGTTGGCGGATGGCTAGAACGCGCGAACCACGGATTTTTGCGCCTTGGTCCAAAGGCATTTGGGCTGGCTTTCGGATCGCTTGATTTGCCACAGGGGCTTGGGCAATCATCGTGGCTGGTGGCTACCGCCCGAAGCAACAGGAACCAAGCCCAGTTGCCAGAACTTGAATGGGATCCAACGTTGATTGAGACTGTGCAAACAGAACAGTTTCAAAAGCCCGGCCCTCACAGGATCGGCTTTTCCAATGCCTCACTTTCCAATGTCTGGCGGCGCGCAATGATGCAGAGCGTAAAATACGCCCGGTACTTGCGGGAACGACAGCACCTAAAGATTACCTTTCGACATGCACAGGATGATCCTGCGGTTCAGATCAGTCAGATCAAGGAGCTGGTCAAGGGCGGTATAGACATCCTGATGGTGTCGGCGATTACCACGCATGACGCCGATCTAAGCGACTATCTGGCAGAGCTGGCGGCGGGTGGCCTGCCGATTGTTGCCGTTGACAGGCGCCCTAAAAATCCGGTGTCACTGGTCAGTTTTATCACCGCGTCAGACAGGCGGATCGGGCGGATCAGCGCCCTGTGGATGGCCGAACATCTGAAGGGTAAAGGGCGTATCTGGATGTTGTCTGGACGTCAGGGCACCAGCCCCGCCATGCGTCGCCAGCAAGAAGCCCTTGCGGCATTTGCTGAATTCCCGAGCCTATTGATCGAGAGTATCAGTGCCACAAACTGGACGCCCGAAAGCGGTGGTAATGTTATCAATGACTGCCTGCAAAAATACGGGAACCCACCTGATGGAGTCTGGTGTGATTCTGGTTTGCAAGGCGTTGGTTCTATGCAGAGGTTTTTTGAACTTGGCATCAAAATACCAGCGCATACCGGCGGTGATCTGAATGAAATGTATAGGCTGGGCCTGCAACAAAAAGTCCCGTTTGTGGCGCTTGATTACCCGGCCAGCATGGGGGCACGAAGTGTTGAAATTGCCCTCGATATTCTGGGCGGGCGACCCGTGCCGCGCCGGGTGGAAGTGCCGGTTCAGATCGTGCTGCCCCGCGGATTCGAGACCGAAAATGTCAAAGCTGACAGATGGGCCGAAACCCATGTGGCCTGGGACATGCCTAACGATACAATCCTGTCTCAGGGTCCATCGTTGCGCAGGATCGGCGTGCGCGCATGAACCCACATGAAAAAGCCGTGGATGTTTTCGAGCGGCTGATGGCGTCACCGCTTTCCGGCACCATCCGGTCAGCATCTCAGTTGGCGCAATCGACACAAATTCCGGGATCAACCGTGCACCGGCATGCCGCGTTTCTTGAATCGGAAGGCATGCTTGGCAAAGGGCCGGATGGCGCGTTTCGGCACGGCAGTGCGGCAAGCCGCATCGGGTTAAGCGCAATGGGTTTTGGCGACCACGCACTGCGAGTAGAGCCAATTTTACTTTGGCTACGCCAATCATCACGGCAAACATCATTTTTGGCGGTTATTCAAGGGCGAACATTGTTAATGGGTCCCCATTCCAACGGCCGTAATTCGCAGAACTTTAGTATTCGCTCCAGCTATGATCTGGATCACTGTCCGGATATTTCATATGGATCAGACAACAGATTTTACCTTGGTGAGAGAACTGAAAACGATCGCCAACGGCTGGTATCTTTGGCCTGTGTAGCCAGATCGAAAACAGGGGTCTGTGTGGTTGGTATATTTTTGCCAAGTGCGCCTGAAAACTGCGCTACTACGGAAAACCTGCTGCGTTCTGCTCAGGAGCGTTTCTTGCAGCCTGCCAACCAATGAAGGATATCGATCTCCAGGTATTCTGGGACCGGCAGCTCCGGTTTTCCAATATTTTACCTGACTTTGCAGGTTGCCTGGATGCTATGGAACAGCAAAGTGCTGCGTTTTCTAAAACGGCCGGATTTACCAAAATCCCATATGGCCAACACTCCCGGCAATGGTTTGAAACCACTCCGGGGCAGGGCCGGGAAAAGATTATTCCAGTTGTCATTCACGGCGGCTATTGGCGGGCCATGGAGGCGCAGAACCATCGGTTCATGTTGTCGGGGTTATGCGATGTCGGAGATGTTCTTGCCAATGTGGAATACCGCCTGATCCCCGATGTTCGCATGGCTGATATTGTGGGTGACATCTGCGCGGCGCTGGCGGGGATCATGGACAAATATCCCCAGCATCGGCTGTTGCTGGTTGGACATTCGGCGGGCGCGCATCTGGCACTGCAAGCCAGCCGTCAGAACAATATCCCGGGCAATCTGGCCGGTGTGGTCGCCATCAGCTGTCTTTTTGATTTGCGCCCTGTTTCCCAGTCTTTCCTGCAAAGTGAACTACACCTAAGTCCCGCCGAAATCACACATTTCTCCGAAATTCCGACACAGCCCCCTTATCCGGTTTTGCTGGTAAATGGCGCCAATGAAACGCCCGAGTTTTTGCGCCAATCCGCCTGTGCCGCTGTCGCCATGAAAGCCCCCTGGATAGAAATTGAAGGAACCCACCATATGACTGTTCTCAACGGATTAATCGACCCGCGCTCGCCGCTGGTAACAGCAATTTCTGACTGGCTGAAAGGGTTGTGATGATAAATGCGGACCTTCCCGAAACCGGTACTTTTGTGTTTCGCCTTTGGCGCCCCGAGATCAAAGGCCCGGCAATTTGCACGTTGCGAGACGGCATGCTGGTCGATATCACCACGCCAGTTGCGCTAACAATGCACGATCTTCTGGAGCACGCAAAACCAGTGGAATACGTAACCCAAACCACTGGAACCCCGGTTGCGCCTTTACGTGATGTTCTGGACAATTCTTGCGAAAACCCTGAGACCGACCTGCCTTTCCTTTTGGCCCCATGTGATTTGCAGGCCATTAAGGCATGCGGTGTGACGTTTGTGGCCTCGATGCTGGAACGGGTGATTGAGGAAACCGCAAAAGGTGACCCCCAAAAGGCCAATGACATCCGGGCGCGGTGCACAGAAATTCTGGGTGATAGCCTGCGCGCGGTTGTGCCCGGTTCTGACAAGGCCACCGCGCTAAAGTCGGCGCTGATTGCCGAGGGTATCTGGTCGCAATATCTAGAGGTTGGCATTGGCCCGGACGCTGAGGTGTTCACTAAGGCGCAACCCATGTCATCAGTTGGATATGGCGCCAGTGTCGGGCTGCATCCAAGTTCAAGCTGGAATAATCCGGAACCTGAGATTGTGCTGGCAGTGAACAGCCGTGCGCAAGTGCTGGGCGCGACATTGGGAAACGACGTGAACCTGCGCGATATCGAAGGGCGATCGGCACTGTTGCTGGGCAAGGCAAAAGACAATAACGCCGCCTGTTCCATCGGTCCCGCCCTACGGTTGTTTGACAAAACCTACGGCATTGATGACGTTCGGAACGCAACGCTTGATCTGGCAGTATCCGGGCCGGATGGGTTTCAGTTAAAGGGTCAAAGCACCATGGCCGATATCAGCCGTGATCCGCTGGACCTTGTCAGCCAGACCTGCGGTCCCCACCATCAATACCCCGACGGGTTCTTTCTGTTTCTGGGTACGCTTTTTGCCCCAACCCAAGACCGCGACAGGCCGGGCAAGGGCTTTACCCATAAACTGGGCGATCAGGTCTGTATTTCAAATCCCGAACTGGGGTGCCTGAAAAACACTGTACGACTTAGTCCCGAATGCCCGCCTTGGAAATTTGGAACATCTGCACTCATGCGTAATTTGGCCAAACGTGGCCTCATCTAAAAGGAATAGAATATGTTAAATGGCAAAAGCCTGATTGCAGGGAACTGGGAAACGGGCGGCGCGGTTTTCACATCCGATCCGGTGCATGGGCAAAGCCGCGAATTTTCGGCAGGTACGGTTGAACAGGTTAGCGCCGCCTGCGAAGCCGCCGAGGCCGCATTCTGGAGCTATGGCCAAAGCAGCCGCAAAACCCGCGCGGATTTTTTGAATGCAATTGCCGATGAAATTGACCTTCGGGCAGATCAAATAACTGAAATCGGCACCCAGGAAACCGGGCTGCCAGAGGCACGTCTACAAGGCGAGCGAGGTCGCACTACCGGACAGTTGCGCCTTTTTGCAACCCACATCATGCTAGGGACATATCTGGATCGCCGTCACGACCCTGCCCTGCCAGACAGAACACCTCTGCCGCGCCCGGAAATGCGCATGATGATGCGCCCCCTCGGCCCGGTGGCCGTGTTTGGCGACTCTAATTTCCCCTTGGCGTTTTCAACCGCTGGCGGCGATACGGCGGCGGCACTTGCAGCGGGTTGCCCAGTTATTGTAAAGGGTCATCCTGCCCATCCGGGAACTGGCGAAATCATTGCCAAGGCAATTGACACCGCCCGAAAACGGTTTGATTTGCACGCCGGAATTTTCAGTTTTGTTCAGGATGGCGGACAAGAAATCGGTGCTACACTGGTGCAACATCCGTTGATTAATGCGGTTGGTTTCACCGGCTCTCAGGCCGGGGGGCGGGCGTTGTTTGATCTTTGCGCGGCGCGCCTCAACCCAATTCCATTTTTCGGAGAGCTGGGGTCAATCAATCCTATGTTCATCCTGCCCGGTGCCGCGGCCACCCGTCTGACTAAAATCGGGGCCGGTTGGGCCGCGTCATTGACCATGGGGGCCGGGCAGTTTTGCACCAATCCCGGAGTTGCTATCATCCATAAAGATGTGGCCGAGGCCTTTGCTGAAACGGCCGGTGCCGCATTGGCTGAAATACAACCGCAATCTATGCTGACCACAGGGATTGCCGCAGCATTTTCCGACGGCAAAGCTGTGGTTGAAAACAGCAAGGGCGTTGATACGGTGTTGAGCAGTGCCAACCCCGGGCGAAAAGCCAGCCCGCAACTTTTTGCTACGGATGCCGATACATGGCTGGCAAATGCAAACCTGTCGCATGAGGTATTCGGACCTTTAGGCATCGTCGTTTCTGTCGATAATCTCGATCAAATGCTAGAGGTTGCGCACGGCCTGAAGGGGCAGCTTACGTGCACCTTGCATATGGAAGATAAGGATCACGAAACCGCACAAAACCTGTTGCCCATTCTGGAACGTAAGGCCGGACGCATTCTGGCAAATGGTTTTCCCACCGGCGTTGAGGTCAGCGACAGCATGGTTCATGGCGGGCCATATCCGGCATCAACAAACTTTGGCGCAACATCGGTTGGCACTCTGTCAATCCGTCGTTTCCTGCGCCCGGTTTGCTATCAGAATTTACCAGCCGCCATCATGCCCAGTGATCTGCTAAACTTTGATCCAACGTGAACTCTGATTGGCGGATAACACACAGGCAGAGATGAATTCCATACCTTTCATACCGTCGTTGATATCGGGGAAACAGGCACCTTTGTCGCCCCGTATCGCGGCGGCCGCCTGTGTATAGATGTTGGCAAATCCCTCTAGGTACCCTTCGGGGTGGCCTGCGGGAACCCGTACCAGATCGGGCATTTCCGGCACCCCAGCACCGCCCCTTGTCAACAGGCGTTTGGATTCACCAAAGGGCGTGTACCACAGGTGGTTGGGCTGTTCCTGCGCCCATTCCAGCCCGCCCTGTTCACCATAAATCCGCAGGCGCAAACCATTTTCATTGCCGGGTGCCACCTGCGAGGCCCAAAGTGAACCTTTGGCACCCCCCTGGAAACGCAGCATTACCTGTACATTATCGTCCAGTTGCCGCCCATCAACAAAGCTGGTCAGGTCGGCGCTAACCGCATCCACTTCTAGGCCGCTGACAAAATGTGCCAATTGATAAGCGTGAGTACCGATGTCGCCAATACATCCGCCAGCTCCGGATTTGACAGGATCAGTACGCCAGCTGGCCTGTTTCTGCCCGTCTGATTCGATATTTTCTGTCAACCAATCCTGAGCATATTCCACTTGCACCAACCGTATTTTTCCCAGATCTCCATTGGCGATCTTTTGCCTTGCATGGCGAATCATCGGATAAGCGGAATAGTTATAGGTGACGATGAACAGCTTGCCGCTGGCTTTCACCAGCGCCTGCAATTCGCGGGCATCCTCAATCGTGCTGGTCAGGGGTTTGTCGCAAATCACATGGATGCCGGCCTGCAAAAATGCCTTGGCTGCGGGAAAATGCATGTGGTTGGGCGTGACAATCGCCACCACATCAATACCATCGGGGCGCGCGGCTTCGGCTTTGGCCATCTGTTCAAAAGACCCATAACAGCGAGCCGGATCCAATCCCAGATCAAGCCCTGACTGATTCGCCCTTTCAGGGTCAGATGACAGTGCACCTGCAACAAACGAAAACTGATCGTCTAAACGCGCAGCAATGCGGTGAACTGCACCAATGAATGCCCCTTGGCCACCACCAACCATGCCCAACCTTATGCGTTTTCCCGTCATATCCAGCTCCAAAAATGAAAAATATTCCCAAAATAGTAGCTAAGCCAAGGGTTTCTGTAAAGGATTACACAGTGAATTGCCTTGTGCCTGAATATGTCGTAAAAAATGCTGGAAAGGGGGGCTAAATGAACAACCGAGTAACCATTATTGACGTTTCCAATATTGCCGGTGTTTCCACGGCAACCGTCAGCAGGACGTTGCACAACCCCAATGTGGTCACCGCAAAAACGCGCAAGGCGGTAATGAATGCCGTTCATCAAACTGGGTACACTCAAAATACAGCCGCCCAGAACCTGCGCCAGCAGCGTGCCAACGCAATACTTGTCTTGGTCCCGGATATCTCTAACACATTCTTTTCGGAAATCCTGTCGGGTATTGAACATGTTGCCAGCCAGGCAAATTTGACCACTTTGATCGCGGACACCTTAAACGACGCACACCGCACCGAAAATTTCACACGGTATTTATTTAATGGCCGGGCAGACGGGGCCCTGTTGTTGAATGGGTATTTGCCTGACAGCATCGTCGAAACCATCAGAAATTCCCCTCAGAACCACCCGGCGATCGTTTCAGTATCCGAAGCGCTGGATGATCAGATCGTGCCCCATATCGGCATCGACAACATTCAAGCTACACAAATGGCTGTCGAGCATCTATTGGCAAAGGGGCACCGCTTCATCACCCATCTAAGCGGGCCTGCTGGAAACATTCTGACCTCAGATCGAATAAAGGGCTATCGTAACGCCATGGTCGCCAGCGGATTGAACGATAGTGACCAACATCTGATTCAGGGTGATTTTTCTATTGCCAGCGGTGAGGCCGCAGCGAATGACATTATAGCGATGGAGCGTCGACCGGACGCGGTTTTTTGCAGCAACGATGCCATGGCCATTGGGCTGATTTCAGCGCTTGTCAACCGGGGTGTAGCCGTTCCAAATGACATCGCCGTTATGGGGTTTGATGATATCGAATTCGCCCGTACATGTATTCCACCGCTGACCACAATTCATCAGCCACGGCGTCGGATCGGTGAAATGGCGGCGAAAACCCTGTTGGCCCAGTTGGGCATCGGCGATTTTGAAATGCCGGATACATCCAGCCTGCAAGCGACGCTTGTGGAACGTGACAGCGCCTGAAATTCGATCGCTATTTGATCCCCAGCATCGCCCGAAGCGTATCTTTGTCAGTCTCGCCACCGGCAAAATCATCAAAGGCTTTATCAGTCACCCGGATGATGTGATCGGCAATAAACGGAGCACCTTCGCGGGCACCGTCCTCGGGGTGTTTCAGGCAACATTCCCATTCCAGCACCGCCCAGCCATCATAGCCGTGGGTGGCGAGACGCGAGAAAATTCCACGGAAATCCACCTGCCCGTCGCCAAGTGAACGGAACCGTCCCGCCCGGTTCAGCCACGGTTGATAGCCGGAATATACGCCCTGTCGCCCGGACGGGTTGAATTCGGCGTCCTTGACGTGAAATGCGGTGATACGATCGTGGTAGATGTCGATGAAATCCAGATAGTTCATTTGTTGCAGCAGAAAATGCGACGGGTCGTAATTGATCGTGCAACGTCGGTGGCCACCCAGGGCATCTAGGAACATTTCAAATGTCACCCCGTCAAACACGTCTTCGCCCGGATGCAGCTCATAGGCCACATCAACACCCTGTTCATCGTAAGCGTTCAGGATCGGCGTCCAGCGTTTGGCCAGCTCGGCAAATGCTTCGTCAATCAAACCTTCGGGGCGTTGCGGCCACGGGTACAAAAACGGAAAAGCCAGTGATCCGGTGAAAGACGCTGACACATCCAGACCCAGACGGCGGGATGCGCGGGCGGCTTTGATCATCTGATCCTGTGCCCATTTACGCCGGCCGTCCGGGTTGCCTGCCAGATGGGCCGGGGCAAAGCCGTCAAACTGGCTGTCATAGGCCGGGTGAACGGCCACGAGCTGACCCAACAGATGGGTCGCTAATTCGGTAATCAGCACGCCATTGGCCGCACAAACACCGGTAATTTCATCGCAATAGGTCTGGCTGTCGGCAGCTTTATCCAGATCGAAAAAACGGGCGTCCCATGCCGGGATTTGTACGCCCTTATAGCCTAGACCGGCGGCCCATTTGGTGATCCCGTCAAGGGAATCAAATGGGGCATCATCACCGGCGAATTGCGCCAGAAATATCGCGGGGCCTTTGATTGTTCCAGCCATGGGGAAACCTTTCAATATTCAATGAGTTTTCTGGCTCTTTAGCTATGATTTTGAACCTGCACCGAGATCGTTCGTATCGGTGCAGGTTTAGTTTTTACTCTGTCGATTCACTAAAGGTTCAAGTTTCAGATTTTCATCAAGTTCTACTCAAGCATTTCGCTTATCTCTACAGCGATCGCGTCGCCAATTGCTTTGTGGCTTTCAGGGGACATGTGAAGCCCGTCGATACCATCTATGCTTGCGACACTGCCTGCATCAAAAAACCCAAATCCGGCGGCCTCGGCCAAGGGTTCAAGTATCCCTGCCAATTGAGTGGTTTTTTCTACTGAATTTTGCGAATACGATTCTGCCAACCAATCCACGGTTATGTTACCAATATGCGGAGGGGCGACAATCAGAACTTTTGCAGGATCGTAGGTCGTAAAGACACCTGTGTTTTGGCTAACTTCAACACCTAGTTTCATGATGTTTGCCGCGATATCCTCTGCCGATAGGTTCAGGTTCTCCCGCGCATCATTTGTACCCAGCATAATAACAACTAAGTCCAGTGGTAGATTACTGGCAATGGCTGCCGGAAGATATTCATCCGCATCCATACCCGCGCCATCACCATCGACACCTTCCCCCGCAATCGGGATTCCTGCATCCTGAAATGCAGAATTACGGCCTGACAACCCCTCTTCGATGATGTCGTAATCACTACCCAGTGCAGCTTGGGCAACGCCCGGCCAGCGCACCTCTTTGGGATACCTTGTTGTCGGTGCTACATTTTCTACAGGCACCCAACCCCAGGTATTGGAATCTCCGAATACCATAACGTTTGCTGTGTCCGCAAAAGCGAAGGAAGAAAAAGTGCAACCCAGGGCTATTGTAACGGAACTTAGCCATTGGTGGTTCTTGAAGTTTTTGAGCATTGTATTCCCTTTTCGGAATTGTTTATTTCAAGTTTGGCGGACAGCATCAGCCGCCCGCCAAGGTATTGCTTACTTACCGCCCCAACGCTCGGGGTAGTTTGGCATGCCTTCACAACCACATGCCGCATAGTGCAGCGGTGGCATTGCGGGGTTCACGAAATCCGCCAGATTGTCTGCGGTGATCGCAGGCTGTGGCAGGTTCCATTCAGGACCCGGGATGCTTTCGCCGTCCAGGATGCTAAGTGCCGCGATGATTGGCGTGCGCCACTGGTAAGTTGGGTATGTCGGCGCGATGGTCGTCAGCCCCAGTTCCTGCCATTTTTGCAGGAAGTCCTGCTGGTCTTCACCGGTGACAATCGGCACGTCCATTCCGGCGTCTTCAAACGCCTCAATAGCCGCAACCGAAGTCGCACCCGCATCCAACCAAACCGCATCCAAAGTTCCAAACCGCTGTAGGTAATCTTCTACGATTGATTTGGTTTTTGCCCGGTCACCATCGGTGAATTCAACACCAACGATTTCCATGCCCGCGTCTTCCAGCACGTGGGTTGCAGATGTATAGCGCGTTTCCAGAACATCAACGCCCGGCAAAATGCGCAGCATCAGAACCTTACCGCCCGCAGGTGCATTTTCCGCAATGAAACGACCCGACTGAATGCCGAAACCATAACCACCGATTGGTTTGATAAAGGTTACCGGAGCATCCGTGTTGACGCCGCGATCAAAGATGACCACAGGCAGCATTTCGGCAGCCTTTTCTACGGCTGGTGTCAGCGCAGATGTGGTGTTTGGCGATACGATCAACACGTCGCATTTGCCACCTGCCAGCAGGTCATCAATGTCGGAGATCTGCTTGTCATCAGAGCCTTCAGCGTCGGTGACGATGAATTCAGCAATCCGGTCGCCCTGTAGGTCAACTTCGGCCTGCATGGTTTCCCAGCCGACAACCCGCCATGGGTTGTTTACACCAGCGTTAGAAAAACAAATCGTCGCGGCACCATCTTGGGCATAGGCCGATGTGTCCACCATGTCCGTGCCATAATGCTGCAACCACGGTGTGTCCGCAGATCCGTTTGGTGTGTCAGCCAGCATGGCCTCTTGTTTGGCAAATTCGACAGGGTCGTCATAGTTTTGCGCCATGACCGGAAGCGCAACAAGTGCCGCCCCGGCTACGAAAGTTGTTAGATATTTCAAGGTCATTTTATCCTCCCTTGGTTTCATGGAACCGGTGTTAGCTACCGGTTTTTCGGCGTCGATATGTCGCCAGCGCAACCGCGGAAATCAGGATCACGCCCTGCACCACGTCACGAATTGGTTTTGGAAAGCCCAACATGTTGAGCAGTGTGAATATCGCCTGTAGAACCAGTGCGCCTGCCACGGTTGATCCAACCGCGCCGCGCCCGCCCAACAATTGTGCACCGCCGATAACCGCGGCTGTTATGGCCTGCAACTCCAGTCCGGTTCCCACCGATGTCGATACCCCGGCAAATCCGCCCAGCAGGATGCCGGCAATGACGGCGGTGACAGATGATACGACGAATGCCACCACCCGCACCTGCACATAGGGCACGCCGGCAAAATGCGCCGATTTCGGGTTGTCACCGACCGCATGCAGCAGTTTGCCATAGTTGGTGCGGTGCATCAGCAGCCATAACAACCCACATACTACCACCATGACAATCAATGCCACCGGCAGTATTTTGATCACCGGCAAATCCTTAATCAGCACCCGACCAAAGAATCGATACGTGTCCGGCAAATACCCGCGCGGGGAACCACCTGACCATGTCAGTGCAATACCGCCAAGGGTGATCATCATCCCCAGCGTGGCAATGATTGAAGGCACCCGCAGATAGGCCACCACCAGCGCGTTGACTACGCCGATCACCACACCGCCCGCCAGCATTGCCGTGATCACCATCCAGGTGGCATCGGGGTTTTGACCCAATAGAATTGAGCTGCCAATCACGGTCAGCGTCACCACTGATCCCGTGGACAGATCAAATCCGCCCGACGTAATCACATAGAGCTGCCCGACGGCCAGAATGGCAATCGGCGCGGCGCGTTTCAGGAAATTCATGTACCCGGTTGGCTGCAAAAAATGGGGCGACTGGATTGCAATGGCAATCAACAGAACCAGTAGCACCAGATAGACCGGGTTTATGCGCAACAGACGGGCCATCATGCCTCGATCCTTTTGCTGCGTGCCGCATATACCGCCACGGCTGCTACGATGATCACACCGCGTAGGATTTGTTTGGCAAATGCATCCACCCCGGCAATGTTGAAAATTGAATCAATCAGCGAGAATATCATCACCCCGACCAGCGTGCCCCAAACCCCGCCACGGCCCCCCGCCAAAACGGTGCCGCCAATGACCACTACAGCGATGGATTCCAGATCATAAACCCCGTCGCGCCCGATCCACGGGGCGCCGCTGCGCAACCGGCTGGCCAGATACAATCCGGCAACCGATGCGCAGAGCGAACAGATCACATGGGCCAGAATGACCACCCGCGCGGTACGCACGCCTGCCAGTTTGGCCGCGTCTGCGTTGCCGCCTACAGAATAGATGTTTGATCCCATGCGTGTGAATTTTAGAAATGCCCAGGCGGCCCCGGTCAGTATCACCAGGAAGACTAAACTGACCGAGACGCCGCCGACTTCGCCATAGGCAAAGGTCTGAAACTCTTTAGGCACTTCACCGGCAAAGTTGGTGAAAGATGCCGATAGCAACCCTTGCAGGATCAGTGCCATGCCAAGGGTTGCAATTAAGGGGTTAACTTCTAACTGGGTGATAATCAGCCCGTTGACCAATCCCACTACCGCGCCGACCAGTAACACCGCAACCACGGCTGGAAGCATCATCGACGGATCACCTGACATGATGTACGACGCCAAAACCGCCGCCACAGAAATCAGGTTTGCCACAGATAGATCGATCGACGCAATCAGGATGGCAAATGTCTGGCCCACGGCCGTGATTCCCAAAGCAATCGATCGCCCAAGCAGGCCCAGAAGGTTATCAAATGTCAGGTATTGCGACTGGTCCGTTGCCAGCGCGATGCCGATGTAAATCGCAAATGCCGCCAGCAACAATAGCACTGGCGCGAAACGGGCGATGCGGCCATTCATGCGGCAGCCCCCCGTAAATCTTCGCCCGTGGCGGCGGCCATTACTTCGGCTTCCGTTGCGCCGCGATCCATCTCGGCGACGATTCTACCGTCACGCATCACCATGATTCGGTCGGACACGCCCAGAACCTCTGGCAGGTCAGATGAGATCACCATCACCGCCGCACCACCACGCGCCAATGAGCGCATGCGGGCGTAAATGCTGGCCTTGGTGTTCACATCAATGCCGCGCGTGGGTTCCACAAAGATCAGCACCTTGGGGTTCAATGCCAACCAGCGGGCGACAATCGCCTTTTGCTGGTTGCCCCCGGATAGGGATTGAATTTCAACATCCAGATTGGCGGCGCGTATGTCCAGATCCTGAAATGACTTGTCCATGTCGGCAATGCTGGCGTGTTCGGAACTTCGCGGCGATCCCGTCATTCTGGAAAAAGCGCGCGCTGACAACATGCCGTTGTCGCGCACCGATTGCATCAGACTTAACCCTTCGGATTTTCGATCACCGGGCAGCATGACCACCCCGGCGCGCACCGCTTGGCGGGGACTGGCAAACAGGGCAGGCACCGACGACATAGTGACGGTGCCGTCGCGAAAGGGCTCGACCCCAAATAACGCCAACGCCAGTGCCGTGCGTCCGGCCCCCTGAATACCGGCAAATCCGGTGATTTCCCCGGCCCGCAGTTTTAGATTTATGTCATGTAGTTTGGCATTATCACCGCCCTGCACCGTAATCACCGGCTCGCCAGTTTCATCATCCTTGGCTGCCTCAGGGTAAAAATCATCCAAGGCCCGCCCCACCATGGCATGGATGATGACATCCGGTTCCGGAACATGGTCAAAACTAGCGGCAATCTGGCCGTCCTTCAGCACCGTCACCCGATCTGCCAGCCGGCGGATTTCATGCATTCGATGCGTGATATACACCACACTTCGGCCCTGATTGCGCAACTGATCCACCACATCAAACAACAGCTCACTTTCATGGTCATTCAAGGCGGCTGTGGGTTCATCCATGACGATCACCTGCGCGTCCAGCGATATGGCCTTGGCGATTTCCACCATCTGCTGTTCACCAACCGCCAGATCACTGACCTGCGTGTCGGCGTCAAACCGGTGCCGGTCGCCAAACATTGCCAACACCCGGTTGGTTTCGTTTTGCATCCTGGCGTGGTCCAGCATCCCCCATTTACTGAGTTCGCGGCCCAAGAAAATATTCTGCGCCACAGTGCGATCCGGCAGCAGCGAAAATTCCTGATAGATCACGCTGATCCCGGCGGCCAGCGATTGCAGCGGGTGGGTGAAACGCCGTGCCGTGCCGTCCAGCAACACCGCACCAGCATCCGGCAGATAAACCCCGGACAGCACTTTGATCAGCGTCGACTTGCCCGCACCGTTTTCACCAACCAGCGCGTGAACTTCGCCCGCCTGACAGTCAAACGTCACATCGTCCAGCGCCTTGATGCCGGGGAATTCCTTGGTGATCCCATTTAATTCAAATACCGGGGCTGCCATTACGCCGCGTCCCAGGTTTTACGGATATAGGCGGCGCCTTCACGAAACAGCTGTTCATGACTGTCAAACATCGGCCGCCAGATGCGGGTGGCCGCGGCCAGTTCTGGCAGACCGGAACCAAACGCTTCCATCACCACCCAACCATCAAAACCGATGCTTTTCATGGTTGTCATGATGGTGGGGAAATCAATCTGCCCGCTGCCCGGAATGCCGCGATCATTTTCTGAAACATGCAGCACGGTTATTGCGTCGCCCAAATGGCGAATGGCCGCTGGCTGATCCTTTTCCTCAATATGGGCATGGAAAGTGTCATACATGATACCAAAATTCGGATGATCCACCAGATCAACATAGATGCGGGCTTGTTCGGCTGTATTCAGGTAATGCGTCTCAAACCGGTTAAGTGGTTCAAGTGCCAGCTTGATACCGAGCTTCGCTGCCTTTTCAGCCATCCGGTGATGCGCCTCTGATCCACGCTTCCATTCTTCGTCCGTCGGCCCCTGACCGGTAAATTCCCCGATCGGCGCATGGAAAGGGCCACCAATGGTTTCAGCGCCCATCGCCTCGGCGCATTGCAATATCCAATCCTGATGCAACAGTCCGCGCGAACGGACATTTTCATCTGCACTTGTTGGGTCAGTATTTTTATCAGGCGAGATCGCGGTGCATGTCCGCCCTAGACTCAAAGCATCACAGGCCTTGCCAATAGCCAGATAGTCACTGGAGTCACCGCTAAGCATCGGGATTTCAACACCGTCAAAACCAGCATCTGCCGCCAAACTAATCAGCGTCTTTTCTGCACTGCTGATAAATCCAGCAACGCAAAGTAAATTAACACTCAGACGCATTCTTCCCTCCGGTAGCAGAATCCTACGGCACGTTTACTCTAAAAAATCAGAGCAATGTAAACATTTACATTAAGGTATGTAAAGGATTGCATTTATGCTCAATGCCCATATCTTGGACAAATACATTTTCAAAAGGTAGTTGTTCAGATATCGCCAAGTTATTCATCTTGGCTTGCATTATTTCTGATTGATCTGTTTTATCTCTTTCGCCTTCCTGTGCGACCCGTTGCGGATCGCGAATGCGTCTGATCTGGCGTGACCATAGGATCTGGCAGTGAGTAGTTGGGGTTGGGGTCGGAAAAGAACATTGATCTGGCCCTGAGCGGATAGAAACTTCTGAGCGTACTGTGGCGATTTTTACTCCGTCCGCGATAACATAGTGCCGTGGCTACTGTGGCATAGTATTACTTGCAATTTACAAGCGTTGGAACCGGGTCCATTACGGCCTCCTGTTATCCGGGCAAGCTGCGGGGATTTAACCACAATTGCCCAAACAGCAGGCTGGTTTATGTTTCCTCGTCGTCTGTGTCAGGCAGGTTGAACAAGCTGTCGGCGTCAACGACCGGCTGCTTTTCCTGCTCGTCATCGCGCAGCGAGAAATTCTCAAGTCCGGACATATTGGATGGCACGCGCGGCTCATCTGGCATGTGCAGGGATTGTTCGGTTGAGACCAGTTTCATGCGTTCGTCATCCGACATCACCTCGCCGCCGCCGGCTTTCTTGACGGCTTTGGCCACGGCTGCGTCCAGTTCACCCTGTTTACACATACCCAGCGCCACCGGATCGATGGGCTGGATGTTCGAGATATTCCAGTGCGTGCGTTCGCGAATGGCCGTAATCGTTGGCTTGGTTGTGCCGACCAGCTTGCTGATCTGCCCATCCGTCAATTCCGGATGGAATTTCACCAGCCAGGCAATTGCCGAGGGGCGGTCCTGACGTTTGGACAGCGGCGTATAGCGCGGACCCTTGCGCCGCATCTCGCCAACAGCCGCCGGGTTATGCATCAGCGCCAGCTTGGCTTTGGGGTCATCTTCACACCGTTTGATTTCTTCGGCGGTCAGTTGCGTATTGACGATCGGATCAAGCCCTTTCACCCCGATAGCAACCTCGCCATCGGCAATCCCGTTGACCTCCAGCTCATGCAGGTCGCAAAATTCGGCAATCTGCGTGAACGACAATGTTGTGTTATCAACCAGCCAAACGGCGGTCGCCTTGGCCATCAATGGAAGTGCCATGATAATCTCCTTCAAACAAACTTGTATTTTGCCGAAAACTTGGCTGCGCGATGCGCTATTTGGGTTTTCGGGGGGAATTCTGAGGTGTATATAGGACAGATGATCCGATTGTTAAAGACCTTTTGTGCTGCCCTCGTTTTTGCCACGCCTACATGGGCCGATGGCGAAGCTGCGGGGGATTTTGACTATTACGTCATGGCGCTAAGCTGGACACCGAGCTGGTGCGCGCTTGACGGGGACGCCCGCCAATCCCCCCAATGCGATGCAGATCAGGGGTTTGGGTTCACGCTGCACGGCCTTTGGCCACAATATGAACAGGGCTGGCCCGCCTATTGCCGCACATCGGCGCGCGATCCATCCCGCAGCCAAACAAACGCAATGGCAGATATCATGGGCAGCGGTGGTCTGGCCTGGCATGAATGGAAAAAACACGGGCGGTGCTCGGGCCTGTCTGCTGTCGATTACTTTAGCGCCGCGCGGGCTGCATATAGTGCCATAAACCGCCCTGAAATACTGCGCCAGTTAACCCATGAGATATCCCTACCCCCGCGTGTGATCGAGTCCGCATTTCTGGAGGCTAACGAAAACCACACAGCCGACGGCATCACCGTTACCTGCAAAGCTGGGCTGATCCAGGAGGTCCGCATCTGTCTGAGCAAAAATTTACAGCCCAGAATATGCAGCGCCGATGTGGTACGCGATTGTACGCATGACGCAGCAATGGCACCGATAAGATAGCTGTTGCCAGTTTAAAAACCCGCTATAGGGAATCAATATAATGATTAATATCCCTTAGGTTGCTTTACAAAACTTTATGTTTGCAACGACTCGCATTTCCTGCTCTAAGTTTTCTTGCTGTTATGGCGATGATCACTGCGCAACGCCGCAATACCACCGATCACACTGATAGCAGAGCTAACAAATTTTGGCTCAAGTCTAGGGGAAATAAGAGAACGGCTCGCAAGCGCGGGCCGTTTTTGGTTTAGGCTGCTGTGGCATGCCAGATCGTTTACATGAGGCACACTCAACCTCATAAATCACCGCCGAATGGTGATAGTAGCCCATATCGACCATTTCCTGCATTGCAGTGAATGTCCGCACGAAACGTGGACGCCTAGCAGAGTCCGTTGTATGTATTCTAACCGTTTGATTCTGAGGAGACATTCCATGGGGCACTTTTTTACGCGTCCGCAGTGTTCCCTCAGGATGCGGTGACAATCAATGGCGAAACAGGTGACTACGCCGGGCGGTTTTTCTGTCCACGGTGCAGCTCGTCCGTTTTCGCTCGCAGCGAAGACGAAATCGAAGTGCACTTGGGATCGTTGGATGCCGCGGACCAACTCGTACCAACTTACGAAAGCTGGACAGACCGTCGCGAATCCTGGTTGCCACCATTTCCGCTAATGAGACAGTACGAGCGCGGTCGTGACGCCACGGACCGCTTTGAGGAGTAGCTACTGCAACCTTTGAAATGTGGGGTTAATCCGTCACCCTCAGCACCGCCTGCAGCTCCATTTGCCGGGCCAGTGCAGTCAGGCGTTTTTCCACAATTTCCCCGTTCAGCGCCACGGCTGTTTTGCTAAGGGTCAGGATCAGGTGGTCATCTTGGCGTTGCAGAGACGCCCCCTCCAGCAGGCTAATCTGCGCACCCGAGATCATCGCGCCCAGACGCATGGCTTTGCCCAGGGTTATCGCGGCCTTAATGCGATTCGCAGGCAACAATTCTTCAACCGGGGTTTGCAGCGCGCTATGGCCCGCGTTTTTGTAACGGTTAAGTATTGCTACCCCCAAAAACAGCCGTGAAGGGTGGTCTACACCCCCCAGATTGGCCCGGGTGATCGATTCAAAACACATCTCGCTGCGGTAATCGGGATGGGCCTGCCAACTGGTGTCATGCAGCAGGCAGGCCGCCAACATCAAACGCCGCTCGGCGGCATCTGCATCGGGGTAAAGCGGGCGCAGCCATTCATAAAGCACCTGTCCGAACCCGGGAAAACGCGCCATGGCGGCCTCAATGCTGCGACTGGCCTCGATCAGCGGATCAAGACGGCGCAGCGCATCCGGCATTTGTTCATAAAACATCCCCTCGCGCAGGCCATATGACGATAGCACGATCTCTGGGGGTCCCAGTTCTTTTAACAGGCGCGCCAGCACTCGCGCGGCCATCGGCACCAGCGTCATGCGTTCGCGCGAAGTGTTCGTGTGGCTGGTTAAGGCATCAAGGTTCTGATCATGTACCCAGTCGATCGTTGCCGTTAAATCCTGTGGTGTCAGGCGGTATTCATGCAACACATGAAACGGGTAATTGCGCCGCGCCATATCAAGACGTGCCAAGGCCCGCCACGCGCCGCCAACCAGAAACAGGCGGTCAGCTTTACCCCCGACAGATTTCGCCAGTGTGCGGACCTCGGTGGTGATATATCTGTCCAAATCACCCTGATAATCCGCCAGTTTCAATGGCCCGAGCGGTGAGGTTTGCGCAGCCCCGATCCTGCCGTTCGTCAAGCGCGCCAATTCCATAGAGGCCCCGCCGATATCACAGACCAGCCCATGCGCATCCGGCCAGCCCAGCAATATGCCCTTGGCGCTAAGCGCGGCCTCTTGCTTGCCCGTTGCCACATGCAATGTAAGGCCGGTTTCACGGGCCACTTGTGCAACAAATTCCGGCCCGTCGCGTGCCTCACGCACCGCCGCCGTCGCCACGCCGCTTAGCGTTGCATCCATGCCTTGCACCAAGGCGGCAAACCGGTGCAATGCCGCCATGGCCCGCACGCGCCCCGCAGGATTAAGCAGACCAGAATCAGCCAACCCGATACCCAGTCCGCACAGCACTTTTTCGTTGTAAAAATAGGCGGGCGCGCGGGACATACCGTCAAACACCACCAGCCGGACCGAGTTTGACCCCACATCAACAACCGCCACGCGCGCGGTCATCTTGTATCTGGCAGATCGCGCAAAACCTCACCCGCCAGACGCGGCGTGATAGCGCGGCGTTTGGACAGGCCGGCCCGATCCAGTTGTAGAACCACGTCCTTGGCGGCAGCGAATGAGCGATCGATGCGCGCCAACAGATAGCTGATAAGGTCGGGCGAGACATTCAACTGACGATCGGCAAAAAGTTTCACCAAAACCGCCGATAAAAGCGTATCATCGGGGGGGGCAAGCTCGGCCACCTCGGCACTACCAAGACGCGAGGCAAGATCAGGCAGGGCAATATCCCAGCGGGCCGGCGCATTGACGCCGCTTATCAATAATGTACCACCTTTGGCCAAAATATGATTATGCAGATGAAAGAGCGTTTCTTCGGTTTGCGCGCGCAAATCAGCAGGCAGACCAGCAATGCGATCCACGTCCTCAACCGCGATATCATTGGCTTTTATGGCGGGAATATCTTGCGCAGCCAAAGTGCGGGCATCCAGCACGGTACCCCCACTTAAGGCCTGCCAAACCTGCACCAGATGGCTTTTCCCGGCCGCCACCGGCCCACATAGTGCCAGCTTTCCGGTGGCCCATTTCGGCCAGCGCTCCAATGCTTGCACGGCATTTGTATTCGCCGGAGATACAAAGAAATTCGCCCGCCCCTGCGCCGTGCGCACAGGTAAATCAAGGATAAGTTGTTCAGGTTTTCTCATGCGTCTTTCGCAGGTTCCTTAGGGCCAAGGTAAAGTTTGCTTTGACGATAGTTTTCTATGCCAAAACGCCCCAAAACCCCGATGCACGCCGCCGCTGGCACTGCAATCAGCAGGCCGGTAAACCCGATCAGCGAGCCAAATGCGTAAAGGGCAAACATCAGCCAAACCGGGTGCAATCCAACGGAGCCACCCACCAGTTTAGGCGTCAGATAATTGCCCTCAACCACCTGCCCGACGACAAAGATCACCGCGACAACCCCGATCCAGACCGGATCATCCCAGAACTGAAACAGCGCCAACCCGATAGAGGCGCCACCTCCCAGCGTAGAGCCGACATAAGGGATAAAGGTCAACAATCCGGCAAACAGCCCGACAACAATGCCAAATTGCAGCCCGATAAGGCCAAGCGACAGGGCGTAAAACACCCCTAAAATCGCGCCGACCGTCATTTGACCGCGCACAAAACCTGATAGCACGCCGTTGATCTCAAGGCTCAAGCGGCGGATCGTCGGCGCATGTTCGCGCGGCAACCAGCTGTTAATCACAGCCGTCATACGATCCCAGTCCAGCAGCAGATAAAACCCGACCACGGGGGCGACAATCAGCAACATCAGAAAATCAACAACGGCCATGGAGCGCGACAGGATGCCATTGGCAAACGCCAGCCCCTTGCTTTGGATGCTATCCTGAAATGACGCAATAGTCTGGCGGATGTCTGAATTTGCATCTAGCAATGTCGGGAATTTAACAGATAAATAGTCGAGCAGACGTTCAATCATACCGGGGAGTTCCGTAACCAGTGCCGCCCCTTGTTTTATCACCAGCTGGATCAGAACGATTACCAACGGCAGCACAATAATGACCGCAATAGCAGATATCAACACAACGGCCCAGGTGCGGCTTAAACCCCAGGCCTCCAGCCGGTCGGCCACGGGGTCCAGCAAATAGGCAATGGCAGCCCCCAGCAAAAACGGGGCGACCGCGTCACTGACCAGCCATAGCAAAAACAAAAATCCGAACAGGCCAAAACCCCACCAGCGCGCTTGCTGCCCAATACTCAAACTCATGATACCCCCCTGTTCTGCCTATATAAACTGTTCACGAATAAGACGTTCTTCAAGACCATGCCCGGGATCAAACAATAATGTATGCGTTACTAAAGGCTCGCTGCGAATATCCACCTGCACCACATCGCGCACCTCGGTGGAATCGGCAACCGCGGAAACCGGGCGTTTATCGGCTTCCAGCACGTCAAATTGTATTGTTGCATCCATAGGCAATAACGCGCCCCGCCAGCGACGTGGGCGATAGGCAGCCATGGCTGTTAACGCTAGAATATCAGCCTCAATCGGTAAAATCGGGCCGTGGGCTGAATAATTATACGCAGTTGACCCCGCCGGCGTGCATACCAGCGCCCCGTCGCACACCAGCGCATCCATACGCATTTGTCCATCCACCGAGATTTGTAGTTTGGCGGCTTGCGGGCCAGAACGCAAAAGCGAAACCTCATTGATTGCCAAAGCCTCGGTCACGCGACCATCCTTGCAAGTGGCCAGCATGTGCAGCGGGTGCACAATGGCAGATTCGGCCTTTTTCAGACGTGCAATAAGATCATCCTCGGCGTATTCATTCATTAAAAACCCGACCGTGCCCTGATTCATACCATAAACCGGCGCGGGTAAATCCTGCGTCGCGTGCAGGGTCGAAAGCATAAAACCGTCGCCGCCAAGGGCCACGATAATGTCGGCTTTTTCCTGCGTCACATGGCCATAACGTGCGCGCAAGGTTTTTGCAGCAGCCTTTGCCTCATTGCCCGAAGAAGCCAGAAAAGATATTTGTATATCACTCATACTTCGAGTTTCCCTTTTTCAAGCAGGCAACTCAAGCCCTGAAATGGTTTCTGGCGGGGAACTATAGAATGCAAAAGGGGTGTTTTATTATATCTACGGTCAGTAAGTCGGGATAAAAATTACCATATTGTCGTAAAGTTTTATTTAGTAACAGTACGTTATATGTATATCAATTAAACTATTAAACTAGGTTAGTAGTCTAATAGCAAAGCCTGATTTTGTAACAGAAAACACCCGTTTAGATGCATGAAAACCCAGCCGGTAAATCCCTACATATTCTATATTTTCCACCGTATAGGCCTATCGTTGCGCAAATCTTGTGGCTATGTCTTGGGTAAATACCCCGCCGCAGCTTTCGCGCCTTCGATTTTTGTTTCCAATAGAAAAATTTTATGCGTAAAAGACCATAACCATCCTGCAAGGAGATCAGAATGCGCAATGTTCGTGACCCCGGATTTTTCACCGAAACCCTCGCCAGCCGTGATCCGGATATTTTCGGCTCCATCACGGATGAATTGGGCCGTCAACGTGATGAAATTGAACTGATCGCCAGCGAAAATATCGTATCGGCTGCGGTGATGGAGGCTCAAGGCTCCGTCATGACCAACAAATACGCCGAAGGTTACCCGGGGCGGCGGTATTATGGTGGCTGCCAGTATGTGGATGTGGCCGAAAACCTTGCGATTGACCGCGCCAAAGCACTGTTCAACTGTGGATTTGCCAATGTGCAGCCGAACTCTGGCAGTCAGGCCAATCAGGGTGTGTTTACCGCACTTATCAAACCGGGCGATACCATTTTGGGGATGGATCTTGCCTCTGGTGGGCATTTAACCCATGGCGCGGCGCCAAACCAGTCGGGCAAGTGGTTTAATGCGGTGCAATACGGGGTGCGGCGTGCGGATAACCTGCTGGATTACGATCAGCTTGAGGCCTTGGCTAAAGAACATAAACCCAAATTGATCATTGCCGGGGGCTCGGCCATTCCGCGCCAGATTGATTTCGCGCGATTCCGGGAAATTGCCGATATGGTTGGTGCCTATCTTATGGTTGATATGGCGCATTTTGCCGGGCTGGTTGCGGCTGGCGAGCATCCCTCGCCTTTCCCGCATGCCCATGTGGCCACGACGACCACCCACAAGACCCTGCGCGGCCCTAGGGGGGGTATGATCCTGACCAACGACGCGGATATTGCCAAGAAAATCAATTCTGCGATTTTCCCGGGGATTCAAGGCGGCCCGCTGATGCATGTGATCGCAGCCAAGGCGGTGGCATTTGGTGAGGCGCTGCGCCCTGAATTCAAGACCTATCAACAACAGGTTATCGCCAACGCTCAGGCGCTTGCGGATCAACTGATCAAAGGTGGGCTGGATATTGTAACCGGTGGCACAGACACCCACGTTATGCTGGTTGACCTGCGCCCGAAAGGGGTCACCGGCAAAGCTGCCGAAGCGGCTCTTGGGCGTGCGAATATTACGTGCAATAAAAACGGCATTCCGTTTGATCCTGAAAAACCGTTTGTGACATCGGGCATCCGTCTTGGCACCCCGGCAGGCACTACGCGCGGGTTTGACGAGGTTGAATTTCGCCAGATCGCCGATCTGATCGTCGAGGTTCTCGACGGGTTGGCGACAAATGGCGAGGAAGGCAACAACGTCGTTGAAATGGCGGTCAAAGCCAAGGTTAAAACGCTATGCGCTGCCTTCCCGATTTACGAAAACCACTAGGATTTGGGGCTAGCGAATATCACGTATCCAGATTTCAACCCGACGGTTGATATTGCGCCCAACTTCGCTGGCATTGCAATAAAGCGGCGAGGCTTCGCCGTAACCTTTGGTGATAATGCTAATCTCATGCCCTGCTTTTTCCAGTTCAGCGACAAGCTGATCCTTAACAAACCCGGCGCGTTTTAGGGACAGCCTGTTGTTAGTAATAGCCGAGCCAGCAGAATCTGTGAAACCCAGGATCAACACCTCTTTATGCGTCAGATCAAGCGCGCCAAGATATCGTGCCAGTCGGGCGATATCCTGCATATTAACCGCGTTAAGATTGGCAATTCCGTAATCAGACCGGATGGTCGTGGAAATGCGCTGGGCACCGCGCAGCTCTACCGCAAGCTTTTGGACAACCTTAAAGGTCGTATTCTCTGCGTCTGACAAAATCATACTAAGCATACGTTCGCCCTGCATGGCTATTGGCTGGGTTGTGATGGTTTTGTCAACAAACCCGGCAGTTTGCACCGCGAGTTCCGCCTCAGCCGTTTGCATAAATTTCCAGAATACATCCAGCATCTCGGCTTGTACATTAGCACTGCGCGTAACGTAAAGATCGCGTCCATAGGGGTATTCACCTGATTTCAGGGCAAAAGGCGTCGGGTAAGACAGGATATCACAAGCGCCCCGCACCGGCAGAATTTTCGCATCACTGGCTTGCGCAAGATTGGTATATCCGATTGCATACGCATCCGCGGCTACGGCACGTGCAACTTTTGCGCTGCTGGATAATACCGTTGCTTGCGAAGACATGGTTTTGCCGTTGGGCGCAAGGATATTTGCCTCCATATAGCTGCTGACCTCTGCTGTTTCGTCCGGGCGATAGAGGGAAATTACGTTATCTGTGCCACCCAGCTCTGCCCAGTTGGTAATCTTGCCAGAAAATATCCCCGCAAGCTCATCGGCACTAAGGGCATGTACCGGATTATTCGGCGCAACCACAAAAACCAACGCGTCCAAAGCAACGCCATATTCTTTGATATCTTCCCCAGGCACCGCCATTTCAAGCATCGCAACCGACGTTGTTATGATCTTGGGTACATAGTCCGCTAGTGAAGTAAGTGCAGTTTGCAAATCCTCAGAGGAGGCGCTTATTTCACCATAATCCTCCCCGGCCTTGTCAGACAGAGAATACAGGCTCTCAGCCGATGAAGCGCCGGATGTTTCCAAAACCTCAAGATCTTGAGACATGGCAAAAGACTCGATTAAATGTGGCAGCAGATTATTGTTCATTATCTGTGAACCAGCGATGCTGAGCGTGTTTTGATTGACCAATACCGGACAGCTTACGCCTTCACAAACCGCGTCTTTGGCGGCGAGGCTCAGCTCACCTATTGCCGTTTGAATGATATAGGTAACCCCATCAAATGACAGCAACTCGCCAGAAAGGCTGATGCTATTATCTAACGTATGCAGAAACACGGTTTCTGATGTTGCCGGAACAGCACTTGCCAGAAGTACAGCTATTAAACCGCCCGTGACCTGTAGTTTTTTAGTACACATTATTTTGCCCTCGTTACTATATAAAACATGGATACCTCCATGAATTCACACATTATTTTACGGTGATATTTTCAGAATCACCTTAGGTATTGCCGTGCAACGGAACGGATTCAGGGTAAAAAACCATCAACCCCACCAAGCAACAGCAAGCACGCTCCAAAGGGACGCGCAAAGGTGACCATAGGGTAAAATGTTATTGTGACAAGAAATATCTATAATTTATTGAAAAAATCTTATATATGAATGAGTAATTTAAATATTATTCTTATATATCCGCACAGTCGCTATATTTTACCCAATATTATACGTTTTTAGCAACACCCACCCCAGAGAGAACCATATTCAGATAAATTTCTTCAACTGCTTTCAGTGAGAGGCGGCCATCTTGGCGGTACCATGTGTTCATACCTGTTAACATCGCGATGATCGCGAATGTTGAGACCTTGGCATCGGCCAGATTAAAAGCACCGGAATTTTGACCATCTATCAGGATTTTGCGCAAAATCGCCTCATATGTGCGGCGGGATTTTTCAATGCTTTGAAAATTCTCTTCCGTCAGATTGCGCAGCTCCATATACGAGATGAAAACATGCTCGGCGCGGGGCAGGTGAAACCGGATATGGAACCGCACAAAGCATTCTAGCCGTTTGACCGGATCGTCTGTTGCCAGTTTTGGTGCGGCCTCCCAAGCTTGCAACAAGGCCACCATATGGCGGTTCAGCAGCTCGAACAATAGGGTTTGTTTGTCGGGTGTATAAAGATAAAGCGCGCCCGCCTGCACCCCAATTTCCTGGGCAATCTGGCGCATGGAAACGGCGGCATAGCCGTGGGCTGCAAACAGTTTCAACGCCGCAGCCCGCAACAGCTTTGCCGTCTTTTCGCCGTTGGAACCAGATTTGCGCGCCATAATACCTCCGTGATTTTTGAGCACGTTAATTGAACGTTTGTTCAAATGATAGGGTTTCAGGGCGGCTCTTCAAAATGCACAGACATCTTGCTCATGGGGGCTGGCGCGCGTAGATATGCGCCAAAGCATCTTGCAAGGGCGTATGATTTTTATGAAACAGGTTTTATTCGCTAGCGGGGTTATCCTTATGCTGGGCGCTTGTATTCCTGATGTTGGCGTGGATCTAAACCCGTCAGCGGCAGCGCAGGCACGGGGCTATCCGGCGCTTATGCCGATGTCGTTTTTCAACATGGAGGCAGTCAAACCCGTTGATCCTGCCAATCTGATCGGGCGCGTCGCATCGCTGCGCCGTAAGATCGCGGCACTTAACCGCCCTGTAATTCCCCGAAATGACCGCCTGCGTCTTGAGGCCGCTTTGCTGCGTCATGCTTATAAATCATAACTGAAACAAAGATCATGGACCAATGACCGAAGAATTTTACCGCATAAAACGTCTGCCTCCGTATGTTTTTGCCGAAGTGAACCGCCTAAAGGCCGAATATCGTGCCAAAGGGGTGGATATCATCGATTTTGGCATGGGGAATCCGGACATGGATACGCCTAAACATATCGTTGATAAGTTGATCGAGACGGTACAAAAACCGCGCACGCATCGTTATTCTGCCTCTAAGGGTATCCCGGGGCTGCGCCGGGCGCAGGCCGGATATTATGCGCGCCGATTTGGTGTGGAACTTGATCCCGAAACCGAGATCATCGCAACGTTGGGGTCCAAGGAAGGCCTTGCAAACCTTGCCATGGCGATCACGGCGCCGGGTGATGTGATGCTGGTCCCGAACCCCAGTTATCCGATCCATCCTTATGGTTTTATGATCGCGGGCGGGACGCTCAGAAATATCCAAACGCTCCATAACGGCGCTTTTGACCCCGAGGAATATATGCGCCAGTTAGCGCGTGCGGTGAAACATTCCGTGCCCAAACCCGTGGCGCTGGTGGTGTCGTTTCCCTCAAACCCGACGGCGCAACTGTGTGATCTGGATTTTTACCGCGAGCTGATCGCATTTGCCAAAAAACATCAGGTCTGGGTGCTGTCTGATCTGGCCTACGGCGAGATTTATTTTGACGACAACCCACCCCCTTCGATCCTTCAGGTGAAGGGGGCCAAGGATATCGCGGTAGAGTTCACCTCGCTGTCCAAAACCTTTGCCATGCCCGGCTGGCGCATGGGATTTGCGGTGGGCAATGCGCGTTTGATCGGGGCGCTGACGCGGATAAAATCCTATCTGGATTACGGGGCGTTTACACCAGTTCAGGTGGCAGCAGCCGCGGCATTGAATGGCCCAACCGATTGCATAGAGGAAATCCGCGCCACCTATAAATCACGCCGTGATGTGCTGGTTGAAAGCATGGGGCGCGCCGGTTTTGACATCCCGCCGCCGCCCGCCACAATGTTTGCATGGGCGCGCGTGCCTGAGCAATTTGCGGAAATCGGATCGATGGGATTCTCGAAAATCCTGCTGCGTGAGGCCGAGGTGGCGCTATCGCCGGGCATCGGTTTTGGCGAATACGGCGAAGGCTACGTGCGCCTTGGTTTGGTGGAAAACGAACAACGTATCCGACAGGCCGCGCGTAATGTGCGCAATGTGATGGATAACGCGGCTGAATTGGTCGCCAAATATAAGGAAAACCCCGATGGCTGAGGAATGGGATTGGGCGCTGCAACAAAATCAAACTGCCTATACCGTGGCGGAACTGGGCAAAGAGACGGGGGTGGCTGGAGGCGCGCTCATCACGCTCGATCTGGAATTTATGCCGGTAAAGGATGCGGATGGTGTGGCCTTTAAAAAGGTACTTAGCAGTTTTGGCTATAACGTCAGGGATGGGAAAGATGGGGGAATTGCAGCCTCTATTTCCGATATCCCCTTTACATTTGATGCCATCTGGACCCATGAAGAACGCACAACAAAAATGGCCCTTGGCCGTGGATACCAGCCCGAAGGCTGGGGATTTTGGGAGCCTTGAAAATGACCGAACCTCTGAAAATCGCAATTGCCGGGCTTGGGACCGTTGGTACCGGGGTGGTGAAAATCATCCAGAACCACGCGGAAATGCTGACGGCACGTGCAGGTCGCGATATCAAAATCATCGCCGTTTCAGCACGCACCCGCACCAAAAACCGCGATGTGGATCTGTCGACTTATGACTGGGAGGACGACCCTGTCGCAATGGCCAAGCGCGACGACATTGACCTGTTGATCGAGGTAATAGGGGGCGAGGATGGCCCTGCAAAAGCCGCGGGCGAAGCAGCGCTTAGGGCCGGTAAACATGTGGTTAGCGCCAATAAGGCGATGCTGGCGCATTACGGGCAGGAACTGGCTGAACTGGCCGAGGCAAACAACGCCAACCTGCGTTTTGAGGCAGGCATTGCAGGCGGGATTCCGATCGTGAAAGCCTTGAGTGAGGGGCTGGCAGGCAACCAGATCACCCGCATCATGGGCGTGATGAACGGCACCTGCAATTATATCCTGACCGAAATGGAAAAAACCGGCGCGGATTACGCCGATGTGCTGCAAGATGCCCAGCATCTGGGTTATGCCGAGGCCGACCCCAGCTTTGACGTGGGGGGCATTGATGCGGCCCATAAGCTCGCCGTTCTATCCGCGATTGCCTTTGGCACACAGGTGGATTTTGCTGGCGTGAAAATTGAGGGGATTGAACGTATCACCCTCAATGATATCGAACAGGCCCGTGATATGGGCTATCAAATCAAGCTTTTGGGCGTGGCGCGGATGAATGACGACGGCCTGGAACAACGCATGCAACCTTGCCTCGTGCCTGCCAGCAGCCCGCTGGGGCAACTTGGTGGTGTCAGCAATATGGTCGTGGTCGATGGTGATGCCGTTAACCAGATCGTTTTGCAAGGCCCCGGTGCCGGCGAAGGCCCGACCGCCAGCGCGATTATGAGTGATGTCATAGATATTGCGCGCGGCTTTAACCTGCCGGTATTTGGCCAGCCTGCCAAGACGCTTGCTAAGGCAAAACGATCAAAAATCGGGGCGGATGCTGAATATTACCTGCGGTTTTCACTGGCCGATAAACCGGGGGTTTTGGCCCGAGTTACCGCAATTCTCGGTGAACACGGCATTTCCATCAACCGCATGCGCCAATACGATCACCAAAGCGAAATCGCGCCCGTGCTGATTGTAACGCATAAGGTTTCGCGTACTAAACTTGATACCGCACTTAATGCAATCACGGCTGAAGACACCTCGCTTGCGATGCCCGTTGCACTGCGTATCGAAAACGTCTAGCCCACTTCTGTTTATCAATTGAATACTTCCGCAGGTGCCGTAATATCGACTGTTCACCTAAACTACTAACCTAGTTTAGTAGTTTAGGTGTGTTGCAGTAACATATTGTTATTAAATATAAATAAAGGCGTCATCAGTCGGTATTAAGGATTGCGTGCACAGCTGCTTTCACGATATCGACCCCGAATTTTTACGCTTAACCTTTGTGTAACCCATCCTATCAGCAGCCACAGGTTGATCACCTGCGTCGCCGCCTTTATAGGTAAAATTAGTCTAGGCCCAGACATGAAGGAAATCCTATGAATGATCCGATTTTTGCTGACCGCATGCTTTCGCTGGCACTGGCGCGTGTTTCCGAAGCTGCTGCTATTGCCAGCGCGCGACTTGTGGGGGGCGGTGATGAGAAAGCCGCTGATCAGGCGGCGGTTGATGCCATGCGCACCCAGCTTAACAAGCTTGATGTTAAAGGCGTGATCGTGATTGGTGAGGGTGAACGCGATGAGGCCCCCATGCTTTATATCGGCGAGGAGGTTGGCACGGGCAACGGTCCGGGCGTGGACATAGCGCTTGACCCGCTGGAGGGCACGACCCTGACCGCCAAAGACATGCCCAACGCGCTGACCGTGATTGCCATGGGGCCGCGCGGCTCCATGCTGCATGCGCCCGATGTTTATATGGATAAACTGGCGATTGGCCCGGGATATCCCAAAGACGTGGTGACATTTAACATGACCCCGCACGAACGGGTTATGGCGTTGGCAAACGCCAAAGGCTGTGCGCCAACGGACATCATGGTCTGCGTGTTGGAGCGCCCGCGCCACGCCGAGATTGTGCAGGAAATCCGCGAGACCGGCGCGCGCATTCGTCTTATCACAGACGGCGATGTAGCTGCCGTGATCCACTGTGCAGAGGCCGAAAAAACCGGCGTTGACATGTATATGGGGTCGGGCGGCGCGCCCGAAGGGGTGCTGGCGGCCTCGGCGCTAAAATGTATGGGCGGGCAGATGTATGGCCGTCTGCTATTTCGCAATGATGATGAACGGAGCCGCGCGGCCAAAGCGGGCATTACGGATTTCAACCGTATTTATACGCGCGACGACATGGTCACGCAGGATGTGATTTTTGCCGCCACCGGGGTTACCGACGGCTCTATCGTGCACGGCGCGCGGCGGGATGGCGAATATCTGGAGACCGAAACCATCCTCATGCGCTCTAAAACCGGATCGGTGCGGCGACTACATTACCGCCAGAAAAACCGATGAAACCGGCGCTGATCCTGATTGATTTTCAACAAGGTTTTGATGATCCGGCTTGGGGCGCGCGTAATAACCCTGATGCTGAAACCCGGGCTGCCGATTTGCCCCCGGAAACCATCCACGATACGGCACTGGCCCATTTACACGGCGAATTTGCCGATGTGGTGGATAGCGCTAGAATACTGGAAAACTAGAGGCGCATGATGGACATCGCCCGACGGGTATATAACCATAACTGGAAGATCGACCCGATCATACGTTCCCTGATTGACACAGATTTTTACAAACTTCTGATGGCGCAATTGGTGTTTCACAACCACTCCGATACGCAGGTGACATTTGCGTTGCATAACCGCGCCCCCCATATCCGTCTGGGTGATTTGATCGACGAGGGGGCGTTGCGCGAACAGCTCGATCATGTACGCACTCTATCGTTATCGCGCGGTGAAAGCACATGGCTGCGCGGCAATATGTTTTATGGTAAACGCCAAATGTTTTCCCCCGAATTTATGAAGTGGTTTGAGGGAGTGCGTCTGCCGCCTTATCATCTGGGAAAACGTGACGGGCAGTATGAGTTGACGTTTGAAGGGTCCTGGGCTGCAGTTATGCTTTGGGAAATCCCGGCGTTGGCAATCATATCAGAGCTACGCTCACGCGCCGTTTTACGCGATATGGGGCGGTTTGAATTACAGGTGCTCTATGCACGTGCCACCACGCGGATTTGGGAGAAAATTGAACGGCTGCGTGATGTCGAAGGGTTGAGGATCGCTGATTTTGGCACGCGACGGCGCCACAGTTTTTTATGGCAGGACTGGTGTGTGCAAGCCATGCAGGAAGGACTGGGAAAAGCGTTCGCCGGCACTTCAAACTGCCTGATTGCTATGCACCGCGAGTTGGAGGCCATCGGTACCAACGCCCATGAATTGCCCATGGTTTACGCAGCCCTAGCCCCCAACAATGCGGAACTGTTGCAGGCCCCATATAAGGTGTTAGAGGATTGGCAGCGCGAACATGATAGTAATCTGCGCATTATCTTGCCCGACACGTTTGGCAGCGAAAGCTTTTTCAATAACGCCCCGCGCTGGCTGGCAAAATGGACGGGCGTTCGCATCGATTCCGGTGATCCGGCAACAGGGGCCGAACTGGCAATCAAATGGTGGCAGGCACATGGCGAAGATCCGATGCGCAAACGGGTGATTTTTTCCGATGAACTGGACGTGGATAAAGTCATCGAACTTCAAACCCAATTCAACGGGCGGGTGATTGTCAGTTTTGGCTGGGGCACTTTGCTGACCAATGATTTTCGTGGCCTTGCAGGAGATGCGCTCAACCCGTTTTCTCTCGTCTGCAAGGCGGTTAGCGCAGAGGGTAAACCAACCGTGAAACTGTCGGATAATCCCAACAAGGCGATGGGACCAATCGGCGAGATTGCGCGGTATAAACAGGTATTTGACGTGGGTAGGCAGCTGGCACAGGAGGTGGTTGTGTGATGCAAAATGCTTATCTGAATGTTGAAACCTCGGCCACCGAGCGCCGCTGGGTTGGGCCATCCCTTGATGCAGAACGTCTGGCGATGGCTATTTCGCAGGCGACGGGGTTTGCGGGCCTTTTAGGGCAGATACTCGCCAATCGCGCCGTGCTGCCAGAGCATGCCAAAAACTACCTGACCCCAAGCCTGCGAGAGTTGATGCCTGACCCTTCAACCATGCTTGATATGGACAAGGCCGTGGCGCGGTTTTTGCAGGCTGTGGATGCAAAAGAACGCATCGCGATATTTGCGGATTACGACGTGGATGGCGGCAGTTCAGCGGCGCTTTTGATCATCTGGCTGCGTGAAATGGGGCTGCAAGCGACCCTCTATATCCCTGATCGTATCGATGAAGGCTACGGGCCAAATGATGCGGCTATGGCAGGGCTGGGCGCGGATCATGATCTGATTATCACGGTCGATTGCGGCACGCTTTCCCATGGTCCGATCAAGGCCGCAGGCATCGATGTGATCGTGCTTGATCACCACCTTGGCGGCGAAACTCTGCCGGATGCTGTGGCAGTTGTGAACCCAAACCGTCAGGACGAAACGGGTGATCTTTCATATCTCTGCGCTGCCGGTGTGGTTTTCATGATGCTGGCCGCCGCTAATCGCAGCCTGCGCAGCACTGGCAAAAACACGCCTGATTTAATGGCGATGCTGGATCTGGTGGCGCTGGCAACGGTTGCCGACGTCGCGCCGCTGGTCGGGTTTAACCGGGCGCTGGTGGTGCAGGGCTTAAAGGTTATGGCGCGGCGCGAACGCGTGGGTCTGGTGGCGCTGGCCGATGTGGCCAAGCTGAATTCAACCCCGAGCACCTATCACCTTGGGTATCTTTTGGGGCCGCGCATCAATGCGGGCGGGCGGGTTGGCGCGGCAAATCTAGGCGCGCGCCTGTTGTCTACGGATGACCCCGCCGAGGCCACAGCCCTGGCAGAACGGCTGGATGTGCTTAACGCTGAGCGCCGCGATATCGAGGCCCGTGTTCTGGTGCAAGCCAGCGCACAGGTTGAGACCCGCGATGTAACGCGCGGTCTGGTCTGGGCGGCTGGCGATGGCTGGCATCCCGGCGTTGTCGGTATTGTCGCAAGCCGCCTGAAAGAAGCGTTTAATCGCCCAACTGTTGTCATCGGCCTTGAAGGTGGCGAGGGCAAAGGCTCCGGGCGCTCGATCAACGGTATCGACCTTGGCAATGCCATCGCGACCCTTGCCCGTGAAGGGCTGTTGCTGAAAGGGGGCGGGCATAAAATGGCGGCGGGGCTATCGATTGAAACCGCGCAACTGGCACCAGCGATGGAACGTCTGACAGAGCTGCTTGAAAAACAGGGTGCCGCCAAGGCTGGCAAGGCTGATCTGCGTATCGACGGGCTGGTAACAATTGCCGGAGCCACGGTTGATCTGATTGAAAAGCTGGAGGCCGCCGGCCCCTTTGGCGCCTCTTCGCCTGCACCGCGAATTGCCTTGGCAAGCGCGCGTATTGCATTCGCCAAACGCGCCGGTGAGAACCATCTGCGCCTGACCCTTAGCGATGGCAGCGGCAGTAAAATCGACGCAATCGCCTTTCGTGCCTTTGACACGCCGCTGGGGTCAATGCTGGAAAATCACAACGGGAAGGCATTTCATTTTGCCGGGCGTCTGGAAATTGACGATTGGGGCGGGCGACGACGCGCAAAACTAAAACTCGAAGACGCGGCACCCGCCAGTTGAAAAACGCCATAATTCGCAAATACCCTCTTGCAGACTCTGCCCCCATTCCGTAATAACCCCGCACAGAGAACGGTGCGCGCCCTTCGTCTATCGGTTAGGACGCTAGGTTTTCATCCTGGAAAGAGGGGTTCGATTCCCCTAGGGCGTACCATTCTTTGCATATTTTTTAAAAATAACGATTATATTGGCACGTTAGCGATAGTTTAACGGATTTTGTGTTACAGTTTGTATTACAATCAAGTCCAATCACCAAAACGAAGGCTTCAACGATCTTCAGTTGGCTGACCTTCAGGTGGTCATCTGGCAGAAAATGGAAAGCTCCGGCTACTTTAAGGCGCTCTAAGCCTTACGTTCATTGTGCGTTTCAACAATAAATGTGGCCACTGCACCTGCTGTATTAACCGCTAAGCTCGCGTGGCGCGGCGATGGTCTGACAAGCAACTTTCCTCCGCGCCCATGTGAGTCAGAGAACCTATTTCGTAACGTGCCTATTCCATTCACAAGGTTTATCGCGCCGCCAAGTATTGCCCTGATTGGTTCTTCAACGTGCTGGTTTGGGGCTAGGTTCAGCTCTTTAGCGACTTTGGCGTATAGTTTAGGTAAATCATCCCTGTCACCACAGCTCACATCAAGCTCGTCCAGCACTCGCTTACAAACTGTCTCAAGCAACGTACGTGCGACCGTAATAGCACCTTCGGGGTCAGTTGTCCGCCTATTCATAGCCTTAGACCAGACTACATGGATACCTTCAGAGTCAAAGCTCTGCAACGTCTCGGATACTGTGTGATCTGATGGGGCATTATTCAAACCTTCCAACTGATCCATCAAAGGGGTGAATGTATCGTTAATGATCTGTCTGCGTTCTGCATACGTCTCTGCCTTGTTTTTAATGAAGGGCCAGAACGCATCGAGACTGCGATAGATGCAAACAAAGGACGGTAATAAATCTTTGACCTGAGGGTTTGCCATAAACTCTCTACGGAGATGCACATATATCGGGTTCTGATAATTGCCACCCGTTGCAGCAGCTATCAATATCCCCTCCATCATTGAAACTCGCTTGATAAGGCTGTCAGGCAGTTCCTCGTCAATCATCATTCTTGGACCTTAATCAAATACGTTTAGTATAAACCCCACCGCCGTATACACTTTATTGCTGAACGCCTCAATCAAAAATCGGCGGGTGATATATCCTACATATGGACACGCGAAGGCTGGTCATACTTGTCAGTGGTTCTTGATCTGCATTCACGCCGTGTCATTGGCTGGGCTACCAGTAATCGTCTCAAGCTTGATCTTGCCATGCGTGCGCTCGACAATATCATTGCACACAGGTCGCCACCACCGGGCTGCATTCACCACTCAGATCGTGGGAGCCAATACTGCGCCCATGATTATCAAAAGCGATTGCGTCAACACAACATCAAGCCATCGATGAGTGGCAAAGGAAACTGCTATGATAATGCCGCTGTTGAAACATTCTTTGAATACATCAACGGCTTTTACAATCCGCGCCGTAAACACTCGGCACTAGGCTGGAAAAGTCCCTTGGCTTTCGAAAGGATAGCAGCTTAAATGAGAACTTGGAGCGGTACTAAAGCGCGACAGGTCCAGTTTTGATACCGCCGCAATCATGCGGGCTGGTGGGTGGAAGTCTGTGAATACGCTCTCACGATATCTTGAAAAGGCAGAGCACAATGTTTGGGCATAACGTAAATGTACGACGGTAAGTTGGATGCCTTGGCCTTGAACTTAGTGCCTTTTTCGATCGCCAGAAATGGTCAAGCAGTGACAGCGACCTCTTCTTCAGCTTCTTGGTGCGCAAATCCAATCCGGGATTCAAAATTCCGAATGCTAGATACCAGTGTTTGTCTTGTCGCCTTGACCGCTACCAGTAGCGGTGGCAAAGGCGATTTTCAGATCGAGCAGGAACGAACGCAGAGCAATATAGCGAGTATCCCACCGTGCAAGCGTTTCGGGCTCGCTCATGTCAATCCCGTTGATCTGGGCCAGGCCGCTGATGCCAGGCTTGACCGAAAACACGCCATGAGACCTGCGGGCCTCAATCAGTTCATCTTGTACCGGAAGGCACGGGCGGGGGCCAATCAGGCTAATCTCGTTGCGAAGGATGTTCCAGACCTGCGGAAGTTCGTCGATTTTTGTCTTGCGCATGAAGGCACCGAGCTTGGTGACGGCAGCAGCTGAAACTTCATGTGTACCAGCTTGTTCTGTGCCCTGTTTCATAGTGCGGAATTTGTAGCAGGTGAAGACCTCACCTCCCTTACCCACACGGGGCTGAGCAAAAATTCCAGGGCCAGGGGATTCGAGGCGAATGGCGATCCAGATCAATAGTAAAAACCAACCAAGAAGGCCAATAATTACTACTGCGAAGGTCATGTCGCCTAGGCGTTTAGAGTAGGTGTAGACGGGATTCAAATCCTGATCATCGCAGAGAATGACCAGTTCATCCGACAGGACAGTTGCATTCTCTAAGATATGCGCAGTTAGCTTTTCAATATGGACGGTCGGTTTCAATGCAGCAAGGGGGACGAAGGCAAAGATGGCAAGTGGGCGCGGGAGTACGTTCAGGTGCTTTATCTTGCCAGCCCACCGGGCACCGTAGACTAGTGGTAGATAGATGGTTTCGGATACTAGTCCTTCCTCTGCCGCTAGGGCCGCTGCGCCTTCGCGCTTGCTGCGAGCGTATGCGGTGGTATTGCGGAGGTCGAGGGCGTGGACTGACGAGACGTTAACAAACCGCTTGATCCCCACTCGTTTGGCAGAACGGGCTACGTCGAGGAGAAAATCCACGTTGGCTGAGAAGAAGTCTCGCTCCGGCAGGGTGGCATCGTTATTGGCTACGGCCAAATGAACCAACAAATCATAATATGCACCGTGTTCGGTCATTTGTGCATATTCGCAGACGGGCACGCCTGGAAACACCTGCGCAAGTTTTTTGATATCTCGCCCAACTAACAACAGGGTATTTCCTGCCGCGAGTAGATCGAGGACCAGCAGTTGCCCGACAAAGCCGGTTGCGCCGGTGATGACTATTTTCATTGAAAAATCCTTTTATTAAGAAACGATGGGCCAGTCAGTTGTTGGAGAATGTCCTGAATTCTGCTCGGGCCGCTGGCGTAAAAACTGGTCCTGTCACGCCTTCGTGCTGCCCCAAGTGCTCGTTTAAGCCACCTTCCGTTCGAAAGCGACAGGGCTTTTCCAAGTACTGACTTGGGTGGGGTGTAACCTGTGCTTCACTGCTATCTCCTGGATCGTCCGGTCGCCACGCAACGCCTCAAGCGCAACCTTGGCCTTAAATTGATCTGAAAACTTCCGTCGTTTGGTCATTTTGGTATTCCTTAATCGTGTTGGAATACACCTTAACAGACTGTCTGGTTTTGCAGGACCACTTCACGCTTCACATGATCTATTTCATACCTGAATACGACATTACTAAAAACCTAATGACACTTTTCACATACCAATAATGATGCTGGCTTAACAACTTTCGATTATTGAACGCTCCAAGATGGACCGCACGGATAAAAGGCAAGTATATCAAATCAAAACCATTTAGCTTCGCTCGATAACATATATCAACATCCTCATAATACATGAAATACCGCTCATCAAATCCATCCAAGCGAGCATACAGTGCTGACCTAAAACACAAAAATGAGCCAGCAGCCCAATCAACAGACACAGGGCTTTTAACTAATTGCTTATCGATATTGTAGGCTGTCTCTATCCCGACGAATTTACGTACTAAGATAGATAAACTTGGAAAGTTGCGTATAGAATTATCAAACACTGTATTTTCGAAATTTTTAAATAGGTTAATTGTGACAAAATCCATCTTATCAATAGTTATTGCGTCTATGAAACTTCTACATTGATTGACCGAAAAATACACATCCGGATTTAAGACCAAAAAATAATCTTGCGGCTCAATATATAAAGATTGGCAACAGTATTTATAAATAAAATTATTATTACCGCCAAAACCAAGGCCATAGGTGCCATCTATTAAAGTTATCTTAGGGTATTTCAGGCAATAATCCAAAAGCGCCTTGTCGGAAATATTATTTTTAATGACTACCGTAAAATGATCAGACAGAGGGCCCAAAGAATCCAGCTCTGAAATGGTATTACCGTGACCGTGAGAAACAACTGAAATGTACAGTTTCATAAAATTACTCTTTTGCTGCTATCTGTCCGTCGTCAGAGTTTTTGGTTCCAGAGGCTGCGTAATCTAAGCGAGTATGTGGCTCATCTGGCCGGTTCCATTTGTCTGTCTCATGTCCCACTCCTTGGTGGTTACGATGAGCCAGAAACACTCTCTTAGCAAATCAAGTTATTTGGACCCATAAGCGCTGACGTTAGACAATAGTCAGTTTTTAAGTAACCGGTCCAAATTCCGTCCATAATCATTTTTCTTAAACACCTCTGCTCGTTTTTTCAGGTCATCGCCGTCAATCCACCCTTTCTCAAACGCAATCTCGTCGGGGCTGCCAACTTGCAGGCCTTGTCGTTTCTCTAATGTCCGCACAAAGTTCCCTGCGTCTAGAAGACTGCCGTGGGTGCCGGTGTCTAACCAAGCATAGCCTCGGCCAATTTTCTTGACGGTTAGAGCGCCCGAATTGAGATACATTTCAAGTAAAGTTGTTATTTCCAGCTCTCCTCGGGCGGAGGGTTTGACCTGTTTGGCTTTTTCGGAGGCGGTTCCGTCCAGGAAATACAACCCTGTGACGGCGTAGTTAGAGGCCGGGACCTCCGGTTTTTCGATGATGGATGTCACCATTCCATCTTGGTCAAATCCGACGACGCCGTACCGTTCAGGGTCGGAAACTCGATAGCCAAAGATCATACCGCCGTCGGTTTGGGCGTTGGCTTGGATGAGTATTTCGGTCAGGCCGTGGCCAAAGAATATATTGTCGCCCAGCACCATCGCCGAGGCGCTGCCGGCCAGAAACTCTTCGGCCAAGATGTAAGCCTGGGCCAGACCGGCCGGATCGGGCTGTACTATGAAACTGAACTGCAAGCCCCATTGCGAACCGTCGCCGAGTAGCCGTTGGAATTGCGCTTGATCGTCAGGCGTGGTGATAATTGCAATCTCGCGGATGCCGGCCAACATCAGTACGGATAACGGGTAGTAAATCATCGGTTTGTCGTAGATCGGCAGCAGCTGCTTCGAGACACCCATTGTGACTGGGTATAGCCGGGTTCCGGAACCTCCAGCGAGGATGATACCTTTGCGCGTGGTCATTCAAATTTCTCCTAGGTCTTGCAGCACTTTGGTCAGACCCGCTCGCCAGTCGGGTTGTGAAATACCAAACATATTTTGTATCGCGGTGCAATCGAGCCGCGAGTTAATCGGCCGCTTTGCGGGTGTTGGATAATCTGTGGTCGGAATGCCGGAAACCTCGACAGGTAGGCCTGCTTGCCTGAAGATTTCGGACGTGAAATCTTTCCAGCTCACTTCGGGAGTGCCTGCATAGTGGTAGGTGCCACTATTGTCAGAACAGAGTTCCCCAGCCATTTGCAACAAAGTTACTGCGATGTCAGCGGCGGGGGTAGGACCGCCAATTTGATCGTTAACGATGCTAAGCGCGCTCCGCTCTTTACCAAGTCGAAGCATGGTTTTAACGAAATTGGCCCCATGCGCCGAGAACACCCACGACGTTCTGAGGATGGCGTAGGTTCCTCCAGCAGCGGCCACGCCCTGTTCACCCGCAAGTTTGCTACGGCCATAGGCGTTGATCGGGGATGTGGCGTCATCGGGGTTACGTGGTGCGTTACCCGAACCATCAAAGACGTAATCCGTCGAAATATGCAAGAAGGGCAATCCACGAGCGGCCGCGACTTTGGCTATCTCGGTTGGAGCAACGGCGTTGATGATCGTTGCCAAACCCTCATTCGACTCGGCTTGGTCGACGGCAGTATAGGCTGCGGCGTTGATGATTACGTCCGCGTCCGTATGCCGGACAATCGCAGCGCAGGCTGCAGGATCGGATAAGTCAGCCTGCGAGCGATCAAGCGCCGTGACATCGGCCTGGCGCTGCAGTTCACGTGCAACCTGCCCCGTTTTGCCAAACACAAGGATCTTCATTTGCTGGTCCCGAGGCGGGTGCCCACACCATCGCGGTTTTGCAGCGCCTGCCACCACGCCTCATTGTCGAGATACCATTGCACTGTCATCTCCAACCCCTGTTCCAGCGTGACCGAGGGTCGCCAGCCCAGTTCTGTGCGGATACGTGTTGGATCAATCGCGTAGCGAAGGTCGTGGCCAGGGCGGTCAGTAACAAAAATGATTTGCTCGGCATATGGCGTGTCTGTGGGGCGTTTGGTGTCAAGAATCGCGCAAATCGCGCGAACGAGTTCAATGTTGGTTACCTCATTTTCGCCGCCAATATTGTACGCCCGGCCCAACGTGCCCTCCGTCAATACCGTCAGGAGCGCATCGGCGTGGTCTTCGACGTAAAGCCAATCGCGAATATTTTTACCGTCGCCATAAACGGGAATAAGCTCGCCTGCTAAGGCCTTCAAAATAACAACAGGGATCAGTTTTTCCGGAAAATGATACGGGCCGTAATTATTCGAGCAATTGGTTATGACAACCGGTAAGCCATATGTCTCGTACCAAGCGCGGACCAGATGATCGGACGATGCTTTGGAGGCCGAGTAGGGCGAGGTCGGCGCATAGGGGGTGTCTTCCGTGAACATACCAGTGGCACCGAGAGTTCCGTAGACCTCGTCAGTCGAGATATGGTGAAAGCGAAAACCTTCAGGCTTGCCATCCGCCTGCCAATAAGCACGGGCCGCTTCGAGTAACTGATATGTGCCGTTAACATTGGTCTCGATAAACGCGGCAGGCCCGTCGATCGAACGATCGACATGAGACTCCGCTGCCAGATGCATCACGGCATCGGGTTTGTGTTGATCGAAGATGCGTGCGAGCGCGTCAGGATCGCGGATGTCAGCGTACTCGAAAGCATAAAGCAGGCTGTCGGAGACGCTCGCGACGTTATCAAGGCAAGCCGCATAGGTCAGCGAATCGAGGTTAACAACTTGGTGCCCTGCAGCAATGGCTTGGCGCACAACGGCCGAACCGATGAAACCTGCCCCCCCTGTGACAAGCAACTTCATTTGGCGGCCTCAAAGGTGAACGGGCTGTCAAAATCCTTGAGGAATGGCGCGGCTGCATCCTTTTCTGACAATACCGCTTGATCAGCCGAAATGCCCCAATCCACACCGATGTCCGGATCGTCAAACCGTATCGCCCCGTCACACTCCGGCGCGTAGTAGTCCGAGCATTTATATAGAATCTCTGTGTCCGGCTCTAATGTGACAAACCCGTGCAGGAAACCCTTGGGGATCAGTAGCTGCTTACCGTTCTCGGCCGATAGCCTAACTCCGACCCATTCCCCGTAAGTTGGCGAGCCCTTGCGGATATCCACCGCAACATCCAACAATGCCCCACGTCCGCAACGCACCAGTTTATCCTGCGCGTGAGGGGGAGATTGGTAGTGTAGGCCGCGAACGGTACCAACGGTGCCAGAAAGCGATTGATTGTCCTGAACAAAGGCGGTGTTGATGCCGTGTTCGGCGAGCGTGCCTGCATTCCACGTCTCGCAGAAAAACCCTCGGTCATCACCAAAGCGACGCGGAGAGATTATAAGAACACCAGAGAGATCGGTAGGTTCTATCAAAATTTTAAAATCTCCATTCAATTTAGCCTTTAGGCAGTGAAGTGGTCCTGCTTTTCCGAACAGTTTTGCGGCTGAGTAAAGGTATATCTGGTTTGGTTGTCATGCCGTTTTCATCATTTCGTTGCCATCAAAGTATGCCTCGTCCGGCGTTCGTTACCTTCAAAGACTAAGCGAAAAAGTGGGGTAAAACCTTCTTCATACAAAACGCGTGCCAAATTAAAAATTTTCCAATCATATCTCCTCCTCAAAATTAAAAATAACAAAAAAGCAATGCATTCAAGGTAACTCCGCCTAAACTTAAACCGGTTTTTTACCAGAATAGAAACGTTCTCCCAAAAATTCTGACGACGGATAATCATATAGAAACAACGTCTTTCCAGAAAGGTGTTTGCAACCTTATCGCAAGGTAATACTGTTGACAAAAGCCTTAATTGAAAGGTTGCCTAGAGTCAAAACAGAGGCTTTTAAAGGTACCCATTTGTTGCCATCCACAGCCGCATAAAATGCCCTAAGGGATTCTATTTTAATTAGCTCAGTACGATATTCAATCAGAAATAGTAAAAACTGTTTTATACATGACATCGACCCTACATTACTATTTTTGGGCAACATCTTTAGTTTTTGCCAAAAAGATTGAATCCCAACAACATTGCCGCCATGCTGTCGATACAAAATTAATGGTTGTTCATCATAATGAAAACTACCTAGATACATCGCGGTTAAATAGAGCCACCAATCATGCATCAATATATCGGACGAATCCTCTGGAATTCGGACTAATTCCAGAAACTGATAATTCCAAGCTGATGAACATCCAGTAACCGAATTTACATAAATAGGATCAAAAAATTCTAAACTTCTTCTATGGCGATATATTCCCAGCGCACCCAGATTCCGGTCAACCACACTAAGTGATGAGCTGTACAATGCAGGTCCATCTATTCCCTTTAGCGCTGCGTAGCTACGCTGAATTTTTTTAGGCAGCCAAAAATCATCTTGATCAGCGAAAAGATAAATATCGCCCATATCTAGCAGTTTGATATCTTTTAGTAGCTGAAAAAAGCTAGCGTAAGCACCAATATTCACTCCCCTATCTAGAAAAATATTGTTATATTTCGCCTGATAATCCGTGATTATTTTAATTGTATTGTCGGTGGATCCATCGTCTCTAATGTAAATGCAGAGCTCACCCACTCCTTGCTGCGCCAAAATACTGTCCAGCTGCGCACTAAGGAACTCTTGCCCATTGAAGGTTGACATTAAAATAACAGCTCGCAAAGTTGTACACCTCAAGTTTAGCTAAGAGAATAGAACCAAGCATCAGGATAACAGTCCAGTCAGCTCAAATCGTCAAACGGTAAAATCTCTAGCTTTTAGATCTATTTTGATAGCTAGAAGATTCAATTTTACCACCAATAAGTAATCCAGTAAGCAGAACCAATCCATGAATCGTAAATAAATATGGGTTGGTAAAGGTCACCATCAAGAAAAGCACAAGTCCAACGCTAAACGGACCGTTTCTATTTATATTAGGTGATCTATACCTACTGAAAGAATGAATAGAAAAATGCACCGACATAAATATGGCAACCGCAAATATTACACCCAACACTCCTGTCTTCATTAACAGAGCAACATAAGTTAATTCATAACTGTAAGGCGCAAATTTACTTCTGACTACATCAGCAGAAGATCCAAGCCCTCTACCCAAAAAGATCGAATCTTGCCAACTTTCTATTAAAGACATCGTCTGCGTATACCTAGCAGAATCGGAATTAAAATCAGATCGAACCTCAAACATTCGTGCCTCCTCGAACCGAGTAAAACCGTAATCAAGAGATAGACTGAGAATCAAAACTAAGGCCCCTAGGCTTACCAATCTAGCCCTAAATGAAACATGCTTATAGAGAGTAAATAGGAATGCAATTACGGAGGTATAAAATATAGCGCGGGTACCGGTCGCATAGGCGGCACACAAAAACAATATTGCCGATAAGCCCCAAAGTTTATCGCTACGTTTTAACAATAAAATAGACCAAGGAAATATTGCACACGAAATCCAGAATACTCTGAAGCTACTATCTGGCATCGGCCCGATATAGATGCCGTCCGATGTACCGCTAGCATAACTATAAAAAGACTTAATACCAAGCGCGTAAGTAGTCTCCGCTGAAATCGTTGCCTTAAACCACACAAAGACAATTACAGACCCTAATATTAGCGACCATAAGAGTACATCCCGCCGAATGACATCCATGTTATTATTGTTCCTAATTCGTAAGGCGCTAGGTATAAAAAAAAGATACATCAATGGCTTGATTTCTGACAGCGCACTACTTACGCCCCCTTGAGCTATCAAAGGAATGAAAAGCCCCCAAACTACAATATAGAGCGCGGCCGCAAAGAGGGTGTAAAAGAGCGACAAACTGCATGATCTTCGCTTTAAGAGAAATACTAATGAAATACCTAAACTCAAAAATAACAGTAGGTGCCTCTCTGTAACACCGCCCCACAATCTTACCCCTATCGGGCCAAGAAATATAATATCAAAAATCAATAGCCGTGCTAAGAAAAGCTCTATCCTGTTGAGTGCCGGTGGATTGAGTTTTTGGTATTTTAGACTCATTCGGAATACTCAATGGTCTCAGTCGACTTACGCCCCCGACTCAAGCAATTTTTGATCGCAGTATAAGAACGCTTCAAGCCGCTGATCTCCGTTAATTAAATACCCAATTCTGTCTCACAGGTGCTGACGTCAGACAATCATAAGCTTTCTGCTCGTTATTTTTCATTTAACAGCCGGTTACGATCAGTTTTTTGAAAATGCGTATGTTTAAAAACAAATATCGCCCGAATTATGAAGATAACAGTTTCACTCGATAATATTACAAAGGTTACATTGATGGGGGTTATCATTTCTAAACTTGCGAGAATAAATAATACTGAAATATGCCATATGGCTCCAGCCCAGATTGAATAGTTGGCTATATAATTTTTACCAATTGCGACAAAGAAGGGATACCCTATAAATGAACTAATAATGTTTACCACTAATAATAATAACATAATATTGAAAATATCTATAGCCCCATTAAATTCAGGCGTTGTGATGAAATTAAGGATATAAGGAAAGGAAAAATATGCAGCGGGTAGAGCAATAATAAGCACACAACTGACCATGCCTAATACCTTTAAGAGAAAAATGCTATTTCTTTCTCGTGCCATGTAGGGGTAAATGGCATGATAAATGGGATGGAATAAACTTTGAAGGCCAGAATAAAACTGTAAAGCAATTGTATAAATTCCTACAGCCTGGATGGAGTCAAATATCCCTAGTAAAATTCCATTCATAGTAGTGTATGAAGCTGCGGATAGCCGTGCAACAAAATATTGAAAACCATATTGTGCCGTGTAACGAATATGTTTTAATGAAAACTCTGGGAAATAACCCATTTTATATATTACCCAATAAGCGCTAAGGGCGGCAATCGAATTAAAGATCGCATTAATCCATAAAACCAAGCTTACATCATCGGCATCTTGGACGACCAATAATAAGGTTAAAATGATGCTGGCTTTAGATGCCACGGCAATCCACATAATATATTTCATTTTCTCCATTCCTTGGAAGAACCAAGTAGGAAGGAATGTGTTGGCAATAACAGGGGCAACGGCAAGCATAATTATATATTTATGAGCTTCAAATTGATTACTTAGAAAGGCAAACCCAATGATCAGGCAGCTGACAATCAAGTAAAGAAAAATTTTACAAATGATTACGCTGCCAAGCAGGTGGTTCACGAGTTTTTTCCATGAACGGTTTCTTGAAAGTTTTTCAGTGGCAGACAAATAAAACCCATAATCGGTTACAATATTAGCAAATTGAATGATGACCATGACAAATGCCAATAATGAGTATGATTCAACGCCAAGGCGCCTTGTCAATAGTGCTAGCGTTAAAAATGGCACAACATATTGTGTCACCTGTATCACCATTAATGCGGCGGCATTTTTAAAAACTCTATGCTCAATTACCTTTTTAATCATTTTGGAGTGGCGTTTGGAAAAGGCTTAAAATCTCTTGATATACGCGCTCAGAATTTCTGCCATCATAATATTTAACGCCATACTCGGCAACCTGTTCGTTGAGCGGTGCTGCTCCTGTCCGCAGCTGATTAGAAATCATAGGGATATTTTTTTCTAAGTCTTGCCACCCATCAAGCGTGTGCCCCTTTGTAAATTGTTCGTAATCAACATACAGCTTTCGCTCATTAACAAGATATGACTCTAAGCCTAAAGGTAGAAAGTAAATAGGCCGTTTCAAAAGCGCAAAATCAAACATAACTCCAGAAAAGTCCGTTATAAGAGCATCATATTTCCATATTTCATCATTCAATTCATCTGCACCTTCAAAATATATATTTTTTGATGCTGATATACTATCGATTGTTGTTTTGGTTAACTTATTCACAGGGTGAGGTCTTATACCCAAGCGCATATTCTCTTGTTCTAGCTTCTTGTCTAATACTCCAATGTTTGAGATGTAAGGCCCAAAAAAATTAAACTCTTGCCATACACCATTTCTAAAAGTGGGGGCATAAAGGATGAATAATTTTTCTTTATTATCATTTTCTTTAGCCCTCAATATGACTTGATCTGAATTTGGGGACCCTGTTACTATTGTTCTTGAACGAGGTACATTAAACGCCAATGAGTAAATATCTGCTACTTTATCTGAAGCAGCACAAACTAAATCAATATGATCACGTTTAAATCTAAACAGTGTATTTTTAAGCCATAACTTTATGCGGGCATCACGATTAAAGTGGCCGTTATATCCAATTTTTTTTAATGGAATGCCGTGCCATAGATGGACTCGCTTCGTTTTACCTGAAATACAAGGTGAAAAAAAATCAGCCTGAACTGAATGTGTCAAAATGGCTGCGCCAGCTCTCATTTGATACCACATTCCATACAGTGAGGTCGCATTTCTGGCATTTATTCCACCTTGACGTAATTTTTTACAAAGGTGCTTGTCCTTAGTAATCCAGATTGCATCGATGGCATTATTGCCATTATTAACATAGTCGAACACAGCTTTTGGGTTGTCGCTATACTTTTTGCCGTACCATGCTCCAAATACCCATGTGTTTGGACTTTTTGGAACCATAGATGTTATAAGATACATAGGAATATAGGTTAATGCTTTGATGAACTTAGAAATCATGAAGCCTCAGCATAATGTTAAAGCCGATTTTAAATCATTTTTATCAAGTTGAAATGGGTGATTGCCTAGTCGCTCCAAATTTGGATAGCTAATTATTGCATCAATCAGCCTTTCCTTATCTAGGCTGTATTCTTTCAAATCAGTATTAAGTTTACATTTAGCCATTAGGTCATACCACCAACTTTTAGCTTCGTTAGCATTACTTACATTTAGCAACGAATAAAGGTTTTGGAACATATCAAGTGCTTGATGACCTTCATTGATGCAACGATCATTAATTATAAAGAAATTTCCAAGTGTTAACGCGACGGCATGTCCATGAGGTAAGCTTGTTATGCGGGTTATACCATACGATAAGGCATGAGGCGCAGTGGTTTTACTAATATTAATAGCTTTTCCTGCATAATTAGCTCCAAGCTGCATGTTTTCACGCGCAGTTCTGTCGGCTTCATTCACGGCCAGTTCAATGTTGTTTGAAATTAGAGGAATAGCTTGAACAGCATAGCCTCTACTTTCATCGGTGGCCCCTTTGGCCCAATATGATTCAATAGCTTGTGATAAGGCATCAAAGCCAGTGCAAGCTGTTATGTACGGTGACATTGTGTCAGTATAATTTGGGTCAAGGATAACGTAATTCGGCAATAGTGTTTCGTGAGCTAAGGAGTATTTATCGCCATCCACATAGATCACTGCAAAGTGCGTGGCCTCACTACCAGTTCCCGTAGTTGTTGGGACAATACACATGGGCAACAGTGTGTTTGTTAATTTAAGCTGGCCTGTTGCAAGTTCTTTTTCTTTACCTTTATGGGCCTGAAACACATTGATTGTTTTTGCCATATCAATGGCACTACCGCCACCGATTGCAATTATAAAGTCACATGGCTCTTTCTCAAACAATTTTGTGCCTTGAAGAGCTTCTTTAAAGGTGGGGTTCGGTGAAAAATCATGAAACCTTACAAACGTGTAATCCGATAACAAGCGATCTATATCGCTATTTGCTCCACATGCTTGATAAGAATGTTTTCCCGTTACTAGGAATATTTTTTTTGGTGCATGCTTTTTAAGAACCTTTTGAATAGCTCTTATCTGGCCTCTTCCAATAAATTCCATTTGAGTGGGGGCCATAATTTGTTAGCTTACAAAGCTCATAAAGTCGCGTTTATTTTCTTTTGGTGTTCTAGTCGGACGCCCGAGGTCTTTGCGGCTGCCCGTGCAAACCTTTATCTCCAAAAACGATGGCCCATTACTCTTCAGGAATGACGGTAGGATAGCACTTAGCTTGCTAGCATCATCAACTGATTGAGTGCTGTTGTAACCACAGCCATCCGCCACCTTACACAGGTCAATACTGAACCCAACGGTTACTTGTCCACCAACTGAATCATGAGCGCCATTGTTAATAACAATATGTTTATAATTTTTTTGACCACTCTGACCTATGATAGCCATTGAACCCATATGCATAAGTGAGGCGCCGTCACCATCAATACACACCACAGTTCTCTCGGGTTTTTGAACTGCTATACCAAGTGCAATTTGCGAGGCATGACCCATGCCCCCAACAGTAAGGAAGTCTTTTTCATGCGTCTGCTTTAGCTCTTCACGGTATTCAAATAATTCCCGAGAGGCCATCCCAGTTGTTGCCACAACAATGTTATTAGCATTGAGTGTATCAACTACTTGTTTGATTGCGGCTTCTCTTGTTAAGGAATAGTCAGTTACTACCGAATTTTTGAGGCAGTAGTCACCAAAACAACCTTTTTTGATGACCAGCGCATATGCCCCAGAGTTTGCCTTAGCTGTTTGCGTGGCAACCTTAATAGCTTTGATTGAAGCCTCTTCATCACCATCAAGAACTGTATAAGGAATACCCATCGCTTCTAAGGTAGCAAGTGTAACTTTTCCTTGCTTTACGTGCTGGGGTTCATCTTTTTTGCCTGGCTCACCTCGCCAACCGATGATTAAAATCATAGGTATTGAATAGACATCCGGATCGACAAGAGACATTAATGGATTTACAATATTACCAAGACCAGAATTTTGCATATACACAAGTGGAACTTCGCCTGTGGCCAAATGATAGCCCATAGCCAATCCCATAGCTGCACCTTCATTTGCAGCTATAGTATGTCTTTCTTTCGGCACATTATCAGAAAGAAATGCACAAAATGGTTTCAACAGGGAGTCGGGAACCCCAGCAAAATATTTCACATCAGCATTCGTAAGTTCATCAAAAACTTTTTCTGGGCAAACCATTCATTTTGTTCCCGGAATAAGTTCAAGAATTTCTTTGATTGAGAGGCAGTCTGGTTCGCATTCTTTTGAACGCCCATGCTCCAGAATAGAGTGTGCAATATTACTCATAGCAGGATAAGCTGCGCGAAGCATATGGTTTGCATATATCACAACGTTGACACCAGCCTCAGCAAGCTCAGTATCCGTAATCGAATTATAACTAGATGGCACTGCCACCAGGGGCACCGTATTTTCAAATTTTGAATATTTATCGCAAAATTCTAGAATTTCGGAGGGAGATTTTTTACGGCTATGGATCATAATTCCATCAGCTCCGGCTTCAATATAAGCAGCAGCACGAGTGAGAGCATCTTCCATTCCCTGTTCAAGAATAAGGCTTTCAATTCTTGCAATGACCATAAAGTCATCCGTTACTTGAGCATTTTTTCCCATTGTGATCTTGTGACAGAAGTCTTCAATTGTATCTTGTCGTTGGCTCACATCATTACCAAAAAGAGAATTTTTCTTAAGGCCCGTTTTATCTTCTATGATAACAGCAGAAACACCGACGCGCTCAAGGCTCTTTACAGCTAATGCAAAGTGCTCAGGCTTGCCACCAGTATCAGCATCATAAATAAGTGGTTTGGTCGTAACTTCAAATGTTTCATTGATATTTTGCAATCTTGTGGTTAAGTCGACAGCTTCGGTATCTGGTTTACCTTTTGACGTTGAGTCAGTGAGGCTGCTTGACCACATTGCATCAAATTCGTTGCCTACATTGCCTTTTTCCGCTTTAGCATGCTCGATTATTAAGCCGCATAATGGTGTGTGCGCTTCAAGCACTCGCACAACCGGCTTAGAAGCAATTAAACGGCGCAAACGGCGTAATCTAATGTCTGGTGTAGTGCCAAGTTCTTTGATACTTGCGTTCAGCTGGGTTGAAGAAATTCCTGGGGTATAACCAACTTCAACTAACTCTCCACCCCATTCAGCAATAGTATCAATGACTTTTTGCCTAGTCTTAGCCTGCACTCCCTCTTTCCAATCATCACCATGAACCACAATGTCAGGTTTGAATTCTATAAGGTTTTTCGAATAATCAAGGGTTTCTTGAGGCACAACCTTAGTTACACCTTTTAGGTTTGCGACTATTATAGATCGCTGCTCATAGGTTAAATAGGGAAGTCTTTTATAACTTGCTATTGCTTTATCAGTAAGAACGCCAACGGTTACTTCTCCAAGCTTTGCTGCTTCGGTAATAATATTAATATGACCTGTGTGAATTAGGTCTGCGCTCATTCCAACGTAAATAGTTTTCACTTTATTTCCTTTAAGTTAGGGCCTGTTTATATGCATCTTACATTCATCGCGTTCAAATGGTTGTGGGGGGTGTGTCCGTCGTCAGAGTTTTTGGTTCCAGCTGTATGAAGTGGTCCTGCTTTTCCGAACAGTTTTGCGGCTGAGTAAAGGTATATCTGGTTTGGTTGTCATGCCGCTTTCATCATTTCGTTGCCATCAAAGTATGCCTCGTCGGGCGTTCGTTTATCAAGAGCCGTGTGGGGGCGGTCGATGTTGTAAAATGTGATCCACTCACGAATGACACGTTCGGCCATGGAGATTTTCACGTTTGCCTCGGTCAGCGTGGTGATCCATGCGGCCCCGGTGAACTGGCTGCCCCGATAATATAAACTCACGAACCTACAGCATTTCGCAACAGGAGAGGGAATCAGCTTGCCGCATTTCCATCCACTCCCAATTCTAGCTCTTCCTGTATTGCCTCAATCTCTGCTTGCAGCGCCTCATATTCCAGCATTTTGCGTGCCAGAAATTGCCCCGTCAGCGCCGCCTTCTGGGCAATTCCCTTAGGAGTCAGAAGATACACATATTTCCGCTTGTCGTTAGCCTTCTGAAAATTGCGCATCTTGACGTGGCCTTTTTCGACCAGTGCGTTCAGGCAATAATTGACACCACCCAGACTGATGCCAAGGGCTTTTGCGATGTCACGCTGGCTACTGGTTGGTTTTTCTTGAAGCAGCCGCAAGACCCGAAAGCGAATATCTTCCGCCTTAATCTGGTTTTTGTTAGGCATGGCTCTCAGTCAAAAGATAGTTTTTCCCAGTTGATCATAGCTACCGCATGGAAGCTCACCTCGGTAAGGCTCTGACGCGAAATCGACAGCAATGTTTCATAACTGATTGGCATAATGGTTCAAGCTTGAACGTGTATACGATTTTCGCACCAGGCAAAACCCCTAATATTTCTTTAAAGCGCGTGTTTCCTTGCAGCCACACATGAGGCGGTGAACCACTGTTTTCTCGAAACTCCATCCTGATGCGTGAGAGGAAAGAGAGACCTTGATCTGTTGCGAGACCCTCGGGCTTGGGTTTCCTGTACGTCAACCACCCCTCAGGAAGCCGTAAACCACTTCATATCCAAGCATGCCCATGACATACTAACGGTTGAATAACTGACTGAGTCGGCGGAGGAAGCGTGGAGCAATTTAGGGTAGGTGATACTTGGTTTCTGGCGCAGTTCAAACCGAACAGCCACAAGATTGCCGAACGCAATTTGCGGCGGCAGAATTTCCAGACTTTTCTACCTATGCATGGTGAAACCAAACGAAAATCCGGGCAGTTCACAACAACATTGCGCCCGCTGTTCACGGGCTACCTGTTCGTTGGTTTTGACATTTCCAAAGGCGGCTGGCGCACAATCAACAGCACCCATGGCATAACCAAGCTGGTCAGTTTTGGTAGTGAACCGCAACCGGTACCTCTTGATCTGATCTCGAGATTGATGCTGCGTTGTGATGAGAGTGGCAGATTCTTGCCAGCGCGCACTCTTAAAACTGGCGATGCAGTGAGAATATCCGGCGGACCCTTCGCGGAATTTGCGGCAACCGTGGAGGAGATTGCCCCCGACCAGCGGGTCTGGGTGCTGCTGGACCTGATGGAGCGGACGACCCGTGTGGCCGTGCATCCGGAGGTGCTGCTGGTACTATGAGGGGCGCAAGAAGAGGCATTGTCAGAGGGAAACAGTTGGGCCGGATAGGGTTTCCGGGGTCTGTTCCGGCTGAGTGTGGAATGACACTCTAAGGCCATTTTAGCGCTTTTTGTTGCGCTTAGGCGGCTGTAGGATTGAGGCAGAGTTATTGTCATGACAATTTCCGCGACGGCTCATGCTATGTTCTAGGGTCAGGACTCATTGATTGATCCAAAAGATGACAATTGCGGCGATTTGGATAGCAGATAGGAAAGCACGGGCGCAGCGGTCGAAGCGCATGGCGATGCGCGGCCAGTCCTTGAGTTTGGCGAATATGTTCTCTACTTTGTGTCGCTGTTTGTATAAGGTTTTACAATATGTTGCGGGGTGTTTTCGGTTCGCTCTTGGTGGAATGCAGGGGGGTAATACCACGCTCGATCAGAGCGGCTCGATATGCATCGCTATCGTAACCTTTATCGCCTAGAAGTTCGGTTGCCGCCGGTAAATCCGGCAGCAATGTTGTGGTACCTTTGTGATCGGATTGCTGGCCTTCGGTCAACAAAAGCCGCACCGGGCGGCCTTCACCATCCGTTGCCTGACAGGTGAATGGCACATTCACCGAGAGGGACAATACGACTTGATCCGCACCAACTGTTCTTTACTGAGCCAAAATTGATCTGACATAGCGCCCTCCTGATGCTGGAAAGCATTGATTCAGGGCTTCGTTAGGTAGGCAAGGTATTAATGGGTCCTGACACTAGGTTACAACAATATCCAGGCGGGGAATAGCGTAGCAGCCAAATGTTTAAAATAATTGTTAACTTATTGAAAAGATTGGTAGCGGGAGAGGGACTTGAACCCCCGACACGCGGATTATGATTCCGCTGCTCTAACCACCTGAGCTACCCCGCCGGACCGTGTGTGTATTTAGGGTAGAGCGTTGAGGGCGTCAAGCGGGGAAATGCCGGGCCAAAGCACAGGATTATGTATACGCATATCGATATTAAGAAACCCGCCGTGGTTCTGCCCTCTGGGTTTCTTTACAAAACCACAATCATGGCAACGCCCAGCCCTAATGCGACGCCGGCAAGACCCCAGATCAGGCCGTTGAAACGCGCCGGGGTCTCGGGGGTTTTATTGAGATTCAGAAGGGCGCTTTCGGCTAGTTCGGGCAGGCGCGGGCCAAAGCGTGCCAGCACTTTAAGGGTGGTCATTGTGTCGCGCAGCACGGCTTTGGGACCGATGTTATCACGGATATAAGTCTCAATCACCGGGGCCGAGGCATCCCACATGTTAATGTCCTCGCTTAGCGTGCGGGCCACGCCTTCAACCACCAACATTGTGCGTTGCAGCAGGATCAGTTCAGTGCGGGTTTGCATGCCAAATTGTTCTGTAACATCAAAGAGGTGCGCAAATAATCGCCCCATGGAGACCTGGCTGGCGTCATAGTCGAAAATCGGCTCCCCAACCGAGCGGAGCGCCTGGGCAAATGCTGCGATATCCTGATCGGCGGGCACATAACCTGCCTCAAAATGCACCTCGGCGACACGTCGGTAATCGCGGCGCAAAAACCCCATCAGGATCTCGGCGTAGGCGCGCCGCGTATAGGTATCGATTCGGCCCATAATCCCGAAATCAAAGGCGACCAAATCCCCGTTTGGCGCGCGTTTCAGGTTGCCCTGATGCATGTCGCCGTGAAAAAATCCGTCACGCAGAGCGTGGCGCAGGAATGTTTGTAAAATCCGGGTGGCAAATTCTGCGGGGTCTTGGCCGGTCGCCAGAATCGCTGCAACATCGCCCAGTGGCACACCGTCCACCCATTCGGTTGTCAGCACGCGGCGCGCCGACAGCTCCCAGATCAAGGCTGGCACGCTGAATCCAGTGTCACCTTTGGTGTTATGGGCAAACTCATCCGCCGCCGAGGCCTCCATGCGCAAATCAAGCTCGCCGCGCACAATGCCTGCGAAATGTTCGATCACAGCGCGCGGGCGCAAGCGGCGTGAAAACGGCGCGAAAACCTCGATAATACCGGCGGCCAGAAAAAATGCATCAACGTCGCGCATAAACGCGCGCTCAATGCCCGGGCGCAATACTTTGACCGCAACGACCTGCCCGGTTTCGCGCACAACGGCCTTGTGGACCTGCGCCAGTGATGCGGCGGCGACAGGCTCGGAAAAACTTTCAAACATCTCGTCAATTGTCAGCCCCAGCTCTTTTTCGACCTCGGCCTTGGCGATGGCCGTATCAAACGGGGGCAGGGCATCTTGCAGGATGCGCAAATCTTGCGCCAATTCGGCCCCCACCACATCAGGGCGGGTGGACATAAGTTGGCCAAACTTAATATATGCTGGCCCAAGCGCGGTTAAGGCGCGCAGCACCGGGGGTTGATCTGGATCACCGCGCAGGCCCAGCCATTGCACCGGCCAGCCGATAATACGCGCCACAATACGCACTGATCGCGGGGCATTCATCGCCTCTAGCGCCACTTTCATCGCCCCGGCGCGCTCAAACGTCGCGCCTGTGCGGATGAGGCGCCAAAAATTATGCGGCCCTCTCATATTTTCCAACCCGAATGCAACGCTGCGATACCCAGCGACAGATTGCGATATTTGACCTGGCTAAACCCGCCCTTGCGGATCATGTCGGCAAATTCATCCTGTTTGGGGAATTTGCGGATCGATTCGACCAGATACTGATAGGAATCCCGATCATTGGCGATCACCTGCCCCAAAGGGGGAATAACGTTGAAACTATAGCGATCGTAAGCCCATTGCAGCGCCGGATTCGGGATGGCCGAAAATTCCAGACATAAAAACCGCCCGCCGGGTTTCAACACGCGGTAAGCCTGATTTATGGCGTCTTGCACGCGGGTGACGTTGCGAATACCGAAACTGATCGTGTAGGCGTCAAAGGTGTTATCGGCAAAAGGCAGCGCCATTGCGTCGCCACAAACCCAATCGAGATCATCGCCCATTTCAGCCGCTTTAGCCCGCAAACGCCCCGCATCCAGCATCGCTTGCGTCATGTCAAACACCGTCGCATGACCCCCGCCCGCGCGTTTCAGGAACCGAAACGCAATATCGCCGGTCCCCCCCGCCACATCCAGCAATTTCATCGTGTTGCGCGGCGCCAGCCAATCCATCATCGCGTCTTTCCAAATGCGATGGATCCCAAGGCTCATGGCGTCATTCATAATGTCATATTTTGAGGCCACATTGCTGAAAACACCGTGAACCATGCCCGCCTTGGCATCCTCATCCACGGTTTGAAATCCGAAATGGGTTTTACTACGCATTAAGCAGGTCCTCAGGTGTTGCCTGACACAGGGTTACAGGCCTTTGTGCAAAGTTACAATTAGAGACCCGGCGCATGGCGCAGAGATTTGGTTAATTTTGAGCGGGTCATGCTTTGAACGCCGTCATTTGCAACGCCAGTAACCGCTTGCCCTCAGCCAATAAATCGAAATTCTGTTTGTTAAGAGACCAACGCATTGCCAGCCCTTGGATCAAGGTCAAAACAAGATAAGCGGCATCATCGGAATCAAGATTTTCTTTGAAAACTCCGGTACTTATCCCTTGCGCGACCAGTTCAGAGATACGCGCGTGCCGAGCGGCCATCAGACTTGCAAACACCTTTCGCAACGGTTCATTTTCTGCATGAAGCTCGCGTGAGAACAGGATTGCAGGCACTGCCGGGGTTTTTTGGATAAACGCCAGCTGAGCGGTAACAATATGCGTCAGGCGCGCTTGTGGATCATTCGGGATGTCCTGGCGCAAACTTTCGCCCATTAATGTGCATATACGTTCGCCAACAGCTTCCCAGATGTTGGTTTTACTCGGGAAATGCCGGAAAATTGCGGGCTGTGATATGCCAATTTCGCGGGCCAGTTTTTCTGTCGTCAAACGGTCTGGCCCGACAATTGCTGCCATTTTGATGGCCGTATCAACAATTTCAGCCTTGCGCTCAGAGGCTGGCTTTCTGGTTCGAGTGCTCACATCAGCTCTTTCAGAGTTTCAGGTGTCCCGTATGTTATTATTCAGTAACTTACCCAATTTCAAGACGCTTTGGTTTTCTTTGGCTTCTTGGGCTTTTTACGTTGTCCACCACCGCCATCAGGTTTGAACTTACCTGTTTTGGTCTTCTTATGGCGGGGTTTCTTCGCATCATCCCGCTGGCCACGGTGGGGTTTTCGGGGCGCGGTATCATCATCCTTAACTACCTCTGGCAGACCGTCGAGCTGCGTCAGGGTCATGGTTTTTTCCAGCTTCATCGTCGGCCCGATTGTCTTAAGGAACCGCGGCACGCATTTCGGCGTCAGTTCAACATAGGTGACGTTTTGCAGGATTTTAATGGCCCCGATATCGCCCCTGTTCAGCTTGCCGTTTTTGGCGAGCATTGGCAGTAGCCAACGCGGTTCCGCCTTTTGTTTATGGCCAATGGAGAGCGAAAACCAGACACCGTTTTCAAAATCATTGCGCCCGCGTGGTTTGCTGCCACGTTCGGGTTTTGGATCAGACTTGCCCGGGTCGCGCAGCTCTTCAGGGGCGGATTTATCCTTGCGAAATAGGCGTACCAGCGCGCCTGCCAGTTGCTCGGCACTGTGTAATTCCAACAGTTTCTTGCCAAATGCCGCGTCGTTTTCATTCAAAGCCTCGCCAATTACCGGATCCGCCAACAGACGTTCATCATCGCGTTTCAGCACTTCCTCGGCAGAGGGTGGGTTGCTCCATTCAGGTGTAACATTCGCACCCTGCAACAAACGTTCCGTGCGACGACGTGAGCGAAACGGCACCAGTAAAACACTAACCCCTTTGCGCCCCGCACGCCCGGTACGACCGGATCGATGCAGCAGGGATTCACGGTTTTTGGGCAGATCAGCATGGATAACCAGTTCGAGATTGGGCAAATCAATACCGCGCGCTGCCACATCGGTCGCGACACACACTTGCGCCCGCCCATCGCGCATCGCCTGCAAAGCGTGGGTGCGCTCATTTTGTGACAGTTCGCCCGACAGGGCCACGACCTTGAAGCCGCGATTGTTCAGACGGGCCGTAATATGGTTAACGGTGGCGCGGGTATTGCAAAAAACGATGGCATTCTTGGCCTCGTAGAACCGCAGCGTGTTAATCAGGCCATTTTCCTGATCATTGGGCGCAATCGTCATGGCACGGTATGTTATATCAACATGCTGATCCCGCCCTTTGGAAACCTCGACCCGCACGGCATCCTTTTGATAGCGCGACGCCAGTGACGCAATTGAACGTGGCACGGTTGCAGAAAACATCAGGGTGCGGCGGTCCTGAGGGGCGGCGCCAAGAATAAACTCCAGTTCATCCCTGAACCCCAGATCCAGCATTTCGTCGGCCTCATCCAGCACAACGGCACGGATTTCCGACAAATCCAGCGAGCGCCGTTCAATATGATCACGCAAGCGCCCCGGCGTGCCAACAACGATATGCGCCCCGCGTTCAAGCGTGCGGCGTTCGGCCCGGATATCCATGCCCCCCACACATGACGCAATGCGCGCGCCAGCCGTGGCATAAAGCCATTCAAGTTCACGTTTCACCTGTAATGCCAGTTCCCGCGTCGGGGCAATTACCAGTGCTTTAGGGGCCGCAGCATACAGAAATTTCTCTGCGCTGCCCAACAAGGTCGGCGCAATCGACATGCCAAAGGCCACGGTTTTACCCGAACCCGTCTGCGCGGACACCAGCGCATCGGCATCTGATAATTCAGGGGCCAGCATCGCCAGCTGTACCGGCGTCAGAACCTCATAGCCGCGTGTCTGCAATGCCTGCGCCAGCGCCGGGTGGACGCCTGTAATATCTGTCATGTCAAATCTTTCGGAATGTAGTGCTCCGAGGGGCTATAGCCCTTATCATCAATGCACCGCTAACATTTCATGTTGGCGGCGTTCTACGTTGTGCTGCTCGATTTGTATAGGGGCAATGCAGCTGGGACTTTTCACAATTTTAAGTTGTAAGGTTGGATTAAATACGGCATCTTGACTGTATGGCTGAAACCCCGGCCGAATAGCGGAGCGATAATTATGGACAAAAAACGGCAAACCCTTTGGCTATTGGCCGGAATGTTATCGATTATCTGGGTAAGTGGTGCAAATGCGCAGAATGTTGAGTTGCCAGTGCCAAACGGGCAGGAACAGGCTTTTGAGGTCTATCTGACCGGGTATAGTTTTTGGGATAACACCCCGCCGGGGACGGTTATGATCTCGCACCCCCGTGTGCATAGTTATGCCGCCGGCAGTGGCACGTATGACGACCCTGTCAGCCTTGCGGTCGGGCATAAGTTTGTTTCAGGTGCAAACATGCTCGACTTTCCGGCGGGCACGATGTTTTACCTGCCACGTCTGCGTAAATACACCATGGTTGAGGACACCTGCGGTGACGGCGCACATCCCGAAGATGGGCCGTGCCACATCGGCTATCAGGGGCGCCCGTGGATCGACATCTATGTGGATGGCGAACAGGTCGGCAAAGAGGAATCAGACACCTGCATGTATAAAATCACCGATATCCAACGCGCGATTATGGACCCAAAACCCGATTACCCGGTTTTTGAAGGCCCCATAAGCGAAAGCGGCTGTGAGGTTTTCCCGGACACTTAGCTAAGGCTGGCATCCAGCGCTTTTATTATCTCGGCACCCATTTCGGTGGTTGAAATCGGTGTGCCGCCCTCTGGGCCTAACAAATCAGCTGTGCGCGCGCCGCTTGCCAGCACGGCCTCAACGGCGTTTTCCAACCGCTCGGCCTCAACCCCTTGATCAAAGGAATAGCGCAGCGCCATCGCGAATGACAAAATGCAGGCAATCGGGTTGGCCAAACCTTGCCCGGCGATATCAGGGGCTGAACCATGCACCGGCTCATACATCGCTTTCGGTCGCCCGTTTTCCATCGGCACCCCAAGGCTGGCTGATGGCAACATCCCAAGGCTGCCCGTCAGCATCGCTGCGCAATCTGACAGAATGTCCCCGAACAGATTATCGGTTACAATCACGTCAAACTGTTTGGGTGCGCGCACCAGTTGCATCGCGCCATTGTCGGCATACATATGCGAAAGCGCAACCTCGGGGTATTCATTTTCATGTACCCACGTGACCTCTTCGCGCCACAAAATACCGCTCTCCATGACGTTGGCTTTTTCCATGGAACACAGCTTATTGCCACGTTTCTTGGCCAGCTCAAAAGCCGAGCGCGCCACGCGACGAATCTCGTTTGTTGTGTAACGTTGGGTGTTGATGCCCACACGTTGGCCATCAGGCAGATCGGATATCCCGCGCGGTTCGCCAAAATATGACCCCGAAGTCAGCTCACGCACGATCATGATATCAAGGCCCGCAACAATGTCTTTTTTCAGGGATGAAAAATCAGCCAGCGCGTCAAAACACTGCGCCGGACGCAGGTTTGAAAACAGGTCCATTTCCTTGCGAAGGCGCAGCAGACCGCGTTCAGGTTTTACCGAAAAATCCAGATCATCATAAGCCGGACCACCAACCGCCCCCAGCAAAACCGCATCCACCGACTGCGCCTTGGCCATCGTGGCATCACTTAGCGGCGCGCCATGAGCGTCATAGGCTGCACCACCCACAAGATCCTCGGAGACGTTGAAATGCATGTCACGATTATCGCCGTACCAGGTGATGATTTTCTTGACCTCATCCATAACTTCGGGGCCAATGCCGTCACCGGCGAGAATAAGAAGGGATGGGGTGCTCATGTCATAATTCCTTGTCCTAAGCGATAGAAATCGCCTAACCGTTTGGCAGGGCGGGGTCAAGCATCGCAGATCGGAATAATCGCGGCCGCCAGCAAATCATAGACCCGACGGATCCGCGGCGTTTGACGCAGCGCGCTGGGTGCTGCCAACCAGACCGGCATATTTTGCATCGCCAACCTCGTCAGAATTTGCACCATATCGGGATCACGTTGCGCTATTTTGATTTGCATGCCGCCAATCCCGCAACCCGCGCGCACCAATTCCCAATAAACCGCTTGCTGATCACACCGTACTGAAAAACTGTCGCGCGTCGCAGGAATCCCGTATCCACGCATAGCGTCAATGATCAGGTTACTGCGGTCAAACCCGACAAAATCATGGTGCGATATATCATTGATTATGTGGGGCGCCCCTCGCCTTGCCAGGTAATCACGGCTGGCGAAAAGGCCGGTTTTGATCGCACCCAGCTTGCGGGCAATCACGTCATCTTGTGTGGGGCGATACATGCGAATGGCGATGTCGGCCTCACGGAACAACAGATTTTCGCTGCTATCGCTGGGGACAAGATCAATCTCAATCTGCGGCTCTTTCTGGCGAATTTCTGCAATGATTTCAGGCAAGTAGTACTGCGAAAATACCATAGAGGCCGTGATGCGCACCGCGCCTTTCAGGCTGGTTGATTGCCCAGCCGCCATTAACGTTAATCGCCTTGCCGCATCCCGCATTTCTTGCGCTATGGGCAGGAGCGCCGCACCTGAATCGTTAAGGGATAACCCGCGCGGCTGTCGGGTGAACAGGCTGTTGCCAAGTGCGGCCTCAACTGCCCTGACCTGGCGGCCAAGGGTTGGCTGGCTTTGGGCTAATTGCCGCGCAGCCGCGGATAGCGACCCGGTTTCTGCCACCGCCACAAACGCCTGCACCAACGCCCAATCCAGATTTTGCAACCTATTATCCATTCAATAATGAATATCATACCTGCATATTTTGGCAATTCATATTCACACATGGCGCATTATGTTCTGCATATCAATTATGGAGAGTAACATGACAAATACAGCATTAATCCTCGGCGCATCGGGTAGTTTTGGTACGAATTGCACGGCCGCCTTTACATCCGCAGGCTGGAATGTGCGGAAATTTCGCCGTGGCACGGATGATATGAATACCTCTGCACAGGGCGCAGATGTCATCGTGAACGGGTTAAATCCGCAAAACTACAAAAACTGGCCAACCGAGCTGCCCAAAATCGCCAACGCCGTTATTAACGCCGCCAAATCCAGCGGGGCGACAATTATTCAACCCGGGAACGTCTATAATTTCGGCGACCACCCCGGTGTTTGGAATGAAAAAACGCCGCATAACGCGCAGACCAGAAAGGGCAAAACGCGCACCGCGATGGAGGCGACATTGCACCATGCCGCGCAAGATCACGGCATCCAGATCATTATTTTGCGCGCAGGGGATTTCATCGATGCGCATCCCAGCGACAATTTCATTGATTTTCTGACCAAGGATTTGCACAAAGGCCGATTTATTTATCCCGGCAACCCTGATATCGCGCACGCTTGGGCCTATCTGCCCGATATGGCCCGCGCAGCCGTAATGCTGTCCGAGCAGCGCAATACCTTAGAAAAATTTGAGGATATTCCCTTTGAAGGTCATACACTTAGCGCCCTAGAGATCAAAACAGCGCTGGAACATGCAGGCGGTCAAACCCTAACGTTCAAAGGGTTTCCATGGGCAATGATGCGCCTGCTGACACCCGTTTGGGGGCTGGCGCGCGAAATGCACGAAATGCGCTATCTTTGGAACACACCGCACAGTCTGGACAGTGCAAAATTGACCGAATTGCTGCCCAATTTCAAAGCGACCGCATTTTCGGACATCATAGCACAACTATTGCCTTCCTCAGCGCATGTGCATAGGTAATACCAAGCGGAGTTGCCTATGACAAACCACACAAATGATCACAGGGTTTACGCGATTGGTGACATCCATGGCTGTCTCGATCAACTTTTGGAGGTGCAGGCGAATATCGCGCGAGATTTGGCTGCGCGCCCACACCCCAGCCCCGTGATTGTCTATCTGGGCGATTATATTGACCGCGGTCCTGACAGTCGCGGTGTTATTGAAAATCTGATGGCTGAAGACGCAGCATCGCATCACACCCATATTTTGCTTGGCAATCATGATGAAATGCTTTTGATTTATCGCGATACTCCGGCAGCACCGCTTAGGCCATATGGGCCGAAAATCAGTGAAATTCATTGGCTGCATGAGGCCGGTGGCGGGGCAGAAACTCTGCGGTCTTACGGGGTTGAGGGTGCGGATCACCTGCGCCCGCTTGAAAGTCACGCCGCGTTTGTTGCCGCTCTGCCGGATACACATTTGCGGTTTTTCCAATCCCTCGAACTTTATATCCGCATCGGCAGTTATCTGTTTGTGCACGCGGGTATCCGTCCCGATGTCGCACTGGATATGCAACTGGAAAAGGAACTTATCTGGATACGCGAGCCGTTTTTATCCTCTGACGCGGACCACGGATTTACGGTTATACACGGGCATACACCCGTAAAAACCGTGGAAAATCGTGGTAATCGTATCGGTATTGACACCGGCGCCGTATTTGGCGGCACGCTATCGTGCCTCGTGCTTGAAGGTAATGCGCAGGCCTTGCTTACGCAAAACGGTATGGCTGCCTGCCCTGTTAATTAATCTGGATATCGACCCAAACCATGCGGTGGTTGGTGGCGCCCTCACGCCCCTCGCCGATGATTGCAGCAAACGGTTCACCCGGTTCGGGCCAAAAAACACCGCTGTCGGAAATTTTCAAATTCACTGATGGCAGCGCATAATCCACCCGCATATTACCGATTTTTGCCCCCCAATCGACTGTATCAAAAACAGGATCACCCTTTTGATCGAAATTTGCGCCCGCTTGTGCAATCGCCACAGTTTTGGCGCCTTCTGAACGTTGTTGAGGGTCAGACACCAACGCATGTCGCAGCAATGCACTAAGCGCAGTTTTCAAACCCTCGCCATCGACGGGATCATTGTTTAAATCCCCCAACAGAACGAAATATTTACCTGCAAAGGGCTTGGATGCACCGTTGTCATCAACTTGCGGCTGTTTATCCAAATACGATACCCAAAACCCGATTTCAGCATCATTGCGCAAGCCGTTCAAATCCTCTGGCCCATCAAAAACTGGCGGCGTTGGGTGGCTGGCAAGAACATGTAAGCGCTGATCGTTCGGCAGAATAACCGGGATATCCCAATGGGATTTAGACGACAGCCGCATCCGGTCAAACCCCGCGATCGGTGGCGTCCAGTTAAGTTGTGCAAAGCTGCGGGTGGCATCCCGATCAAAGGGAAATCGGGACAAAAGCGCCATGCCGCCATTGCCTGGGAATCGGCCGAACCCATGGGCGTCGGCCCACTCTCCCAACCTGCCATCATGATCGATATCGCGCCCCGAGGGCTGCCCCTCATTCCCGGCGATTGCAAAACTGTGGGGGTAGGTGATCCCTGCATCCCCCTCAGCCAGTATTTTCAAAAACGCGCGCAACGCCAAACCGGAATAGTCGTGATCAAACTCATTAAGCAGCAATATATCCGGGCGCATGTGCTGGATAATTTCGACCAGCGCATCAACCTGCTGATCCTTGCCGGACATGATATCTTTTAACAGCAACCCTGGCCCTTTACGCGCCAGCGAAACGTTAAAACTGGCAACACGCACCGTGTCTCCATAAGCCGCAACAACAGATATCAGAAAGAAAACCGGCAGCAAAACCCTGAATTTATGCTGCACCATATTTCATCAATTTTGCACATGCGAAAGTATACGGGCAATTTTTAACATGGCCGCTGCGCGCGCCAAAAGTGTGCTTGGAACAAAAACCCACAGCGCCGTTACCCAAATCATTACCTGATTGCTCTCAAATATATCAGGTGAAAGCCAATCAAATCCGTAGACAAGGATATAAGGCAGCGCATAAATCAACACGATACCCATGATCAGATTGATAATAGCGTCGCGTTTCAAACGCTTGGCGACCGAGGCCCCCTCAGAGGGTTGGAACATCGGCATATTGACCCAAAGATTAAAGTTTTCCCGATCCTGCGGCCATTTGAATATCCAAAGAAGGGCCGAAAATAATAGCGTCAGACCCAGGCCAACCGTAAAACTTATGGATGTGGTATAAACCAGTAACACGGCCGAAGTATCTGAAAAGCCGGCGCCCTCAAGAATGAGGTTAATTGCACTGGCAACCGGGCTGTATTTGAAATCAAGAATAACCGCAAGGTTTTGCGCCCAATCCAGAACCGTGGCGTTATTCAGGCCCAATTCTACGGCGCGGCATACCAGCGTTATTACGATAATTTGAATGGCGATTGTGAAAGCGCGAAACCGGTTATAGGGCGGCGCAAACCTGAAATCGATGAAACCCGGGCTTTGGGTGCCATATTCAAACAACGTAAACATAGCAATAATCCCGCCGATAATCAGCGAAAATTCGACGGCGCCTTGCGATGCCGAGGGCAATAGCAGCGATGGGATCACGACAACCGCCATAACCCAAAATGCCCTAAAAACTGCACCAAATAACCGCATTGATGCCAACCCCACTTATCAATTAACCCCGAAAGGTTAGGTTTCAAATCCAGGGTGTAGCTGCCCCGTAATCCTTTTCAAATGCGTCAATAACACTCGACTTTTGCATAGTCAGCCCGATATCATCAAGCCCGTTAAGCAAACAGTGTTTCTTAAACGCATCAACGTCAAACTCGATCTTTCCTCCATCAGGTCCAGTAATGACCTGCGCTTCAAGATCAACACTCACTACTGCATTCGCCCCACGCTCTGCATCACACATTAACTTATCGACATCTTCTTGTGGCAATATTATTGGCAAGATACCATTCTTAAAACAATTATTAAAGAAGATATCAGCGAAACTAGTTGATACTACTACACGAATCCCGAAATCTAGCAAGGCCCAAGGCGCATGTTCGCGAGATGACCCGCAGCCAAAGTTATCACCCGCAATGATGATCCGGGCATTGCGGTAAGCGGGTTTATTCAAAACAAAATCCGCAATTTCCTTGCCACCCTCATCATATCGCATCTCGTCAAACAGATTTTTACCCAAACCAGTACGCTTGATCGTCTTCAAAAACAGCTTGGGAATGATCATATCAGTGTCGATATTGATAAGAGGCATGGGCGCCGCAACGCCCGTTACTTTGGTGAATTTTTCCATGGTTTTTCCTGTCGTTAGGTTGACATTAACGTATTCATGTTCATATATAGCCCAAGTGGACTGGAGTTTTTCGGTCGGCGCTGGGCTATTGGGATTTCTCGATGGCCCTTTTGCTTGCTAGGGGAACGTTTTTGTCCACCAACGCACTTTCTTTTCAATAATAGAATAGGTTCTATTTTCTTGGGTAAGTCGAAGGATTTTAAGCCCAATTGGACGGGCAAGATGCTCCATCGGCATTAGCAAGCTGATTTCATATGGGCTGAACGGATCTGGGTATTTGGCAACCAGTTCTTGTTTGTTAACTACCGCTGCCGCAATCGAGAAATCACAGCAGTCTACGATAGTGAACATTTCAGTAAGGAATTCTTCGCGCAACTTCTTGCTAGTTTGCAGGAAACTAAACTCTCCACTTTGCCTACGAATTTCACGTTCATGCAGAATTGTCTGATCGTGCCCAAAGTATTTGAACTTGAACTTTTGAAGCGCTGGAACGATTTTATTTATGTATTTTTCTATATTTACAAGCACGCAAGCTAAAGCAAATATCGGAAAGTCTTTCTCGATACTTGTAGTGGTTGGCGATCCGCTTTCATCAAGATACACAATATAATCGCTATATTCTGCCATATTTTCAGCCCAACTCCCGAACGTCAGTCAGATGCCCTGTCAATGCAGCGGCCGCGGCCATTGCCGGGGATACAAGATGCGTGCGCCCGCCGCGGCCCTGGCGGCCCTCAAAGTTGCGGTTGGTGGTGGCAGCACAGCGCTCGCCGGCCTCAAGTTTATCGGGGTTCATTGCCAGACACATGGAACAGCCGGCAAGGCGCCACTCAAAACCCGCGTCGATCAGGATCTGGGCGATGCCTTCCTCTTCAGCTTGTGCGCGCACAAGCCCCGAGCCGGGGACGACAATCGCCCGCATACCGTCTTTGATTTTCTTGCCTTTAACAATATCTGCAACGGCACGAAAATCCTCAATCCGCCCGTTGGTGCAGGAACCTACAAACACCGTATCGATCTGAATATCCGTCAGTTTCATACCCGCCGTTAGGCCCATATAATCAAGCGAACGTCGCGCGGCATCGACCTTACCACCCTCAAAATCTTCGGGGTGCGGAACGGTTCCGGTAATTGGCAATACATCCTCGGGGCTGGTGCCCCATGTCACGGCCGGGGCGATATTCTCGGCCTTTATGGTCAGGGTTTTGTCGAAATGCGCGCCCTCATCGGTAAACAGGGTTTTCCAGTTTTCCATGGCCAGTTCCCAATTATCACCCTTCGGGGCTTGCGGGCGACCTTTGACATAGGCAAAAGTTTTTTCATCGGGTGCGATCAGGCCAGCGCGCGCGCCACCCTCAATCGCCATGTTGCAGACGGTCATGCGGCCCTCCATCGACAAATCCCGGATCGCCTCGCCGCAGTATTCGATCACATAGCCAGTGCCGCCAGCTGTGCCGGTCAGGCCGATCACGGTCATGGTGATATCTTTGGCGGTGACACCGGGCGCCAACTTGCCGGTGATCTCAACCTTCATATTTTTGGATTTGGACTGGATCAGGGTTTGCGTGGCCAAAACATGTTCAACCTCGGACGTACCGATACCATGAGCGATTGCGCCAAACGCGCCGTGCGTGGCAGTGTGGCTGTCGCCGCAAACAACGGTCATGCCGGGCAGGGTCCAACCCTGTTCAGGGCCGATGATATGCACGACACCCTGGCGCACATCTGTGACGGGGTAGTAGTGCAGCCCAAAATCCCGGGCGTTTTTATCGAGCGCATCCAATTGGATACGGGATTCTTGGTTCTTTACGACCCCGTCAATACGATCGAGCGTTGTGGGGACATTGTGGTCGGGCACTGCGATGGTTTTTTCGGGTGCGCGCACCTTGCGACCGGCCGCACGCAAACCCTCAAAGGCTTGTGGGCTGGTGACTTCGTGCACTAAATGGCGGTCTATATACAGTAGGCAGGTGCCATCATCATCGCTGGATACGACATGGGCATCCCATATTTTATCATAAAGGGTTCTGGGTTTGGACATTGCATTCTCACGTGGCTATTTGGAATTTTCCTGGGTGATCGAAAAATATCGAGCTATGCAATAACGGCAGGCATCAATACCAAGCGATGAAACCGCCAAGGCAGACGCGTGTGGTCATCTATATCAAAAACTCTGATCATGAGCGATGTTTACAAGGAAATGAACTGCGAAGCAAATGGTGGGGTATTAGCTTTCAGGCGCCCACACAACTCTATCTCTTTTGCGAGGGCTTATGACGACTCTATCCCGCCAGGTTTTTGCTGTGATTCCCACCCAATCCGCAATCGGAATGTAGGGTACATGCGATTCAACCAGCATAACTTGCTCAGAATCATACATATTCGGGAGTATCTCAATTGGCAGTAACACGTCATCATCATCAAGATCGTCATCGGCGTTCTCAATTGGACGATGTCCAACACCAGTCACTTGTGACCAAATAACGATATATTCATCATCATCATCGTCATCAATATCATGTTCCAAAAATTGAAGGCTTGTTATACGCAGCCAGCCACCGGATGTTCTTGGCAAAAGCGCCGTTTGCAATAATTGCAACTGATCTATCTCGTTGGTGTGCATTCGTAAGTAGCGTGAAACAATGTCGGCAATTGTAGAGTTTGCGTATACTACCTGTCCACGTTTTTTGAATGCATCAAAGAAAACAATACTGCCAATAAACCAGAATACTAGCAGCGGCAAAATGACGACAAACTCCAGTGTTATCGTCGCACATTCATCTTTTACAAACTCTCGAAAACTAGCGCGTAGAAAATCCAACATATCAACCCTCGTTCATAAATGCAGAAAATGCCACTAGTGAAAACCGACCAGATGCATCTTTGGTTAAATCTGCACCTAGCCCCATACCTGGCATCAACGGCTTAACAACTACACAGGCCCTTATAAACATGATTTCCTGGTCACGAACGCCGGTAGAAAAATTCTCTGCGGGTGTGATTTCACCAGTAACATCAACACATGATGGAGATGTTTGTGGAACCCCTGTACTTAGAGATATGGGCTGTAATTCCAGATGAATCGAGCCCATACATTCTCTTAAAATACGGGCACGCGCACAGACACGGGCCTTAACTATTTCATGTGTAGCGTTTTCAATTCGCCCCAAACGCAAATCACGGATTGCCATGTTTAAACCACGTGCCAACATGGTTTGTTGCGTCATTAGCCACCCAGCTTCAAATACCGAAAAGACGAACCACAGCAAAGTCGGTGCTATTAAAACAAATTCTACGGTTGACGATCCGGAACTACAGTGCCGGAAAGCTTGTAGCTTTGTGCAGATTTTACTCAACAGCGTCATCAATCAACCTCAGCTTTGTAACAGACGTAGCAATCTGATCAAACGCCGTAGCCAAATCCTCTGCATCTCTTGCGTGATAGAATGCTGTTAAATCAGACGCACACCTACGCATTTGCCTATATGCCCTTGACCCATTGCTAATGGCAAAGCCAATAGTATAAACTTGAATGCGGACATTATCACTTTCTGCGGAAACAGGGAGTCTTGCAGCATCACAAATATCCTGCAATCGATCATCACCACCATTAGTGGTAATCATTCTGCTGCGATCAAACCTATTATCTCTCCAGTTTCCATATTGTGGCGGCCGGACGTTATCCCAGTGATCGGCATTTCGCAGATGACGCCAAGGAATTGGGTCCCCATTCTCATCCCTGTTATATCTAAAATAGTAATTACGGTTGGTTTTCACTCTGACGTGATGTGTGTTATCACCATCCGTCATTAAAACAACAACCTTCAACGCACGATCATCATCCCAAGCTGCTGGCCTTTTATTGCTAAATTGCGGGTTTACAAGAAACATACACATTTCAGCCGTTGGGAAATTATCACTATCCAATATATAATTTCCCTCTTCCCCAGTATCTGGGTTAACACCACATGTATGATCTGCCTTTATAGTTGATAATGAGGAAACTACAGGCATCGCCACAGGATCCAATAGTGCCACGCCCCATTTCATGCCTGCATAAGTTGCCGTATAACCACCAGTAGACATGCCATCAATCGCAGTTTTTAACGCCACCGAATTATTCGAAAAGGGAATTATCTCGTTATATGGGCATTCCGGAACGCCGCGTCCACGCATAAAATGCTGTTCCTGATTGTATGGAATTGTCGGAGAAAGCGCGGTTGTTCTAAAATCAGCGCGCGCAAATTCAAAACAATATGAATAATTGTGCCAGGCTTGAAGATTGTATTGCGCCGCAAGAACCGGACCTGTATTTACCGAAGCCTCAAAAAATACCAGAGACATCGTTGTGTGGTCGATCGCGTCACCAAATAACATCTTATCAATGAAATCTTTGGCGGCCACTTTCAAGGCGTCAATTTTCCTTACCCAATTGCCGTTTTCATCCCTCACATACCGCTCCATAGAGCCGGTCGTATCGAGAATAAGGGAAACCTCGACCTCTCTGCGAGCTGTTGCGGCGGTTGATATGGCATTAACATTTAGAGTTCTGATATTAATAATCCGCAGAAAGAATGTATTGATGTCATAATCACCAGTTATGCTGACACGCCGTGAATTTGGCTGAATATCAATGCTTACATCAAAATCAATTTCGCGTCGTGTCAGGGTGTTTGAGCGAAAGTAGGAAACAACCAGATCCTCTACATATTCCTCTTCATCAACCCCTAAGATTACACCGTCATCAAATTGCTGCGCAATTTCAAAAGACGCCGCCGCCAAGACACCGCGGTCCATGGCATCCTGTAAGGCTGCGCGCTCTGTTTCATGGCGCATGAAATCGACAGCCATGCCGCTGCCGACAACCATTATCAAAAACAATACCAGGACAAATGCTGTGATGGAGCCGTGCTCATCTTTTGAAAAGCGGTTAAGCAGTAAATTCTTCATTTTCAATCCCTCAATAGAGTGCATAGACTTGGCAAATTCACCAAGCCATTTACATCCGTGTATAAAATGTGTGTTTAGAAACTCTTTATCTTCAACATACACTCACACCACATAAGTAATACACACCCGCTTGCAAATTCCCCACCAAGCGACGATTTTGTATAGCAGATGAACTTAGTTTAAGCAATAACATGATTTTAATGTGAATTTCTACCCGGATTCGATCAACCTATTGTGTATTCACAAGAAATTCGAGGTGCCGTCGAATACTGACAGCTAATCGGGGTCGGAAATCATAACGGTATTTTAAAATTTTGTATTTTTATCAAACGGTTAAAAGATGTTCATGTCCTAACCATAAGAGTGTTGCATAAAACCGACACAATTCGATAAAAGTTTTCGCTAAATCCGTTGCAGAATTACTGTGATTAAGCGCTCCACAACCACCGCGTGTTTTTGCATTACTCTACTGTCTGATTCGCGCCGTCGCTGCTATTGATTCGGCCTAATCATTGGCAGGTCAGAAAACACGCTGAAATGCACGTCATGAACAATCGCATTGACGGGCGTTTTGCGGTAACCTTCGGTGAACAGCGCAAACCGGATGCCTGCCGCTTTGGCCGTTTGCGCATCGACCTCGCTATCACCGACATACCAGACATCATCCTCGCCCAGTGCCCGCACGCAGGCATGCAACATCGCCGGGTCAGGTTTGTGAGTTGGCAGGCTGTCCCCACCAATGACAACGTCGAAATATTCGTTTAAATTCAGGTTTTCGAGTATTTGTAGCGTGATGCTATGCGCCTTGTTCGTGCAAACACCCAAGGTATAACCGCGGGATTTCAGGTTATCCAAAGCCTCGTGCACGCCTGGGTAACATATTGTTTTTAAAGCCGGGTTTTCAGCGTAGAGGCGTGTAAACTCTGCGCTCAAATCTTTGTGCCTTGCGGGCGTGTGCACAATTCCTGCGGCTTTCATCACGCGCTCCACCAGTTTCGGGATGCCGTTGCCAATAAAGGTTTTGACTAAATCCAAAGGCAAAGGTTGCGCCCCGTGCGCGGCCAGCAAAACACTCGTCACCCGATGAATATCCGGCACGGAATCACACAGGGTTCCGTCCAGATCGAAAATAATCGCGCGCTTCAAGTGGATTTCCATTTGATGGAGCACCCCATGGAGGCCACCTGTTCCACCGGCCCCTTGCCTGTCTCAACCACCTGTTTCATCGCCAAAAACAAATCCCGGCGCGCGTCTTTAATAGCTACACGCCCAGATGCATCGAGCCGCCCGCGATATTGCAGCCCGCCCTTGACATCAAAGCCAAAGAAATCCGGCGTGCAAGCAGCGCCGTATACCCTGGCCACCGCTTGGGTTTCATCGTGCAGATAGGGAAACGAAAAACCCTTTGCTGTCGCAATTTCCTGCATCGCCTCGAATGAATCCTCGGGGTAATCAGCCGCATCATTGGCGTTGATCGCCACCACCCCGACACCCAACGCCTGCAACTCAGCCGCGCCGCGGATTATCCGGTCCAGAATGGATTTCACATAAGGGCAATGGTTGCAGATGAACATCACCAAGGTGGCGTTTTCACCTGTAATATCAGCAAGCGAGGTCACTTTTCCATCCACATTCTTCAATGTAAAATCAGGTGCTTGCCAGCCAAAATCGCAAACGGGGGTTGCAACAGCCATTGTGTTTCCTTTTCGTTATTTCTGCGCAGCCGTGGCGGCCATGCGAAGCGCGCGGATGTTTTTACCGTAGATGGGCGCGGTCTCAACCGAGCCGCCGTTAAATACAGCTGAACCTGCCACCAGCACATCCGCCCCGGCTGCGGCCACCAGTGGTGCGGTGGCGGACGTAATCCCGCCATCCACCTGAATATGGATCGCCCGATCCCCTATCATCGCACGGGTATCAGCAATTTTATCCACCATCGAGGCAATGAATTTTTGACCGCCAAAACCGGGATTGATCGTCATGATCAGGATCATGTCGATACTGTCAAGAATATGCGCAACCGTCGAAAGCGGCGTGGTTACATTCAGCGCAACACCGGCTTTTTTGCCAAAAGAGCGCACAAACTGTAACGAGCGGTGCAAATGCGGCCCGGCCTCGGCGTGCACGGTGATCATATCCGAGCCAGCCTTGGCAAAAGCCTCAATATAGGGATCAGCTGGCGAAATCATTAAATGAACGTCCATGAACGTTTTTACATGCGGGCGAATCGCCGCCACGACATTCGGGCCGATGGTCAGGTTTGGCACGAAATGGCCATCCATCGGGTCAACATGGATCCAGTCACAGCCCTGATCCTCAACCGCGCGAATTTCAGCGCCCAGATTGGCAAAATCTGCCGAAAGGATTGACGGGGCGATTTTTATGTCACGATTAAAGCTCATGGGCTGCTCCTTGGGTGAGGGTATCAGGGGCGCGGATTGGCCTGCGCCCCTGTTTTGCTTATTTCGCATTAATGCGCAAGGCTTCGCGCCAGCCAGGAAAAATGCTGTCGGCGTCACTGGGGAAACTTTCAAATGCGCGGGCGAACTGTTTGTGATCCTTGGCGAACTCGATCGGATCAGCGCCCTCTTTCCAGCATTGTTCGGCCTGTCGCAACGATTTTGCGCCCTCGGCTGCACCATCAATATGGCCAAACGCGCCGCCACCGGCGGTTAGGATCAGGTTTGAATGCCCGAGGTTTTCGAAAAATCCCGGTATCCGTAGCGCGTTCATTCCACCCGAGATAATCGGGGTCGTTGGCCCCATACCCGCCCATTCCTGATGAAAATACGGGCCGTCGGCACTGTCCTCGGTGATCATATAGGCCATCAACCTGTCGGCGGCCTCGCCCTCCATTTTGCCAAAACCCATAGTGCCGGTATGAATGCCCGAGGCCCCTTGCATACGCGCCATTTTCGACAGCACAAACGCCGTATAGCCCCGCATCGCACTTGGGCTGGTAACCGCCCCGTGGCCGGCACGGTGATAGTGCAGATACTGTTTGGGAAAGGTCCGGCGCGCCGTGGTGATCGCGGCCGGGCCGGTCACATAACCGTCTACCAAAAACGCAACGTGGTCAGCATTTTCGCCGAAAGCTTCCAGAATGAACTCGCCGCGCGCAACCATCTCATAATGATCATCTGCAGTGATGTTGGCCGAAAACAGCTTTGCCTCGCCGGTTTTATCCTGCGCACGTTTCATCGCGTCAGCGACCAGAGTTATGGTCTCTTTTAGCGGCGCAAACACCTGATTTCCCTGGGGTTCATCGTTTTTGATGAAATCACCGCCCAGCCAGAAATCATAACAGGCGTCCGCAAAGGGTTTTGGGCGCAGACCCAGCTTTGGCTTGATGATTGTGCCGACAATAAAACCACCGTCAACATGGGGGCGGCCAAGCACGTTCCACATATCCTTGATGGTGGTTGATGGCCCGTCAAACAGGCGCAGATAGGCAGGTGGTACGTAAAAGTCGTGAATTTTAGCGTGCTCGACATCGCCCATGCCCTGGTTATTACCAATAGCCAGCGTCAGGAAACTGGCCAGCATGGCGCGACCATCGGTGATGTTGCAGTCAAAAAGATCGGTCGGATACGCGATCTTCATCAGGTTTTTGGCCTCGTCGATTTCGTAGACCATGGCGTCAACGCCACGCGTGAAATCATCGGTGGTAGACACAGCCACATTGGTGCCTGTTGAGCTTTCGGCTGCAAAATGCGCGGCGGTTTCAAGATAGCCGCCAAAGCCTGCTTTTGGCTTCATGATATAGGCCACGAGCACGTGCTTGCCACCTGCGATAAGGTCTTCCTCGGTCAGAGAAAGGTCAGCGTAACGATCTGATTGGTCCATTGTTTAGTCTCCTTTATTTAGCTTGAGATCAGGCAAAGCGGTATTGCTTCGCGAATCGACCTCGCGCAAAATCATGTTGAAACCCCGATTATCCGGGGCCGGTTAGTGAATTATCGTGTCATGGGATCAAGCGATCCATCGGCGTAGCGTTTGGCCATATCATCCATCGGAATGACCTTGATTTTGGCGGCATGGCCAGCCGCCCCGAAGCGTTCAAAACGGTCAACCACCAGCTTTTCCATCTCTGCCATCGCCGGGATCATAAATTTGCGCGGGTCAAATTCGCCGGGATTATCTTTGGCAACTTTGCGAAACGTGCCGGTCAGCGCCATGCGGTTATCGGTATCAATATTGACCTTGCGCACACCCGATTTTATGCCGCGCTCGATCTCTTCAACCGGCACGCCGTAGGTCTGCGCCATTTCACCGCCGTTTTCATTGATCAAATCCTGCAAATATTGCGGCACCGAGCTGGAGCCGTGCATAACCAGGTGCACATCGGGGATTTTGGCGTGAATCGCCTCTATGCGCTCCATCGCCAACGTATCCCCAGTTGGTTTGGAGCTGAATTTATAGGCTCCGTGCGAGGTGCCACAGGCAATCGCCAGCGCGTCAACCTTGGTGCGTTTCACGAATTCGGCGGCTTCATCGGGGTCCGTCAAAAGCTGTTCCATGGATAGTTTGCCAACCGCGCCGGATCCATCTTCCTCGGCAGCTTCGCCGGTTTCAAGACTACCAAGAACCCCCAGTTCGCCCTCAACACTTGCGCCAACCCAATGGGCCATGCGCGATACACGTTCGGAAATATCGACATTATAGGCAAAATCCGCCGGCGTTTTCATATCCGCCTTAAGTGAGCCATCCATCATAACGGACGTAAAACCATACCGGATAGCCGACGAACAAGTCTGTTCGTTATTGCCGTGGTCCTGATGCATGCAGATCGGGATATCGGGGTACATTTCGGCCAAAGCCTGGATCATATGTCGTAACATGATATCACCGGCATAGGACCGCGCGCCACGGCTGGCCTGCAAAATCACGGGCGCATTGGTTTTCTCGGCGCCGCGCATGATCGCGAGGCCCTGTTCCATATTATTGATGTTAAACGCTGGCATGCCGTAGTCATTTTCAGCAGCGTGATCCAGCAATTGACGAAGGGTTATCAGGGCCATTGATCTAATCCTTTTAGGTTACCGCAGCGCGGCGAAGCGCGGCTATCGCGGGCAATTCCTTGCCCTCCAGCCACTCAAGAAATGCGCCACCAGCGGTGGAGACATATGTGAAATCTTGTGCCACACCGGCCATATTCAGTGCCGCCACAGTATCGCCGCCACCGGCAATCGAGGCCAGCGTGCCAGACCGTGTTAACGCAGCAGCTTTACGCGCCAGTGCCACGGTTGCCATGTCAAACGGCGCCATCTCAAACGCGCCCATCGGGCCGTTCCAGAGGATGGTTTTGGCGTTTGTAAAAACATCGGAAATCGCTTCGACTGACTTGGGACCAGCGTCCAAAATCATCGCCCCGTCCGGACAACCATCCAGATCGGTGGTGATATTTCTGGCGTTGGGCGCAAAATCATAGGCGCAAACCACGTCAACCGGCAGGATAATCTTGCACCCTGCCTTCGCTGCCAGCGCCCGAATTTCATGTACCGTTGGCACCTGATCAGCCTCACACAGCGATTTACCTATCGGATGCCCGTCGGCCAGCATGAACGTATTGGCCATGCCACCACCCACAACCACCACATCAACCTTATCGACAAGGTTTTTCAGCACCGCAATTTTACTGGAAACCTTAGCACCACCAACCACGGCAACGGCGGGGCGTTTTGGGTCTTCAAGCGCTGCGGTAAGTGCCGTGATTTCCCCGGCCATCAAGGGGCCGGCAAAAGCTGGTAGCAACGTCGTGATGGCCGCCGTCGAGGCATGCGCGCGGTGCGCCGTTGAAAACGCATCATTCACGTAGATATCACCGAGCTTGGCCAATTCTGCGGCAAATTCTGGGTCATTAGCCTCTTCGCCCGCATGAAACCGCAGGTTTTCGCACAGCAAAACCTGCCCATCGCCTAAGTTTTCAGACGCCTGCACTGCCGCCGCGCCTATGCAATCATCGGCAAAGCTAACCGAAACACCGAGAGCCTTAGCCAGTGCCGGAACAATCGGCGCAAGCGTGAAATCCATGTTGCGCGCACCTTTTGGGCGGCCAAAATGTGACAGCACAACAAGACGCGCCCCCGCCGCCAGCAGCGGCTTGATCCCCGCTGCAAACCGCGTGATGCGGGTGGCGTCAGAAACCTTGCCGCCCTGAACCGGAGCATTCAGATCTGCCCGGACAACAAGACGTTGCCCGGCCACATCTGAGGTATTTATGACGTTGGGTTCGTTCACAAAAACGCCCCCATCGCCACTGCGGTATCGGCCATACGGTTAGAGAAACCCCACTCATTATCGTACCATGTCAGGATGCGACACGAGGTGCCCACCTGAACTTTGGTCTGATCCATGTGAAAGGTGCTCGAATGCGGATCATGGTTGAAATCAATCGATACGAGCGGCAGATCGGTATATCCCAGCACACCTTTCATCGCCCCATCAGCCACCGCACGGATCGCGTCGTTAATCTCTTCAATTGTGGTGACACGCTTGGCTGTAAACTTCAGATCCACAACCGAGACATTCGGGGTTGGCACCCGGATCGCAACACCATCCATCTTGCCCGCCATTTCCGGTAAAACCAGACCAACGGCCTTGGCCGCCCCTGTCGATGTGGGGATCATGCTTAGCCCGGCGGCGCGTGCGCGGTAAAAATCCGAGTGCATCGCATCCAGCGTTGGTTGATCGCCCGTATAGGAATGGATCGTGGTCATGAACCCGTGGTCAATCCCGATCGCATCGTTGAGAACCTTAACAACCGGCGCCAGACAGTTTGTCGTGCAGGACGCATTGGAAACAACCGTATCTGCCGCACTTAACACGCCGTGGTTAACGCCATAAACGATGGTTTGATCCGCATTCGCGCCCGGCGCCGAGATCAACACCCGTTTAGAACCGTTCTTTAGATGCAGCGCCGCCTTGTCACGCGCCGTGAAAAAGCCCGTACATTCCAGCGCGATGTCGACGTTACCCCACGGCAGTTTTGCCGGATCGCGTTCCGCTGTAACCTTGATCGGGCCAGTACCCACATCAATGGTGTCACCGCTAACCGTAACCGTTGCCGGAAACCGCCCATGCACACTATCAAAACGCAGTAAATGCGCATTCATTTCCACTGGACCGAGATCATTGATTGCCACAACCTCAATATCCGTGCGCCCGGATTCGATAATCCCGCGCAAAACATTGCGACCGATACGGCCAAATCCGTTAATGCCTACTTTGATTGTCATGGTAGTATTCCCTCTAATTTGCCAGCAGATCGCGGGCAGCCTGTGCGACCCTATCTGCGGTAATCCCGAATTTTTCGTAAAGCTGATCGGCAGGTGCCGAAGCTCCAAAACCAGTCATACCAACAAATGCAGAATTGTCACCCAGCAACTTGCCCCAGCCCTGTTCAATCATCGCCTCAATACCAACGCGCGGCGCGCTCCCCAGCGTGGTTTTGCGATAATCCGCTGATTGCGCGGCAAAAAGCTCAAAACATGGGGCCGAGATAACAGCCGCTTGCACGCCTTCGCGCGCCAGAATATCCGCCGCAGCCATAGCGATTTCCACCTCGGAACCCGTCGCAATCAATGTCACATCCCGCGCTCCGTCCGTTTCACGCAAAACATAAGCCCCTTTGGCGGTCAGGTTTTCGCTGGTATGGTTCACCCGCAACAATGGCAAACCTTGACGTGAAAGCGCCAACACCGAGGGGGTTTTGTCAGACAGCACCGCCAATTCCCAGGCTTCGGCGGTTTCCACAGCGTCGGCGGGGCGAAAAACGTCGATGTTTGGCATGGCGCGCAGGCTGGCCAGTTGTTCAACCGGCTGATGGGTCGGGCCATCCTCGCCCAGACCAATGGAATCGTGGGTCATCACATAGGTAACCGGCAAGCCCATCAGTGCCGACAGGCGAATAGCCCCGCGGCAATAATCCGCAAAGGCCAGAAACGTGCCGCCATAAGGGATAAACCCGCCGTACAGATAAAGCCCGTTCATCACCGCCGCCATAGCGTGTTCGCGCACGCCGTAATAGATATAATTACCGCTGTAATCCCCCTTGGAAACAGCGCGCATACCCGATGTCAGCGTCAGGTTTGAGCCGGTCAAATCCGCCGAGCCGCCAACCATGTTAGGCACCGCCTTATTCACAACCTCCAGCGCCATCTGCGAGGCTTTGCGGGTTGCAACCTTGGGCGCATCCGCTGACAGTTGTTCCTTATAAGCCGCAATCGCCACCTTTAACGCGCCCCGCGCAGAGCCGTCTTCAGCCGCGAAAAATGCGCTGGACGCGGGGCTTGCTTTGGCCCGGGCCTCCCAGGCATCCCGCGCCGTTTTTCCACGTTTTGCGATATTGTGCCAATTCTCATAAACGTCATCCGGGATTGTAAACGCTGCATGCGGCCAGCCCAGCGCTGCGCGTGTCAGGGCAATCTCATCCTCCCCCAGCGGTGCGCCGTGTGTCGCCGCAGTGCCTTGTTTGTTGGGCGCGCCGTAACCGATAATCGTTTTACATGCGATCAAGGTCGGGCGGTCCATATCTGCACGCGCCGCGCTTATCGCCGTCGCAATTGCCTCTTTGTCGTGACCATCCACTGAAATCACCTGCCAGCCACTAGCCCCGAACCGCGCCTGTTGATCTGTCGAGGTAGACATATCCGTACCCCCGTCAATCGTGATTGCATTATCATCCCAAAGCACAACCAACCGCCCCAACCCCATGTGGCCAGCCATATCAATCGCCTCGTGGCTGATGCCCTCCATCAAACAGCCGTCACCAGCGATAACATAGGTCCAGTGGTCCACCATATCATCGCCAAACCGCGCGTTTTGCATGCGCTCACCCAAAGCCATGCCAACAGCCGTGGCGATCCCCTGCCCCAGCGGGCCGGTTGTGGTCTCAATCCCCATCGCGTGGCCATATTCCGGGTGCCCCGCCGTGCGCGAGCCCAGTTGGCGGAAATTCCTGATCTGCGCCATGTCCATATCGCTGTAACCCAGCAAATGGTTAATGCCGTAAAGCAACATCGATCCATGCCCCGCCGACAAAACGAACCGGTCCCTGTCGGGCCATTTCGGCGCACTCGGATCAATGCTGATAAACCGGTTGAACAACACCGCCGCTACGTCTGCCATGCCCATCGGCATCCCCGGATGGCCGCAATTCGCCGCCTGAACCGCATCCATTGCCAGCGCACGCAGCGCGTTTGCCATGTTGGTTTCAATGTTCATAACCAGCCCTCCTTAGGCGCGGTGTGAATTTTCAGCGAGGCGCAAAATAAGCGGCGTCAGGATCAGCTGCATCGCCAGATCCATCTTGCCCCCCGGCACAACAATCGAATTAGCGCGGCTCATCCAGGAGCCGTCAATCATGTTGGTCAGATAAGGGAAATCGATGCCGCGCGGGTTTTTGAACCGGATCACCACCAGACTTTCGTCCAATGTAGGAATGGCGCGCGCGATAAACGGGTTTGAGGTATCCACCACCGGCACACGCTGAAAATTGATATCCGTCTGGCTGAACTGCGGCGTGATACATTTCACATAGGCATCCATGCGGCGCAGGATCACATCGGTAATTGCCTCGGTGGAATAGCCGCGCACATCGCGATCCCGGTGCATTTTCTGGATCCATTCCAGATTAATCACCGGCACCACCCCGATTTTCAAATCCGCGTAGCCTGCCACGTTTATCCCGTCTTGCTTAACCGCGCCGTGCAGACCCTCATAGAACAACAGGTCCGAGCCGTCTTTGAAATCCGCCCAATCCGTAAATTCCCCCGCAGGTGCGCCGAGCGCCGCCGCTTCGGCATCACTGTGCACATAATACCGGGTTTTACCTTTGCCGGTTTCGCCGTATTCGCGAAAAACCCGTTCCAGTTCACCCAATTCATTGGCGTCCAGACTGAAATGGCTGAAAGAACGGTCGCCCGCTGCCACACGCCTATCCAATTCAGCCTTCATATCGGCGCGGTTATAGCGGTGAAAAGCATCGCCCTCGATCGAAACGGCTGTGATATCCTCGCGGCGAAAAATCTGGTCAAAGGTTGCCTTGACTGTAGATGTCCCTGCGCCCGAAGAGCCGGTAACCGAGATGATGGGATGCTTGGTGCTCATGTCAAAAATTCCTTATCATGCGCGAAACAGGCCGCGTTTGCCAAACAGGGCCGAGGTTTCATTTTCCGGGAGGTCATTATAGGTCGTCACTTTATCGACCTTATTAGCAGAGCCAAAAACAAACGGCGTGCGGGCGTGCAATGTATCCGCTTGCTGGTCCAAAATCGGATCAAGGGCATCCGTGGCCTTGCCCCCCGCCTGTTCGATTAAAAACGCAATGGGCGCGCATTCATAAACCATCCGCAGCCGGCCTCGCGCGTATCCTTCACGCTTGTCGCCGGGATAAAGAAAAATTCCACCGCGTGACAGTATCCGGTGCGTTTCCGCCACCAAAGACGCAATCCAGCGCATGTTGAAATCCCGCCCGCGCGGCCCGTCTGTGCCATCGACACAATCGTCAATAAACGCACGGATCGGGCGGGGCCAGTGACGGTAATTTGAGGCGTTAATCGCGTACTCCGTTGATTCCACCGGGATTTTCACCCGAGGGTTAACCAAAAAGAACTGCCGCGTTCGGCTGTCCATTGTGAACTGCATGGTGCCATCACCAAAGGTCACGACCAGCCCGCATTGCGGTCCAAAAATGAAATACCCCCCTGCGATTTGTTCACGTGCCGGGCGCAAAAAGCTGGCGTTTGCATCCTCCAGTGCCGGAAAAATCGAAAAAATCATGCCGATGGATACATTCACATCAATGTTGCTCGACCCGTCCAGCGGATCAATCGCCAGCGCCAGATTTCCCGCGAGGTTCAGCGCCACCACATCGTCTTGTTCCTCAGACGCATACCAGCGCACGTCTGTATCTTTCAGCGCCACCGCATAAGCATCATCGGCAATCAGATCGAGCGCCTTTTGCCCGTCCCCACCAAGGTTTGTACCAACCGCAGCACCCAGATCACCAACTAAAGGCCCATCGGCAATAGTTTGCGCCAATTTCTCGGAAACCTCGCACAGCGCCAGCATCACATTCAGCAGTTCAGCCGGGATGCCTTTGGTGTTTTCCAGATGCGTGTGTTCGGTCATAAATTGATCCCTGATCATATTGGTGCGCCAGTGATTGCGTAAAATTCACAAAAAGGAAATTGAATTATTTCTTTGTTGTGTTAAATATAATTTATGTCACGGATGGATATAATAACCCTCAAACAGCTTCGCGCGCTAGCGGCGGTGGCGGCGCGTGGCTCGGTTACCGCGGCGGCAGATATGTTGAATCTGACCGTTCCGGCAGTATCTTCCCAGCTCAAACATCTTGAGGCCAATATCGGCGCAAAACTTATGGTTCGCGCCAGCGATGGCAAGGGGTCAATCACGCCGCAAGGGCAGCAGGTTTTGGCGACAATTGCCCAAATCGAATCCACCCTAGATCATTGTTATAAAAGCATAGATTCCATCAATGCCGGCAAGTCTGGCCGTGTCTCCCTTGGGGTTGTCAGCACTGGAAAATACTTTGCGCCCGGTCTGGTCGCGTTGGCAAAAAGCGCCCTGCCGGATATCCGCATTGACCTGACAATCGGCAACCGGCAACGCATTATTTCAGCCCTTGAGGATACCTCGATTGACCTGGCAATCATGGGCCGCCCGCCGCGCTATCCGATGGTGGAATCTGTCCCACTTGGCGAGCATCCACATATTCTGATCGCGCCGCCCGACCATCCGCTTGTACACGCCCGCGACATTTTGCCCGCCACTTTGCTGGATCAGACCTTCATTTTACGCGAAACCGGTTCGGGCACCCGCATTCTGATGGAGCGCTATCTCGATCGCATCGGTGAAGGGCGCACCTATGACAAAATCGAGTTTAACACCAATGAAACCATCAAACAGGCCGTGATTGCCGGTCTTGGCATTGCCCTGATTTCTGCACATACCGTTACTGATGCGCTGATCGAGGGGCGCATCAAGACGATTTCCATGCCCGGTCTGCCGATTATACGCCAGTGGTTTCTAGTGCACCCTAGCCGCGCCAAACTGACACCTGTGGCGCAAAAAGTGCAGGATTTTCTGGTCGCTATGGACGGGCAGTTTCTACCCGACCCGCGCCTCAATCTCGGTTAATTGCTTCAGAATCCGGTCTTTGACGGGCGGCAGAAGATTGCCGATCCGCAAAGCGGCCCCGCGCAAAAACCGTGCCGGTGGGCGTGTATCAGTGAACAGACGCACCAGCGCGTTTGTGCCCAGATAAAGCGGGCGCGATATGCGGCGGTGTTTAGCCTCATATCTTTTCAAAACTGACGGTGCGCCAAAATCCATGCCGATCTCAAGCGCGTGGCGTATTTCGTTTGCCAAAATCGCACCGCCTGTCAGGCCAAGATTAAATCCGTGCGCGGTGACCGGATGCATCCCGACTGCCGCATCACCCAGCAGGGCAAAACGGGATTTGACGAACTGGTTGGCGTAAACACTGACCAGCGGATAGGGGTGGCGTTTAGAGGCAAGCGTCATATCCCCCAGTTGATCCCCGAACCGCGCCTGAATATCAGCGGCAAAATCCGCGTCAGACATATTCATCACGCTGTCGGCCTTGTCGCCAGGCAAGGTCACCACAACGGATGATCTATTACCGTGCATCGGTAAAATCGCCAGCGTTTGATCATAATGAAAACATTCCGTCGCGATATTGTCGTGGGGCAACGTGTGATCCATCTCGCAGACAATAACCACTCGCCCGAAATCGGTCATAGAGGCCGAAATTCCCATTTTGCGCCGCGTCTCTGAAAACCGGCTGTCGGCAGCAATAACCAGCGCCGCGCTTAGTTCGGTTCCATCCTTCAACGTGACTTTGCCAACCGTCGCATTCGTGTTGACCTCAACCACCTCGGCCTCTGTCAGGATCGTGACATTCGCCAAATCCTTGACAACATTATAGGCCGCACGCCGGATATGGTGGTTTGGCACAATACGGCCCAGATAATCACGGTCGGTCTTTTCGCTTTCAAAATGGAGCGCATAGGCCGATTGCCCGTTCACAACCTTGGCGTCACGAATTGTACCGGTCTGATCCGCAGGAATATGCGCCCACATGCCCAAATCCTGCATAATTTGTTCGGATGTATGGGTCAGTGCAATATCACGCCCATCCTCGGACGGGTTTTTCAGGATTTTCTCGGGCATCCGTTCCAGCATCGCGATCTGAAGGCCGGTATCTGCAAGGTTGCGTGCAAAGCTAAGACCGGCAGGGCCAGCACCGATGATGATGATGTCATAATGGGTCATATGCGGGGCGCTCCTGTTTTTCGGGAATCATAGCGGTATATTAGTGGATTGCATTGATAATAATCAATGTGGTGTATCTGCACAAACCGAACAGGCCGGGTTTTTCACAAGGGTAAATTTTCGCGCCTCAGCGTAAAGCGCATCATATATCAGCATATCCCCGCACAACCCCGCGCCGGCACCAGTGATATGTTTGATCGCCTCGCCCGCCATCATTGATCCCATGACCCCGGCGAGCGCGCCCATAACGCCCCCCGCCGCGCAGGATGGCGCCAGACCATCGGCGGGGCGTTCAGGGAAAACGCACGCATAGCACGGGCCGCCGTTTGCCGGGTCAAACAGGCTGATCTGCCCCTCCCATTGGCTGAGTGCGGCGGAAATAAGCGGGGTTTTCAAGGTGGTACACACCTCATTAACCATATAGCGGGTGACAAAATTATCAGAACCATCCAGCACCAGATCATACCCCCCGATGATCTGCGCAGCGTTTTCAGGGGCAAGACGCGTGTGATGCGCCTCAACGGCGATATGGGGGTTGATATCGGCGATAGTCTTGCTGGCAGAAAGCACTTTGGGCGTATCAATCGCCCCCGTTGCATGGATGATCTGGCGCTGCAAATTGGACAGGCTGACAACATCGTCGTCAACAATCCCAAGCGTGCCAACACCCGCCGCCGCCAGATACATCAGCGCCGGTGAGCCAAGACCGCCGGCCCCGATAGCCAGCACCCTTGCACACCGCAGCTTTTGCTGCCCGGGGCCGCCAATTTCGCGCAAAATTATATGGCGGGCATAACGTTCAAGTTCGTCTTTACCCATTGCCATATTCATCAGCCCTAAAGACCGTCAAACAGCGAGGTTGACAGGTAGCGTTCCGCAAAACTTGGTAAAATCATCACGATCCGTTTGTTTTCCATGTCTGGCCTTGCTGATATTTCAACCGCCGCTGCCAGTGCCGCACCTGAGGAAATGCCAACGGGAATACCCTCAAGCGCCGCGATTTTGCGCGCCATCTCAAGCGCGGTTTCATTGCTGATTGTAACCACCTCGTCAATCAGATCTGTGTCCAGAATATCCGGCACAAACCCTGCACCGATGCCCTCAATCTTATGGGGGCCGGGCTGGCCACCCGATAATACCGGACTGTCCTCTGGCTCGACCGCAATGATTTTCACATCCGGGTTTCGCGCCTTAAGCACGCTGCCAACCCCCATGATCGTGCCGCCCGTTCCGATGCCCGATATAAACACATCGACCTTACCGCCGGTATCTTTCCAGATTTCCTCGGCGGTGGTTTGTTCATGCACCATAGGGTTGGCCGGATTTTCGAACTGTTGGGGAATAATCGCGCCTTTAATCTCTGCGGCTAACACCCTGGCGTGTTCAATCGCGCCGCGCATGCCCTTGGTCCCATCCGTTAATTCCACCCGCGCGCCCAGCAATGCCAGCATTTTGCGCCGCTCGATTGACATGGTTTCGGGCATGGTCAGGATCAGATTATACCCCCGCGCCGCACAAACAAACGCCAAAGCAATGCCGGTATTGCCGCTGGTTGGTTCAATCAACGTACCACCAGGTTTCAGCGCGCCCGAGGCCTCAAGCGCATCGATCATGCTAACGCCGATACGGTCCTTTACTGATCCAATAGGGTTAAAAAACTCCAACTTTCCCAAAAACTCGGACTTTACCCCCGTATCCTTGGCAAATCGCGCGAGCCTAACAAGCGGCGTGCCCCCGATAGTTTGGGTTATATCGTCATAGATCATCCCTCGCGGTGGCAATGCCATTTCATGTCCCTTATTTTGCTATGCACGATTTTTACACAAACCCGCACCTACTACCAGCCCCGCACATCAGGGTTTGCGCCGGCGTATCAATTTGCCGATGGTAAGGGATGTGCGGGGAATATAGGCGTATTTTGTACGATCGGTTGGCGCGCTGCGCACAGACATGCGCATAAACCCGAAAACCAGCAGAAACCCATGCGCCAGACTTATGAACATAAACAATGCCGCCGGGCCATAATTTTCAATCAGGTTTGAGGCAATGAGCGGGCTGAAAATTGCTCCGAGGCCGTAAAGGAACATCAGGGATGCATTCATCTCAATCATATTTTCAGCCTTTGTAAAATCATTGGCATGCGCTGTTGAAACGGAGAATATCGGATATGTTGCCGCGCCAAACAACGCGGCAATCAGGAATAGCTGTGTGTGCCCGCCCTGGCCATTCAACGACAGTGCCATACATGTAATGATCCCGACAACGGACAGGCCGATCAGCACATATCGGCGATCAAATTTATCCGCCAGCCAACCGACCGGAAGCTGGGCAACAGCGCCACCGATCAGAACGGTCGCCAGAAATGAGCCGATTTGCGAGGCGCTAAGCCCGATATCCTGCCCATAAATCGGCCCAACCATCCTGAAAGCGGCAGTTGTCGTGCCCGCAACCACAACCCCTGCCGCCCCAAGCGGGGAAACCCGTGCCGTGTGAATGGGGCGAAGGCGCGGGGTTAGCGGCGTAACGGGCTGAGGCATTTTGGTCAGTGCGATGGGCAGCAGACAGGCACAACACAGAATGGCCAGAAGGTTATAAGAAACATAGGACGCTGGATCCAACGCACCGATCATAAGTTGCGCGGCAGCCGATGCAACAATGTCAATCGTGCGGTAAGACGCCATGACCTTCCCGCGGTTTTTGTTGGTCAGCTTGGCCTGCATCCAGGCCTCAATCACGGTGTAACACCCCGCCACACAAAGGCCCGTCAGCACGCGCATCGCCGCCCAGGCCGTCGCATCAACCAGCATAGTATGGGAAATCGCGCCAATCGCGCCAAACGCTGCAAATGCAGAAAACGTGCGCGAATGCCCAACGCTGCCCATCAGGCGCGGCGCCCACCAGCAGCCAACAAAGAACCCCAGAAAATGTGCCGACCCCAACAGCCCGATCTCGGTATTGGTAAACCCTTCTTGCAAGCCCGCAAGCACATCAAGCGGTGCAATAGCCCCCGAGCTAAGCTGCAACAGCGCGATAGAGGCAAACAAAGCCGTAAAGGAAATTAAGAGGCGCATGGGCGTGACCTATGAAATCCAGATGCGTTCACCATGGCATCATCATGAATGATTGCAACCAGAATTTACGCGTTTTATAACCCCCCGACTGGAGAACCCATGCCAAAGGTTGAAAATTTCGATGCGATTATCCTTGGTGGCGGGGCGGCTGGATTGATGTGCGCACAAGTGGCAGGGCAACGCGGGCGGCGGGTTTTGCTGATTGAACACGCCGAAAAGCCCGGCAAGAAAATCCTGATTTCCGGCGGTGGGCGGTGCAATTTTACCAATATTCATACAGATCCGGGCTGTTTTATTTCCAGCAACCCGCATTTTGTGAAATCCGCCCTTAGCCAGTTTACGGCACAGGATTTTATAGCGATGGTGGATCGCTATCACATCGCCTGGCATGAAAAAACGCTCGGGCAGTTGTTTTGTGATGGATCGGCGCGCGAGATTGTTAAAATGCTTCTGGCGGAATGCGCCAAGGGCGCAGTTGAAATCGCACTTGGCGACAGTATTTCAGATGTAGCCCATAGCGATGGGCAATATCGGATCCGGTTTGGCGGGCGGATTGTTACAGCGCCTGCGTTAGTGATCGCTACGGGCGGGCAATCGATTCCAAAGATGGGGGCCAGCGGGTTTGCCTATGATCTGGCGCGCCAGTTCGGGCTGAAAGTAATCGCGCCAACACCGGCGTTGGTGCCAATGACGCTTGGCGCGAATGATCAGGTGTTTCGCGATCTGTCTGGCGTATCTGCCGATGTGATCGCACGTGTGGGAAACACCCGGTTTCGCGAGGCGGCACTGTTTACGCACAAAGGTCTTTCCGGGCCGGTAATTTTACAAATTTCCTCTTATTGGTCGCCTGGCGTAGCTGTCGGGATCGATTTCTTGCCCGATTTGGCCCCGGGCTGGCTGATTGCAACAAAACAGGGCAACCCGAAATCCGGCCTCAAATCCGCCCTTGGCCAGCATTTGCCCGCCCGCCTTGCCGAGGTTTTGGCCGCGCAGATTGATCTGCCATTAGAGCTGGCCAATATCCCGGATCGAAGCTTGTTCAAGGCAGAAACCCGATTATCTGACTGGCAATTCATGCCAACCGGCACAGAGGGTTTTGCCAAAGCCGAGGTGACATCCGGCGGGATCAGCACCGCCGAGCTATCCTCAAAAACGCTGGAATCCAAACGCATGAAGGGCTTGTTTATGATCGGCGAGGCGGTGGATGTGACCGGCTGGCTTGGCGGATATAATTTCCAATGGGCCTGGTCGAGCGGTGCCGCCGCGGGCAAAACCCTGTGATTTTGGCCCGAAATGTTACACTAAAACTACGAAACCAACCATATCAGCAAGGGAATCGTTAAAAACGAGAACACTGTCTGCACGGTGGATATGGTAGCATAAAGCGGTGCGTCTCCACCCATTTTACGTGCCAGAACGTACCCGTTCATAGCTGTCGGGACCGCAGCGCAGATCAGTAATACATCACGCTCCAGCCCTTTCAGGCCAAAAAGATACCCGACTGACATCATGACAAGCGGCGTGAATAGCAATTTTCCGATAACCCCGATCAAAAGCTCCCTTGAGGGATTAAGCGCCGCTTTTATGCTTAGCCCGGCCCCCAAAACCAAAAGCGCGGCGCCCAGTGCGGCGCGGCCCAGTAAATCCAATGTTGAAAGAACCGGTGACCAGAGTGTGATCTGGCTGAAATTAACAGCCAGTCCAATCGTTATCCCCCAGATAATCGGGTTTTGCACGATGGTTTTGGCGATACGCACAATGCTTGGCCGCGCGGTGGGTGAAAACGCCGAGAGAACCAGAATATTAGAGACCTGCAACACCGGTATCATAACGGCAAAGACGATCGCAATCAGTGCCGCACCCTGATCACCATAAAGGTTAAGCACAATCGCCAGCGCAATGAATCCGTGCCAACGGGTTGTGGTTTGATAGATGGTCGTGAACTGCCCGGGCAACGTGCCGATGGTTGACCTTAGCACCGGCCAAAGCGCCAGCATTGCGGCCCCTATCAAAGCCGTTGAAATTAGAATGGTCAGGGTAAATCCACTGGCATCAACTGCGGCCAAATCCGCCAAAATCATTGTTTTAGCCAGTAATGCGGGGAAAAATATGTAGAAACACAGATCCTCGACAGCGCCCCAGAATTCCGTGGCTATGAACCCGATTTTGCGCAAGATAAACCCCAGCATAACGATGGTGAATACAGGAATAATGGCCTCGATAACAACTAGCATCGGCGGAAATCCTTATGGGGTAAGGATGCGCTACACTAAATTGCCGCCCTTATGCAAGGCGACAAGTGTCAGGTGTGTGTTCAGCCGGTGCAGGCCTTTAAACCCAGTGGCAATCCGCAATCGAGTTTCCACAAGAACGGCCAGGAAAACCCGCAATGAGACCCCACAATATAATGCCATCCCATAACATCTGGCGTGTCGGGATCAACCGGGCGCAAGGATGTGGGCCATTTATGGCAATCCACCCCACCGCCGCAAGAGGCCTCGGCGAAACAATCTTTTGACAAGACCTGCTTAATGGCGGTTTTTGATTCTGCTAACGCGCTTTTCAGGGTTTCCGGTGTCTTTTCGCCCGATGCAGCGTATAATTCATCTGCCAGATAAAAACAGGCGGTTTTATTCGGGCTTTCCTGAAATTTCATCATCTGGCTTAGATGCCCCTCAAGGGTGCTTTCAATTCTGTCGGCCAGATCTTCGGCGCGCCCTTCGCGAATGTCACGAGCAACAACCAGCAAATCGAGCACTTGTCTGGTATAAACAGCCTCAATGTCCTGACATGATAGGTTAAACGATTCTTGCATTTCCACACTCCTTTGTTTGCAGCGTGTTAATGCCTATTGGCGCAGCCCGGGTCTGTACGTGCGAATACACACATACGCCCTAAAATTTCAGACAGAATTTTACAGCATGCTTGGCACGACCTGATCTGGCGGGCGGTGACCATCGGCGAATGTTTTGATATTGATGATAACTTTTTCGCCCATTTCAATGCGTCCCTCATAGGTTGCGGAACCCATATGCGGCAGTAAAAGCACGTTATCCAGCCCCCTTAGGCGTGGGTTGATATCGTTGCCCTGTTCAAAAACATCCAGCCCCGCACCCGCTAATTCACCAGCGCGCAGCATGCGGGTCAGGGCGTTTTCATCGACGATTTCCCCGCGGGCGGTGTTGATAATATAAGCGCTTGGTTTCATCAGTTTCAGGCGGCGCGCATTCAGCAGATGAAAGGTGCCGGGCGTATGTGGGCAATGAATCGACAGGATATCGACACGCGCCAGCATCTGATCGAAGCTTTCCCAATAGGTCGCCTCAAGCGTGGCCTCGGTGTCGGCGTGCAGGCGTTTGCGGTTATGATAATGTATTTGCATCCCAAAGGCTTGCGCACGCCGCGCCACGGCCTGACCGATCCGCCCCATCCCCAGAATGCCCAGCCGTTTGCCGCCAATGCGGTGCCCCATCAGCGCCGTTGGCGACCAGCCCTGCCACTCGCCCTGCTGCATCAGCATCGTGCCTTCGCGCAGGCGGCGCGGCACAGCCAAAATCATCGCCATAGTCATATCAGCCGTGTCATCGGTTAAAACACCGGGCGTGTTAGAAACCATGATCCCGCGTTGCAGCGCCGTTTGCACATCGATATGATCAAACCCCGCCCCGTAATTGGCGATTAAGCGCAGTTTATCCCCGGCCTGCGCCAGCATTTTCTGATCAATCACATCCCCAAGTGTTGGCACCAGAATATCGGCGCGCCTCACAGCCTCGCCAAGAGTTTGGGCATCCATTTTTTCGCCCGTATCGTTCAGTTCTACGTCAAATAACTCGCGCATGCGGGTCTCAACCGGTTCGGGCAGACGGCGGGTTACGATGACCTTTAGGGGTTGGGCTGTCATGTTGATTTATGTCCTCGACTTGAAAACTTTGATATAACATGCCAGCAAAGGGAACGCAGGGAAATGCAAAAAACAAAATTCCCGCAAAATATGAGCAAAAGACAGGTTATTCATGGTATTTGTTTCAAAACAATGCGTGCGACGCATCTTTGGCGTGTTGCTGCTTGTGCTGCTTGCCCCGATTGCGCATGCACAACAATCCTCGGACCCGACGCTTGGGGCGGTTACCAATCTGCCCTTGCCGCGGTTTGTCAGCCTGAAGGTTGGCGATGCGAATGTGCGGCGTGGGCCAAGCCAGTCACACCGTATCGACTGGGTTATGGCCCATAAAGGTACGCCGCTTCAAATTACCGCCGAATTTGAACACTGGCGCCGCGTGCGTGATCAGGATGGCGCCGGGGGGTGGGTACATTATGCGCTGCTAAGTGGCCATCGCACGGTTGTGGTTACCGGGCAGCGCATTCCATTGCACAAAACCCCCGTTGGAGGCGCACCAACCATCGCCCTGGCCGAAAAGGGTGTGATTGCATCTCTGGGGGCTTGCGTAGTTTTTTGGTGTGAAATCACGGTCGATAATTACAGTGGCTGGGTAGAGAAATCCACCATCTGGGGCATAGGGGCCACAGAAATCCGTGAATGAGCTTTCGTTAAGGTTTTAGTTTTTATCTTGAAATATCATCATTATTGCCCATGTTATATACAAGTGACAGATTCGACTTCAAAATAGAATCACTATTTTTCAAGAGAGGGACATGATGAAAAACCTAGGTTTAGCCGTTACCACCGTAACCCTGTTAAGCAGCGCCTCATACGCATTGGCCGCAAACCAACTGGAGACAGTGATGGATCTTGCGTTTCGTGATATGATCGATGATGGCGTCGAAGTTACATATGACGATCGTATCATTGGCGGAGATGGCAGTGTTGAATACAAAAATCTTGTTATTACCGATCCTAGTGACGAAACCATTGTAAGCGTCGCCTGGATCAAAGGCGTGCCTTTGGCATCGGACCCTGAAACCGTTACGTTTACCATGGCCGATACGCTTACGCTATCGGGTGAGGAAGACGACGCGGAATTCACGCTTGAGCTGCGCACATCCGGTATGTCGCTAACAACAAACGCTGTTTTGCGCGAAGCGATGAGCAAGGATGATGTCCATGTTGTATTCACCGCCGACAGTTTCATTGTTGATGGTGGCGACCCCGACAGTGAATACCTCCGCAAAATTTTCGCTGATTTGGGTGGGGTGGATTTTAATCTGCTGGTGACAAACGGCGACTCGCATGTTGAGGGTTCTCTTGACGCTGAAAAACTCGATATATCTTATGATATGACCACAGATGGTGACGCCCAGACCACAGAGCAAACAACAGATTCCATCTCTATTTCTTTTGAATTCGATATCCCGGAAGATGAAGAGGATGCGTTGGGTTATCTGGATGGCAGCAAATCCGCTGTCGTAAAAATGGAAAGCGGTAAAACCGTTTATGACAGCTCAATTAATGCTGATGGGCTGGCTTTTCAAATGGCTGGAACGAGTGACAGTTCAACCGCATTTATCGAAATGACGGGCGGAACATTCACATATGATGTGCAAGCGGGCGCAATGGACATGACAATAACCCCGGGTGAGGGCATGCCGTTTCCACCAACAGATATCAGCATATCTGGCATGACCATGAAGACCATTGTGCCAATGAATTCTGCGGATGAGGCGGATGAAGCTGTTCTGAATATTCTACTCGCAGATTTAACTGTCGGCGAAGGGCTGTGGGCGATGATCGACCCGGATAAAACCATTTCCCGCGATCCTGCCACCGTTGATATCGATCTTGAGGCGTTGGTGCAAATCGACCCCGAGGTTGCCATTGCAGGTGGCGATCCGATTGAGATGGCAGTAATCCACAGTCTGAATATTAATCAGGTTTTGTTCGAAGTTGCCGGTGCCTCGGCCCAGGCGGATGGTGCGATGACCTTTAACAATGACGGCCCGATTCCAATGCCGATTGGTAGTGTAAATATTGACGTGAACGGCCTTTCCACACTGTCAAACCACCTGGTTGCCCTTGGTCTTTTGGACCAGATGGAGGCAGGCATGATGATGGGCATGATGATGGCTTTTGCCAAACCCGGCAAAAAAGCGGATCAGTTCGTGTCTGAAATCACCTTTACCGAAGATGGGGAAATTTTGGCGAACGGTCAGCCGATCCAGTAGAGCAATACCATAAAAACATATCGCCCGCCGCATCCCGCGGCGGGTTTTTTGTTACCTGCTGCGGCGCAAATACACGTAATACGCCCCGCCGCCGCCGTGTTTTGCATGTGCTGGCGTTATTTGTAAAATCAGCGGTCTCAGGTCAGCACGATCCAGCCAATGGGGCAGGCTGTGGCGCAAAATACCTTGGCGCGTGGGCATTATCCCTTCCTCGGCGTGCGTGGTGTTCCCTTTGCCCGTGATCACCAACGCCAGCCGTTTACCCGCACCATGGCTGCGGTGAATAAACGCGATCAACTGGCTGTGGGCTTGATCTGCCGTTAGCCCGTGTAAATCCAGCCGCGCATCTGGTTTGATTTTGCCTTTGCGCAACTGCTCAAACCGGCGGCGATCCATCTGGTTGCCCGGCGCTTTAGCGGCCTGCATCGGGTCAGTTGCCAGATTAATGGTCACCCGCGCTTGTTGCACCATCGCCCCGATCCGGGTCAGTTGCGGGATTATCGGTTTTTGCACCAAAGGCGCTGGTTTTGGCTGAAAGTCAGGCGCTACAGGGGGTTGCGGGCGCAGCGGCGTAGTGGTTTTGGCAAGTTTTGACCAAACCTCACAGTCCTGTGCACTTAATGTTCTGCCTTTTCGCCGCGCCATATCAACAACTTACGCCCCGGTACCAACCAACAACCAGTTCGGATTATCGCCGCCCATGGTGCGCGCGAACGTCCAAACATCCGTTTGACGTTTCACCGCTGTTGCATCGCCCTCAATGATTTCACCATCAGAATCGCGCACAGCCGAGGTCAGCTCTCCGACAAACTTCATCGTGATTTCGGCCTCGTTCGTGTCATCCGCAAAATTCGCGTCCTTAATCGTAACGCTGCGCACCCCGATAAATGTTGCTTCAACCGTTAGCCCCTTATCCGCGCGATCAACGATAACCTGCGCGAACGTCTTGAAAACATCCGTCGAGAGATACTGTTTAAGAAAATCCTGATCACCGTTTTCAAACGCCATCAGGATCATTTCATAAGCCTGGCGGGCGCCGTTGGAAAATTCGGTAACGGAAAACGCGGGTTCCACCTTTTTCATGAACAACAGCGCCTTACCCGCATCACTGTCCACATCGATATGATCGGAAATATCGCGATCATCGCCGCCACCATCGATCACTTCAAACTTGCGCTTGCCCTTCTTGGCACGCGGCGTCGGCTTTACCGTCGGCTCAAACCCGTCGCGGGTTCCCAGCACATTTCGCAGCCGCAGCACAAGAAACAACGCCACACCTGCAAGCACGATAATCTGGACCAGTTGCGAACCCATTTGGATTAACCTTTCAAAAAAACTTGACCTAAACATTGGCGTTTAACTTATTTGATACTTATGTAAGCATTGTAAAGGGCTGAGTCCATTGGTCCTTGGAAAACTTTGGGGTAGAAAAATGTGGCTGTTTTTACTTTTTGTCGCGGTGCCGATCATAGAAATCGGTCTATTTATCCAGGTGGGCGGGGCTTTAGGCTTGTGGCCAACCCTTGTAATAGTCGTTTTGACGGCACTTGTAGGCACAGCTTTGATGCGCGCGCAAGGCATGGCCGCGATGCAGAAAATGCAGCGCAGCCTTGAAAACGGCCAAAATCCGGCTGATCCCATTGCCAATGGCGCGTTTATCCTTGTCGCCGGGCTGTTGCTGCTGACCCCGGGGTTTTTCACCGATAGTTTTGGCCTTTTGCTGCTCATCCCGCAGGTGCGTGCACTGCTGATTGCCCAGATTGCCAAACGCATAAAATCAAGCGGTAGTGTTTATTCCAGTGGGTTCGGTCAAACCGGCCCCGGCTCTGAGGTTATAATCGATGCAGATTTTGAGGTGGTTGAGGATAATATCAACACAAAACCCGGGCATTCCGGCTGGACAAAGCCAAAGGATTGATTGTCCCGCCCCGGTATTAGTGATATCTCCACGCCATATAATTTAACGCAAATCAGGAAATTTCCGTATGACCGAAAAAACTAATGGGGCTGCCGAGCCTAAAGCACAACCTAAACCGCCCCGCGTTCAGACCTTAAACCAGTACATCCGCGATCTCTCGTTTGAGAATGTCGCCGTGCAAAAGGGCAAGATGCCCGAGGGTAAAACCGCCTTTGAGGTGCAGGTTAATCTTGATGCGCGCAAACTTGAGGACAACCAGTTCGAGGTTATCAACAAGCTGAAAGTTGTAGCGACCATCGAGAAGAATGAAATTTTTATTCTGGAGTTGGATTATGCCGGCCGTTTCCTGATTGAAAACGTGCCCGAAGAACAAATGCACCCGTTTTTGATGGTTGAATGCCCACGCATTATTTTCCCGTACCTGCGCCGTGTCGTTGGCGATATCACCCGCGATGGGGGCTATCCGCCGCTTAACCTCGATAATATCGATTTCGTGGCGCTTTATCGCAATGAAATGACCCGGCGCGCGCAGGAACAGGCCAAATCGGCGACGATCTCCTGAACATAAGGGGTGGCCGTTGGTCACCCCTTTTTATGAAAATTGTTTCCAGACTGCTTTTTCGCCTAGGTTTTTCACAAATTCCGCGTGTGCCTCAGATTCTGTTTTCGATAATCGTGGGGCTAGCACAGCTGGTCTGGTTGGTGGCTCCCAATCTTCCCCACCATCTTTATCCCCCGATTGTGAGGCCACAACCGATAGGGCGAAATCCGGTTGGCGGCCGCCGATCAACTCCAGATAGACCTCGGCTAAGATTTCGGAATCGAGCAGCGCGCCGTGTAATTCCCGCTCTGTGGTAATGCCAAATCGCCGGCAAAGCGCATCCAGGGAATTTTGCGCGCCGGGGAATTTTTTGCGCGCAATCGCGAGGGTGTCAATCGCCTGTGCCCAGGGCAATTCAGGGCGATCAACCGATTTCAGTTCCGCATTCAGGAATTTCATATCGAAACTGGCGTTATGGATGACAAGCTTGGAATCCCCGATAAAATCCAGAAAGCCTTGGGCAATATCTTTGAATACCGGCTTATCAGACAGAAATTCGGCGCTTAGCCCGTGCACTGCAAACGCGCCTTCGGGCATGTCGCGTTTGGGGTTGATATATTGGTGGTAGGTTTTGCCGGTCGGCATGTGGTTGTGCAATTCAACCCCGCCGATTTCCACAATCCGGTCGCCAGTGCTGGGATCCAGCCCGGTGGTTTCCGTATCCATCACAATTTCACGCATGCGCCGCCTCTTGCAGTTGTTTGGCCAAGGATACAGCCGCTTGGCGTGCGTGGTCCAGCCCTTTGCCGGTATCAATAATAAAATCCGCACGTTGGCGTTTTTCTGCGTCCGGGATTTGCTTGGCCAATATGTTTTCAAACATCTCAACGCTCATATCCGGGCGCGCCAAAACACGCTGGCGCTGAATTTCGGGCGTTGTGGTAACGACCAGAACCCCGTCTAGCCATTCATCCGCACCCGTTTCAAATAAAAGCGGGATATCGCAAATAATCAGGCTGGTATTTGTGTTTTTTGCCAGGAAAGCAGCGCGGTGATCCGAAACCAGTGGGTGAATCGCGGCCTCAATCTTTTGTAGCAAACCGGCATCGGCCAGTATTGCCTGACGCAAAGCGCCCCGATCAACTGCACCGTTTTTTATGGCGCCGGGAATGATATTTGCAATGGCGCGCGCACCTGCGTTTCCCTTGCTATATAACGTATGCACGGCCGCGTCTGCATCCCAGACCGGCACACCAATTTCGCGGAAAAACCCAGCAGTGGTGGATTTTCCCATACCGATGGAGCCGGTTAATCCCAGAATATAGCTCATGCGTTCAACACCGCGGCCCGTAGTTTTGCATCGACTTCAGGACGGGTGCCAAACCAGCTTTCGAAACCCGGCGCTGCCTGATGCAAAAGCATCCCCAACCCATCGACAGTTTTCAGCCCTGCCTTTGCAGCATTCGCCAAAAACGGCGTGAAAAGCGGGGCATAAACGATGTCTGTGGCGAGTGCGCCCCTAGGAGCCGCATCAAAAACAACGTTGAGCGGTGCTTGCCCCTCCATCCCGAGCGAGGTCGTATTAACAATTGTTTCGGCCCCGTCCATCGCTGCACTGGCGTTATGCCAATCCACCACCTCAACCCGCGCGCCGAAATGTGCTGCCATGTTTTCCGCTCTGATTTTTGTGCGGTTTGCCACTCTGAGGCTTGGCACACCCTCGTTTAAAAGCGCCCAGATAATGGCCCGCGCAGCACCTCCGGCCCCTAAAACCAAGGCAGCACCCATCTTGGGGTTCCAGTCAGGTGCATTTTGACGCAGGTTTTGGATAAACCCGTATCCGTCGGTATTATCAGCGCCAATACTGCCGTCTTCGCGAAAATGTATGGTGTTGGCAGCCCCGATCAACGCCGCGCTATCGGTTATGCTATCGGCAAGCGATAAGATGGATTCTTTATGGGGAATGGTAACATTAACCCCCCTATACCCCTGTTTTTGCAAATCGCACAGACCAGAATTGAGCTGATCAGGCTGGATAGCAATCGCGCGATAGCTTCCGGGGAGACCGTAACGTTTCAGCCAATGCCCGTGTAGTGCGGGCGATTTGCTGTGCTTGATCGGCCAACCAATGACGCCGGCTTGTGGGGTGATATTTTTCACTCTGGACATATCCCTTTTATACGCAAAAATCCCAGTATCTCCAGTAATGGTAAGCCAAGGACGGAAAAATAATCCCCCTCGATCTTCGTAAAAAGCTGCGCGCCGTGATCCTCAAACTTATAGGCACCAACGCTCGATAACAAATCGGCGCCTTGCCGGGCAATATAAGCATCAAGAAAACCGTTGCTGAAATTACGCATCGTCAGTTCTGCGCGCCCTATATGTCGCCACACCGGCGCGCCGTTCTCAAAAATAACAGCCGCCGATAAAAGCGTGTGGGTTTTGGCGCGCAGCATTTCCAGATGCACACGGGCATCCGCAAGGTTTTCTGGTTTATCGTAGAGTTTTTTATCATAGATCAACACCTGATCCGCCCCCAAAACCAATGCGTCTGGATGTTTCATTGCCACGCGGCGCGCCTTCATTTCTGCCAACACATCGGCAATATCACACGCCGGTGCATTATCAGAAAGCATGGCGCTTTTGACCGCTTGCTCATCAATGCGCGATGTGATCACATCGTGTTGAACGCCCGCGTTTTGCAGCATTTCTGCGCGAATAGCAGAACCGGATGCCAATATAAGCCGTTGCATAGAATGTTTCCTGTGGATCAGATCGTGGATATCTTTGGGAGTAGTTAAAGTTTTGCACAGCGGTTTTCCTGAAATTTAGTTTTATCCCCTTTTTACATTTTTGCCCACGGTTTTATCCCTGAGGGCAGATTTTTATTGGCCTGTGTATAAATTTGTTGGTTTTCTGTTTTTTAGGGCGATTTCGTTAGGATAAGCCTGTGCAAAACTAATTAAACACGGTAATCCCCGTTACAAACAGTATCTACTATCAACCACCACTTTTCTTAAATATTATATTATTAAAGGGGGAAAACATGACGGTTCCGATTAGGAAAAAAATGCTTCGGGTACTTGCTGGAGAAAAGCAGGATATCCCTCCAGTTTGGATTATGCGCCAGGCGGGGCGATATTTGCCTGAATATCGGGCATTACGGGCTACGGCCGGTGGGTTTTTGGACCTGTGTTATAACCCGGATTTTGCAACCGAGGTAACCATGCAGCCGATCCGGAGATTTGGATTTGATGCAGCGATTTTATTTGCCGATATTTTACTGCTGCCACAAGCATTAGGAATGGAGCTGTGGTTTGAAACAGGTGAAGGACCACGCCTGACGCCGGTTAGAACTCGTGATGATTTGGCAAAATTAATGGGTAAGGATGATATCCACACAGTCCTTTCGCCGGTTTATGAGACGGTTAAGCGCCTGTCGGCTGAATTGCCCCAAGATGTCACGTTAATCGGCTTTGCAGGGGCGCCGTGGACGGTTGCAACGTATATGATCGCAGGGCGGGGCACGCCTGATCAGGGTCCGGCACGAGAATGGATGTACCGGGATCCAGCGGGATTTTCGATGCTGATTAATTTAATTACTGAAGCAACGATTGAATATCTCGCCAAGCAGGTTGAGACCGGGGCCGAAGTGATTAAACTCTTTGACAGTTGGGCAGGCGCGCTGGGGGGTTCGTGTTTTGAAGACTATGCTTTGAAACCTGCTGTGCGTATTGCTCAAGAGCTAAAATCACGGTTTCCCGGCCTGCCTGTGATCGGTTTCCCTCGTGGTGCCGGGGGTGGATATATTAAATTTGCAGATGCAGGAGTGTTTGATGCGCTTGCGATTGATACATCCGTTCCAGCCGATTGGGCGCGGGATAATTTGCAAGCAAAGGTAGCGGTGCAGGGAAATCTTGACCCGATGTTGCTGGTAACCGGGGGTGATGCGCTGGAACGCGAGGTTAAGAGATTGCTGGAAATTCTGGGAGACGGCTCCTATATTTTCAACCTAGGGCACGGAATAACACCGCAAGGCAGGCCGGAAAATGTTGAAAAAATGTTGAGGTATATCAGAGGGTAAGCGTATGGATGTATTTCTGACAGATTACTTTTTATGGATTAAATCGCTACATGTTATTTCTGTGATTGCATGGATGGCCGGTATGTTTTATCTGCCCAGACTGTTCGTTTATCACGCTGAAACGGCGCCGGTTGGCAGTGCGATGTCTGAAACGTTCAAAACGATGGAGCGAAAACTGCTGCGGGCAATTATTAACCCCGCGATGGTTGCAACATGGCTGTTTGGCCTGATGATGGTTTTCACGCCCGGGGTACTCGATTGGACAGATATCTGGCCGTGGGTGAAGGCTGTGATGGTAATCCTGATGTCGGCCTATCACGGTTGGCTGGCGGCGCGGCGCAAAGATTTTGAGCGCGATGTAAACACGCGAACCGGGCGCAGATACCGCCTGATGAACGAAGTTCCAACGGTATTGATGGTTATCACCGTATTAATGGTCGAATTACAGCCGTTTTAGGCATTATTTGACAAGCTTAGAAAAATGCGCATATTGGCGAGCGAGCACGGGCGGTCCTCGCCCATATGTGCGCTCCCCTTTTCAACAGCAATGCGTGGCTTTGGCCTGCATGCAATATTTATGGCGAACTCATGGAAATCACGAAACTGTCTCTGGCTGAACTGAAAGCTAAAACACCTGCCGATCTGGTGCAGATGGCTGAAGATCTGGACATTGAAAATGCGTCAACTATGCGCAAAGGCGACATTATGTTCGGGATTCTTAAAGAAATGGCCGAAGAAGGTGTTGAAATTTCTGGTGACGGTGTGGTGGAAGTTTTGAAAGACGGCTTTGGATTTTTACGCTCGCCGGCTGCAAATTATCTGCCTGGCCCCGAAGATATCTATGTAAGCCCCGAGCAAATTCGCAAATTTTCCCTGCGCACGGGCGATACTGTTGACGGTGTTATCAGCGCACCGGCGGAGGGGGAAAAATACTTTGGGCTTGTGAATGTGGCGCAGATTAATTTCGAAGACCCCGAGAAGGCAAAACACAAGATTAACTTTGACAATCTTACGCCACTTTATCCCACAGAACGTTTGGTGATGGAGATCGAAGACCCAACGATAAAAGATAAAACGGCGCGGGTAATTGATCTGGTTGCCCCGATCGGTAAAGGTCAAAGATCACTGGTTGTGGCGCCACCCAGAACGGGTAAGACCGTGATTTTGCAGAATATTGCGCACTCAATCGCTAAAAACCATCCGGAATGTTTTCTGATTGTCTTGTTGGTTGATGAGCGCCCCGAAGAAGTGACTGACATGCAACGCAGCGTGAAAGGTGAGGTGGTGGCCTCGACTTTTGATGAACCTGCTGATCGGCATGTTACAGTGGCTGAAATGGTGATCGAAAAGGCAAAACGCCTAGTAGAACATAAGCGCGATGTGGTGATTTTGCTGGATTCAATAACTCGTTTGGGGCGGGCATTTAACACCGTTGTGCCATCTTCCGGCAAGGTTTTGACGGGTGGGGTGGATGCAAACGCACTGCAACGCCCAAAACGGTTTTTCGGGGCCGCGCGTAATATTGAAGAGGGTGGATCGCTGACGATTATTGCAACTGCGCTTATTGATACAGGCAGCCGTATGGATGAGGTGATTTTTGAGGAATTCAAAGGTACAGGTAACTCGGAAATCATACTTGATCGTAAAATCGCCGATAAACGGGTATTCCCAGCGATTGATATTTTGAAATCCGGCACTCGTAAAGAGGACCTGCTGGTTGAAAAAGCCGATCTGACGAAAATGTTTGTACTGCGCCGTATTTTGAACCCGATGGGCACTACAGATGCGATTGAATTCCTGCTTGGAAAAATGAAACAAACGAAAACTAATTCGGATTTCTTTGATTCTATGAACACATAGTTTATCCCTGAATTTCTTTTTAAAACAAAAGGATACAGGAAATGGACACGATTTTTGCACTTGCGACTGCACGGGGTCGTGCGGGTGTGGCTATTGTGCGTATCTCGGGGCCGAATGCGTGGAAAGCCGTCGGTAATCTGGTTGGGGAATTACCGAAATCCAAGGCTGCGGCTTTGCGCATTGTGCGGGATTCCAGTGGGGTTGCACTGGATCAGGCACTTGTCTTGGTATTTGCAGAGGGCAAAAGTTTTACGGGTGAATATGTGGTCGAGCTGCATTTGCACGGCTCAAGCGCTGTTGTAGCGGCGGTTTTACGGTGTTTGTCTGAGCAGGACGGTCTGCGTTTGGCGAGCCCGGGTGAATTTACGCGGCGCGCGCTGGAAAACGGGCAACTGGATTTGGCCCAGGTTGAGGGTCTTGCTGATCTTATTGCCGCAGAAACTGAGGCACAACGTGTGCAGGCGCTCAAAATCATGCGGGGCGCTTTAGGCGAAAAAGCAGAAAAATGGCGCAACATTTTGGTGCGGGCAGTGGCCTTGCTTGAGGTTACAATCGATTTTGCCGATGAAGAAGTGCCGGTGGATGTGATGCCCGAGGTTTTAAATCTGATTGATGAGGCAAGCCGAGAGATGCAAGCGGAGCTTGATGGAGCGAGTGCATCTGAAAGTATACGCGACGGTTTTGAGGTTGCAATTATTGGTCGCCCAAACATCGGAAAATCCACTCTTTTGAATAGGTTAGCTGGAAAATTAACCGCAATTACTTCGGAAATTGCGGGCACAACTCGTGATGTGATTGAGGTGCGAATGGACCTCAACGGGATAGCTGTGACGTTGCTGGATACGGCGGGTTTGCGCGATTCTGATGATGTAATAGAAAAGTTGGGCGTGGCGCGCGCTGTTGAGCGTGCTGAGGCGGCGGATATCAGGGTATTTCTGGTGGCACCAGAGGATTTGGTTGAAGAGCTGGGGGTCACAGTTCACCCCGAAGATATTATCACTGTTGGCAAGGCGGATATCATTGATACCCCCGGCCCTTCGGTGTCCGGAAAGACAGGTGCAGGCGTTGATATGCTTTTAAAAAGGCTCACAGCCGCGCTGGAAAAAAGGACCGCCGGTGCTACATCTGTCACTCGGGAAAGACACAGAACCGCCCTTATTAACGGCATCTCTGCGCTGAAATCTGCAAGGATACACGTGAATAATGGGGCAGAATGGTCGGATTTGGCCGCAGAAGAAATGCGGCAATGCCTGCGTGCACTTGATTCTTTGGTCGGCAGGGTAGATGTAGAGAATATACTTGATGAAATATTCTCTAGCTTTTGTCTTGGAAAATAGGATTGTTTCACGTGAAACATAGTTTTGATGTCATTGTTATTGGCGGCGGTCATGCGGGTTGTGAAGCTGCGCAGGCAGCAGCGCGTATGGGCGTAAAAACAGCAATGATCACACACAGTTTCAACAAAATTGGGGAAATGTCTTGCAACCCGGCAATTGGAGGCTTGGGAAAAGGCCATTTGGTGCGAGAGGTTGATGCTCTTGACGGGGTGATGGGCCGCGTCGCTGATCGTGCCGGCATTCAGTTTCGGTTGCTGAACAGACGCAAGGGGCCAGCGGTTCAGGGGCCGCGGGCACAAGCTGACAGAGCTTTGTACCGAATGGCTATGCAGGCCGAATTTCGTAACCGCGAGCACCTAATGGTCCTTGAGGCTGAGGTTGTTGACATTCTTGTAAAAAAGAACTGTGCTGCTGGTGTGATTTTGGCGGATGGCACTGAAATCACAGCAAAATCCGTTATTTTAACAACCGGCACGTTCTTACGCGGCACTATCCACATAGGCGCTAAATCTACGCAGGGTGGACGGATGGGGGACCGTTCTTCGATACCTCTTGCTGAGCGTATTGAGGGCCTTGGATTGCCAATGGGGCGGTTGAAAACGGGCACACCGCCACGTTTGGATGGGCGCACGATAAATTGGGATGTTTTGCAAAAGCAAGCAGGCGACGATTCACCAGTGATGTTTTCATTTTTGTCAAAGAAACCAAGTGCTAAACAGGTGTCTTGTGGTATTACAGAAACGAACACAAAAACGCACGATATTATCAGGGAAAACCTTGATAAATCAGCGATGTACGGTGGTATGATCGATGGTGTTGGACCGCGATATTGCCCTTCAATCGAGGATAAAATCGTCCGGTTTTCCGACAAAGAATCGCACCAGATTTTTCTGGAGCCTGAGGGACTAAATGATCCAACGGTATATCCAAATGGAATTTCGACCTCACTACCACTGGATGTGCAAGAAGCCTATGTTTCTTCTATAGTGGGGCTAGAGTTTGCAAAAATCCTCCAGCCTGGGTATGCGATAGAATATGACTATGTTGATCCGCGCGCACTACACCCAACGTTAGAGGTAGGCGTGCTGCCAGGACTATATCTAGCGGGTCAGATAAATGGAACCACAGGATATGAGGAGGCTGCCGCCCAAGGGATGGTGGCTGGTTTAAACGCAGCGGCCGCAGTTATGGGGCAGGACAAGGTTATTTTTGATCGAGCCGATGCATATATTGGGGTAATGATTGATGATCTCGTAACGCGCGGCGTCGCTGAGCCTTACCGCATGTTCACATCGCGGGCAGAATACAGGCTGTCGTTGCGCGCAGATAATGCGGATCAGCGGTTGACACCTATAGGTGCAGCGATTGGTTGTGTTTCCGATGGGCGGCAGTTGGTTTTTAATAAAAAGCTGCAAGAGATTGAAAATGCACAGATAAAATGTACATCCTGTGTGATTTTACCAAGTGAAATCGGTAAGTTTGGTATAAAGGTTAATCAGGATGGAGTCATGCGTTCGGCGCTTGATCTACTATCATACCCGAATGTTAGCGTTGATAAATTAACCGAAATATGGCCAGAGCTGGGCGCGTTTTCCAAAGAAATCAAGCAGCAGGTAGAAAATGATGCGCGCTATGCACATTACATTGATCGACAAAACCGGGATGTAGCGGCTATGCGGCGCGACGAGGCTTTGGAGATACCTGATAATATTGTGTATTCTGACATTACGGGGCTATCAAATGAACTATGCGCAAAACTTTCTAAGGTTATGCCTGTAACGTTAGGCCAAGCCGGGCGTATCGATGGCATGACACCCGCCGCGCTGACGCTAATTCTCGCAAAGATACGGAAAACTGACTTGAAAAAGACCGGGTGATGGCGAAGGTTTACACATCTGCCGAATTTGAGCAAGAATTCAATGTTTCACGTGAAACAATGGATAGGCTCAGCGTTTACCACGGCCTCCTACTAAAGTGGAATGCCCATATTAATCTTGTTTCCAATTCGACACTGGATTCCGCATGGCTACGACATTTTGCTGATTCAGCCCAGATATGGTGGTTAGCTCCAAAGAGGGCACAAGTATGGCTTGATATGGGTTCGGGCGCAGGATTTCCCGGATTGGTGATTGCAGCAATAGCAAAAGAGGTGATGCCTGGCCTTCAGATGATTCTTATTGAAAGCGATCGACGAAAATCAACGTTTTTACGCACAGTTGCGCGCGAAATGGACGTAAATGTACAGGTGTTAACCCAACGTATAGAGGAAATCCCAGCCCTGAACGCAGATATTATTTCAGCACGCGCTTTGGCACCGATCCCACAACTTCTTGAATTTGCAGGAAAACATCGAAAACCAGAGGGAATTTGTATTTTCCACAAAGGCAAAAATGCAGATTCGGAATTGACCGCGACCACATCATCTTGGCATATTTCCCTAAAGACATTTCCCAGTGTGACCGACTCGAGCGCGGTTATACTTCGTATCGGAGAATTTCGGCGTGCCTAAGAACAATTTACCCCCAAAAGCGCAAACAATGATCATTGCGATTGCGAACCAAAAGGGCGGTGTTGGTAAAACGACTACCGCCATCAATCTTGCAACGGCACTGGCTTCGGTCGGGCGAAAAGTGCTGCTGATCGATCTTGACGCACAGGGGAACGCGTCGACCGGTCTCGGCATTTCTCAGAGCATGCGCGAGATCACGACTTATGATCTGCTTTTGGGCGATGCAACCCTTCCGGAAGTGGCACAGAAAACCATGATTCCGAACATGTTTATCGCCCCCTCTACCAGCGATCTCAGTTCGGCTGACGTGGATATGGTTAACGATCCGCACCGTGTTGTCAGAATGCGTAATGCTCTGACATCTACGGATGCAAAACAGGCTGGTTTTGACTATATTCTGATCGATTGCCCACCTTCATTGAACCTGCTAACCATCAACGCCATGGTCGCCGCAGATTCCGTTCTTGTGCCTTTGCAGTGTGAGTTTTTCGCGCTTGAGGGGCTGTCACAACTGATGTTGACAGTGCGTGAGGTCAAGCAATCCCTTAACCCCAGCCTGAAAATCCAGGGCATCGTGTTAACCATGTTTGATGTACGCAATAATCTGTCCGGGCAGGTCGCCCAGGACGTTCGTACCAACCTTGGGGCGCTGGTTTATGACACCATAATACCGCGTAATATTCGCCTGAGCGAGGCCCCTTCGCATGCTGTGCCCGCCCTGATATATGATCATAAAAGCACGGGCAGTATTGCCTATCAAAAACTCGCGGCAGAGCTGCTTCGCCGTATGCAAGACAATGTCGCAGCGTAACATAACTAATTGAAAATAAATATAAAATGGCAAAGAAATCAGATCGAAAAAGCCTAGGGCGCGGCCTTTCAGCGTTGCTCGCAGATGTGAATTTAGAGGAAGGTGTGCGTGCGCGTGAAACCATATTTGTTTCCGCTACAGACAGCGATATCCCCATTGAAAAAATTCATGCGAATCCTGATCAACCACGGCGCAAGTTTAACGAAAGTGATCTGGCCGATCTTACGGCTTCGATTGTGGAAAAAGGTGTGATTCAGCCACTTATTGTGCGGCCAGATCCAAAAATTAGTGGTGAATACCAGATTGTCGCCGGTGAGCGCCGCTGGCGAGCCGCCCAGCGCGCCAAGTTGCACGCGCTACCGGCGCTGGTTCGCGATTTAAACGATACCGAAGTGTTGGAACTCGCGATTATTGAGAATATCCAGCGCGCTGATCTCAACGCCATCGAAGAGGCCATGGGCTACCGCCAGCTTATGGATCATTTTGGCCATACGCAGGAACAAATGGCCAAGGCTTTGGGTAAAAGCCGCAGTCATATTGCCAATCTTCTACGGCTGCTAAATTTGCCGGATTCGGTGTTGGAATTTGTGCGTGATGGCCGCTTGTCCGCAGGGCACGCCCGCACTCTTGTTTCAGCCGACGATCCGCTGGTTCTGGCGCGTACTATCATCGGCAAAGAACTGTCGGTTCGTCAAGCTGAGGCCTTGGTCAAAGCCGGCAAGCCCCAGGTACAAAAACGTCACTTGAAACCGGCAAAAGACGCCGACACCAAGGCGATAGAGGGCGATCTTACTGCGCATCTTGGTGTGAAAGTCATGATCAATCATAAGCCGGGCGGTCAGGGTGGTGAATTGCGGATCAGATACAAAGATTTGGAACAGCTTGACGGGCTGTGCCAGCTTTTATCACAATAACTGACGCAAAATAGCGTTCAAAACCGGGCGACCTTTGTCTGTGGTTTGTAAAACGCGGTTACCAAAGGTGATAAAGCCATCCCGCTGCAATTCATGTAGGGTTTCGGCGCTTAGGGGCTGGTTGTTAAGGGCAGCAAAGCGCTCCATATCGCTACCCTCTGCCAGCCGTAGTGACATCATAAGATACTCACTGGCTTGGTCAGATGTTGTGATGTTACATGCCGATTTTCGCCCACAACCTGTTGTTTTAACAGCATTTAACCACCTGTCCGGCGCACTATAGCTTTCGGTCGCCAGTTTTTCCCCACCCAGTGTAATGCGCCCGTGCGCGCCCGGCCCAATTCCCACGTAATCACCGTACCGCCAATAAATCAGATTGTGCTGACTTTGGGCGTTATCACGCGCGTGATTAGAGGTTTCATAGGCCGGAATCCCGTGAAAATCGCAAATTTCCTGTGTGCGTAAATACATATCTGCCGCCGTATTGTCACTGGGCAGGTCGCGCAGTTTGCCACGGGCGTAAAGTTCGCCAAAACGGGTGCCGTTTTCAATTGTCAGCTGGTAAAGCGACAGGTGGTCGGCGGCCATGGTGATGGCCTCGTTCAGCTCGGCGCTCCAATCGTTAATATTTTGGCCTTGGCGGGCATAAATAAGGTCAAAACTGACCCGATCGAACTGGTGGCGCGCAACATCAAAGGCCACGCGCGCCTCGGCCACGCTATGCATGCGCCCCAGCCGTTTCAAATCGTTATCGCGCAGCGCCTGAATGCCCATCGAAATACGGTTAACGCCTGCGTCTGCATAGGCGGCAAAACGGCCAGCTTCGACCGAGGTAGGGTTGGCCTCCAGCGATATTTCTGCATGCGCTGCCAGTCGCCAAACTTTGCGAATTTCTGCTATGATAGCAGCGACGGTTTCAGGCGGCATTAAGCTCGGGGTGCCACCGCCAAAGAACACGGTATCAACCTGTCGGTCCGGTAATTCTGCTGCCGATTTTCGAATGTCGCACAGCATTGCCTCGCGCCAAGCGGTTTGGTTAATTTCCCGGGAAACATGACTGTTGAAATCGCAATACGGGCATTTATGCAGGCAAAAAGGCCAGTGGATGTAAACGCCGAAACCGGCATTTTCCCAATCCCTCATCCTTTGAACGCAGTGACTTCGATTTCGATCAGCATTTCGGGTTTTATCAGCCCCGCTATCACCATTGTTGCTGCGGGGCGAATGTCACCCATTGCAGCACCCAGAACCGGGGTCAGGGTATCGACCAGCTCGGCGTCAACTACGGTGTATTGTACGCGCACAATGTCGGCCATTTCAAATCCGGCCTTATCCAGAACGGTGGCAATCGTGGTAAAACAGTTTTCAGCTTGTGCAACAATCCCGTCTGGCATCGCCATTGAGGTATAATCATACCCCGTAACACCTGACATAAAACACCAGCCGCCCTTAACAATAGCGCGGGAATAGCCAAAGGTTTTCTCAAACGGAGAGCCGGTAGAAATGCGCCGCACAGTCATGTAAAGCACCCCGCGACCAGTTTGTTAAACGCATCCGCGCGGTGGCTGATTTTGTTCTTTTTCCAACGGTCCATTTCGCCGAATGTAGTATCATATCCGTCGGGTAAAAACATCGGGTCATAGCCGTGGCCCTCATTGCCGCGCATCGGCCAGACGCATTGCCCTTCAATCTTGCCCTCAAAGACCTCGTCATGCCCATCAGGCCACGCCAGCACGAGGGTTGAGCGAAACCGGCATGTTCGCGGTGCGGGGGCGTTTTTTGCCTCCAACCTATCCCAAACCTTGCGCATTGCCATTTCAAAATCGCGCCCATTCGGGGTTTCAGCCCAATCTGCCGTGTAAACCCCCGGCGCACCATTCAGCGCATCGACCTCGATACCGCTGTCATCAGCAAGGGCTGGCAGGCCACTGGCAAGAGCGGCGGCATGGGCTTTGATCCGGGCGTTACCGATGAAATTATCCTCGGTTTCAGCGGGTTCGGGCAGGCCCAGTTCGGCGTTTGAGGTGACCGCGATTCCGAAGGGTTCCAGCAGGTGGACGATCTCCTCCAGTTTGCCCTGATTGTGGGTCGCAACCAACAGTTTAGGATCTACGAATTTACGCATTCTCAACCGCGGCATTTTGGGCGGCAACCAGATCGGCCACGCCCTTTTCTGCGAGGTCCATCAATATGTTAAACTCGGTACGCGAAAATGTTGCCCCCTCGGCCGAGCCTTGGATTTCCACCAGACCCCCGGCGCCTGTCATTACGAAATTTGCATCCGTGCCTGCGTCACTATCCTCGATATAATCAAGGTCCAAAACCGGTTGGCCTGCGTAAATTCCGCACGAAACAGCGGCGATATTATCGGTTAGTGGGTTTTCCTTGATATCACCGGCTTTCAGCAGTTGATTCACCGCTAACCGCAGCGCCACCCAGCCGCCAGTGATTGCAGCACACCGTGTGCCACCATCGGCTTGAATTACATCGCAATCGACCGTGATTTGCCGCTCACCCAGTGCCACACGATCAACGCCGGCGCGCAGGCTGCGCCCGATCAGGCGTTGAATTTCCTGCGTGCGCCCGGACTGTTTGCCCGCACTCGCCTCACGCCGCATCCGCGTGCCAGTGGAACGCGGCAACATCCCGTATTCTGCCGTCACCCAGCCAAGGCCCGAGTTGCGCAGAAACGGCGGCACCCGGTTTTCCAATGAGGCCGTGCACAGCACATGCGTGTCGCCCATTTTAATCAAACATGACCCCTCGGCGTGTTTGGTGACGTTGGTTTCGATAACGATGTCGCGCATCGCATCTGTGGTTCTACCTGAAGGGCGCATGATATTCTCCTGTTTGATATATAAGGGTCATAGCTAATGGTTGCGCTTGCGTCTATCCTTGGCGTTGACCCTTTTGTACAGAATGCCCATTTTTCGGAAAAACGAGGCAAAAATGACCGACACGACCCCGATTTCAGAGCTAACCGCGCGTAGCCGCGAAGTTTTTCGCCATGTGGTGGAATCCTATCTGGAAACCGGTGATCCGGTGGGGTCACGCACTTTGACCCGCAGTTTGGCAGAGAAGGTCTCGGCAGCAACGATCCGCAATGTCATGCAGGATTTGGAGCTGTTAGGCCTGCTCGATTCCCCGCATACCTCGGCCGGGCGTATCCCGACACAGCAGGGCCTGCGCCTGTTTGTCGATGGCCTGCTAGAGGTTGGTACGGTCACCGGCGCGGACCGTGACGAGATGGAGCGATCGCTGGAAAGTGATGCACCCGATATTGGCGGTCTGTTAGATAAGGCGGGCGCAATGTTGTCTGGTCTGACCCATGGTGCCAGTCTGGTGCTGGCGCCAAAGACGCAATCACCGATCAAACATCTGGAATTTGTATCATTATCCGCCGATAGGGCGCTTGTGGTTTTGGTAACCGCGGATGGGCAGGTCGAAAACCGCCTTTTTACGCCCCCCATCGGCCTGACACCATCCGCCATGCGCGAGGCCGCGAATTTTCTGAACGCGATCCTTGAGGGGCGCACGGTTTCAGAAATGCAAACGGTCGTTACGCAGGAAATCGCTCTGCGCCGCCGTGAATTGGATAAGCTTTCGCAAAACCTGATCGAGGATGGGCTGGCGATCTGGATTGATGAACAAGACGGGCGAGACCGTTTGATCGTGCGGGGGCGCGCTAATTTGATCAATGAGGATGATTCGGAAATTGATCTTGAACGCATCCGCCAGCTGTTTGACGACCTCGAACGCAAGCGCGATTTGGCGGATTTGCTGGATTTAACCGCAGATGGCGACGGTGTACGGGTTTTTATTGGCTCTGAGAACAAACTTTTTTCACTTTCGGGTTCCTCTTTGGTGGTTTCTCCCTATATGAATGCCGAGCGAAAAATTATTGGCGCGGTAGGTGTGATCGGACCGACACGGCTGAATTATGGCCGAATTGTCCCGATTGTCGATTACACCGCGCAGCTGGTGGGTCGATTGGTTTCCCGCCGGTCCTGACAAAGAAGGCAAAGTGATGACAGACGAAAAAAACACTCCGTTTCTGGACGATATCGAAAAATCCGATGATGAATTGGAACTGGATGAGGATGTTTTGAGCGTCCCCGATCTGGAATCTGTGCTGGATGAAAACACCCAGCTAAAGGACCGCCTGTTGCGGGCGTTCGCAGAGACGGAAAACCTGCGCAAACGCAGTGACCGGGATCGCCGCGACGCCGAGGTTTACGGGGGCACCAAGCTGGCGCGCGATTTGCTGTCGGTGCAGGATAATCTGGAGCGGGCGCTGGAAAATATTGACGATGGCCTGCGTAAAGAACACAGCTCGCTGACGGAAGGGCTTGAGCTGACGTTGCGCGAATTGTTGGCGGTTTTTGAGAAACACAAGATTGTAAAAGTGGAGCCGAAAATCGGCGATCGTTTTGATCCTAAATTCCATCAGGCGATGTTTGAAGCGCCGGTGCCGAACACTGTCAAGGGATCGGTTATTCAGGTCATGGCGCCCGGTTTTGCAATTGGCGATCGCCTGTTGCGCGCGGCCCAGGTTGGGGTTTCCTCAACGCCAAGTGCAGCACCCAAAAAGGCTAAATCTGAAGAAGCTGAAGAATAAAGCCGCCCCGCAGGTAATGCGAGGCGGTAATTGGCGTTGGCTATTCACCTGTAACGGTTATGGTATCCAGCGCCAAAACCGTGTTATCCACACCGGAAACGTAACGCACTTCATATTCACCAGCCGTGTCAGGCGTGGTCAGCATTGCCGGCCAGCCATCAGCCGTTGAGGCGGCGCTTTTAAATTGCATCGTGCCTGATCCAACCAGCGCCAGCGTCACGAAATCCCCTTCGGCGTTCGGGCCGCTCCAATCAATGGAAACCCGGGTGTTTGGGCGGGCGGATTGGGGTGAAATAATCGCAGATGGCGTCATTTCGCTGTCCACATGGGCCTCCTCCCCCTCCATCATCATAGTTTCCAGCGCTTCTTTCAGCTCGCCGGTTGATTCAGCCGTCAGGTACAGGCCTTCGGTATTTTGTGCGATGCAGCTTATCTGGCTTTGATCTGAAGATTCCGAGATATTAAACCCGATGACATGGGCCGTGAAATCCAATCCCGATTTCTCCAGTTCTTTTGATAAAGAGCAAGGATCCGCCTCGCAGCTTTCAATACCGTCAGACACAAGAATAACGCGCCCTGAACGGGTGTCGGTTTTCAAAATATTCGCGGCTTCGCGCAAGGCTGCGGTTAACGGTGTGCGCCCGCGTGGGGTCAGATTACTGGCGGCCGCGGAAAATGTTGCGGAATCAAGCGGACCAATGGGCAAGATTAACTCAATATCTCCACAATCGCTTTTGCGGCGATGTCCGAACGCCATCAGGCCGAATTCGGAATCTGTATCAAGCTCCTCAACCAATTCGCCGATGGCATCACGCGCGATGGATATCTTGGCAACCCCGTCGATTTGTCCCCACATGGAGTTTGAGACATCGAGGATAATTATCGTGTCAGGATAGGTCATTTCCTGCGCGGTGGCAGGACTGGTTAAGGCAGCTGCAACTAGTGCAGCGTGAGTGAAATTCTTGAACATTGCTAGGCCCCGTTATTGTTTAATATTTCATTAACCCTAGCATATTTTATTTCCTTGACGAGAGCGTCAACTTCACGTTTGGAAAAAATAATGTGAGAAATGTTACGATTTTTGTTCAGCCACACCTAAAGTATCCGCCAGACGTGTCGTTGCGGAACCGGGGCGCAAGGGTTTTTGCTGATTGTCTGAGGGCGCCCAGCCGGTAAGAAAAACCACCTCAAATGTTGCATCTATCCGCCCATCGGGCTGCGCAAAATTTTGCGTGTATATATCCACCATACGCGCCAAAACTGCCCGCCGCATCGGGGTTTTTCGCCGCGCCACCATCACATTGGTTTCGCCCATTGCCCGCAAGTCATGCATCAGATGCAGTGGGGTTTCATAGCTTACGTTCAGGGTGATCGAATCCGCAACCGGCAGCGCCAGCCCGGCGCGTTGAATGAGGCCGCCAAGATCGCGAATCTCACCCATCGGCGCGACACGCGGTGACAGGCCACCCTCAACCTCGGCCTCAGCTTCGGCCAATGCCGTGCGCAGCTCATGCAAGGTTTTCCCACCAAATAGCGCAGCAATCATCAAGCCGTCAGGGCGCAAAGCCCGACGCATTTGTATCAATTGCCCGACAGGATCATTGGCCCAGTGTAGTGCCAGCGCATGAATGGTTAAATCACAGGAATTTTCCGCCAGATTGAGGGCCTCACGGTCCTTCACGCAAGAAATATCCGTAAAATCCAACGTATCGGCCCATAAATCCGCCCGAGGGCCAATAATTGCCACTTGGCGAAAGGTTTTTTTAATCTCTTTCAGTCTTTGTGAAACCTGATCCGCAATTTCGCGATGCAGGAAATCCCCCCGCACACCGAAAAGCGCCGCACGGGCGCGCCGTCGGGTCAGGAGTAAATGGTCAAAAAGGTTTGGTGGTGTCTGCATATTCTGAAATACCTCTGGCAAAACACATAAACATCATCGCGAGCAAGGGAAAGGGCGCGTTGGGTCGGGTGCTTGATGTGATATATCCCCCGCGCTGTTTATCCTGCACCGAGCTTACGCAATCTGGCGCCAGTCTTTGCGCAGATTGTTGGCAGGACACGATTTTTGTAACCGGCGCTGCCTGCACGACATGCGGTACGCCGTTACCCGGCGCACCGGCGCCCGATATTTTCTGTGATGATTGCATTACCTACCCACCCGCCTGGGATCAGGGCCGGGCCGCGCTGATTTATGATGGCGGCGGGCGGCGGGCGGTTTTGGCGTTAAAACACGGGGACCGGATGGATATGGCACGCCCGCTCGCCCGCTGGATGGCGCGCTCGGGCAGTGATTTGCTGCATCAGGCTGATGTGATTGTACCCGTGCCGCTGCACTGGCGACGGTTCGTTAAGCGGCGCTATAATCAATCCGCAGAATTGGCGCGCTGCCTGTCGGATATTTCCGGTGTGCCCAGCGTGCCGGATTTGCTGATGCGTACAAAGGCAACCAGCATTCAGGACGGCTTAAACCGCATTGAGCGCCACGAAAACCAACGGGACGTTTTTGCCATCAACAACCGGCGACACATCCCCAAAAGGGTTATTTTAATCGATGATGTCATGACCACAGGCGCAACCCTCTCTGCCTGCGCCGAGGTTTTGCGCAACAATGGTGTGCAAAAAATCGATGTATTAGTACTGGCGCGCGTTGCAAGGGACGCATGAAGCCCTATATAGGTGCAAACTATATTCAGGAGCGTGCCAATGAAACCCGTCGAAATTTACACCACGCCGATTTGTGGTTATTGCAATGCTGCCAAACGCCTGTTGGCTAAAAAGGGTGTGAAATACACTGAAATCGATGTTATGCGTGCGCCGGAAAAACGCGCTGAGATGACGAAGCGCAGTAACGGTGGCCGCACTGTTCCCCAGATATTCATCGCTGGTGTGCCAATAGGTGGTTGTGATGATCTGTTTGATCTGGAAGGCGACGATATGCTTGATAAAATGCTGGCAAGTTAGATGAAAACCGCGCTGATCCAGCTAACTTCAAGCAATAATCCGGCTGCGAATTTACGCAAAGTTGAGGCACTGATCCGCACGGCCAGTAATGGGGGTGCCAAATTTGTGCTGACGCCCGAGACCACGAATATCATCTCTGCCAGCCGTAAACACCAAACGGCGGTTTTGCACACTGAGGGCAGTGATCCGACGTTGAAACACCTATGTAAATTGGCAGACGCGCTGAATATCTGGCTGCTGATTGGCTCACTCGCGCTGAAAACCAATGATGCGGACGCACGCTTTGCCAACCGCGCGTTCCTTATTGCCCCAAACGGGGAAATCCAGGCGCGGTACGACAAAATTCATATGTTTGACGTCGATCTGGGTAGCGGTGAGGCGTATCGCGAATCTGCGGCTTATCGGCCTGGAAATTCAGCAACGCTTGCCAAAACACCCATCGGCAATATCGGTATGACAATCTGTTACGACATGCGGTTTCCCGAATTATTTCGCACGCTTGCGCAAGGGGGGGCTGAAATTTTGGCGGTGCCGGCAGCATTTACCGTACCTACCGGGCGGGCGCATTGGCATACGTTGTTGCGGGCGCGGGCGATTGAAACGGGGTGTTTTGTGCTGGCGCCAGCGCAGGTTGGCAGCCATGATGATGGTGGAAACCCACGTCGCCAAACTTATGGGCACGCATTGGCGGTTTCCCCCTGGGGTCAGATTTTGGCGGATGGCGGCGAAACAGAGGGCGTGACTTTTGTCGATATTGACCTTAACGAGGTTGTGCGTGCACGCGCGAAAATCCCTTCGCTTGAGCACGACCGTGAATTTGAACTCTTTGAGGCATGATGTCTGATAAACTGTCAAATGACCCGCTGGCCATCGCGCTTTTCAGCGAAATTGCGGCGGCGGACCAGATGGCGCGCACCCGTTTCAGTCGGGCGTTGCCTAAGGGGATGGAGCTGTCGCATTTCACGGTCCTAAACCATTTTGCCCGTCTTGGCGGTGAAAAAACCCCGGCGCAACTGGCGCGGATTTTCCATGTGACCAAGGGTGCGATGACTAATACTTTATCAAAACTTGAGGCCGTGGGATATGTGCACATCCGCCCTGACTGGGATGATGCACGGCGCAAATTTGTATCCCTCAGCCCGGCAGGCACCACCGCACGAAACGAGGCCGTTCGTGCGATAGCGCCGGTTTTTGATGACATAGTTGAAAGCCTCGGCCATGATAAAATCCGCGCGGTCCTGCCAATTTTGCGGGAATTGCGGACGTTTCTGGCCAAGGCAGATTAGGCCGCCTCGCGGGATTCCTGTTGCATGATATAAAGCGACGCGCCGATAATCATGGCTGCCCCGATCCACAGATTTCCTGTCGGAAGATAGCCAAAAACCACCCAGCCCGCCAAAACGTTGAACGGCAGTTTCAGGTGGTCGAACGGCTGCACATAGGACGCATCGGCGACCTCATATGCCCGGGTCAGGATGAATTGTGCGAAAGCTGTTAATAATCCTGCAAGCAGAATTAACCATACGGCATTCATGGCCAGCACTGCGAATCCGCCACCTGCGCCTGCAAAAACTGCGTTAACAGGCAGCAACAATGCCAACAGATAGACGGTGACTTTTTCGGCGGATTCCGCGGCCGTTAGGCGTTTGGTTAACAGGGATGTCCCCGCCCAAAGTATTGCCGCGCCAACTGGCAACAGCGTGTAGGGGGAAAAACTGCTGGACCACGGTTCCAGAATGATAAGCCCACCGGCAAAACCCACCGCCGTTGCGATCCAGCGAAATACGCTGACATTTTCTTTCAAAAACAGCATCGCACCGATGGTCACGAAAAACGGCGAGGTCATAATCAGCGCAATTGCTTGCCAGATTTCTACATGGGCCAGGCCCCTTATCCATAACTGAATGCCAAGAACCGCCAGGATAATCCGAATAATATGCATCAGCAAATAGTCGGTTTTCATGCGTTTTAGGCCATATCGAAAGATAACCGGCGCACTGAACGCGACGGCGATAAAGTATTCCCAGAAGGTAGCGGTGGTCGAATCCACCCCCATTTTCATGGTTAACATCTGGTTCGAAGTATTCACGACAGCAAATGCCATGCCCGCCAGAACCATATAAATGGCCCCGCGCATGGCAGGCGATCCGGTCGCGGTTTGGGGTATCTGATTCATCTATTGTCCTTTCAAAGACATATTGTGAATCAGGGCAACAGGCATACGAGAGCGCACGCGCCCTCGCTTCCCGCTCTCTCTCATCCGGACTTTAACCGTCGGCTCCGGAATTTCACCGGTATCTGCTGACCCCCGAATTTCGGGGCGCTCGCGGGCTATCACCGCCGGTGGGGAATTTCACCCCGCCCTGAGAACGTTACACCGCAGTATTGCGGATAGATAAGTGATAGGGCGAATTTGGTGTGGCTGCAAGGGAGACCTCACATGCTACAAGCTCACGTGCTAGAAGTTATTGTCTGGTGGGGGTTGCATCCGGGGGTTATTTGGATTCAAATAGATAGGCCCGCCGTCGTTTCAATAGTCTGTCCTGACTAACAGCCCGCTTTGGGCTTGGAGCGACGGTGTGGTTTTACCGGAACCGTCTTTGGTCCTGGTTTTTTACCAGCTCTTACCGTTTTCGTAACGGTCTTACATTTACCCATTGGCATCACCTCCTTCCTGAAGCGTATAGCTTCATCGTTTAGGGTGACGGCGGGCCTACAATAACCGTGACTCGAATCTTTTATTGAGTCAAGTCAAACACCTACATATTGTTGAAACATTTTTGCTTGCCGCAATACTGAGTGGTATTCTACAATGCGCAAATATTGCCATAGTTAATATCCCAGCGATCATTTTCCCTTCACCACCACCCCACCGGCTGCACTTTATATCCGATGTAAAGCGGGTGTTTTGGGTGGCCGGCTTTGGTCAGGCCGAGGTGTTTTGGGGAAACGGTCAGGCCGCGCAGCAAGGTTTCCATTTCGGCGCCGCGGTTCAGGTGTTCGCCGTTGGCCCCCCATGCGGCAACCAGATCGTCGCTCCAATCCACGCCTTGCCGGATTGCGGCATCGTTTAGCGGGCCGACCGGATCAGTCGCGGCGCGCATCACTTTTGGGTCCGTGGCGCGAAAGGCAAATATGTTGCAAACCCGAAACGCGCCATAGCCCAAGGTTCGCGCGCGGCGCTCGCAACGCTCCACCGTTGGATCATTTTGGACCTCGGTGGCGGTGGAGGGGTTGAGCATCAAAAACATCACCCGCTTGCCCCCCGCGTCCCAAACCCGCGTTAAATCATAGCGGTATTTTTCACAATCTGAGTAGTTCGCAACTGATGGTGCGTCGCCTTTTTGAAAGCTGCGGGTGATCATGGCCTAAAATCCTTAAGGCGTTTGATTTGTTGCCCGGTCTTGTCAAAGTTTTCCGCAGCCAACCAGTTTTCAAACCCCGTTCTCAGCGCCGGCCATTCGCTATCAAGGATTGAGAGCCACGCCGTATCCCGGTTGCGGCCTTTATAGATAATCGCTTGGCGAAAAACCCCCTCAAAGGTAAAACCCAGCCGTTTTGCGGCGCGTATTGAGGGGGCGTTCAGTGCGTCACATTTCCATTCATAGCGGCGATATCCCAGTGCAAAAACCTGCTGCATCAGTAAAAACATTGCCTCTGTCGCCATCGCGGTGCGTTGCAGGCTGGGGGCGAAACTGATATTGCCAACCTCGATCACGCCCATATCCGGCAGGTTCCGCATAAGCGCGGCCAGACCCACCGCTTTGCCGCTGGATCTGTCGATAATCGTGTGGAACAGCGGGTCATCGCCAAGGCATGCATCTGTCAGCCAGCTGCGAAAATCCGCCAGCGTATCAAAGGGACCGACCACCATATAGGTCCAGATGCTGCCGGTTTTATCTTGTGAGAATGCGGTGAATAAATCGGGCGCGTGACGGTCAATATCAAGCGGCTCAACCGTGCAAAACCGCCCCTTTAGGGTCTGGCGTGGCGGTGGGCTGGCGGGGTGCCAACTAATGTCTTTACCAATGGGTTGCCCCAGATGATTTTCGCGGTTTGCCATGATTATTCCAGAACAAAAACCCGATTAGGATGTAATTCGCCGCCCTTGTAAACCCCGATTGCCACGGGAATACCATCCAGCGAGGCCCAGCATTCCGCGCCATATTCCACGTCTGAAGCAATAACCATGCCCGGATTTCCGTTGCGCAGTTTTGCAGCACCCTCAGGCGTGCAGCGCAATTCATCGAGGTCGTGCAGGCCCGCCTTAAGTGGCAGTAAAAACGCATCAAGCGCCCGGTCTTTGGCCATTTTATCGAGGGTAGCAAAATCAATCGCATCGGAGACCTCAAACGGTCCGGCCCAGACGCGGCGCAGTTGCACAACATGGCCAAAACAGCCAAGCTGCCGCCCCAGATCCCGCGCGATTGAACGCACGTACCCCCCCTTGCCGCAGGTCATTTCCAGCACCGCGTGATCAACATCCGGCATTTCGATCAGCTTTAGCGATTCCACGAATAACGGGCGGGCTGTCAGCTCCATTTCCTCGCCGTCGCGCGCGCGTTTGTAGGCGCGCTCGCCATCCACTTTTACGGCGGAATATTGCGGCGGTACTTGCATGATATCGCCGCTAAACGTGGGTAAAGCGGCGCGAACTTCATCGGCTGAGGGGCGTTTGTCGCTGGTTTCAACCACTTTGCCCTCAGCGTCATCAGTGTTGGTTGCCTGCCCAAACCGCACCGTGAATTGATAAGCTTTTAGCGCGTCTGTTACATAAGGCACGGTTTTTGTGGCCTCACCAAAAGCAATTGCCAGCAGGCCGGTTGCTGCGGGGTCAAGCGTGCCTGCATGTCCGGCCTTTTGCGCGTCAAACGCCCATTTAGCCTTGTTTACAACAGCGCTTGAGGTGATTCCCAAGGGTTTATCAACAACCAGCCAGCCGTGAACGGCGCGCCCTTTTTTGCGTCTTGCCATAAGTATTCCTAAAGTTTCGGAGGTTGGCCGGATTTGGCCCAGCCGTTTTTGATGCGCTCATATAAGGCAAAATCATCGCCATAAAGCGCCGTGATACGCCGTGATATTTCAGGGGTCAGGATTTCAGAGTTGGAAAAGGGGCGTCGGGATTCATTTTTGACAGGCACCATTTTCATAGCGGCCGCCAGATTTGGAATGCGCGCTTCGGCAATTTGCAATAACTGCTGCTCTAAGTTTTCCAATAACAGCGGATTCAGGCCAAAAGATGCGGCGCGCTTGGCGACCTCGATTTGTGGGCGCCAATGGGGATTTAGGACCGCGATATCCTGATGCGCAAACTTATGTTCGAGGTACCCCAAAAGGGCGTTACAATTTTTCTGATGTGCCGCAAGGGAAATATTATCCCCGCTGACAAACCCGCGTTTGGCCTGCAATCGCTTGGCAATCCATGAAAATGCCTGCGGCCCGGTGCCATAAACCTTATCAAAATAGAGTGATAAAAAACGATCGGCAGGTTCGCGCACAACAAAGAAACTGATACCATTTTCCAGTTGTTTCTGCGTCAGGTTTTGCCGTTTAACCGCGTTGCTGCCGTGAATACGCAAAGGGTCGGGATGGGGCGCGCCGTGATCAAGAACATAGAGCAAATTCTTGAGATATGTGCAGCCAGCCTTGAGCGTCACAATGCAATTCAACGGCGTAGTTTCAGCGCTAAGCACGCGTAAATGCGTAGCCTCGCTGGCGGTATCGCTTTGCGCCCACGCTTGCCATTTCTGTGTTGTTTCTTGATAAATACGTTTGTCTGCGGCGTAAAGCGTTTCGATTTTATTGCGCAAACCGGTGTTCAAAACCTGATCACGGGTAACGGGCCAGGAGGCCTCATTCTTGAAGGTCACGGCGCGCATTGCTGTGCGAATGTCGGGCAGAACATCGCCTAAAAACAGCGGTAATTGCCAATCCAACCCATCAAGGGTCAGGTATGTTAAATCGAGCGAAGCCACCCGTTTTAGGCGGTTAGCTTGCGGGCGCCAGTGAGGGTTTACAGGTTTTTCGGTTAAAAAGGACAGGTTTTTGCCGATCCAGTCAATCAGACGCTGGCAGTTTTCCCGATGCGCCTCTGCATTCAGCCCGCGTGTCAGATCCAGCCCGATTTCGGCGGCGAACATATCGCGGTAATGGGGGAAATTGCGGGGACCATCGCCATATATTTTATCAAAATAGAGCGATAGAAACCGGTCCACCGGATCACGGATCACCGCAAACGCATAACCAGATTGGCGGATTTTATCGACGTCTTTGGCGCGCGCACGCACTAAAACATCAGCGCCGTGGATCTCATTGCCAGACAGGTGTTGCTGGCCTTTATCGAGGTAGTAAAACAGGTTTTTCACATATGTGCTGCCGCTTTTGGCGATTGGCAGATAGTAAATCCCGGCGCGTTTCAGGGTGATCATGCGCTCAGCCGGGCGGCGACCTTTGGGCAGGGTTTTGCGAAACCGGGCTTTTAAGCGATCAAACATCGCGCGCTACTCGTCCTCGGTATTTTTAATGTCGCGCCGCACGTTTGGCAAATCCAGCAGACGTTGGGTTTCATCCATCTGATCAAAACTGCGATCGGGCAGAAATTTCAAATCGGGCGAGTGCCTAAGCGCCAGCGCCTTGTTGATAAGGTGGCGAACCTCGCCTTTGTTGCGGTTCATCACCTCGACCACGTGATCGGTATTTATGCCCCCCAAAGGCAGCACAAAGATCACGGCCTGGCGCAGATCGGGGGTGATGCGGACCTCGCCGACCGTCACAGAGACATGCGCCAGATCGGGGTCATGCAGATCACCGCGCAGGAAAATATCCGCAAGCGCGCGGCGGATCAATTCAGCCACGCGCAATTGCCGTTGCGACGGCGCGCCGCCAGTTTGGAATTTTTTCTTAGCCATGGCCCCTAATCCCTTTGTTATCCTTTGGTGTCAAGCCAGTCTGCCCTTTGCATCCGGCAAATTCACCGTTAAAGTTGTTGTAACACAGATAGGAATGAGTATGAGCAACACAATTGGCATTGCAATCCTTGGCGTCTCGGGGCGGATGGGCCAGATGTTGGTGCGTGGTGTTGATGAAAACCCGGACGCGCATATTTCAGGCGTGACGGCGCGCACAGGGCATGACTGGATCGGGCGTGATCTGGGCGAATGTATGGGCGGCACGCCAAACGGCATAATCGTTAACGATGACCCGCTGGAGGTTTTTGCCCAAGCGGCTGCGGTTATGGATTTCACCAACCCCGCCGCCACAATCGCCCATAGTGAGTTGGCCGCACAAGCCCGCCTTACCCATGTTATCGGCACCACAGGTCTGACCGAGGGTGATCTTGCAAAAATCGCAGCCGCGGCACGTCATGCGGTGGTTGTGCGGGCGGGAAATATGAGCCTCGGGGTGAATTTATTAATGCAGTTTACACGGCAGATGGCTGCCGCGCTCGATATGGATTTTGATATTGAAATTGTTGAGATGCACCACCGTCACAAGGTCGATGCGCCCTCTGGCACTGCCTTGATGCTGGGCAAAGCCGCTGCTGCGGGGCGGGGCGTTGATCTTGATGCTGTCAAGGATAGTGGGCGCGATGGGCAGACCGGCGCGCGTAAGGCGGGTGATATTGGTTTTAGCGCTCTGCGGGGTGGTGATGTGATCGGCGAACACGAGGTAATTTTTGCCGGAGCTGGCGAACGCATAACTCTGAAACACATCGCTAGCGACCGGATGCTGTTCGCGCGCGGCGCCATCAAGGCGGCACTTTGGGGGCAGGGGCAAAAGCCGGGGGAATATACGATGCTGGATGTTTTGGGGCTGGCGGATTAGCTGTTAACCACCAAAACCCCACTGATTATCAAGGCCGCGCCGATAAAACTGCGCAGGCTTAAAGTCTCATTCAAGAACAGCGCGGACAATACCGGCACGGTCATATATGTGATGCCCATGAATGAATATGCGATGGATAACGGCACCGCGCGCAACACGAATATCCACAGGATAGTCGCGGCGGCATAGATGCTGATAGCCAGGATAAACAACGGATCGAGGGCCAGCCTTGCCACGGTCGCGATGCTGAATTCTTCAATTCCGCCGCTGACCAGTTTGAACAATATTTGCCCGATTGAGATTGTAACCGGCGTCAGGATTAACCCGATCCAGACGGCGATGGGCAAGGATGATGCGGCCAATTTATTGCTCCTCTTTTTGGGTAAATGCGAAAACCTGTAGCATATCGTCGGGATTTTCTGAAATCCGGCTAAGGAAACCCGGTATATCGTTGTGATACAAATGCGGCCAAATCCCCGGCGGGTTATTGTAGCTTATACGCATTGGCAGCCAGTCATTCTGGCAAAAAACCACGTAATCCGCACGCCATTCGCGCAACATCCCCTCAGCTGCTGTAAGATCAGCCCAGGCGAATTGCAATCCAGCCAGAATACCATCTTGCCCGCGATGAAAGTTTGCCCCCAAAACACGGTGCGGGGTTACGTTCATGAACCCCGCGCCAAGATCCGTGCCCGCAATCACCATTCCTGCGGGCAGCCCGGCCAAAACCTTTGTGGCATCGGGTGAAAAACAACCGCTTAGCCGGCCCTTATTATTCAAATCAACGGTATTTGTCATTTGTGTTGGTGGCTGCGTTAACCGTTTGATACTTAAATAAACCGCCGACCACATATCCGGAATCGAAATCAACAATACCACTATAACAAACACTCCGGCCCGCAAGGATTCAGATATTTTGTAGCGCGCGTAAAGCATCCCCAAAATCGCCGAAATAGGCAATGCACACAGCATCAACATGAAATACAGCCCGCGTATCTGGTATAACGTCATGGCATATGCCGCCGCGATCACCATCCCAAGCATAACTGCCTGCGCAGTTTTAGTTTTATCGCGCGCCAAAATAATAGTGTAGATAACAACGACAAGAGGCACAAACAAAAGCCCGAAATTCTTACCGTCGCTTTTCACACTGTGCAACAAGGTTTGCGCCTCGGATATCCGACCAAGCCATTGGCGCGCGACATCGGGGTATAACGGATCAAACGGGTTAGACAGGCATGCAGGGGCAAAAAACCGGGCACTCAGCAATACAACCACACCCAACACCAACACCCATAAAACACGCCATATGAAAGGGGCGTCACCGCTTATCCGTGCGATCATTGACAGGCCGAGCGCACCAATTACAGCTGGCAGAACCAGATCAAACCCCAGCGCATCACAGCGAAACGCGCTGCCTGAGAAATCCGGCTGTATGATCAGCATTGCCATCAGAAGACCCACACCAAATGCCAGTGAAAACCCGGTGGTTTCACGCTGCGCAGGCTTGCCAACCCATACCCACTTTAGGGCGACAAACAGACTGACTGTTGCCACAAACAGTAAAACCTCTAACCCGATTGTCAGGCCAAATGCGCTGCTTAGCCCAGCGATTACGCCTACCTTCATCCCGCGATTAGCGGACATCATAGCCATCAGCGTGACGGCAACCATGACCAGTTGAACATTATGGTGATCCAACGATCCGGGCTCGAATTTCTTGCTGACAGAAATTGCTAGCACCATGAAAATCACCCCGAAAATCTCGGCACTTTTCCCGCCAAAGCTGACAATCGCACGCTGCATAACCCATAACACCACCCCCGCCAAAGCAAGCGGCCATACAATCATCGTCGCCGTTTCTGCACTGGCTATGGGTAGAAAAATTGCGAAAATCCAAATTAATGCAGCAATCGGCAGATCAATCAGGCGTGACCAATGCATTGAGGAGCCGCCCTCAAGCCCCAACCTGTATTGCGTCAAATCAAACCATCCCTGCCCGGCCATAAAATCACGCACCTGCACCAGCCGCATGGCATCGTCATTGTTCAACATCCAGCTTATATCTGAAATTGGCGGCATGCGTTGCAAAAGCAAAAGAACGATCACCAAATAGACAATTAAAAATATTTTCAGGCTTGGTTTTGCCTGTTCTTGATTATGCATTACGCGCCCTACCCATTCAAAATATATTGCTTTGTCTTTGTTTTATAGGCATGTTTGGCACAAAACAACATTCATTAAGCTTGTGGGTGCGTTGAACATAAATGGATGCGTATTTGAAAACCTCGGTGTGGAGTGCGGAGCCTTCATCCGGTAAGATAATTTGGCACCCTTGCCAAAAATGACGGAGACAATTATGCCCAGCTACCCCCATATGCTCGCCCCACTTGATTTGGGCTTTACGACCCTTAAAAACCGCGTTTTGATGGGATCAATGCACACAAATCTTGAGGAATTGGGTGATTGGGACCGTATTGCGGAATATTTCGGCGAACGCGCGGCGGGCGGTGTTGGGCTGATGGTTACCGGCGGTATGGCCCCCAATATTGAGGGCGGCGTTTTGCCCGGTGCGGCGGGGTTATTTAATGATCAGGACATTGCCAACCACAAGGTTGTGACGGACCGGGTACATGCTGAGGGCGGTAAAATTGCCATGCAAATCCTGCACGCCGGGCGTTATGCCTATAATCACCACGCGGTCGCCCCCTCAGCGATTAAATCACCAATCTCGCCCTTTCCCCCTGCCGAGCTGGACGGTGAGGGCATCGAAAAGCAGATCAACGATTTCGTGGTTTCGGCCAGGCGCGCACAGCAGGCGGGGTATGACGGCGTTGAAATTATGGGCTCGGAGGGGTATTTTCTGAATGAATTTCTGGTGACCCACACCAATAAACGCAGTGATGAGTGGGGTGGCCGCTATGCCAATCGTATGCGTCTGCCAGTTGAGGTTGTGACCCGTATTCGGGCTGCTGTTGGCCCCGGGTTCATCATTATTTACCGTCTGTCCATCATTGATCTGATCCCTGATGGCTCTACCTGGGATGAGGTTGTCATGCTGGCCAAGGCCATTGAAACTGCCGGCGCCACAATCCTTAATACCGGCATTGGCTGGCATGAGGCGCGGGTGCCAACCATCGCCACCTCCGTTCCGCGCGCGGCGTTTAGCTGGCTGACAAAACGGCTGATGGGTGAGGTCGCGATCCCGGTCATTGCCTCAAACCGGATTAACACGCCTGAAGTGGCGGAAAGTATTTTGGCGGATGGCGGGGCTGACATGGTGTCGATGGCGCGCCCGTTTCTGGCTGACAGCCAGTTTGTTGCCAAAGCCGCCGTCGGCAAGGCAGACCAGATCGCGCCGTGCATTGCTTGCAATCAGGCCTGTCTTGATCACACATTTGCCATGAAAACCTCTACCTGTCTGGTCAATCCGCGTGCTTGTTTTGAGGTTGAGCTGAAATACACCCCGACCACCACCCCGATAACCATCGCCATTGTCGGCGCCGGGCCAGCGGGCCTGTCCACAGCGCTGGTTGCGGCTGAGCGCGGGCATGCGGTTACGCTTTTTGATGCAGCCGATCAGGTTGGCGGGCAGTTGAACATGGCCAAAACCATCCCGGGCAAAGAGGAATTCCACGGTCTGGTTGCCTATTATACCCGCATGCTAGAGGTCCACGGCGTCACCGTGCACCTTAACAAACGCATCACAGCGGACGGATTAACGGGGTTCGATCAGATCGTTATCGCCACTGGTGTCACGCCGCGTGATCCACAGATCAAAGGGCAGGATCTGCCAAATGTCGTTAATTATATCGATGTTTTGCGCAATAATGCGAATGTAGGTGCGCGTGTGGCGATCATCGGGGCTGGTGGGATTGGTTTTGATGTTGCGGAATTCCTGACACAAACCGGTGCAAGCCCGACGCTGAACCTTAAGGAATGGAAAACCGAATGGGGCATTGGTGATCCTGCCCTGACTGCGGGGGGGCTGGCGCTCAACGGTCCGCAGCCCGAAGTGCCGGCAAGAGAGGTTACGCTGTTGCAACGCAAGGCGCAAAAACTGGGCAAGGGTCTGGGCAAAACCACCGGCTGGATTCACCGCGCGGCGCTGGCGATGAAGGGGGTCGAGATGCTGGGAGGCGTGAATTACGAAGAAATCACGCGCGATGGGCTGAGGGTTTCAACGGGCGAGGCGCGTGAAAATCCACGACTTCTTGTGGTGGACACAATCGTGCTGTGCGCGGGCCAAATCCCTGAACGCAGCCTTGCGGATGACCTTATTGCCAAGGGCATCCCGGCGCATATCATCGGCGGGGCGGATGTGGCGGCTGAACTTGACGCGAAACGCGCGATTGATCAGGGTGCGCGGCTGGCGGCGGGGTTTTAGCCAAATACCGATGGCCCGAATATCAGCACCAGTATCGGCACGGGGGCGACGCCGATAAGTACCGAAAGCAAGAATAAAGGGAAACCAAACAGGCGGCTGGCCCCGGCCATAAATGATATTCCACCACCCCCGCCAATTACCGAACTGCCGGGAATATTAAACGCCACCGCGATGGCGATATAGCGGTTGCGCAACAAAAACGGCAGGATGCGGCTGGGGGCGTGGGTGGTTAGCATCTGCATGCGTTCAGCCACGGGCTTTGCGTTCATTTCACGCAACATACGGCTGATGCGCGCCAGGCCGAGAAAATCGAAACACCCGCAAATGATCCGCTCTGGCACCAACCGCCCGAGCGTGAACCCCAGACACAATCCGATAACTGTTGATATATAGACGGGTATTGCCATGCTGGTGCCAAACATCACTACCAAGCCGATTCCGATCTCGACGCCGGGGACGAATGGCAGGGCAATCAGCAATGCATAAAGAATAATCGCCAGAACAGTTACGCCGAAAATAAGGCTCTCGTTTTGTGGAGTTATCTCCATTTTCAGGCGCTGGTTGATCCAGTCACCAGCGATGTTTGCCAAATATGCCAACCCAAAAATCATTAATATAACAAAGGCAAATCGCAGTATTTTCATATGGTAACATCCAGCGCATTCATCGTGCCCACCAGTTCAGCAGCAACAGCCGGTTCAGACATTGCGTGCCCGGCGCGCACCAGTCGCAGCGTCGAGTTTGGCCACGCCTTGTGCAACGCATGCGCGGTATGGGGCGGGCAGATCATGTCATAGCGGCCCTGCACGATATGCCCGGGAATATGTTTGATTTTATCCATATCCTGCATGATCTGACCGTCACGCAAAAAGCCATTATTGCTGAAATAGTGGTTTTCAATACGTGCGAATGCTCGGGCGTAATAGGCTGATGTCGGCGCGGATTTGCCTGATGAATCAAGCGTCGCCAGCGTATTTTCCCATGATGCCCAGGCCCTTGAGAACCGTACAATATCGGATTCTACTGCGCCAAACAGGCGGGCGTGGTAGGCGGCGATCAAATCATGGCGCTCTTCGGGCGGGACCATGCCTGAAAACGCGGCCCAGGCTTCGGGCCAGAACTGTCCGGCACCGCCGCCGTAAAACCAGTGTAGCTCGGCGCGTGTCATTGTGAAAATGCCGCGTAAAACCAGCGCTTGCACCCGGGCGGGGTGGGTCTGGGCGTATAAAAGCGACAGGGTTGCGCCCCATGATCCGCCAAATACCACCCATTTTTCGATGCCGAGCCCGGCGCGGATCACCTCAATATCAGCCACCAGATCCCATGTGGTATTGTGCTCAATACTGGCATGCGGGGCCGATCGCCCACAGCCACGCTGGTCAAAAAGAATCACGCGATAACGGCCCGGATCAAAGAACCGCCGCATCGCCGGGCTGCATCCACCCCCCGGACCACCATGTAAAACGACAACCGGGATGCCATCTGGCCGCCCGCATTGTTCTACATATAGTGTATGTCCACCGGATACCGCCAACATTTGGTGGTGGTACGGTTCCCGCGGCGGGAAAAGGCTGCGACGTGGCGTGGCGTCTTTTTGGCTCGCATGTTCTAACATTTTTGCTCTATTAGTTAGGTGTCCCTAACCATGGCAGGTAGAAAAGATGAGCGCAACGCAAACAAATTTGAGCATCGACCCCGCAGAGATTGCAAAATTTGAGGCCATGGCCGCCGAGTGGTGGGACCCTGAGGGGAAATTCAAACCGCTGCATGAAATGAACCCGGTGCGGCTGGAATATATCGTGGCGCAAATACGTGAGAAATTCGGGCGAAATTCGGTTGCTGCGAACCCGTTCAAAGACCTGCGTCTGCTGGATATCGGTTGTGGGGGCGGGCTATTGTCAGAACCCATGGCACGTCTTGGCGCGACTGTAATCGGGGCCGACCCGGCGGCTGGAAATACCAAGGTGGCGGCACTGCACGCCAAACAATCCGGCCTTGAAATCGACTATCGTTGCGTAACGGCCGAGGACCTGGTCGTAGCGGGCGAACAATTTGACATCATCCTGAACATGGAGGTGGTCGAACATGTCGCCAACCCGCTGGCCTTTTTAACCACGTGCGAAAACCTGCTGAAACCGGGGGGGCTGATGCTGTGCTCGACCCTTAATCGCAACGCCAAAAGCTATGCAATGGCGATTATTGGCGCCGAGGTAATCATGCGCTGGCTGCCACGCGGTACGCATGAGTGGCAAAAGTTCATCACCCCCGATGAGCTGTTCACACTGATCACAGATGCAGGCCTGACCCCCATGGATCGCAAGGGTTTCGTGTTCAACCCGCTAACATGGTCCTGGTCGATCTCAACGCGGGACATGTCCGTGAATTATGTGACGGCTAGTGTTAAGGGGATGTAGTTGGCCCCACAAACGTCAGAAATCACTCCTCAACCCCCAATGGTTTTCTTTATATGGAGAGGCGCTAACGCCTCTCCAGAGTTTATTTTTCTTTTCGAACGCCCTTGAAGGGCGTCTTGCTAGAAGTTTTTACATCCATAAACCTGCCCGTATTAGCATCACGCTTAACATAATGCCCTGATGGGGTTTTGGTTTGTGAACGCTCGCGCACCGCGCCATTGCGATGCCCGTCACCTTTCGGTGGGTTGGTAGCCATGACTTTTACTCCTCATGTTGTATGGCAAGGGTTTGAGCAATAGGAACACCCGTTTGCTGTTGGGTAGATCAACTTTGCAGCGCGTACAGCGCTATGACAGTCGATGTGATTTCCCAATGTAAGCTGGTTGTGGATTTCAGCGGGATGCGGGCAGCCATCTGTATGAACCTCATGGTCACCATTTTGCTGCACAGTTTTATTTACATAGTATGCGGGCATTTGCTCGCTCCTTTTCAAAAATGAACTTGAACAGGGCCAGAAAAAATGCAAGGATCTCTTTGCTTAGGAGAGTTTTCTGCGTGGTCTCGGCCCTGTGATTGACTACCTATAATTGGAAAGTCAGATCGTTTTTACGGTCTGGCTTTCTTATTTTACCCTTTACCGAAGGATAGTCACAATCGGTTAGACTATAATTATGGGTTACATTTTTATCATAATGAGAGAGTGGAGTCGAATCCAAAAAAACTACACCACACTTTATGTTGTATTACAATGTCTTAGATATACGATTTATAGTGATCTGACATAGAGGTTAAAACTAGAAAGCGACAGATTCCATCTATTTTACGAAGGTGATTCTAGGTTAGATTAAAAAGTCAACGCGCGTGATCTATTACATGTACATGCATTTTGTATTAGACATTGAAATCTTACTCACCCCTTCTTTAACACCCGTCGCCCCAGCAGTTCGGCGATTTGTACGGTGTTTAGGGCGGCACCTTTGCGCAGGTTGTCCGATACGCACCACAGGTTCAGGCCGTTTTCGATGGTGGGATCCTGGCGGATGCGGCTGACAAAGGTAGCGTAATCGCCGACGCATTCTACCGGAGTGGTATAGCCGCCGTCTTCGCGTTTATCGACCACCAGAATGCCCGGAGCTTCGCGCAGGATGTCGCGCGCTTCGTCTTCGTCCAAGAAATCCTCAAACTCGATATTTACCGCTTCGGAGTGGCCCACGAACACCGGCACACGCACGCAGGTGGCAGTGACTTTGATCTTTGGATCAACGATTTTCTTGGTTTCGGCGACCATTTTCCATTCCTCGCGGGTTTCGCCGCTGTCCATGAATTCGTCGATATGCGGAATGACATTAAAGGCGATTTGCTTGGTGAAAATTGACGGATCGCGTTCCTGGCCCGGCACATACATGCCTTTGGTTTGCATCCATAATTCATCCATGGCTTCTTTGCCACCGCCAGATACCGACTGATAGGTTGAAACCACCACCCGTTTGATTGTCGCGCGGTCGTGCAGGGGTTTTAGCGCCACCACCATCTGTGCGGTCGAACAATTGGGGTTGGCGATGATGTTTTTGTTGGAATACTTCATGATGGCATCGGGATTTACCTCGGGTACGATCAGCGGCACCGCGGAGTCATAACGATAAAGCGAGGAATTATCGATCACCACACAACCCGCCTTGGCAGCCCTTGGCGCGTATTGTTTGGCCGCTTCGGAACCTACGGCAAACAGGGCCATATCCCAGCCGGTGAAATCAAACGTGTCGAGATCACTGGTTTTTAGAATTTTGTCGCCAAACCCGCATTCCGTACCCAATGAGCGACGCGACGCCAGCACGGCGATCTCATCCACGGGGAATTCCCGCTCATCCAGAATGTTCAGTATTTCACGGCCCACATTGCCAGTGGCGCCAACGACAACGATTCTATATCCCACGGGGTTTCTCCTGATTTTAGGCGGATGCGCATTATCTACCCCCACCATATCCCAATGAAAAGTGATAAATGCGTAACACACGTTATGGGTGTATTAATAAATAATAATAATCCATAACGTGTGTTATGTCACTGAGCTATTCTGGAATCCCCTTAAATTTAGATTTCGGCCGCGTCTATGAGGGGCGCGTCTGAATTTTAACCTAACTTAGGGAGAAAAGACATGGCATCTGGAAAATTTGAACAGACCGTCAAGGCTCTTGAAGAAATGGCAAAGGATAAAAGCGCCATTAACGATATCGGTAGCCGTCTTATAAAAGAAGTCGCCAATGCAGTGGCCCAGGACAAGCGGGGCGCAGAAATAGGTGAGCCTGATATGGAACTTGCTATCCGTAAAGGTGATCTGGTTCCTGCGCAATTGGCGGGCAAAGTGAAAACGGACATTGAGGGCCGTGCGGTCGAAGATTTCACCGCACAGCTTCAAAGTCTGGTGTTTTGGCTGCGCATCTGGATACGTATCTGGGTCCGTTTCGGCGGCGGGATTATTTTCCGCGACAGCCCGCTCTATCGTTTTGAGGAATTCGCTGACCGCGTTACCTTTGACGATTCAGAAATCCAGCTAATGAACCGTTTGGGAAAATTAGCCCGGTAAATCACTTTGTACCGGGGCCTCCTTAAACGGGGCCCCCACAACCAACTTTAGGGGAGCATATCATGAGCGGCTCATTGAATTTGATTATAAAAACTACACGGAAATGTAATTTGCGGTGTTCGTATTGCCACGATTGGCGCGCGCGCGGTCGGCCCATGGATTTTGAGGTTCTGGCAAGCCTTACCGCCAAGGCATTGCACCATAAAAACCAGCGGGTCGTGAATTTCATTTGGCACGGCGGAGAGCCTTTTTTGCTAGGCATGGATTTCTTTAAAAAAGCGATGTCTTTGCAGGAACGGTTCCTTCAGCCCGGCCAATATGTCATCAACTCTATCCAAACCAATGGAACGTTGTTGACCCCCGAGTGGTGTGATTTTTTGAAACGTAACAAGTTCACGGTTGGTGTCAGCATCGATGGGCCGGAAAAGCTGCATAACCAGAACCGCAGTTATGCGTCGGGTTTGGGCAGTTTTCAGGATATCAAGAAAAACATTGATATGTTAAAGGAATACGATATTGGTTTCGGGATTTTAATGGTGCTAAACGATAATACCAAATCCCTTACGCCCAAAGAAATCTTTGATTTTATTGTGCATGATTTGGGTGTGAATAATTTCTCATTTCTGCCTGCCGTACCAGATAATATCCCCGGCGAAGCAACAGGCGAGAGCCAGGCGACGGATTTTTTCCCGATGGAGGATTACGCTGATTTCATGAAGGGGATTTTCGACTATTGGTTCGCGCTTGATGACCCGGATGTGAAAATCCGTGAGATTGAGGGCCTGATGCGTTCAGCGATGGGCGGCAATCCGCAGGTCTGCACGTTGGCAGGTAACTGCATTGGCGAAAATTTCCACATTGAGGCCAGCGGCGATGTCTATCATTGCGACAAATACGTCGGGCTGGCGGAATATAACCTCGGCAATATTATCGAGCACGATTTCCAAGACATAAAAGAAAGCCAGAAAATACAGGGGCTGGTTGCTCTGGAAGAGCGGCGTGTTACCAAGTTGAAACAATGTTCAAATTTTAAGATGTGTAACGGCGGCTGCCCGCATGATCGTTTTATCGCGGATAAATATGACAAAGGTTTCAACGGAAAATGTTGCGGGCAATTTGATTTAATCGAGCATATCAAGGTTAAAATCAGTGCCAATGTTCCTGTGCCGTTAGAGAATCCAGTCGCAGATACTGTTGTGGCCGCGACCCTCTGAGGTTTGCGGCTGTTGCCTTTCTAGGATGAAAAGCGCTGATCTGTGATTATTCCCACACGGCTCAGGGGTTTTATCTATAGCATGGCGGTTGGGACTGTAACTATCACCCAAAACACGTACTTTTAGGAGGATAAGATGCTTAAACGACTGAAAAAACTTGGGACCATTGTTTTGTTTACCGGGCTGTTTGGCGGCACGGTTGCACATGCAGCGGCTGTGCGGATTGAATGTCCGCTGGATAAAGCCCGCACCGAAATCACATCGCCTTTGCCCAGTGGCTGGTGGCAAACTCCGCAGGTCGGCCGCCTTCAGGAAACCAAACTTGGCAATGTTGGCGGTGATGCGACGCTGATGTGCGGGTATTGGGCTTACGGTCAAAGCGTATTCGTGCTGATGAAAGCGCCTGTGGGCATGGATTGCACGGCAGACGCCACCGGGTTTAGCTGTGCCTCTGGCGGAGTTGTGGCGCCGCAAACGTATCGCACAGGGCTGATCTCGCTGAAACAAACCTGGATGATGGATCTTGATAACGGCACGACCGGCGGGCGGGCTGGTGCGGATATATTCTTCCACGCGGCAACTAAAACCCAACGGTTCCTGGAGCCGGTGAACGGTGCGCAAATAGCACTTGCCGGCAACCGCTCAATCAACCTTGCCGGGTGCAGAAACCTTGCAGGCTATACCAGCGGCCCGTTGCCATTAGAGCTGTTTCGCGAAGGCATGTATGTCTGCGTAAAAACCGACGAGGGCCGCATATCGCAGTTCCGCGTGAACACAGCAGCAGGCGCAAGCCCCGGCACCATGGAAATCGGTTTTACCACCTGGGCTAACTGAATGATATCAGGCCGGGCACATATAGCCCGGCCTGTACAAACCAAAGCATAAAACACCCCATATTTAAGCCGCATACAAATTCAATAAACAACCACAAGATGTATTTTAATTTACCCCATAAAACTTCTTGAATTTCACGCTAAGGTTTATTAACCTTTTGTTAAGGTATTTTATCTCGTGCAGTATTTTTTCCATATATTTCAACGATTAGGATTTTAGCATGCGTTTTCTGCTTGGCTTTGGTGTATTTTTCGCAACATGTATTTTAGGGTTTTCAACACAAGCAGACGGGAATGGGGATGCGGTGCCTGAGGCGACGCAGATCGTTCCGCAGGACGTCAGTTCTAACGGTGCGTTTGGTTATAGCATCAATATTAATGTGCCAGCATACCACGGCGTGGAGCCGGGGATTTCGCTGAACTATTCCTCAACCAACAAGGCGCACGGCACCGAGGATAACCTGCTCGGCATCGGTTGGCGGCTGGGCGGCCTGGGGCGTATTGAACGGGTCTCACCGGGGGGCGGCTCGCCGTTTTATGAGGATAGCAAGGATATTTACACAATTGATGGTACAGAGCTTTTGGCCTGTGCGGCTTGGACAAAACGCAGTTACCCAAATGATTGGAAAGTTGAGGCAGAAACGGCAAGTTGCTCAGGCGGTGGGACACATTCTACACTGAACGAGGATTTCCGACGTTATAACTGGGCAACACAACATTGGAAAATGTACCCCGGCGATGGCCTGAAATATGTCTACAGCCACCCGCATGTGATGGGTGTGCCGCATTCAAACGTGCAGGCTGCAAATAGGTTAACCAAATTCACAAAATTCTTGCTGGATGAGGTGCGTAATTCACAACAGCCATCAGGGCGCGCAACTGCAAAATACACCTATTATTTCAACCCCGAATCCGAGGGTTTTGCCGCGCGTATCCGACAGATCGCCTATGGTCCCTACACGGTGAAATTCCACTACAGCGATCGTGGGTACGATATTACCTACGCAACCGGCACCTCGTTGATCGGTAAACAGCATCACATCCTAACGGCAATCACGGTTGAGAGCACGGACGGGCCGATACGGGCGTATAGATTTATCTATAAACGGACTTCAGATACAGATCGTCATACTTTAAAATGGGTGATGGAATATGGATCAGACTACGTGCTGACAGATGGGGGGATTGCCGGTGGCACTTCTATTTTACCCCCAACTAGGTTCACTTATAGCTATGATAGTTTTGCTTTTTCCAAGACAGACTTTCTCAGCATGAATGTTGATGATACAACAGTGATTGCGGATTTTGATAATAACGGGATTGACGAAATATTCTCCCCAGAGGTTGATTCCTATAGGACATATGTAAGTGGGGGCGACTTAAACCACCAGTATAAATATACGACTCCAAGTGGATGGTATAAATTTGATGCTTCTGGAGGTTTATCAGAAACTTTGTCAATTCCCCTCCCAAAACTTGTGCGCGGTTGTGCAGATAGAGGCTGTCCTGCATCCCCTTCAATTGCGGGCATCTATCAAACTGATGCTGGTGTGCAACATATGCTAATTCATACGAACGAGAGCTTCAAAAATAATGGCTCTGTAAACCTACAGAGCAATGCTGGGTATGATTTACAGAATCTGTTGCCGTTATTCACAATGCCTTCAAGTTCAAACAGCATACGAAGAACTGCACCAAGATCATTTGGGAATTTTGATCGGGATGCAGGGGCTGAGGCGTTTTTTGGGATTCACGGCTTCAATAATAATATCCCGTATTTATCTGATATTGATGATACAGGCATACATTCCAAGCCAACCCAACCGAATGGCATTGATCTGGAGTATATTACAGCAGTAATCGACATCAACGGCGACGGAATAAGTGACTTGATTGGTGGTGAGCATGGTGACGGCGACCGGCATTTAGCACTCGCCATTCCCGGTGGATATACATCTTCTAACGATGATAATGAATTACCTGAGTCTCAGAGTGGCTGGGCCTACTTTTATGGTGATGTTAATGGAGATGGTCACACTGACAGAATTGAACACAGACGAAGTGGTGTGGATTATGTTAACGTTCGGCTTTCAAATGGAATAAGATTCTCCAATTCCACAACCTGGCTGGCCGCCTCAAGTGTGTTTAATTTCAAGGAAAATAATTACGGGCCAGCCAAAAATTCTATAGTTGACGTAAATGATGATGGCCTTGGGGACCTTATTATTCATAATGGATATTCAACAGCAACGCAAAACGGGGACAATCCTCGTGATTCATTAAGAGCGCGGGTATATCTTTCTACCGGTCATTCGTTTGTGCGAGCAAGCAATCGAAATGGCAGGTGGGTTCCTGATTATGTCGGTGTCGGGGATTTTAACGGCGACGGTCGTTTTGATTTTGTAAGCGATAACGATGATGGCCCCGCACATAGCGCCTCCATCTACTTCGGCCCTGCGCATTCCCCGAACCTTATGACCGGGGTTTCTACGTCTGAGGGCGAGGCGATTACGGTGGCTTATGGGTCTACGACGGCTAATGCAGATGGGGATATTGTGGTGACTTATTCCTCAAGTGAAGCCATGCGCTGTCCGGGGTGTCCTCCCAGCCTTGTTGGTTCACCCCCACTCAAGATGGCACCAAGTCAGAAATTCCCAGGGGTTCAGCAGGTCGTGGCAAGTCTTACGCGCGAAAACGGGCGTGGGGATAGCCGGGTGTTTGAATACTCCTACGGTGTGCAATACTGGATACAGGAATTGCGACGTTTTTCCGGGTTTGAGCATGTGACAGTGAAACTGCCCGCACTTTCCGGGGAGGCGGATGCGATTAAAGTACGTACAACCTACAGCGTGACGCCCGCCGGATATGGCACGGTTTTGGCGACAGAACGCTTTAGCGAGATTGCCGACGGTACTGAAACCCGCCTCTCGCTGCAACGCAGTTTCTTTACCCAACGCAATGATCAGCGCCCTTACCGGATACAAAAGGTGATGGATGCCTCGCAATCTGTTTACGGCAGCGACAAAGTCGAAACTCGCACAACGTATGACTATAACGTCTACAACCAGCCAACGCGGATATCGGAGTTGGGGTATACACTGGCCTCCGGGGCGACGCGCCACACGTTTATCGGCTATGCACCGAACCTGTCACCGGGCAAGTTCATTGTTGATCGCCCGGCCTGGAAACAGGTGCAGGCGAGCGCGGTTTTGTCAAACAATAGCGCTGACTGGATCTCACGTGAGCAGTATTATTACGACACCCGCCCGGCCTTTACCAATTTCCCGTGGCGTGGGCACTTAACTGCGCTCAAACAGTGGGATGGCAGTGGCTATACCACGACGCGCACCATGAGTTATGACGTTTACGGTAACTTACTGACTGAGACGGATGCCAACAACAACACGACCACCCACACATATGATGCGACAACACACCTGTTCCGCACCAGCAGTACCAATGCCGCCGGGCATGTGGCGCAAAGTGCGTGGAATATAGGGTGTCAGGCACCGACAAGCACAACCGATATCAACGGGCAGACCACGACATTCACCCACGATGTGTTCTGTCGCGAAACTGCACAGAACTATGCCAGCGGCGGGTATAAAAATACCGCCTACGTCAGCTTTGGCGATCCCACCGCGCAGCATATTGCCGTGTCTGTACCTGCATCAAACACAGGCACCAGCCAAACCCTCAGCTATTTTGACGGCTTTGGGCAAAGCTACAAAACCGCCAGCACTGGCGCGAATAGTGCCTCAGGCAGCCGGATTGTGGTTGAACAAACCTTTGATGCGCGCGGCAATGCGGCCACAACCAGTGCGCCATATATTCCGGGCCAAGGTGAAACCCCACTTTGGACATCCTCAAATTATGACAGGCTTGACCGTCCGCTACGCACCACTAATGCCGACAATACACACAATGAGGTCCAATATATTACTGAAAACAACCGAGCCGCAATTCAGGCCAACACAGAAACATGCTTTGACGCTGATACCTCTAGTGTCTGCGGGCAAACATTGTCGCAAAGTGATGGTCTTGGGCGCAGCTTATTTACAAAGCAGTATGATTTTGGCGGAACCGATGAAGGTAGCGCGGCTGATTATCGCACAACTACCTACACCCACGACCTCGCCGACCGCTTAACCGGGGTCATAGACCCCAACGGCACCACTTGGGCCTATACCTATAACCAGCTCGGCCAGCGCACGGTTTCCAATGATCCCGACCTGGGCCAATGGACCATGAGCTATGACACAGGCGGCAACCTTTTGAACCAAACCGACGCGCGTGGCCAGACGATTGCCTTTACCTATGACAATCTCAACCGTCCCGTCACCAAAACCGTGACCGCAGTCAACGCCAGTGTTGACACGATCACCACAACCTATGACCAGCCCCGCACGGGCTATTTTAACAAAGGGCAGATGACCACGCAGACCAGCTCTACAGGCACAATCACCTATGATTACGCCTGGAACGGCCAGTTGGCGCGCCGCACCACCACTACCAATAGCAACCTGATCACCGAGGTCACTACCTTCACACCCTCAGGCCACGCCACCGCCCGCAATCTCAGTTACGACCCGGCCACAGGAGCCACCAAAACCCTTAACATCACCTACACTTACGACCAATCGGGCCGCCTTAAAACCATCCCCGGTTACATCACGGCGACCAGCCATAATGCGCGGGGTCAAATCACACAGATAACCTATGCTAACGGCGCAACAGTTAATAATACGTTTAACGCAGCCCGCGGCTGGATGGACCGGATTGAGGTGCGCGACAGCGCCAATACGCTCGTCTTTTCCACCGACTACACCCACCAGGCTAACGGCCAGATTTCGAGCGCCTCTGCGACCGACGACCAGGGTGATTTCTCTTATTCTTATGACTACGCGGGCCGTTTGCTCCACGCCGATAACACCACGAATAACGCTTATGACCGCACGTTCACCTACGATGCTGGCGGCAATATGCGCAGTC